>NZ_VSSS01000030.1:277572-346735 GCF_008123425.1 Bradyrhizobium rifense
TCAGCGCGAACGCGACCTGGATGATGCCGCCGGCGAGACCAGCGCGACGCCGATGCGCCATGCCATGTTGTAGGACTCGAGTGCGTCGTAGATCACCAGGCAGGTCGCCGCACGGCGTGCGAGGCAAGATCCGTCCTCGCTCCTGCCTGCCTGATCGCCACGCAACCTCAGAGCGCTTTGGTTCAAGCCGATAGGGTGTGCGGTCATCTCGACCAGCCGCGGCGCGCCACGTTTCGACGATAGTGCTGGCTATTGCGGCGCAACGGGCGCATGGTCGTATCGCCAGGTCGGTTGAGCCCCTCTTGTCGAAAAGGCAGGCCTGCATGACCATCCGCTCGCGGCGAGAAGCCGTCACGTTCAGACATCCGTTTCGGATTCGCGGCATCGAGCGGCTGCTGCCCGCCGGCACATATGATGTCGTCACCGACGAGGAGGCGATCGAGGGTCTCAGCTTCCCGGCTTATCGCCGCGTTGCGACGATGATCACGGTGCCCTCGGAGAACGTCCGCGGCTCCATGGAGATGGTCTCGATCGGTTCGATCGATCTCGCCAATGCGCAGGCTGCAGATGCAAGCGCCGTCAACGACTGACAGATAACCGCCAGGAACTCGCTGGAACGAAATCGCTGGAAACGTCATCTACAGGCACGTCTACTTCAAGATCTGATCGTGGTCTGGTTCAAATGCTACCAAGCACACATATAGGGATCAGCACCGCCCGGCCCATGGCATCTACCGGCGATGAGAGCGCTCCCTGCGCTCCCGCCCTCACCGAGCAAGGGAGCGCGCATCATGTCGCATCTGCGAGTTCTCGATCAACCTTCAACTTTGGAATTCCGCTTGACGCAAGAGGCCTTCAACTTGCGGAAGCAGGCTGAACACTTGCCTGTTGGCATTCGTCGTGCCGAGTTGCTGCGGAAGGCTGATCAGATGGACAACGCGATTGAGATCAATCAGTGGGTGAGTTCGCCCGGGCTCCGCGCTCCAATGTGATCTCTGGCAGCGGCCGCCGTTAAGGCGACATCTAGCAGCCGCGGCAAATGTTCTTCAGCTTGGCCGCGGTTCGCGCTTCTTCGTCAGCGAACGGGTCCTTGTAGCCAGCCGGTGAATCGATAATGGCCTCGGCTGGCTTCTTCGCTTTGGGAGGAAACGCCGAGTCATAACAGGCAAGTCGCGCAGAGGTGCTTTCGATGGCGCGACAGCCTGGCTCCGCGGCGAGAGCAGCTCGCGCGAATAGGCCAAGCGCGCACGTCAGGAGAAGTGTCGTCATTGACGTTCTGATCCAGACGATTTTCATGTGGTGCATCCCGTCATTGTTTCTGTTTGCCTGCCCAGGGTGGCGGCGCGCCGGTCCAGGCTGGAAGCGCATCCCATTCGGACCATCGCATCCGCCGCTCTTCGTTTCCAACCCTGACGAAAACGAAGGGAGCGTCGTCCCGGCCGGTTTTTGAACCGACGAAGGTTGCCGGCATCCCGTAGGCGTCCCTGATGATTGCTGTGTTTGCCATTCCAACTCCTGATCGGTTTCGGGCGATCGGCTTGCTCTTTCGCGCATATTGGCCGAGCAGAGCGATCGCTACAGAACGGCCACGGCAGCGATCGGCAGCGCGAAGAAGACCGGCACCAGCACCGGAGGCACGAGCCACTCGCGAAGTTCGAATTTGCGACTGTCGGACATCAGACCGCCCTTTGAGGTCAAGGCGGGAGCGCAATGCTCTCAGTCACCGATAGCAGCCCGGCAGCGTGCGGTGATGTGAGGAGTATAGCAGGCCCCCTCCCCGATAGCGAGGTCAATCGCGGTCACTTCAGCTCGAGGCGGCGCCGGACGTCTCCACGACTTCATCCGTCCACACCTTGAAGCTGACGAGCGTGTTGGGTCCGAACGTCTGGGTGATCGGAACATCCGCGGCATCGCGGCCTTGTGCAATCAGGACGCGGCCAATTCGCGGCGTGTTGTTGCGCGCATCGAAGGTGTACCAGCGGCCGCCGAGATAGGCCTCGAACCAGCCGGCAAAATCGCCGGGCGCATACGGTGGCGGCATGCCGATATCGCCGAGATAGCCGGTGCAATAGCGCGCGGGAATATTCATGCAGCGGCAGAACGAGATGGCCAGATGCGCGTAATCGCGGCAAACGCCCTTGCGCTCGTTGAAGGCTTCCCACGCCGTCTTGGTTGCGCGGGCGTGCTCGTAGCCGAACGCGATATGATTGTGAACGAAATCGCAGATCGCCTGGACCCGGGCCCAGCCCGGCCCGGTCTTCTCGAACAGCTTCCATGCGATGTCGGACAGCCGGTCGGTCTCGCAGTACCGGCTCCCGAGGAGGTAAACGATGGTGTCCGCCGGCAGATCCTCGACGGCGTGTTGCGTGGCTGAAGGCACGATCACATCGGGCAAACCGCTATCGCGCACCGACCCATCGGCGGAGAGGCGCACCCGACCGGCGGGCGCGACGATCCGGCTGCACCAGTTGCCGAAGCCGTCGCGATAGGGCGCGATCGGCACGGAGGGCTGGCTTGTGAGGTAGTCGGGCACGATGACGTCGGAGGCCCGCGTGAAGTGCATGCCCACCACCGCGATCAAAGGCGTCGCTTGCGGAAAGTCGTAGATCATCTCGAAGCCGACACGAATTTTCATGCGAAGGGCCTGACTCCAGCTGGCTTATTCGGAAAACGGCATTCGCTGAGGCCGCGCATCGAAGCGGCCTCCTTGGCGTGACAGGCGACGGTCGCCCTGCTGATCGGCTGGAGAGAAATGGCTCTCAGGCGACGATACCACGTCCAACTCGGCGATATCGGAACAATCGCCTCGGGAGCCTAAAGTTCAATTGCGCGTCCAACGAACTAAGGCGCCTCGAAATTGGGCAGCGGAGCAAGTGTGACCCACGTCAAAGAGCGTCATGAGGCGATCCAATATCTCCAGCGGGATCGTTGCATGAATTTGGTCCATTGCCGTGAAAAGCCATTTGCCGTTGCTGGATCCGCTGCGCTTCGGGGCCGCCGTCGGAGTCGCCATTTTTCACCAGATGTTCTGGTCCTGGGCCTGGTTCTCGATTGGCGTCCCGGGTTTCGAGCGTACCGTCGCCGCCGATGTCATCTACCCCTCTGCCGCCCCCTTCACATGGTTCGGCTGGGTGGGCGTCGAGATCTTCTTTGTCATTTCCGGTTTCGTCATCGCGAATTCCGCAAGCCAGTCCTCGCCGGGCGAGTTTCTTCTCGGTCGTGCACTCAGGCTTTATCCGGCGGTCTGGGTTTGCGCCACCGCGACGTTCATCGTTCTGCTGCTCTTCGGGAGTGGACCGGCATCCGAATTCATTCTGCCCTACATCCACGCCATGCTGATGGTGCCCAAGGGCGTCACAGGTCAATGGCTCGACGAGGTCTACTGGACGCTGGCAGCCGAGACGGCGTTTTATGGTCTCGTGTTTTGCGCGATGCTCACGAAGAGGATCACCCTGCGACACCTGGCGTGGGGTCTCACCATCTACAGCGCAATATTCAATGCGGTCGCGCTGCAGGTCGTGTCATGCACGACGCCATCCGACCTGCCCTACCTCGTCATCCTGATGTTTCGGGTGCCGTGCGCAGCATTCCTGTTGAGCCATGGCTGCTTCTTTGCGCTGGGGATCTGGCTGTTCATGTCTGCGAACAGACAGTTGACGAGGCTCGAACAGGTCGCCGTTGCCACCACCTGTCTTTCAGGCGCCGCAGAGATCTACGTCTTTGCCTCGTTCTTTCTGACGTCCATACCCGCTATCGCGGATCAATCAGCCGTTGTGCCGATCATGGTTTGGGCGGCGGCGGTGCTCCTCATTGCGCTGGCCGCGAACCGGAGCAGGCGCTCTGCGGGTATCGCTTCGCCCAACACACCAGCCTATTTGAGAACGCTCGGACTGATCACCTATCCGCTCTATCTCACCCATAACGTCATTGGCGCGGCGATTATTCGTGCCCTGGTCGATGCCGGCCTCGACGCGACCTCGGCCGTATGGATCGCGCTGGGTCTGCTGATGCTGGTCTGCTGGTTCATTTGCGCGAAGATCGAGCCAGCCGTGAGATCCGCGCTGATGCAAACCCTTTCCCATCTCGGGAAGCTGCTGGAAAGACTGCCGGCATCGCGACATCAGGCGTTGGCCAAGCCGCCTCTCGCCGAACACTTCGCGCGTAGCCAACTCATGGCACGCGCACCGACCTCGATGGTTAGCGTCCGCTTTGGTCATAAGCCGCCACCACGCGTCGTACCGCGATTGGTCCGCTAAGGGCCCAATAACGGGAGTGAGCGGCTATGCTGCGTTGATCGCAGGTGTGTGATAAGATGACGGCGAGAGTTGCGGTCAGCCACGAGTCCGGCCACGTTAACGGCGTCGAGTCCGTGGCATGTCCAAAGGTAACGCCCGCGTGAGTTCATTTGGCCGAAATCAGGAATTGACATCTCAGCCGACGCCGTCAGGCGAACGCGGCTCCAGCAAATACGGCGTCGCCGGGCTGTTGGCCTCATCCGCCCCGCGCGGTTGGTCGAATCTCACGGCAGAGCTTCGCAGCCACAGCGGTACGGTTGCCTGGAATAAGCCCCAGCCTGATGCCGAGATCTGCGTTGATGTGCGCGGTAATCGGTCCGTTGTCACGCGTCGGCTGGACGGGGCCATCGACTCGACCGTCTCCGAACGTGGAACGATCTGGTTGCGTCCGGCCGGCGTCCAGGAAGGCCTGATCGACATGTCGGAGCCGGTGCCGGCGATTTTGCATCTTTACCTGCCGCCCAGCTTGTTCTTGTCGGACAATCTGGGTGAAGGGTTCGACGCGACTGCGATCGATTCGCTCCGCCGCAAGGGCGGCTTCCGCGATCCACTGCTTGCCGAGATCGCCTATGCCATCATGCTCGAACTGGAACACGAGACTTCCGCGGGTAGGCTGCTCGCCGAAACCCTGGCGTTGAGCCTGGTGGCGAGATTGATCCAGAACCATGCCGCGTCGCAGTCCGGCCTCGTCACGCCCGCTTCAGGCGAAGGGCTCGACCGACGCAGACTGGCGCGCGTGCTAGACTATATCGAAGCCAATTTGGAGGGCGATCTGACGGTCGCGCGGCTGGCGTCGGTTGCCTGCCTGAGTGAGTTTTATTTCGCGCGCGCGTTCAAGGCCGCCATCGGCAAATCGCCGCATCGGCATGTCAGTGCAAGGCGCCTCGACCGCGCCAAAGATCTGCTCTGCCATGCGGACCGGGCCTTGATCGATATCGCCCTCGCGCTCAGGTTTTCGTGCCAGGCCAATTTCACCCGCGCATTCCGGCGAGCCACGGGCCAGACGCCGGCGCAATATCGGCGAAACCTGCTGGCTTGACTTTGTTACCGATGTAACGATTGGCAGCCTCCGACGGCAGGAAATGACAATAGCTGAGCAGGCGATGCAAAGCGGCATTGCCTCGATCAGGGTAACTGTTCGCTCATCCATGCACTTTGCGTGAAGGAGAAGCGAATATGATGTCCGAACGGAAGGTTGTCATCATCACCGGGGCATCGCGCGGCATTGGCGCGGCCTTGCTCAAGGCCTATCGCGATATCGGCTATCACGTCGTTGCCAGTTCTCGTTCGATCGGCAGCAGCGACGATCCATCGATGCTTGCGGTCGCCGGCGATATCGCCAGCGCAGAGACGGCCGATCGCATCGTGGAACTGGCCATCGAGCGCTTCGGACGGATCGATACGCTCATCAACAATGCCGGCCTGTTCATTCCGAAGCCCTTTACCGAGTATTCCGAGGCCGACTTCGCCACGATGGTCGGGGTCAATCTCGCGGGCTTTTTCAATCTGACGCAACGAGCGGCGGCGAGGATGCTGCTCGCGGGCTCGGGTCACATCGTCAATATCACGGCCACGATCGCCGAGCAGCCGATGGCCTCCCTGGCGGCGGCGTTGGCGGCGCTCACCAAAGGCGGGCTCAACGCGACCACCCGCTCGCTCGCGATCGAGTACGCAAGCCGGAATATCCGCGTGAATGCGGTATCACCTGGTGCGATCGCGACCCCGATGCATGCGCCGCAGGCGCATGGTTTCCTCGCAGGCTTGCAGCCGATGGGCCGCATGGGCGAGATACAGGAGGTCGTCGACGCCGTGATGTATCTTGAGCGGGCGGCGTTCGTCACCGGCGAGATCATGCATGTCGATGGCGGCGCGTCCGCCGGCCGCTGGTAGGAGGTGTGCAATGTGGTCTGACCGGCGTCTTGTTGAATTGTTCAAGATCGAGCATCCGATTGTGCTGGCGCCGATGGCCGGATTGGGCACGGTGGATCTTGCAGCCGCGGTCTCGAATGCCGGCGGCATCGGCTCGATCGGTTGCGCTGTCTTGACGCCTGAGCTCATTGCAAAGACCGCTGCCGAGCTACGGCGACTGACGAAGAACCCAATCAATCTCAACTTCTTCTGCCACGATGCGGCAAAGGCGGACGCCGCTCGCGAGCGTGCATGGCATGAGAAGCTTTCGTCGTATTATCGCGAACTCGGCATCGACCCCGCAACGGTTCCACCGCGCCTCGATCTCGCTCCGTTCGGCGATGTCGCGGTCGCCGTCGTCGAACAGGTCCGGCCGGAGGTGGTAAGCTTTCATTTCGGTTTGCCCGAGCCCCGATTGGTCGATCGGGTCAAGGCAGCTGGCTGCAAGGTGATGTCATCGGCGACGACGGTCGACGAAGCATGCTGGCTCGAAAAGCATGGTGCCGATGCGATCATCGCCCAGGGGTACGAAGCCGGCGGACATCGAGGCTCATTCCTCGATTCTGACCGCAAGCGTGCGGTCGCCTCACAGGCCGGCACGTTCGCCCTGGTGCCACAAGTCGCTGACGCCGTCAGCGTGCCCGTGATCGCAGCCGGCGGGATCGGGGATGGACGGGGGATCGCAGCGGCGTTCGCACTCGGGGCTGCCGGCGCGCAGGTTGGAACCGCCTTTCTGCTTTGTGCCGAGGCGGCAACGCCCCCGCTCTATCGCGAAGCCCTGCGAAATGCGCGGTCGAACCGGACTGTCGTGACAAACGTGTTCTCCGGGCGACCGGCGAGGGTTCTGGTCAATCGCCTTGCCGCCGAGATTGGCCCCTGGTCGGATGCGGCGCCGGACTTTCCGCTGCCCATGGGTGAACTGCCGTCGCTGCGTGCTGCGGCTGAGCAGAAAGGGAGCGCCGATTTCATGCCACTCTGGTCAGGCCAGGCAGCCGGGCTTGCCCGCGAGATGCCCGCCAGGATGTTGATGGACCTCCTCGTGCGGGAAGCCACCAAGTTGGGAGGCGGCTGATGTGCGGCTCAGGATACCAATCAAAGTCCGAATTGGGTCCCAAGTAGCCCCATCGCGACCAAGCAGCGAGGCGTCCGCCGTAGGCTCCGAAGCTGCCGAGCGACCACGCCTCCACCTACGCCGTCCGCAACACCGGCGCCGGCGGCTGCGAAGGCCGGGTCAGCGCGAACGCGACCTGGATGATGCCGCCGGCGAGACCCAGCGCCACGCCGATGCGCCAGGCCATGTTGTAGGAGCCGAGCGCGTCGTAGATCACCCCTCCTCCGTAGGCACCGAGGAAGCTGCCGATCTGGTGGCTCATGAAGGCGAGGCCCTGGATCATGGCCTGCCAGCGCAGGCCGAACATCTCGGCGACGGCGCCTGCGACCAGCGGGCCGACGCCCATCCAGAGGAAGCCCATGATCGCGCCGAACAGCAGCGTCGAGAATGGCGTGGCCGGCAGCATGAAATACCAGGCGAGCGCGAGCGAGCGGAAGATGTAGATGCCGCCGAGCAGCGCCAGCTTGTTCCAGCGCTGGCCGGCCCAGCCGAAGAACAGCGAGCCCAGCACGTTGAAGCCGCCGATCATGCCGAGCGTCTGCGCGCTCAGCATCGGATCGAGGCCGCAGATCGCCAGATAGGACGGCAGATGCGTGGTGAGGAACACCAGCTGCATGCCGCAGACCAGATAAGCGCACGTCATGACCACGAAGGAGGCATTGCCGAACGCCAACTTCGCGACGGACGCAGCCGTGGCGTCGCCGATATCGTCGGCGGCCGGCTTCGGCAGCGGGATGGCATCAACGCGGCCGGCATACCAGGCAGCCGGGATCATCAGCACCGACATGACGACGAAGCCGGCAAGCCCGATGCGCCAGCCAAAACCCTCGTTGAGCATCTGCCCGATCGGCGCCGACAGCAGCGCGCCGAGCGAGCCCGCGCCGGAGACGATGCCGAGCACGGTGGAGCGCACCGTCGCCGGAACCGCGCGCGCCGCCACCGACATCGCGATCGCAGCCGCGGTGCAGGCAAGCGATGTGCCGATCAGCACGCCGGCGCCGATCATGATGCTGACGAGCCCGTTCGCGGTCGTCATCAGGATGAGGCCTGCGATGTACATCAGTGCGCCGACGATCATGATCGGGCGGAAGCCGTAGCGCACGGTCATCGCGCCGGCGAGCGGCTGGAGGAAGCCCCAGGCGAGGTTCTGCACGGCGAGTGCCAGCGTGAAGTCCGACACCGACAGGTGGATGTCGTGCGTCAGCGGCTGCATGAAGATGCCGAGCGACTGCCGCAGCCCCATGCTCAGCGTCAGCATGATCGAGGCGCCGATCAGGATCGGCAATGTCGGACGCAGGACCTGCAACAGGGGCATTGTTGTTCTCCCTCGTGGGCACGGCACGCGTGCCGGCGCCTGCCATTCGCGTTGATTTTGGTTACACAGACCTGTGTAATTAGTCTATAGAAGGGTCGCACTGTCAAGCCAACAGAACATTCGCCGCCGCATGGCTCCCCCGCCCGCCCCACAGACGATGAAAGAGCGGATCCTCGAGACCGCCGACAAGCTGTTCTATCTGCAAGGCATTCGCGCCATCGGCGTCGACACCATCGCGGCCGAGATCGGCATCTCCAAGCGCACGCTCTACAACCACTTCCCCTCCAAGGACGCGCTGATCGCGGCCTATCTGGAGCGCCGCTTCGTGCATGCGCGCCCCTCCGACAAGCCGCCGGCCGAACAGATTCTCGGTACCTTCGATTCGCTGGAGCGGCGCTTTTCAGCGAAGGATTTTCGCGGCTGCCCGTTCGTGAATGCCGTCGCCGAGCTCGGCCCCACCGACCGTGCCGTGAAGAAGATCGCGATCGCCTTCAAGGAAAGCCGCCGCGTCTGGTTTCGCGAGCGGTTGACCGAGCTTGGCGTAGCGGAAGCCGAAGCGCTCGCAACGCAGCTCGTGCTGCTGGTCGACGGCTCGATCGCACAGGACCTAGTGCGTGATGATCCGGCCATGGCGCGCGCGGCGAAGGAAGCGGCGAAGGTGCTGCTGCGGAATGCGGGGGTTGATGTGGGCGGTGGTGCGGCGAAGCCGACGGCCACGCGAGGCAAGCGCGCACCTCAGCAATGACTGCTCGCAGCAGCGCCCGGTATCATCACCCGCGAGAAAGCGGGAGATCCAGTGCTCCAGTGATCATTAAGGCGCGCTTGCTGGTATGACGACCGCGACCGCGCTCCTACGCCCCCGCCGCGTCGCTCTTACCGAAACGCTGCTTATATGCCTTGATGTAGGCTTCCGGCGAGGGTCTTAGATGCCGACGCGTCAGCGAGATCAGTTCATCGCGACGGCCACCGCGTAGCGCCTTGATCATCTTCAGATGATCGAGGCGCGCGCGATCGAGCGATTCCGGCGATGCGTTGGCATAGAAGCGTATTCCGTGGACCTTACGTGCCAACTGATCGACGGTCTCGATCAGGCAGGAATTGCCGCACAGGCCAAACAAGGTCTGGTGAAAGCTCAGATTGCTGTAGAACACAGTGAGCAGATCACCGGATGCGACGGCCGCGCTGTGCTCGCGGTGAAGTTCTTCGAGCCGACCGATTTCGTGTGAGGCAACGGGGAACGGAATGATGCGCACCGCCATCACCTCCAATTCCTCACGGACGGCGTAGATCGCACGCACCTCATGCGGCGTCAATCCGCGCACCATCGCGCCCCGATTGGGGATGCGCTCGATCAGTCCCTTCCGCTCCAGCTCGAACAGCGCAAGCCGCACGTCACCGCGATGGGTCTGAAACAGATCGCAAAGATCCTGCTCGATCAGGCGCTCGCGCGGATGCCGTCGCCCGAGCACGATATCTTCCTCGATCCGCCGTGCAATCAAGTCGGCCGCGGCCGGCGCCTGCGCAGCACATGCGTCGGCGGGTTTGTCCAAGGCCTTCTCGGCGACCTTGACCCCGCCCCTCCCTGGCTTGATCGATTTTACGGCCATGCTGTCCTGATCCGTCAACGCGCGCCGCGCAGGCGCCGCTTGCTTTGAACCGATAATAATATTGTAGACGACATTGTAAACAATTCTGAATGGGGTTACGCTTCTCGACAATGCGGACGGCTGGGCCTTTAGGCCCGGCGACAGATCCGAACAGGGAGGAAACGGCATGACAAGACAACGCCACAAGTCCGTCCGCGATCGCGAGTGCGTTTCGAACCCCCTCCCCTCCAGCCAGCACAGTCGCCGCAAATTCCTCATCAAGGCAGGCGGCGCATTGGCTGCCGGCGCCTTCGGCGCGGTGCCGCTCCGTGGTTACGCTGCTGACGTCGTCAATATCGGCGGGCTCTATCCCACCACCGGCAGCATGGCGCAGATCGGTACCGGCTGCGTCGCCGCAGCCAAGCTTGCAGTCGACATGATCAATGAGGCTGGCGGCATCAAGTCGCTCGGCGGCGCCAAGCTCAACCTCATCATCTCCGATGTGCAGAGCGATACGACGGTGACCCGTACCGAGACCGACCGGCTGATCACCGGCAACAAACTGTCGGCGATCCATGGCTGCTTCGCCAGCGCGCTCACCTTGATTGCGAGCGAAGTCTGCGAGCGTGCCAAGGTGCCGATCATCACCGGTTCGAGCTCCGACCAGCTCAACAAGGGCCGCAAATTCACCTTCACGCCGTTCGCGCGCGCCTCGCAATTCGCCCGCGCGCAGCTCCAGATGGCCAAGCTCGTCAGCGACCAGCCGAAGGTGGCCGTGATCTTCGAGAACACCGCTTTCGGCACCTCCACCTCGAACGGCTTGAAGGAGCTGGCACCGGGCGAAGGCGTCGAGATCGTGATGTTCGAACCTTATTCGGCGGGTTTCACGGATGCAGGCCCCCTGATCAACAAGGTGAAGGCTTCAGGGGCGAATGCGCTGTTTTCAGTCTCCTACCTCAACGATCTGATCCTGATCGTGCGCACGGTGAAGCAGGTCGGCCTCAACGTCGCGATCAATGGTGGCTCCGGCGGCTTTGTCATTCCGGATTTCTACAAGAATGTCGGCAAGCTGGCCGAGGGCCTGCAGGGGGTCGCTCATTGGAATCACGACATGAGCCCGGACTGCCAGAAGGTGAACGAGGCCTACAAGAAAATCACCGGCGACTTCCTGTTCGAATATGCCGGCGGGCTGGTAGCCCAAACCTTCATGCTGGCGGAGGCGCTCGAGCGCGCCGCCTCCGCAGATCCGCAGAAGGTGCGAGAGGCGCTGTCGACGCTCGACGTATCCTCGGGTTATGCAGCCATGGCGCCCGGCGGAAGGGTCAAGTTCGAGCCAGATGGCAAGAATGCCTATGGCCGCCCCGTCGGGGTGCAGTGGCAGAATGGCGACCTCGCCAGCGTCTTCCCCAAGGAAGATGCCCGCGCACCGCTCATCAAAAGCTGAGGACGAGAAGTCGCAATGCTGGAGACAGTGGCTCAGGCCGTCATCAACGGCCTGCTGATCGGTGGCATCTACGCACTCGTCAGCATCGGCGTGACGCTGATCTTCGGCGTCGTGAAGATTGTCAATTTCGCCCAGGGCGAATTCGTGATGATCGGAATGTACATCAGCTATTTCCTCGCCACCTATTTTGGCGTGGATCCGCTTCTGTCGCTGCTCGTGTCGATGCCGACCTTGTTCTTGATCGGTGTGCTGGTCCAGCACTTCCTCATCCGCAGGGTGCTGGGGCCGAACGACATGCCGCAGATCTTCCTGACCTTTGCGCTGTCGCTGCTGCTGCTCAATCTTGCGCTGTTGCTGTTCACCGCGAACTACCGCACGGTTCACACCTCCTATTCGGACGAAGCCCTTCACTTCGGCGGACTCTACATTCCGGAAGCGAAGCTGATCGCCTTCGTGGTCGCGATGGCCTTGAGCGGCGCGCTATGGGCTTTCCTGCACACGACCGATCTCGGCAAGGCGATGCGCGCCGCGGCGCAGAACCGCGATGTCGCAACGCTGATGGGCATCAACTCCAACCGCGTGTTCTGTGTCGCCTTCGGCGCGGCCCTGGCGCTTGCGGGCGCCGCGGGCTCGCTGCTGATGCCGTTTTATTCGGCCTATCCGTTCGTAGGCCAGGTGTTCGTGCTGATGGCCTTTGTTGCGGTCGTGCTGGGTACGCTCGGCAACGTGCTCGGCGCCCTGGTCGCAAGCGTGATGATGGGAATTGCAGAATCGCTCGGCATCCAGTTCGTCGGCGCCGATTCCGGATTGATCGTGGTGTTTGCCATGCTGCTGCTGACGCTGGCGTTCAAGCCGCAAGGCCTTGGCGGTGGGAGAATGCGCTAGTGGGCAAGGACGCTGACAACACCAGCAAGTGGCAGGTGGCTGCCCTGGCCACGCTCGGCATGATCCTGCTGCTGCTTCCGCAACTCGTCAGCAACGGGTTCGCACTCGACATCTTCATCCGCATCCTGCTGTTTTCGTTCATCGGCGTCGCCTGGAACCTGATGGGTGGCTATGCCAAGCAGCTGTCGCTCGGCCACGTCGCCTATTTCGGGCTCGGCGCCTATACCTCGACCATCATGCAGATCGATTTCAACATCTCGCCGTGGATCGGCATGATCGCCGGCGGCTTCGTCGCGATGCTGGCGAGCCTTCCGGTCGGCTGGCTCTGCTTTCGCCTGCGCGGCCCCTATTTCACCATCGCCACCATCGCGACCGCTCAGGCGTTGATGCTGATCTTCCTGAAGTTCCGCGATTTCGCCTGGGGCGCCGAAGGCACCACCATTCCAAATCTCGGCAGCTCGCCCTTGATGATGCAATTCGAGACCAAGGCGTCCTACTATTATGTGGTGCTCGGCCTGCTGGTGCTGGGGCTGGTGATCACCTGGCGCATCGAGCGTTCATGGATGGGCTACTACCTCGTCGCCATCGGCGAGGACGAGGATGCGGCGGAGGCGATCGGCGTGAACGCGCCGCGCATCAAGCGCCACATCTACATGATCAGCGCGTTCCTCACCGCGCTCGCAGGCACGTTCTACGTCCAGTACATCTATTTCATCGATCCCGCGACCGCGTTCAGTTTCAACATCTCGATCGAGGCCGCGCTGGTCTCGATCGTCGGGGGCATCGGCACGCTGTGGGGCCCGGTGGTCGGCACGGTGTTGCTGGAGACCACCTCGGCTTTGCTGCAAAGCTGGCTCGGCTCCTCGACCGGCGGCATCCAGCTCACCGTCTACAGCCTGATCCTGATGGCGATCATCCTGTGGCGGCCGACCGGCTTGATGGGCCTGTTCAACGACCTCTGGCAACGGCATCTCGACCGGCGGCCGGCGCGAATGAGGACATTGCCATGACGGATGCGCTGGTGGTGACGGGCCTGAACAAGCGTTTCGGCGGCCTGCGCGCCGTGCAGGACGTCAGCTTCACCGTCAAGCAGAACGAAACGGTGGCGCTGATCGGGCCGAACGGCGCCGGCAAGACCACGAGCTTTCATCTCATCACCGGCTTTCATCGCGCCGATTCCGGCTCCGTGCTGGCCTTCGGGCAGGAAGTCGTCGGCCTGAAGCCGCATGACGTCTGCGCGCTGGGCCTCGCACGCACCTTCCAGGTCGCAAAGCCCTTCGGTGCAATGACGGTGCTTGCCAATGTCATGACCGGCGCCTTTCTGCGCGATCGCCACGTCATCGCCGCGCGCGAAAAAGCGCGCGAGGCCATCGACTTCGTCGGGCTCGCCGCGCGCGAGCAGACGCCGGCCAAGGACCTCACCACCATCGACCAGCGCCGGCTGGAAATGGCGCGTGCGCTGGCGACACAGCCGCGCATCCTGCTGCTCGACGAGGTGATGGCGGGGCTCAACCCGGCGGAGATCGATCAGGCGGTGGCGCTGGTCGGCAAACTGTCGCAGCGCGGGCTCACGATCGTGATCGTCGAGCATGTGATGCGCGCGATCATGGCGGTCGCCCGACACATCGTCGTGCTCGACCACGGCCAGAAGATCGCGGAGGGCGCGCCGAAGGAGATTGTCGAAAATCCCGAGGTCATCCGTGCCTATCTCGGCTCCGGCTATGCAGGTGCAGGCGGAGGGGCTCATGCTTGAGCTCAAGGGCGTCAGCGCGGTCTACGGTGCGGTGCCGGCGATTTCCCAGGTCTCGATCCGCGTCAACGCGGGTGAAGCCGTTGGTCTGTTGGGCGCGAACGGTGCCGGCAAGAGCACGACCCTGCGCGCCATCTCCGGACTGGTTCGCCTCACGTCGGGGATCATCAGTTTCGACGGCATCGACTTGGCCTCGCTGCCACCTCACAGGATTCCGGAATTGGGCATCGCCCATGTCCCGGAAGGGCGCCAGGTTTTTCCCGAGATGTCCGTGCAGGAAAATCTGGAAATCGGCGCCTTTGTGCCAAGGGCCAAGGTCGAGCGCGCCAAGACGATGGAGCTCGTCTATGAGATTTTTCCGCGGTTGGCCGAGCGCAAAAAGCAGCTCGCGGGGACGATGAGCGGCGGCGAGCAGCAGATGCTCGCGGTCGGCCGCGGTCTCATGCTAAAGCCGCGGCTCTTGATGCTGGACGAGCCGTCACTTGGCTTGGCGCCGGTGATGACCGACGTCACGTTCGAGAAGATTGCAGAAATCGGCAAGATGGGCACCGCCATCCTGCTGGTCGAGCAGAATGTCAGCCGCGCGTTGTCACTGGTCGACCGCGCTTACGTGCTGGAGAGCGGGCGCGTGACCATGCAGGGAAAAAGCGACGAGCTCGCGAACAGCAAACAGGTCCAGTCTGCCTATCTCGGAATCTAAGGGCGCATCTCTGGAGCCGGAGGGAGCTCCGCCACGCCCTGCCCGATCATATCAAAATGCGCCTGTTTTGCCCGACGAGTCAAACGGCCTCACTGGCTCATAAGCCATTGATCCGACAGGCGCCGGCTACTGTGCATGGGGTTGTTTTCGCACTTTTTTGTCGCGAGCGGCCTCACGCCGCCTGCGACACCACGCGATTTCGCCCGTCGTGCTTGGCGCGGTACAGCGCGGTGTCGGCGCGCTTGAGGACGTCGGCGACCGCCTCGCCCTTCTGCTCCAGCGTGGTGAGCCCGATCGAGATCGTGACCTCGATGCGCTTGGTGCCCTTGTGGACGGCGAACGGCTCGCCCGCGATCGAACGGCGCAGGCGCTCGGCGACCATGCCGGCGACGTGGAGATCGGTCTCCGGCATCACGATGACGAACTCCTCGCCGCCGTAGCGGCAGGCGAGATCGATGCCGCGGATCGACTTGCGCACGCGCACCGCGAATTCGCGCAGCACGTCGTCGCCGGCGTCGTGGCCGTAATTGTCGTTGATCGACTTGAAATAGTCGATGTCCAAAATCATCAGCGCCAGCGGCTTGCCGCGGGACGAGGCCTGCTCGGCGAGCGTCGCCAGATGGCTCTCCATGTAGCGGCGATTGTGCAGGCCGGTGAGCGCGTCGGTGATCGCCATCTCGATCGAGTTCTGCACGTTGTCGCGCAGATGATCGGTGTAGCGGCGGCGGCGGATCTGGGTGCGGGCGCGCGCCAAGAGCTCGGTCTTGTCGATCGGCCGCAGCAGATAGTCGTTGACGCCGATCTCGAGGCCGCGGAGCAGCCGCGTGGCATTTTCCGCTTCCGCAATCGCCAGGATCGGCACGTGGCGCGTGCGCTCCAGCGAGCGCGCCTGGCTGCAGAGCCTGAGGCCATCGAAATTGTTCAGGTCGAGTGAGACGATCAGCAGATCGTAATTGCCCTCGGCGGCGTGGAACAGCGCTTCGGTCGGATTCGGCTCGACGTCGATGGTGTGCTCGGCGGCGAGGATCGTCGCCAGCCGCTCATAGGACGACTGCCGGTCGTCGACCAGCAGGATGCGGCCGCCCTTGCCTGCATCGGCGATGGCGCTGCGCTCGGGCGCCTGCATGCCGATCTCGAGCGAGGTGATGGCGCGCATGCGCAGCTCATCCGTCATCATCTTCAGCCGCGTCAGCGAGCGCACGCGCGCGATCAGCACGACGTCGGAGACGGGCTTGGTCAGGAAATCGTCGGCGCCGGCTTCCAGTCCGCGGTTGCGGTCGGAGGGGCTGTCGAGCGCGGTGACCATCACGACGGGAATGTGGTGCGTGGCCGGATCGGTCTTGAGCCGGCGGCAGACTTCAAAGCCGTCCATGTCGGGCATCATCACGTCGAGCAGGATGATGTCGCATTCGGCGCGGCTGGCCAGCGCCAGCGCCTCGGTGCCGTTCGAGGCGGTCATCACGTCGAAATATTCGGCCGAGAGACGGGCTTCGAGCAGTTTGACGTTGGCGGGAACGTCGTCGACAACCAGGATACGCGCGGACACTGTGAACTCACTTCCTATCCGATAAAACGCCGGACCGTCTCAATGAATTTGCCGACCGAGATCGGCTTGGACAAATAGGCTTCGCACCCGCCCTCGCGGATGCGCTCTTCGTCGCCCTTCATCGCGAAGGCCGTGACCGCGACGACGGGAATGGCGCGCAGCTCCGGATCGTCCTTGATCCAGCGCGTCACCTCGAGCCCCGAGACCTGCGGCAATTGGATATCCATCAGCACCAGGTCGGGCCGCATCTTGCGCACGAGGTCGAGCGCCTCGTAGCCGTTGCTGGTGCCGGAGGTCTGGTAGCCGTGCGCCTCCAACAGGTCGCGGAAGAGCTTCATGTTGAGCTCGTTGTCTTCCACGATCAGGACGGTCTTAGCCATCCCGCCCTCCTGATTGGCACGAAGCCCTATACATGTGACGCCTCAGGCGCCGCTCTCCGGCGCTTCGAAAACTGGATTCAAACTAGCCTCAGATTCGCTCTAGTTTCGTTAAACCCGAGGGGCCACTTTCTGCGATGTGGTTTCCAGTTGCTTGTCTGGGCCAGCAGACTCAGGCCCGAGACTCAGTCCCAAGACTCGGGCATATTCCAAAGTAGACACCGAAAGTTAACGGAAAGGCAAACCGGGCCCGTGAAAAAGCCTGTTCACAACCCCCGCGAAGTCGCTGAAATCGTTGCGATTCAGGCGCTAACCTTCGTGGCCGGCGATCCAGAGCGGCTGGGCCTGTTCCTGGCTGAGACAGGGGTCGGCCCGGAGACGCTCCGGAACGCCGCCTCGGACCCCAATTTCCTCCTCAGCGTGCTCGATTTCGTGCTGCGCGATGACGACACCGTGAAGACCTTTGCCAAGGCCTCGGAACTGCATCCGACCAACGTTGCCGCAGCGCGGCAGGTGCTGGGCGATGCGCTCGGCGACCGGACCTGGGAGCGCGATGTGCCGTGAGCGCCGCCGATCCGGCGGGGCCCCGCTGCTTCTGCCGGGATTGTCTGGCCGATCTCGACATGGGCGTGCGACGCTGTTCCGCCTGCGGCTCCCCTCGCCTCGTCCGCCACCGCGCGCTCGCGAGCCTGACCATCGCCCATATCGACTGCGACGCCTTCTATGCGACGGTCGAGAAGCGCGACAATCCTGACATCGCCGACAAGCCCGTCATCATCGGCGGTGGCAAGCGCGGCGTGGTGTCGGCGGCCTGCTACATCGCCCGCACCTATGGCGTGCGCTCGGCGATGCCGATGTTCAAAGCGCTGGAAGCCTGCCCGCATGCGATCGTGATCCCGCCTGACATGGCGAAATATGTCCGCGTCGGCCGCGAGGTGCGCCAGGCCATGCAGGCGTTGACGCCGCTGGTCGAGCCGCTCTCGATCGACGAGGCCTTTCTCGATCTCTCCGGCACCGAGCGGGTGCACGGCATGATCCCGGCAAAAGTGCTGGCGCGCTTTGCCCGCGACGTCGAGCGCGACGTGGGCATCTCTGTCTCGGTCGGCCTGTCCTGCAACAAGTTTTTGGCCAAGATCGCCTCCGATCTCGACAAGCCGCGCGGCTTTGCCGCGCTCGACCAGGAGGAAGCGCGTTTGATGCTGGCTTCGAGGCCGGTCGGCTTCATCTTCGGCGTGGGACCGGCGACGCAGGAGCGCCTGGTGCAGCGCGGCTTCCGCATCATCGCCGACCTGCAAAAGGCCGACGAGATCGAGATGATGCGACAATTTCCGAGTGACGGCCGCAGGCTGTGGCGACTCGCCCGCGGCATCGACGACCGCCGTGTCGAGGCCGATCGCGGTGCCAAAACGATTTCCAGCGAAACCACCTTCGAGACCGACATCCGCGATTTCGCGTCGCTGGAAAAAATTCTGTGGGGGCTGTGCGAGAGGACGTCGTCGCGGCTCAAAAGCAGCGAGCTTGCCGGCTCGACCGTCACGCTGAAGCTCAAGACCGCCGATTTCCGCCAGCGCACGCGCTCTCAATCGATCGCGGCGCCGACGCAGCTTGCAGCAAAGATCTTCTCGATCTGCCGCGAGATGCTGGCGAAAGAGATCGACGGCACCGCCTTCCGCCTGATGGGCGCCGGCGTCAGCGCGCTGCGCGAAGGCTCCCCCGCCGACGACACCGACATGCTCGACCGCCGCGCCGCGCATGCCGAGCGGGCGGTAGACAGCTTGCGGAAGAAGTTCGGCAGCGGGGCCGTCATTCGCGGCATCGCGTATGAAGGGCCGGAGAGGCCACAGGACTGATTGGGCTCGGTTGAAATCAGTCGTGTTCGAATATCCTGGCGCCCGGATAGGCGCGCCGGACGTATTGAACGACCAACTGCCGGTCCTGAGTCTCCGGGAACGGAGTCCGGATCTGACAAGACCCGACCATGAGATGCCACAAGCCGTTGAGTTTTCGAATGACGACGCTCATTGAGCCTCCTCGCAGTGACCCGAGTGGACTCAGATTGTAAGAAGCCCCGCCGTTGCTCAATTGTACGAGCGTAAGAGCAGCGCATGACAAGGAATAGAGCAGGTATACAAAGGTATGTTGGCGAGGCTCCTGCCAGGACCCGACGCTGATGGGTTTCCCAAGCGCTCGACTCAAAACGCGCGCTGAAAGGCTGACAACTGTGGCGGGCGAACGCGATCTCAACGCGCTGTTAAGGGACATGAAGCCGGAGATGCAACCAGGCATCTTCGTGTTTTGCACGATTCCGCCAAACGAAAACATTCCGGCGGCGGTCAACCCGCTGCTGACGTTCCGCGAGCAGGAAGGAACCACACTCGTGATCCAGCGCGAAGAAGCCGAAGCGGCAGGACTCCACTACGCGTTTGCGTCGCGTCTTATCACCCTGACGGTTCACTCCGCGCTCGATGCGGTCGGCTTCCTGGCCGCGATCACGGCACATCTCGCCGAAGCCGGCATCAGCGTGAATGCCGTTTCGGCCTTCCATCACGACCATCTCTTCGTGCCGGCCGACAGGGCCGACGACGCAATGGCTGCTCTACGAGAGATGTCCCGAACGTAGCGCGGAATCAATCCGCGACCGCGATCGCCTCGATCTCGATCAGCCATTCCGGCGCGGCAAGAGCGGAGACGCCGACGAGCGTCGAGGCCGGCGGCTCCATGCCTTCGAAGAAGGCTGAGCGCGCCTTGCCGATGATCGGACGCAGCTCCGGCTTGTAGCCGACGACAAAGGTCGTGATCTTCACGATGTTGCTGTAGGTCGCGCCGGCTGCCTTCAATGCATGACCGAGATTCTGCATCACCTGCGTGGTCTGCGCGGCGAGATCGCCCTCGCCGACGATCCGCCCCTCCTCGTCCACCGACACCTGGCCGGAGATGTAGATCGTGCGCGCGCCGGAGGCGGTGACGACGTGGGAATAAGCGGGATTGTGGTGCAGGCCGCTGGGGCGGAGATGGTCGAGCTTCGGCATGGGCTGGCTCCCTGGCTTTTCTTTCGTGGGGCGCGAGCCTACCCGGAATCGCGCCTTACGCCAACGCTGCTATCGCTCGCGCATGCTCTCATGCCGATACCGCGCAAGCGGCGACAGCAGATAGCTGATGATGCTGCGGGTCCCCGTCTTGATCTCGACACTCACGGCCATTCCCGGCGAGAGATTGACATATTTGTCATCGATCAGCATCCGGTCCCGGTCAGGCGATATCCGGGCCGAATAGACCAGCTCCTGCCCCTTGGGCTCGCTGCTGTCCTGCTCCGCACCCGGCGGACTCGCGCCGTTCTTGTCCACGGGCTTGTCGCGCGTGATCGCATCATGCGACACGCTCGTGACCTTGCCGTCCAGCAGGCCGTAGCGGGTGAAATTGAAGGTATCGACCTTGATCGCCGCGTCCTGACCGACCTCGATGAAGCCGATGTCGCGGTTCGACAGCATCGCCTCGATTTCCAGCCGGCTCTCGAGCGGCACAACCACCATCAACGCCTGCGCCGGCGTGACGACGCCGCCGACGGTATGGATCGCGAGCTGCTGGATGACGCCGTCGACCGGCGCGGTCAGCCGCTGGAAGCTCCGCCTCTGCTCGGCCTTGACGACGTCCTGCGTGAGGCCCGCGGCCTTTTGTTCGGCCTTGGCGAGGTCATCCGACAGCGAACGCTGATACTCGGCCACAGTCTTCGTGGAGGTCTCGACCAGCGCGGCGAGAGCCGCATCAGCTTCCTTGTACCGGCTCTTTTGAACCAGGAACTCCTGCTGCTGGCCGACCAGGTCCTGAAGCTCCTGGAGATAGAAGATCTTCGATCCCAGTTCCTTGTCGAACAACTGCTTGCGCATGTCGACGCGCTGCTGAAGCAGCGGGATCGTTGCCTCGAGCTTGCCGATCGTCGCCGTGATCGTCGCTCGCTCGGCCTCCTTCTGCGCGACCTGATGCTCGATCGAGGCCAGCTTGGCGTTCTGCTCCACGGTCTGGCTCGCCAGGAATCGCCGCTGGACCTGCACGAGTGCGGCGGGAGCGGCTTCCGGCGGATGGAAGCCAGCGAGCGGATCGGCGCCGTCGGATAGAGCCGCGCGCAACCGTGCCACTTCGAGCTGCGCGCCGACGAGATCGCTCTTGAGATGCCCGAGCTCGGCCTCGTTCATCGTCGCGTCGAGATCGACCAGCACATCCCCTGCCCGCACCGTCTGGCCATCGGCGACCTGAATGGCGCGCACCACGCTGGTCTCGAACGGCTGGATGACTTTGGTTCGGCCACTCGGGATCACCTTCCCCGACGCCACTGCGACGATATCCACGGTCCCGAGGCACGCCCAGACGGTCGCGACCAAGAAGGCCGCAGCGATCGTGGCACTGACGGCACGGCCGACGGGATTGGGGGGCGTCTCGACGATCTCCAGCGCCGCCGGAAGAAATGCGATCTCGTCCCGGCTTCTCGCGGTCGGCTTGTTGGCCGGAAACGGCACGACCTTACTAGCTGATTTCATGCAGCCCTGCCTGAAGCCGGAACAGCGTGGCGTATCGGCCGCCGGTCTTGACCAGTTCCTCATGGGTGCCGTCCTCGATCAGACGACCACGATCCATCGTGATGATGCGGTGAGCCATGCGCAGCGTCGAGAGGCGATGCGCGATCACGAAGACGGTGCGACCCTTCGCGATCTGAATCATGTTCTGCTGCACGATCCGCTCGCTCTCGTAATCGAGCGCGCTCGTTGCCTCATCGAGGATCAGGATGCGCGGATTGGTCACCAGCGCCCGCGCGATCGCGATCCGCTGCCGCTGGCCGCCCGAGAGTGTGCTGCCCTGCTCGCCGACGACCGTGTCGTAACCCTCCGGAAGCTCGAGGATGAAATCGTGCGCGCCCGCGAGCCTGGCGGCCTCGATCACGCGCTCGATCGACATCGCTGGATCGGCAAGCGCGATGTTGTCGCGCACGGTGCGGTTGAACAGGATGTTCTCCTGCAGCACGATGCCGATCTGCCGGCGCAGCCAGGTCGGATCGACCATCGCCAGATCGGTGCCGTCCACCAGCACACGTCCGCTCTCGGGGATGTAGAGCCGCTGGATGAGCTTGGCGAGCGTGCTCTTTCCGGAGCCCGACGTGCCGACCACACCGACGAACTGCCCCGCGGGCACGCTCAGGCTGACGTCGCTGAGAATCTCCGGGCCGTCGATGCGGTAGCGAAAAGTGACGTGCTCGAACTTGATGTCGCCGCGGATCGCGGGCAAGGCCGCCCGCCCCGAGGCATAGACCGGCTCCGCCGGCGTGTTCAGGATGTCGCCCAGGCGTTGGACCGACAAGCGCGCCTGGTGGAAATCCTGCCATATTTGCGCAAGACGGAGGACCGGAGCACTGACACGGCCCGCCAGGAGATTGAAGGCAACGAGCTCGCCCACGGTCAGATCGCCCGCGATCACCAGCCGCGCACCGAAATAGAGGATGGCGGCGGTTGCGACCTTGCTGACGAACTGGATGGCCTGGCTTGCGGTGTTGCCGAGGCTGATGACGCGGAAGCTCGCGGCCACATAGCTTGCGAGCTGCTCTTCCCAGCGCCGCTGCATCTGCGGCTCGAGCGCCATCGCCTTCAGGGTCTCGACACCCGTGACGCATTCGACCAGGAACGCCTGGTTCTCCGCGCCACGCTGAAACTTCTCGTCGAGCCGCCCGCGAAACGCGGGACTGACGCCGGCGGAGATGGCGATATAAAACGGAAACGACGCCAGCGTCACCATCGTCAGCAGCGGCGAGTAGACCCACATCACGGCGATGAAGACGATCGTGAAGAACAGATCGATCACGATCGTCAATGCCGAGCTGGTGATGAAATTGCGGATGTTCTCCAGCTCGCGCACCCGCGCGACGGAGTCGCCGACGCGCCGCGCCCGGAAATAACCGATTGGAAGTGCCAGAAGGTGCCGAAACAGCCGAGCGCCCAGCTCGACGTCGATGCGATTGGTGGTGTGCGAAAACAGGTACGTCCGCAGCGCGCCGAGGATCGTCTCAAAGAGCGCGATCGCGATCAGCCCGGTCACGAGGACGTCGAGCGTGGTCATGCTGCGATGGACGAGCACCTTGTCGATCACGACCTGGAACAACAACGGTGATACGAGCGCGAACAGCTGGAGAAACAGCGAACCGACCAGGACCTCGCCGAGCAGCCGCTTGTACTTCTGAATCGCTCCCAGGAACCAGGTGATGTCGAAACGCCGGGTAAGATCGGTCAGGAGCGCCCGCTTCGCAATCAGGATGGCCCGGCCGTCCCAGGCAGCCTCAAACTCGGCCCGGGTCATCATGATTGGCTTCGACGCATCCGGGACCTGGACGATGATCTTGTCGTCCCCGGCTTTGCCGAGCAGCAGAAATCCACCGTCACGCAAAACCCCGATGCATGGCATCGGAATCCCCGCGAGCCGCTCCCACGTCGTGGAGACCGTCTTCGCTTTCAGGCCAAAGCCCTTTGCGCAACGTAGGATCTCGGTAACGCCAATTTGGGCGCCGAATTGATGGCGGACCTGGTCCGCGCTCGCCCCCACCCCATTCAGGCTCAACATGGCAATGATCGCGTGAAGGCCGGGATCGCCGGGCAACGCCTGGGCCGCAGCTTCAGTCATGCGTAGCCCGGCCAAATGCCAGCGCCATCACGCAGTGAGATCCCAATAAGCCCATTGCCTGCTCCATGCATCCTCATCAGGCACGATGCAGCAGGCCGCGCCCAAATTCGTACGATATAATAACAATCTATGTTATAGACGAGAAATGCGACTCATATGCGAAAGCAGATTTCAGTTGACCGGACTTTCTTGACGCCTCTCGGCTAGCGCGGGATGGCGCTATCGCGCTCTCTCATCAAGCTTGCAGCACAATCGGGCCTGCGAATAGGGCCTATCCGGTCCCATTACCCGGGGTGCGCCGGATCAATTTCACATCGCGAGACCGCCGTCTCGCGGCAATTCATGCGGCAATCCGACGCGTCGATGCACGTAACACCACATCGAATTTCGCGGGAATAAAATGTTACTCGCTATGTTATGATAACAAATATGATGCAGATATCGTAATAACTGCCCCGTCGCTTTGACCAACTCCGGACGACGATAGCGTCAACGCGACAGCAACACCTCTCAATTCCGCGCCAAAGCCATCAGACGAAATCCATTTTGCCGACCGCTCACCGATGAATATTGCCCACGTCCCGAATTCAGCGCCTGGTGCAAACGGCTCGTCCTGGCCATCGGAGCCCGGACCGGCCAATGCCGCGTCGCCGTCCGCGCGGACATCTTCCGCCGCGCCGGACAAGCTGCCCTTCCATCCTCCGGCCGACGTGCCGACCCAGTCGGGTCCCCGCGGGATTCGTTTCGACTTCAACGACGGCTGCCGGGTCTGGCTGCCCGAAGCCGACGGCCCCTACCGGGTCCGGCTCAGCGATATCGACAGCGGTAACGTCCTGTTCGAAACCGAGATCAAGTCCGGCCGCATCAATTCGACCAAGCGCTACTTCGTCCGCATCCGCCTCCAGATCTCGATCAAGGACGAGATCGTGCTCGAGCACGACTATTCCGCGGCCGACCGCGATGTCCTGATTCAGCTTCCCGAGGTGACACTGGGCGATACCATCGGATGGTTTCCCTACGCGGACAGGTTTCGCGCGCTGCACGGCTGCCGCCTGACCTGCACAGTGTCAGAACGAGTCATCCCGCTCTTCCGCAAGGCGTATCCGGAGATCACACTCCTGGCGCACGGCGAGGTCGATCCGCGCCGCTACTACGCGACATACAATATCGGACTGTTCTTCGACGATCCGGATCTGGTGTTTCAACCCTGCGACTTCCGCCATGTCGGCCTGCAACGTACCGCAGGCTACATCCTCGGCGTCGACCCGACCGAGCAGCCGCCGCGCATCGCGTTGGCCGAGGACACGCCTCCCATCGCCGAGCCCTATGTCTGCATCGCCGTGCAGAGCACGACGCAATGCAAATACTGGAATAACCCCCATGGCTGGCGCGACACCGTTCGCTGCCTGAAACAGGCCGGCTACCGGGTGATCTGCATCGACCAGAAGCCGGTTCACGGCGCCGGATTGGTCTGGACCCACATTCCGCACGGAGCCGAAGACGAGACCGGCGACCGCCCGCTTCAGGAGCGCGCGCGCTGGGTCAGGCACGCGGCCTTCTTCATCGGCCTGTCGAGCGGACTGTCGTGGCTCGCCTGGGCGACCGGAACGCCGGTCGTGCTCATCAGCGGCTTCACGCATCCGACCAATGAGTTCGCGACGCCTCATCGCGTCGTCAATTACCACGCCTGCAATTCCTGCTGGAACGATCCTGGTCACAGGTTCGACCACAAAGACTTCCTGTGGTGCCCGCGCCACAAGGATACCCCGCGGCAATTCGAATGCACGCGGCTGATCACCTTCGACCAAGTCAAACGCACGATCGAGAACATCCCGGGCTTCGGGATGCGAAACGGACATAGCACACAGTGAATTTTATCAGGAGAAATGCGATGACTGATACAGTGCAACCCGGCGATACCTTGGATGTCGGCTCCGGGTCGACCGCCGACGGGACCTTGGTCCTGTGGAACGGCACGCTCGAAATCAACGCCGGCGGCACGGCCAATGGAACGGTCGTCAATGGCGGCGGTCTGCTAGTGGTGGACTCCGGCGGGACTGCCGTTGACTCCTTCCTCGGCGGCCTCGCCGTCGAAAACGTGTTCGGTACTGACATCAATGCAACGATCGCCGGTGGCGCCGTCATGAACATCTTGAACGGCGGCAAGGCGATCGGCACCACCTTGGACGGCGCCAGTCAGAACGTCTACTCCGGCGGCGTCGCCAGCGGCACCACCGGCGACGGCGTTCAGGCCGTCTACGATGGCGGCATCGCGACAGGCACCAATCTGAGCACCGGCGCGCAATGGGTCTATTCCGGCGGCGTGGCCAGCGGCTCGACGCTCGGCAACGGCATCTACCAGGCCGTCTATAGCGGCGCGATCGTGAGCGACACGACCATTGCCGGCGGCCAGGAGGACGTCGTCGGCACCGCGATCGACACGACAATGACGAACGGCTGGCAATTCATCGGCAGCGGCGGTGTCGCCAGCAACACCACCATGAGCGGCGGCTTCGAATATGTGCTGGCCGGCGGTACTGCGGCCGGCACGCATATGAGCGGCGGATCCCAGATCGTCTGGGACGGCACCGCGGACAACACCGTGATGACCGGCGGCACGCAGACCGTGCTCGGCGGAGGCGTCGTAAGCGGCACGACGTTGACCAGCGCAACGCAGCAGGTGGAGACCTACGGCACGGCGCTCGCCACCGTGGTCAACCGCGGCGGCTACGAAGTCGTGACCTCGGGCGGGGTGACGAGCGGCACGATCGTCAACAGCGGTGGCTACGAGTTCGTCAGCGCGGGAGGAAGCTCGTTCGGGACCACGGTCAACCGTGGCGGCTATGAGATCGTCAGCGCCGGCGGGACGTCCAACAACACGACCGTGACTTCGGGCGGCTATGAGGTCGTCGACACCGGCGGCATCTCGAATAATGCCACCATTCTGACCGGCGCCTACAGCATGATCCAGGTCGGAGGCGTCGCGTACAACATGGTTGTCAGCGCCGGATACCAGTTCGTCTACGGCAATGCCGAAAAGACGACCAACCTCGGTGGCACCGAGTACGTCTATGGCGTCGTCGACGACACCGTGATCGGTAATCACGGCAAGGAGAACGTCATGGGCGTGGCCAACGATGTGGTCGTGAACAGCGGCGGTCTCCAGACCGTGTCGGGCGGCATCACCAACGGCACGATCGTCAACAGCGGCGGCGTCGAATTGGTGAACAGCGGCATTGCCAACGGCACGATCATCGCGGGCGGCGTCGAGCACGTTGCTGCGGGTGGTGCAGCGGTCAACGTCAGCTTCCAGGGCGCAGGCGGCACGCTTCAGCTCGACAGCTCCGACCTTTTCTCGGGCCAGATCACCGGGTTCGGCGATAGCGACCTCATCGACTTCAGGGACATCGCCTTCGGTGCCGGGACGACATTGGGCTACGCAGCCGACGCCGGCAACGCGAGTGGCACGCTGACGCTGAACGACGGCGTCAATTCGACCTCGCTGTTCCTGCTGGGCCAGTACTCGGCTGCAAACTTCGCGCTCGCATCCGACGGGCATGGCGGCACGACGATCGCCGAGCACAATGCGGTGGCGTCGGCGAGCCTGGCCCCCAACGCGCTGGCGGCCTGATGATGACGCAGGTGGCGGAGCCCCGACTCCGCCTGTCCTGAACGATCAAGGGCGCCGCCTCAGAGGCAGCGCCCTTTTCCTCTCACTGTTGGACCGGCGGCGCGCCGAGCCTCGGCGCTCAATTGCAGGGCTTGCTGTCCTTGACGTCGAACTTGCCCATCGCGCCGGAAATGACAAAGTCGTTGTAGTCGAGCACAAGCTGGCGGGAGACGCCGTTTTCGTAGAGCTCGAACGACATCGCATAGACCGGCGTCTGCTCGCCTTCCTTCTGCTGGACGTCGCGGTCGAAATAGCTGACGGTCACCGGCCAGCGCTTCAGCGATTTCATGTGCTCGTCCGACGTCGACGGATCGGGCGACGCGGTGCGTTCGTCGGGGATCGGCTGACCGATCACGGTCAGCGTGTTGTAGACCTTCTGGCCATCGTCGGAGCCGTCATAGACGGAGAGCTCCAGCAGCGATTTGCCCTCCTTGGCGGCGGCAATGATGTGCTGGATCTGCTCGGTCGGAAACACGATCTTGCCGTCGAGGGTGAAATTCTTTGGCGCCGGCAATTTCAGCTTGACGTTGATGTGGTCGCCGTCGCGTTCCGCCGAGCCGTCGACCAGACCGGCCTCGGTCTCGTTCATCCGCGTCTCGATCTTGAAGCGGTAGCTTTTCCCTGTGGCGTCCTCCCAGGAATTGGAGCGGAGATCGCTGAGCGTGATCTTGCCCTCGCCGCTATCGAGCTCGGAGACCTGGCGGAATTCGGACGTATAGCCCTCGCAGCTGCTGCCGGCGAAATTGTAGAGGATGCGGCCGCGCGCGCTGTTGATGGAATTGGAGCGCGATTTGACCAGGCTCAGATCGTAGAGCGCCTGGTGCGCGAGGAACGGACCGTTCGCGGCATGGACGCCACCACCGGGGCCGACAGCGGCCATCGCGAGCGCCATCACACCGAGTGAAGTCCGGAAAAGGTGCACCATGTCTGTTCCCTGGGGACGCGCAGATTCGACACTTTAATGACCGTTCCATTGCGTCGCAACTGCGGCGGTTTCACGTAAAGTTGCGCCTCTTCGTTGAACCTCCTGACCTGCCTCAGGAAAATGCAGTCCACCCCGGCGTCCGACCGCCCTATCGGCTTGCTTGCATGTGGCGGCACGATGGGCGAAACAGGGCGCGCCCGGCGGTCACCAGACGCGCCGGAGCGGATGATTTTTCAGACATCGAGGTCGAGACATGGCGGGCACGGTCGAGCAGAAACTGGCGGAACAGGGCATCAAGCTGCACGATGCCCCCACCCCCGTCGCCAATTACGTGCCGTTCGTACGCACCGGCAACCTGCTGTTCGTCTCCGGCCAGGTCTGCTTTGCACCCGACGGCAAGCTGATCGCCAAGGGCAAGCTGGGTGCCGGCGTCTCGCTCGAGGAAGGTGCCGCGGCCGCGCGCGGCTGTGCCGTCAACCTGCTCGCGCAGGTCAAGGCGGCGCTTGGCGACCTCGACAAGGTCGTGCGGGTGGTGCGCCTCGGCGGGTTCATCAGTTCGGCGCCGGACTTCCTGGACGGCCCGAAGGTTCTCAACGGCGCCTCCGACCTGATGGTCGCGGCCTTCGGTGACAAGGGCCGCCACGCCCGTACCACCGTCGGCGTCGCCTCGCTGCCCGCGGATGCGGCGGTCGAGGTCGAGGGCGTGTTCGAGGTCGCCTGAGATCAATGCGTGCTCCTGATTGGCTGACAGCGCGGCCGGTCGCTCATCGCGGCCTGCATGACATCTCCCGCGGCATCGTCGAGAACATGCCGGGCGCGGTGCAGGCGGCGGTTGCGGGCAATTTCTCGATCGAGGTCGACATCCAGCTCTCCGCTGACGGCGAGGCCATGGTGCACCACGATCATGCGCTCGGCCGCCTCACCGAGGCCATCGGCCCGGTGGTCGCAAAGACCGCAGCCGAGCTGAAGGCCATCACATTCAAGGACACACCCGAGCGGATGATGTCGCTCAGCGACCTCTGCACCATGGTCGCCGGCCGCGTGCCGCTGGTGATCGAGGTGAAGAGCCATTTTGACGGCGACCGCAAGCTGGTGAAGCGGATGGCCGAGGTGCTGGCGTCGTATCAGGGGCAAGCGGTCGGGATGTCCTTCGATCCCGACCAGGTGCTGGCGCTGCGCGAGCTGCTGCCCTCCCGCCCGCGCGGCATCGTCGCGCAGCGGACCTATCAGGACGAGTACTGGGCCTACCTGACGCAAGCTCAGCGCGACAGCATGCTGTACCTGCGCCACGGCTTCCAGACCCAGCCGCACTTCGTTGCCTTCAAGGTCGACCACCTGCCGGCGCCCGCCCCCTGGATCGCCCGCAACGTCTTCGGCTGCGCCCTGCTCGGCTGGACCGTGCGCACACCGGAGCAGCGGGCGCGCGCCGGGCAGTACGCCGATCAGATGATTTTTGAGGGGTTCGTACCGTAGGCTTGATGTTCCCCACCCTTGAAGTCGCTGCTGCAATGCACGATCTTGGGCGCAATGGGATCATCGGACATCACGCTCGAAGCCGTACCGTCGATTGGCGAAGTGTCGCCGGAGGATTGGGACGCCTGCGCCAATCCTGGCAAAGCCTGCAACGGACATGGCATGGGAACCTCATCCAGGCTTCCAGGCGATTCGCTCGACCTTTTAAAGCCCGCCTATAACCCATTCGTATCTCACGCGTTTCTTTCCGCCCTTGAGAAGTCAGGTTCAGCCACGATCCGCACCGGCTGGGGACCGCGGCATCTGGTGGCCAAGATCGACGGCCGCGTGGCCGGCGTCGCGCCCTGCTATCTGAAATCGCACAGCCAGGGCGAATACGTTTTCGACCGCGGCTGGGCCGACGCCTATGAGCGCGCCGGCGGGCGCTATTACCCGAAGCTGCAGGTCTCTGTTCCCTTCACGCCGGCAACCGGCCCGCGGCTCCTGGTCCGCGACGGCGTCGACGGCGAGCGCATCACGGAGGCGCTGGCGAGCGGCTTGGTGGCGCTGTGCGGTGTCAGCAAGGCCTCCTCGGTCCACGTCACCTTCGCCTGCGAGGCAGAGTGGAAGCTGCTTGCCCAGCACGGCTTCCTCCAGCGCACCGACCAGCAGTTCCACTGGCGCAATGAGGGCTTTGCGAGTTTCGACGATTTTCTGGCGACGCTGAACTCGCGCCACCGCAAATCGATCAAGCGCGAGCGACGCGATGCGCTCGCTGCCGGTGTCACCATCCATTGGCTCACCGGCAAGGACATCACCGAGGACGCCTGGGACGCCTTCTTCGCGTTCTACATGGAGACCGGCTCGCGCAAATGGGGCCGGCCTTATCTCACGCGCGAATTCTTCTCGCTGATCGGCGAGACCATGAGCGAGGATGTGCTGCTGGTGATGGCCCGCCGCAACGACCGCTGGATCGCCGGCGCGATCAACTTCATCGGCTCGGACACGCTGTTCGGCCGCAACTGGGGTGCGGTCGAGCATCATCCGTTCCTGCATTTCGAGGTCTGCTACTATCAGGCGATCGATTTCGCCATCAAGCGCGGCCTCACACATGTCGAGGCCGGCGCGCAGGGCGAGCACAAGATCGCGCGCGGCTACCTGCCGCGGACCACCCACTCCGCGCACTTCATCGCCGATCCCGGCCTGCGCCGTGCCATCGACGACTACCTCAAGCGCGAGCGCGCCTATGTCGCCGAGGCTGGACGCGAGCTCGCCGAGCTCGGCCCGTTCCGGAAAGGCATCGACGAGGCGCCTTGACGGTTTGCCGTTGCTGGTGACAGTAAGCGCAAAATTTGAGGAGCCGCCGCCATGACCGCCTATGACCCGAACAACATCTTCGCAAAGATCCTGCGCGGCGAGTTTCCCTGCCACAAGGTCTATGAGGACGAGCATGTCTTCGCCTTCCTCGACATCATGCCGCGGGTGCCCGGCCACACGCTGGTGATCCCGAAAGTCCCCGCCCGCAACATCCTCGACATCAAGCCCGACGACTATGCCCACGTCGCCCGCGGCGCGCACAAAATCGCGGCTGCCGCGATGAAGGCGTTCAAGGCCGATGGCATCACCGTGCAGCAGTTCAGCGAAGCGGCCGGCGGCCAGGTGGTGTTTCATCTCCACATGCACGTGATGCCCCGCCACGACGGCGTCGCGATGCTGCCGCCTGCGAGCCGCAAGGAAGACGTCAAGGTGCTGGAAGAGAATGCGACCAAGCTGATCGCGGCGTTGCAGAGCTGATCGTCACTCCGTCTGAAAATCCCCCGGCTGCGGCGCAGCAAGTGGCGTGAACTCGCAGCGATCGGGCTTGATGTCGATCAACGGCGTGTTGTCGAGGCAGTCGAGGCCACGCACGAGGATGGTGTTGCCCTCGATGCCGACCAGCTTCACGATCGAGGTGCCGATCGGATTGGGGCGGACCGGCGAGCGCAGCGAAAACGTGCCGCGGGTTTTTTCGTTGTTCTTCGGACTTTGCAGCACGATGTCGCGGCGCGATTTGTCGAGCCAGTAGAGCACTTCGAGATTGCCGTAGAAATCGACGCCCTTGATGGCGGGCACGAACGGCTCGAAAATCTCGAGGCGACATACCGGGCCATCGGCGCGGCCCTGCCGTGGCGTCTCCAGCCGCGAGGTCCAGGGCGTGCGGATGCGGCCGATGAAGACGAGGCCGGCATCCTCTGTCGACGGCAGCTCGATGGCGACCTCGCCCTCGCGGAGTTCGTTTTCGCGAACCATATGTCCAGTTCCTTGGCTGTTCGGAGGCGTTTTAGCCCAACCACCACTTGCCGGCCAGCATGAAGACTTCGCCGGCGACAACGCCTGCAAAGATCGAGCGGCGGGTCAACAGGAACACGACGAGGCCGGCGCCGACCGCGCCGTACCGCAGGCCGTCCGGCACGCTGGCGAGCGCGCCGGGTGGCTCGACCACGATCTGGGCGATGACGCCAGCGAGGATCGCGGTGGCGACCGCCCTCACCCAGACCAGCAGCTCGGAGCCCTCGTCGATGCCACCGCCGAACCACAGGCCGAGCATGCGCCATATCTGGTTGGGAATGACACCGGCGACGAACAGCACGACCAGCGCGTGCCAGTCGCCGATGAGTTGCGCGGCACTCATGAGCGCACCTCCCGCCACCAGTGCACCCCATAAGCAATTGTGCCCGCCGCCAGACCGCTGACGAGGATGTCGAGGCCGGAGTTCATCTTCGCGGCCAGCGGATAGAGCAGGACCCCGAGCGCGAGCGCGACGACATCGGCGATCTCGCGGCTGTTGCGCGCGGTCGAGAACAGGAAGGACAGCGGCGTCAGCAGCAGGATCGCGGCGCCCAATGTCTGCGTCAGATTGGCGGCGAGGAAATAGCCGATCGTGTTGGCGGTGAGGCACACCGAGACCAGACCGAAGCCAAGTCCGTTGACGAAGGCGATGCGCCTCTCGCGCGGCACCTGCGGCAGGAAGCGATGGCATTCAACCCACAGCGTCACCGCCGTGAGATGCGCCGCGAAAAACAGCTCACGCCGCTTGGTCGTCGGCGTGCGCATCAGCGGCAGCACCGAGACCACCATCGGAAACAGCCGGATCGCGCTGACAGTGACCGCGATCGCCGACTGGATGACGGTCGCGCCCGAGCCGAGCGTGGTGATCAAGATGATCTGTGCCGGCCCGGCCCAGACGAACAGCGTCGAGCAAAGCGCCCAGACCAGGCTGAAATGGCTGTCATGGGCGAGCGCGCCGATGCCGAGATAGGTCGCGAACAGGACGAGCGTGAGGATCGTCTGCGTGATCGAGCGCACCCCCCAGACGAAGGCATGCCACGGACTTTGCCATTGAGGGGAATCGAGCGGAGGAAGCGCCACGGGACGGCCGGCTGAGGTTGCGGAATCGTGGCCGCATAACGGGCAATGCGGGCGGCCGCGTCAAGGAACCACGCGGCGGGGCTGGCATGCGCGCACTCCCTACCCGCTCACGCCCCGGTTCTTCAGCACGAAGCAAGCCCCGCCCGCTTTGCGGATGCGGTTGCAGAGATCGTCGGCCTCGGGGCGCGTGTCGGTGCCGATGCGCACCTGGTAGAAGGCGTGCGAACCGCGGCTGCGCACCACCGAGCTCAACAGGCTGGGATCGCGCTCGCCGATCACGGCGCTGAGGCGCGTGACGGCGCGAGAGTACATCGCGAGCGCCTTGTTGCGGTCGAAGCCGGCGGCGAGCTGCACGCCCCAGATCTTCGCGGCGGCAAGCTCGACATGCTGCTCGAGCTCGCCAACGAACGGGTTCGGCGCGCGCTTCAACAGCGCCATCAGGTCACGGCAGCTCGTCGGCGGTGAACTGAGCGGCCCCTTGCCAGTGCTGCCGGCCTTGGCCCATGCGTCAACCGTAGCACCGGTGATGGCATAGACGTAGTTGCGGGTCTGCTCCGGTATGCCTCCGGTGCCGGCGAGCCATTCCTGCACCCGCCGCGGGCCGGCATTGTAGGCGGCCGCGGCGAGACCGAGATTGCCGAACTGGTTGCGCAACTCGTTGAGAAACTCGGCCGATTTCGGCAAGGCCTGCACCGGATTGAAGGGATTAAGAAGCCCGCGCTCGCTCGCGGTGCCCGGCATGAACTGCGCGATCCCCTGCGCCTGCTCGCCGCTGCGCGTTATGGGCCCCACCGCGTCGGCCTGGAAACGGCTTTCCTGCCAGATCACGCGGGCGAAGAATTCCAGCGGCAGATTGGCATCGCGCGCGGCCGCCTCCACGATCAGGCAGATCGATTCCCGCGTGTCGCTCTCGCGCCCATCCGCCGGCTTCTCCGGCGGCATCGCGAGCTCCTCGACGCTGGGAACGGCGACGTTGGTCTTTGCCGGTGAGCTGTCCCATGCCATCGCCTGTGTCGCGGACACGAGCAGTGCGGGGATGATGCGTGATGCAATTCGCGTCAGCCGTGCCCAAGTATCGCCGTGGCGCACGCAGGCGCGGCATGCAACAAGATAATCTGCCATGTCGTGGCGTCGTGCCATGGTTCGACGAGTTGCCAATAAATGCTGCCTGACCTGCTTCTCCCAATGCGTTCCCCCGCCAAGGGGATCCGCGCGATCCTCGCCCTCGCATTATTGATCCTGTCCGCCGCGCCAGCCATGGCGCAAGTGAACTGGCGGATGACCACCGAATATCCCGAGAACAATATATCCGGGATCGGGCTCACCACTTTCGCCGATCGCGTCGCCGCGCGCACAAACGGTTTCGTGAGCGTGACCAACGCCTTCGACAATCAGTTGAAGATCAGCTCGGGCGAGATGCCGCGCGCGGCTCTGGACGGCCGGATCGCCGGCGGCGACGCCTTTGCGGGCGCGCTCTCGGGCCTCGACCCCGTGCTCGGCCTCTCGACGCTCCCCTTCCTGGTGCAATCGGTCGAGATCGCTCACGCCGCCAATGCGCGCGCACGGCCGCTTTACGAAAAGGCCCTCGCCGCCCGCGGCCTCAAACTGCTCTATCTGACGATATGGCCAGCCACCGGCCTATGGTCGGATCGCGCGCTTGCAGGCGCCGACGACCTGCCGAAACTCAATTTGCGCGCTTACGATGCCAATTCCAGCGAGGTGATGAAGGCGGCCGGAGCCAACGCGCAGTTCCTGCCGATGGACAAAGCGCTTGCTAGTCTGAAGGAGCATCAACTGAACGCGTTCCTCACCTCCGGCGATGGCGGCGCGGGACGCAAATTGTGGGACTTCCTGCCCTATTTCACGGCCATCAATTACGCGATGCCGATCTCGATCGCCTTCGTCCGCACCGAGGCATTTGCCGCGCTGCCAGAGCCGATGCAGCGCGAGGTGCTGGCCGCCGCAGCCGAGACCGAGCAAAGCCAACTCGCGCTGCTGGCCCACCGCACGACCGAGAATTATGCGCGCATGCGCGAAAACGGCGTCAAGATCGCCGAGCCCGCGCCGCCATCCCTGGTCACGGCGCTCCGAACGGCCGCAACGGCCACGATCTCCGCCTGGGAGGCGCAGGCGGACGCGGATGCCGCCGCGATCGTCGAATGGGCGAAACAGCAATGACGGGAACGGTAGCGGCCAACGGCATGCCACTGCTCATTTGCAGTGAAACGTCCGCCAATCCCACTTTTCGTCGCTTCAGTTTTTGACCGGAAACAGGCTTTCGCCGCTGATGGCGCGATCGAGCGCGTCGATCAGCCCCTGCATCTCCACGAACTTGTTGCGCGCGCGCTCGGCCGTCTCTCGCACAAAGGGAGCGGCCAGCACTTTTGCGTGCGCGTCTCTGTCCTCGATCATGCGATCACGGGCTTTCTTCAGTGTCTCAAGTCGCTCGCTCATCCCGGCTCTCCTGTATCCTCTGACGTGTTAGCAAACGGAGCCAACGACTGCGAAAGCCGCGTTCAACCTTGCATCGCTTCGATGAGCGCGGAAATCTTGATCGTTGCGAAACTGGAGAAGGTATCGGACACGGCATATGGCAAGATGATCTGGTCATTGTGCCGCATCGCACCGCAGGTATAGACGACGTTCGGGACATACCCTTCGCGCTCGGACGGTTCAGGCCGCAACAGCGGCTCGACCGAACGTGCCAGCACCTTTGATGGATCGTGCTTATCGAGCAGCGCGGCTCCGATCGCGTATTTGCGAATCGGACCGACGCCGTGCGTCAGCAGCAGCCAACCTTCGTCAAGTTCGATCGGCGACCCGCAATTGCCGATCTGGACGAACTCCCAGGGAAATTGCGGCTTCAGGAGTATCCGGCCGCCTTCCCACGTGTAGAGGTCGTCCGAATAGATCAGATACAGGTTCTCATTGTCCTGTCGCGCGATCATGGCATAGCTGCCGTCGATCTTGCGTGGGAACAGCGCCATGCCCTTGTTGCGTGCCGCGGCCCCGCGCAAAGGCGTTAGTCGAAACGACATGAAATCGCTGGTCTCGATCAATTCCGACCGGATCGCGCGTCCGCTATAGGCTGTATAGGTCGCGTAGTAGCCCTCCCGATCGCCATCGCTGAATCTGACAAAGCGCGCATCCTCGATGCCATTCGATTGGGATTCGGTAACGGGAAAGATGACGCGCTCGCTGAGGTCTTCCTCAGGCTTGAACATCAACTCCACGCGGTCGCCGTCCGGCCCGGATACGCGATCGCTGACCCGCGGAACCGAGGCAAGGCGCGCGGTCGGATCGACGGCGAGGCTTCCGTCAACCGCAATCGTTCCGGTTCGAAACGTCAGTGACGACACATGTCCCTCGCCGACGGCCCGGAGACTGATGATGAAGCGTAAACCTCCCTTCGGTGCCCCCGATTGATCCGGGTGCGGGACGATGCTGGGGTTGAACAAGGCAGAGGCTTCGAACGAATACTCACTGAGAAAATAGGCACCGACCAGCTGACGCTGGGTCTTCGAGAAGACGCCATGCGCCGCGAAGGCATCCTCCATTTCATCCGCTCGGGTCTCGAATCTCTCCAGGAGATTGCGATGTCGACCCTGAAAATTGTCGAGGACGTCTGCAAGCTGAACCGCAACGGCTTCCGAACTGAGCGCAAGAACCCGGTCGACGATATGATTTGCACGCATCTTATCGGTTGGATTCAGGTCGCGGGGTTCGGTTGTCGGCTTGAAGGGCCGCACGATGACTCGCGCTGGATCGGGGCGCAGATGAAGCCCCTGCCGGTTCAGGAAAGAAGCTTGTGACACGGTATCCTCGGCTCGCTGAATGAGAAGATGACGTTCAGGCGCTCACGGCGCGCAAGGCTGTCGGCCTTGTCAGGATCGGATTGACGCGCGCAAGCTGACGCATCTCCGCAAGTCCGAGGAGATAGCAAACAACCGACTCGCCCCCGCGGTTTTCGTTGGCGCGATCGGGGTGCAAGCCATCCCGGCAACTTCCCGTAAGCGGATCGACCAACGCCACCGAGAGATCATTGCTGCCAAGGAACCAGCCGAAGGCCCGCGTCGCCAAGGCTTTCCATTCGGCATCGCCGTCAACACGCCACGCGGTGAGGCAGGCAGCGATCGTTGCCGTTGCTTCCACAGGCTGCTGGTCAAACGCGTGAGGAGGTTGCCGCAGCTCGCCGAAGCCGGCGGTGCCGACCGGCCGGAAATGACCTGCCGAGCTCGTCTGCTGCGTCATGAGCCAGCGCAGAGACCTCAATCCACCATCGAGATATTGAGGCGTTTGCGTTGCCACACCCGTGAGTATCAGGGCCTGTGGCAATCGCGCGTTGTCGTAAGCCAGCCCCTCCTCAAACCACACCCAATCCGGCGTCTCGACCGACGCCAGACAGGACATCAACCTGCCGGCAAGCGAATGCCGGACTTCCTTGGCGTGGATATCGTCCGGAGCTACAGCGCAATAAGCGTCCAAACCCAGCAACATGAACGCCCACGCGCGGGGCGAACGAAAGCTTTCCGCGACCGACAATGCCTGGGCAAACAGAGCAGCAGCCCACAAGCGCCGGGCCGGGCTCGTGTCTTTGCGTGCAGCCTCACCCAAGGCCCATAGCGTCCGCCCGTGGCTATCTTCCGACCCCTTGTCTTCAAGCCAGGTTCGATTGAAGCCCATGAAGTTGCGAAATTGCCTGGTGTCAGGGTTCCAGGCGTGTTGCACGAATGCCGCAAACCGGCTCGTCAATAGCTCCGACAGCGGCTGTTCGCCTGGACTATTGAGGGCGCAGGCCAACAGCAGCGCTCGCGCATTGTCATCGACGCAATAGCCGTGTACGCGATCCGGCACCGAAAGTACCGCGTGCTGGAACAGGCCGACATCGTCACACATCGACAGAAAATGGCCGATCTGCATATCGGGCGGCGCGGGGCTACGTGGCTCCGGCAAGCTCCTGTCGGCGCGCGCGAAGACCTTCAACCGATGGCCATGCCGCGCGTTTTCGAAGACAGACAGGTAGCGTTCGGCCACCCGCTCCCATGTCATCATTCGGCTCTCGGCATAGGCGCGCCGGGACATCGCCTGGCGGCGGACGTCGTCGGTCAGCAAGTTTGCGATCTCGTTGCCGATCGCCGCGGCGTCGCCGAAAGGCACCAGCACACCGCACCCGTCGGCAAGCAGCTCGCGTGCGTGCCAGTAGGGCGTCGAGACGACCGGCTTCCCCAACCCGAAACTGTAGGCCAAGGTTCCCGACGTCATCTGGGCTTCGTTGAGATAGGGCGTGACATAGACGTCGCACATCGAGATGAATTCGAGCAGCGTGGCCAGATCGGCGAAGCGATCGAAGAACACCACGTGATCGTCAATTCCGAGTTCGCGCACTCGCGCCATCAGGCTCTCGCGATAGGCCTCGCCCTGATTCCGAACCAGATTGGGATGCGTTGCGCCGAGCACGACATACACCGCATTCGCGCAGCGCTTCAGAATCGACGGCATGGCGTCGATCATGACTTCGATGCCCTTGTTCGGTGACAACAGGCCGAACGTCAGAATGACCGACTTCTGCTCAAATCCAAGCTTGGCTTTCGCGGCATCGGGCGTAGCGAAGGCGACATCGGGAATGCCGTGGGCGATGACCTCGATCTTGTCGTCAGGCACCAGGTAGATATCGCGCAGCAGTTCGCGGCCCTTATGGGCCATCACCACGACCTTCACCGACGCCTCGACGATGCGCTCCATGACCGTCCGCTGCGCAGGTGTCGGATCGGCCAGCACGGTATGGAACGTCGTCACCACCGGCAAGGCAAGGCGGGACAGCAACACCAGGATATGGGCGCCGGCTTCACCACCGAAAATTCCAAACTCATGCTGCAGACACACAGTGTCGAATCGGCCGGCATTCAGGAAATCCGCTGCCCGTATGTAGTCTTCGATATTGCCGTCCTTGATCTGGAACGCGACCGCCGGAGGATAATCATAAGCTTGACCGCGATCGGTCATTGCAACGATGCAGGTCTCCAGATCCTGGCGCGAAATCGATATCGCGTTCTTCAGATCGGTCGTATAGGTCGCAATTCCGCACGGGCGTGGCAGCGAGTTGCCGATGACGGCGATACGGCGGAGCGGCGTCATGTCGTCACCTCGATGATTTCTCCTGATGTCGGAGCGTGCACGGCCTCAACAACCGCGGCAGATATTCTTCAGTTTCGCTGCGGTTCTCGCCTCTTCCGCAAGGAACGGGTCTTTGTAGGCACCGCGGGACGCGTTGTCCTCCGCAGTGTCGGGCTTCTTCACTTTCGGGGGAAACGCCGCGTCGTAACACGCGAGGCGTCCGCTCGTGCTTTCGATCGCGCGGCAGTCCGGCTCTCTCGCGACGGCACTTTGCGCGAAGGTGCCAAGCGCCAATGCGACAATAAGCATTTTCATACAGGTATGGTTCCTCGCGACGATCTGGACACGGTCATTCGACGAATCCCCGCGATCTCATGCATCGAATTGGTCGAACTCGTCGGACAGCAGGATCCGCCCTTGCGGCGTGCATATCCGCACGTCGACATAGCCCTCCTGCAACAGCTCCCTCGCCTTCTTCAAAGCGGCATCCGTAGTGGCGCGGGCCAAGCTGACGTAGCCACCTTGATCGCGTCCGCTCACTAGATACTGCAGTGACGTTCTATCCATGCAGAAGCGCCGCCGCAGCCACCAGAAACAACAGAAACAGCGGGACGATCACCGGCGGCACGATCCAGTCGGCCAGGCGAAATCGAGGCACGCGCGCTCCTCCTCGTTCGGCGGGAGCGCAAGTGACCCTCAGTCACCGATGGATGCCATGGGAAGGGCGGTGATAGCGTGACTCTACGCTTACCCCCGGCCAATAGCGAGCCTTTAAAGCGGTACACGACATCCGCGACGCCGGTTTCGGCGTGATGACGGTTGCGCATTGCCTTGGCCTGCGGCCTCGGTTAGGTCAAACAGCGGCGCTGGTATCAACACGGACACGGCCAGAATGGCGACAATCTTCTTCGATCTCGACGGCACGCTGACCAACCCGAAGCCCGGGATCACCCGCTCGATCCAGTACGCCCTGGAGCGGCTGAGCCTCACGGTTCCGAGTGAGGACGAGCTGACCTGGTGCATCGGGCCGCCGCTGCATACGAGCCTGAAGAAGCTCACCGGAACCGACGCGCTGGCCGACCAGGCACTGTTGCTCTATCGCGAGCGCTTCAGCGACATCGGCCTGTTCGAGAACGAGGCCTATGCCGGTATTGTCGACACATTGACGACGATTGCCGCGACCGACCAGCGCATGTTCGTCGCGACCAGCAAGCCCGCGGTCTACGCCACCCGCATCGTCGATCATTTTGGCCTGAAACCGTATTTCGAGCGCGTGTTCGGTTCCGAGCTCGACGGCACCCGCGTCGACAAGCGCGACCTGCTTCGTTACGCGCTCGACGAGACCAGGGTCGATGCCACCAGCGCCATCATGATCGGCGACCGCAGCCATGACGTGGTCGGCGCCAGAACCAACGGAATGACCGCGATCGGCGTGCTCTATGGCTATGGCAGCGAGGCCGAGCTGCGGGACGCCGGCGCGCATCACATCTGCGCCGCACATCCGGAGCTGCTCGGCCACTGCGTCGCCTAGGCAGCGACCGTCTCGACCGCCGCAAGCATTCCCGTCTTTGGATGGCAGTTGAGATATTCGAAGAACTGCTCGTCGGCGGCCGCGACCGTGACCTCGTGATAGAGCCGCAGCTTCGCTGATGGCCCGAGCGTGGAGAGATATTTCATCGCCGCACCGAAGATCTTGACGTGGGTCGGATGCGATTCCGCCCAGCGCTCCAGTGCGGCGAGACTTTTCCACCAGCTCTGACCGTAGGATTTTTCACTCGTCTTGCCGTCAGCCGAGAGCACTTCCATGTAGCGGTTGGCATAGCAGCCGATCGCGAGCCCGTCGTCGCGCAAGAAATCCATGCCCTCGCGGAGCACCGGCTCGACGTCGTCGAGATAGAGCTTCCGCTCGGACGCCTCGGTATCGCTCCAGTCCTGCCCTGAGCGGATCAGGCAGAGATTGTCGTTCGCCTTCACACGCAGCCGCGCACCATCAGGGATCAGTTCCGGATTGCCGCCCGGCGACATCGGATCGGTCTGCGACAGCGGAATGCGATCGCGCATGCCGCCCCAATAGGCGTGCTCTTGTACCTCGCCGCTCATGCCGTCGGCGATGACTGCGACACCTTCAGGCCTGCCGAGTGAGGAAAACAGCGTCTCGTGCCGCGCCACCGTGGGACGCAGCACCTCGATGAAGGTGCCGATTCCGTCGCGCGACTTTCCGGTCCACGCCTCGCGTGCCGGCGCAAACCAGGCATCGAAGCGGGCGATGTCGTCCCAATAGGCGACCGAGACAATGTTCGCGTGGCCGGCCTGATCGACATAGTGCGCGCGGTCCCAATGCGAGGGACCGCCCTCGCCGGCGAACAGCCCGGCGATTTCCGCGAGCGCTTCCGTCGCGGCCGCCGGCGTCGCCCCACGATACTGCACGCCGAAATACGCCATCACGACGCGGCTCACGGCGGGCTTGTAGCGCGCCACGAACGATGGATATGGCGGCTGGTAATCGTCCGGCACGCGCATGTGGCGCGTGCGCTGGGTTTCGAGATGCATAGGAATTGCGGATTCCATGATCGTGCCTCCCTTGATCCCGCCAATCAGCTTGCTGCAGCGTTGATGTCCGTGGGCTCAATAGTATCCACCGGCAGCGCAAACTGCTCGACGCGCTTGTACGGCTTCTTGTTGAGCAGCAGCCGCGTGACGTCGGGCCGCGAATAATGCCCGGCGGGATCGGCAGCATTCTTGGCGACGCCGATGGCGCCGAGGTCGATCTCGGCGATCAGCAGCCCCTCCTGGTCCGGCGCCAGCTTGTCACCGATCTGACTGCCGTCGGGCCCATAGATCGCGGCAAAGCCGCCGCCCACATGCAGCAGCGCATTCTTGTCCGGCCGGTCGCAGAGCTCGTCGATCATCGCCTGCGACACCGTCGCGCAAGGTGCGAGCACGAAGCAGGAGCCCTCGACCGCATAGACGCGCGAAGCGGCGTTGTTGACCTCGGCGCCGAGCGCCGGCGCGAAGGGATCGTAAAGCGAGAAGCTCGGCCAGGCCGCGACGTGCACCTGCTCGTTCTGGGCGTACATGGCGTATTTCGACAGCGGCTGGAGATGCTCCCAGCAGCATAGCGCGCCGATACGGCCGATGTCGGCGCGCGCATGGACCGCAAGATCGCTGCCGTCGCCCTCGCCATAGACGGTGCGCTCGGCATGGGTCGGCCGCAATTTGCGGCGTTTTGCAATTGTCTCGCCATCTGGTCCGATCAGCCATTGCGCCAGATAGAGACTGCCTCCGTCGCGCTCGGACAGGCCGAACACGGCCGTAAGCTTCGCTTTCCGCACCGCATCGCGCAGCCGCTCGGCCTGCGGGCTGTCATAGGACAGCGAATTGTCGAAATAGCGCTGCACAAAACCGCGGCCGATCGCCCAGGCCGGCGAGTCCATCCAGATATGCCAGGGGTAACCGGGGATGAAGGCTTCAGGAAAGGCGATCAGCTTGGCACCCTTCTCGGCGGCCTCCCTGATCAGGGCGATCGACTTGTCAATGGACGCGTCGAGGTCGAGCCAGGCGGGCGCCGCCTGCACCACCGCGACCTTATATTTTGGATGTTCGATGCCCATTGCCGCCTCCATTGCCGGTTGATCGGAGACCAGGTCCGATGCAGTCTATTGGGCCAAGCCGGGCGGCCGCGCGCTCGACCACGGCGGAACAAAAACTCGACTGGAAGGGATCGCGGCCCCGGTACGGAACTTGCCTGCTGTCAGGCTGGATCTGCGCCACCATGCGGTTTTGCTGGATGTGAAAGGGAGGCCTGTGAGATGCCAATCCAGTTCACGACAGACGGCAGCCCCGGCTATCGCCGGCTCGCCCTCTGGCAGGACATCGTCTGCGACGTCTTCGTCGGGCTCGACTGCAAGTCGGACCTCGGCAGCGCCTTTCATGGCTCGGTCACGCAAGTCGCGCTGGGCAAGGCCGTTTGCTCCGAGGTCTGCTCGGACCGTCAGCACGTTTTCCGCACGCCCTCGCGCATCGCGCGCTCGGATCAGGATTATGTTCTCGTTGCGCTCGGCCATCGCGGCGACGGCGGCGTGGTGCAGGATGGCCGGGAGACCGTGATCCATCCCGGCGAGTTCGCGCTCTACGACACCACGCGTCCCTACGAGCTGAAGTTCAAGGACACGTTCTCCCAGACCATCTTCAAGGTGCCCCGCGAGATGTTGCAGCGCCGGCTCGGCCGCACCGAGACGCTCACCGCGATCACATTCGGGGCCGATGTACCGCTCGAGCGGCTCGCCTATGATTTCATCTTCCGCCTCTGCCAGAGCGCCGACCGGCTCGCGCCCAACAGCGCCGCCGCCCTGTCCGAGCAGGCCGTCGACCTGCTCGCCATGGCGCTGAGCGAACGGCTCGGCGGGACGTCGCTGCCGTCCTCGACCCATCGCTCCGCCCTGCTCTACCGGCTCAAGGCGCATATCCGCACACGCCTCGCCGACCCCGACCTCTCGCTGACCGAGACCGCCGCCGCGCTCGGCATCTCCTCGCGCTACGTCAACGATCTCCTCGCCGACGAGGACACCTCGTTCCAGCGCCATGTGCTTGCCGAGCGTCTCGCCCAGTGCAAGCGCGACCTCGCCTCGCCCGTGCTCGCCCAGCGCCACATCAGCGAGATTGCGTTTGCCTGGGGCTTCAACGATCTCTCGCATTTCGGCCGCGTCTTCCGCGAGCATTTCGGGATGTCGCCACGCGACTACAGGCAGAGTCAGTTGCGGCACTGAGATCCATTCTGGTCAGCCATCATTGCGAGCCATCGCCTCAGGCGAAGGCAATGCTCGCCAATTCCAGATTGTCAGGTCGTGCAGTCTGCATCAGGCTCGCATGTATGAGGACTCACGCGACGATAAGCGGATCCGAGCTGCTGCTGGGCATGATCGCGATCCGTCTCGCCGTGCTGGTCCTGGTGGGCTGGGGCTTGACGCTCCTGCCGCGGCAGGCGCGCGACCCGGAAGTCGCTTGCATTTCATCACCCACAACGCGGCTGGAGGCGCAGCCACCGGCCAGCTTGGCGGGCTCGCGCATCGTCGATGCCGCACTCGATGACATGCACTTGCACGACTAGGGCAACAGCGCGTCGCTGGGCGAGACAACACGCGCCTTCATGGCATCGCTCATAGGAAGCTGGAGGTTCTGTCCTTTTGGCGGGATCGGCGATTCGAACCATTTTGCGTAGAGCCGTTCGAACCCGCCGGACGCCATCTTCTCCTTGATTGCGGCGTCGACGAGGGCCTTGAACTCCGGGTCGTCTCTCCGGGTCATCAGCCCGTAGTAGGATGGCGCATAGGTGGCTGCCAACATCCGGAAAGCTTTGGGATCGGATGCGTTCGCGACAAGGCCGGCAACCAGGATATCGTCCTCAAACCACGCCATCGCGCGGCCCGTTCCAAGCATGAGGAGCGACTCGGCGTGGTCCTTGGCCTGGACGATCGTGACATTCAGCTTCTGGTCGTCGATGATCTTCTTGGCGACCCCGAAATTCAGCGAGCCCTGCGTGATGACGACCGTCTGCCCGTCAAGTCCTTTCGGCTCCATCACCTGCGACGAGGCGGACACCAGCCAGCGCGGCGATGCCACATAGGTCGCAACGGAGAACGCGACCTGCTTCTGCCGATCGGCGGTATTGGTCGTGCTGCCGCACTCGACGTCGATCGTGCTGTTCTGCAGCAAGGGAATACGATTGGATGCATTCACCGGAACGTATTCGATCCCGAGTTCGGGCCGCTGTAATACAGCTTTGATCTTGTCCGCCACCGTCGAACAGAGGTCGAGCGAAAGTCCGGTCGGCTTCTGATCGACCCCGAGATAAGCGAACGGAATCGACGCCTCGCGGTAACCGAAGGTGATCTTGCCGACCTCCCTGATCTTGTCGAGTGTCTGGCTGGCTGCCCGCGCGGCCGGAATATCGAGCAGTGCGAACGATACGGCGGCGATGGCGAGTGTCGGCAAAGATTTGCGGATCATGTCAGCCTCCGACAAGTTTGCTAGGCAGCGGGGTTTCGCGACAGCTCGTCGAGACTTTCCCTCAAGGCCCGATCCAGGATTTCAACAGCGTGGTCGATTTCCTCGGTCGAGACGGTCAGAGGCGGCGCGATTCGCCACACCGACCCGCGCTCGGGGCGACGTCGGATGTTCATGCTCAGCCCGTACTCAAAACACTTTTTCGTCGTCAGGCCGCCAAGCTGGTGGGCTGGGCGCCGGCTGTTACGGTCACTGACCAGTTCGACACCGAGCAGGAGGCCCATGCCCCTGATGTCGCCGATCTGCTCGTACTTCTGCTGGAGCCCTTCGAACCGGCCGCGCAGGTAGGCGCCCATCTCGTTTGCGCGTGCGACGAGTTTTTCTTCAGTGATCACGCGCAGCACGGCGAGCCCGACCTCGGCAAGCAGGGGATCGGAGACATGGCTTGTGTAATAAGTGAAGTGATCGTCGTGGAGCTTGCTCTCGATCGCCTCGGTTGTGGACACCGCCGCAAGCGGAAGCCCTCCGCCGAGTGTCTTCGACATGGTCATGATGTCGGGAACGACACCGAAATATTCCGATCCTGTTTTTTTGCCGATGCGCCCAAAGGCAGTCTGGGCCTCGTCAAAGATCAGCAGCATGCCGCGCTCATCGGCCGCCTTGCGCAGCGCCTTCATGAACGCCTTCGGCGGTACCAGCACGCCGCCGGCGCTGATCACGGGCTCCGCGATGATCGCCGCACCCCGCCCGCTCGACTGCATGTCGAACATTTTCAGGGCGAGCTCCAGATTTGCGAGCGCGGACTCGTCCTCGCTGCCCTTTGCGATGTAGGGCCGATAGGCGTTCGGCTCGGGGATGACGAACACGCCTGGCGGCGGGACGCCATATCCCTTGCGGTCGCTGGCCATAGAGACCGCGGCGGCCCCGCCGGTGATGCCGTGCCACGAGCCGCCAAGGACGAGCACCTCGTAGCCGCCGGTGTACATCTTGGCCATCCGGAGCGCGACTTCGGTCGCTTCCGAACCGGTGTTGATGAAGATCGAGCGCCTGATATCTCCCGGGAGCCAATCCGTGGCCAGCACCTGAGCAAGCTCGGCGACCACCTCGGGTATCATCCCGCTGAAGAGATGGAAGGCCTTCTTCCCTGCTCTTTCCACCGCCGCGACGATGGCCGGATGGTTGTGGCCGATGGTGGCGCACATCTGGCCGGAGGTGAAATCGAGATAGTCGCGCCCGTCACTGTCGGTCACGATCGTCCCCTTCGCCGAGGTGAAGAGGTTCGGAAAGACGTCTCCGCCGTATCGGACCAGGAACTCGTCGGCGGCCTGTTTCAGCGCAGAAGTCATGGATTCTCCTCGGGCAAGCGGCATCCGTCGCACGGACGTGCGTTGCGGCGGTGTGCTCGCCGTTGTCGGGTCGGTTTTGGGGTACGAAGCTGTTGCTTCAGGGCGCCTGCGGTACGAGACTTGCCTGAGCAACGTGGACATTCGTACCGAGCGGACATGATGGGCGCCAGTTCAAAAAACTCAGCAGCCGATGAAGCGGGCTCAACGCAGCGGCCGCGAATGCCTCCGCTCAAGGCGCTGTCGGCGTTCGAAGCGGCCTCGCGCCACGGCAGCTTCAGCCGGGCCGCCGAGGAGCTCGGGGTCACACCCTCCGCGATCAGCCATCACATCCAGAAGCTCGAGGACTTCCTCGGCGTTCCCGTCTTTTCCCGGCACGCCGGCCGCGCAGTCCTCACCAATGCGGGCCGCACCTATGCCAGCGAGATCGAGCGCGCATTCGGAACGATCATGGGAGCGACGCAGCTGGTCGCGCCGCAGTCGCAGCGCGAACACCTCTTCATCGCGAGCGGTCCGAGCTTCGCCGCCAAATGGCTGCAGCCACGGATCGGACATTTCATCGGCCAGCACCCGGAGATCGGGATCAGGCTGTCGACCATCACCGACTTGCGCGACCTCGAAACCATTCGGTTCGATCTCGCCATCGCCTATGGCCGTCCTCCCGTCGGCAACGGCCGGCAGATCGAACCGTTGCTGGCGGAGCGTCTGCGCCCGCTCTGCAGCCCGCGGCTGATCGAACAGCTCGCGCTCCGCGACCCCGGTGATCTCGCCCGCGCCACGTTGATCCATTCCTCAAATGCCCTGACCTGGACCGACTATCTGCGACAGGTCTTGGGCTCGACCATCAAGGCGCGCCACGAATTGTGGTTCGACCGATCCACCATGGCCATCGACGCCGCCGTCGAAGGTCTCGGCGTCGTCCTGGAGAGCGAGATCCTCGCTGCCGACGAACTCGAGAAGGGCACGCTGGTCGCGCCCTTCTGCCAGCCCAAATTCGAGGTCGAGACGGTCTCCTATTATCTCGTGCGGTCCGCTGAAGCCAAAGGCCGCAGCCACGTCGGCGCATTCGAAAACTGGCTGCGGGCGAAGATCCCGGCCGCGAATCTGCAGGCGACAAGCGTGGCGTGACGCCTGCGGACCCTGCAAAGCAGAGCCGCTATGTGAGCGCGTCGTAGGACAACGCGCATGCTTGCATTACGATCTGTCTCCAAGGCCGCGTCAATCAATCAGCGGCCACGAGGAGCAGTTCGATGGAATACCGACGCTTGGGCCGATCCGGCCTCATGGTCCCCGCTTTGAGCCTTGGCACGGGCACGTTCGGCGGCGTCGGCCGTCTCGCGGCATGGGGGACGACCGACGCCACGGAAGCGCGGCGCCTCTTGGACATTTGTCTCGAGGCCGGCGTGTCGATGTTCGACACCGCCGACGTCTATTCGCTCGGTGAATCCGAGCGCGTCCTCGGGGAAGCCATCAAGGGCCGCCGCGACAAGGTGCTGGTCTCGACCAAGGCCACGTTCCGCTTCGGCGACGGCCCCAACGACATCGGCTCGTCACGCCAGCATCTGCTCGCGGCCATCGACGGCGCACTGAGCCGGCTCGGCACCGATTACATCGACCTGTTCCAGCTCCATGGCTTCGATGCCATGACCCCGCCCGAAGAGGTCCTGAGCACCCTCGACGTCCTCGTGCGCGCCGGCAAGATCCGCTATGTCGGCGTCTCGAATTTCTCGGGCTGGCATCTGATGAAGTCGCTCGGCGTTGCCGACAAGCACGGCTTCCCGCGCTACGTCGCCAACCAGACCTACTATTCGCTGATCGGGCGCGACTATGAGTGGGAGCTGATGCCGCTCGGTCTCGATCAGGGGCTTGGCGCCGTGGTCTGGTCGCCACTCGGATGGGGCCGCCTCACCGGAAAGATCCGCCGCGGCCAGCCGAAGCCTGAAGTGAGCCGCCTGCCCCAGACCGCCGATTTCGGGCCGCCCGTACCGGACGAGCACGTCTATCGCGTCGTCGAGGCCATCGACGAGGTCGCAAAGGAGACGGGCAAGAGCGTCTCCCAGATCGCGCTGAACTGGCTGCTGCAACGCCCGACCGTTTCGACGCTGATCATCGGCGCCCGCAACGAAACACAGCTGCGTGAAAACCTTGGCGCGGTCGGATGGTCCCTGACCAAGGACCAGATCGCGAAGCTGGACGCGGCCAGCAAGGTGACGTTGCCCTATCCGTACTGGCACCAGCGAGGGACCTTCTCCGACCGCAATCCGCCGCCGGTGTAGCTGGCTTACCCGTAAGGGCTGGCCTGATTTGAGCTGCATCAATCCGCCCCATATGGATCGTGGCATCGTGCGGCCTTACGAGGCAGCCCGATGCGCCGATTTGCCATGAAGGCCCTGCTCACGGCCCTCAATCTCAACCGCGCCGAGCGGGCGCGGATTGATTGGGATCGCACCGCCATTGTCGTCTCCACGGCGGTGACGCTCGGGCTTGTCGCGCTCTACATCTTCGGCAAGGCGACCTCGCGCTGGTGAGCGTGCGAAGGGCGAGCCGATCCATGCCTGTGGCGCCGGGAGACCTGCTTCCGGCTCAGGAACCGTCCGTGTCCTGCCGGGTTGCGATGGACAGCGCAATTTCCTAATCCGGGGATCATCACGGCTCGAATCAAGCACGCCTCCACCATGTCGTCCGTCCCGATCGAGCATGCCGACGGCCTGCCACAGCCCCAGCGCAATCAGGCGATCCTGACCATTGCGCTCGGCATCACCATGGCCGTCGTCGACAGCGCCATCGCCAATGTCGCGCTGCCGACGATCGCAGCTGATCTGAACGCGAGCCCCGCCTTCTCGATCTGGATCGTCAACGGCTACCAGCTCGCCATCACGATCTCGCTGCTGCCGCTGGCGTCGCTCGGCGAGATCGTCGGCTATCGCCGCGTCTATCTGGTCGGGCTGGTGCTGTTCACGCTCGCATCCGCTTTCTGCGCGCTGGCGCACACGCTGCCGTTGCTGACGATCGCGCGCATCATCCAGGGGTTTGGCGCGGCCGGCATCATGAGCGTCAACTCGGCGCTGGTTCGCTTTACCTATCCGCGTAACCTGCTCGGCCGCGGCATCGGGCTCAACGCGCTCGTCGTCGCCTTCTCCGCCGCGGTCGGACCGACGCTCGCCGCCGGCATCCTCGCAATCGGCAGCTGGCCCTGGTTGTTCGCCATCAACGTTCCGCTCGGCGTGATTACGCTCGTACTCGGCCTGCGCAGCCTGCCGCATACGACGCCCGCGAGCCATTCCTTCGACTGGCAGAGCGCGGGGCTCTCTGCGATCACCTTCGGCGTCGGCATCGCCGCGATCGACAGCGTCGGCCACGGCGAGGCGCCGATCACCTGCCTTGTCCAGTTCGCCATCGCGATCGTCGCCGGCGCGTTGCTCATTTATCGCGAGATGCACATGAAGTCGCCACTGCTGCCGGTCGACCTGTTGCGCATCCCGGTGTTCGGGCTCTCGATTGCGACCTCGATCGCCTCGTTCTGCGGGCAGATGCTGGCCTTCGTCGCGATCCCCTTCTACCTTCAGAGCCGGTTCGGCTACTCGGCCGTCCATATGGGCCTCTTGATCACGCCGTGGCCGATCGCGGTGGCGTTCGCGGCTCCGCTGGCCGGCCGCCTGGTCGAGCACTATCCCGCCGGCCTGCTCGGCGGCATCGGGCTGACACTGTTCGCCTGTGGCCTCGCCATGCTCGCCTTCCTGCCCGCGAGCCCGACACCGCTCGACGTGGTCTGGCGGATGGCGCTGGCAGGCGCCGGCTTCGGCCTGTTCCAGACGCCCAACAACCGCACCATGATCGCCGCCGCCCCGCGCGAGCGCTCCGGCGGCGCCAGCGGTATGCTGGGCACGGCGCGCCTGCTCGGCCAGACCACCGGAGCTGCACTGGTCGCGCTGTTCCTCGGCCGCTATCCGGCCGAGGGAACCCGGATTGCGCTTCTCACCGGCGTTGGATTTGCCATGTGCGGCGCGATGCTGAGCATGCTGCGGCTATCGCCCGCGGGTGCGCGCGGTGCCGAGCACGTCCGCGTGCAGGACCACCAGCGCCTGCGGGGCGAATAGCGCTGCGTCCGGCGCGCCTCACATCTTCACCATCTCGGTGCAATATTTCGGCAGCAGTGCCGCGATCAACTTGCCCTTCTCGGCCATCTCTTCCGGGGTCGGCTTCGGCGGTGGCGATGTGCGGCTTTCGACGGGAAAGCCGACCGCCAGGAAGAATTCGTCCTGCCCCGCGGGCGTACACATACACAGCATGCGGGCCGTCTTGCCGGACACGTTCTTGAACGCATGCGGCGCGTTGGCCGGAACGTTGACGGTCGCCCCCGCACTTACGGTATGGGACTTTCCGCGAAAGGTGAATTCAAGTTCGCCTTCGAGCAGAGTGAACATTTCCTCGAAGTCGTGGCGGTGCGGTGGGGGCCCGCCGCCCGCGGGTACCAGCATGTCGACCAGGCAATAGCGTCCAGCGGTCTGCGCACCTGACACCAGGATCGTGTAGGTGCCGCCGGCCACAGAGACATGCGGCACGTCGGAGCCGTCGGGATCGGCGACCGTCAGGAGGCGGCCGGGATCGTCGGCGGGGATCGTGGAAGCTGACGGAGATTTTGCAGAAGGCGCGTTGGTCATCTCGGATCTCGTTGCCTGCGGTGATTGCCAACAAAAAGGCCGGCTGAACAGCCGGCCTTTTCAATTCATGACGCTCGCGATCAAGCCTTGACCAGCGGGCCCTTGGAGGTCGGCCCCTTGGAGCCGCCGGGACCGGGACCGCCCGGCTTAGACTTCCCCGGCGGGCGCTTGCGGGCGGGCAGCTTTTCCTGCTTCGGCGTGACCGGACCCTCGACGAACTCGAAGCCGATCTTTTCCTTGGTCTCGTCGGCCTCGTCCTTGACCAGGACGACGCGGACGTGGCCGCCGCCCTTGAGCTTGCCGAACAGCACCTCGTCAGCCAGCGGCTTCTTGATGTGCTCCTGGATGACACGGGCCATCGGACGCGCACCCATCTGCTCGTCATAGCCGTGCTGGACCAGCCAGATCTTGGCGGGCTCGGACAGTTCGATGGTGACGTCGCGGTCGCCGAGCTGCGCTTCGAGCTGAAGCACGAACTTCTCGACCACCGTGCCGATCACCTCGACACTGAGATGGCCGAACGAGACGATGGCATCGAGACGGTTGCGGAATTCCGGCGCGAACTGCCGGTTGATCGCCTCGTGGTCGTCGCCTTCCCGCTTCGAGCGCGTGAAGCCGAACGCCTGCTTGGCGAGATCCGAAGCACCTGCATTCGTCGTCATGATCAGGATCACGTTACGGAAGTTGACCTGCTTGCCATTGTGGTCGGTGAGCCGGCCGTGATCCATGATCTGGAGCAGCACGTTGTAGAGATCGGGATGTGCCTTCTCGATTTCGTCGAGCAGCACCACGCAATGCGGATGCTGGTCGACGCCGTCGGTCAGGAGACCACCCTGGTCGAAGCCGACATAGCCGGGAGGCGCGCCGATCAGGCGCGACACGGTGTGCCGCTCCATGTACTCCGACATGTCGAAGCGCAACAACTCGACGCCGAGCGACGCCGCGAGCTGCTTGGCAACCTCGGTCTTGCCGACGCCGGTCGGACCCGAGAACAGGTAGCAGCCGATCGGCTTCTCCGGCTCGCGCAGACCCGCGCGGGCGAGCTTGATCGAAGCGGCGAGCGACTCGATCGCCTTGTCCTGGCCGAACACCGTTCGCTTCAGGGTCTGCTCGAGATGCTTGAGCACCTCGGCGTCGTCCTTCGACACGCTCTTCGGCGGGATCCGCGCCATCGAGGCAATCGTGGTCTCGATCTCCTTGATGCCGATGGTCTTCTTGCGCTTGTTCTCGGCGACCAGCATCTGCGCCGCGCCGGACTCGTCGATCACGTCGATCGCCTTGTCGGGCAGCTTGCGGTCGTGGATGTAGCGCGAGGACAGCTGCACCGCAGCCTCGATCGCCTCATTGGTGTATTTCAGCCGGTGATAGTCTTCGAAGTAGGGCTTGAGGCCCTTGAGGATGGCGATGGCGTCTTCGACCGTCGGCTCGTTGATGTCGATCTTCTGGAAGCGCCGCACCAGCGCGCGGTCCTTCTCGAAGTGCTGGCGGTATTCCTTGTAAGTGGTCGAGCCCATGCAGCGGATCGTGCCCGAGGCCAACGCAGGCTTGAGCAGGTTCGATGCGTCCATTGCGCCACCCGACGTCGCGCCCGCACCGATCACGGTGTGGATCTCGTCGATGAACAGGATGGCGTTGGGATGTGCCTCGAGCTCCTTCAGCACCTGCTTGAGGCGCTCCTCGAAGTCGCCGCGATAGCGCGTGCCCGCGAGCAGCGTGCCCATGTCGAGCGAGAACACGGTCGCAGCCGCCAGCACCTCCGGCACCTCGCTGTCGACGATGCGCTTGGCCAAGCCCTCTGCGATCGCTGTCTTGCCGACGCCGGCCTCGCCCACGAACAGCGGATTGTTCTTCTGGCGGCGGCACAGCACCTGGATCGCGCGGTTGATCTCGGAATTGCGTCCGATCACCGGATCGATCTTGCCGTCACGCGCCTTCTTGTTGAGGTTGACGCAATAGGTCTCGAGCGCCTCGCCCTTCTTCTTGGCGTCCTCGGCACCCTTGGTCTCGGTCTCCTCGTCGACGCCGCGCACCGGCCGCGCCTCGGAGACGCCCGGCCGCTTGGCAATGCCGTGGCTGATGTAGTTGACGGCGTCGTAGCGCGTCATGTCCTGCTCCTGCAGGAAGTACGCGGCATGACTTTCGCGCTCGGCGAAGATCGCGATCAACACGTTCGCACCGGTCACCTCTTCGCGACCGGAGGATTGCACATGGATCACCGCGCGCTGGATCACGCGCTGGAAACCGGCGGTCGGCTTGGCGTCGTCGGCGCCATCCGTCACCAGATTTTCGAATTCGGTCTCAAGATAATTGACGAGGCTCGTGCGGAGCTTGTCGAGATCGACGCTGCAGGCACGCATGACGGCGGCTGCATCGGAGTCATCGATCAAGGAGAGCAGGAGATGCTCGAGCGTCGCGTATTGGTGATGACGCTCGTTGGCGATCGCCAGTGCACGATGCAGGGATTGTTCAAGGCTTTGGGAAAAAGTCGGCATTCGCGTCCTCTATGGCCCCCACCATCATGATCGCCATCGCCCGGTCAGGCAACAACAACCTTTGTCACATATAGTTATACTAGACCGCGGCAAAAGACCGGTTCCGCGACTCAATGGGCATTACGCGCCCACCGCATTGTCGATGCAAAACCCGTTCCGATTTGGGCAAAACTACCCATTTGGGCAGGATTGGCGTCGGCGCTGATTGTCGCCGGATCATGCAGCGGTATCCGCTGACATCACACACCGCACGAACAGAACCGATCTAAAGAACCCGGGACGCGAACGCGCAGTTACTTCTTTTCCATCACGCATTGCAGCGGGTGCTGGTGCTTGCGGGCGAAATCCATCACCTGAGTCACCTTGGTCTCGGCAATCTCGTAAGTGAACACGCCGCACTCGCCGATGCCGTGATGATGGACGTGCAGCATGATCTTGGTCGCGGCCTCGACATCCTTCTGGAAGAACTTCTCCAGCACGTGGACGACGAACTCCATTGGCGTGTAGTCGTCGTTCAGGATCAGCACGCGATACAGGTTGGGCCGCTTGGTCTTTGGCTTGACCTTGGTGATGACGGACGTGTTCGGACCCGCCGGGCCACCGGAACGGTTCTCATCATTGCTCATCCGAGGAGCGTGGGCGGCGGCGGCCGCTGACAGGTCGAGTCTGGAAGTCAATTGCGGCATGGCTCAGGCGTTCAAATTCCCCACGGAAGCGTATGGCGGTTTGCCGCGCGGTCCCGAACCCGGGAACCTCGCGCAAGCGCGCCGCCTTGGATCGCCGCTTCCAACCGGTCCGGTCGAAGCCGGATCAGTTGCTGGGAATATGGGCCCGCCCCCGGCTCGCCGCAAGCATGCGAAGGCCCAGCCAATGCGGCCGCGACGGTCCCGATTCCCGGTCCGGGCGATCCGGGCCAAGGTTAACCAATCCGGACTGATTTGCCAAAAATTTCCCACTGGTCCGTTCAGAGGGTGTTGACCAGGAACCTGACGCGGGCATGGCCGCGGCGGTTTGGCGCGGGATTCCACCGTTTTTCTACGGCCCGATTTACCCGCCGTTCAAGGCTGTGGCGTGAAATCGGGCAGAACCACAGATCTCGGGGATCGTCATGTTTCGCCTACCCGTCGACTCCCGCTTCGGCCGATTGCTTGCTCGCTTTGTGTCCGCCGAGCAAGGCAACATCGCCGTCATTTTCGCCATCACGCTGCTCCCGATCCTCTGCATGGTCGGCGCCGCCGTCGACTACTCTCGCGCATCCCGCGCACGCTCGTCGATGCAGGCCGCCCTCGACTCCACCGCGCTGATGCTGTCGAAGGATTTGACGGCAGGAACGATCACGACTTCGGACATCAGCACGAAGGCGCTGAGCTACTTCTCGGGTCTCTATACCGATACCGAGGCCAAAGGCGTCAACATCAGCCCCACCTACACGGCCGCGACCACGAGTGCGGCAGCCACCCTGCTGCTGAATGGCTCCGGTTACATCACCTCCGATTTCATGCAGATTGCCGGCTTTCCGACGCTCGGCTTCAACACCACCTCGACCTCCACCTGGGGCAACGCGAAAATGCGCGTTGCGCTTGTGCTCGACAACACGGGATCGATGGCACAGGACGGCAAGATCACGGCACTGAGAAACGCCGTGGCCGGATCCGGCGGCCTCATCGACCAGCTCAGCGCCCTCAGCAAGAACAGCGGCGATGTCTATATTTCGGTCGTCCCGTTTGCCAAGGACGTGAATGTTGGATCCAGCAATTACGCGCAGAGCTGGATCGATTGGACGAGCTGGGAAGCGGAGGCACCGGACCTCGTGTCGTCCAAGCCCTCGAATTGGGCGAACATCGGACCGGGCTCCAACTGCCCGTGGACGATGTCAAATAACGGCTTCACTTGCGTGAATGGTCCGGGCAGCACATCGGCGGTCAGTACCATCCCGAATTCGGGCTCGAACAAAGGGCTGATCTGCCCCGGGACCAATGGCGGTGGCTCGTACAAGTACCACTATTTGATCAATGGCTGCTATAACAGCGTGGCATCGGGCTCAACGTATACGCACACATGGCAGCCGAATTCCCACTCGACGTGGAGCGGATGCATTACGGATCGGACCCAGCCCTACGACGCGCAGTCCACGGCGCCGAACACAAGCACTGTCGCCACCTTGTTCCCGGCAGAGCAATACTACGAGAACAGCACTTCCTTTTGCAGCAGCAGCGCTTCGACCCAGCTCGAGCCGATCATCCCGCTGAGCTATAATTGGAGCGCACTCAAGACCGCGGTCAACGCAATGCAGCCAACCGGCGGCACCAATCAGGTGGTCGGTCTGGCCTGGGGGTGGCTGTCGCTCTTGCAGAGCGCTCCGTTGAACGCGCCGGCGGAAAGCGGCACCAGCGGCACCACCTACAACAGGGTCATCATCCTGCTGTCCGACGGCCTGAACACCGAGAACCGCTGGCCGGCCTACGGCGATGGCAGCAGCCAGACCACCACCTACGGCAACAGCACCTTCCCCGGTTCGATCGACGCCAGGCAGCAGGTTCTGTGCGACAACCTGCACAACGCCAGGGACTCCGGCGGCGCACCGATGTACACGATCTACACGATCCAGGTGAACACGAGCTCGCCCGCCGATCCCACGTCGGCGATCCTGAAATACTGCGCGAGCAGTCCGGACAAGTTCTACATGCTCACCAGCTCGAGCCAGATCGTGACCACGTTCAACACAATCGGGACTGCTCTCAGCAAGCTGCGGCTGGCGAGATAGCCCTGCACAATTTGCAAAGAGAAAGCCGGGCTGAACCAGCCCGGCTTTCTTGATTCCAAAACTTGTCGCGCGAATTACTGGACGGCCGGGGTGAACTTCGACACGACCGTTTCGACCGGCTTGAATGCCTGCTTGGCGAGGTCGCTGTAGAGGCCGGCGATCTTCTGCGATTCCGCGACGAAGGTCTCGTAGGCCGAACGGGCGAAATCGGTCTGGGCTTCCATCGCCTTGTCCAGCGACTTCACGCCGGAAAGCTTCTCGACGAAGGACTTGGTGTCTTCAAAAGACTTCTTGGTGTAGTCGCCATACGCGCTGGCGATCGCCTGGAGGCCGTGCTGCACCGAGGTCGCCGAAGCAACGCAGGTCTCGAAATGCTCTTTGCCGTAGTTCTGAAAGTCTTCAACCTTGAACATCTTGGAATCCTTTTCCCTGGCTCGCGTCCGGAAGCCCCGGCTCCCTGACTCTGCCCACAATTAGTGCAACGCACAAAAAAGTCAAGAATCTTGTGCGACGCACAAAAATCGATGCAAGTTGCGGAGATTCCCGGGCTTTCCCGCAAGCATTTCTTAAGCTTTTGGAAACTCCGGCCCCCTACCCTGATTCCCTGGACGTGTTCACCTTCCGCAGACGGTCAAAAGCCGTTTGAGAACATCACCTTAGCCAGAACAGCGGCTCAGGCCCAACGTCCCCCGCGGCGAGCACCAGCGGAGGGACAGCCTGAGCAGGTAATGATCCCGGGTCCGCAGGGCACAATTTCGCCTCACGAGCCGGTGATCAAGTCACAAACGGGGACGGGGTTCCATGCTTCGTAACAACTGGTCTTCCTCGCGCTTGGCGCGGGTTGGCGTTTTCGGGCTTCTCACGGTCACCACAGCCGTGATCTTCACGACCGATGCCGCCGACGCGCGGCGCTATCGGCGCCACTACGCGCACCACCGGGTGCATCGCGACGTTTCCGAAAGCTACAGCCCGCAATTCGCGTCGATCATCGTCGACGGCAATTCCGGCACGGTGCTCCAGTCGACCAGCCCCGACGGGATTCGCCATCCCGCCTCGCTCACCAAGATCATGACGCTCTATTTGCTGTTCGAGCGTCTCGAGTCCGGCAAGATGAAGCTCGACACCGAGATGCCGGTGTCGCAGCACGCCGCCGACCAGGATCCGACCAAGCTCAATCTGCGTGCCGGCCAGACCATCCGCGTCGAGGACGCGATCAAGGGTCTCGTCACCCGCTCCGCCAATGACGCTGCCGTTGTGATCGCGGAAGCGATCGGCGGCGACGAGGACGATTTCGCCGCGATGATGACGCGCAAGGCGCGCGCGCTCGGCATGTCCAAGACGGTCTACCGCAACGCCAACGGCCTTCCCAACGACGAGCAGGTGACGACTGCGCGCGACCAGGCCACCCTCGGCCGCGCCATCCAGGAGCGCTTCCCGCGCTACTATCGCTATTTCTCGACCACGTCGTTCACCTGGCGCGGCGAGCAGATCCGCAACCATAATCACCTGCTCGGCAGCGTAGAGGGCGTGGACGGCATCAAGACCGGCTACACCCGCGCCTCCGGCTTCAATCTCGTGACCTCGATGCGCCGCGGCAACCGCCATCTGATCGGCGTGGTGCTCGGCGGCCGCAGCGGCGGCTCGCGCGACGCCATTATGCGCAATCTGCTCGCGGAAAATCTCGAGAAGGGCGCGACCACCCACACTGTCGTGGCGGTGACCGAGCGCAACAGTGCCGACACCAGCACCGACGTGGCCGATGCTTCGGATACCCCGGCCCGTCCGGCTGCTCCGGTTCAGGTCGCGGCCGCCCCTGCCCCCGAGGCACCCGCGCCGCGTCCCGCCTCGCGCCTGTCGGCCCTTGCAGCTGCGACCGCCGCGATGCCGCCGGCCCAGCCCAAGCCCGAAGCCAAGCCCATGGAGTCCAAGATCGAGCCCGCGCCGCTCACCAATGGCGTGATCTCGAGCCAGCCGCTCGCCCTCATTCCGGGGTCGTCCGAGCCGATGAAGCCGGTCCGGGTCAAGACGGTTCAGGTCAAGGCCGGCGCGGTCAAGGTCGCGTCCGCCGCCCCGACCCAGGTCGCGCCGCAGGTCACCAACACGGTTTCGCCCCGTACCGACGTCGCCGAGACCTCCGGCGCTGTCGTCGCCAGGGCCGACCTTATCAACAAGCCGGAGCCCGCCCGGACCGAGATGCCGCAGCAGCCGGCGGGCTTCGGCACCGGCAACGGCATCCTCGGCGTGCTGCCGGCGGCCACCGTCGCTGCCCCGGCGCCCGCTCCGGTCGCGAAGCTTGCCTCCGCTGATCCGGCACCGCAGCCGATCCAGATGAGCGCCACCACCAAGCCGCTCGCCACCCATAGCGGCTGGATCGTCCAGGTCGGCGCGCTCGAGAGCGAGGGCGAGGCCCAGCAGCGCATTGAAGCCGCGCGCAGCTCGGCCCGCGGCCTGCTCAGCAAGGCCGATCCGTTCACTGAGCCTGTTGTCGCCAGGGACAATCGCAAGCTCTACCGCGCCCGCTTTGCCGGGCTCGAACGGGACCAGGCCGAAGCGGTGTGCAAGGCGCTGAAGCGCGCCGACATCTCCTGCATGACCGTCCGCAACTGATCTTCCCGACCCGTCCAAGCGAAATGCCCGCGCCTTGCGCGGGCATTTTTGTTTTTGGGATGCGGTGGCGCTGGAGGCTGTTCCACGACAACCTCTCGTCAAGGATTTACGGTTAAAACTTTACTCAAGGGATCGACCACGCCGACAATGGCGGGCATCGGGGCGACGGCAAACAGAGCAAGCGGAGCTCACGCGGTACGGGCGTTTGTAGCGTAGTGCCGGAGTTAGCCGTTATGCGTACGAAGCAGAGTATCCTTGGCCTCGTTTACACGGGCAGCGAGGTACGTCGAGCCCCCCTGGTCGGGATGCAGTTTCTTCATGAGGGATTTGTGCGCCCGGCTGATGTCGTCGCGCCCCGCTCCCGGCTGCAAGCCAAGGATCTGATAGGCCTCCTCCGCCGTCATTTTGCCGCTCGACGCCGTGCGGCGCTGCCCCCCTGCCGCGTTGCCCTGCGCGTTCTGACGCCAAGCGGGAAACCGGCGGTCCAGATAGCTTTCAAGTAAGGCCACGCTCTCGGCGTCGAACGCCGGGACCATCGCCAGCAGGCTTGCAAGATCGAACTCGTCGAGACCGCGCCCGGCGTGAGGGCCGGCGACGATCTGGCCCGAGAGCTGGCCGGACTCGTGGTCAAGCCGCATGTCCAGAAATGGTGAGCGCACGCGCGAGCTCTGGCCGGACGATCGCGTCGCGCCACCGCCGAACAGGCCGCCAATATTGCCGAAGCCCGCATTCGCCAATGGCGTCCAGCCGAGCAGTCCGGCGCCAAATATCCCGAGCGGGATCGCCACCGCCAGCTCGCCCCGCAAGCCCGTGAAGGCGGCCACCGCAAGCGCGACCACGCCGCCCCCGACCTTGATGGTGCGCGCCAGCACGGCCGGGTTGGCGGCGCGGAACATCTGGAGCAACAGATAAAGTGTGATAACAGCGACAAGGCCGGCAATCAGGGTCATGGCGGGAATATAGTCGCCTCGCATACAAAATGCATGCGGCCACCGCGCCTTGCGAGCCCCTCTACTTCATCTGTCCGATCAGCTGCGCCGCGCCGCTCGCCGTCTTCGCCAGTTTCAACAGTGCCTCGCGGCCGCCGGCGGCATAGGCTGCAGCGGCCCGCAACAGCTCGCGCAGCTGCGCCGCCGCGCCCGGATCGAACCGGCACCAGGCGCCGCCGGTCAGACGCGCGATCTCGCGAAACGCCTGTTCGGCGACTGCATCATGGCCTTCCTGAAACAGGAACACCGGCACCTTCAGCATGCCGAGCTCGCCGGCCTTGGCGCAGAGCGCGTCGACCTTCTCCTCCATGGCATCGCCGACGAAGACGACGGCACGCACGCCCGATGCGACCGCCTCGCGCCGCGCGTCGGTCAACACCCTGCCGATCTGGGTGTCGCCACCGCGGCAATCGATCTTGCTCATCAGCGTCGCAAGCTTGCTGCTGTCCGAAATCCACCCGGTGGCACGGCATTCGTTGAAGCCGCGATAGTAGACGAGCCGGATGTCCAAGCTGCCGAGCGCCGCCGCTTCGCGAAACATGTCGGCCTGAAGCGCGCAGGCCATGTCCCAGGTCGGCTGCCGGCTCATCGTCGCATCCAGCGCGAAGATCAGGCGGCTCTTCGCGCCGGGCGCATGCGGCGACAGTGCTCGCGCCTTGGCGACGAAGGCGGCGACGTCCTCCGAGGTCGAGGTCGTTGCCTGCGGCAACGCACCGTCGCTTTCGGCTCTCGCCGAGACGGCCTCGCTATTGCGCGGTTTAATGGGGTCGCCGGGCATCCGTAGTCACGCTTTGTCTCGAACCACCAATGTGGATAGCGCACCCTGCCCGGTCAATGTGCAAAGCCTCCGCAGGCGGAAGCCGGCGGAGGCTTTAAAGCGTGTTTCCGACGATGGTCGGACTGATCAGCTCTTGGCTGGCGACATCAGGGCAACGGGACCCGGCTCGAGCACCTTCGGCGGCGACGACGTGGTGTCGACCGGCGCGATTGCGCTGTCGGTGTCGCTCAGGAATTTATCGAGCATGCCCTGGATCGAGTTCTTGGCCTGATCCGGACCGGTGTCACGCATGTCGTTGTGCTGGAAGTCGGTCTTCACGACCTGAATACCGGCCTTCTCGCACTCCTCGTCGGTCGGGATCACGCCCGGATCGGTCTTGAACTGCGGATCCTTGGAGCGGAACGACAGGATCTTGAACTTGCCGGCGGTGACGAAGGGCACGCGGAGATTGTCCAGCGTCACGACCTTCTTGACCTCGTCCGGATACTGCTTGGCGAAATACATCGTGATGTCGCCACCCATGGAATGGCCAACCATCGTCACCCGGGCGTAGTCGGCGTTGGGCTGAACCTTCTTCATCTCCTGCATCGCCAGATGGATGTTGGCGACACCGCGCAGGATCTGCGGCAGGCGGCCGACATAGAGCTCACCGGGCTTGGTCACCATCGGCGGATCGGTCGGCAAATCATGCTGCGGGCTGACGACGAGATAGCCGCGCGCGGCGAAAATGTTGGCGAGGAAGCCGTACTCGGTGTTCTTGACGGTGTTGCCGTGATTGATCACTGCAACCGGCATCGTGATCATACCGGCATTGGCTTGCATTTCCTTGTCGCGACGGATCGCGATGTCGACAGGCACGGGACGGTTGTCACGCGAAGCGTCGTAGAAGGTGACGGTCTCGTGCCTGATGGCCCACTTGCTCGCCGTGAAATAGGCGACGCCGCAAAGGGCACTGACACACACCAGAACGGCAATTCCACGCTTCATTTTCGTCCTTCGCCTCAGGCCTGTCTCACCTGAAGTCCCTGTCGAAACCGTGTTTGTTCGGGGAGCTCTTTGGCTCCCTCGCGCCTATTCCCCAATATACGTCACAGCCGCGTGACAGGAAGGCCAAATATTGTGATTTGGCAGCCCTTTCATTGTGCGACGCACACGTTTGTTGGGCACCCGTCCTGATACCGCTACGTCAGGGTGCAGGTCACCATCCGACGCAACTTGTGACGATGGGGTTCAATTTCACAGTAACCGCAGGATGAAAACGACTTCGCACGGGCGCAGTTCCGATGGGAACCGGCCGTAATGGGGCGGATAGGAAGTAACAATATACCGCCGCCTAGGCGCCGAGGATGTCGTGAACCTCGAGCGGCTTGTCGACCTGGCTGAACCACTCGGCGCGATTTGCCGCACGGCGACGGCCGCGCTCGTCGAGCGGCAGCTTGAGCTGGCGGAGCAGGCTCGTCACCTCTTCCCGCGCGGTGAGATGGCCGAGATTCGGCCGCATCCCGAGCGTGGCCTCGTCGATCTCGTCGAGCGCCGTCAGGCCACGCGGAAAAAACTCGCGATAGACGACGCGCTCGGCAAAGCCGTCGACGTAGCGGAAGCCGAGCCGCAACGACAGATCCTTCAGCCCCTCGGCGACGAGTTGCTTGTTACGGGAGCCGAGCATCGACAGGCGGTTGCGCACCACGATCCAGTCGGTGGTCGAGCCATCGAGCTGGCGGCGCTTGCGCCTGACGTCGCGCACCATCTCGGCGTAATGGCTTTCGCCTGTCACCGCGTAATTGGCGGGGTCGACAGTGCCGAGCACGTCGAAATCGAGGAAGCTGTCGTTGATCGGCGTGACCAGCGTGTCGGCCATCGAATGGGCAAGCCGCATCAGGTAGCTGTCGGTGCCAGGCGTATCGATGACGATGAAGTCGAAGCTGCTCTCGACCGCCGAGACCGCCTCCATGAATTGAAGGAACTCGGAATTCTCGTTCTCGGCGACCTGCATGGTCTCGCCGAGCTTGATGCAGCGATGCATCGGCAGCTCGAGGTCGAGCTTGGTGCGGCGCGCCCAGGCGGAGCGGTTGTTGATGTAGCGGGTGAAGCTTTGCTGGCGGCAGTCGAGGTCAATGGTGGCGACGCGCTGGCCGACCTTCAGGAGCGCAACTGCGATGTGAAGGGCGGTGGTCGATTTGCCGGAGCCGCCTTTTTCATTGCCGAGCACGACGACATGCGCCGAGCCGGATTGGCTTTGGCTAGCCTGCACAAGCATGGCGATCCTCAACACCCCTAAACAATATCTTCGAGTTGGCCGCGTCTGCGGTCAAGTGAAATGCGTGACAGGATGACGAAATCACAGTGCGCTGGTCTTCATCATGAATTGTGTCGCGGTGTCGCGTCTGTGATCCAGCCCACAAGGGCGCGACATCGTCGCTGCGGGGAACGCTGTGCTGCATGTCGATGCATGGCGTCCACGACCGCCGCTTGTTAAGGTTAGCCGCAAGCGCGGCAGGCCGCGCCCATCCCCAACAATCCCTGAGTCCCGATGTCACGAAGCCCCTTGATCACCCGCACGGTGCCCGCCCTGCGACGCGCCGTCGACAATCTTCGCAAGCGAAAGGCCACGGTCGCGTTGGTTCCGACCATGGGGGCACTCCATGACGGGCATGTGTCGCTGGTGCGCTTGGCGAAGCGACGCGCGAGCCGCGTCGTTGTGTCGATCTTCGTCAACCCGACTCAGTTCGCGCCGACCGAGGATTTCGGCGCTTATCCGCGGACCTGGAAGACCGACATCGCCAAGCTCGCGGCCGAGGATGTCGACATCGTCTGGCACCCCGGCGTCGAGGCGATGTATCCGGAGGGCTTTGCGACGCGCGTCGTTCCTGAGGGACCGGCGCTGGCCGGCCTCGAGGACCGCTTCCGCCCGCACTTCTTCGGCGGCGTCGCCACCGTCGTCGGCAAGCTGTTCACGCAATGCCGGCCTGATGTCGCGATCTTCGGCGAAAAGGACTTCCAGCAATTGCGCGTGGTGACGCAGATGGCGCGCGACCTCGACCTTGGCGTGAAGGTGATCGGCTCCCGCACGGTGCGCGAGCCCGACGGGCTCGCGATGTCATCACGCAACGTCTACCTCTCGCCCGAGGAGCGGCAGACCTCCACCACCCTCTACCGTGCCATGAAGGACAGCGCTCGCCGGATCCAGGCCGGCGAAGCCATCGCGAGCGCAATGGCGCGCGGCGCCGAGATGATCGAGGCGGCTGGCTTTGCGCTCGACTAGTTCGAGCTCCGTCATGCCGAGACGCTGGCGCCGGTCACCTCGCGCAAGGACGGGCCGTTGCGGATTCTGGTCGCGGCCAAGCTCGGCACCACAAGGCTGATCGACAATATCGCGGTGCGATAGCCGCGGTTGATCTTGAACCTCACCTCAACCGTATGGATGATCGTGGTGAGGGAACAAGCCAAGCGACCGGTCATGTCATCGATCCGCACCATCATCGTCGGCGGCATACTGGCGCTGATTGCCGCCACAGCTGCGCAGGCGCAGCAGAGGCCGCCGATCGGCCTGTACGGCTCGCCGCAGGACGCGATGATCTTCTATGTCGCCCATGGCTCCGCCGGCACCTGCGGTCCGGGCTGCTCGGACTGGATTGCCGCCGAAGGCACCGTGCAATGGGACAGCTGGAAGCGCTTGATCGCGATCCTCGACCGTCAGCAGGGACGCAAGCTGCCGCTGATCATCCATAGCTGGGGCGCTTCCAACCTCAACGTGGCGACCAGCATGGGCCGGATCCTGCGCGAACACGGCCTGGATGCCACCGCAGGCGCGACCGAGGTCGAGGCCTGCGCCGGCCGATCGGACGCCGATTGCTTCGCACTGAAGCGTCCGGGCGGCCCGCTCGACGCCACGGTGTCGGTACCGGACCCGGCTTGCGATCTAGCGTGTGTCCTTGTGCTGGCCGGCGGCGTTCATCGCAGCCTGCCCGACGGCGCCAGGGTGGTGCTGTCCGGCCGCTCCATCCGCAACCGCCGTGCGCCCAACGTCGCGGCCGAGCAGCGCGAGAGCCTGACGGTGATCTTTGGCGAACAGTACCGGAAATATCTGCTTGAAATGGGCGTCGAGCCCGCCCTGGTCGACATCGTCGACAGTCTCGACGAAGGCAGCCGCCCGTTCGTGGTGCCGCCGGCCGAGGTGGCACGGCTGCACATCGTCACGTCGCCCTGAGTGACGTCCCTCAGAGCAGCCCGAGATCGCGCAGCTCGCGCCGCATCGGCTCCGGCATCGCCGCGATGGTGCCTGCGGCGGACTTGCCGAGATCGGGCGGCACGGAATCATCGGTGAGATAGCGCCAGCCCTGGAACGGGCGCATCGGCCGCGGCGACACCGAGATCACTTTCGGCTGCATTACGATCCGGCAACGCCCGATACCGTCCTTGTCGCGGAACGGCTCGATGCCGATGATTTTTTCGCGCGCGGCGACCTCGCCCTTGATGACCCAATAGAGCGATCCGCCCGCGAGAATCTCGGCGTCCCGCTTGGGCACCATGCGGGTGATGTGGATATGGTGTTGCGGCAGGCCTTTTTTCTTGGCCGTCTGCATCCGCTCGGCGATCCACCCCTTCAATTCCTTGACGGAGTCGCAGCCGACGGCAAGCTTGATCAGATGAAGTGGCATGGCCCAGCATTAGCGGGCCAGCCACAGGTTTTCAAAGCCGAACTAGTTGTTATCCGCAGCCGCCGGACCCGAGCCCGGGGGCGGCGCGAGCGGAACCGGTGCTGCGGCGGGCGCGCGCGCAGCCTTCGGCGCCGGCGGCTTCTTCGCAGCCGGGGCCGCTGGTGCTGCGGCCTGTGCCGAGCTCGCAGCCGGGGCACGTGGCGCCGGCGCCGTAGCCGGTGCTGCAGCCGCATTGGCGCGCGATGACTGGCGCGTGGCCGCCGTCGGCGGCTCAGGAGTCATGATGCTCACCGGCGGCGTCGACGAGGCGCTCGGGAACTCCGCATTGGTCGGTTTGCCCGTCGGCATCGACGGCGGCAGCCCGGCGATCGAGCCCGGGGGTGCAGTCCCCGCCGGCGACGCTGCGGGCGCGTTCCAAGTCGGCGCGTAGCGCGCGACCAGCCTGTCGTAGAGATGGGCGTCCATGTTGGCGGCGACCTGCTGCTGATCCGTCAGCGAGCGGAAGGCGGCACAATCGAATTGGGTGCAGCCGTCACGCACGACCAGCACTTGCGCGACGAGGCCATAGCGATCGCGCTCCAGCGCCTTGCGCAGCACCTTCATGTCCGGCGTCAGGCTCGCAGATGCGGCGTCGCCGAGCGCGGTGAGCCGGTCGATCCTCGCCGCGGTGTAGGAGACGGCGGCAGCGGCAGCATCCGGCGAGCCGAACAGCGCCTTCTCGCAGCCCGCCAGCACAGCATCGCCGGCGAGACCGTCGAGGCAGGACAGCGCCGGCAGGTTCGCCGTCGCCACGGCCTGCGCGCGGGCTTCGCCCGGCGCGGACTGCCCCGCCGGTCCATAGATGCGCATGGTGGCGGCCACCGCGATGCCGATCGCGAGCAGCGTGATGACGGTCAGCGCGCCGTTGGCGACCGACTTTTCGGCACGCACGAGCGTGATCAGGAGAATCAGTCCGAAGAAGCCGGCAGCCGCCAGCGTCATCCACATCGGAAAAGCCGGCGCCCGCCAGATGTCGTCGAGCGAGGAGGCCCATGCCCAATTCATGCGCGATGTCCCCTCACGCGAGCCGAGAGCAAATGGTCAAGCGAGCACCGCGAGTCGGCAACTGCCCCCGGCGCACCTTGTCGAGGCGAAGCTGGCCTTTTGACGGCGGTCGGAGCAAATTCGTCCGCGATGTCAATGCATGGTGCCGTCAGCGCATTACGAGAGCGCGAGCTGGCTTTCCTTGGCGACCCGTTCGAAGGCTTCGGTCGAGCTCTTGATCCGGTACTGGCAGTCGTCGCCTTCCGTCGGCAGCAGGCGAATGACCTCGTACGAACCACTCGCAGCCGGGCGCGCGACGTTGCTGGCAGTGAACAATACGCGCGTTCCAATCGGGAATTTGTGCTTCAACACCCTCTCCATCACTCAAACAGCGCCTGCCTCGCCCGTGGTCCCACTGCGAGGCCGGCTGGAAACCCAGCCGCTGTATAGCACGCATGCGGCGTTTTTGACCAGCCTCATCCGAGCATGGCAAACGTGCCAATTTTGAAGTCTTTTCAGGACGATAACGGGAACAGAGCCGGCCTGGACTACCGCTGGAACGAGGCTTCAGGCGCCATGAGGCAGATGGCCCTGCGGGCTGGCCTGATCCACGGCCTTGGGCAGCTCCTGGGCCAGGATCTCGCCGAGCTGATCGACCGGGATGTTGTAGCGTGCGGCGAGCTGGCGGACGGTATCGTTGCCGAGCACAGCGCGGAGCTGATCAGCCGAGATCGGCAGGTTCTGGCCGTTGCCGAGCCAGGATTTGACCTGGTCGCCCAAGCCCGCTTGCTGGAGCTTTGCGACGATCGCGCTGAGGCCACCCTGATTGTTGCTGCCGAGCACCTCGTTCATCACGGCCGGCAGGACGGCGGCGCCGAGCTGGCCAAGCGCGCTACGCAGCGCGGGATTGTTTTCCAGCGAGTCCAGAATTCCCATAGCCGTCCCTCTCCATTGTTTCGCGAGATTGAGCGCCGCCCTTCGGCATGCCGTCAAGCGGCCCCCAAATCACATTCGCGATTACACAGTCTCGAACTTTTCGATGACAAGCGTTTCGGCGAGGCCATCGCGAGTCCATTCCTGGAACGCCGGCATCGCCATCATCGTGTCCATGTAGGCCTTGGTCTCCGGCGTGACCTCGATGGCGTAGGTGCGGAAACGATGCACGACCGGCGCATACATCGCATCCGCCGCGCCGAAGCGGCCGAACAGGAAGGGCCCGCCGGCACTGTAGCGGGTCCGGCACGTGCGCCAGATCTCCTGCACGCGCGCGACGTTGGCCTGGGCGTCCGCCGATAGCGTCACGGGACGTACGGGACGGTGCAGGTTCATGCCGCATTCGTTGCGCAAGGCCATGAAGCCGGAATGCATCTCGGCGCACACCGAACGGGCAAAGGCGCGGGCCGCGACGTCATCGGGCCACAGCTTCCCTTCCGGATAACGCTCGGCGATGTACTCGATGATGGCGAGCGAATCCCACACCGTGATGTCGCCGTCGACCAGCACCGGCACCTTGCCGGCGCGGCTGAAGGACAGGATCTGCTCCTTGTCCGCGGGATTGTCGGTATAGAGCGGGATCACGGTCTCCACGAACGGGATGTCGTTGGCGCGCAGCGCAAGCCAGGGCCGCATCGACCATGACGAGTAGTTCTTGTTGCCGATCGCGAGCTTGAGCACTGCCATGCCACTGGTCCTTCCGTAAGTCCTCTAGGATGCGGCTGCTTTTAACGCCATCGCCTGCCGCCAATCAATCGTTGCCGCGACCCATCATGCGTGGCAATCGTTGCGATCCTCGCGAGGAGAGAGACATGAGCAGGCATTGGGTCGACATCACCGCTGTCGGCTTCTTTATCATCGAATGGCTGGTCTATGCCGCAACGCTCGAGCATTCCGCCTATGGCCGCGACAGCCTGTCGGCGCGGATGAACCGCTACCGCGAGGTCTGGGTCCGCCGCCTGCTCGACCGCGAGGCGCGCATGGTCGACATGCAGATCATGGCCTCGCTCCAGAACGGCACCGCCTTCTTCGCCTCCACCAGCCTGTTCGCGCTCGGCGGCGCGCTGGCGCTGCTGCACGCCACCAACGACGCCATCACCATTCTGGGCAAGCTGCCGATCGACCTCAGCGTCTCGCCGGCGATGTGGGAGCTGAAATGCGTCGGCCTGGTGCTGATCTGCGTCTACGCCTTCTTCAAGTTCGCCTGGGCCTATCGCCTGTTCAACTATGTCGCGATCCTCTACGGCGGCATGCCGCCGGCTGCGCAGCGCGACACGCCGGAGGCCGAGGCCCATGTCATCCGCACCACGCGCGTGTTCGAATCCGCCGGTCGCCACTTCAACCGCGGCCAGCGCGCCTTCTTCTTCGCGCTCGGCTATCTCGGCTGGTTCGTCAGTCCTTGGGTGCTGTTCGTGACCACGGCCGCGGTGGTGATCGTGACCTGGCGACGGCAGTTCGCGTCCAGTGCATGGGCGGCGATGGCGCCGGATGTGGTGGTGGACGACAAAGCGCCAAAACGCGGTCATTGAGCCCGGCTCTTCCCACATCGTCATTTGCGTAGGATGGGTAGAGCGAAGCGAAACCCATCGCCCTTTTGTTTACGCCGAAACATGATGGGTTTCGCAAGTGCTCTACCCATCCTACTGCCCCTTCAACCGCAGACACACCTTCGCAGCCTCGCGGCTTAATTCGCCCGAGCTTTGCTTGAT
>NZ_VSSS01000031.1 GCF_008123425.1 Bradyrhizobium rifense
TTCACACAGCCAGGGTCAAAAACGGCCGTCTAGACAAACGCGACTTGGCGTCCGGTATACTACGGACAGCCGACATGTCGATGGCGAACGTCTCTCTGTGTTGATTGGTCACTATGGTTGCCGGTGTGAGTCCTCAGGAACGCGACGGCATGCGGGTTAGCTTTCGGACGGCTGCGTGATTGGTGCGGGCTGGCCCGATCTCGGTGCTCGGATGTGCCGGCGCGTTGGTCTTAGGTTGAATTGCAAGCGCATCGCGCATCCAGCTGGGCCAGCGATCCAAATCCAGTTCTGGTCTCGCGACGACAGCAACGTTGCCTGTCGTGGGGAACAATAGCGATCCTCTCATCACGGTAATCTCCGTTCCGGCATGAAAAAACCCGCCACGGATTTCTCCGCGCGGGTGTTTACGAATTTTCGATGATGCCATTCTGCCAGTGTTTTGCCCGACGTGTCAAAGCGAAGTTTACGCCGAACGAGTGCGGCCCATGCGCTGATGAGCGCTGAAGCATGATCCGGACAAGTGCGAAGCGGTTTTCCGAAGAGATCATGCTCCAGACAGCAAGGGCCCAATGATTTCAATGCCTACGCTACTGTGCATGGGGTTGTTTTCGCGCTTTTGGTTTTGAGCGTGGCTAAACGCCCGCGCTTCAGCGCCGTCCGCGCGGCGCTTCGGCCTTCGCCGGCGCATCGGTCTGCGGCCCGCAGCTCGCGGCCGCCAGCGAGGCTTGCGCCTGCGGCATCAGGCCGGGCTCGGCGGCCAGCGCCTTCATCAGGATCAGGCCGGTCGCGCTCGGGGAATCGATGATCAGGCGGTCGGCCGCGGTGATCTCTTCGTCCTCGGGCAGGGCGTCGTGCTGTGCCTGCGTCATCAGGTCGAGCTCGATCACCTTCTTGCCGGCCGAGCGGTCGTTGATGGCGTAATAGGCGATCTCGTTGCGGGTGTAGAACGACACCGACGTATAGGCCTGGCTCACCGGCACGGTGAGCTTGATCGGCCCGCCAGAGAGATCATAGCGGCAGATCGCCAGCGCAAAGGCCGGGTCCATGAACGGCATCGGCGAGGTGTTGGGATCGGCGAGCGGAAGCTGCGTGACGCCGTTGAGCTTGGTCATCGGCGTCAGCCGCGAATAGGCATCCTGGGTCGCAATGCGCGGCAGCGCCAGCACGCTGACGAGATGGACCACGAGGCCCAGCACCACACCGGCGACGATGGTGAACAGCAGCCGGATCATGAGCAGCCCACCGTCGCAATCGTCGGCATCGGCGCATCGCGCTGGGTGCGCGTCGCCACGCCGACCGGCGTGTCGTAGAGGCGGAACATCAGCGCGTAGCGCTCGATACCGCCGGTCGGCAGCCAGTTGCCGGCGCGCGAGCGCGCCGCGATGTGGATCTCGAACGAGCCGTCGGACTGGCGGATGATCTCCTGGCTGGTGAAGCCGTAGCGCTGCAGCGAGTTGGCGACGAGGTGGCCCTTGCGGTCATACAGCGTCAGCGTCCAGAACCGCGCCGGCGGCGTCACGCCGGAGACGACGACGTCGCAGCGGCCGTCGAGCGCCTTCTTCTTGCCGTCGGCGGTCGCGGTGAAGGCGACGCCGTCGCCGGTGCCGATTGGCAGCTCGCCGTTGCGCACGATGGTGGCGCGCGAATAGGGATCGACGTCGGCGGTGCCGGTGCGGGGGCGGGCGGTCCAGGGGCCGATCGTCAGCGCGCCGATCTCGGTGCCGCGCGTCGTCGTCATCCAGGTCGCGCCCAGGCCGACCACCGTCGCGAGCAGAAGGGCCGTCAATGTGATCAGGATCAGCCGCACGGGATCAGATCAGTTCTTGCGCGGGGTGGTTGCGTTCGCGTTCTCCTCCGCCGCATAGTTCTGCGGGAAGGCGAGCGCGCTGTTCGACGATGCCGGCTTGGCCTGCTGGCTGTCGTTGGCCGTCGATTTGGTCGCGGTCTTGGCCGCGTCGTCGAGCAGCTTCTCGACGCGCACCAGGATGTCGGCGCCGCGCTTGGTCAGCACCGGCGGCGGACCGGGCTTGGTCTCCAGCACCTTTGGCGCCGCATTGGCCTGCGCGTTGGCGACGCGCTCGGGCGGCAGCTTCTGGCCCATGCCGATGCCGGGAATTTCGCGGACCTCGACGCCCTGATGGGCTGCAACCATGATGTCGTGCCAGGTCTGCGCCGGCAGCGAGCCGCCGGTCATGCGGTTGGTCGGCGAATAGTCGTCATTGCCGTACCAGACCGCGCAGGTGAAATTGCCGGTGTAGCCGACGAACCAGGCGTCGCGATAAGCATTCGTCGTGCCGGTCTTGCCGGCGGTCGGAATGCCGTCGAGCGCGGCACGGCGCGCAGTGCCTTCGCTGACGACGTGGCTCATCATGCCGGCCATGTCGGCGGCGATGTTCGGCGGAATCGCCTGCTTCGGCTTCGGGCCGTCGCGGTCCCAGCGCCAGACCAGATCGCCTGCGCCGGTGCGCACTTCGAGCACCGAATGCGGCGTCACCGACTTGCCGCGGTTCGGGAAGGTCACATAGGCCACCGCATGCTCGAGCACGGTGACTTCGTCCGAGCCGATCGGCATCGACGGCGTGTCGGGCAGCGGCGCCTTCAGACCGAAGCGGCGCGCGACCTCGACGATCTTGGCGCGGCCGATCTTGGCCGGGTTCGGCGCCTTCGGCTGCTCCTTCTGGCCGATCGCGATCGACAGCTTGACCGGCACGACGTTGATCGAGCGCGTGATTGCCTGCGTCAGCGTCACCGCGCCGGAATAGGAATGGCCATAGTTCTGCGGACACCAATTGCCGATGCAGACCGGGCCGTCGACCACGATCGAGTTCGGCGTAAAACCGTTCAGCAGCGCCGTGGTGTAGACGTAAGGCTTGAACGACGAGCCGGGCTGGCGATAGGCGTCGACGGCGCGGTTGAACTGGCTCGCGCCGTAGTCGCGGCCGCCGACCATGGCGCGGACGCCGCCGTCGAGATCGGACACCACGGTCGCGGCTTGCGTGGCGTGATAGTCGCGGCCGAACTGGCGCAGCTGGTTCTCGATCGCGTCTTCGGCAGCCTTCTGCACGTTGGTGTCGATCGCGAGGCGAACCACGAACACACGCTCGGTGTAGGATTTCGGGAAGGTGTCGACGAGCTTGCGCATCTCGTCGAAGGCGTAATCGAGATAATAGTTCGGCGATGCCTCGTCGCGGCGGTCGACCGCGAAGGCCGGGTTGCGGCGGGCGCCGAACACCTGGCCCTCGGTCATGAAGCCGGCATCGACGAGGTTGTCGAGCACAACGTTGGCGCGCGCGCGCGCGGCGGGCAGGTTGATGTGGGGCGCGTATTTCGTCGGCGCCTTGAACAGGCCGGCGAGCATTGCGGCTTCCGCAAGCGTCACGTCGCGCGCCGACTTGTTGAAGTAGAAATGCGCCGCACCGTCAACGCCGAACGTGCCGCCGCCCATATAGGCGCGGTCGAGATAGAGTTTCAGGATCTCGTTCTTGGTCAGGCGCCATTCCAGCCAGACCGCGAGGAAGGCCTCGTTGATCTTGCGCTCGATGGTTCGCTCATTGCTCAGGAACAAATTCTTGGCGAGCTGCTGCGTGATCGAGGAGCCGCCCTGGCGGACGCCGCCCGCTTGCGCGTTGGTGACGAGCGCACGCGCGGTGCCGGCGATGTCGATGCCGAAATGCTCGTAGAAGCGGCGGTCCTCGGTGGCGAGCGTCGCCTTGATCAGGACGTCCGGAAAATCTTCCAGCGGGATCGAGTCGTTGTGCTTGATGCCGCGGCTGCCGATCGGATTGCCGTAGCGGTCGAGGAACGTCACCGCCAGATCGGACTTCTTCAGCCAGTCCTCGTCCGCGGTCTCGCGAAAGGCGGGGATGGCGAGGATCAGCATCAGCACCATGCCGCCGAGGCCGAGCGTTGCGGCCTCCGACAGCGGCTCGATGAACACCCAGCGCTTCCATCGCCCGACATAGAAGCGGTCCATGAAGGTCGAGTAGCGCTCGTAGAGTTCGCGGATGCCCTTGGCCGAGGAGAACAGCGAGGAGTCGATGCGCGCATCGAGGTCCAGGAAGAAGTTCCTGATACGACTCTTCCAGTTGGATGGTGTGTTCTGGACCACCTAGAACCCTTGAGGCTCGCTTCGAAAGCGTTCAAGCACCCGGCCGGGGCGGCATCGAGACGTCTTGCGGGATTGTTGCGGCAAACCCAAGGCGCCCGTGTCGCGTCCGAGGGGACTTGCTGTTCTTCTAGCCGAGCGGGGCCTATAAACCAATGGTCAGGCTCGCAATTTTGAACAACAGGCCTAATTGAACCCCGGTTCATTACGGGCCTTGCGGGGGCATTGCTTGCAGCTTTCCGGCCGCGCGCCCTAGATGGCGCTGGCCGCACTTCTTGGGAATCGTATCAGTAGCATGACCGCAGCTCGCAAACGACCTTCCGACCAGGATGGATTCTTCTGGAAAACCAAGAAGATGGAGGACATGTCGACGGCCGAATGGGAGAGCCTGTGCGACGGCTGCGGCCGTTGCTGCCTGAGCAAGCTCGAAGACGAGGATACCGGCGAGATCTATTTCACCGATGTCAGCTGCAAGATGCTCGATTCCTGCACGAGCGGCTGCAAGGACTACGCGAATCGCTTCGACTTCGTCCCCGACTGCGTTGTCATGACCCCCGAAAAGGTCCGCACCCTGCCGTGGCTGCCGCCGAGCTGTGGCTACAGGCTCGTCGCCCAGGGCCGCGATCTCTATTGGTGGCACCCGCTGATCTCGGGCGATCCCAATACCGTGCACGAGGCCGGCGTCTCCGTGCGCGGCCGGGTCTCGGGCACTGAGGACGAGGTCCCGGATGACAAGCTCGAAAACTATATCGTGCAGTGGCCTGGACAGATCCCGAAACGGGCACGCCTGAAGCGACGCCCCAAGGACTGATCTGTCTTTCAGATCAATTGTTCGGGATGACCGCGGTGCGGGATGCACCCATGCGCCGCGGTGCCTGCCTGAGAAGAACTTTGCTGTCTAGATTGGCTTGATAGAACGAATCCTTCGCGGCTTTGCACCGCAACAAGACGTCTGACACGCCCGAAATGAACCAGTTCGCACGGCAGAGCAGCCAGCCTGCCGACATCCAGACATTGCCTGACGAGATCGCCGAGGAGCTGACCCGCCTCCCGGGCGAGGTCATCAGCGTCAGCGACGCTCCTTCGCTCGCGCCGCCGGTCCCGCTGTCGCAGGACGAAGTCCGGACCATCGTCCTCAGCCTGATGCTGACGATGTTCCTGGCCGCGCTCGACCAGACCATTGTCGCCACGGCGCTGCCGACCATTGGCCGCCAGTTCCGCGATGTCTCGAATCTCTCCTGGGTCATCACCGCGTATCTGCTCGCCTCGACCGCGGTTGCGCCGGTGTTCGGGACGCTGAGCGACATCTATGGCCGCAAGGTCATGATCATCGTGTCGTTGAGCCTGTTCATCGCGGGCTCCGTGTTGTGCGCGATCGCGCCCAGTATGCCGATGCTAATCCTGGCGCGCGGCCTGCAGGGGCTCGGCGGCGGCGGCATCATGCCTGTCGTGCAGACCGTAATCTCCGACGTCGTCTCCCCGCGCGAGCGCGGCCAGTACCAGGCTTATTTCTCCAGCGTCTGGATGGTCGGCGGCATTTTGGGGCCCGTCATCGGCGGCGTGTTCGCCGAGCATCTGCACTGGTCGATGATCTTCTGGATCAATCTGCCGCTCGCAGCCGCAGCGCTTGCGTTGCTGCTGCCGAAGATGGCGAAGATCCCGGTGTTCCACCGCAAGCGCAAGGTCGACTGGCTCGGCGGCGTGCTGCTGATGGCCTCTGCCGTCGTCTTCATGCTGGTGCTGACCTGGGGCGGCACGCGTTTTCCCTGGCTCTCGCCGACGGTGCTGTCGATGGTGGGCGGCGCCGTCCTGCTCGCGGTAACCTTCGTGTGGCATGCGCGCCGCGCCGACGAGCCGTTCCTGCCGCTGCCATTGCTCAGCGGAAAGGTCGCGCCGTTCGCGCTGACCGCCGGCGGCTGCGGGCTCGGCGCCATCACCGGCCTCACCGTGCAGCTGCCGCTCTATTACGAGTCGGTCTATCACCTCAGCGCCAGTGAGGCGGGCCTTGCCCTCATTCCGCTCGCCGCGGTCTCGACCGTGGGGGCAGCTGTTGCTGGCCGCACCATGGCGCGCGCCAAGCATTACAAGCGCGTCGCCATCATCGGCACATCCTGGGCCGCTTTCTGCGCGCTCGGCCTTACGCTCACGACGCTGCCGCTGTGGGGACTGTTGGCGCTGATGGCCGCGTTTGCGCTCGGGCTCGGCACGACCTTCCCGGTCTGCGTGGTCTCGCTGCAGAATTCGGTGTCCCGCCCGCAGGTCGGCACCATCACCGGGGCGATGAACTTCTTCCGTTCGCTGATGTCGTCATTCACGGTCGCAGCATTCGCAGCGATCCTCTTGATCGCGCTCGGCGCCGATATCCCGCTGGCCGGCGAGCATCACGCCGCAGGCAGCATCCCCGCGATCCCCACCGAAGACATGCGGCACGCCTTCCGCTACGTCTTCGCGGCCGCGACCGCACTGATGACCACTGCGGCGCTCTGCCTGATCATGATGGAGGAGCGGCCGCTGGCCGGTCCGTCCACGGCGCAACCCGTCGAGATGGCGGAGTAGGATTAGCCGCCGCGATCGGGATCGTCGTCGAGACTGCCTGCGCTCGTCTTGCGTGCTCTGGCAGCAAGATAACTCTTGAGCTTCGCCAGCGCGTCAGCGGACCAGTCACTGACATCGGTGACCGCGACCCAGGCATCGACATAGTGCTCGGGCGCATAGACATGGCCAAAGCCCATCGGCGTGCCGGTCGCGACCGCCATGTCGAGCGCGAGCTGCAGCATCGTCACGACCGGATACCATCGCAGCTCCGGTGACACGTCGGGCCCGCGCGGCGCATTCATCCAGGCCGGCGCCCGGAAGGCGTCGCGGTAGGCGAAGAACGTGATCGCGTCGCTGGCATATTGCAGATAGACCACGCGCATCGGGCCCCAGGGCGTATCCGGCGGCACCGTCGGCCCGTTCTGGTTCATGAAACGCACGAAGCGGCCGTCGCGGAATTCCGGCAGCCACGCCGGCGATCCTTGATTGCGGTTGTCGGTGATCGAGCGCCAGATGCGGCTTTCGAACGGCGCTCCACTCCAAAGCGCACCCGCAATGGGATCGCCGATCGTCTCGAACAGCTCTGCGGATTTCTCCGAGTTGAGGGCGCCGAGGCTCAGCCCATGCAAATACAGCTTCGGCCGCTTGTCCTTCGGCAGCGTCGTCCAGTAGCCGTAGATTTCCGCGAACAGGGCACGCGCCGCTTCCGCGCCGTATTCGGGCTGAAACAGCAGCGACAGCGGGCTGTTGAGATAGGAATACTGCATCGCGACGCTGGCGACGTCGCCATGATGGAGATATTCGACCGTATCCATCGCGGCGGGATCGATCCAGCCCGTGCCGGTTGGCGTGATGACGATCAGGATTTTGCGCTCAAAACCGTGCTGGCGCTTGAGCTCGTCGAGCGCAAGCCTGGCGCGCGCCTGGGCGGTGTCGCGGGCAGCGAGCCCCACATAGACGCGCACGGGCTCTCGCGCGGGCTGTTCCGTGACGGCACCCATCTCGGCTGCGGTCGGGCCTGAGGCAATGAACCGGCGCCCCATGCGCCCGAGCTCGTTCCACTTCACCAGGGAGACCGCGCTTCCTGTCCGAGCTGCATCGGTCGGCTGCGGGCGCTCGGGTTCGAACAGAACGTCGAGTTCGCGGAAGGAGGAATCGAGCGCGTTGAAGGCGGTGCGGATCAGGACATTGCTGGCGATCGCCCAGAACAGCAGTGTTGCCACCAGCACGCCAATGACGTTTGCAACTTTTCGCGGAATGACGCGCCGTGTGCGTGCAGCGAGGAAGCGGGCGACAAGCGCAAACAGCCGCCCCAGCACCAGCAGCACCACGAACGTGATCAGGGCGACGGCGCAAACCTTGAGCGGATGTGCGGTCTCGACCGGGGCCATCTTCATGACACTGCGGATCGCGTTCTGCCATGCGGTCGTGCGCCAGAGAGCGACGATGACGACGAGCAGGCAACCGACGGCGACAAGCGCATTCGCAACAGATCTCGCGCGCGCCGACGGCTCGGGCAGTTCGAGATAGTGCCACAGCCGGCGCCACAGCTCGCCTGCGAGATAGCCGATCGCGAAGCAGCCGCCGGCCAGCGCGCCTTGCGTGAGATAGCTGCGCGGGATCAGCGTCGGCGTCAGCGCGGCCGCGAAGAACAGTGCGCCCAGCATGAGGCCGACGCCGGACAGCGAAAGCAATTGCCGCCGAATGAACCGCGCGAGACCAGTCAAGCTATCCCCCGAACGATGCTATCCCTTGTTGTCCGCAAAGCCGCTCTTGCGCGGCAGCAGAATCGTGAACTCCGTAAATTTGCCCGGCTCCGTCGCGACGTCGATCGTGCCGCCGTGCTGCTTCACGATGATGTCGTGGCTCATCGACAATCCGAGGCCGGTGCCTTCACCGGCCGGCTTGGTGGTGAAGAACGGATTGAACATCTTTGCCTTCACGTCATCGGGAATGCCGGTGCCGTTGTCGCGGATGCGGATCTCGATGACGTCGCCGCGGTCGCGGGTCGTAGCGGTCACGACCGGCTCGAAAGTGCCGGCGCCGCTTTCCGCCTGGCGCTTTGCCACTGCATAAAACCCGTTCGAGATCAGGTTCAGCAGCACCCGCGAGATCTCCTGCGGAAACAAATTTGCGAACCCCGCCGCCGGATCGAGATCGCGCTTCAGCGTCACGTCGAACTGCGGCTTTTCGGCACGCGCGCCGTGATAGGCCAGGTTGAGGCTCTCCCCGACCAGCGCATTGACGTCGCTCAAGCCGTACTCGCCGCCGCCTTCGCGCGAATGCAGCAGCATGTTCTTGACGATGGAATCGGCGCGCTTGCCATGCTGCACGACTTTTTGCAGGTTGTCCTTCAGCATCCCCGTCAGCTCGTCGACCTCGCTGCGGACTTCGTCGCTGAGCGAAGTGGGCGCCAGCACCTCGTTCAGCTCGTCCGTCAGCTCGGCCGAGAGGGCGGCGAAATTGTTGACGAAGTTGAGCGGGTTCTTGATCTCGTGCGCGATGCCGGCGGTGAGCTGGCCGAGCGAGGCCAGCTTCTCGGTCTGGATCAGCCGGTCCTGCGCCGCGCGCAAATCGTCGAGCGATTTCGACAGTTCGCGCGTGCGCGCCTGGACCTCGTCGAACAGCCGCGCATTCTCGATGGCGATCACGGCCTGGTCGGCGAAGGTCGAGAGGAGCCCGATCTGACTGTCGGTGAACGGCCGCATGATGGATCGGGTCAAAGTCAGGGCGCCGATCGGCATGCCCTCGCGCAGCAGAGGCACGCCGAGAAAGGTGCGAGGATTGCCACTGAGCTGCTGACCCTCGAAATCATACTCCGGATCGGCAAGCACGTCGTGCACGTGGACGATACGTCCCTCGAGCAGGGTTCTCCCCGTGATAGTGCGCCGTTCGGGCTTGACCCGAATATCCTTGACGTAGTCGGCGAACTCACGCGGAAAGCCGTATGAACCGGCGCGGTAATAGACCTCACCGCTTCGCCGGGTAATGGCAGCCATGTCGGCTTCACACAACCGTGCTGCCGATTCCACCAGCGTATCGAGCACGGCCTGAAGATTGAACGCCGACCGGCTGATGACCTTGAGCACCTCGGCGGTCGCGGTCTGCCGTTCCAGCGCCTCCTTGGTGGCGTTGAACAGGCGGACATTCTTGATTGCGATCACCGCCTGGTCGGCAAAAGTCTGTAGCAGCCGCACGTGATGCTCGGTGAACGCGCCGGTCGTCCGCCGGGTGGCGATGATGACGCCTTTGGCTTCGCCCTCGCTCATCAAAGGCGTGAACAGCATGCTGCGAAAGCCACGCGCGCGGGCGATGTCACGCGCCGCGGGCTCGATCTCGGTGTCGGGCAGTTCAGCCGATTCACCATTGGCCGTGAGTTGGTAGGCCGGAAACTGGGCGAACGGCACCGGGAACGATTCCTGCAGCACGCGATCGCCGGCCGGATCGCCCGGCGTGAAGGCGGCAAGGTGCGCGGCGCCGTCGATGTAGCGCAGCACGGCGGTGGAGAAGCCGCCGATCAGCCGGTTGGCATTGGCGGCGATGGCGTCGAACACCGGCTGCACGTCGGAAGGCGAAGCCGCCATCACTCTCAAGATGTCGGCCGTGGCGGTCTGGCGTTCCAGCGTCTCGCGCGTCTCGTTGAACAGCCGCGCATTCTCGATCGCGATCACCGCCTGGTCGGCAAAGGTCTGGAGCAGCTCCACGAGGTCGGGCGCGAATGCGCCGGTCTCGGTGCGCGTGACGCTGATCATGCCGACCGCGGTGCCGCGGTTCATCAGCGGCATGAACAGCACGCTGCGAAAGCCGCGCAACCGCGCGAGATCGCGGTTCAACTCCGGGACGTCGCTGGCCTCGCAGTCGGGAAACTGGATCGTCTCGCCGCCGCGAACCAGCGCGAAGGTCGGAAAATCCTCGATCCGGCGCGGGAACGACGCCTTCAGTCCTTCGTCCCCTTCAGGGCTGGTCGGTGTAAACGCCACGAGGTGCAGCTCATCGCCGATGAACTGGAGCACGGTGGCGGAGAAGCCGCCGAGCAGGCGTTTGGAGCTGGACGCAATCGCCGCAAAGACGGGCCGGGCATCGGAGGGAGAGGCGGCGATGGTGCGCAAGATCTCGGCGCTGGCATTTTGCCGATCGCGCAGCCGCGCGTTCTCAGCTGCGGCGGACTGCAATTGCCGCTTGAGCTCGTCGATCCCGGCAGCATCGGTGGCAAGGGCGGTCATTCGCATTCCGGCTGAATGTCGCGACAGGCGCGGCACCAGGCCGGATTATCACATCTTCTGCGGCCGGAGCCAGCGCTCGCGGCGTTGCGGCTGCCTCACGTGCCGGGCCGCGATACCTCGGTTTCCTTGCTGGTGATGAACTCCAGCAGCACAGGGACGCCTTCCTGCGTCTTCTGGATGCCGCGCTTTATCGCGGGGATGATGTCGTCCGGCCTGGTCACTCGTTCGCCGTAGCCACCAAAGGCGCGCGCCACCGCGGCATAGTCGCCGGAAATGTCGGTCGAGCGATATTTCTCGGTCGAGATCGGCATCACCTTCAATTCGATCGCCATCGAGAAATTGTTGAGCAGGATCGACATGATCGGGATGCGCTCGCGCACAGCGGTCTCGAAATCCATGCCCGTGAAGCCAATCGCCGCATCGCCCCAGACATTGATGCAGAGCTTGTCGGGCTTTGCGAGCTTGGCGCCCATCGCCAGGCCAAGGCCGTAGCCGAGCTGCGTCGTCTTGCCCCAGCCGAGATAGGAGAGCGGCGTCACCGCCTTCCAGAACGGCGAGAGCTGGTCGCGCGGGCTGCCGGCGTCATGGGTGATGATGGTGTTGTCGATATCGACGGTGTGCTGGAGGTCCCACAGCACGCGGTAGGGGTTGAGCGGCGCATCATTGCTGGTGAGCTTTGGCATCCATTTTGCGAGCCACTCCTTGTGCGAAGCCGCGATCTCGGCGGCGACGGCCGAAGCGTCGCGATCGGCGGTGACGGTCTTGCCGATCTCCTCCAGCAGCGCATCGAGCACGAGGCCGGCGTCGCCGACGAGGCCGATCCTAGCTTCCACATCCTTGTTGAGATGGTTCGGATCGAGCGTGGAATGGATGATGGTCTTGCCCTTCGGCATCGCGATGCCGAAACTGGTTTCGGTGAAGGAGCAGCCGATGCCGAAGATGACGTCGGCGTCAGCAAGGAATTTTGGCACCGCGCGCGGCACGGCAAGCCCACCGGAGCCGAGGGAAAGCGGATGCGTCTCCGGGAATGAGGATTTGCCGCCGAGGCTGGTGGTGATGGGAATGGCGAGCCGCTCCGCAAGCCGCTTCAATTGCGGCCACGCCTGGGCGTAATGCACGCCCTGGCCGGCATAGATCACCGGACGCTTGGCGTTGACGAGCAGAGCGGCTGCTTCCTTCACATGCAGGGGATCGGCGCCATAGCGGGTGCGCAGCACCGGCGTGTAGTTCAGCGGTTCCGGCACCTCTTCGTTCCACATGTCGGCGGGGATCTCGACGATGACCGGCCCGCCGCGGCCGTTCTTCAGCTTGGTGAAGGCGCGCCGGAAAATGTTGGCGACCTCGGCCGCCAGGATGATCGGCTCGGAGGATTTCGAAAACGGCTTCATCGCCTCGCTGGAATTGAAGTTCGGCTCGATATGCGCAAGCCTGCGCTGGTAGCCCATCGGCAGCACCAGCACGGGCACGGATTCGCCGTAGCATTGTGCGACGCCGCCCATCGCATTCTCCGCCCCGGGGCCGTGCTGCATGCAGAACGCCCCGATCGTGCGCCCCGACGTGACGCGTGAGATCGCATCGGCCATGTGCACCCCGACGCGTTCCTGGCGCACCATCACGGGACGGATCTCGGCCTTGGCCGCGTGCTCGATCAGGTGATTGACAGGATAACCGCAGAGGATCTCGATCCCCTCGCGCCGCATGATTTCCGCAATGGCGGTGCCGAGCTTCATGGCGTCTCTCTCCCTGAGGCAGGCCGGTTGGTCCGGCCGATTAGGGAGAGAGGATCAGGAAATGCCGGGAGGGTAAAGCGCGGGGAGACGACAGTCAGCTATGCAGCGAGCTGCGGTAGCCCGGATGGAGCGCAGCGCAATCCGGGATAAGCACGTTCCAGCGGCCCCGGATTTCGCTTCGCTCCATCCGGGCTACGAGCTTGGCGACCTTCCTATTTGCAATCTTTGCAAATCGTCAGCTTTCGCTTCAACGCCTCGTCTTCCTGATCAATCGATGACTGCGCGTCGAGGCCATTTGTATCCCGACTGGAGCCCTTCGCTGCGCGTGATCTCACAGGCGGCGCCGGCTGGCTAGGTGCGTCGTTGTCGTCGGTGCTGGCGCTGAAGCCGTCATAGTCGGCGGCAGGAGCAGAGTTCGGTAATTGTGGAGGTCCGCTGGTTGCCGGTGCCGGCGACACCCTGTTGGACGTCGCCGGGGAATTCTTCACGCCCGCGCGCGGAGGCGATGCCTTGGGCGGGCTCAGCGAAACCGGCGGCGCGGTTTGAGCCCTCGCGCTGTCTTGCGAGCAGATGCCGGCCAAGATGAGGCTGAGAGCCAGGACGGTCGTGCGTCTCATCCGCATCCCTCAAACAGTTTAGGTTCAATGATTGACAGCATGGCGCGTCGTGCCACGCCTTGAAGAATATCTGGACTAAAATGATCGTCAAAGGTGACGGAAATGGGGAGCTTGTAGGATGGCGAACGCCCCACACTCATTGCGAGCGCAGCGAAGCAATCCAGACTTTCTCCGCGGAGAGATCCTGGATTGCTTCGCTGCGCTCGCAATGACGTATCGAGGGAGTTTACTTGGTGGCCGCGCTGATCGAGTTGAACTTGTTGCTGAGGAGGGCGCTGCCCGTGTTGGTCACGACGGTCACGATGGCAAGGGCGACGCCGGCGGCGATCAGGCCATACTCGATCGCGGTGGCGGCTTTCTCATCGGCAAGAAAAGACCTGAGCAAAATCATCGCCAACTCCTCATCATCCGGTCCAATGTAGGCGCGCGGCGTTATCAAACTGGTAAAGTGATCGACGGGCATTTGCGCGCGTCAAATAGACAAGGGCTCGGCCGAACCTTGCCCGCTGTGTCTTAACGTAACAGCCGTTAAACGAAGGTTTCATTATCCAATTGAAATGAAGGAAAGCCGGCCTGCCTCAACCCGTGGTGGTGCGTCCCGGCGCATCCTTGCGCGCGCGTCCCAGCACGGCCGCGAGGCGGCCGACCAGATAGCCCACCACATGCGGCTGCATGCGTGCAGCACCGTCGGCGACGCGCTCGTCTTCGGTCGTGTCGTTCACGATGCCGATGTAGTTCTTTCTGGCGTCCTGCTGCGGCACGAGGCTGCGAACCCTGACTCAATCGATGGCCGGACCATGGTGCGCGCAAGGGGAATCGGAAGTTAATTTTGGCTTCCGTAGGAATACTCAGTGCGACACGATGGCAGCGTGGTGCGGAAAGTGACCGGGCCGCTTAAGGGATTGTTGAGGCTGTTCGTCAACCGATCGGCAAGCATACCGATCGCGGTTCATCCACGCCGGTTATCCGCGTTCAACGCCCGCAGCATCCCGATGCGGGCGAACGTCAACCAGCCGCCGCCGGTCTCTGCTGCGTTGATCAGCATCTCGATCGCGGCCTGCCAGCGCGGCTCATGCTGCTCCGCTTCGGGCAGCTTCATGATGAGGTCGGCGGCCTCTTGCAGCGTGCGGAGCTTGCCGCCGCCGCGCAAGTCGATCGGATCGTCGAACGGCGTCGACCAGGGCATGTCAGGCTGCCCGATCGGTGAGGGGAGACGTCACGGCGGGATCGGTGATGCGAGGTCGTCAGCCGGCCTTCTTCGTCCGTGTGGTCGCGCGCACCGGCTTGTCGGCCTTCTTCGGCGCGGCCTCCTTGGCGGTGGCCTCTTTGCCGCCCTTGCCGGAGATCGGCAGCAGCATCTCGCGCTGGCCCTCGACGCGCTTCTTCGGCTTCTTGGCCTTGACGGTTTCCTTGACGGTTTCCTTGGCGATTTCCTTGACCGTCTCCTTGGCAACCTTGGCCTTGGGCGCGGCGTCCTTCTCGGTGGCGAGGCTCTTCTTCAGCGCGTCCATCAGGTTGATGACGTTGCCGCCGCTCTTCGGGGTGGTCTTGGCTGCGATCGGCGCGCCCGCGCGCTTCTTGTTGATGAGATCGATCAGCGCACTCTCGTAATGGTCCTCGAACAGCTCGGGCTCGAATGCGCCGGATTTCTTCTCGACAATGTGCTTGGCGAGGTCGAGCATGTCGTTCGTCAGCTTCACGTCCTGGATGTCGTCAAAATATTCGCTCTCGCTGCGCACTTCATAGGGGTAGCGCAACAGCGTGCCCATCAGCCCGCTCTCGAGCGGCTCGAGCGCGATGATGTGCTCGCGGTTGGTCAGCACCACGCGGCCGATCGCAACCTTGTCCATGCTGCGGATGGTCTCGCGGATCACCGCGAAGGCGTCGTGGCCGACCTTGCCGTCCGGCACGAGGTAATAGGGGCGGATCAGATAGCGGCTGTCGATGTCGGTCCTCGGCACGAATTCGTCGATCTCGATCGTGTGGGTCGAGTCCAGCGCGATGTCGTCGAGCTCGTCCTTGGTGACCTCGATGTAGGTGTCGGTGTCGACCTTGTACCCCTTGACGATGTCCTCGGAGGTCACCTCGTCGCCGGTCTCGGCGTCGACCTTGAGATATTTGATCCGGTGGCCGGTCTTGCGATTGATCTGGTTGAACGAGACCTTCTCGGTATCCGATGTGGCCGGATACAGCGCGACCGGGCAGGTCACGAGCGAGAGGCGCAAAAAACCCTTCCAATTGGCACGGGGGGCCATGGGCTACTCCAAACGCAACGGGGACAGACTTATGAGAATACCATCGGGGAACACCGAATCATACACGGCTCAGTGCGGATTCTTGCAACTGCGTTAACCAGTCGCTGACCGTGCGGTACGGCCCGATCCGATGGCAAATGGCCGGAACATCATATCGGATCGGGCGTTGGCTTCGGACACAGGGCCGTGATGACGTCGCGGCCACCGGAGGCGGCATCCAGAATTGAGGTCACCATGGCGACCACGCGAGACCAGCATCAAATCGTTGAAACTGCAACCGAGGCGCGCCAGGGCGAACCGGGGCCGTCGGTGGCCGCGCTGCTTGCCATCTCGACCGGGCTTGCGATCCTGATTCTCGCCGTCATCTGGTTCGTGTTCTTCCGGACCTGACGGCAGGCTTACGGGAAGGGCGGACCTTCCGACTCAGCTGCTAACGCGGCACATTGCGCCCGCCATGCCACAGGTCTCGTCCGGTGGCCTGGCGGGCGCAGTCGCGTCAGGTGCGAACACATCGTATATGACCAAAAAGTAACGCGGCCGGTTCCCGGCGTTCATACTCAGTTCACGCCAGAATTGATCATCTGTGGCGTAGTTGATGCAGCCATCTCGGAGAGAAGCGTGCGCTTGCTCGTTGTTGAGGACGACCCCGATCTCAATCGTCAGCTGACCAAGGCGCTGACGGACGCCGGCTATGTCGTCGACCGCGCCTTCGACGGAGAGGAGGGGCACTATCTCGGCGACAACGAGCCGTATGACGCCGTGGTGCTCGATATCGGCCTGCCCAAGAAGGACGGGATCTCGGTGCTGGAGGCCTGGCGCCGCAACGGCCGCACCATGCCGGTGCTGATCCTCACCGCGCGCGACCGCTGGAGCGACAAGGTCCAGGGCTTTGATGCCGGCGCCGACGATTACGTCGCAAAGCCGTTCCACCTGGAAGAGGTGCTGGCGCGGATCCGTGCGCTGCTGCGCCGCTCCACCGGCCATGCCCAGAGCGAACTGAGCTGCGGCCCGGTCACGCTCGACACCCGCACCGGCCGGGTCAGCGTCTCCGGCAATCCCGTCAAGATGACCTCGCACGAATATCGGCTTCTGGCCTACCTGATGCACCATTCGGGGCGCGTCGTGTCGCGCACGGAGCTGGTCGAGCATCTCTACGACCAGGATTTCGACCGCGACTCCAACACGATTGAGGTCTTCGTCGGCCGCATCCGCAAGAAGCTCGACGTCGACATCATCCAGACCGTCCGCGGCCTTGGATATCTCCTGACCCCGCCGCAGGCACCGGGCGCGTAACGGGTGTTTTCAAGGATCTTGGCTTGACGGGCGGCCCGACACGGGCCTTGGTCCGGTCATGACCGCCGAAGCCATGCCGCCACCTCGCGCCTCCGGGATCATTCCGATGCCCGCCAGCTCGCTTGCCAACCGACTGTTCCTGTCGGCGACCGCATGGCTCGTGGTGATCCTGGCCATCACCGGCGTGGTGCTGTCGTCGGTCTACAAGAATGCCACCGAGCGCGCCTTCGACCGCCGGCTCAACCTCTATCTCCGCACCCTGATCGCCGAGGTCGCCACCCCCGACGAGCCGCCGGACCGCCAGTTCCAGTCGCTCGGCGAGCCCCTGTTCGAGCTGCCGCTGTCCGGCTGGTACTGGCAGATCACGCGCACCGACACCGAGAAGCCGGAGGTGCGGTCCTCGCGCTCGCTCTGGGACAAGAAGCTGCCAAAGCTGGAGGATCAAGGCACCGAGCTCACCGCAGCCGGCATTCGCCTCGCTTATGTCGACGGGCCCGAAGGGCAGAATCTGCGCATGGTCGAGCGTCCCGTCGATCTCGGCGCCGACGGCAAATACCTCGTCAGCGTCGCCGGCGACGACACCGAGATTTTCGACGAGACGCGGAGTTTTGACTATTATCTCGGCGGCACCTTCACCGCACTCGGCATCGTGCTGCTGCTGACGACCGTGTTCCAGGTCCGCTTCGGTCTCGCGCCGCTCAAGCGCATCTCGGAATCCATCGCCGACATCCGCTCCGGGAGGGCGGAGCGGCTCGAGGGCGAATTCCCGGTCGAGATCGCGCCGCTCGCGCGCGAGACCAACGCGCTGATCGACGCCAATCGCGAGATCGTGGAGCGCGCGCGAACCCATGTCGGCAATCTCGCGCACGCGATCAAGACGCCGCTGTCGGTGATCGTCAACGAGGCCGGAACGCATGCCGCCGACCCGTTCGCCGCCAAAGTGATGGAGCAGGCGGACGTGATGCGCAACCAGCTCGCCCATCATCTGGAGCGCGCCCGTATCGCGGCCCGGGTTTCGATCGTCGGCACCGTGACCGAGGTTGCCCCCGCCATCGAAGCGTTGCGGCGGACCATGGAGAAGATCCACCGCGACCGCGGCATCGTCGTCGAGGCCAAGGCCGATCCGTCAGCCAAATTCCGGGGCGAGCGGCAGGATCTGGAGGAGATGGTCGGCAATCTCGTCGACAATGCCTGCAAATGGGCGGCCTCGCGCGTCTTTATCGAGGTGTTGGTCGAGGCACCGACCCAGCCCGGCGCAGGCCCCAGGCTGCGGCTCATCGTCGATGACGACGGGAGCGGGCTCTCGGAGGCCGAGCGCGCGCAGGTCTCCCGGCGCGGTCAAAGGCTCGACGAGTCCAAGCCGGGCTCCGGGCTCGGGCTGTCGATCGTGACCGACCTTGCCGCGCTCTATGGCGGCAGCCTCTCGCTCGGCAGCGCGCCGATCGGGGGCCTGCGGGCCGAGCTGGTGCTGCCCGGAATATAATCCTCTGATCCCAAACGATTATTTCGGCTTCCGGGCGAAACCGGAGGTATTCGGAGCGACTTCCTCAACGGCTTCTTAAGGCGCACCCACCTATGATCGGAGAGGACGCATCCTACGTCCGCCATTTTACCGTGCATTACCCGGGCGCATGAGCCAGACATCGATCGAGCGGCTGAGGGAATATCTCGCGCAGCTCCCGCCGCAGGCGCAGGCGCTGCTGATGCGGGAGTTCGAGCGCGCGCTCGAGCGTGGCCAGGACACGGCTGTGGCGACCCTCGTGCTCGAGCAGCTGCGCAAGATCGTGCGCAAGACCGAGGCCGACGAAGCTCCGCCGCCGCGCACCGACGATCTGTCGCGGCTGCTGTTCCAGGTGCTGGAACCGTTCCTGGTCGAGGCCGGTGCCCCGACCCGGGTCGGCCAGATCCGCCGCTCCTCGCTGTCTCCGATCTGGCAATGGCTCGGCCGCGACGGCGCCCCGGACAAGATCAACGAATTCGAGGCGGCGCTGGCACGCATGCCGGCGTCAGACAGTGCGGGGCAGGTCGAGGCGCTGGCGCTCAAGCTCCAGGCCGTGGCTGCGGACGCCATCTTCGAGCTGACGGGGCCCGGCGGCGGCGACAAGTCGCGCGCGCTCGCCCGTGTCGGTCCGCCCAGCGTGATCGAGGACCTCTATTCGATCGGCGCGGTGCTCGCCGTTCGCGAGGCCATCGGCACGCTCAATGAAAAGCTGCCGCGCTTCCTGCGCGCATTCGGCGATCCCCAGATCGCCTCGGTGACCGCAGCCCTCAATATTCCCGTGCTCCAGACCCCGCAGATGTTGCCATTTGCGCTGTCGGTGGTGGTCCAGCGCATGACCGCACCGTGGCAGATCATTCGTCTCGCCATCAAGATCGCCGCGTCCGACGACGAGATCCGCGTCGCGGCGACGCCCTACGGCGTGGCTGTCACGATGGCCCTGCACGATCTGGCCCGCGTTGCCGCCAATTTGCGCATGGACATCAAGCGCGGCCATTTCGAGACCGTCGCCGACAATCTGAAGGCGCTGCATGACGGCGTCCGCGGTCTGCGCACCGAGCTCGACCTGCGTAACGATTCCGCCTGGGGCAAGCAGCTGACCTCGATCCGGGCCGACATCTCCAACGCGCTGCAGTCCGAGATCGACAGCGTTCCCGGCCGCGTCCGCCGCATCCTGCGCCAGCGCCCCGAGAAGGACATTCCGCCGGGCGCGCGGATCGACAGCACCGAGGTCGAGGAAACCGTGGCGCTGATCGATTTCGTCGCGACCTGCCGCAACTACGCCAGTGAGCTTGCGATCAACGAGGTGACGCTGCGCACCTATTCCGACCTGCAGCAATATGTGGAACGGTCGACCGAGCAGCTGGTGCAGTCGCTGCGCGCCGCCGATCACAAGGTCCGCACCTACCGGCAGCAGCAGGTGCAGGCCGCGATCCGCTTCTGCCAGGTGCTGTTTGGCGACGATTACGCCTCGCTGATGAGCCGCGCCGCAGAGAACGCGGCGACGGGCGAGCGCAAATCGACGCGCGCCAGCTGATCCAAGCGCATCTTTTCGTGATCACAATTTGTAGTTGACGCTGCCGATTGCGAGCCCTACGGTCCCGTGCAGGCTCCTGGAATTTCTATCTGTAGGCGCATGAAACCCGTTATCAGCTCCATCGAAATTGAAAACCGTGTCATTGTTGCCAAATATCAAAGGCTGATGGTCGGCGCGAAGGTGGTGCTGGTCGAGAAGGCAAGCGGTCGGCAACTGCCCGAGACCGTGACCAGGGTTGCATCGCCCGTTCCCGTCGGGGCGTTGCGGATCAGATTGCCTGAGGCCATCGAGCCGGGAACATACTTCCTGAAGGCCTTCAACGGGCACGGCGAGGACGCCGCCCAAAGCGTGGACTTCGTGATCGGCTAAGCCGTTGGATTTTCACTATTTCGGGACTGTGTGCGCTCGCGCCAAATTGACAATTGTCAATTGCCGCATCGTCCGGCCGTGGTGTAAAGCCAGCTACAGGCGCGGCTCGCGCGCTGCCGGAAGCTTGCCTGATGACGCTATGGTTCGTGTTCGCGCTGATGACGGTCGCGGCGATCTTCGCCGTGCTCTGGCCGCTCGGCCGTGGTGCGCGTCCTGACAATCAAGGCAGCGAGGTCGCGGTCTACAAGGATCAGCTGGCCGAGATCGACCGTGATCTCGCGGCAGGCCTGATCGCGCGACCTGAAGCCGAGGCGGCGCGCGTCGAGATCAGCCGCAGGCTGCTCGCCGCCGCCGGCAGCGAGTCTGCGCTCGTGCCGACATCCAGTCTGAAATGGCGCCGCGCGGCTGCCGTGCTGGCGCTGGTCGGCCTGCCTCTGGTGGCGGCCGCGATCTATGTTCCGCTCGGCTCGCCCGCGCTTCGCGACTTCCCGCTGGCGCAGCGGGAGCGTGGCGCCGGACCCGGCATGGCGCAGTCGCTCGAGAACCTCGTGGTGCAGGTCCAGCAACATCTGGAAAAAAATCCGACCGACGGCCGCGGCTGGAACGTGCTCGCGCCGGTGCTGGAGCGGGTTGGCCGCTTCGACGAGGCCGTGCGCGCCTATCGCAACTCGATCACCTATAACGGCGAGAGCGCGGAGCGCCGCTCCGATCTCGGCGAGGCGATCACGGCCGCGGCCAGCGGCGTGGTGACGGCGGAAGCCAAGACCGAGTTCGAGCGCGCGCATGCGCTCAACGCCGACGATCCCAAGGCGAATTACTTCCTCGGGCTCGCCGCGGAGCAGGACGGCCGCAAGGATGACGCGGCCAATATCTGGCGCGCGCTGCTGGCGAAAGCACCTGCCGATGCGCCGTGGCGGCCGCTGGTGCAGACCTCGCTCGCGCGGGTCGGGGGTGGCGGCGTGACGATGCCGGCGCTGTCCGACGAGACGATCGCAGCGTCCAAGGAGATGAACGACGGCGATCGCAACGCGATGATCCGCAGCATGGTCGAACGTCTCGCCACGCGCCTCAAGCAGAACGGCGACGATGTCGAGGGTTGGCTGCGTCTGGTGCGCGCTTATCTCGTGATGGGTGATCGCGACAAGGCGCTAGGCGCCTCGACCGACGCGCGTCAGGCGGTCGCCAAGGATTCCGAGCGGTTGCGCCAGCTCAACGAAGGGCTCAAGACTCTCGGGCTCGACGGATGACAGTCGCAGCACGGGACGAGCGGAGAACGGATACGCCATGACGCGCAAGCAGCGACGTATGACCATCATCGGCGGCTCGCTCGCCGTGCTCGCGCTCGCGGCCGCGCTGGTGCTCAACGCACTGCGCGACTCCATCGTGTTCTTCTCGACCCCGACCATGGTGGCCGAAAACCACGTCCAGCCCGGCAAGCGTTTTCGCCTCGGCGGCCTGGTGCAGCCGGGCTCGCTCCAGCGCGGCGACAATCTCGCGGTGACGTTTGAAGTGGCCGACGGCGGTGCCAAGCTGCCTGTCGCCTACAAGGGCATCCTGCCCGATCTCTTTCGAGAAGGGCAGGGCGTCGTCGCCGAAGGCGCGCTCGATGCCAACGGCGTGTTCAAGGCCGACACCGTGCTGGCCAAGCACGACGAGACCTACATGCCCAAGGACGTCGCCGATGCCTTGAAGAAGCAGGGGCACTGGAAGGACGATTACGGCGCCAAAGATCCTAATATGGCTTCTGGTGGCACTAAGCCGGCGGCGACTACGGCGCAAGGCAATTCGCAGGGAGCGGTGCAGTGATCGCGGAAGCCGGACATTACGCGCTGGTGCTGGCGCTCGCGCTGGCGCTGATCCAGTCCTTCGTGCCGATGATCGGCGCGCGCCTGCGCGATCCCGCGCTGATGAACGTGGCGCGTTCCACCGCGCTGGCGCAGCTCCTGTTCGTCGGCGCGTCGTTCATCGCGCTCGTGACGTTGCACGTGAACTCGGATTTCTCCGTCGCCAATGTCTACGAGAACTCCCACTCCATGAAGCCGTTGATCTACAAGATCACCGGCGTGTGGGGAAATCATGAAGGCTCGATGCTGCTGTGGGTGTCGATCCTGGCGCTGTTCGGCGGGCTGGTCGCGGCCTTCGGCAACAACCTGCCGCTGTCGCTGCGCGCGCATGTGCTCGCAGTTCAGGCCTGGATCGCGAGCGCCTTCTATCTCTTCATCCTGATCACCTCGAATCCGTTCCTGCGCATCGTCAATCCGCCGATCGAGGGGCGCGATCTCAATCCGGTGCTGCAGGACATCGGTCTCGCCGTGCATCCGCCAATGCTCTATCTCGGCTATGTCGGCTTTTCGATCTCGTTCTCGTTCGCGATCGCGGCGCTGATCGAGGGACGGATCGATGCGGCCTGGGCGCGCTGGGTGCGGCCGTGGACGCTGGTCGCCTGGATCTTCCTCACGCTCGGCATCGCGATGGGCTCCTACTGGGCCTATTACGAGCTCGGCTGGGGCGGCTGGTGGTTCTGGGACCCGGTCGAGAACGCCTCGTTGATGCCGTGGCTCGCCGGCACGGCGCTGTTGCACTCGGCGCTGGTGATGGAGAAGCGCAACGCGCTGAAGGTCTGGACCATCCTGCTCTCGATCCTGACCTTCTCGCTGTCGCTGCTCGGCACCTTCCTGGTGCGCTCCGGCGTCATCACCTCCGTCCACGCCTTCGCCAACGATCCGACCCGCGGCGTCTTCATCCTGCTGATCCTCTGCCTGTTCATCGGCGGCAGCCTGTCGCTGTTCGCGGGACGTGCGACCTCGTTGAAGCAGGGTGGCCTGTTCGCGCCGATCTCGCGCGAGGGCGCGCTGGTGCTGAACAATCTGCTGCTGACGGTGGCCTGTGCCGTCGTGCTGTTCGGAACGCTTTATCCGCTGGCGATGGAAGTGCTCGCCGATTTCAAGATGTCTGTGGGCGCACCATTTTATAATCTCAGCTTCGCTCCGCTGTTCGTTCTGCTGCTGCTCGCCGTGCCGTTCGGGCCGATGCTGGCGTGGAAGCGGGGCGATCTGCTCGGCGTCACCCAGCGCCTTCTTGCAGCCGGCGTGGCGGCTCTTGTCGTGATCGCCCTTGTCTGGGCCTGGACGCGTGGCGGCAGCGCGCTGGCGCCATTGGCGATCGGGCTCGGAGTCTTCGTCATTGCCGGTGCGGCGACTGATCTGGCCGAACGAACCGGCCTGTTTCGCCTGCCGTTCGCGACGTCGCTGCACCGCGCCCGCGGCCTGCCGCGCTCGGCCTGGGGAACCGTGTTCGCGCATGCCGGCCTCGGCGTTGCGCTGATCGGGATCGTCTGCGAGACCACCTGGAACAGCGAATATATCGCGACCATGAAGCCGAACGACGTTGCGCAGGTCGCCGGATATGAGCTGAAGCTCGACGGCCTGCTCGAGCGCCAGGGGCCGAACTACCGCGAGATGATTGCCCAGTTCAACGTCAGTCGGGACGGCGAAGCGCTCAGCGTCATGACGCCGTCGAAACGCAGTTTTACCACACGCGGCTCCTCGACCACCGAGGCTGCGCTGCTGACCCGCGGTGCGAGCCAGCTCTACATCTCGCTCGGTGACGTCACCGGCGAGGGCGCGATCGCCGTGCGCATCTATCACAAGCCGTTGGTGCTCCTGATCTGGTGGGGGCCCGTGCTGATGGCGTTCGGCGGCGTGCTGTCGCTATCCGACCGACGCCTGCGGGTCGGTGCGCCGAAGCCGGCGCGGGCCAAGCAGCGCCTGCAACCGGCGGAGTGATTTTGATGCGCCGGATAATGTCCGCGATCGTCGCGCTTGTGCTGCTGGCCGCTCCAGCGGCCTACGCCGTGCAGCCTGACGAGATCATGTCTGATCCGGTCAAGGAGGCGCGCGCGAGAGACTTGTCGCGCGAGCTGCGCTGCATGGTCTGCCAGAACCAGTCGATCGACGATTCCGATGCGCCGCTCGCGCGCGATCTGCGGCTCCTCGTGCGCGAGCGGATCGCGGCCGGCGACAGCAACTCTCAGGTGCTCGACTTTCTGGTCGCCCGTTACGGCGAGTTCGTGCTGCTGAAGCCGCGCTTCGAACGGCAGACCATGCTGTTGTGGCTGCTCGCGCCGCTGCTGCTGGCCGGCGGCGGCTTTGCGCTGTGGCGGCAAAACCGACGCCGCGCGCAGGCCGGCGCAGAGGTTCCGCAACCGCCGCTCACGCCCGACGAACAGGCACAGCTCGCCGCGTTGATGTCCGAAGATGCGGCATCGCGCTAGCTGGATTTACGTCGGCGCGAGCGCGTGGGCGCCGTCACGGGAACTTGAATAAATTCCTGTCAAACCACGATTTTCGGTGTGCGCTAAACTGCCGCATGCCGGCACGTTCTTTATTACAAAAGTTTAACCCCGCAGCCAGCGCGCGGTAAGGCGGAAGTCCCCATGTTCAGGTCCGTAAGGTGCCGCCATCAGGCACCAAATGGATTTCAAGGCCCTGGAGACCTGCATGAACGACCGTATCGACCTCACGAACCTTCCGTCCTACCGGCAGCCCCGCCGTTCGGTGTTTTCCGCCCGCAGGATCGCGCTGATGGCCTCGGTCGTCGCCGGCCTCGGCATCGCGGTCCACGGCTTCAGCCCGTCGACGTCGCCCGCCGACCTGTTCTCCAGCCCGGCGCACGCGCAGGTCAACAACGAGGTCAAGAAGGTCGAGCGTCCGATCGGCTTCGCCGACATCGTCGAGCGGGTGAAGCCGTCGGTGATCTCGGTGAAGGTCAATCTCAAGGAAAAGACCGCGAGCAACGACGATGGCGATGATTCCGCCTCGCCGTTCCAGCCGGGCTCGCCGATGGAGCGATTCTTCCGCCGCTTCGGCGGTCCGGACGGCATTCCCGGTCTGAAGGGCGGTGGTCGTGGCCGCGTCGTGCAGGGCCAGGGCTCCGGCTTCTTCATCTCGGCGGACGGCTTTGCCGTGACCAACAACCATGTGGTCGACGGCGCCGACAAGGTCGAGGTCACCACCGACGACGGCAAGACCTACAGCGCCAAGGTGATCGGCACCGACCAGCGCACCGACCTTGCTCTGATCAAGGTCGAGGGCGGCTCGAACTTCTCGTTCGCCAAGCTTGCCGACGGCAAGCCGCGCATCGGCGACTGGGTGCTGGCGGTCGGCAATCCGTTCGGCCTCGGCGGCACCGTGACCGCGGGCATCGTCTCGGCCAGCGGCCGCGACATCGGCAACGGTCCCTATGACGATTTCATCCAGATCGACGCGCCCGTGAACAAGGGCAATTCGGGTGGTCCGGCCTTCGACACCAACGGTGAGGTGATGGGCGTCAACACCGCGATCTACTCGCCCTCCGGCGGCAGCGTCGGCATCGCGTTCTCGATTCCCGCCAGCACCGTGAAGAGCGTGGTCGCCCAGCTCAAGGACAAGGGCTCGGTCAGCCGCGGCTGGATCGGCGTGCAGATCCAGCCTGTCACCTCGGACATCGCCGACAGCCTCGGCATGAAGAAGGCCGAAGGCGCGCTGGTGGCAGAGCCGCAGGCAAACGGTCCGGCGGCGAAGGCCGGCATCGAGTCCGGCGACGTGATCACGTCGGTCAACGGCGAATCCGTCAAGGATGCCCGCGAGCTCGCCCGCACCATCGGCGGCTTGGCGCCCGGCGCGACCGTGAAGCTCAATGTGCTGCACAAGGGGCAGGACAAGGTCGTGAACCTGACGCTCGGCCAGTTGCCGAACACGGTCGAGGCCAAGGCCGACATCGATAGCGACAGCGGCAAGGGCGCGAGCAAGGGCACCGATGTGCCGAAGCTCGGCATGACGGTTGCGCCCGCCAACTCCGTGGCCGGCGCCGGCAAGGACGGCGTCGTGGTCACCGAAGTCGATCCGAAGAGCGCAGCCGCCGAGCGCGGCTTCAAGGAAGGTGACGTGATTCTCGAGGTCGGCGGCAAGAGCGTGAGCACCGCCGGCGATGTCCGCGACGCCATCAACACGGCGCGGACCGACAACAAGAACAGCGTCCTGATGCGGGTGAAGAGCGGCGGCCAGTCGCGCTTCGTCGCCGTGCCGATCGCCAAGGGCTAACAAGCCTTTAGCCTCAGGAGGCTTACGAGATGAAGGGTGTCGCCGGCATCAGTCGCCCCCGCCGCCGGCACTCTTCCGGGGAGCAGCGTCACGTTTGCTCCCCACACCTACCTTCCGGTGGAATTACGCCCCCCTCCGTCGGAAGGCCTAGGGCGGTGAGGTCCCCCCAGCTTCACCGCCCGCCTTTTTGCCTACCCAAGTCCCGATCGCTTGGCTTGCATGCGATTGCCGCTCGCGTCATGTTCAGAGAAGGTTGACCTCCTTGACCGCCGCCGAACGCACAATGCGCCTCCTCATCATCGAAGACGACCGCGAATCCGCCGACTATCTCGTGAAGGCGTTTCGCGAGGTCGGACACATTGCCGACCACGCCGGTGACGGCGAGGAGGGCCTCGTCATGGCCGAGAACGGCGATTACGACGTGCTGGTGGTCGACCGCATGCTGCCCAAGCGCGACGGGCTGTCGCTGATCGGCTTGCTGCGCGACAAGGGCGATACGACGCCGGTGCTGATTCTCTCCGCGCTCGGGCAGGTCGACGATCGCATCAAGGGCCTGCGCGCCGGCGGTGACGACTATCTGCCAAAACCCTATTCCTTCGCCGAGCTGCTCGCCCGCGTCGAGGTGCTGTCGCGCCGCCGCGGCGGCCCGGCCGAGGATACGCTCTACCGTGTCGGCGACCTCGAGCTCGACCGGCTCTCTCACCGCGTCGCCCGCGGCAAGGACGAGCTGACGCTGCAGCCGCGCGAATTCCGCCTGCTCGAATATCTGATGAAGCATGCCGGCCAGGTGGTGACGCGCACCATGCTGCTGGAAAACGTCTGGGACTATCATTTCGATCCACAGACCAACGTGATCGACGTGCACATTTCGCGGCTGCGCTCCAAGATCGACAAGGGTTTCGAGCGGCCGCTGCTGCACACGATCCGCGGCGCCGGGTACATGATCCGTGACGGCATTCGGTAAACTCGTCCGCACCACGGCATTCCGGCTGACGCTGGTCTACCTGTTCCTGTTTGCGATTTTCGCGGCCTCGCTGCTCGGCTATTTCGCCTGGAACACGCGGCGGCTGATCACCGAAGAGATCACGCAGACGGTGAATGCCGAGACCTCGGAGATCAACGACATCTACGGGCGCCGCGGCCTGTTCGGCCTGGTGCGCGCGATCGAATATCGCGCGCTGCGGCCGGGCGCCAATCTCTACCTCGTGACCACGCCGACCGGGCAGGCGGTTGCCGGCAATGTCGGCTCGCTGGCACCGGGCGTGATGGCGACGCGCGGCTGGTCCGAGACGGCCTACAGGCGAATCGAGGACGCGAACGAACACGATCATCGCGCGCTGGTGCGTGTGACCGAGTTGGAGAACGGCTTCCGTCTCCTGATCGGCCGCGATCTCGACGAGCGACGGCGCTTGTTCGGTATCGTCGCCAAGGCGGCGCAATGGTCGGTGCTGATCGTCGTGGTGCTTGGCCTCGGCGGCGGCATTTTCGTCGCGCGCAGGGTGCTGACGCGCATCGACGCGATGTCCGGCACGGCGCATCGCATCATGATCGGCGATCTCAGCGAGCGCCTGCCCGTCGGGCGCAGCGGCGACGAGCTCGACCGCCTCGCCGAAAACCTCAACGCCATGCTGGAGCGGATCGAGGCGCTGATGGCGGGGCTGAAGGAAGTCTCCGACAACATCGCCCACGACCTCAAGACGCCGCTGACGCGATTGCGCAATCGCGCCGAGGAAGCGCTGGCGAAATCGGGCGGCGAGGCCGACTACCGCGCGGCGCTGGAGCGGACCATCGAGGAATCCGACGGGCTGATCCGCACCTTCAACGCGCTGCTGATGATCGCGCGCGCGGAGTCCGGCCAGGCACGCGGCAACATGGATGATTTCGACGCGGCCGATGTCGCGGGCGGCATTCACGAGCTCTACGAGCCGCTGGCCGAGGATGACGGCATGACCTTGAGGGTGAAGACGCAAGCCGCGCCCATTCACGGCAATCGTGAATTGATCAGCCAGGCGCTCGCCAATCTCGTCGAGAACGCGATCAAATACGGCAAGCCGGCGGCGCAGTCGGCGGGAACCGTGGTCAGCATGGACGCCCGTCAGATCACGATCGAGGCGAAGCGCGAGGGAGACCAGGTGCTGCTCAGCGTCACCGATCGCGGCCCCGGAATCCCCGAGGCCGATCGCAAGCACGTCGTCGAGCGATTCGTCCGGCTGGAGGCGAGCCGCACCATGCCGGGCTCCGGCCTCGGCCTCAGCCTTGCATCCGCTGTCGCCACATTGCATGGCGGTGAATTGCGGCTGGGCGACGCTCAGCCTGGCCTCGTCGTCACGCTGATGCTGCCGGCGCGCGCGGGGGCCGGCGACAGGGTTGCTCCGCCAATGCCGGATGTGCCACAGAAGGTGGCATGAACCACTCCGCGCCGGGAAACGCGGACAAGCATGGTGAGAGCCTGGCCGCGCGCTTCGCGGAGGCTCCCCATATTGCCGCTTCCACAATCGACGAACCACGTTTTGAAAGCTGGCTGGCCGAGCTTGAGCCGGCACACTCGGCTCGTGTTGAAGCGTTGCTGGTCCATCCCTTTGCCCGGGACATTCTCGCCGGGATCGCGGAATTCTCGCCTTATCTGTTCGATCTGGTGCGTGCCGATCCGCTGCGCCTGATCCGGCTGCTCGAATGCGAGCCGGATGCACATCTCGCTGCGCTGATCGCAGAGGCGAGGAGCGCGGTGCTCGCCGCCCCCGACGAAGCCGAGGTGATGCGGCTGCTTCGTCGCATGAAGGCGGAGGCGGCGCTCCTGATCGCGCTGTGCGACACCGGCGGAGTCTGGCCGGTGATGCGGGTGACAGCCGCGCTGACCGACATTGCGGTGTCGTCGGTGCAGGCGGCGCTGCAGTACTTGCTGCGACAGGAAGCCGCACGCGGCAAGCTCGTGCCGCCAGATCCGGAAGCGCCGGAGGTCGGCTGCGGCCTGATCGTGCTCGCGATGGGCAAGATGGGCGCGGGCGAGCTGAACTATTCCAGCGACATCGATCTCATCGTGTTCTTCGATCCCGATGCCACGACGCTTGCGCCCGACATCGAGCCGCAGCCGTTCTTCGTCCGGGTGACGCAGGGCATGGCGCGCATCCTCCAGCAGCGCACCTATGACGGCTATGTTTTCCGCGTCGATCTGCGGCTGCGTCCTGACCCGTCCTCGACGCAAGTGGCGATCTCGCGCGACGCCGCGCTGAACTACTACGAGCGGGAAGGGCGCACCTGGGAGCGCGCCGCGATGATCAAGGCGCGTGCCTGCGCCGGCGACGCCAGAGCAGGTGAGGCGATGCTGGCCGAGATCGCGCCGTTCGTCTGGCGCAAGCATCTCGACTTCGCCGCACTTGCCGACGTGCACGACATGAAGCGGCAGATGCAGACTTATCGCGGCCAGAGCGAGGTCTCGGTCGAGGGCCACAACGTCAAGGTCGGCCGTGGCGGCATCCGCGAGATCGAATTCTTCGCCCAGACGCAGCAGCTGATCGCCGGCGGCCGGCATCCGGAATTGCGGGTGCGGCCGACGCTTGCCGCGCTCAACATCCTCGCGTCCAGCAACTGGATCACCCCTGTGGCGCGCGACGAGCTGACTACGGCCTATGAATTCCTGCGCCGGGTCGAGCACCGTCTCCAGATGATCGCCGACGAGCAGACCCATGCGCTGCCGGAGGACAAGGAGGCGGTCGAACGCTTCGCCTGGTTCTTCGGCTATGACAGCCGCGAGACTTTTGCGCGCGACCTGCTGAGCCAGCTCGGGATCGTCCAGGGGCATTACGAAAAGCTGTTCGAGGGCGATGATCCGACCGGCACGGCAAGCCTGCCCGCGATCGACTATCGCGCCGGTCCCGACGATCCGCGCCTGCTTCAGTACCTGACGACGCTCGGCTTCAAGAAGCCCGCCGCCGTGGCGCAGACCGTCCGCGACTGGCTCACCGGCGACTACCGCGTCTTCCGCAACGAGCAGACGCGAAACGCCTTCGTCGAGTTCGTCCCGGCCCTGATCGACGGCCTCGCGCATGCCGAGGGGCCGGACCGTGCCGTCGTGGCGTTCGATCAATTCCTTCAGGCGCTCCAGCGCGGCGGCCGGCTGATCACGCTGCTCGGCCAGAACCGCGATCTCGTTGCGCTCGTCGCGCTGGTGCTGGGCGCGGCGCCCCGGCTTGGCGAGATGCTGGTGCGGCAGCCGCAGCTGATGGACGGCCTGATCGATCCGCGCTTCTTCGGCGCCATGCCGGACAAGCGGGAATTGTCTGCGCGGCTTGCGACCACGGTGCACGATGCAGGCTCCTACGAGGAGTTCTTGGACCGCCTGCGCCTGTTCGGGCAGGAAAGCCTGTTCCTGATCGGCACGCGCATCCTCTCCGGCACCGTCTCGGCGCAGCAGGCGAGCACCGCCTTCGCCGACGTCGCCGAGGGCATCGTCCACACCGTGCACCGCCTTGTCGCGGAGCGCTTCGCCGACCAGCATGGGCGGATCAACGGGCAGGAGACCGCCATCATCGCGATGGGCCGGCTCGGCAGCCGCGAGATGACGGCGTCCTCGGATCTCGATCTGATCCTGCTCTATGATTTCGACAGCGACAATCCGGACTCCGACGGCCAGAAATCACTCCAGGGCGCGCATTACTTTGCGCGCCTCACCCAGCGCCTGATCAGCGCCTTCACCACCCGCACCAATTACGGCGTGCTCTACGAGATCGACATGCGGCTGCGTCCCTCGGGACGCGCGGGTCCGGTGGCATCGAGCCTCGTCTCCTTTGCGGACTATCAGGCCAACGAGGCCTGGACCTGGGAGCACATGGCGTTGACGCGCGCGCGCGTGGTCTCGGCATCGCCCGAATTTACCGTGCGGATCGAGAGTATCATCCGCGAGGTCCTGACCCGTCGCCGCGATCCCGCGGTCACCGCCAACGACGTCGCCGACATGCGCCGGGCGATCGCGCAGGAGAAGGGCGAGACCGACTATTGGGACCTGAAATATGCCTCCGGCGGCATGGTCGATATCGACTTCATCGCGCAATATCTCCAGCTCGTCCATGCCCATGCCAAGCCGGATATTCTCGACGTAAGCACGGTGCAGGTGCTGGAGAATGCCGCGAGGCTCGGCGTGCTGCCGCACTCGGAGGCGGAGATCCTGCGCGCCGCGGCGCGGCTCTATCACGATCTGACGCAGATCCTGCGGCTCTGCGTCAGCGACCGCTTCAAGCCGGAAACGGCGGGCACCGATCTTCAGCGCGTGATGGCGCGCGCTGGCGATGCGCCGGATTTCTCGTCGCTGGAGGCGCGGGTGAAGGAGACGCAAGGCGAGGTGCGGCGCGTGTTCAAGGCGCTGGTCGACAATCGCGGCTAGTTCGGCTTTGACGTCGCGTCGGCAGCCGGCTTGATCTGCACCGGTATGGATTTGTACGACGGCGTTCCAGACTTCGCGTCGTAGTGATCGAGCGCGACCAGCACATTGGCCTCTGGGTAGTAGGCCGCAACCGACCCTTCAGCGATCTTGTAGGCGACAGCCGTCACGCCGCGCAGGATGCGCTCACTCAGGCCTTGCTCGGCCGGATCATCAACGCTGACGTCGACGATGTCGCCATGGCTTAATCCGCGTTTTGCAAGATCCTGCGCGTTGACGAAGACCACGTCGCGGCGCCCCTTGATGCCCCGATAGCGGTCGTTCAGCCCATACAGCGTCGTGTTGTACTGATCGTGGCTGCGGATCGTGGTCAGCGTCAGTGCATTTTCGTTCGGCGGATCTTCTTCGAGGCCGGGATAGATCAGGAAATTGGCCTTCTTGGTCGGTGTCAGCCATTCGCGTTCGGAGGCGGCGTTGCGAGGACGGAAGCCGCCGGGATGCAGGACGCGCGCGTTGAAATCCTTGAACGCGGGAAAAATGGCTTCGATCGCATCCCGTATCTTGTTGTAGTCGGCAATCATCTCCGACCATCGCACTTTGGTATTGGGCAATGTCGCCATCGCCATTTCGGCGATGATGGCCGGTTCGGATTTCAGGTGTTCGGATGCGGGCTTCAGGCCGCCGCGCGATGCATGCACCATCGACATCGAGTCTTCAACGGTGACGGCTTGCGGGCCAGTGGCTTGCATGTCGATTTCGGTGCGTCCCAGACATGGCAGGATGAACGATTGCCTGGCCAGCAGCAGGTGTGAGCGATTGAGTTTGGTTGCGATATGGACAGCAAGATCGAGGCCGCGCATCGCCTCGAAGGTGGCTTGCGGGTCCGACATGGCGACGGCGAGATTGCCGCCGAGGCAGATCAGCGCCTTCGAACGGCCGTCCCGGATGGCTTCGACCGCCTCGACCGCGTTATGTCCTTTCGCGCGTGGTGGCTCGAAACCGAAGACGCGGGAAATGCCGTCGAGCAGAGCGTCATTTGGGATTTCGGTGATGCCGACGGTCCGGTCGCCCTGCACATTGGAATGGCCGCGCAACGGCGAGATGCCGGCGCCCTCGCGTCCGATATTGCCGCGGAGCATCAGCAGATTGGCGATCTGCTGCACATTGCCGGTGCCGTGCCGGTGCTGGGTAATGCCCATGCCATAGTTGATGATGACACGATTGGCCTTGGCATAGACGTTTCCGATGGCCTCGATGTCAAACCGCGGGAGACCGGACGCCGCCTCGATCGCATCCCAGGACGTCGCCTCGATATCTGCCAGCAAGGCCTCGATGCCTGTGGTGTGGGCCGCGATGAACTCGCGGTCGAGCAGGCCGGGGCCACCTTTCGCAAGGCTGCTTGCATCGAGGGCAAGCAGGGTCTTCATCATGCCCTTGAGCACCGCGATGTCGCCGCCGACCTTCACCAGATAGTAGGAGGACGCGATCGGTGTGGAGTCGAGCGTCAACATCTCCACCGGACTCTGCGGCGATGTAAAGCGCTCCAGGCCGCGTTCGCGAAGCGGATTGATCGCGATGATCGGCACGCCGCGCTTGGACGCCTCGCGAAGCGTGGTCAGCATGCGCGGATGGTTGGTGCCGGGATTGTGGCCGATGCAGAAGATGCAGTCGCTGTGGTCGAAGTCCTCCAGCGTCACCGTGCCCTTGCCAACCCCGATCGATTCCGGAAGGCCGACGCTGGTGGCCTCGTGGCACATGTTCGAACAGTCGGGAAAGTTGTTGGTGCCGTATTCGCGGACGAACAATTGATACAGGAAAGCGGCCTCGTTCGAGGCCCGTCCCGAGGTGTAGAACTCAGCCATGTTCGGATCAGGAAGCGCGCGCAGCGCCGCGCCGATCTGGCTCATGGCATCCTGCCACGAGATCGGCAGATAACGGTCCGTGGCGCGATCGTACACCATAGGGTGGGTGAGGCGGCCTTCGTTTTCGAGATCGTAATCCTGCCAGGTCCAGAGTTCGCTGACGGTGTGGCTGGCGAAGAACTCGGGCGTGGTCCGTTTGGCCGTCGCCTCCCAGGTCACGGCTTTGGCGCCATTTTCGCAGAACTCGAACGACGAGGTGTGCTTCGGGTCCGGCCAGGCGCAACCGGGACAGTCGAAGCCGTGGGGCTGGTTCATGGTGAGGAGACCATGGGTCTCCTTAGCCGGCGACATCTGCCCGCGAACCGCGTCGGCGACTGCTTTCAGCGCGCCCCAGCCTGCGGCCGCGCCCTGGTAGTCCTCAATGCCTTCGAGTTTCTTCCGGGTCATCTGCCGCCTCATTGTCTGGAGTGACAGGATAATGCCAGCGTACGCCTATGAGCCACGCAATAAATTGCGAGCCGACACTTGGCCGCGCCCGGTATCGGCGAGATAATCGTGCGATTTCGATAGAGTGCGCGGCCCGGCGCCCGCGCTCAGGGCTGCTTGAGCGAGGTGAGGGCTTCGAGCACGTTCGGCTCGAGGCCTGCGCCGCCGGCATCGAGGTGCGCGAAGATGGCGCGCTTCATCCGGGGATCCCAGAACTTCTTGATGTGGTCGGCGATCCCCGGCACGGCCTTGTCGTGGCCCTGGCTGCGGAAGAACGTGCCGATCTGGTTGGCCATGTAGACGAGGCGGTCAGGCGACGACATTGACGATCTCCGGAGCACGATGAGCCGTGATGCGGCCCGGGTGCGTGAACACTTCAAACCCGTCGCTGCGGGCAATCGCAATCAGCGTGATGCCGGCGGCCTCCGCGGTGCGGACCGCGAGCGCGGTGGGGGCGGAGACCGCGACCATCACCGGCGCGCCAATGGCGGCCGTCTTCTGCACCATCTCGACCGACACGCGGCTCGTCAGCAGAACCATGCCGCAGCTTGCGTCCGTCCGGCTGCGCGCCAGCGAGCCCGCGAGCTTGTCCAGCGCGTTGTGGCGGCCGACGTCCTCGCGCAAGGCGCCAATGCCATTCGAAGGCGACCAGAACGCCGCTGCGTGGACCGCGCGGGTCTGGATGTTGATCGCCTGCAGGGGCGCGATGGTCTGCATCGCCGCCATGATCTGCTCGGGCGTGAAGGTCTGGCCCGGCGGCACGATGGCCGCAGGCCGTATGGCTTCGGCGATGGAGTCGATGCCGCAGATGCCGCAGCCGGTGGGCCCGGCAATGTGGCGGCGCCGCTCGCTGATGCGCGCGGCGTTGTCCTGCTCGAGCCACATGCGCAGCTCGATGCCGTCGTCGAGGCGGACCACATCGAGCGACTTGATGTCGTCGACCGATGTGATGATGCCTTCGTCCAGGCTGAAGCCGACGGCAAAATCCTCGAGGTTCTGCGGAGTCCCCATCATGACGGCATAGGTGCCGCCATTATAGGTCAGCGCCAGCGGTGTCTCCTCGGGGATCAGCCGCGTCCCTTCTGACGCAACGCCGTCGCGCCAGATATCGCGGTCGATGGCCTGGACAGGCACGTGCATCCTGTTACTCCGCAGCCTCGGCGGGCGCGATGCGGCGGGAGTGCCGCGCCTGCTCGTCGTAGCTCTTCTGCCAGTCGGACGGGCCGTTCGATGGCGAGATCTGCACGGCCGTCACCTTGTATTCGGGGCAGTTGGTCGCCCAGTCCGAATAGTCGGTCGTGATCACGTTAGCCTGAGTGTCGGGATGATGGAAGGTGGTGTAGACCACGCCCGGCGACACGCGGTCGGTGATCTCCGCGCGCAGCGTGGTCTCGCCGGCGCGGCTCTGCAGCCGCACCCAGTCGCCGCCGCGCACGCCGCGCAGTTCGGCGTCGTGCGGGTGGATCTCCAGCCGGTCCTCGGCATGCCAGACCACGTTCTCGGTGCGCCGTGTCTGCGCGCCGACATTGTACTGGCTGAGGATGCGGCCCGTGGTGAGCAGCAACGGGAAGCGGGGACCGGTTCGCTCGTCAGTTGCGACATATTCAGTGACGATGAACTTGCCCTTGCCGCGGACGAAGCCGCCGATATGCATCACCGGCGTGCCTTCCGGCGCCTTCTCGTTGCAGGGCCACTGCACCGAGCCGAGCTCGTCGAGCTTGGCGTAGGAGACGCCGGCGAAGGTCGGCGTCAGCGCCGCGATCTCGTCCATGATCTCGGACGGATGGCTGTAGTTCATCTCCAGACCCATCGCCTTGGCCAGCGCGATCGTGACCTCCCAGTCGGCCATGCCGTTCTTCGGCGACATCACCTTGCGAACGCGCTGGATGCGGCGTTCGGCATTGGTGAAGGTGCCGTCCTTCTCGAGGAAGCTCGAGCCGGGGAGGAACACATGGGCGTAGTTCGCGGTCTCGTTGAGGAAGAGGTCGTGGACGATGACGCATTCCATCGCCGACAGCGCCGCCACCACATGCTTGGTGTTGGGATCGGACTGCAGGATGTCTTCGCCCTGCACGTAGATGCCCATGAACGTGCCTTCGATGGCGGCGTCGAACATGTTGGGAATGCGCAGGCCTGGCTCCGGGTTGAGCTTGACGTTCCAGAGCGCCTCGAACTGGTCGCGCACGGCATCGCCGGAGATGTGACGGTAGCCGGGCAGTTCGTGCGGGAACGAGCCCATGTCGCAGGAGCCCTGCACGTTGTTCTGGCCGCGCAGCGGGTTCACGCCGACGCCGGGACGGCCGATATTGCCGGTCGCCATCGCCAAATTGGCGATCGCGATCACCGTGGTCGAACCCTGGCTGTGCTCGGTGACGCCGAGCCCGTAATAGATCGCGCCATTGCCGCCGGTGGCGTAGATGCGGGCCGCTTCGCGCAAATCATTCGGATCGACGCCAGTGAGGATCGCAGTCGCTTCCGGGCTATGCTTGGGCTGGGCGACAAAGGCGGCCCATTCCTCGAACTCGCTCCAGTCGCAGCGCTCGCGCACGAAGGTCTCGTTGACGAGACCTTCGGTGACGATGACATGCGCCAGCGCCGTCACGACAGCGACGTTGGTGCCGGGCATCAGGGGCAGATGCAGCGCCTTCACATGCGGCGAGTCCACCATTTCGGTGCGGCGCGGATCGAGCACGATCAGCTTCGCGCCCTGGCGCAGCCGCTTCTTCAGGCGGGAGGCGAAGACGGGGTGAGCCGAGGCCGGATTGGCGCCGATGATCATGGCGACGTCGGTATTCTCGACCGAGTCGAAATCCTGCGTGCCGGCCGACGTGCCGAAGGTCTGCGACAGGCCATAGCCGGTCGGCGAGTGGCAGACGCGGGCGCAGGTGTCGACATTGTTGTTGCCGAAGCCCGCACGGATCAGCTTCTGCACCAGATAGGTTTCTTCGTTGGTGCAGCGGGACGAGGTGATGCCGCCGATGGCGTCGCGGCCGTATTTCTTCTGGATGCCGCGCATCTTCGCTGCGGCAAACGAGAACGCCTCGTCCCAGGACACTTCGCGCCACGGATCCTCGATCCGCTCGCGGATCATCGGATTGAGGATGCGCTCCTTGTGATTGGTATAGCCCCAGGCGAAGCGGCCCTTGACGCAGGAATGGCCGCGATTGGCCTTGCCGTCCTTGTAGGGCACCATGCGGACGACTTCCTCGCCGCGCATCTCGGCCTTGAAGGTGCAGCCGACGCCGCAATAGGCGCAGGTGGTGACGACGGAGTGCTCGGGCTGGCCGATCTCGATGACGGACTTTTCGGTCAGCGTCGCGGTCGGGCAGGCCTGCACGCAGGCGCCGCAGGAGACGCATTCGGAGCCGAGAAAACTCTCGCTCATTCCGGGCGAGACGCGGCTGTCGAAGCCACGGCCGGAGATCGTCAGCGCGAAAGTGCCTTGCACTTCCTCGCAGGCGCGGACGCAGCGCGAGCAGACGATGCACTTGGAGGGATCATAGGTGAAGTAGGGATTGGACTCGTCCTTCGGCATCCAGGCGGCGTTGATCTCGCCATGGGATTTGGCAAAGACGTGATTTTCGCCCTCATAGCCGTAGCGCACGTCGCGCAAGCCGACGGCGCCGGCCATGTCCTGCAATTCGCAATCGCCATTGGCGCCGCAGGTGAGGCAGTCGAGCGGATGGTCGGAGATGTAGAGCTCCATCACGCCCTTGCGCAACTTCTTCAGCCGCTCGCTCTGGGTGTGCACGACGAGGCCGTTCATGACCGGCGTGGTGCAGGAGGCCGGCGTGCCGGTGCGGCCCTCGATCTCGACGACGCAGAGCCGACAGGAGCCGAAGGCGTCGACCATGTCGGTCGCGCACAGTTTTGGGATCTGGTGGCCGGCATCCATCGCGGCGCGCATGATCGAGGTGCCCTCGGGCACCGTGACCTCTTTGCCGTCGATGGTCAGCGTGACCATCGTTTCCGATTTTGAGCGCGGCGTGCCGTAGTCGATTTCTTCGATCAGAGACATTTTCGTTCTCCTATTCCGCGGCCTGAAGCGTGGTCGGGGCGGGGGCGAAATCTTCCCGGAAATGCTTCAATGCGCTGAGCACGGGGTAGGGCGTGAAGCCGCCGAGTGCGCAGAGCGAGCCGAATTTCATGGTGTTGCAGAGGTCTTCGACGAGCGCGAGGTTTTCGCTGACGCGTTCGCCGCGGATGATCTTCTCGATGGTCTCGACGCCGCGGGTCGAGCCGATGCGGCAGGGCGTGCACTTGCCGCAGGATTCCACGGCGCAGAATTCCATGGCAAAGCGCGCCTGCTTGCGCATGTCGACGCTGTCGTCGAACACGACGATGCCGCCATGGCCGATCAGGCCGTCGCGTGCGGCGAAGGCTTCGTAGTCGAACGGGGTGTCGAACAGCGCGCGGGGGAAGTAGGCGCCGAGCGGACCGCCGACCTGCACGGCGCGGACCGGCCGGCCGGTGAAGGTGCCGCCACCGATGTCGTCGACGAGCTCGCCGAGCGTCACGCCGAACGCCGTTTCGAACAGCCCGCCCTGGCGGATGTTGCCGGCAAGCTGGATCGGCATGGTGCCGCGCGAGCGCCCCATGCCGAAATCGGCGTAAGCCTTGGCGCCCTCGGCGAGGATGAAGGGGATGGCTGCAAACGACAGCACGTTGTTGATGACGGTCGGCTTGCCGAACAGGCCGTGATGCGCCGGCAGCGGCGGCTTTGCGCGCACCAGGCCACGGCGGCCCTCGAGGCTTTCGAGCAGCGACGTCTCTTCGCCGCAGACATAGGCGCCGGCGCCGACGCGCACTTCCATATCGAAGCTATGGGTCGAGCCGCCGATCTTGTCGCCGAGATAGCCGCCGCGCCGTGCTGCGACGATCGCAGCTTTCATCGCCGCGACCGCATGCGGATATTCACTGCGGATGTAGATGTAGCCCTTGGTGGCGCCGACGGTGATGCCGGCCGTCGTCATGCCTTCGATGACGAGGAAGGGATCGCCTTCCATGATCATGCGGTCGGCGAAGGTGCCGCTGTCGCCCTCGTCGGCGTTGCAGACGATGAACTTGCGGTCAGCCTTGGCTTGCGCCACCGTCTTCCACTTGATGCCGGTCGGAAAGCCGGCGCCGCCACGGCCGCGCAGGCCGGATGCGGTGACTTCAGTGAGGATCGCATCCGAGCCGAGCGAGAGCGCACGTTCCAGGCCCTTGTAGCCGCCATGGGCGCGATAATCCTCGAGCGAACGCGGATCGATCACGCCGCAGCGGGCGAAGGTGAGGCGGGTCTGGCGCTTCAGCCAGGGGATCTCGTCCGCGACGCCGAGCCGCAGGGCGTGCGGTCCGTTGCTGGCCATGGACTCGAACACGGAGGCGACATCCTCGGAGCTGACCGGGCCGTAAGCGACGCGCCCCTTCAAGGTCGCCACCTCGACCATCGGCTCCAGCCAATGCAATCCGCGCGAGCCGGTCCTGACGATTTCGATCGGCAGGCTACGCTTCGCTGCGATCTGCGCGAAGGCTGCGACAACCTCATCGGCGCCGACGGCGACAGCGGTTGCATCGCGCGGAACGAAAATTTTCATCTTCATCGCTGCGCCTCCGCGACCAGCGCATCGATGCGCTTCTCGTCGAGCCGGCCGATGAGGCGGCCGTCGAGCATCGCCGACGGTGCGGTCGAGCACAGCCCGAGGCAGTAGATCGGCTCCAGCGTGACGCGATCATCCGCAGTGGTGTTGCCGAGCGAAACGCCAAGCTTGGCTTCGGCGCGCGCAGCCAACGCGTCGCCACCCGCGGCCTGGCAGGCCTCGGCGCGGCACAGCTTCAGCACATGGCGGCCGGCCGGCTTGTGGCGGAAGTCATGGTAGAAGGTGAACACGCCATGGACTTCGGCGCGCGACAGATTCAGCGTCTGCGCCACCATCGGAATCGCGGCCTCCGGCACATAGCCGAACGCTTCCTGGAGCGCGTGCAGAATCACCAGCGTCGCACCTTCCTGCCTGGCATGTTCGGCGATGATCTCGGCGCCGCGCGTCTCGTCCCAAGGCTCGTAAGAAGGCTCGTAAACCGTTGTCATTCTTCGTTCTCAAATTGAGCGTCCCTGCGCTGCAAACTATTTGGAATCGTTCGAAGATCAATAAAGCTGTCTCATGCTGCGATTGCGAATTCAGATCGATTTGGAAGTCCAATCGGTCGATACGAAGTGCTAATGAAACTTGTATCCACTGCCGGTTTTTGCGTGTTGGTGCAGGCCCGGCGTGATAGCTTGTATGCCACGACAAAATCCGAGGGGACGACCGGTTGATCGACAAGCTTGAACTGCTGCTGGCGCTGGCCAAGGAGCGGCATTTTGGACGGGCGGCAGAGGCCTGCGGCGTCACCCAGCCGACCATGTCGACCGGGCTGAAGCAGCTCGAGGAGATCCTCGGCGTGATGCTGGTCGAGCGCGGGTCCCGATTCCAGGGATTTACCCCCGAAGGCGAGCGGGCGCTGGACTGGGCGCGGCGGATCGTGGGCGATGCCCGCGCGATGCGCCAGGAGATCAACTCGCTGAAGGAAAAGCTTTCCGGCGAGATTCGTATCGCGGCGATCCCGACCGTGCTCGGCATGGTGGCCTCATTGACCACGCCGTTCCGCGCCAAGCATCCCGAGGTCCGCTTCCGCATCCAGTCGACGACCTCGTCCGAGGTGCTCGGGCTGCTCGAAAATCTCGAGGTCGATGCCGGGCTGACCTATATCGAGAACGAGCCGATCGGGAAGGTGCGCACCATTCCGCTCTTCAACGAGAGCTACCGCCTCCTGACCGCGCCGGATGCGATGTTCGGCGACCGGGAGTCCGTGACCTGGAGTGAGGTCGGCCAGGTGCCGCTGTGCCTGCTGACACCCGACATGCAGAACCGCCGCATCATCGATCGCGCGTTGCGCTCGGTCGGTGCGGAGGCGACGCCGACCTTGACCTCGAACTCGCTGCTGGTGCTGTACACGCATGTGAAGACGGGGCGCTGGGCGAGCGTGATGCCGGCCAAGCTCGCCGAGACGCTCGGGCTTTCCGACAAGGTCCGTTCGATCCCGATCACCGATCCCGACGTCAATTACAGCATCGGCCTGGTGATCCCGCAGCGCGATCCGATGACGCCGCTGATCGCGGCGCTGGTCAACGTCGCGCGCGAAGTGGCGCCGTCGCTGCAATCGTAGGAGCCAGAGCGGGAGGGCCCGAGCAAGCGCCTCGTCCTTCGAGACGACCGCTTCGCGGTCTCCTCAGGATGAGGCTCCGTTGTATCGGTGTTCGTCGAATGGCTGCCGCGTACTCCGCCCTCATCCTAAGGGCCCGCCGGAGGCGGGCGTCTCGAAGGATGGCCGCAGGCGAGCTTCCTGCCACGCTCTAGGCCGCGGCGGATATTCCGGCTGCGGCCTTGATGGCGTCGCGCGGCAGCGTCACGCGGACGACGGTGCCAACCTCGAGCCTGGAGCGCAGCTTCATCGAGCCGCCGTGGAGCTGCGCCAGCGAGCGCGCGATCGCGAGCCCGAGGCCGGAGCCGTGATAGGTCTTGGTGAGCTGGCTCTCGACCTGCTCGAACGGACGTCCGAGCCGCGCCAGCGAGTGCGGCGCGATGCCGATGCCGGTGTCGGCGATCATCAGCACGATCCTGTCCTCGAGCTGCAGGCTGCGCACCACGATGCGTCCGCCCTCGGGCGTGAACTTCACGGCGTTGGAAAGCAGATTGACGATGATCTGCTTGGTGGCGCGGCGGTCGGCGACGACCGAGATGGACTTCTCGACCTCGGCGTCAAGCGCCAGATTCTTGTCCTGTGCCCGGCCGGCGACGACTCGCAGCGATTCCGCGAGCGTCTGTCCGAGGTCGAGCTCCTCCATGTCGAGCTTCATCCGGCCGGCCTCGATCTTGGACATGTCGAGGATGTCGTTGATGACCTCGAGCAGATAATGGCCGCTGGTCAGGATGTCGTGGCAGTATTCCTGGTACTTCTCTGAGCCTAGTTCGCCGAACATGCCCGAGCCCATGATCTCGGAGAAGCCGATGATGGCGTTGAGCGGCGTGCGCAGCTCGTGGCTCATATTGGCGAGGAATTTCGACTTGGTCTGGTTGGCTTCCTCGGCCCGGGTCTTCTCGCGCTGATATTTCTCGGCGAGGTCGGCGAGCTCGATGGTCTGGCGTTCCAGCGCCGCCTGCGAGCGCTTGAGGTCGATGACGGTGGCGCGCAGGCGCAGATCGTTGTCGACGAGCTTCTGCTCGTGCTCCTTGATGCGGGTGATGTCGGTGCCGACCGAGACGTAGCCGCCGTCCTTGGTGCGGCGCTCGCTGATGTGCAGCCAGCTGCCGTCGTCGAGCTGGGCCTCGAAGGTGCGCGCGCCCGGGCCTTGGGCAGCGGTCTCGTTGTGGCGGGTGCGGACCTCCGGCATGCGGCCGACTTCCAGCACGGTCTCGTAGGATGTGCCGGGGATCACGGCCGTGTCGGGCAGCTTGTGCAGGCGCTGGAAATGCGAATTGCAGAGTACCAGGCGGTCGCTGGCGTCCCACAGCACGAAGGCTTCCGGAATGGTCTCGATGGCGTCGCGCAGGCGAAGGTCGGCTTCCACGGTGCGCTCGGCGAGGCTCTTCTGCTCGGTGATGTCGACCGCGATCCCGATCAGATGCATGCCGGCATCGCCCGCCCCGTGTGTCCGCTCGCAGCGGACGCGCAGCCAGATCCAGTGGCCGTCGACATGCTGCATGCGGAAGGTTTGGTCGATGTGGTCGATCTTCTCGGAGATGAGCTGGTCGGCGATCGCGAACAGGTCGATGTCGTCCGACTTCACCAGCGCGTTGACCTCGCCGAAGGTGAGGAGCTCGTTGCGGCCGTCCAGGCCCAGCATCGAAAACATCGATTGCGACCAGAAGATCCGGCCGCGCGACAGGTCCCAGTCCCACAGGCCGCAGCGGCCGCGGTTGAGCGCGGTGTCGATCCGGCCGCGCACGGCGTCGTTGATGAGGTCGCCTTCGCGGGCGCGCGTCGATTGCCAGTGGAAGGCAAAGCCGAGGATCAGGACGACGAAGCCGGTGGTGGCCGACAGCGTCACCGAAAGGGCTGCGTCCGAACCCCAGATCGGCTCGTTGCGTTCCTGGATCACGGTGACGAGGCCCGGCAGCGACTTGATCGGCCGCGAGGTCGCCATCGCGGTGTTGCCGTTCGGCAGCGTCATGTTGGAGACGTCATTGTCGCGCGGCGGCGCGGCAAGCAACTGCGCGGTGGTGATCGCATCGAGCAGGCTGTCGTTGCCTGAGGGATCGCTGTCGATCGGAATGCGGGCGAGGACGCGGCGTTCGATTCCGGCCGAGGTGACGACGACGTGGCGGCCCGCGACTCTGGCCCGGGACGGGATCATGTCGGGCAGCAGCGTCGGCAGGTTCTCGACGCTCTTCAGCCGCTCCGCGCGCACGGAGGTGAGGCGATCGATGCGCTCGGCGAGCAGTTCGGCGAGGAATGAAATGTCGTTCTGGATCACCTGGCGCTTCTGGCGCGTCTGATCGACGACCTGGACGAATGCGCCGAGGCAGATCGTGATGAGGAAGGCGATGATGAGCGTCGGCACGGCGCGACGCAGCGCCGGCTCCGCAATCAGGAGCCGATGATAGGCAGGTTTCGCGATCGATTGCGCCAATCCTTTGATCGAATCGGATTGGACACACGCGTTCGCGGCGTCTGCGCGCGCCATGCCTTCGGCCCCCTGAAAACCAGCTTACGACGAGTTTCGAAAGCAGCCCCACGTCGCTTTCGAATCAAAGCGATTTGAATCCAGTTTGCGCAGGCTGTCGAGAGTCAACGAAAGGTTAACGCGAAATAATTCTTATCCAACGGAGACTTCGCGCGTTTTAACTCCGCAAACTCACGTGCGTGATGAGTCCGAAACAAGAACGTGTGACTCCATCACGCACGCGGCGGTTCGGCGTGACTGATGACGCGCTTCACGCTCGGGAACGCGCGACGCAAGCGGCGCTCGATCGCATCGACTTGCTCGTGCACCCTGATCACGCTCATCGACGGCGTGGCGCGGCAATGGAAGTTGACGATCTCGCCGCCCTCGGTATCGCGCACGCGCACATTATGGATGTCGTGGATCTCGCCGCCGGCGGCATATTCGGTGAGCGCGGCTGCGATGGTCTGCACCCGCTCCGGCGCGGCATCGACGCCGAACGGCAGTTCCGGTTCCAGCGGCTCGATATGGACGTCGACCTCGACGTCCGCGCCGAACTCCTCCTGGATCTTGCGTTCCAGCGTGTTGGCGACGTCGTGGGCGGCCTCGAGGGCCATCTCGGCGTTGACCTCGAGGTCGATGCCGACGATCAGCTTGCCGCCGAGATCGTGCACCGTGACGTGGTGGATCGCGAGGCCCGAATTGTGCGCGATCACCATGATGCGGTCGCGCACGGTTTCGTTGTCGCGCGCGACGGGGACCGCGGTGAAGGTGAGGTCGGCGTCGCCGAACGTCTTCGTGACGGCGGCCTGCGCGTTGCGCTTGATCTCCTCGACGCGGTCGATCGGGTAGGTCCGCGGCACCTTTGCGATGGTGTCGATGAACGTGGTCGCCCCGACCATGCGCACCCGCAGCCGCTCGACATCGATCACGCCGGGTACGCTGCGGATGGCGGCGGTTGCTTTCTCCTGGGCGCCTTCCGGCGCGCGGTCGAGCAGCGTCTGCACCGTGGAGCGTGCCATCCGCAGGCCGAGCAGGGCGATCATCACGGCCACGGCCGCGGCGGCCGCGGCGTCACCCCACCAGAAGCCGCAGGCCGCGAGAATCAACCCCACGATCACGGCACACGAGCCCATGACGTCTGATGCAAAGTGCAGGGCGTCGGCAGCGAGCGCCTCGCTTCGGGTCTCGCGGGCAGCCCGGTGCAGGGCGCGGGCGCGCCAGAGATTGACGACGATATCGATCACCAGCACCACGAACGGCACGGCCGAAATCGTCGGCGGCGGGGTTCCCTCGCGAAGGTGGCTATAGGACTGGACCAAAATGCCGCCGGCGAGCACGTAGAGCAGGGCGGTGACGCCGAGCGCGGAGATGCTCTCGAGCTTGCCGTGGCCGTAATGGTGCTCGTCGTCGGCCGGCTTGTCCGAGACCCGCACCACTGCCCAGGTGATGATGGTCGCGACCAGGTCGATCGAGGAGTGCAGCGCTTCGGAGATCAGCGCCAGCGATCCGATCGCGATGCCGACGACGAATTTGGCCGCCGCCATGCCGCCGCTGGCCAGGATCGAGATGGCCGCGACCGATGTCTTGTCGTGTTGTCCGCTCATGGCGGGGATTTAGCAGGGCGTTCGCGAACATCAAGCGACGATCCACAGAAGTAGTCGCTAGTGAGTTGCAGGAGCGGGATACAGGTTGGTCTCGTAGGGTGGGCAAAGGCGCGAAGCGCCGTGCCTACCATCTTGCCTCGATTGCGAACGTGGTGGGCACGCTTCGCTTTGCCCCCCCTACGGGACCGGAATCCGGAGCGACAGCTACGGCACCGTCACCACGATCTTCCCGAGGTGCTTGTTCGCCTCCATGTGCTCGAACGCCTTGTCGATGTCGGAGAAGGCGTAGACCTTGTCGATCGGCAGTTGCAGCTTGCGCGACTCGACCGCACCCCAGATGTCCTTCCTGACCTCGTCGAAGATCGCGCGGACCTCCTCGATGGAGCGGGTGCGGAAGGTGACGCCGATATAGGAGATGCGGCGGGCCGCATGCAGGTCGAAGTTGAAGTCGGCATGGGTGCCGCCGAGCCGGCCGACATTGACGATGCGGCCCAGGACCTTGGTGGCGGCGAGGTTCTGGTTGGCGACTTGGCCTGAGACCTGGTCGACGATGAGGTCGACGCCTTCGCCGTTGGTCGCCTTCAGCACCTCGTCGACCCATTTGGGATCGGAGGAGTCGACCGCGAGGTCGGCGCCGTATTCGGTCAGTCGGCCGCGGCGATAGGCATCGGTCGAGGAGCCGATCACAAGCTTGGCGCCCTTGAGCTTGGCGATTTGCATCGCCATCAGGCCGACGCCGGAGCTGGCACCCTGGATCAGCACGGTCTGCCCCGGCTGCACGCCGCCGACGGTGACGACGGCGTTATGCATGGTCGCGAGCGCGACGGGGAGGGTGGCCGCCTCCTCGAAATTCATGTTCGAGGGCGCGCGAAACAGCCGGCCGTGGTCGGCCAGCGTGTACTCGGCGAACGCCGCGCCGCCCGAGCCCATGATGCGGTCGCCGACCTTGACGCCCTTCGCATCCGGTCCAAGCTCGGCGACTTCACCGGCCCATTCCATCCCAAGCACGGTGCCGACGCCGCCGGCCGCGCCATGGGCGTGTCCCTTGCGCATGCCGGTGTCGGCGCGGTTGAGGCCACAGGCGCGCACGCGTACCAGCACCTGCGTGCCTTTTGGTTTTGGTTGAGCGACGTCGGAAATCCGAGCGCCATCAGGGCCGTAGACATAAGCCTTCATGAATTACTCTCGCTTCCTGCAGTGATTATTCCGCGGCTTGCGCGCTTGGTTGAGCGATCATGGCTTCGAGCCGGCTGCGAATGATCGCCTCGGCTTCGCGCACGATGCGGGAGATGAGCTCGCCGCAGCTCGGGATGTCCTGGATCAGGCCTTGCACCTGGCCGGCCGACCAGATGCCTTCGTCGGAATTGCCAGTCGCATAGACCATCTTGCCGCGGGCACCGGCGACGAGCTCGCGGATGTCCTCGAACTTGGCGCCTTCCTTCTCCATGGCGACCACCTTGGTCGAGATCTCGTTCCTGGCGACGCGCGAGGTGTTGCGCATGGTGCGGAAGATCAGCTCGGTCTCGCGCTCGTCATTGGCGACGATCTTCTCCTTGATGAGCTGGTGGATCGGGCTTTCCTTGGTGGCCATGAAGCGGGTGCCCATGTTGATGCCCTCGGCGCCGAGCGCCAGCGCCGCGACCAGGCCGCGGGCGTCGGCAAAACCGCCGGAGGCGATCATCGGGATCTTGACCTTGTTGGCGGCGGCCGGAATCAGGATCAGGCCGGGGGTATCGTCCTCGCCGGGGTGGCCGGCGCATTCGAAGCCGTCGATCGAGATGGCGTCGACGCCCATCCGTTCGGCCGACAGCGCGTGGCGGACGCTGGTGCATTTGTGCACGACCTTGACGCCATGTTTTTTGAACTCGTCGACATGCTCCTGCGGCTTGTTGCCGGCGGTCTCGACCACGGTGATGCCGGCTTCAATGATCGCGGCGCGGTATTCGGCGTAAGGGGGCGGCTTGATCGCGGGCAGGATGGTGAGGTTGACGCCAAACGGCTTGTCGGTGAGGTCGCGGCAGCGCGCGATCTCCCTGGTCAGGTCCTCCGGCGTCGGCTGGGTCAGCGCGGTGATGAAGCCGAGCGCGCCGGCATTGGCAACGGCCGCGACCAGCTCGGCCCGCCCGACCAATTGCATGCCGCCCTGGACGATCGGGTGCTCGACGCCGACGAGTTTTGTGAATCGTGTCTGCAACATTGATCTTGTTCCCCCCGGGTGGCCCGCAGGCTCTGTTATCGATTGATGGCGGGAGGATGCCGCCCGGGTCAGGAAAAGTCTATTGCGCCAGCCTGCGGGGCAGGCAGGGCGATCATGCGAAGAAGGGATGTGATTCCGTGGGGCGGATAATTTGCGTGCGGGGCTGGTGTCGTAGCCCGGATGGAGCGAAGCACAATCCGGGGTTCTCGCAACTGAGCGACACTGGTCCCGGATTTCGCTGCGCTCCATCCGGGCTACGAGGCTTCAGCTACTCCGCCGACAACCGCACCATCTGGCGGCCGCCGTTGATGTCTTTCAGGCTGTTGACGAAGTTTTCCGGGCGCTGCCAGCGATAGGGGACCTTCAGTCCCATGTACTCGGCAATGTCGCCGATGAAGCCGGTGCAGTTGGTGGTCTCGGCATTCCAGACCGGCGAGCTTGCCTGCAGCTTCTTGATGTAGGCGAACACGCGCTTGGCGTCGGCCTCGTTCAGATAGACGCGATAGCTCGCGGTCAGATAGTCCGGATCGAGATCGCCGTAGCTCGCGCCGGTCTCGGATGGCACCCAGGTGAGGTGACCGAGCACGTAACTCAAGGTGTCGCCCTTGGGCGTGAGGCCTGCGACCTCGACGGCGCGCTCGCTGGTCTTGCCGTACCAGACGAAGGCGTGGCCCCAGCTCGCCGCCGTCCGCGCGCGGAAATCGACGTAGTACGGACCTTTCTCCGCACGCGCGACGGGGCGCCGCGTCGATTGCGGCGCCTGTCGCGATGAGGAGTCGGTCGTGGCAAGCGCATTTGCATCGGCAACGCGCTTGTTCGCTTCGTGGGCCGAGGCCGATGGCATCGTGCATGCGGCCATGGCCGCAAGAGCGAGACCTGCAAGGATGCAGAATCCCGATCGATCAGGTTTGTTCGTCACGTGTGCCCCTCGACTGTCGGCCGGCTACGCAGGTTTTTGCGCCTCAGTAGCGCGCTGCGACCGGGCCGGGCGCCTTGCCGATCGGGGCCTTGCCAATCGGGCTCTTGCCAATCGGCATCTTGCCGATCGGGGCCTGCTCGGCCGGATAAGGCACGGGCTGGCGGCGCGGCAGATCCGCAGCGTTCGCAGCCGTCACCAGAGCAAGCGTCGCACCCAGAACAATTACAATCTTCTTCACAGTCATACCCCTAGCAGGTTTGGTCCAAACACGGCTGAGCCGTGCCCCCAGACACGTCTCACACAAGGGCGGCCGAATGCGACCACAGTGCGGCACCCCCGCGGCTTGTTGGCGGCATTGATCGGGCACGCGCAGAAGTGATGTGTGTCAAAAATGTTTCGGAACGCCGCGTCAGCGATCGGCGGTGAGGCGGAAATGCATCTCGATCTTGGCTGGCGATGGCTCGCTCGCGGTGCGCCAGGGCGAAAAGCCGGGGGTCGGATCGGGATCGGAACCGAGATCGATCGGCCAGCGCTGCGTCGGCACGCCCGGGAGCGTCAGGCTGACGCCGCGGTGGCGTGTCTTGTACATCAGAGACGCCGTGGAAATGATCGCCTTGCGGTCCCCGTCATGCGCGCGCCAGTTCGCCGGCAACATCGCGTTGGCATAGCCCGTCGCTTCCTCGACCTCGATATGCACGTCCTCCTCCTTGTCCGGCAGGGCCATGCCGGGGGGAAGCCGAAACTCGATCTGCAGCGTCATGAAGCCGTGGCTGAGATTGGGCGAGCGGATGAATTCGTACCATCCCCAATAGCCGAGGATGGACGCGATGAGCAGCACGGTGGCGGCAAAGGGGAAGGAGAGCTGCGTGGCGCGGTGAGGCGCGGCACCGGTGGTTTCCGCAGGCGGCTGTGGCGTCGCATCCCGGACCAGACCGAAACGCACGAACAACCAGATGCCGGCGATCAGGCCGGCCACGCCGCCGATCGGGCCGATATCGAAGAAGGCCCCCATGGCGATGCCGCCATCGCGGTCCGGCCCCGCCAGCATGACCACCAGCGCGGCAAGGCCGGACCAGCCGGCGAGTGCGCCGAGCAGGGCAGACAGGAGGCCGAGGATGAAGCGCATGTGCGATTCGTCGCAGGCAGATTAATTGCGGTTCGAACCGGTCCGTCGTTCGGCCTTCACCCGATCCGGTTCAGGCTGTTGCGGATGGTCGAGAAGATGCCGCCGATGTCCTTGCGCAAGCCATCGAGCGCGTTGAAATTCTCGAAGATGCGGGCGAGGCGATCTTCGACCTCGCGCTTGCTCTTGGTCAGCGCATCGACGCGCGAGGTGAGGGTGACATCGCCGTTGGCCTCGATCTCGCCGACGGTTTTGGCGAGGAGATCGCGGGTGGTGCTGACATCGGCGATCATGGCCTCGATGCCGAACACCGGCGCCTTCAGCGGCACGAGATCGGCCTGCGATTTCGACAGCTCCGTCTTGAAGGCGTTCAGCGTCGCCAGCGTTTCCTGCAACGCGCCGAGGCGCTGGCGCGACTGGAGCACAAAATCGTTCAGCGCGTTCTGGCGGTCGACCAGCGTCGTGCCGTCCGGATCGGTCTCGACATCGGCGAGCGAGCGTTCGAGCTGAGCCCGCCGCTGGCCGAGCTCCTCGAAATCGAGCCGGATGGTTTTGAGGATGTTGGCGCTGTCGTCGATACGGGCGAGGCGCTGCTCGATCTCGATCTTGTTGTTCGACAGCGTCTCGACGCGTGCGCTGAGCGGCGTCTCGCCGCCGGCCTCGATCTCGTCGACGCTCTTGGCGAGGCGGTCATGGCTGAGGCCAAGCTCGCCGATCAGGGCGTTGATGCCGGCATCCGATGAGCGCAGCGGCACCAGCTCGGCATGGGATTTTGCCAGATCTTCCTTGTACTGGTTGAGCGTCGCAAACGTATCCTGCACCGCGTTGACCCGGCCCAGCAGCGTCGATACGTCACGGGCGATGTCCTTCAGCCGGTCGGCGAGGTTGTTCTTGCGGTCGTCGGTCTCGAGGTCGAGCAGCGCGCGTTCGAGCTGGTTCTGGCGGTCGCGGATCTCGGTAAAAACAGGCTCGACCGCGCGGCGCTGATCGGCGACCTTGCCGACCATCTCGCGCAGCCCCTGCTGGCGGCGGCGGATCTCGGCGAGCTGATCGTGCATGTCGGTGGACTGGTTGCGGCCCTGCTGGAGCAGCGCGCGCTGCTCGGTCTCGCCGAGCTTGTCGTGCAGCGCGGAGACGGCCTCCCTGGGATCGCTCTCGATCAAGTGCTGGACGGTGGTATCGAGGTGATTTTGCAGGGCGTGGGCGACGACGACGTCTTCCCGGGTCTTCTTGAGGCGGTCGCGCAGCTTGTCGAGGCGCCGATCCTGGCGCGAGAGCCGCCAGGCCGAGGCGCCGATCAGCGCCAGCCCGACCACCAGGATCGCACCGACTGCGATGCGCTGCGGCATCGGCAGGCCCGAAAACGCGACGGGCAGATGAGTGATGTCGTATCCAAACGCCTGCGGGGCGAGAAACGCGATGGCGGCGAGCAGGACAGCCCAGGCAACCAGGAAAAACAGCCACATCGTGACGCCCCCACGCCGGCACAATCTCGCCATGATTGCTATTGGAGAGCGGAACCGAGATCAAGGGCCGGGCGGGTTGCCGATTATTTTGGGGGCGGGGGCTGTGCAAAACCTGCGGACCCTCAATCTACCCCCCGCGAATAGGTTTTGACCGCTTCCGACCCAACTGCGACGTTCGTCGGTCTCATCCGAGAACGCGGGAGAGCGCGTATGCCCGTCATCGGTTGGCACTGGCGCGAATTACTGCAATCCCTGTGCGCTGACTATTTCGGCCCGCATCCTGCCGACGACGGAATCGATGAAAGCTGAAACGGCCAATGGCAGGTGAGCCCGGTTGGGGTAGACGACGCTCATGCCGAGATTGCGACGCGCGTATTGGGGCAATACCGGCACCAGTCGGCCGGCCGTAAAATCGGCCGTCCCCAGTATCGGAGTTAGCGCGATGCCGAGGCCTGCTATCGCCGCCTTTCGGATCGCTTGCGCGGTATTCGCCATCACGCGGCCGGTAACGGTCACCTCCTCGTCGGTGCCGTCGGGACCTTGAAGGCGCCACGTCGCATAGTCCCGAGCCTGTGGCACGAACAGACAGTCATGACGGGTCAGGTCCTGCAATGTGGCTGGCGTCCCGCGCGCGGTGAGGTAGGAGGGGCTGGCGACAAGTCCGATCGAGCGGCTCTGGATCTTGCGCACAACATAGTTCGGACCACGCGTTGCATTGCCTCGGAAGGCAACATCGATGCCCTCTTCGATAAGATCGACCGTGGCGTCGCTTAACACGAACTCGACACGCACGAGTGGGTGTGAGGCCAGGAATTCGGCCACCCATTCCATCCTGTAGAAGTCGAAGAAGTCGGCGGGCATCGCCACACGTATCAGCCCCCTGGGTACCCGCGCCCCGGCAATCAGATCCTCTCCCGCTTGTTGCAGTCCGTCCACGGCCACAGCGCTATGACGATAGAGTTCGTGCCCGGCATCGGTGAGCTTCAGCTTCCGGGTTGATCGCTGCATCAGCCGAGTGCCGAGCTGCTCCTCCAATTCTTGAATGCGCCGGCTGACCGTATTGGCGGGAATCCCCAGACGGCGTCCGGCCTCCGCGAAACTACCGAAGCGAACGACCTGTACAAACAGGCCGATATCATTCAGGTCGAGCATCGTCGACATTCCTTCGAAAAATGGGGGAGTTAAATCCGATATCCCCATGTAGTCAATTAAACATGCGACGGCCATGTAGCGGGCAGCGGGACACGCACTCCGTCCCCGATTGTTCGATCAGCCCTGAAAGGAACAGCCCACATGCCCAAGATCCCGCATATCGGCATCGTCGTCGGCTCGACGCGAGAGGGCCGCTTCAGCGAGCGGGCGGCCGCATGGTTTCACAGGATTGCGGCCCGCCGCACCGATCTCAGCGTCGAAATTGTCGATCTGCGCGACTACCCGATGCCATTCTTCGATGAACCGGCATCGCCAGCCTGGATGCCACCAAAGCACCACGTCGCTGAGCGCTGGACAGCGAAGCTCACCCTGCTTGACGGGCTCGTTTTCGTCACGCCCGAATACAATCACGGATACAGCGCAGTGCTGAAGAACGCGCTGGATTACGCCTTCCAGCAATTCAACCGCAAGCCGGCGGCCTTCGTCGGCTATGGCGGCGTCGGCGCCGCACGCGCCATCGAGCAATTGCGCATGGTTGCCGTCGAACTTCAGATGGCGCCCGATCCTCAAGTCTGTGAACGTCGGCATGGCCGAGTTCCTCGCCATCTGGCAGCAGGGCAAGGAATTCGCGGATTTTCCGCATCTCGAACAGGCGGCAGTCGCTCTGCTGGATGACCTGTCCTGGTGGAGCCGGACGCTGCAAACCGGGCGCCACGCCGCATCCGCACAGTGAGAGGAGAGTGGTCATGAGCCAGAAGCTTACTGTTGTCGTCACGGGGGCTACAGGCCAACAAGGTGGCGCGGTGGTGAAGAACCTGCTCGAACGCGGCCATGAGGTTCGCGCCGTCACGCGCGATACCGACTCCGCCAAGGCGAGAGCGCTTGCCAGCGCCGGTGTCACGCTCGTGCGCGCGTCACTCGAAGATACAGCCGCGCTTACGAAGGTGCTCGAGGGAGCGACCTCGCTGTTCTCGATGACCACGCCATTCGAAGGAGGTCCGCAAGCCGAGACGCGACAGGGCATCTCTGCCGCGGACGCGGCCAAGGCAGCAGGCGTACATCTCGTCTTCACCTCCGTCGGCTCTGCCAATCGACAGACGGGAGTCCCGCACTTCGACAGCAAATACGAGGTCGAGAAGCACATCGCCAGGATCGGCGTGCGCGCCACGGTCCTGGCGCCCGCCTATTTCATGGAAAACCTCTATTTCGGCAAAGAGCAACTCGCGAAGGGCATCTACGCCGCGCCGCTCCCGCCAACGAGGCCGCTCGCGCAAGTCGCCCTCGCGGACATCGGCGCCGTCGCCGTTCGTCTCCTTGAGGACCCAGGCCGCTTTGCAGGCAAGCGCTTCGACCTCGGGGGCGATGAACTCACGGGCAACGACGTTCTCGCCATGCTCTCGCGTGTCACCGGCCGGCCGTTCACCTATTTCCAGGTCCCGCTGGACGTCATCCGCCAACGCCTGGGTGAAGACGGCGCCAAGATGTACGAGTGGTTTGACCGTGTCGGCTTCGCATTCGATCGCGCAGCGCTCCGCCGTGAATTCCCCGACGTCGCCTTTCACGACTTCGAGTCGTGGGCGAAGGCGCAGGATTGGAACGCGCTTCTTCAAGGCGCCGATCCGTCCGCACGCGCGATGCATCCAGCAACCCATAAATGAGGTGATACCGATGAGCCGGATCCCAACCCACACAGTCGAGGACGCCCCCGCTGCATCGCGGGCGCTCCTGCAAAAGATCGTTGAGGCCACCCCGATGGGACGCCCCGCGAACCTGCATGCCCAGATGGCGCATTCTCCGGCGGTCCTGACAGCGTATACGTCGCTACGCGCTGCGCTTGCCGCCACGACCTTCGATCCGAAGGTGGGTGCGGCCCTGACTCTCGCGGCTGCGGCTGGGGTCGGCAACAACTACATGACCCGTATCGCCAGTCGGCTCGCCCAGATGAATGGCTGGACCGAAGAGCAGGTCACGGCCTTAGCGACGGGCACTTCGACAAGCGACGCCAAAATCGATGTGCTGGCAGGGCTGGTGAGGGAAGCGGCTGCCAATTCGGGACATGTTGCCGACACCACCTGGAAAGCAGCTCAGAAAGGCGGCTGGAACGATGAGCAACTGACCGATGCGTTTGCCTATTTGGGGGCGACGGTGTTCACGGGGTACTTCCTCAATTACGCGCAAACCGACCTGGACGTCTAACGTCCTCGCCTCCTACAGCCGAAACTCGTTGGTCAGTTCGCCGATGCCGTCGATCGCCACCGTCACCGTGTTGACCGGCTCCTTCATGACGCCGACGCCGACCGAGGTGCCGACCGCGATGAGGTCGCCGGGGAGCAGGGTCATGTCGTGGGAGATCTTGCTGACGAGGGCTTGTGCACTGAAGATCATGTCGGAGATCGGATAGTTCTGCCGCTCCGCGCCGTTGAGGATGGTGCGGACGGTGAGCTTTGCCGGATCGAGGCCGGTCGCGATGACGGGGCCGAACGGGCCGTAATCGTCGATGCCCTTGGCGCGGGCCCACTGGGGAAAGGTGGGATCGCTGGTCAGGATGTCGTTGGCGGTGATGTCGTTGACGCAGGTGTAACCGAAGATGAAACTGTCGGCCTCGGCAGGCGAAACGCGGGCGCAGGTCTTGCCGATGACGATGCCGAGCTCGCCCTCATAGGTGGTCTTGCCGTCGTAATAGGAGGGACGGCGGATCACGGCGCCGGGCGTCGTGATCGTGGTGGTGGCCTTGAGCAGATAGAGCGGCTCCGGCGGCTCGGGCTGATTGAGCTTTGCCGCGAGCGCGTGAAAATTGTTCCAGAGCGCGACGATCTTGCTGGGCGCGCAGGGCGCGAGCAGCTCGACCTCTGACAGCGCCAGCGTCTTACCCGTCGCAGAGTTGCGGCCGAACATCTCGCCCTCATGCACGCTGATCTCAGATGCGGTCAGCGTGCCGAAGCCGGTGGTGCCGGCGTGGCGGAAGCGGAGCCACTGTTTCATCTCGCCAGCCATCACGCCACCGCCAGTGCGCGAGGATCTGATGGCGAGGAGACACCGTCGTAGAGGCCGGCGACGCGGGCGCGCTGGGTCACCATCGCCAGCACCGAGTCGAGTGCCGGTGTGGGGATCCTGGTCAGGCGGCCCATCTCCTGCACTACGGTGACGAGCGGGTCGATCTCCATCGGGCGGCCGCGCTCGAGATCCTGCAGCATCGAGGTCTTGTGCGCGCCGACCTTGCGGGCGCCCTCGATGCGGCGCTCGACGTCGACGCGGAATTTGACGCCAAAGGTTTCGGCGATGGCTTGCGTCTCCACCATGATCGCGCGCGACAGCGCGCGTGTGGACGGATCGGTGCAGATCACGTCGAGCGTGGCGTGGGTCAGCGCGCTGATCGGGTTGAAGCAGACATTGCCCCAGAGCTTCAGCCAGATCTCGTCGCGGATGCGGTCGAGCACCGGCGCCTTCAGGCCGGCCGCGACGAAGAAGTCGGCGAGGCGCTGCACGTCGCTACTGATCTCGCCGGAGGGCTCACCGAGCGGAAAATTATTGCCGTAGACGTGGCGGATCACGCCGGGCGCCTCGATCTCGGTTGCGGGATAGACGATGCAGCCGATCGCGCGCTCGGCCCCAAGCTCGCGCCATTGCCGCCCGCCGGGATCGATGCTCTCCAGCGTCGCGTTCTCGTAATCGCCGCCGTGCTTGTGGAAGTACCAATAGGGGATGCCGTTGACGGCGGTAACGATGCGGGTGTGCGGTCCGAGCAGCGGCTGCATTTTCTCGATCACACCTGTGATCGAATGCGCCTTCAGCGTGACGATGACGTAGTCCTGCACGCCGAGCTCGGCCGCATTGTCGGTGCAGCGCGGATAGACCGTGTGCTTCTCCTCGCCGGCGAGCAGCGTCAGGCCGTGCTCGCGCATCGCGGCGAGGTGCGCGCCGCGTGCGACCAGGCTGACATCGGCGCCTGCGCGCGCCAGCTGCACGCCGAGATATCCGCCGATCGCGCCGGCGCCGTAGATGCAGATCTTCATGAAATCCTCGCGGGGGTACCGGAATTTGGGACGAAAGATCCGGTCCGGCTCGGAGGTCTCCGAGCCGGGGCCGGCAGTCGCAGGGGAAGAGTGGTCGCGCTTTAGGCTGCTTGCGACGTGCTGTTGGTCGCTTCGTCAACAGCAGCCGCGATGTCGCGCATGCTGATGACGGAGACGAGGCTGTAGTCGTCGATCACGGGCAGGTGCCGGATGTGATTCCGGTTCATCAGATGCCTGACGTGCTCGATCGTGTCCGACGAGGTGCAGGAGACCAGCTGCTGCACCGAGACGAGCTGTGAGACCTTGACGTTGACGGCATTGGTGCCGTGCTCGGCGACCGCGCGCACCACGTCGCGCTCGGTGAACATGCCGACGGCCGTGTTGCCTTCCGAGCGGACCACGTCCTTCACCACCAGCGCGCTGATGTTGTTGGCCCGCATCAGCTTGGCGGCGATACCCACTGTTTCGTTCATTCGCACCGTGACAACGCGCGGCGTCTTCTTACGCAGAATGTCTCCGACCAGCATTGCAACCTCCTTGGGTGAATGACGAGGGAAGTGTGGTATACATAATGCCAATCGTCAAGCGCTGGATTTGGCTGATCCGAAAATTCTTGCGGCAGCAATGCTGACGTTTGTCGTCGCGCGCCAAAGAAAAAGGGGCGCATCGCTGCGCCCCTTTTGACCGACGTGCCGGAGTGTGGCGGCTCACGCCGTCCCGGTCTTGGCTCTGGTCTCGGCACTCGCCGTTGCGGTGTTGGCGCTCTCGGCTTCCTTGCCCAGGATGAAGGAGCGGCGCAGCGGCTTGATCACGAACAGCGCCATCAGCGCGGCCGTCGCGTTCAATGCCACCGCCACCACGAACACGGCCTTCCAGCCATAGGCGGCCGAGATCACGCTTGCGAGCGGGACCAGCAACGCGGCGGTGCCCTTCGCGGTGTAGAGCATGCCGTTGTTGGTGGTCGCATACTTCGAACCGAAGGTGTCGCCGCAGGTGGCGGGGAACAGTGAGTAGATCTCGCCGAACACGCCGAAATAAACCGCGGTCGCGAGCACGAACACGATCGGAATGTGGCCGTAGGCCGAGAGCGTCAGCAACATCACCGCCGCGGTGCCGAAGGCGATGAACATGGTGTTCTCGCGGCCGATCGTATCGGACACGTAGCCGAAGAACGGGCGGCCGAAGCCGTCGAAGATGCGGTCGAGCGAGATCGCGAAGGTCAAGGCCGCCATCTGGAAGCCGAGAAGTGTGACCGGCGTATCGGCGATCTTGAAGTCGTGCGCGATCGGGGCGATCTGCGCCGCGGTCATCAGGCCGCCGGAGGCGACCATGACGAAGACGAGGTACATCACCCAGAAAATAGGAGCACGCAGCACCTGCGGCGGGGTGAAGTCGATCTTGGTCTGCGGCAGATTGAGCTGCTTCTTCTTCGGCGGAATCGAGATCCGCGGCGGCTGGATGAAGAAGGCGAGCACGAACACGATCAGGCCCTGGCCGATGCCGAAGGTGAGGAACGCTTGCTGATAGCCGCTCGATGCGATCATCATCGCGATCGGCACCACGGTCAGCGCGGCGCCCGCGCCGAAGCCCGCGGCTGTCGCGCCGGCGGCGAGACCCCGGCGGTCGGGAAACCATTTCAGCGCGTTGCCGACGCAGGTGCCGTACACCGCGCCCGCGCCCATGCCGCCGACGACCGCGGCCGCGTAGAGCAGGGGAAGCGAGTCAGCATAGGAGTTGAGAACCCAGGACAGCGCGATCATCACGCCGCCGAACATGATGACGATGCGCGGGCCGTATTTGTCGACGAACCAGGCTTCGACCGGCACGAGCCACGTCTCGGTGACGACGAAGATGGTGAAAGCAAGCTGGATCGCCGCGCGTCCCCAATGATGGGCCGCGTCGATCGGATCGACGAACAGCGTCCAGCCATATTGCAGATTGGCGATCATCGCCATGCAGGCGATGCCCATGCCGAGCTGGAGCCAACGGAAACCGGTTCGTAAGGGCGCAGCGGTTACCGCGCCGTCCGTGCTGGACATCATCAACAACCTCCCAAGCGCCTGTCTGGTCGACATCAAATGCCAAGATGACCTGATGTCGCAAACATTGTGTCTTATCGTCGCAAGCGCAGCAGGAAGCTTGGTATACCATATTCCAGAATGCAAGCCCTATCTTCGAAGCGCCTCCAGGAAAGTGCGCAATTCCGTTCGGATATAAAGAATAATTGCTGCTTCGCACAAAACGAAAACGCCCGGCCGCGAGGCCGGGCGTCGTGCGCGGGATGGTGTTGTGCGAGCGAGCTCAGATGGTCGATTGCGCGACCACGACCTTGCGCCAGGGTTTGAGCACAAACAACGCCAGCAGCGAGGCCAGGATGTTGGCGCCGGCCGCGAGGATGAACACGTTGTCCCAATGGCCGGAGGTCTGCTGCACATAGTTTGCGAGCGGCACCAGCAACGCGGCGGTGCCTTTCGCGGTGTAGAGCAGGCCGGCATTGGTGGTCGCGAATTTTGCGCCGAACGTGTCGGTGCAGGTCGAGGGGAACAGCGAGTAGATCTCGCCCCAGGCAAAGAACACGAAGCCCGACAGGATCACGAACCAGATCGGATCCTGGCCCCAGAGATAGAGCATCCAGATGCCAAAACCTTCCATGCCGAAGGCGATGAACATCGTGTTCTCGCGGCCGATATTGTCGGAGATCCAGCCGAAGAACGGACGCGTCAGGCCGTTGAGCACGCGGTCGATGGTCGCTGCGAACGTCACCGCGGTCATGGTCATGCCGATCAGCGTGACCGGCACGGCGTCGACCTTCCAGTCGACCGCGATCGGCTTCAAATTCGCCGTCACCATCAAGCCTCCGGCGCCGACGATGACGAACATGAAGTACATCAACCAGAAGATCGGTTGGCGCAGAACTTCGGTCGGCTGGTAGTTGCGCCGCGTTTGAACCAGCGCGGCGTTCGCCACCACGTTCGGCACCTGGCCCGGCTTCGGCGCCAGCAGGAAGAAGGCGAGAATGCAGATGATGATGCCTTGTCCGAGGCCGAAATAGAGGAAGGTGGTCTGGAAACCGCTGTCCTTGATCATCGCCTGGATCGGCGCAACGGTGAGCGCAGAGCCTGCACCGAAGCCGGCGGCCGTGATGCCCGCGGCGAGACCGCGCTTGTCGGGAAACCATTTCAGCGCATTGCCGACGCAGGTGCCGTAGACGCCGCCGGCGCCGATGCCGGCGACGATCATGCCGAGATAGTAGCCGTTGAGTGTGGTGGCCTCGGCGTTGATCGCCCAGCCGATCGCGCAGAGCACGCCGCCGACCAGCACGACGATGCGCGGACCGTATTTATCGACAAACCATCCTTCGACCGGCACCAGCCAGGTCTCGAACAAAACAAACAGCGTAAATGCCCACTGGATCGAAGCGCGATCCCAACCGAATTTCTTCTGGATGTCGGGGACGAAGAACGTCCAGCCATATTGGTAATTGGCGATCATCACCATGGCCGCCACGCCGATCGCCAGTTGTGCCCAGCGATACGTATCGCTGACGCGTGCAGCGGTAGGAGCCGTTGTTGTCTGCACCATGTCCGTCATGAATCCTCCAATAGCGCTTCTGTTTTTTTGAGCGAGCGTTGGAGGCATTCTTGTATTCATTATGCCAAGCTTCAAGCGCGCGCCGGCCCATTGTGCGCTTATGACGCAACCTCGTTTGCGAGGCTGCGCAAATGTGCCGATTCCCAAATAGAAATGGCCCCGCAGAGCAGGGCCATTCTTCAAAAGTAGGAGTTCGCTGGTTTTACAACCGCCGCGACAATTCGACGCGCCGGCGCTCGTCCTGGCTCTTACAGGCCGAAGCGGGGCAAATCGCCGTTGCGGTTGGAGACCTCGGCGCTCGCCATCAGAAAGCGGTCGACGGCGGACATGAAGCGGGCGAACAGCGAGGCGGAGGGCGCGAGCGCGACGGAAGCGGTCTTGGACATCGGAATTTCCTTTTCTCGAGACAGTCAGTAGTGCTGTCTCATTTCGAGAGGCAATCTATGTATACCAGATGCCACTGTCCATGCATGCCATTGCATGGCAGCATTCGAATTGCCGCATTGCAGCATAACGCTTCGTTAAAGCGGGCCGCCTGGGGCTAAAAACGCGCGGTTTGGGGCTCAAACGGGTCGGAAAGCGGCTCCGGGCCACGACGGGTCGGCCCTGAGGCCCGGCTCTTGGCACCGCAGTGCAAAACGGCTAGTGGTTCGCCCCCTTTTCCAATCCCGCAGAGTGGTTCATGTCGAGCGCCTCGCCCGCCGTCTCGATCGGCATCGATTTTGGGACCAGCAACACGGTCGTAGCTCTTGCGGTGGACGACCGCCGGGTCGAGGCCATCCGCTTCGATCACGGCGGACAACGGCACAGCACCTACGTCTCGGCCCTGTGCTTCTGGGAGGACCGGCCGGGCGCCGGCGCCCAGGCCGAAGGCGGTCCGTGGGCGATCGAGCAGTTTCTCGAAGGCCGCCACGTCTACCGTTTCCTGCAGTCGTTCAAGACCTTTGCGGCGAGCTCGAGCTTCAACACCACGCAGGTGTTCCGGCAGCGCTTCAAGTTCGAGGATATTCTGGCGGCGTTTTTGCGCACGCTGGCGCGCCATGGCGGCGACAAGTTCGGCTTCGAGGTGGCCAACATCACGGTCGGCCGTCCCGTGCGCTTTGCCGGCGGCAATCCCGACGACGATCTGGCCATGCAGCGTTATCGCGCCGCGTTCGAACGCGTCGGCGCCGGTCGTGCGCGCTATGTCTATGAGCCCGTGGGCGCGGCGTTCTCCTTCGCCCGCCGGCTGGAGCGTGATGCCACCGTGCTGGTTGCGGATTTCGGCGGCGGCACCAGCGATTTCTCGGTGATGCGCTTCTCGCGCGCGGGCGGCACGCTTCGCGCCGAGCCGCTTGGACATGCCGGCATCGGCATTGCGGGCGACACGTTCGATTATCGCATCGTCGATCACGTCGTCTCGCCGCGGCTCGGCAAGGGATCGAGCTTCCGCTCGTTCGACAAGGTGCTGCCGGTTCCGAACAGCCACTACACCAACCTCGCACGCTGGCATCAGCTCGCGCTGATGAAAAGCAACGGCGATCTCCGCGAGCTGCGGGAGCTTGCACGCACAGCAGTGAAGCCGGCGCTGCTTGAGGATTTCATCACCATCGTCGATCTCGATCTCGGCTTCTCGCTGTACCGCGCGGTGTCGGACGCGAAGGTCGCGCTCTCGGCCAGGGATGAGGTCGACTTCCGCTTCAAGGGCGGCGGCGTCGAGATCGGCTCGACCATCACACGGAAAAACTTCGACGCCTGGATTGCCGACGACATCGCCCGTCTCGGCGCCACGGTCGACAAGGTGCTCGGCGAATCCGGCGTCACCGCGCGCGAGGTGGAGAAGGTGTTCCTGACCGGCGGCACCTCGTTCGTGCCGGCGGTGCGAAAACTGTTCGCCGACCGGTTCGGCAACGAGCGGCTGATGTCGGGCGACCAGTTCGAGTCGATCGCCTACGGCCTCGCGCTGATCGGACACAGTCCCGAGCCGGATCGCTGGACCGCAGACGGCGGGCTCAAGAAGGCGGGCGCGTAAGGTCCTTTGTGCGATTTGAGCGCGCGCCTCGTCCTTCGAGACGACCGCTTCGCGGTCTCCTCAGGATGAGGCTAAGCAGCATCAGCGCCCGTTGAAATTGCTGCTGCGCACTCCGTCCTCATCCTGAGGAGCCCGCAAAGCGGGCGTCTCGAAGGATGGCCACAAGGGAGGTGCCCATCGGGCCATTCCCGCTCTGCCCCTTACTGCTTGATCTCCGGCTCGACGAGCCGCGCCAGGTTGCGCAGCGATTCCTGCCAGCCGAGATAGCAGGCCTCCGGCGGGATCGCGTCGGGAATGCCGGCCTGCGTGACGTCGAGCTCGGTGCCGACAAGGACCTTCTTCAGCGTCACCGTCACCTCGATCTCGCCGGGCAGGTTCGGATCCTCGAACTTGTCGGTGTAGCGGAGACGTTCGCCAGGGACGAGCTCGAGATATTCGCCGCCGAAGGCGTGGCCGTTGCCCGTCGTGAAATTCCGGAACGACATTCTGAAGGTGCCTCCGACCTTCGGCTCCAGATGATGCACGGTGCAGGTAAAGCCGTTCGGCGGAAGCCATTTTGCCAGCGCATCCGCTTCCATGAAGGCGCGATAGACTTTGTCCGGGCTGGTCGTGAGAACGCGGTGCAGGCGTACGGTGCTGGGCATGGTGTTGCTCCCTCATGAATTGCTGGGCTCGACGTCGCGTCTATTGCCCAATCATGGCCCGAGGACGAACGAGGGGGCACCGATCCGACATGAGGGCGTCGGATTTTTTCGCCGGGCCTGCCGGGCGGCGCGCTGTTGATTGTATCGCGAGGCAGTCGATCGACCGCAAGGCGTGACTTGCGGCGGGAGGCCGAGTGCAACTGCATCTGACGCGTGTCGTGACGACGCAGCGTGCATACCGCGCGCGATGTTCGCACAATTTGAGAGCATCTAGTCCGGAGTTACACTTCGAAACACTCAGGCCGGATTTTAGCCTCTAGTCTCAGCGATGAGTTCGTCGCGGACCGCGTTGCATGACACGGCGACCGCGCGACGAATCCATCGCACTGGGGAATTGACGACATGAAGCAGACGACGCTGCGCTACCGGGCCCTGCGCCGGGTCCGCAGCCTGCCGGCCGAGACCGCTTCGCGGTTGCTCGGAATGCCAGCCATTAGTCGGACATTGAACAAGGCCTACGAAAAGGCGCGCGCATCGCACAGGCCGCGCCTGCCGGGACTCTCGTCGCGCGACATGGACATCGTTGCCGGGCTGGAGAAAAACGGCGTCTACATCACCTCGCTCGCGGCGCTGGATCTGCCTGGCACGGACGCACTCTGGACGTCGGCGACCGGCATCGCGAACGCCTATTCCGTTCGTGCCAAGGCGGGTGAGTTCGCCGGCCAATATACGGTGCAGGTCGGCGCCGAGGACATGATGCGCCATCCGCACATCGTCCACTGGCCCCTCAACGACCGCATCCTCGACATCGTCGAGACCTATCTCGGCTTGCCTGCGGCATGCGACACGCTGAATTTCTTCTATACATTGGCCGATGGCCGTCAGGTTGCGGCGCGCCGATGGCATCGCGATGTCGAGGATCGGCTGATGGTCAAGGTGATCGTCTATCTGCACGATGTCGATGAGGAGGGCGGCCCGCTCGAAGTCCTGCATCGTGCCTTTCCGGGCTGCGACCAGCTCGACGGCGCCAATTTTCCGGTCCTGACGCAGGAAATGCTGGAGGGGCGGCTCGGCGGCACGCTGGAGCGCGGCGATGTAACGACCTGCACCGGCAAGGCCGGGACGGTGATCTTTGCGGATGTCGCGAGTCGCTACCATCGCGGCCGCCCGGCGATCGCGCGCGACCGCTCTGCGCTGTTCTACAATTTCTTCTCGCGCTCGCCGCTTCGCCCATTCTTCTGCGAGCGGCACGTGTTCTCACGGGCGCAACTCGCCGAACTTGCGGCTGGCCAGACCGCGCGGGCGCGCGATTGCATGCTGTGGCACGCCAACGTACCTCTGCTCGCCCGGATCGTACCACGCGCGCGGTTGTAGAAGGACCCAAGCCACAATTCCGCTATCGTTCCCCGCTCAACTCCCGCGCGAAATCAAGGGGCGTCCGTTGCGCAGGACAGTTTGGGCTTTCGCCATCGCATTGTGCTGTCTTGGTTCGTGTTTTGGCTCATTTGCCAAGGCAGCAGGCATTCAGCTTCTCGCTTCCGATCCGGCTCTGTCCGGCGCGATCTGGTACCCTTGCGCGGCGGAGCCGGCGCAGGTGGCGCTAGGCAGTCTTGCAGTCGACGCGGATTTTGGCCTGAAGGGCGCGAAGGACTGTCCCGTTACAGGCGCAAAGCTTCCGCTCATCATCTTTTCGCACGGCCGGGGCGGATTCTTCGGCCAACATCACGATACGGCGGAAGCGCTGGCCGACGCCGGCTTCGTCGTCGCGGCCATCAATCATCCCGGCGACACCGCTCATGACTCTTCGCGGCGCGACACTCTGTCGGTCTTAGGATCGCGCCCGGCGGACATGGTGCGCCTGCTCGATTTCATGTTGAAGGACTGGAAGGACAGGGCGGTGGTCGATCCCGCTAAAGTCGGCTTCTTCGGCTTTTCACTCGGAGGCTTTACCGGTCTTGTGCTGATGGGGACCAGGCCGGATTTCGCGAGGGTCGCCGGCCTCTGCAAGGAGACGACCGGTGCATGCGCGCAGTTGCACAATGGCGAGACGCCGCCTGACCCGATCCAGGATGCGCGTATCCGCAGCGCTGTCATCGTTGATCCCGCGCCGGGGCTCCTGACGCGGGAGAACCTCGCAGCCGTCAAGGTGCCGTTCCAGTTCTGGCGGTCGCAGCTCGGCGGTCCGGGCGTTGGCGACGGCTCAGGCACCGCACGCGTCGCCGACGGCCTGCCGGGTAAGCCCGAGATTCATGTCGTGCCGGCCGGCCATTTCGCTTTCCTTGCACCGTGCTCGGCCGAACTTGCGGCAGCCATCCCGCGCATCTGCACCGACGTGCCGGCGGGGTTCGACAGGGCAGCCTTTCATCGCGAGTTCGACGCTGCGGTGGTGACTTTCTTTCGCGAGCAGCTCGCTGGCGGAGATCGGTGAGCGCTTAGCTGCGAACCGCGGGAGACGCCGGCGCCGTTGCGGTAGCCCCTTGCGGGGGTCGCTTTGCGCCGTCTGCAACGCGTTTCTTCGGCTTCACCACGATCAACCCGTCGCGAATGGCCTGCTTCCGCGCCAGCTTCCTCATGCGTCGCACCGCTTCGGATTTCCGTCGCGCCGCCTGCTCCGACGGTTTCTCGTAGAACCGCGCGCGTCGCATCTCCCTGAAGACGCCTTCGCGTTGCATCCTCTTCTTTAAGACGCGTAGGGCCTGATCGATATTGTTGTCGCGGACGAAAACCTGCACCGGCGGCTCCCTTGGTTGAGGCTGCCTTGGTCGACCAGGACTGCGCGACAGCCGCGTGCGCAGGGATGATTGGATCGGATATGGCAGCTCCGCGATGACGTCGATCCGACATGGTCGCGCGGGTGCGCTGGTCGATGTGACGCGGCCTGACAGCGGATGTCAAACAGGGCTCGCCAAACAGGGCTCGTGAGGGCTCGTCCGCCTTGCGCTTGACGACCTTGAGTTTGAGTCCTGAAGCCCGCAAAGGTTCCGGGCGCGATTAAATCCCGCTGTAGCCTTGCTAATATCGATGGTGAGGTATACCTTAGGGCTGTTCGTTCAGCCGCTGTGCCTTGTTGAATGCGCCCGCGGGCTCCTTTTCCATCGACATCGACGAATTGAAACGGTTCTGCGTGAGCGTCACGCGGAATGCACATGTGTGCTCTTTGGAGAAGAAAAATGACGACAGGTACTGTGAAGTGGTTCAACGGCCAGAAGGGCTTCGGATTCATTCAGCCCGACGATGGCGGCCAAGATGTGTTCGTTCACATCAGCGCGGTCGAGCGGGCTGGTCTTGGGGGTCTCGCTGAGGGCCAAAAGGTCAACTTCGAGGCCAAGACCGACAAGATGCGGGGCAAGGTCAGCGCTGAGAATCTCTCGCTGGCTTAAGTCCATCAGTGCCGTTTCACGGATGTACTGAAACGGCCATGCGACCCGCTCGATCCCTGGATTGAGCGGGTTTTGTCTGTTGCCGAAAGGGTGAAAGATGAGCGCCAGGAAATCGGCCGAACCGTCACCCGAAAGCGTCGCGCGCACCAACCGTCAGCGCCTGGCTGCTCAAGAAGGCGCGCAGGCGATGCTCGATGCCGAAAAGCAGGCCGCCGACGTTCGCAAGAACATGGCGCGGCTTCGCGAGCTGCGCCAAGCCAGGGAAGCGGCCGACGCAACCCTCCAGGCATCGTTACCGGCCCCGATCCCGGCGAAGCGCAAGAAGAAGGCGCCGCAATAGCCGACTTCGATATCGCCGACGAACGACGAGACAGGGCCGGTCAGATGCCAGGGAGTGCGGATCGTGCCTAGAATCAAACCGGACGGCGGTGGCACCATCACCTTCTTTCTCGCGCACGGCGCGGGCCGGCAACTGTGCCGGTTGGCGACCACCTTTGCGACGCAAAAGCAGGCTTTCAGCTATCTTCAGAAATACCGGACGGAATTCGAGCGCATCGCGCGGACGCGGCTGGATTCGGGCGAGCTCGAAGACGGCGTCGTCGTGCTGTCGATGCTCTAGGGCGCATCTATCCTGAGGCGCGGACTCATGAGATCCTTTGCCATCAGAACCAGGTCGTAGTAGCGGCCAGCCTGCTTCAGAGCGTTCTTCTCCACGCCGTACTCGAGGAAGCCCAATCTCGCGTAAAGACTCCGCGCCTGTTCATTGTCCACCACCACGCTGAGCTGGATCAGCTCAACCTGCTGACGGGCGTGATTGCATACCGCTTCGACCAACCGTCGACCGACCTTGGCATTCCTTGCGGCGGGTCGAACGTACATTCCCCACAGCGCGCCTTTGTGAGCTTCTTTCTGGCCCTGCTGGACGGAAAAGCCGACAATGCCGACGAGCTCTGTGTCGCGGAACGCGCCGAGCACTGTAGAGCTGCCGATCCGATCCGAGAACAAACTCAGTGGCTGAGCATCCTCAACCTCGAAGGTGCTACCGAACGCTTCCGGGTTGGCCTGGAGAGCCTCCAGTCGAATGTCTCGATAGAGGACTGCGTCCTCCCGTGCGAGGCGACGTATCTCAATGCCGTCGTCGGTCATCCTTCGTCTTCACCAGCAGGCAGGGAATATTCCTGGTGAGTTGCACAAGAAAACACGGCCTAGTCCTCGCGGCCTTTCGGCTGAGCTTCGCGGGCCAATCGCTCCGCTTTCAGCCGCTCGCGGTTCTCGTTCAGCGAGTGCTGGTCCTTCGCGTAGTCATTCATCGGTTTCTGTGTCTTGGCAGGCTTGAACGCCTTGTTGGCTTCGCGCTTGGCGCGATCAGAGGGTTGATCTTTCAACATGTCGATCTCGATGTGTGTGAACTGCGTGGTTCGCGAGTGCGCTGACGTCCCGTCAGCGTTCGCAGGCCGGTGAAACAGCGCGTTGTCCTTGAAGTGGAGAAATCGGGTCTGGAGTAACAACTGACGGCCACCGTGTCGGTTCCTCGAAAGATTGTCCGACGCCAACAAAAAGGCCAACTGGTCGCCGCTCGACTGGTCGTCGGCGCGCGGCAGTGGCGAGCCTCTGCGTCGAGATGCCCTTCGATGGACCGACGTTCGCTTCTCGAATGATGCCATACTACCCCTGTTTTGCCCGACGTGTCAAAGAAAATTCGTAAAATACGAAGTTTCCTTTATGGCCAATGAGTTGGCTACTGTGCATGGGGTTGTTTTCTGGTTTTCGGATTGGGCGCGCGGCCGTACGGCTCTTCTGACGCAAAAAGGCCGCCTCGATGGGCGGCCCTTTCGTATCATGCGTTGTGGTGACGCTTACTCGGCGGCCTGCTTCTGCGGCGGGTCGAGCGCGCCCGACTTGTGGATCTCGGCGACCTGGTGGTCGCTGAAGCCGAGCACCGCGCGCAGGATCTCGTCGGTGTGCTCGCCGAGCAGGGGAGAGCGGGTGACGTCGCTCGCCGAGTCCGACAGCTTGATCGGATTGCCGACCGAGATGTACTTGCCGCGCGTGGGGTGGTCGACCTCGACCACGGTGCCGGTCGCGCGCAGCGACTGGTCTTCCGCGATCTCCTTCATCGACAGGATCGGGCCGCAGGGGATGTCGTCCTTGTTGAGGATCTCCATCGCCTCGAACTTGGTCTTGGTCATCGTCCACTGCTCGATGCGCGCGAAGATCTCGTTCAGGCGGGGCAGGCGGGCGGCCGGCTTGGCGTAGTTCGGATCGGTCTTCCAGGTCGGCTCGCCGATCACGTCGCAGATCTTCTCCCAGACCGGGGCCTGGGTGATGAAGTAGATGTAGGCGTTGGGATCGGTCTCCCAGCCTTTGCACTTCAGGATGCGGCCGGGCTGGCCGCCGCCGGAATCGTTGCCGGCGCGGGGCACGGCATCGCCGAACGGAATGCCTTCGCCGAACTGGCTGTATTCCCTAAGCGGACCGCGCTCGAGGCGCTGCTGGTCGCGCAGCTTGACGCGCGCCAGGTTCAACACGCCGTCCTGCATCGCGGCGGTGACCTTCTGGCCCTTGCCCGAATGCGTGCGCTGATAGAGCGCGGTGACGATGCCGAGGGCGAGATGCAGGCCGGTGCCGCTGTCGCCGATCTGCGCGCCGGTGACGAGCGGCAGGCCGTCTCGGAAGCCGGTGGTGGAGGCGGCGCCGCCGGTGCACTGCGCGACGTTCTCATAGACCTTGCAGTCTTCGTACGGTCCGGGGCCAAAGCCCTTGATCGAGGCGACGATCATCTTCGGGTTGATCGCCTGGATCTTCTCCCAGGGGAAGCCCATGCGGTCGAGCACGCCGGGGCCGAAGTTCTCGACCAGCACGTCGCACTTCTTGATCAGCTCGGTGAGGACTTCCTTGCCCTTGGGGTTCTTGGTGTCGAGCGTGATCGAGCGCTTGTTGTGGTTGAGCATGGTGAAATACAGGCTGTCCACGTTCGGGATGTCCTGCAGCTGGCCGCGGGTGATGTCACCCACGCCCGGGCGTTCCACCTTGATCACGTCGGCGCCGAACCATGCCAGCAGCTGCGTGCAGGTCGGTCCGGACTGGACGTGGGTGAAGTCGAGAATGCGAACGCCCTCGAGCGCTTTGGTCATCGTGTTGCTCCGTATACTCTGTCTGCCCCTGCACCCGCAGGGAGTAATGGGTTGAAGGGGAGGACTTACTTTTTCTTCTGCAAGACGCTCTGCGGATTGAGATTGCCGATGCGGCCGCTCTCCGAGCCTGCGGCCGGATCGATCACCGCGTTGATCAGGGTCGGCTTGCCCGAGGCCATCGCCTCGTTGACGGCGCGCTTGAGCTCGTCGGGCGAGGTCGCATTCACGCCGACGCCGCCGAAGGCTTCCATCATCTTGTCGTAGCGTGCGCCCTTGACGAACACCGTCGTCGCCGGATCGGCGTTGACGCTGTTGACGTCGGTGCCGCGATAGATGCCGTCATTGTTGAAGATGACGATGCAGATCGGCAAATTGTAGCGGCAGATGGTCTCGACCTCCATGCCGGAGAAGCCGAAGGCCGAGTCGCCTTCAACCGCCAGCACGGGGTGACCGGTCTCGAGCGCAGCCGCAATCGCCTGGCCCATGCCGATGCCCATCACGCCCCAGGTGCCGACGTCGAGACGCTTGCGTGGGCGGTACATGTCGATCACGCCGCGGGCGAGGTCGAGCGTGTTGGCGCCTTCGTTGACGAGGATCGCCTCGGGGTGATCCTTGATGACGTTCTTCAGCACGCCGAGCGCGCCGTGATAATCCATCGGCGATTTGTTGTTCATGAGCTTCGGCGCCATCTTGGCGATGTTCTCGTCGCGCTTGGACACGATGGCCTTGGTCCATTCGGCGGGCGGTGCGGTCCAGCCCGTGGCGATCGCCTGGTTGAAGGCCGAGACGACCGAGCCGATGTCGCCGACGACGGGCGCGACGATCTCGACGTTGGAGTCCATTTCCCGCGGCTCGATATCGACCTGGATGAACTTCTTCGGCGATTCGCCCCAGCTCTTGCCCTTGCCGTGCGACAGCAGCCAGTTCAGCCGTGCGCCGATCAGCATGACGACGTCGGAGTCCTTCAGCACCGTCGAACGCGCAGCACCCGCGCATTGCGGATGCGTGTCGGGGAGCAGGCCCTTGGCCATGCTCATGGGGAGGAACGGCACCCCGCTCTTCTCGACGAAGGTCTTGATTTCCTCGTCGGCCTGCGCGTAGGCCGCGCCCTTGCCGAGGACGATGAGCGGACGCTTTGCAGCCTTCAGCACATCGAGCGCGCGCTTGACCGAAGCGGGCGAGGGGATCTGCGCAGGCGCCGCGTCGATCACCTTGACCAGCGACTTCTGGCCAGCCTCGGCGTTCATCACCTGGCCGAACAGTTTGGCCGGCAAGTCGAGATAGACGCCGCCCGGACGGCCCGAGACCGCGGCGCGGATAGCGCGGGCAAAGCCGATGCCGATGTCCTGGGCGTGCAGCACGCGATACGCCGCCTTGCACAGCGGCTTTGCGATCGCGAGCTGGTCCATCTCTTCGTAGTCGCCCTGCTGGAGGTCCACGATCTCGCGCTCGGAGGAGCCGGAGACCAGGATCATCGGGTAGCAGTTGGTGGTGGCGTGGGCGAGCGCGGTGAGACCGTTGAGGAAGCCGGGCGCGGACACCGTGAGGCAGACGCCGGGCTTCTTGGTGAGATAGCCGGCGATGCCCGCGGCGTAACCGGCGTTCTGCTCGTGGCGGAAGGAGATCACGCGAATGCCTTCGGCCTGCGCCATGCGGCCCAAATCCGTGATCGGGATGCCCGGCACATTATAGATGGTGTTGATGCCGTTCAGCTTGAGCGCGTCGATGACGAGATGGAAGCCATCCGTCAGTTCCTGCTCGGTGCCCGGTGCTTCGGACTTGGTCGCGGTGTTCAGCATGGGCCTTGTCTCCCTGGTCTCAAGGTAGGTGGGGCGAATGTTTCGCCCTTCTGGTGAATGTTGCTAGGTGAAGAGTTCCTGACCGTGCGCTTCGACGTAAGCGGCAAGGCCAAGGGTGTGGTCGCGGGCGCGCTTCTCGGCGAGCTCGGTGTCGCGTGCTTCCAGCGCCTCGATCATGCCGAGATGCTCCGGTAGCGACGTCGCGGTGCGGTCCTTGCGGCCGATCGTCAGCTGGCGATAGCCGCGCACGTGCAACAGAAGATCGTTGGTGAGATCGACCAGCACCGGCGATTCCGACAGCGAGATCAGCGCCTGGTGGAAGGCGATGTTGGCGCGCGAATATTCCTCGACGTGATCCTCGGGCAAGCGGTCCTTGCCGAAATCCTTGAAATAGTCGCGCAGCGCTGTGATGTCCTTCTTGCGCGCGGTGTTGGTGATGAGGCGCGCCGCCATGCTCTCCAGCGCGGCCCAGGCGCGGATCATGTCGACGATCTCGCTCTTGGTCCGTCGCACCACCATGATGCCGCGGCGCGGCACGGTCTTCACGAAGCCGTCCTGCTCGAGCATCGCGATCGCTTCGCGGATCGGCGTGCGGCTGACGCCCAGGCGTTCGGACAGCGCACGCTCGTCGAGCATCACCGGCTCGGGCGTCGAGTAGATGTCCATCTTGAGGATGGCTTCCTTCAGGGCGTCATACGCCTTGTTCTTGAAGCTGCTCTCCGGGGCAATACGAACGATTGCGATGTCTGCCTCGGCCATGTTCGGCAACGCCTTGGTTGGTTTCCGCAGTGACACGACGATTCTCCTCCAGTGGGAGTCGTCTTTTACAGGAATATTACCGGAAAGTTTTTGGCATACCAAATGCCAGAATGTCAAGCTGGCTATTTTTTGCGGCGTTCTAAGGTGGTCTCTGACTTGACAAGTTGGCTTCTGGCATACCAAATGCCATAGCTAGCCATTTTTGATCCAAACCGGCGGTGTGGTCTAGGCATTTCTGCCGCTGCATTCCGCCGCACGGAACAGAGCGCGGCGATGGCAAGTATCACGGGCAGCCGCATCACGCGCGCTTTGCAAAGCAAAGAACTGAAGGTCAAGGGAGAAGCTATATGTCCAATTCGAAAGACGTCGTCCGCAAGGTCCTTGACCAGGTCAAGGCCGACAACCGCACCAGCCTGACCGCCCCGGAAGGCAAGGTGGTCTGCGACGCCTACGGCATTCCAGTGCCGAAGGAGGGTGTGTCGAAGTCGGCCGGCGAGGCCGGCAAGATGGCATCTTCGATGGGCTTCCCGGTGGTGATGAAGATCGTCTCGCCGGATATTCTCCACAAGACCGAAGCCGGCGGCGTCATCGTCGGCGTCAAGACGGCACAGGATGCCGAGCAGGCCTACGAGACCATTCTCGGGAACGCCAGGAAGTACAAGGCCGACGCCAAGATCGAGGGCATCCAGGTGCAGCAGATGCTGGCCGGCGGCACCGAAGTGATCGTCGGCTCGATCACTGACGGTTCGTTCGGCAAGCTGGTCGCCTTCGGCCTCGGCGGCGTGCTGGTCGAAGTGCTCAAGGACATCACCTTCCGCCTCGCGCCCGCGACCAAGGAAGACGCGCTCTCGATGCTCGACGGCATCCAGGCGCATGAGATTCTGAAGGGCGTTCGTGGCGGCGAGCCGGTCAACCGCACGGCGCTCGCCGACGTCATCGTCAAGGTCTCGCAGCTCGTGACCGATTTCCCTGAGATCGTCGAGCTCGACCTCAACCCGGTGTTCGCCACCGCAAAGGACGCGATTGCCGCCGACGTGCGCATTGTCGTCGACTTCGCCTACCAGCCCAAGCCGAAGCCGCGCCCGACCGAAGAGATCGTGGCTGCGATGAGCCGCATCATGCAGCCGAAGGCGGTCGCGGTGATCGGCGCCTCGGCCGAAGACGGCAAGATCGGCAATTCCGTGATGAAGAACCTCATCAACGGCGGTTACAAGGGCGACATCTACCCGATCCACCCCAAGGCCACCGAGATTCTCGGCCACAAGGCCTACAAGAGCGTCAAGGACGTGCCGGGTGTGATCGACACGGCCGTGTTCGCGATCCCCGCGAAGTTCGTGGCCGCGGCGCTGACCGAATGCGGTGAGAAGAAGATCCCGGGCGCGGTTCTGATCCCGTCGGGCTTCGCTGAAGCCGGCGCGCCGGAGCTGCAGGCCGAGATCGTCGAAGTCGGCAAGAAATACGACATCCGCCTGATGGGGCCGAACATCTACGGCTTCTATTATACGCCGGCGAACCTCTGCGCGACCTTCTGCACGGCCTATGACGTGAAGGGCCACGCGGCGCTGTCGTCGCAGTCGGGCGGCATCGGCATGGCCATCATCGGTTTTTCGCGCTCGGCCAAGATGGGCGTCTCCGCGATCGTCGGCCTTGGCAACAAATCTGATATCGACGAAGACGATCTGCTCGCTTTCTTCGAGCAGGATCCGAACACTTCGATCATTGCCCAGCACTGCGAAGACCTGAAGGACGGCCGCGCCTTTGCGGAAGCCGCCAAGCGCGTCTCCAAGAAGAAGCCGGTCGTCGTGCTCAAGGCCGGCCGCACCTCGGCCGGCGCGAAGGCGGCGTCGTCGCACACCGGCGCGCTCGCCGGTAACGACAAGATCTATGAGGACGTCCTGGCGCAATCTGGCGTGATCCGCGCCCGCAGCTTGCGGCAACTGCTCGAATTCGCCCGCGGCGTGCCGGTATTGCCGACGCCGAAGGGTGAGAACGTGCTGATTATCACCGGTGCGGGCGGCTCGGGCGTGCTGCTGTCGGACTCCTGCGTCGACAACGGTCTGTCGCTGATGTCGATGCCGCCGGATCTCGACGCGGCCTTCCGCAAGTTCATCCCGCCGTTCGGTGCTGCCGGAAATCCTGTGGATATCACCGGCGGCGAGCCGCCGATCACCTACGTCAACACGGTGAAGCTCGGCTTGTCGGACGAGCGCATCCACTCGCTGATCCTCGGCTACTGGCACACCATCGTCACGCCGCCGATGGTGTTCGCCCGCAACATGGTTGAGGTGAAGAAGGAGATGGAGGCCAAGGGTTTTGTGAAGCCGATCGTTGCCTCGCTCGCCGGCGATGTGGAGGTCGAGGAAGCCGCCGAATATCTCTACCAGAACGGCATCCCGGCCTATGCTTACTCCACCGAACTGCCGGTCGAGGTGCTTGGTGCCAAGTACAAGTGGGCGCGCGGCGCGGGCCTGCTCTGAGACGAAGAGGACTCTTCACCTCTCCCCGCGCACGGGGAGAGGTGAGAACGGTCAGGTCGCGATGGGCAAGAACGTGATCCGGCGCAAATCGCTCGAAACACGATCGGTATCGGAGGCCGATCGTGACGGCGGCGTGCAGTCGGTCGACCGCGCGCTGTCGATCCTCGAGACGCTGGCCGAGGATGACGAAGGCTATCGCCTCAGCGATCTCGCCGTCCGCACCGGCCTGTCGGCCTCGACCGTGCACCGCCTGCTGGCCACGCTGGAAAGCCGCCGCTTCGTGCAGTTCGACCGGGCCGAATCCAAATGGCATGTCGGCGTGCGCAGCTTTACCGTGGGCGCGAGCTTTGCGCGCCGGCGCAATTTTACCGCGCAAGCCATTCCTTATTTGCGCAAGCTGCGCGATCTGACCCGCGAGACCGCCAATCTTGCGGTCGTCGACGATGAATTCATCATCGTGCTGACCCGCATGGAGAGCCGCGAGATCATGCGCTCGCTGACCAAGGTCGGCGGCCGTGTCGCGATGGTGACGTCAGGCGTCGGCAAGGCCGTGCTCGCGACCTACTCCGACGAGGATGTCGGCGCCGTCATTCGCCATCACGGCATGCCCAGGCTCACTGAAAAATCCATCGTTCGGCCGAGCGACTTGTTCCGGGAGCTCAACGTGATCCGGAAGCAGGGCTTTGCGGTGGACGACGAAGAAGCCGAGATGGGCCTGCGCTGCGTCGCCGCCGTGGTCTACAACGCGCTTGCGGAACCGCTCGCCGCGATCTCGGTGTCCGGCCTGACCAGCCGCGTCACTGACGCCCGGCTGCCGGAGATCGGCCGTGTGGTGCGTGAGGTCGCTGCGGAATTGACAGCTGCGCTCGGGGGCGTGACGCCGGTGTTGAAGCCAGCCTGAGCCGGATTTGCGGTCCGGCGTGCCTCGTTGAAAGAAATCAGGTCTGGCGGCAAGAGCCCCAACATCGGTATATCCATCGGCCGTTGTCGCGTCCTTTCTGGGGAATGCCATGCCTTCTGAGCTTCGTTCGCCCCGTCTCGCTGTCCTGATTGACGCCGACAACGCCTCCGCGAAGATCGCCGATGGGCTGTTCGAAGAGATTGCCAAGATCGGCGAAGCCAGCGTTCGCCGCATCTACGGGGACTTTTCGAACGCGCGATCCAGGGGCTGGGCCGATATTCTGTCGAAGCATGCGATCATCCCGCAGCAGCAGTTCGCCTATACGACGGGGAAGAATGCCTCCGACATAACCCTGGTCATTGATGCGATGGACCTGCTTCACAGCGGTCGGTTCGATGGCTTTTGCCTGGTGTCGTCCGACAGCGACTTTACCAGGCTTGCCGCCCGCATCCGGGAGCAGGGCGTCGATGTCTTTGGGTTCGGCGAACACAAGACTCCGGAAAGCTTCAGGCAGGCCTGCCGACGGTTCGTCTATACGGAGAACCTGCTTGCCGGCACAGCGAACACCCAAGACGCCGGATCGAGGTCTACGTCGCTTCAGCCGCACGATGCCGCGACGCCCATCATCAAGAAGGTCATCACCCAGATGGAGAGCGAAGATGGCTGGGTCACGCTTGGAGAGGTTGGACGGCAGCTCGCTAATTTGGCTTCCGATTTCGATCCGAGGACTTTTGGCTTCCGCAAGCTGAGCGACCTCGTGCGAAAGACAAATTCGTTCGAGATCGACGAGTCAAAAGGGCGGTCGATGCGGATTCGGGTCAAGCCGTCTGCCGCGCCATCGCCGAGAACACGGAACCCGCGCAGGCGCGCGAAGTCAGGGCCGGCGAGCGGTTCGCCGCCTAAGGCGTAAGCAGGGCGTGCCTTCATATTTGAGCTTGCCCGGTTTGGCGCTTGGCGTAACCATCGCCCGGCCGTAACGCCATGCGAGGGTTCCGATGACCAAACTCACCCGCTTTGCCGTCGCGCCGCTGCATGCGATGACGCGCCGTCTCGCCGATGTCGCCTCCGCGCGCGTCGCGCCCGACCTCGTCATATCTGGAGCACGGGTGCTCTCCACCTATTCGGAGCGGATCCATCCGGGACGGGAGGTCTGGATCACCGGCGGCCGCATCGCCGCGGTGAAGCCGGCCGGCACGGCGAAGAAAGCGTGGAGCGACGTGCCGGTTTACGACGCCGCCGGCGGCATCATCGCGCCGGGGCTGGTCGATCCGCACATCCACATCGAATCCTCGATGGTGACGGCCTGCGCCTATGCCGAGGCCGCGCTGCTGAACGGCACCACCACGATCTTCTGCGACAGCCACGAGATCGGTAACGTCATGGACGTCGCCGGCGTCGAGGCGATGCTTGAAGATGCGCGCGAGGCGCCGCTCTCGATCTTTCTAACCGTGCCGAGCACAGTCCCGGCAACCTCGGCCGCGCTGGAGACCGCCGGCGGCGATCTCACGCCGGACAAGATCGCCGGTCTGTTCGACCGCTGGCCGGAAGCCGTCGCTCTCGGCGAGAAGATGGATTTCGTGCCGGTCACCATGGGCGATGAGCGCAGCCACGCGATCCTCGCGGCCGCTTTGAAGCGGGGACGTCCGGTGTCCGGCCATGTCTATGGCCGCGAGTTCGTCGCGGCCTATGCGGCAAGCGGCATCACCGACACCCATGAGGCGATTGACCGCGATATCGCCGACGATCTGCTCGACGCCGGCGTCTGGGTTTTCCTGCGCGGAGGACCACCAACTACGCCGTGGCATTCGCTGCCGCAGGCGATCCGGACGATCACCGAGCTCGGTGCATCGCATAAGCGGACCGCGGTGTGCACAGATGACCGAGATGCCGATGATTTGCTGCTGTTCGGCCTCGACTGGGTGGTGCGCGAAGCGGTCAAGGCGGGGATGTCGCCGGAGCAGGCCTGGTCGATGGGCTCGCTGCATGGCGCCACGCGCTTCGGCATGGAGGGCGACATTGGCGGGCTCGGCGGCGGCCGTCGCGCCGATCTCGTGCTGATGGACGATCAGCTCAAGCCGCAATCGACCTGGTATGGCGGCGAGCTGGTCGTCGAGAACCGCAAGATCACGCCGCGGCTCGATCGGGCGCTGTCGCAGCGCTATCAATATCCCAAAGCGGCCTATGTCACCGTAAAGCTGCCGGAGAAGCTGAAGCTTACGCCGGAATTGCCGGCGAAAGCCTGCACCGTCAACGCGATCAAGACCGCGCTGCCCGGCATCACGCTGATCCATGAAAAGGTCGCGATCGAGCCGGCCAAGGACTGGCCCTCGTTGTTCGCCCGCTACGGCCTGTGCTTCGTCACTGTGGTCGAGCGTCACGGCAAATCGGCCGGCAACGTTGCCTATGGCCTCTTGAAGGACTTTGGCCTGAAGCGCGGCGCTGTCGCCTCCAGCGTCGGCCACGACAGCCACAACATCATCGTTGCCGGCACCAACGAGCCCGATATGCAAGTCGCGATCGCGGCGATCAAGGAGCATCAGGGCGCGGTCTGCGTCGTCTCCGACGGCAAGGTGAGGGCGCTGGTCCCGCTGCCGATCGCAGGTTTGCTCTCTGACAAGCGCGTCACCAAGGTGGCCGAAGAGGTCAAGGTGCTGAAGAAGGAATGGGCGGAGGCCGGCTGCACCATCCCCTACATGGGCTTCAATTTGATCCCGCTATCGGTCATTCCGGAAATTCGCATCACCGACAAGGGCCTCGTGCTGGTGCCGCAGATGGAGCTGGCGCCGCTGTTCGAGTGAGCTGCTTTCACCGATATCTCAGCCTAACTGCTTGAGAGACCCTCGATTTTTCCGCGGCTGCCGCATCGTGGAAAATAAAAGCGATCTCATTGAGATCGCATCTTGCACACCTGATGATCTCGCTCGCTGACGTAACCGAGGGAGATCCGATATGGCGAAGATGCGAGCCATCGATGCGGCTGTGCGTATCCTGGAGAAGGAAGGCATCTCGACCGCCTTCGGCGTTCCCGGGGCAGCGATCAATCCGCTTTACTCGGCGCTGAAGAAGCGCGGCTCGATCCGCCACATCCTGGCGCGCCATGTCGAGGGCGCTTCGCACATGGCCGAAGGCTATACCCGCGCCAAGCCCGGCAATATCGGCGTTTGCATCGGCACCTCGGGACCCGCCGGCACCGACATGATCACCGGGCTCTATTCGGCGATTGCCGATTCCATTCCGATCCTCTGTATCACCGGACAGGCGCCGCGGGCGCGGCTCTACAAGGAGGATTTCCAGGCCGTCGACATCGAGTCGATCGCAAAGCCGGTGACCAAATGGGCGGTGACTGTGCGCGAGCCGGCGCTGGTGCCGCGCGTGTTCAGCCAGGCGTTCCATGTGATGCGCTCGGGCCGTCCGGGGCCGGTGCTGATCGACATGCCGCTCGACGTGCAGCTCGCCGAGATCGAGTTCGACGACGAGACCTACGAGCCGCTGCCCGTCTACAAGCCGACCGCGACGCGAAAACAGGTCGAGAGGGCGCTGGAGATGCTCAATGCGGCCGAACGGCCGCTGATCGTGGCGGGCGGCGGCATCATCAATGCCGATGCGTCGGATCTGCTGGTTGAATTCGCCGAGATCGCCAACGTTCCCGTCGTCCCGACGTTGATGGGGTGGGGTGCGATCCCGGACGATCACGTCCTGATGGCCGGCATGGTCGGCCTCCAGACCAGCCACCGCTACGGCAATGCCACGCTGCTGGAATCCGATTTCGTGCTCGGCATCGGCAACCGCTGGGCCAATCGTCACACCGGCTCGGTCGAGACCTACACCAAGGGTCGCACCTTCGTGCATGTCGACATCGAGCCGACCCAGATCGGACGCGTGTTCAATCCCGATCTCGGCATCGTCTCGGACGCGAAGGCGGCGCTCGAGCTTTTCGTCACCGTCGCCAGGGAGTGGCGCCGGTCAGGCAGGTTGCGCGAGCGCCAGGCGTGGCCCGCGGCCTGCCGCGATCGCAAGAAGACCATGCTGCGCAAGAGCCATTTCGACAACGTCCCGATCAAGCCGCAGCGTGTCTATGAGGAGATGAACAAGGCCTTTGGCCGCGACACCACCTATGTCACCGTGATTGGCCTGTCGCAGATCGCAGGGGCCCAGTTCCTGGGCGTCTACAAGCCGCGCAACTGGATCAATGCCGGGCAGGCGGGCCCGCTGGGCTGGACGCTGCCGGCCGCGCTTGGCGTGCGCGCGGCCTGCCCGGATCGCGATATCGTTGCGCTATCCGGCGATTACGATTTCCAGTTCCTGATCGAGGAGCTCGCCGTCGGCGCGCAGTTCAATCTGCCCTACATCCACGTCGTCGTGAACAATTCCTATCTCGGCCTGATCCGCCAGGCCCAGCGCGGCTTCGAGATGGACTATCACGTCCAGCTGTCCTTCGAGAACATCAACGCGCCTGAGCTGGGCGGCTATGGTGTCGACCATGTTGCAGTTGCCGAAGGCCTCGGCTGCAAGGCGATCCGCGTCACGGATCCCAAGGACACGCAGGCGGCGTTCTCGACCGCACGCGAATTGATGAAGAAGCACCGCGTGCCCGTAGTCGTCGAGTTTATCCTCGAGCGCGTCACCAATATCGCGATGGGCACCGAGATCGACAACATCGTCGAGTTCGAGGAGGTACTGGACCTGCCGCTCGACGAGGTCGGCTCCACGCGCTCCGGCGTGTTGCAACCGGCAGAATAGGGGACCGCATCATGCCGAAATTCGCCGCCAACCTCACCATGCTCTTTAACGAGATGCCGTTCATCGACCGCTTTGCCGCGGCGAAGGCGGCGGGCTTTGCCGGGGTCGAATATCTCTTCCCCTATGATTTCGACAAGGCGCTTCTGCGCGAGCAACTCGAGGCGCACGGGCTGACGCAGGTTCTGCACAATCTGCCCGCCGGCAACTGGGCCGGCGGTGAGCGCGGCATCGCGATCATGCCCGATCGTGCTGCCGAATTCCGCGACGGCGTGTTCCGCGCCATCGACTATGCCAAAGCGCTCGATTGCGAGCAGCTCAACTGCCTCGTCGGCATTGCGCCTGTGGATGCCGATCCGCGCGAGCTACAGGAGACGCTGGTCGGAAACCTCCGCTTTGCGGCCTCAACGCTGGCGCGCGAGAATATCAAGCTGCTGGTCGAGCCGATCAACACGCTCGATATTCCCGGCTTCTTCCTCAACGGCACCGAGCAGGCGGTGCAGCTGATCTCCGAGGTACGGTCGAACAATCTGTTCATCCAGTACGACATCTATCACATGCAGATCATGGAGGGCGATCTCGCCCGCACCATGCAGGAATATCTCCCGCAGATCGCCCATATCCAGCTCGCCGACAATCCCGGCCGCAACGAGCCCGGCACCGGCGAGATCAACTATCCCTTCCTGTTCCGCCATCTCGACGCGATCGGTTATCGCGGCTGGATCGGCTGCGAATACAAGCCGCTCACCACGACGCTGGAAGGCCTGTCCTGGCACGCCGCGCAGACTTTCGAGACTTGAGAATATAGCCACAGCGATGGTGCGCTCCCTCTCCCGCCTGCGGGGGAGGGCTGGGGTGGGGGTGTCTCCGCGATGGGGTTCGGCAAGATGCGCTGAATATCCCCCAGAGGACAGAGCCCCCACCCGGCGCTATGCGCCGACCTCCCCCGCAAGCGGGAGAGGTGCACCGCGTCCGTGGATCGACTTAGCCCAAAGCTAGAGGAACGAAAGACATGATCGACATCGGCTTCATCGGACTTGGCACCATGGGACGGCCGATGGCCGGCCATCTTCTGGCCGCGGGCCATCGCGTTCTCCTGCATGATGTGGCGCCGGTCGCGCGGGAGCTGATCGCAGCCGGTGGCGTCGCCTGCAAATCGGCCAAGGAAGTGGCGGAGGAGGCGGATGCCGTCATCATCATGGTGCCGGATACACCGCATGTGGAAGCCGTGCTGTTTGGCAAGGACGGCGTCGCGGGCGGCATATCCAAGGGCAAGATCGTGGTCGACATGAGCTCGATCTCGCCACTGGCGACCAAGGAGTTCGCGAAGAAGATCGAGGCGCTGGGCGCGGACTATCTCGATGCGCCGGTGTCGGGCGGCGAGGTCGGCGCCAAGGCAGCGAGCCTCACCATCATGGTCGGCGGGCCCGAGCGCGCCTTCGGCACGATGAAGCCGATCTTCGACAAGATGGGCAAGAACGTCACCCATGTCGGCGCCAACGGCGACGGCCAGACCACGAAGGTCGCCAACCAGATCATCGTCGCGCTGACGATTGAGGCGGTCAGCGAGGCGCTGCTGTTCGCGTCCAAGGCCGGCGCCGATCCCGCACTGGTGCGCAAGGCGCTGATGGGCGGTTTTGCCTCGTCGCGGATTCTCGAAGTGCATGGCGAGCGCATGGTGAAGCGCAATTTCGATCCGGGTTTCCGCATCGAGCTGCACCAGAAGGATCTCAATCTCGCGCTCGAAGGCGCGCGCGCGCTCGGCCTGTCGCTGCCGAGCACAGCGGTGGCGCAGCAATTGTTCTCGTCCTGCACCGCGCATGGCGGCAAGGGCTGGGATCATTCGGCGATGGTGCGGGCGCTGGAACTGATGGCGGGCCACGAGATCGCCGCAGCCTGAACTGTTACGCCGTAACACTCTTTCGGATTTGGCGCGTCTTTCGCCACGGGGGAACCGGAACAATGCTCCGGCCCCGCGGTTGAAGGCGCATCAACAAACACTGGAGAGTGTGGACATGAAGACCCGTCTTGCGATTTCGTTGGTTGCCGCGTCGCTGCTCGCGTCGAGTGCAGCCTTTGCCCAGTCGACGACCGAAGAGGGCGCCAGGAACGGTGCGCGCGCGGGCGGCGACGTCGGCGGTCCGGTCGGTGCGATGGTCGGCGGCACCGTCGGTGCTGCGGTTGGCGCGGGACTGGAAATTCCGAATGCGATCCTCGGCGGCATCCCGCGCGATGATTCCGTCGTGGTTCAGGAGCGCGTCGTGGTCGGCGAGCCGCTGCCCCCGACCGTGGTGCTGCGCCCCGTGCCGAACTACACCGAGTACCGCTATGCGGTCGTGAACGATCGCCGCGTGATCGTCGAGCCGCGCACGCGCCGCGTCGTCAAGATCATCGACTGATCGGCGCATCAGCGACTGGAATATAGGGCCCCGCGGAGTGACGCTTCGCGGGGCTCTGTCGTCGATGATTGGACGTTAGAGCGGCTCGCGGACACCGAGGCCGTGCATGAAGCGCTCGCGGATCTGCACGGGATCCCTGCGGGTGGTGCCAACGCCGGGCTTGTCGTCGATGCGCAGCGCGATCAGGCTGGGCTCGTCAGCCGACATGGCCTCGTCGACCAGCCGTTCGAAATCCGCCTCGTCCGCGGCCCAGGCGCTGTTGGTGAGCCCCGAGGCCAAGGCGATGGCGACGAGGTCGGCGACACCGGCGGCCGGCGTCGGCTGCGCGCCGGTGATCTGGTAGATGCCGTTGTCCATCACGATCATGATCAGGTTTTTCGGCTTCAGCGCGGCGATGGTTGACAGCGCGCCGAGCTGCATCAATAGCGAGCCGTCGCCCTCCAGCGCAAAGACGCGACGGTCGGGCTGCGCCAGCGCCACGCCAAGGGCGATCGGGAAGGCGAGCCCCATGCTGCCGAGCATGTAAAAATTCTGCGGGCGGTGGCCGGCGGCCCAGAGGTCGAAATTGGTATTGCCGATGCCGCCGATCACCGCTTCCTCATGCTTGAGTTTTGCGATCAGGCGCTTCGTCACATCGAACCGGTTCATCACCTTGGTGTTGCGCGTATCCATAGCGGGGCTCACTTGTCGAAGGTCTTGCCGCCGGTGAGCAGCGGGTTGAGGATCAGCGCCACCGGCGCCTGCGTGGTGACGGCCTGCTTGATCGAGCGGTCGGTGATGAATTCGAGCTCGTCGAGCCGGGTGATGGTGTGGTGCTCCAGCGCCAGCGAATCCAGTACCGGGCGCATGGTGCGGCAGACTAGCGACTGGCCGTAATTGAACTCACCCAGCGTGCCGCGCTCGGAGACGAACATGATCAGCGGGATCTGGTAAGGCACCGCGAGCGAGGCGAGCGTGTTGGCGAGCGTTGCAAAGCCCGAGGTCTGCATCAGCACCGCGCCGCGCCGTCCGCCCATCCAGGCGCCCGAGACGATGCCGACGGCCTCTTCCTCGCGGGCGGTCGCAAAGGTCGTGAAGAAGGGATCGGCGTGCAAATTCTTGATCAGCGGGGTCAGCACCCGGTCGGGCACGTAGGGGATGAGACTGATCTCGTTCCGCTTCAGGGTTTGCAGGACGATGCTGTGCCAGCTTCCGTCGCCGGACCCCGGTCCCGCCTGGGACGAGGTCTGCTGTTCCGCAATCGCCATCGCGTTCTCCCTTGTGCCGCGCAGGTTTCTTGGTCTTGACCATTGTCTTGGTCTTCGCGGCGGTCCGCCGAAACTTGACGGAGCGGGCAGGATTGTCAACATGCCCGGGCCGGCACCGTGATCTGCGCCAGACGGCCTGCCAAGGCCGGCACCGCCATGTCATAAGCGGGACAATGAGAAAACGGAGGGACGCAGGAACGGGGCGCGTATTGCGCTGACCTTGCGGGTCTCCATGAGAGAGCCGGAAGGGTCCTGATGTCGGTCAACAGCAAGCGCGTCTTCTATGTCAAATACCTGGCCAACCCGATCTACATCGACATCCTGAAGGCACGGCCCGACGTCCGGCTCGACCGCATCGAGAACGACAGTCCCGAGGATTTTTACGCGCCGATCCTGAGCGCGGCCCATGTCTACCAGATCGGCGCCGCCCGCGACGAGCTGGCGCCGCATTTCCATGTCGACGCTGCCTTCCTGAAGCGCACGCCGAACCTGCTGCTGGTCTCGAGCAACGGCGCAGGCTTCGACCCCGTCGACGTCGAGGCCTGCACGGATGCGGGCGTGCTGGTCGTCAACCAGTCCGGCGGCAATGCCCATTCGGTGGCCGAGCACGCGCTGGCGATGATGCTGACCTTGTCCAAGCGGATCATCCAGTCCGACCGCCGCTTGCGCCGTGAGCCCAATGTCAACCGCAACGAGCTTGTCGGCAACGAGGTCGAGCACAAGACCGTCGGCATCATTGGGCTGGGCAATGTCGGCCGCCGCATCGCCGCACTTTGCAAGGGCCTGCTCGGCATGAAGGTACTGGCTTACGATCCCAACCTCACGGCCGAAGTGATGGCCGAGCGGGGCGGCGAGAAGGTCGAGCTCGACGAGCTGCTGCGCCGCGCCGATTTTGTCTCGATCTCCTGTCCGCTCGACAAGCGCAGCCGCAACATGATCAGCGTTCGCGAGTTCGGCCTGATGCAGCCGCACGCCTATTTCATCACCACGGCGCGCGGCTTCATCCACGACGAGGATGCTCTGCTCCAGGCGTTGCGCGACAAGCGCATCGCGGGCGCCGGCCTTGACGTCTGGTCCAAGGAGCCACCGCCGCCGGAGCATCCGCTGCTGCAGTTCGACAATGTGTTGGCGAGCCCGCACACGGCCGGCGTCACGATCGAGGCACGCCAGAACATGGGCCGCATCGCTGCCGAGCAGGTGCTGGGGACGCTCGACGGCAAAAGGCCGCCGCGCATCATCAATCCCGAAGTCTGGCCTGTCTATGCCGAGCGCTTCAAGCAGGCCTTTGGCGTGACGCCAGGGTAGGGCGCGCGCCAGTCATTGGTTACCACGATCAAAATACAAAGCCGCGCATCTTATCGATGGTGTGAATGAACGCGTATGACTTGTCCTGTAAATCAGGTTCCATGAGCATACTTTCGATTGCGACATCCGGACTTTCTGCTGCGAGCTTGCGCGTGAACGTGGCCGCGAGCAACATCGCCAATGTCAGCACGACCGGCCCGCTACCCGCGTCAGGCGGATCGGGCACATCGGCCGGTGCCGGCAGTTCGAGCACGAGTTCGACTTATCCCGCGGCTTATGTGCCGTTGCGAGTCGATCAGGTCGACCAGTCGAGCGGCTCGACGCCAGGCGGTACGATCGCGACGGTGTCGACCGTTTCGCCGAGCTATACCGCACAATCCGACCCGAGCGCTCCCTTCGCAAACCAGGACGGCCTGGTCGCCGCGCCGAATGTCGATCTCGCCAGCGAGTTCGTTCAACTGGCGGCAGCAAGGTACAGCTTCATTGCCAACGCGAAGGTGATTCAGGCCTATTCCGAAACGACAGAATCGCTGCTCGATATCAAGGCGTGATGGCTGACGGAGGAACCGTCGCCGGCTTTGATCTTCATCAAAATCTCTCTCCCCGGTTCGGGCTAAATGGGATTAGATTGCTGCCGGGGCAGCAGGGAGGTCCCATGTCAACTTATGTCGTCAGGTTCATGAAGGACGTGCTCGGGGAGTACGGTCGGCAGAGCGAGGTCTGTCAGGGCGCGCTCGAGATCGACGCCGCCGACGAGGACGAGGCCAGGGAACGGGCGAAGGCGAGGTTTTGCAAAGACCAGGCGTTGCATCACTGGTCGCTGCATGCCGATCGCATCCACGTCAGAGCGGCTGACTTTCCCTCGTAGGGCCTAGCGCCCCTGCGCGGCGACCGGCGGCGGCGCGGTGACGCCCGCGCCGAGCGAACGCTGCACCATGGCGGTATCGGACCAGCGGCCGTGCCGATAGGCAACGCCGCAGAGCAGGCCGACGCGCGAAAATCCAAACTTCTCGTGCAGCGCCAGCGAGGGGGCGTTGTCGGCGTCAATATAGCCAATCATCTGACGGAAGCCGGCCGCGGCACACGCGTCGATTAGCTCCTGAAGCAGCAACCGTCCGACGCCGCGGCCGAGATGCTCGTGGTGGACGTAGATCGAGTGTTTGGCTGTGTAGCGATAGGCCGGGCGCTTGCGAAACAGCACCGCATAGGCATAGCCGACGACCTCGCCGCGATAGGTTGCGACCAGATGCGGCAGGCGGGTCTGCTTCAAATTCTTGCGCCGGTCGCGTAGATCGTCGGGCTCGGGCGCGCCGGTTCCCTCGACATCGCGCGACACGCCATTGCGGACGTGGTGGCGATAGATCGCCAGCATCGCCTCGATATCGCTCTCGCGTGACGGCCGGATCAGGACCGGCTCGTCATCGGGGCGTGCAATCGCTGTTTCGTTCATCGGTGCCTACTCGGCAACCACGTAGGTATAGAGTCCGATGTGGCCGCGCGCATCGACCTCCTTGTAGACGCCCTGGATTTCGACATCGAAGCCTGGAAACGTATTGAAGCAGGTCTCGAACATCTTGAGATAATCCACCATAGGCTTGGCCCGTTCCGTGAGCCGCTCGCCGGGCACGATGGTGGCGATGCCGGGCGGATAGACCACGAAGGGCGTGGTGGCGATGCGGCCGGCGATCGCTTCGATCGGCAGATAGTCGACGTCGTTCTTGAACAGGAAGCGCGCGGCATCGCGCGGCGACATGGCGATCTCAGGCATGTGCTCCGGCATGAACTGCCGCGCCTGGAGCGCGCTGACATCGGCGGCGCGGAAGAAGCGGTGCATCTCGCCGCAGAGATCGCGCAGCCGCACGCCGGCGTAGCGCGCCTGCCGCCGCTGGTAGAATTCCGGGATCGCGTCGGCCAGCAGCGCATTGTCGTCGTGCAGTCGCTTGAAGGCGACGAGGCCGGAGATCAGTGTGCCGGCCTTGCTCGCCTCGACGCCCGGCGTCAGCAGGAAGAGCAGGGAGTTGAGGTCGTTCTTTTCAGGGACGATACGGTTTTCGCGCAGATATTGCGCGACGACCGGGGCGGGGATGCCGTGCTCGGCATAGGCGCCGGTGGCGCGGTCGAAGCCGGGGGTGAGCAGCGTCAGCTTGTTCGGATCGGTCATGGCAAAGCCCTCGGCCATGCCGGCGAAGCCGTGCCAGTTGCCGTCGGGGCCGAGCTGCCAGAGCGCGGGATTGGTGGCGAGTTCGTCGGTCGACAGCGTCTCCCAGGCAACATTGTGCGCGGTGCCGGGGCGGCTGACGTCGGGGATGGCGACGCGATCGGGCACGAACGGCTCGAAGAACCAGCGCCGGTCTGCGTTCTGTTCCTTCTCCTCGAACTCCCGGCGCATCGCGCGGATCTTCTTCCGCAGCTCGATGCCGAGCCGGATCGTGTCGTCCCACAACACTTCGCCCGAGCGCCCCTTCATCATCTGCGCGCCGACATCCAGTGATGCGAAGAGGGGATAGAAGGGAGAGGTTGATGCGTGCTGCATAAAACTTTCGTTGAAGCGGCGGTGCTCGACGCGCCGTTTCTGACCACGGATGTGACGATCCTTAATGTGGATTTGGGATGCCTGCGAAAAGCTCGCGAGCTGCTTGTGGGTCGACTGCGTCGCGATGATGCCCGGCGCTTCCGGGGGAAGGTTAGCGAGACCCATGGCGAAACGGCCGGCATAGAGCGGGTGGAACTTCATGAAGCCGGCCCAGGCCTCGTCGAACAGGATGTATTCGCAGAGATGGCCGATGCGCTTCAGGATCATCTCGGCATTGTGGATCGTGCCGTCATAGGTGCACTGCTCGACCACGGCGACGCGGAACGGCCGCTCCTTGCGCCAGGCGTCCTTGTCCGTGACCAGGGGATGATTGCGGATCGCCTCGCGCAGGGCCTTCTCGTCCAGCACGTCCCAGCGCATCGGGCCGATCAGGCCCCAGGCATTGCGGATCGTCGGGACATAGACCGGGATGCCGCCATTGATCATCAGCGCGCCGTGATGGGCGGCCTTGTGGTTGTTGCGGTCGAACAGCACGAGGTCGCCGTCGGTGACGAGCGCGCCGAGCGCGACCTTGTTCGAGGTCGAGGTGCCGTTGAGCACGAAATAGGTCTTTTCAGCGCCGAAGATCGCTGCCGCCTCCTTCTGCGCCTTCAGCGCCGGCCCCTCATGGGTGAGGAGGTCGCCGAGGTCGAGCACGGAATTGTCGAGGTCGTCGCGGAACACGGACTCGCCGAGATGCTCGACGAAGACCCGGCCGATCGGGCTGCGGTTGTAGAACACGCCGCCATTGTGGCCCGGACAGGTCCAGAGCTGGTTGCCTTCCTCGGCGTAATCGACCAGCGCGCCGAAGAACGGCGTCTTCAGCGTCTCGGCATATTGCTTGAGCCGGCTGATCAAATTCTTGGCGATGAAGGTCGGCGTCTCCTCGGAGAGGAAGACGTAGCCGTCGATGAAGTCGAGGACCTCGACCGGAAGGTCCTCGAATCGCTTGCGCCGGATCAGCAGGATGATCGGGAAGTCGAGGCCGCGGCGACGCATCAGATTGATCAGTGCCGAGGTCTTGCCCTCAAGCCCCTTCTTACCCCAGTCCACCACCATGCAACCGATCGCCGCATCGGTCTGCACCGCGATTTCGGCGTCCTCCAGCTTGCGGGCCCGGACCACCTCGAAGCCCGAGCGCTGGATCTCCTCGATGATCTGGCTGAAGCGGATGCCCTCGAGGTCATCGGCGTCGAATACTGGTGCGGCGAACAGGAAGTTGAAGCGCTTGAAATAGTCCATGGCATGTCCCGAATGTGCAGAGACGGACAGGTCTCTGCACATTCGATGACAGTTCTATGACAGCATTCGGGTCTGAAGGAGCGCTCAGCTCGCGGTGGCGATGATCATGCGCTTTCGCCCGAAATTTGCCACCGCCGTCTCCGGAACACCGAAATTATTGGCAAGCAGATGCCGGGGCGCCTTCGCCAGCCAATCGGTCAGGCTGCTTTCGCGATATGCGCCGCTGTCGAGTACGCCAACCATCTCGGCGTCCTCTTTGCCGACATTCTCGATCGAGTGGCCGCAATTGCGCGGGATATAGGCGCAGTCCCCGGGCGAAAGCTCGGCGACGGCGACACGCTTGTCGAATGCGAACAGTGTCACGCGCGTGCGTCCCTTCAGCACGTAGTGCCACTCGTTGGCATCGGTATGCCAGTGTGGTTCGTGCATCGCGCCGGGCTTGAGCTTGAGGACCAGCCCGGTCATCCCGCTCGAGACCGGAAATTCCTTGGCGGAGGCCACATAGAGTGCGCCGCCGGGCGTGCTTACCTTCGGCTTCTGCGACATCAGCGGGAAGCGGTGCGTCCGATCGCGATCCAGCGGGCGGGCAATTTTGGCCTGCGGCCCGTCAAGTGCCAGCACCTCGCCCTGCATGATGTAGGTTTCGGCCTTCGGATTGGCGTTGAATATCTCCGTGGAGACGCCCAGCGCCTGCGATAGGGCCGGGGCGTCGTAGCGGCTCATCCAGTCGCTGATCCCGAACGTGCCGTGTTCGGAGTAGAGTCCGTCATCGAAGGCGAGGACGGCGTGACAGGCCGAGGGCCCCAGCGTCTGGATGGCGTGGCTGTGGCCTGTCGGAAAATACCAGAGATCGCCGGGCCCCAGGTTGGCGACCTCGAGCTGGCCGTCGGGGTCGACCACCGTCACCTGGCAGTGGCCGTCGACGACGTAGGCCCACTCGGCCGAATTGTGCCAGTGCATCTCGCGGGCGCCGCCCGCGTTGATGTAGAGATGGGCGCCGGCGATGCCGGTCGCGAGCGGAAGGCCCCGGGCTGTGACCTCGCGCGCCCAGCCTCCTGATGTCGCCTTGATCGGCCCCTTGTCCAGCGACGCCGTGAACACAACGGGATCGCCGGATTTCCGCGGAATGGTCTTGAGGAATTCCGACGCCGGAGCGACGTCGTACCCGGCGGCATGCCCGTCGGGCGCTGCGAGCGCGGATTTGGCGGCGCCCAGGACGCCGGCACCGAACGCAATGGATTGAATGAAGATACGGCGGTTGGATTTAAACATCGAAGACCCCGAAATCAGATGGTTGTATGAATGGAACCGCGACGCCGGCTACGTCGCGTCCTCTTCATGTGGGTCTGATGAACACCCCATCGCGCCTCAACCGTTCGGCTGAACGGCACCTCAAATATCATTGATGAGGAAATGAAGGTGGCTTGTGAATCACGCGCTTGACACCGCGTTGCGGCGCGCGGTCGATCTGATCAGCGCTTCGTCTCGCCGAACACCACGGTCGGCACCGCGCGATTGACGACCTCGCGCAGTGCGAAGCTCGATTGCACGCGCGCGACACGCGGCAGGCGCGACAGTTCGGTGCGGTGGATGCGCTCGAAATCCTGGATGTCGCGGGCGAGCACGATCAGGATGTAGTCGTCGGTGCCCGACATCAGGAAGCAGCGCACGACGGAGGGGCACTTCACGACCTCCGCCTCGAACGCCTTCAGCGCCTCGTCGCTCTGGCTCTCCAGCGCAATGCGCACCAGCACCGTGGTGGTGAGGCCGAACTGCGCCAGATCGAGCGCGGCCTGGTAGGCCTGGATGTAGCCGTCATCCTCGAGCGTCTTCTGCCGCCGCGCCAGCGCCGTGCTGGAGAGGCCGACCTTGTTGGCGAGCTCGGTGTGGCTGGCGCGCGCATTGGTCGTGAGTTCCGCGAGAATGGCGAGATCTTTCCGGTCGAGGGCCAAGGTTTCGTTTCCAGCGTGAAAGGGCGTCTGCGCGCCGGAAACCGGCGCGGGAAGGCCAAAGCTAGCGGATATTTGCACGAAACCAAACTGCCCGCGTCGCTACGATCGCGGGGTGAATCAAAAGGAGCCCAAGATGCGTGTCGGTGTGCCCAAGGAGATCAAGGTCCAGGAATATCGCGTCGGTCTCACCCCGGGCGCTGTCCGCGAATATGTCGCCGCTGGGCATCAGGTCACGGTCGAGACCGGCGCCGGCAGCGGCATCGGCGCGTCCGACGAGGTGTACGAGCGGGCAGGGGCCTCCATTGCCGCGAGCGCGCGCGACATCTTCGCCAAGTCCGACATGATCGTGAAGGTGAAGGAGCCGCAGAAAAGCGAATGGGCCCAGCTTCGTGAAAGCCAGATCCTCTTTACTTACCTCCATCTCGCGCCGGATCCCGAACAGGCCAAGGGCCTGCTCGCGTCCGGTTGCACTGCGATCGCCTATGAAACCGTCACCGACGCGGCTGGTCACCTCCCCCTGCTTGCGCCGATGAGCGAAGTCGCCGGCCGCCTCGCCATCGAGGCCGCCGGCGCCGCGCTCAAGCGATCGGCCGGCGGTCGCGGGCTGTTGCTGGGCGGCGTGCCCGGCGTGCAGCCGGCGCGCGTCGTTGTTCTCGGCGGCGGCGTGGTGGGAACGCAGGCCGCGCGGATGGCCGCAGGCCTTGGTGCCGAGGTCACGGTAATCGATCGCTCGATTCCTCGTCTTCGCGAGCTGGATGATGTCTTTCTCGGGCGGGTGCGCACCCGTTTCTCGACCATCGAGGCGGTCGAGGAGGAGGTGTTTTCCGCCGACGTCGTGATCGGCGCGGTGCTGGTGCCCGGCGCCAGCGCGCCAAAACTCGTCACAAGGGCAATGCTGAAATCGATGCGGCCGGGTGCCGTGCTGGTCGATGTCGCGATCGACCAGGGTGGCTGCTTCGAGACCTCGCATGCGACGACGCACACTGACCCGACCTACGAGGTCGACGGCGTCGTGCACTATTGCGTCGCCAACATGCCGGGCGCGGTGCCGGTGACGTCGAGCCAGGCGTTGAATAATGCGACGCTGCCGTTCGGTCTGATGCTCGCCAACAAGGGCTTTGCCGCAGTGCTGGAAAATCAGCATCTGCGCGACGGGCTCAACGTTCATCGCGGCCGCATCACCAACAAGGCCGTGGCGGAGAGCCTCGGGATGGAGTTTGCGCCTGTCGGGAGTGGGCTCGCGGCGTAGGGTCGCGAGACCTACCCCTTCGTCAGCCTGTACTGCCCCAGATCCGGATCGTGCGTCGTGCGCCAATAGTCCACGAACCGCCACGGCATCGCCGAGAACACGCGGCCGCTCGAGTTGCGGTAGTAGGTGCTCATGCCCGGATGGGTCCAGATCATCCCCTCGTGCTCGGCATCGACCTTGCGCACATAATCATCGAGCACGTCGGGGCGGACGTCGATGGTGGCGATGTCGTGCTCGATCATGTCGGCGAGGCAGGCGGAGATGTAGCGGCTCTGGCATTCGGACTGGAAGATGACGCTGCCGCCATGGGCCGGGCCCGAATTCGGCCCGAGCATGCAGAAGAAATTTGGAAAGTCGGGCACGGTGAGGCCGAGGAACGCGGTCGGATTGTCGTTGGCCCAGGCCTCGCGGAGGTTCTTGCCGTCGCGGCCGCTGATGTTGAGGCGCGCAGCCATCTCCGTCACCTTGAAGCCGGTGGCGACGACGATGATGTCGGCGGGACGGCGGTCTCCGCGGGCGGTGACGATGCCGCTTTCATCAAAATGGTCGATCGCGTCAGTGACGAGCTCGACATTGTCCCGCCTCAAGGTCTTGAACCAGTTGTTGTCGAGCAGGATGCGCTTGCCATAGGGCGGATAGGTCGGCACGCATTTTTCGATCAGGTCGGGCCGGTCCTTCAGTTCGGTCAGGATGAAGTCGGTCAGCTCCTGGCGGTGCCGGTCGTTGCCCTTGTTGACGGCGCGCTCCGGATGCGGCCAGGCCGGGTCCTTGCGCAGGAACGGCAGCAAGCCGTCGCCATAGCGCCAGAACATGTTGAAGCGGTACCACTGCACATAGAACGGCAGATACGCGAGCAGCCAGCGCGCGCCCTCGCTGATCGGGTCGGCATAGCCCTTCACCGGCCGCGCCCATTGCGCGCTGCGCTGATAGACGGTGACCGAGGCGACGCAGCCGGCGATCGCCGGCACCAGCTGCATCGACGTCGCGCCGGTGCCGATCACGGCGACATGCTTGCCGTCGAGCTTGATGCCGTCCGACCACAGTGCCGAGTGCAGGATTGTGCCTTTGAAGTTTTCTTCGCTCTTGAATTGCGCGCGTGAGGGATCGTTGAGCTGGCCGATGGCCGAGACCAGCGCGGTGGATTCGAACGTCTCTTCGCCGCTCTCGGTCTTCAGCGTGGAGATCCAGCGCCGCTTGCCTTCATCCCAGCGCGACGCCGTCAGCTCGGTGTTGACGCGCAGATGCTTGCGGATGCCGTATTCGTCGGCGACCTTCAGGAGATAGCCGAGCAGTTCTTCGCGCTGGCAGAAATAGCGCGTCCATGCGTTGCCCGAGCCGAACGAGTAGGAATAGGAGTGGTTCGGCGTGTCGACGCCGCAACCGGGATAGCGGTTGATCCACCAGGTGCCGCCGAGTTCGGCGTTCTTCTCGACGATGGTGTAGGGAATGCCGAGATGGCCGAGCGCCACGCCAAGAGCGATTGCGCAGACGCCGGCGCCGACGATCAGCACATGTTGTTCGGCGAGCTTCGCGTTCGAAGGACGCGCCGTCCAACGCGCCTCGCGCGCCACAAAGCCCATCTCCTCGCGCATCAGCGGCGCATATTCAGGCGCGACGTTCTCGCCGAGGCACGCCCGCATCATCTTCAGCAGCAGCTCTTCGCCGGGATCGGTGATGACAGGCTTCGGCGTGCCGTCGGCAAACAGCTTGACGACAGCGGCGCGGATTTCGTCCTGGATCTCGCGGGGCACGCCGGCCTCGGGATCGGGAATGAGACGAATGTCGCGCCTGGGCAAATACGGCGGCTCGAGCCAGCGTTCGTCGCCAGTCATGTGCACCAGCACCATCAGCAGGCAGCGGATGTCCGCTTCGGCAATCGCAGAGGCGAGGTCGAGCGGCTGGCGGGGAGATGCGATGTTCATCGTCTTCTTCTGATCTCCGGCGATCCGATGAGTCCGATCCTGGAGGGGCGAACGAAGGAGCTGCGGGCAGGGCACGGTAGTCGACCAGCGCTGGGGCGTCTACGCGGCGCGGCACCGGCCCGCTCCCGTCCCAAATAGGGCGGAAGAAGAAAACTATTGTCTTGTGACCGTCCCGCGGAAGGAGTTTCCCCTCCGGGGGGTAAAAACGCCAATCGCTTCCATTGCCGTTTGGGGCCGAAACGACGACATTCTGTTCAGAATTTGATGGATTGGCATAGCCATGGAACGTACTGGATTTGAGCCCTTCGGCGAGCAGATGGTGTCCGCAACGGACACCCAGCCGCAGTCGCGCGCCGCAAAGCTGGTGTTGCGGGCCGGCACGGGCCTGTTCTGGTCGCTGGTCGCCGCCATCGTGGTGGCGCGCGCGGCTTTCTTCGAGCCGGGCGTCTATGACAGCTTCAGCCACGTGGCTTCGCTCGCCAAGAATCTGCTGTTCTGAGCCGGATTAATCCGGGCTGAGGATAGAACTTCCCTCGGCCCTGATATGCCGAAAACTTATTCCCCAACCCGACCGTCGTGCGTATAAATCTTTCTCCTCTGGGAGAGATTTGTGTCGCAGAATCAAGCATCCAGCCCGGCCGATTCCAAGCCGACCTCCGCCGCAAGCCGCATCCTCGCGCTGATTCCCGGCATTCTCCTCTGCATCGCCGTCGCGGGTGTCTCGGCTCTACTCGAACGGGCCGAACTGGGCGTTTTCGAGCATCCCTATGTCGAAGCGCTGGTGATGGCGATCCTGCTTGGGATGGCCGTGCGCAGCTTCTGGAAGCCGGCGCCGCGCTGGCAGGCCGGCATCGCCTTCAGCGCCAAGCAGCTGCTCGAAGTCGCCGTCATGCTGCTGGGCGCCTCCATCAGCTTTGCCGCGATCGCGGCCTCGGGCATCGCCCTTTTGGCGTCGATCGCGGCCGTCGTCGTGGTGGCCCTTTGCGTCTCCTTCGGTCTTAGCCGTTTGCTTGGCCTGTCGACGCGGCTGTCGATCCTGATTGCCTGCGGCAATTCGATCTGCGGCAATTCTGCCATCGCGGCGGTGGCGCCGATCATCGGCGCCAACAGCGACGAGATCGCATCCTCGATCTCCTTCACCGCCATCCTCGGTGTGATGATGGTGCTGGGCCTGCCGCTGCTGATCCCGCTGTTGCAGTTGACGGCCACGCAATACGGCATCCTCGCCGGCCTGACCGTCTATGCCGTACCGCAGGTGCTCGCGGCGACGGTGCCGGCGGGGCTGATCTCCACGCAGATCGGCACCCTGGTCAAGCTGATGCGCGTGCTGATGCTCGGCCCCGTGGTCGTCGGCCTCTCGCTGGTTGCCTCGCGCTGGCAGACCGGCGGCAAGAAGACCAATGTCGGCTTCTTCCGCCTGGTTCCGTGGTTCATCCTCGGCTTCCTTGCGCTCGCGACCTTGCGCTCGCTCGAGATCGTGCCGGGCACGGTGGTGGCTCCGATCACGCGGATCACAGGCTTCCTCACCGTCGTGTCGATGGCCGCGCTCGGCCTCGGCGTTGACGTGAAGGTGCTTGCCAATGTCGGGGGACGGGTGACGGCTGCGGTAACGCTATCGCTGATGCTGCTGCTGGGGATCAGCATCGCGCTGGTGCATTGGTTTAAGTGAGGGACGGAGGCTGCCGTAGGGTGGGCAAAGGCGCGATAGCGTCGGGCCCACCACCCGGTTTGGCGTGTTACAGATGGTGGGCACGCTTCGCTTTGCCCACCCTACGAGACCGTCGTCCGCGTAAGCGGGGCGAGGTAATCAGATCACATCCGCCAGCGAATGGCCGTGCAGCTCGATGTTGAGCCCCTGCATGCCCATGTCGCTGATCTCGCCGCCCATCGCCTTCAGGCTTTCCTCGCGGATCAGCGACATCAGCCCGCGGCGCAGTGCAAGAAATTCCGACGACATCATCATCGATTGCTGCCGCGGCCGCTCCAGGGGAATCGGGATCTCGGCCTTGATTGAGCCCGGACGCGCGGTCATGCAGTAGACGCGATCGGAGAGGAAGATCGCCTCGTCGATGTCGTGGGTCACGAACAGCACCGAGATCTTCAGCCGCTGCCACATGTTGGTGAGGATCTGCTGCATGATGACCCGGGTCTGCGCGTCGAGCGCGCCGAAGGGCTCGTCCAGCAGCAGCACCTTCGGGCCCGTCGCGAGAGCGCGGACGATGCCGACGCGCTGCTTCATGCCACCGGAGAGCTTTTCCGGATAATGCTTCTCAAAAGCTTCGAGGCCAGCGAGCCCGAGCAGCGTGCGCGCGGCGCGCTCGCGCTGCGAACGCGGCATGCCGCGCATCTTCAGGCCGAACTCGACATTCTCCCGTACCGTCTTCCAGGGAAACAGCGAGTATTGCTGGAACACCATGCCGCGCTCGGCACTGGGGCCGTTCACGCGCTCGCCATCGACGGTGACGATTCCTGTGGTCGGCTTGAGAAAGCCCGCGACCGCATTGAGCAGCGTCGACTTTCCGCAGCCGGAGGGACCGACGATCGAGACGAACTCGCCGGGCTTCACATGAATCTGCGTGTCCATGACCGCCTGAACCGGTCCCTCGATGCTGTCATAGCTGAGGGAGAAGTTTCTGACCTCGATATGGCCTTTCCGTTCGCTCGCCAGAATCTCACTCATCTCGTCGACCTCCACGGCATCACCAGATGTCCCGCGCCCCGGATCAGTACGCTCGATCCGAGCCCGAGCACGCCGATCGCGATCATGCCGAGTGCGATGTCGGGATACTGGACCAGCGAGTAGGCTTCCCAGGTGAAATAGCCGATGCCGTACTGGCCGGAGATCATTTCGGCCGCGATCAGCGACACCCAGGCGACGCCCATGCCGACGGTAAGGCCGGTGAAGATGTGCGGCAGCGATGCCGGAAAATACACCTCGCGGAAGATCGAGCGCTCGCGCGCGCCGAGACATTGCGCGGCGCGCACCAGCACGGGATCGACCAAGGACATCCCGTGCAGCGTGTTGACCAGGATCGGAAAGAACGAGCCGAGGAAGGTGATGAAGACGATGCTCTGCTCGTTGGTCGGCCACAGCATGATCGCCATCGGCACCCAGGCGATCGCTGGGATCGGCCGCAGCACTTCGGCGATCGGGAAGATGATCTCATGCACCAGCTTGAAGCGGCCCATGATCAGGCCGAGCGGCACGCCGACTATCGCCGCCAGCGAAAAGCCGATGAAGATGCGCCGGCAGCTCAGCAAGATGTGCAGGAGGAATTTGGGGTCGTGGATCGCCTTGGTGAAGCTCGCATAGACCGCGAGCGGCGAGGGCACGTTGGTGAAGCGCACGAAGAAAACGACGCGGTAGGTCGTGAGCAGGTGCCAGACCAGCAGGAAGGCGAGCAGCGAGATGATGCCGATCGCGGTCGCGCGCAGCCGGCCCTGATTCAGCCGGTACCAGCGCAGCGCCAGTGTACCGAAGGAGGGCGGTGTTGCGGGTGGCGTGACGGCGGGAGCTGGGCCCGCCTCGGCAAGGGCTGCTGGCATGCTGCTGTCCTCGGACTGTCTGAGGATGGCGGGACTGCTCACGTCTTGCCTCCGCTGACTGCCGCCTTCACCGCGTCGTCGAAGCCGAGCACCTTGCCGCTGATCTTGGCGGCATAGGCCTCCGCGTCCTTCTTGAGCAGGAACGGGGCGACCTCGCCATTGCCGACCGCAAAGAAGGCCTGATCGGCGAACAGCTTGATGCCGCGGGTGGTGTCGAAGACGTAGGCGACATTGATCTTCTTGCCCTTGGCCTTGAAGTCGGCGTAGGCCCCTAACGTGCAGCTCGCCGACGAGAAGGGCAGGATGCCGGCATCATCGACCCAGACCTCGCCGGCCTTGCGCGGATCGGCGATCGGCTTCTTGCAGAATGTGTCTTCCCCGGAGATCTCGTAATTCTTGGTGCTGCCAAGCTGGGCGTCATAGTCGAGCTTCATCTCGGCATAGGCCTTGCGGATGTAGCTGTCGTCGACCCATTTCTTCGGGTCGAACTCCTTCATGCGGCCGAGATTCTGCAGCACCTTGACATCGGCGGTGGCGGCATCGATCAGCGCCGGCTTGACCGTGGGGTCGGTGGTCATGTTGCCGCTGGGACCGAGGAAGATGTAGACGACTTCCTTGTTGATGCCGGTCCATTCCTGGATTTTTTCGGCGGCGAGCTTGGGATTGTCGCGCAGCCACTGGTTGGCCGCGATCAGCGCTTTGAAGTAGGCGACGACGACCTCGGGGTATTTCTCGGCGAAATCGGTGCGGACCACGATGCCGTGGAAGGTCGGCAGATTGGTTTCGACGCCGTCAAAGATCTTTCGCGCGAAGCCGCGGAACGGCAGGAGTTCGGCGAACGGAACGAAGTCGGCATGCGCGTCGATCTTTTTCTCTTGCAGATTGGTCGAGCCGACCTCCGGGCTCTGGCTGACGAGCTGGAAGAAATCGGACGAATAGCCACGGTCCTGCATCGCCTTCAGCACCATGCCGTGCGCGGCGGAGCCGAAGGGCACGCTGACGAGCTTGCCCTTGAGATCGGCGAGATCGTAGTAGGGCGAATCCTTGTGAACGACGATGCCGTTGCCGGAGCCGGACAGGCTGTAGGCCGCGATGCCGATCAGGCGGCTCTTGCTCTCCGGATTGCTGTCGAAGGTGAAGCCGTTCACGATCAGCGGATAGTCGCCCATCATGCCGATCTGCAGCTTGTTCGCCATCATTGCGTTGGTGACAGGCGGACCGGACGTAAAATTCTGCCACTCCAGCTCGAACTTGATGTTGGAATATTTGCCGTCCTTGGGCAGGTATTTTTCAAGGAGATGAAGCTGGCGGATGACGACGCCCGCGGTTACCGTGTTGGTCGTGGTGTCCTGCGTTCCGATGCCGAGGGTAACGGTTTCCGCCGAGGCCGGCTGCGCGAGGAGTAGCGCCAGCGACGTCACCGACATCGCGATCGAGAGCGTGGGAAGATGGCGGACCATTCTCATCCTCATTCGGTTGGATGTGCTGTGGTTGCCATGATTGGGGGAGGGCACCGACAGGGCAAATCCGGAATGACCGCCGCAGTCGATTAGTTGCCGGGAAAAGCCGATTGCATACTCCTTGGGCAGTCCTGCACTATAAAGCCGCTTGCCTGTGCATCGGCGTTAGTCGGCGCCTTGACCGCGCATCTCCTCCAGCACGTCCGGCCGGCAGACCACGATCTGCGAGCGCTTGGTGACGACGATTCCCTTCTCCTGCATGCGCTTCAGGCTGATCGTCACCCATTGCCTGGTGGCGCCGACCATGTGGGCGATGTCGGCGTGGGTGAAGGCAGCCGCGATCACGCGGCCGTCGGCATCCTCGACGCCGTAGAGCTCGACGAGATGCAGCAAGAGATGCGCAAGGCGCTGCGTGATCGAGCGCGTTCCCAGCATCTGGGCCAGCGCCGAATAGCATTTGCCCTTGAAGGTGAGGCCTTCAATGAGGCCAATCGCGAGGTTCGGGATCTCTACGGCTAGCGCGCGCAGTTCCTTCCCGGGCAGGTGCACCACACTGCAATTGCTGGATGCGACGCCCGACCACTGATGCACCGTGCCTTCGAACACTTCGGGCCCGCCGACGAAATTGCCGACATGCCAATAAGCGAGCGTGATCTCGCGCCCGAGCGGCGAGGTGTAGAACACGCGGATGCGGCCGCTCTCGATCAGCCAGATGCCGTCATGCTTGCCGCCCTGGCTGAACAGCGTCTGGCCACGGTTGAGTACTTTTCGCCGGCCCTGCTTCAGCACCAGTTCCCGCTCGCGCTGGGTGAGCTTGTCCATCAACGGCGGCGGGCCGCCGATCCATTGCTGGTTCTCGGTCAGCAGCAGCGAGGAGCTACCCGCAGGCCGGACTGCCGGGGGAACAGTCCCGCGCACCGCACTTGCCGCCTGCAACATCGTCTGCCTCCGGAACGTTCAAATCGTTCTAAAGAGGAGCAATGTCCGTGCCAGCTTTACTCCACTGTCGTCGCCCGGCTCGACCGGGCGACCCAGTATTCCAGAGACGTCAATGGGATACGGAGAGGCCGCGGCGTATTGGATTCCCCGCTTTCGCGAGGAATGACAGCGGAGTTTGTGGGATGCCTAACGCCCCGCCAAGCTCAACAAATATGGCTTCGGGTAAATCCCCCGATTATGTCCGTCCGAGAACGAGATGTTCAACCCATATCCGAGATCGCCGATCTCCGTAATCGCAATCGCCGGAAACGCTTCCGGAAAGCGGTCGTCGAACCGGGCGCGGGTGCAGTGGGCGCATTTGCAGGAGAGGCGGAGTTTTTCGGCGGGAACGCTGAGCGCATCGCCTTCGGTCGTGCGGACAAGGAGCGTCGAGAGGTCGGCGCTTACTTCGTAGTCGGTCACGGTCGGTGCCACCAGGGTTATGGTCATGACGAACCTCCGCTTCCTCTTTACGTCGACGCCGGCGCGCGCGGATAGCAACTAATTGCCGGCGAAATGTGAAACTAATCGACCGGGAATTTCACTTCCGCGTTGCCGGAGTCCCGTCTCTCCGAAACCTTGCGCGTCATCGAGGGCCAAGGAGAGACAATGAGCGCATTTCAGAAGGAAACGGTTTTGTCGGTCAGGCACTGGACCGACTCCTTGTTCAGCTTCACCGCGACGCGCGATCCCGGATTCCGTTTCCAGAACGGACAGTTCGCCATGATCGGGCTGGAGGTCGAGGGCAAGCCGTTGATGCGAGCCTACAGCATGGCGAGCGCCAATCACGAGGAGGCGCTCGAATTCTTCTCGATCAAGGTGCAGGACGGCCCGCTGACCTCGCGCCTGCAGAAGATCAGGGAAGGCGACATCATCCTGGTCGGCCGCAAGGCGACGGGCACTCTGATCACCGGTAATCTCATTCCGGGTAAGCGTCTTCTACTGCTCTCGACCGGCACGGGCCTCGCGCCGTTCGCGAGCCTGATCAAGGATCCCGACGTCTACGAGAATTACGAGACCATCGTGCTCGCCCATGGCTGTCGCCAGGTCTCCGAGCTCGCCTATGGCGAGCACCTCGTCGACGGCCTGCGCAATCACGAATTCTTCGGACCTCTGATCAGCGACAAGCTGGTCTACTACCCGACCGTCACCCGCGAGCCGTTCAGGAACCGCGGCCGCATCACCGATTTGATCGCCTCCAACCAGCTGTTCGACGACATTGGGCAACCCGGCCTCGATATCGAGACCGACCGCATCATGCTGTGCGGCAGCCCGGCGATGCTCGAGGAACTGCCTGCGATGTTCTCCGCGCGCGGCTTTGTCGAAGGCAATCACAGCCAGCCCGGCCATTTCGTGATCGAAAAGGCTTTTGTCGAGCGCTGACGCGCAAATCGCGGCCCGGCGACAACTAATTGCTATCGCCGGGACGCCCCCTGAACAAATCTGATGCAAAGGCGCCGGACCGGCGAACCAGGAGCAAGCGATGGCACTAGATCAGATCGTCGACGGACTTTCGGAGGTTTCCTGCGACGTGCTCGTGATCGGCGGCGGCACGGCCGGCCCGATGGCGGCGCTGAAGGCGAAGCTGAAGAACCCGAAGGCCAATGTCGTCCTGCTCGAAAAGGCCAACGTCAAGCGCTCCGGCGCGATCTCGATGGGCATGGACGGCCTGAACAACGCCGTCATCCCCGGCTATGCGACGCCGGAGCAGTACACCAAGGAAATCACCATCGCCAATGACGGTATCGTCGACCAGAAGGCGGTCTATAAATACGCCCAGAACTGCTACAAGATCATCGAAGAGCTGGACAGCTTCGGCATCCGTTTCCTGAAGAACGAGAACGGCGATTACGCCGTCAAGAAGGTGCACCACATCGGCACTTACGTGCTGCCGATGCCGAATGGCGAGACCGTGAAGAAGGCGCTGTACCGCCAGCTCCGACGCGCCCGCATCCTGATCTCCAACCGCTACATGGCGACGCGGCTGCTCAAATCGTCTGATGGCCGCATCGCCGGCGCGATCAGCGTCAACACCCGGACTGCCGCGATCCTCGTCATCAAGGCCAAGGCCGTGATCCTGTGCATGGGCGCCGCCGGCCGACTGGGTCTGCCGACCTCCGGCTACATGTTCGGCACCTACGAGAATGCCGCCAATTCCGGCGACGGCTATGCGATGGCCTACCACGCCGGCGCCGCGCTCGCGAACCTCGAATGCTACCAGATCAATCCACTGATCAAGGACTATAACGGCCCGGCCTGTGCCTATGTCGCCGGTCCCTTCGGCGCATTCACCGCCAACAACGAGGGATCGCGCTTCATCGAATGCGACTACTGGTCCGGCCAGATGATGCTGGAATTCTACAACGAGCTGTTGTCCGGCAAAGGCCCGGTGTTCCTCCAGCTCAAGCATCTTCATCCGAACACCATCGAGGAGATCGAATCGACGCTGCACAAGGTGGAGCGGCCGACGCGCGGCCTGTTCCAGCAGGGGCGCGGGGTCGATTACCGCAACGAGTCGATCGAGATGCACATCTCCGAGATCGGCTTCTGCTCCGGCCACAGCGCCTCCGGCGTGTTCGTCGACGACAATGCGCGCACCACCGTGCCCGGCCTATATGCCGCCGGCGACATGGCGAGCGTGCCGCACAACTACATGCTGGGCGCCTTCACCAACGGCTCGGTCGCCGGCATCGACGCGATGGAATTCGCCGACAGCCACGATTTTGCAGAGTTCGATGCGCAGGACGTGGCCAAGGAGCGCGATCGCGTGCTGGCGCCGACCAAGCGCGAAGACGGCATTCCGCCGAACCAGGTCGAGTACAAGACGCGCCGCCTGGTGAACGATTACCTCCAGCCGCCGAAGGTCACGCGCAAATATGAGCTCGGCATGCGCCGCCTCGCCGAGGCGCGCGAGGACATGCAGGAGCGCATGATCGCGCGCAACGCCCACGAATTGCTGCGCGCGCTCGAAGTGCAGTCGATCATGGATTGCGCCGACATGGCCGTGCATGCCTCGCTGTATCGCGAGGAGAGCCGCTGGGGCCTCTATCACTGGCGCACCGATTTCCCGGAGAAGGACAACGAGAACTGGTTCTGCCACACGCTGCTGTCGAAGCAGAACGGCAAGATGACCAGCGAGAAGCGTGCCGTGGAGCCCTATGTCGTGCCGATCGCCGACGACGAGAAGGACCTCTACGACAAGCAGCGCATCCGCGCCACCGCCTGATTCACCGCACCACAGCAACAGGAGACATCAAATGCCTCTCGCGTCCTATCAGACATCGGTTCCGGTGGTCGTCGACGATGCCAAATGCATTGCCGACAAGGGCTGCACCGTGTGCGTCGACGTCTGCCCGCTCGACGTGCTCCGCATCAGCGATATGACCGGCAAGGCCTACATGGCCTATGACGAGTGCTGGTACTGCATGCCCTGCGAGGCCGATTGCCCGACCGGCGCCGTTACCGTCAACATTCCCTATCTGTTGAGGTGAGCATGTCGAGCCCGTTCGAATCCTATGACGATCTCGAAGACGCCGACGAGCGGCTCCAGGCCGCGGATCCCGCCGAACGCCGCGTCGCCATTATTGCGCTCGGTCATTCCGGCGACCCCGCCGCGGTCGGCCATCTCGCCAACATGGTGGCCGATCCGGATGCCGGCGTGCGCCAGCAGGTCGCGATGGCGCTTGGCGAGTTCGACGGGCCGGAAACGGCAGGCGCGCTGGTGAAGCTGCTGGTCGACCCGGAACGGATCGTGGCATCGGCCGCGGCCGACAGCATGGCCGAGTTCAAGGATCCGGCTTGTGCAGAGATCATCCTGCCATTGGTCAAGCACGCCCACGCCTTCGTCCGCATGGGCGCGTTGCGCGCGCTGAAGGAGCTGCGCTGCAAGGACACGTTGAAGCCCGCGCTGGAAGCGCTGCAGGATTCCGATGCCGCCGTGCGCGTGCAGGCGATCGGCGTGATCGGCTTCCTGAAGTTGGAGGAATCCATTCCCGCGCTTACCGCGCTGATCAACGATCCCGATGCGCATGTCCGCCGTGCCGCGGTGAGCGCGCTGGCCTTTTCGCAGATGAAGCCCGCGGCTGAGACGATTACGCGAGCCTTGAAGGACGCCGACTGGATGGTCCGCGAGATGGCGGCGGAAACGCTCGGTCTCAACGTCAACGGTTCGATCGCCGCCGACCAGCTCGTCGGCGCGCTCACTGATGAGTTCTGGCAGGTGCGGCTGAAGGCGATCCGCAGCCTCGGCAAGATGAAGATCGAGCGCGCGGTGCGGCCGATCGGCAATTGCATCAACCACGATCAGGCGAATTTGCGCAAGGAAGCGGCCGCCGCGCTCGGCGAGATCGCCCATCCCGACGGAGAGGCGTTCCTGGCCGTCATCGCCGACGATGCCGATCCCGATGTCCGCAAGAACGCGCGCTGGGCGCTCCAGCAGATCGCGGCCCGCAAAGCGCGAGCAGGCACATAAAGGCACGGGCAGGGGCATAGCGGCTCATCGCTGCCGGTCTGGACTTCGCCCGCCAGACGTTTATTTGTCTTCGCCAACGTGATCGGCCGCTGATTGAACGCGGCCGATCCAAAAAACAGCGAGGACGCCGGCCATGACGACACTGTCCGTTAAAGACCTTCTCCCCGAGGATGGAACGAAGGGAACGCTGGTCGGCCGCGTCTGGCTGCCGCAGGTCAATGGCCCCGCCGTGGTCGCCGTGCGCAGCGACGGCGTCTTCGACGTCACCGCGAAATTTCCGACCGTCAGCGCGCTCTGCGAGGAAGACAATCCCGCCAATACGCTCGTCGCGACCAAGGGCGAGCGCATCGGCGATCTCGAAGCCATCGTCGCCAACACCACGCCGGATGGGCGCGATCCCAAGAAGCCCTGGCTGCTTGCGCCAGTCGATCTCCAGACCCTGAAGGCGGCCGGCGTCACCTTCGCCATCTCGATGCTGGAGCGCGTGATCGAGGAACGGGCCAAAGGCAATCCGGCTTCCGCTGAAGCGATCCGCACGGAAGTGACCCGGCTGATCGGCGACGATCTGTCAAAGCTGAAGCCGGGCTCGGACCAGGCGATGCATCTGAAGCAGGTGCTGATCGACCAGAACGCCTGGAGCCAATATCTCGAAGTCGGCATTGGTCCCGATGCCGAAGTCTTCACCAAGGCGCCGACCCTGTCCTCGGTCGGCACCGGCATGGACGCCGGGCTGCATCCGAAGTCGACCTGGAACAACCCCGAGCCCGAGCTGGTGCTGTTCGTCTCCAGCCGCGGCAAGATCGTCGGTGGCGCGCTCGGCAATGACGTGAATCTGCGTGACTTCGAGGGCCGCTCGGCTCTGCTCTTGTCGAAGGCCAAGGACAACAACGCCTCGTGCGCGATCGGACCGCTGCTGCGCCTGTTCGACGACACCTTCACGCTCGACGATGCGCGCAAGCTCGATATCAGCCTGAATGTGAAGGGCGCGGACGGTTTCGTGCTCGATGGCCATTCCTCGATCAGCATGATCAGCCGCGATCCGACCGATCTCGTCGCGCAGACCATCGGCAAGGTGCATCAATATCCTGATGGCTTCGTGCTGTTCCTCGGCACGATGTTCGCGCCGGTCAAGGATCGCGATGCGCCGGGGCAGGGGTTCACCCACAAGCGCGACGACATCGTCACGATATCAGCACCTCAGCTCGGCAATCTCGTCAACCGCATGCGTACCAGCGACGAGTGCGAGCCCTGGACCTTCGGCATCGGCGCGCTGATGAAGAACCTGGCGCAGCGGAAGCTGATCTAGCGCTTCGTCTCGCCACGAGTCGATTTGGTCGACATACGCAGACTTCTATTCACGTCGTTGCGCTCGCAACGACGGGGAGGAGTTTGCGCGCCGCCGCACCCACAAAACCTCCTTCATCTCTGCGTTGCGTCGCGGAACAAAGTCGCGCTTGGCATGCCATCTGCGCGATCAGTCGGCATCCCTGCATCATTCGTCCTAATAGTCAGATAATATGACTATACTGATGTAAACTTCCGTGAAATAGTGCCTCCCGCCGCGTCAAAGGCCGGCCTGAGGGTGCCATGTTACCGAACGGCGCCCCGGACAACATTTTGGGAGACACGCCTGATGACCTTCAAAGCCCTTTTTGCGGCCAGCGCCACGGCCGCGTTATTGCTCGCGCTGCCGGCCAATGCGGCCGAGCTCACCGTCGGCTTCTCGCAGATCGGATCGGAATCCGGCTGGCGCGCGGCCGAGACGTCGGTCTCCAAGCAGGAGGCCACCAAGCGCAAGGTCAATCTCAAGATCGCCGATGCGCAGCAGAAGCAGGAGAACCAGATCAAGGCGATCCGCTCCTTCATCGCGCAGAATGTCGATGCGATCTTCCTCGCGCCCGTGGTCTCGACCGGTTGGGATTCGGTGCTGAAGGAAGCCAAGGAAGCCAAGATCCCGGTCGTGCTGCTCGACCGCGACATCGATCCGTCCGGCAAGGACCTTTATCTCACCGCCGTCACCTCCGACAGCGTGCATGAAGGCGCGGTCGCCGGCGAATGGCTGGCCAAGACCGTCGGCGACAAGGCCTGCAACGTCGTCGAATTGCAGGGCACGGTCGGCGCCAGCGTCGCCGCCAATCGCAAGAAGGGTTTTGACACCGCCATCGCCAAGCACGCCAATTTGAAGGTGGTGCGCAGCCAGACCGGCGACTTCACCCGCGCCAAGGGCAAGGAAGTCATGGAGAGCTTCATCAAGGCCGAAGGCGGCGGCAAGAACATCTGCGCTGTCTATGCCCACAACGACGACATGATGGTCGGCGCGATCCAGGCGATGAAGGAGGCCGGTCTCAAGCCGGGCAAGGACATCCTCACCGTCTCGATCGACGCGGTTCCTGATATCTTCAAGGCGATGGTGGCCGGCGAAGCTAACGCCACGGTGGAGCTGACGCCGAACATGGCGGGCCCGGCCTTCGATGCCGTTGCGGCGTTCAAGGAGAAGGGCACCGTTCCGCCGAAGTGGATCCAGACCGAATCCAGGCTGCTCACCGCCGCTGATGATCCGCAAAAGGAATACGACAGCAAGAAGGGCCTCGGTTACTGAGGCGGGCGCCTTGCCGGATCGCTCTTTGCGATCCGGCAACGCCCTTCGCATCCGCCGCACGAACGAATAGGCTGGGTGTCCGCAGCATAAGCGGGCGCCGGTGGGAGTGACGTCGTTATGGAGAATAGCCTTGATCCGGCTCCTTCCCTGTTGGAGGTGCGCGGGATCAGCAAGAGCTTCGGTGCGGTGCGCGCGTTGCAGGAGGTCGACTTCACGCTTCGGGCCGGCGAGATCCATGCGCTGCTCGGCGAGAACGGTGCCGGCAAGTCCACGCTGATCAAGGTCATCACCGGCGTGTTCCCGCGCGATGCCGGTGTCGTTCGTCTGGGCGGCGAAGAAGTTGCGCCGCGCTCGGCCAAGGCTGCACTGCAAGCCGGCATTGCCACCGTCTACCAAGAGGTCAACCTGCTGCCGAACCTGTCGGTGGCGCAGAATCTGTTTCTCGACCGCCAGCCGATGCGCTTCGGCATCGTGCGCGAAGGCGAAATGCGCCGCCGCGCCAAAGCGCTGCTAACTGAGTTCGGACTCGATATCGATGTCGCGGCGCCACTCGGCAATTATTCGATAGCCATACAACACGTCACCGCGATCGCGCGCGCCGTCGATCTTTCCGCCCGCGTGCTGATCCTGGACGAGCCGACCGCGAGCCTCGACCGTCATGAGGTCGAGATCCTGTTCGGCATCATGCGCCAGTTGGCCAGGCGCGGCATCGGCATCGTCTTCGTCAGTCATTTTCTCGACCAGGTCTACGAGATCTCCGATCGCATCACTGTGCTGCGTAACGGTCGCCTGGTCGGCGAGCGCGAGACCGCCTCGCTGCCGCGGCTCGAACTGATCCGGATGATGCTCGGCCGCGAGCTGGCCGAGACCACCGGCGCGCGAGCGGCGGCGAACGACCGTCCGCCGCGCGAGATCTGCGCGAGTTTCGAGAATTACGGCAAGGCCGGCTATGTCGCTCCGTTCAATCTCGAGCTGCGCCATGGCGAGGTCGTCGGCCTCGCTGGCCTCCTCGGCTCGGGCCGCACCGAGACGGCGCGGCTGGTGTTCAGCGCCGAGCGCGCCGATGGCGGGCAGGCGAAGGTGGAGGGCGCGTCCGTGCGGCTGCAGTCGCCGCGCGATGGCGTGCGCCACGGCTTTGGCTATTGCCCGGAGGAGCGCAAGACCGACGGCATCGTCGCCGAACTCACCGTGCGCGAGAACATCGTGCTGGCGCTTCAGGCCAAGCGCGGGCTGCATCGGCCGCTGTCGCGTCGCGAGCAGGACGAACTCGCGCGCCGTTACGTCAAGATGCTCGACATCCGCCCGCCCGATGCCGAACGGCCCGTCGGCCTGCTCTCCGGCGGCAATCAGCAAAAGGTTCTGCTGGCGCGCTGGCTCGCGACCGCGCCGCGATTGCTCGTGCTGGATGAACCCACGCGCGGTATCGATGTCGGCGCGCATGCCGAGATCATCCGCCTGATCCGCGAGCTCTGCGACGACGGGCTGGCGCTGCTCGTGATCTCCTCGGAGCTCGACGAGATCGTGACCTATTCCGACCGTGTGGTCGTGCTGCGCGATCGTGCCCATGTCGAGGAGCTCTCGGGCGAGGCCATCGACGTCACCAACATTCTCGCGGCCATCGCCGCTGATGGCGCGGCGATGCAAGAGGCCCGGGCATGACAGCGCTATTGCCGCGCCGCGGCCTTGCCCAGATCTTGGCTTTGATCGTTATCCTCGCGGTCGACCGCGTGGTGTCGCCGCAATTCTTCGATCTGCGCCTCCAGGACGGCCGGCTGTTCGGCAGCCTGATCGACGTGCTCAACCGCGGTACACCGGTGGCGCTGCTCTCGCTCGGCATGGTGCTGGTGATCGCGACGCGCGGCATCGATCTCTCCGTCGGAGCGGTGATGGCGATCTGCGGCGCGATCGCAGCTAGCCTCGCCGACAGTCATAGCCTGCCGGTGGTACTGGCGGCGGCGCTCGGTGCGGGGCTCGTCTGCGGATTGTGGAACGGCTTCCTCGTCGCCGTGCTTGGCATGCAGCCGATCGTGGCGACGCTGATCCTGATGGTCGCCGGTCGCGGCATCGCCCAGCTCATCACCGAAGGTCGCATCGTGACCTTCAGCTCGCCGGATCTGGTCTGGCTCGGCAACGGCGCCATTCTCGGCGTGCCGGTGCCGATCGAGATTGCGCTCGGCATGCTGATCCTGACCGGCGCGGTGGTGCGCGGCTCGGCGCTCGGACTCCTGATCGAGGCGACCGGCGGCAATGCGCGGGCGAGCGAACTTGCCGGCGTCGGCACGCGCGCGATGATTTTGGCGGTCTATGTCTGGTGCGGCGTCTGCGCCGCGCTCGCCGGCGTGATCGCCGCGGCCGACATCATGGGCGCGGATGCCAACAATGCCGGCCTCTGGCTAGAGCTCGACGCCATCCTCGCGGTGGTGATCGGCGGCACCTCGCTGTTCGGCGGCCGCTTCAGCCTTGTCCTGGCGGTGCTCGGTGCGCTGATCATCCAGACCATGAACACCGGCATTTTGCTGTCGGGCTATCCGCCGGAGTTCAATCTGCTGGTCAAGGCCGTGGTGGTGCTCGCGGTGCTCCTGCTACAATCGCCCAAACTGTCGGGCTTTGCCGGGATCATGGCGCGGCTGCGGAGGACGAAACCATGAAAGGCCTGCCGCCCGTCCTGATCACGGCCATCGTCCTCGTCGCAGGCTTCGCCCTCTGCGCGCTGCAGTTTCCCAACATCGCCTCGACCCGCGTGGTCGGCAATCTCCTCACCGACAATGCCTTCCTCGGCATCGTCGCGACCGGCATGACCTTCGTCATCATCTCCGGCGGCATCGATCTCTCGGTCGGCTCGGTGATCGGCTTCACCACCGTGTTCGTGGCGCTCGCGATCGAGCGCTGGGGCGTGCCGCCGCTGGTCGCTTTCGTCGCCATCCTCGCGCTCTCGGCGGCCTTTGGCGCCGCGATGGGCGCGATCATCCACGTCTTCGACCTGCCGCCCTTCATCGTGACGCTCGCCGGCATGTTCCTGGCGCGCGGTGCGAGCTTCCTGCTCTCGACGGAATCGGTGCCGATCACCGCGCCGGTCTATTCGACCGTGTCGGACTTCGCGCTGCGCATGCCCGGCGGCGGGCGGTTGACCGCAATCGCGATCATCATGCTCGCGATTGTGATCGGAGGCGTACTGCTGCTGCGTCTCACCCGGTTCGGTGCCAACGTCTATGCCCTTGGCGGGGGCCGGGCCACCGCAAGCCTGATGGGCGTGGCGGTCGGCAAGATGACGGTGAAGATCTACATGCTGTCGAGCCTGCTTGCGGGCATCGCCGGCATCGTGTTCTCCTTCTACACCAGTGCCGGCTATTCGCTCTCCGCCGTCGGCGTCGAACTCGATAGCATCGCGGCCGTGGTGATCGGTGGCACGCTGCTCACAGGCGGGCAGGGCTCGGTGATCGGCACCTTCCTCGGCGTTCTGATCCAGGGCATGATCCAGACCTACATCAATTTCGACGGAACGCTGTCGAGCTGGTGGACCAAGATCGCGACCGGCGTCCTGCTGTTCGCCTTCATCGCCCTGCAGCAGGGGCTGGTCGCACTGGCGCGACGGCCGGCGGCGAAACGCGCGGGAGCCGTCTCATGACCTCGCGCATCGTCGTCATCCCGACACGGCGGGCCCATTCCAACCACGCGGAGGTCGCCCGCTCAATTGGCGTCGACATCATCGCTAGCCGCTATGCCGAAGGGGCGCGGTTGCCGGGTGACGCCGAGCTGATCGCAATGTTCGGCGTGTCGCGGCCGGTGCTGCGCGAGAGTGTGAAGACGCTGGTCGCCAAGGGGCTTTTGACCACCAAGGCAAGGGTCGGCACCGTCGTGCGCGAGCGCGCCGCCTGGAACATGTTCGACGCCGACGTGCTGGCCTGGCATCTCGATGCCGGCATCGACAAGCGCTTTCTCGACGATCTCGCCGAGATCCGCCTCGCGGTCGAGCCGCGGGCCGCGGCGCTGGCGGCGGCGCAGCGGTCCGAGGAGGATATCGTGGAGCTCCGCCGCAGCATGGAACGGATGCGGCTCGAGGCCTCCGATTCCGTCGGCTTTGCCGATGCCGATCTCGCACTGCACGTTGCGGTGGCGCGGGCATCGGGTAATCTGTTCATGCGCTCGATCGGGCATGTGATCGAGGCTGCTTTGCGCGCCTCGTTCCTGCTCAGTGCCCCGGTCGAGCCGGAGGACCGTGACACCGTGCTGCTCTGGCATCAGAAGATCGTCGACGCGATCACGTCCGGCGATGCCGTGGCGGCGTCGGAGGCGATGGTCTATGTCATTCACAACGGCATGCGCCGCCATGAGGGCACCGAGATCGAGACGGCGCCCGGTTCGCTGCCGTCTGCGCAAAGTGGAGAATAAGCGTGACTGAACTTCGCATCGCCATCGTCGGCTTCGGCAAGATTGCGCGCGACCAGCATGTCGGCGCGATTGCCGCAGTGCCAGGCGCGATGCTCGCCGCAATTGCCAGCCGCAACGCGTCGCTGCCGGGCGTGCCGCATTTCGCGACCGTCGAGGAACTGCTGGAGAAGGGACCGCAGATCGACGCGGTGTCGCTCTGCACGCCGCCGCAGGTGCGTCGTGCCCAGGCCGCCGCGGCGCTCGCCGCCGGCAAGCACGTCATGCTGGAGAAGCCGCCCGGCATCGGCGTTGCCGAGCTCGATCCGTTGATCGCGATGGCGACGGAGGCAAAGCGCACCCTGTTTGCGACCTGGCATTCGCGCCATGCTCCCTCAGTTGAGCCTGCTCGCGAGTGGCTGGTTGCGCGCCGACTTAAATCGGTGCACATCAATTGGAAGGAAGACGTCCGCGTCTGGCATCCCGGCCAGGCTTGGATCTGGGAGCCGGGCGGGCTCGGCGTGTTCGACCCCGGCATCAACGCGCTGTCGATCCTGACCCGCATCCTGCCGAAGCCGGTGTTTGTCACCGCGGCTGAGCTTGCCTTTCCAGCCAATTGCCAGTCGCCGATTGCCGCCAATTTGACGCTGACTGATATCGACGGTCTGCCGATCACGGCCGAATTCGACTTCCGCCAGACTGGGCCGCAGAGCTGGGATATTCTGGTCGAAACCGACGAGGGCCGGATGACCTTGTCCCGCGGCGGCAGGATCATGGCGGTCGACGGCAAGGTTGTTGCCGACGCACCCGATGAGGAATATCGCGAGCTCTATCGGCACTTCGTCAAGCTCGCCGCGACCGGCGCGAGCGACGTCGATCTGGCACCGCTTCGTCTCGTTGCCGACGCTTTCCTGCTCGGCAAGCGCAACATCGTCGAACCGTTTGTGGACTAGACATGGCTGGCTCAAGAATAACAAAAGACGATTTTGGAACGCTGCCTGACGGACGCAAGGTCGAGCGCATCGTGCTGCGCGGGGAGGGCAGGTTTGAGGCTCGCATCATCACCCATGGCGCGGTGATCCAGGCACTGATCGCGCCGGACGCGAAGGGCGGTCATGACGACGTCGTGCTCGGCCATGATGCCTTTGACGGCTATCTCGCCGAACGGAAGTTTTTTGGCGCGACCGTCGGGCGCTACGCCAACCGCATCGCCAACGGGCAGTTCTCGCTCGATGGCGAGACTTTCCAGCTTCCCATCAACAATGGCCCGAATGCGCTGCATGGCGGCCTCGACGGCTTTGACCGCAAGCTTTGGGACATTGCCGAGCTCGACGACGGCGCCAGCCCTGCGGTCACGCTGACCTACACCAGCCCCCATGGCGAGGAGAATTATCCAGGCCAACTCGATGTGCGCCTGACCTATCGCGTTACCGGGCCGGCAGAGCTGTCGTTGACCATGGAGGCACGGACCGACCGTCCGACCATCGTCAACCTGACCAACCACAGCTTTTTCAATCTGGAAGGCGCGACCTCGGGCACGCCGACCCTGAACCACAAGCTGACGGTCAAGGCCGAGCATTTCCTGGCCATCGATCCCACGGCGATTCCGCTGCCGGAGCCGCCGCGCGCCGTGGCCGGCACGCCGTTCGATTTCCGTGAGGCCTGCGCCGTCGGCGCGCGCATTCGCGAAAGCGATCAGCAATTGCGCAACGGCAAGGGCTACGACCACACCTACTGTCTCGCGCGCGACGGCAAGCTCGCGCTCGCGGCCCGGCTGGAGGCGCCGCGCTCGGGTCGCACCATGGAGCTGTTGACCGATCAGCCCGGCTTGCAAGTCTATTCCGGCAACTATCTCGACGGCACGATCTCGGGCAAGGGCGGCAAGCTGATCCGGCAGTCGGACGCGTTGTGCCTGGAGCCGCACATGTGGCCCAATTCACCGAACCGGCCTGATTTCCCGAGCCCGCGCCTCGATCCCGGCGTCGTCTATCGGCATCACACCGTCTATCGCTTTGCCGTGAGAGCGCCATGATGGAAGAGGTGCCGACCTCCGTTCTCTCCGCCGAACACTGTCACCTCGGCGAAGGTCCGACCTATGATGTCACCACCGATACGGCGTGGTGGTTTGATATTCGCGAGGGACGCCTGTTCGAGGCGCATCTTGGTAGCGGCACGATCCGCATCCATGCGCTTGGCCGGATGGCGAGCGCGCTTGGGCGGATCGATGCCGAACACCAGCTGGTCGTTGCGGAAGATGGTTGCTACATCCGCAGCGTGGCCGACGGCGCGATGACGCTGTTCTGCCCGCTCGAGGCGGATAATCCCGCGACGCGCTCCAATGATTGCCGCGTGCATCAATCAGGCACGTTCTGGATCGGCACCATGGGGCGCAAGGCCGAGCGGGGGCTAGGGGCCATCTACGCGCTCCACCGCGGCAAGATCTCGACACTGTTTCCTGGCATCAGCATTCCCAACTCGATCTGCTTCTCGCCGGATGGCGCGATCGGTTATTTCACTGACACGGCGCGCGCCGTGCTCTATGCGGTGCCGCTCAACCCCGCCACCGGCCTGCCGCGCGGCGAGCCGGAGGTGCTGTTGCGCCACACCGGGATCGGCGGCCTCGACGGCTCGGTGTGCGACGCCGACGGGCAAATCTGGAACGCCTGCTGGGGCGCGGGCCGCGTCGATGTCTACTCGCCGCAAGGCGAGCGCCTGCGCTCGCTGCGCGTGCCGGCCAGGCAGGCGAGCTGCCCCGCGTTCGTCGGCGCCGATTTGTCTCACCTGCTTGTCACCTCGGCCTGGCAGGATATGGATGCCGAGGCGCGCGCCGCCGATCCGCAGGCCGGCTGCACCTTTCTGCTACAAGCCTCCGCGCGCGGTCGCGCGGAGCCCGATGTCAAGCTTGCATAGGAGATCCGAAGCCGACCTTTACCTCTGTTCTCGACGACACTAAGAAAGTCTGACACCCAAAGGGAGTGAAGCATGTTGAAATTGAAGACGACATTTCTCGCATTGGCGCTGGCCGGCGCCGCTACGATGGCCGCAGGCGTCACCGCCTCCGCGCAGGAGAAGGCGACCGTGGGCATCGCGATGCCGACGAAATCCTCGGCGCGCTGGATCGACGACGGCAACAACATGGTCAAGGTGCTGAAGGAACGCGGCTACAACACTGACCTCCAATATGCCGAGGACGACATTCCGAACCAGCTCTCGCAGATCGAGAATATGGTGACCAAGGGCGCGAAGGCGCTGGTGATCGCCGCGATCGACGGAACCACGCTATCCGACGTGCTCAAGCAGGCGAAAGCAAAAGGCATCACCGTGATCGCCTATGACCGCCTGATCCGCGGCACGCCGAATGTCGACTATTATGCGACCTTCGACAATTTCCAGGTCGGCGTGTTGCAGGCGGAATCGATCGAGAAGGGGCTTGGCCTCAAGGAAGGCAAGGGTCCGTTCAACATCGAGCTGTTCGGCGGCTCGCCCGACGACAACAACGCCTACTTCTTCTACAACGGCGCGATGAGCGTGCTGAAGCCCTATATCGACAGCGGCAAGCTCGTGGTCGCCTCCGGTCAGATGGGCATGGACAAGGTCGCGACCTTGCGCTGGGACGGCGCCACCGCCCAGGCCCGCATGGACAATCTGCTCAGTGCCTACTACGGCAACAAGAAGGTCAACGCGGTGCTGTCGCCCTATGACGGCCTCTCGATCGGCATCATCTCCTCGCTGAAGGGCGTGGGCTACGGCAGCGCCGATCAGCCGATGCCGATCATTTCGGGCCAGGATGCCGAAGTGCCCTCGATCAAGGCCATGCTGCGCGGCGATCAGTACTCGACCATCTTCAAGGACACCCGCGATCTCGCCAAGGTGACCGCCGACATGGTCGACGCCGCGCTGGCCGGCAAGCAGGTGACGGTCAACGACACCAAGACCTATGAGAACGGCGTCAAGACCATCCCGTCCTATCTCCTGAAGCCGGTCGTGGTGTACAAGGACAATTGGGAGAAGACCCTGGTCGAGAGCGGCTACTACAAGAAGGCGCAGTTCCAGTAAGACTCTCTCTCCTTTCCCTCTCCCCGCTTGCGGGGAGAGGGAACTAGCCGCGATCGAGGATGAAAATTATGACCGCCATGCTGGAGATGCGCAACGTCAGCAAGAGTTTTTCCGGTGTGCAGGCGCTGCGCGACGTCAACTTCTCGGTCGAGGCTGGCCAGATCCACGCCCTGGTCGGCGAGAACGGCGCCGGCAAATCGACGCTGATGAAGGTGCTGAGCGGCGTCTACCCGGCGGGCAGCTACGAAGGCACCATCGTCTTCGAAGGCGAGGAGCGCCGCTTCCGCGACATCAACGATTCCGAGGCGCTCGGCATCATCATCATCCACCAGGAGCTGGCGCTGATTCCGCTGATGTCGATCGCGGAAAACATTTTCCTGTCGCATCCGCCGTCGAAGTTCGGCGTGATCGATCGCGACGAGGTGTACAAGCGGACCCGCGAGCTGCTTGCGCAGGTCGGGCTGAAGGAATCGCCGGATACGCTGATCACCGATCTCGGCGTCGGCAAGCAGCAGCTGGTCGAGATCGCCAAGGCGCTGTCCAAGCGGGTGCGCATGCTGATCCTGGACGAACCAACTGCGAGCCTGAACGAGGCCGACAGCGCCGCCTTGCTGGAACGCCTGATGAAATTCCGCGAGCAAGGCATCGGCTCGATCCTGATCTCGCACAAGCTCAATGAGGTTGCCAAGGTCGCCGACCACATCACCGTGCTGCGCGACGGCCGCACCGTCGACGGCATCGACTGCCGGGCCGAGCCGATCCAGGAAGACCGCATCATCCGCAGCATGGTCAACCGCGATCTCGCCCATCGCTTCCCCGAGCGCAGCGCGAAGATCGGCGAGCCCGTGCTCGAGGTTTCGAACTGGTCGGTCTATCACCCCATCCACCCCGATCGGCAGGTGATCAAGAACGTCAAATTCGGCGTCAAGCGCGGCGAGGTGGTCGGCATCGCCGGGCTGATGGGCGCCGGCCGCACCGAGTTCGCCATGAGCCTGTTCGGCCGGTCCTGGGGCACCAATATCAGCGGTCGCATCGCCCTCGAAGGCCACGAGATCGCACTGACGAGCGTTGCCGCCGCGATCGACGCCGGCCTTGCCTATGTCACCGAGGACCGCAAGCAACTCGGACTGATCCTGGCCGACGACGTCCGCAAGAACATCACGCTGGCAAGCCTCAAGCAGGTCGCGCCGGGGCGGGTGATCGATGACATCGCCGAGCTGAAGGTCGCCAGCGATTACCGTAACCGCATGCGGATCCGCTGTTCCGACGTCTACCAGGAGACCAGCCAGCTCTCCGGCGGGAACCAGCAGAAGGTCGTGCTGTCAAAATGGCTGATGACCGACCCCAAGGTCCTGATCCTCGACGAGCCGACAAGGGGCATCGACGTCGGTGCCAAATACGAGATTTACTGTATCATCAACGAGCTTGCGGAAGCCGGCCGCGGCGTGGTGGTGATCTCCTCGGAGATGCCCGAGCTGCTCGGCATCTGCGACCGCATCTGCGTCATGAACGACGGCGCCTTCGTCGGCGAGTTCCCGGGCGCTGAGGCGACACAGGAAAAGATCATGCGTGCCATCATGCGCAACGAACGAAGCAATGGAAACGGCGCGGTCGAGGCCGCGGAGATGGGAGGATCGCAGCCATGACCGACAAGACGGTTTCGCTGCCCGAGGAGCGCCGGCACGGCAGCTTCATCAAGAACAACCTGCGCAACTACGGCATGTTGATGTCGCTGCTCGCGATCATGCTGTTTTTCCAGGTCATGACCGGCGGCACGCTGCTGCAGCCGCTCAACCTGACAAATCTGGTGCTGCAGAACAGCTACATCGTCATCATGGCGCTGGGCATGCTGCTGGTGATCGTCACCGGCCATATCGACCTGTCGGTCGGCTCGGTCGCGGGTTTCGTCGGTGCGGTCGCGGCTCTTCTCATGGTGACCTACAAGGTCGACTACACGCTCGCCTTTATCATCTGTCTCGCGGTCGGCGCGGCCATCGGCGCCGCGCAGGGCTATTGGGTCGCCTATTTCAAGATCCCGTCCTTCATCGTGACCCTGGCCGGCATGCTGGTGTTCAAGGGGCTTGCGCTCGCCGTGTTGCAGGGCCAGTCGCTCGGCCCGTTCCCGTCGACCTTCCAGAAGCTGTCGTCGGGCTTCATTCCGGAGCTGCTGCCCGAGGCCGGCACGCTGCATCCAACCTCCATGCTGATCGGCGCGGTGCTGGCGCTGGGACTGGTCTATGCCAGCGCCAAGAGCCGCACGCGGGAAGTTTCGCACGGTATCGAGGTCGAGCCCTACGCGTTCTTCCTCGGCAAGAGCATCGTGCTCGCCTGTGCGGTGCTGTACTTCACCTATCTGATCGCGACCTATCGCGGCCTGCCCAACGTGCTGGTCATCATGAGCGCGCTGATCGCGCTCTATGGCTTCGTCACCCGCCGCACCGTGATCGGCCGGCAGATCTATGCCGTTGGCGGCAATGCCAAGGCGGCAGGCCTGTCGGGCATCAAGACCGAGCGGCTGACCTTCTTCACCTTCGTCAACATGGGCGCGCTGGCCGCGCTCGCCGGCCTGGTTTTTGCGGCGCGCCTCAACACTGCGACCCCGAAAGCGGGCCTCGGCTTCGAGCTCGATGTCATCGCCGCCTGCTTCATCGGCGGAGCCTCGGCCTATGGCGGCGTCGGACGCGTCGGCGGCGCCGTGGTCGGCGCCATGATCATGGGCGTGATGAACAACGGCATGTCCATCCTCGGCATCGGCATCGACTATCAGCAGGTCATCAAGGGCCTGGTGCTGCTGGGTGCGGTGTGCATCGACGTGTACAACCAGCGACGGTAGCCACATCGGCAGTGCCGTAGGGTGGGCAAAGGCGCTCTTGCGCCGTGCCCACCGTCTTTCCGCGATATCGGGCAGAAATGGTGGGCACGCTTCGCTTTGCCCATTCTACCGGCAATCTGCGTCCCGGACATCTCCCGGGCCGAGCCCGCGTGCATCGTTGATTTAGATCAACCGATAGCCAACTCCGTCCTAGTTTCATGCGTCTGACGTAGCGTACACGGGGAACTTGCGTGACGAGTACACCGCTATCGCTGTCGGCGTCGGAGGTGATGCTGGTCTCGACGACGCCCGCGTTGCAACTGATCTACGATACCGCACCGATCGGGCTTGCCTGCCTGTCGCGCGACTGCCGCTATCTCCTGATCAACCAGCGCCTGACCGAGATCTGCGGCATATCGGTTGAAGGCCATCTCGGGCATTCCGTCAGGGACTGTGTGCCTGCTCTGGCCGATTCCGTTGAACAGATCGTGCGGTCGATCGTCAAAACCGGGGAACCCGTCATCGGCATCGAGGTCGCGGGACAGCGCGCGGATCAGGTCGAGGAGCGCTCCTGGGTCACCTATTGGCATCCGCTGCGAACGCAGGGAGGCGAGATCATTGCGGTCAATGTCGCTGCGGAGGAGATCACCGAACGCAAGCGCGCCGAGCGGGAAATCCGCAGCGCCAGGGATGCCGCCGAGACGGCGCTTCGCCATTTGCGCGATATCCAGGCCTCACTGATCGAGGCGGAGAAGCTCGCCGCACTCGGGCGAATGGTCGCCGGCGTTGCTCATGAGATCAACACGCCGCTTGGTAGCAGCCTGACGGTTGCCTCGACACTTCAGCGGAGGGCCGAGTTGTTTGCGGCGGAAGTCGCGCGGGGCGATCTCAAGCGTTCGACCTTGATCAGGTTCCTGAAGCTGGTCAGCGAGGCTTCGGCACAACTGGTCACAAATCTCGACCGAGCGGCCGAGCGTGTTCAATCCTTCAAGCAGGTGGCGGCCGATCAGACCGAGTCCTATCGGCGAAATTTTGACGCGGGCGAACTGACAGGTCAGGTTCTCTCCCAATTCGAGCGGCAATTGCGGCAGCGTGACATCGCGCTCAGCCTCCGCTGCGAGCCGGGTCTTGCGATGGACAGCTACCCCGGGCCATTCGGGCAGGTCCTGACCAATCTCGCCGTCAACGCGATGACACACGCGTTCCCAGGCGACGGACGAGGGACCATTCGAGGGACTATCAATGTCTCGCTCGCCGCGGCCGGCAACGGGCATGTTGCGCTTTCGTTTGCCGACGACGGCTGCGGCATGCCGCCAGATGTGGAGCGGCGGGCCTTTGATCCTTTCTTTACGACGCGCCGCCACGATGGTGCGAGCGGTCTCGGTCTGCACATCGTTCACAGCATCGTGGTGGATCGATTGGGCGGACAGCTCCAGCTCGAAAGCAAGCCGGGCGCGGGCACGGTCCTTCGGCTTGTTCTGCCCAGGATTGCCCCGGATCGACGCGGCGAGGCCTGAGCTATTGCTCATCAATTGGGTATATGATCGAATGGCCGGATGGACCGGAGCCGGCCAAAACCCGATCTCGTCATCTTCGATTGCGACGGCGTGCTCGTCGACAGCGAACTGTTGAGCTGCCGCTGCCTGTCCGAGGTTCTGGCGGAGTGCGGCCTTCAGCTGACTGTGGAGCAGGCGCTTGAACTCTTCCTCGGGCGTAGCACCAAGGCGATCGAGCAGCACTATCGCGATCTCGGGCAGACCCTGCCTGACGACTTCTTTCCGCACCTGAAGGCGCGCGTGCTCGAGACCTTTGCGGGGGCGCTCCAGCCGATCCCCGGCGTCGGCGCGGTGCTGTCCGAATTGGAGACGCCGCGCTGTGTGGCATCGTCGAGCGACCTCGACCGCGTCTCGTTGTCGCTTGATGTCACCGGCCTCGCGCCGCATTTCGGCGACCGGCTCTACACCGCGCAGATGGTCAGGCACGGCAAGCCGGCGCCGGATCTCTTTCTTCACGCTGCCGGGAAAATGCAGGCCAGCCCTTCGCGCACGCTGGTGATTGAGGACAGTGTTAGCGGCGTGCAGGCTGCCAAGGCGGCCGGCATGATGGTCTGGGGATTTGTCGGCGGGGCCCATTATCGCAACCGCGACGGCCGCGCTATATTGTCCGCCGCCGGGGCCGATCGGGTCTTCGCGCGCATGAGCGAATTCTGGGAGGCGTGAGGCCGCATGGCCGTCGAGAACGAAAAATCCAGGCTCGACGACGCCGCGCGTGCCGGCTGGCTCTATTTCATTGCCGGCCACACCCAGGACGAGATCGCAAAGATGCTCCAGGTGTCGCGCGCCTCGGCGCAGCGGCTGGTGTCGTTGTGCCTCGCCGAGCGGCTGATCACGTTCCGGCTCGAACATCCGATCGCGGCCTGCATGGAATTGGCCGCGCAACTGAAGCAGCGGTTTGACCTCAGCCATTGCGAGGTGGTGCCAGCCGATCCTGCGGCGCCGCAGGCCACCGCCGGCATTGCCGAGCGCTGCGCCAATCTGCTGGACGCGACGTTGCGTTCGGAGACGCCTGTCATCGTCGCGCTCGGCACGGGGCGGGCGGTGCGCGCGGCGGTCGAGCGCGTCACGCCGATCGACCGGCCCAACCACCAGATCGTCTCGCTGGTCGGCAACATCTCCGCCGACGGTTCGGCGAGCTTCTACGACACCGTCGGCCGGCTCGCTGACCGCACCGGCGCGCGGCATTACCCGATGCCGCTGCCGTTCCTGATGTCGTCGGAGGACGAGCGCAACAAGATGGTCCGCATCGAGCCGATCGCGAAGGTCAAGGCGGTCGCCGCCAAGGCGGATCTGCGCCTCGTTGGCATCGGCCAGATGGACCAGAAGGCCCAGGTCCATGTCGATGGCTTCGTCACGCGTGACGAATTGTTCGAGATGATGCGGCAGGGCGCGATCGGCGAGATCACCGGCTGGGCCTATGATTCCAAGGGCCGCCTGCTCAAGGCCGGCACCAACAAGCGCCTCACCAGCATTCCGCCGGAGGTCCCGGCCAAGACCACGACCATCGGCGCCGCGGTCGGTGCGGCCAAGGTGCCGGCGATCGCGGCGGCGCTGAACGGGGGTCTGATCAACGGCCTGATCACGGACGAGGCTACCGCGAGAGCGATCCTGGAGCGGTAAGGCGTTCGCTACAGCGGCGCCGGAAGTGCGCTCCCTCTCCCGCTTGCGGGAGAGGGTTGGGAGAGGTGTCTCCGCAGTGGGACCTCCCGAGAGGCGAAAGCCCTCACCCGTATCGCATCTGCGATGCGATACGACCTCTCCCGCAAGCGGGAGAGGTGGAGCAAGCCGCGAGCGCTCAACCTGAACGACTCCCACCCACCCATCCATCCCGCACCGCAGCACTCATAAGTTGCGGGAACGGCTGCGCGCCTGCTTGACAAGCGTCGCACCTCGTCCGAACATACGCCCAACGCGTGGGCATATGCTCAAAAGCGCGGGCTAGGGAGGTCACCGTGAAACATGTCTTGGGCGCCGTCTGCGGCGCGTCCGTACTGCTTGCCGTCCCCGCGATGGCCGAAACGACCCTGACGATCGCCACCGTCAACAATGGCGACATGATCCGCATGCAGGGCCTGACCAGCGAATTCACCAAGGCGAACCCCGACATTTCGGTGAAATGGGTGACGCTCGAGGAAAACGTGCTGCGCCAGCGCGTCACCACCGATATCGCCACCAAAGGCGGCCAGTTCGACGTGCTGACCATCGGCACCTACGAGGTGCCGATCTGGGCCAAGAAGGGTTGGCTGGTGCCGCTCGCCAATCTCGGCGCCGATTACGACATCGCCGACCTCCTGCCGAAGATCAAGGATGCGGTCTCCGTTGACGGCAAGCTCTACGCCGCGCCGTTCTACGGCGAGAGCTCGATGATCATGTACCGGACCGATTTGTTCGAGAAGGCCGGCCTGAAGATGCCGGAGAAGCCGACCTGGGAGTTCGTGATCGATGCTGCCAAGAAGCTGACCGACAAGAACGGCGGCGTCTACGGCATCTGCCTGCGCGGCAAGGCCGGCTGGGGCGAGAACATGGCGTTCCTCTCGGCGATGGCCAATTCCTATGGCGCACGCTGGTTCGATGAGAAGTGGGAGCCGCAGTTCAACACGCCGGAATGGAAGACGACGCTCACGACCTACGTCAATTTGATGAAGGACGCCGGCCCTCCCGGCGCGAGCTCGAACGGCTTCAATGAAAATCTGGCGCTGTTCAACGCCGGCAAGTGCGGCATGTGGATCGATGCGACGGTGGCGGCGTCCTTCGTCACCAACCCGAGTCAGTCCACGGTTGCCGACAGGGTCGGCTTCGCGCTCGCACCCAACACCGGGCTCGGCAAGAACGCCAACTGGCTGTGGGCCTGGAGCCTCGCGATCCCCGCCGGCTCGAAGAAGACTGAAGCCGCCGAGAAGTTCATCGCCTGGGCGACGAACAAGGACTACACCAAGCTCGTGGCCTCGAAGGAGGGCTGGGCCAACGTGCCGCCGGGTACACGCACCTCGCTCTACACGAATCCTGACTACCTGAAGGCAGCGCCCTTCGCCAAGATGACGCTGGCCTCGATCGACGCGGCTGACCCGAACAAGCCGACCGTGAAGCCCGTGCCTTACGTCGGCGTGCAATATGCCGCGATCCCTGAATTCCAGGGCATCGGTACGCAGGTCGGTCAGCAATTCTCCGCGGCACTTGCCGGATCGATGACGGTCGATGCGGCGCTCACCGCCGCGCAAACGGCGACCGAACGCGAGATGAAGCGCGCCGGTTACATCAAGTAGACCCGAGCTCTCCCTGAGCTCAAACTTGCGGCCATCCTCCAACCCCGGATGGATGGCCGCCTTCTTCCTCCGAGCGGAGACGCCAAAGATGGCAACCCGGCAAACGCAACTCCTTGCGCGGTCGCTCCTGGCCCCGGCCGTCGGGCTGCTCTTCATCTGGATGATCGTCCCGCTGGCGCTGACGCTCTATTTCTCGACGCTGCATTACAGTCTGCTCGATCCCGGCTCGGAATCGTTCGTCGGGCTGGAAAACTTTCGCTACTTCCTCACCGATCCCGCCTTCCTCGCCTCGCTCCAGAACACCCTGGTGCTGGTCGGCTCAGTGCTGGCGCTGACCATCCTGCTCGGCATTCCCCTGGCGCTGCTGATGGATCAGCCGGTGATCGGTCGCAATATCGTGCGGCTGATGGTGATCGCGCCGTTCTTCGTGATGCCGACGGTGAGCGCGCTGGTCTGGAAGAATTTGCTGATGCACCCGGTGTCCGGCCTGTTCGCGTGGCTCGCAAAACTGGTCGGGCTGACGCCGATCGACTGGTTTACGGACGCGCCGTTGTTCGCTGTGATCCTGATCGTCGCCTGGCAATGGCTGCCGTTCGCGACGCTGATCTTGCTCACCGCGCTGCAATCGCTCGACGAGGAGCAGAAGGAGGCGGCCGAGATGGATGGCGCCACCGCCGTCTCGACCTTCATCTACATCACGCTGCCGCATCTGGCGCGCCCGATCACGGTGGTGATCCTGATCGAGACCATTTTCCTGCTGACCGTGTTCGCCGAAATCTTCGTCACCACCGGTGGCGGGCCGGGCCTGCAAACCACCAACATCGCCTTCCTGATCTATTCGCAGGCACTGATCCAGTTCGACGTCGGCAGCGCCTCGGCGGGCGGCCTCGTGGCTGTGGTCATCGCCAATGTCGTCGCCTTCTTCCTCGTCCGCATCGTCGGCCGTAACCTGGAAGCCTAAAATCATGGCGCGCAAGTCAACGACGCAGCGGGTGGTGGTCTCGACGATCGGGGCGTGGTTCTTCGGCTTCCTGATCTTCTTCCCGATCCTGTGGATGGTGCTGGCGAGCTTCAAGACCGAGCTTGAGGCCTTCGCCATTCCGCCGTCCTTCCTGTTCTTCCACTGGACCACGGAAAACTATGCGACGGTGCAGGAGCGCAGCGACTATCTGCTCCATGCCATGAACTCGATCATCATCGCCGGCGGCTCGACGCTGATTGCGCTCTTGATTGCCATTCCTGCGGCCTGGTCGATGGCGTTCTCGCCGACCAAGCGCACCAAGGACATCCTGCTCTGGATGCTCTCGACCAAGATGATGCCGCCGGTCGGCGTGCTGGTGCCGATCTACCTGATCTACAAGAGTTTTGGTTTGCTCGATTCCCGCATTGGCCTCGTCTTCATTCTCTGCCTCGGCAATCTGCCGATCGTGATCTGGATGCTGTTCACCTATTTCAAGGAAATCCCGCGCGACATCCTCGAAGCCGCGCGCATGGACGGCGCCACGATCGGCCGCGAGCTCGTCTATGTGCTGACGCCGATGGCGATCCCGGGGTTGGCGTCGACCATGCTGCTCAATCTGATCCTCGCCTGGAACGAGGCGTTCTGGACGCTCAATCTGTCGACCTCGAATGCCGCGCCGCTCACGGTGTTCATCGCGTCCTATTCCAGTCCGGAAGGACTGTTCTGGGCCAAGCTGTCGGCGGCTTCCACGCTGGCGATCGCGCCCATCATCATCCTCGGTTGGTTCAGCCAGAAGCAGCTCGTGCGCGGGCTCACCTTCGGCGCGGTAAAGTAAAGGGGCTGCCGGATCATGGGTCAGATTACGCTTCAGGACGTGCAGAAATCCTTCGGCCCCGTGCACATCATCAAGGGCGCCGATCTCGAGATCGCGGACGGCTCATTCGTGGTGTTCGTGGGACCGTCCGGCTGCGGCAAGACCACGCTGCTGCGGCTGATCGCCGGGCTCGAGGACGTCAGCGGCGGCAAGATTTTGATCGACGGCAAGAACGTCGTCGATACGCCCCCCGCGAAGCGTGGGCTCTCGATGGTGTTCCAGTCCTACGCGCTCTATCCGCATATGAGCGTGCGCGGCAATATCGGTTTCGGCCTGAAGATGGCGGGCCTCTCCAAAGACGAAACCAACCGCAAGGTGGAGGCCGCCGCCGCGACGCTCAACCTCACGCCCTATCTTGACCGCAAGCCTCGCGAACTCTCCGGCGGTCAGCGTCAGCGCGTCGCGATCGGCCGTGCCATCGTCCGCGAGCCCAAGGCGTTCCTGTTCGACGAGCCGCTGTCCAACCTCGACGCGGCCTTGCGCGTGCAGATGCGCATCGAGGTGACGCGGCTGCAGAAGCAGCTTGGCACCACCGCGGTCTACGTCACCCATGACCAGGTCGAGGCCATGACCATGGCCGACAAGATCGTCGTGCTCAACGGCGGCAAGATCGAGCAATACGGCTCGCCGCTGGAGCTTTATGAGCGCCCCGCCAATCTCTTCGTCGCCGGCTTCATCGGCTCGCCCAAGATGAATCTCGTGACCGGCGAGCCCGCCAAGCAGCAAGGCGCGACCACCATCGGCGTACGGCCGGAGCATCTGAAGATCGAGCGCGATGGCGGCGGCGGCTGGCAGGGAACGATCGCGGTCGCCGAACATCTCGGCAGCGACACCTTTCTTTATGTCGATGCCGGGCCACTTGGCATGCTGACGGCGCGCTACATCGGTGAATTGAGCCTGCATGCCGGCGATCATGTGTCGCTGGCACCGGACCCCGCGCGCATTCACCGCTTCGACGCAAGCGGCAACGCGCTTCGGAACTAACAAGAAACGGAAAGTCGACCATGTACCTGGAAAAATTCAAGCTGAGCGGCAAGACCGCGTTCATCACCGGCGGCGGGCAGGGCATCGGGCTTGCCTGCGCGGAGGCGCTGGCAGAGGCCGGTGCCAAGGTCATCATCGGTGACCGCGACAGCAAGGTCGCCAGCGACGCCACGGCCAGCCTGAAGGCAAAGGGTTTTGACATCGAGACCGCGATCATGGACGTCACGGACACCAAGCGCGTGGCGGAGGTCGCCAATGATCTCGTTGCCCGTCACGGCAAGGTCGACATCCTCGTCAACAATGCCGGCATTGCCCGCAGCGAAACGCCGGCCGAGACCGTCACCGACGAGCACTGGCTCAACGTCATTGACGTCAATCTCAACGGCACCTTCTGGTGCTGCCGCGAGTTCGGCAAGCACATGCTCAAGGCCAAGAGCGGCGCCATCGTCAACGTCGGCTCGATGTCCGGCTTCATCGTCAACAAGCCGCAGGAACAGTGCTTCTACAACGCCTCCAAGGCCGGCGTGCACCATCTGACCAAGTCGCTGGCCGCCGAATGGGGCGCGCGCGGTATCCGCGTCAACGCTGTGGCCCCAACCTATATCGACACGCCGCTCAACGCCTTCGTGAAAAGCACCCCGAGAATGTATGACGCCTGGATCGGGGGAACCCCGATGGGGCGGATGGGGCAGGTCGAGGAGATCGCCTCGGTCGTCCTGTTCCTGGCCTCCGAGGCCGCGAGCCTGATGACCGGCAGCATCGTGCTGGTGGATGGCGGCTACACTTGCTGGTAGGCTTGCGTCAAAACTGACGAGAGCTTCCAGGAGCGACAATGCCGCGAGCGTATATCGGCGTCGACGTGGGGACCACGAGCACGCGGGCAGGAGTGTTTGACGAGGCGGGCACGTTGCTGGCGACCGCCAAGCATCCGATTCGGATCTGGCACGAGGCCGGCGACATCGTCGAGCAATCGTCGTCCGACATCTGGGATGCCTGTGTCAGATCGGTGCGGGCCGCGATGGCGGAGGCTGCCATTGCGCCCGACAGCGTCGGTGGCATCGGTTTCGACGCGACCTGCTCGCTGGTGGTGCTCGATCCCAGGGGCGAGCCGGTCACGGTCAGCTCTTCGGGCGACAAGCAACGCAACGTCATCGTCTGGATGGACCACCGCGCTATCGCCGAGGCGCGGCTGATCAACGAGACCGAAGACGCGGTGCTCCGCTATGTCGGCGGCTCGATCTCGCCCGAGATGGAGATGCCGAAGCTGCTGTGGCTGAAGCGGCACATGCGCGCGAGTTTTGACGCCGCCGGTCATTTCTTCGATCTGGCAGATTACCTGACCTGGCGCGCGACCAGCTCGTTGCAACGCTCGACCTGCACCGTCACCTGCAAGTGGAGCTATCTCGCCCATGACGGCGGCGGCTGGAGCGGGCAATTCTTCAAGCGCATCGGCTTGTCGGACTTCGTTACTGAAAAATACGCCCGCATCGGCACCGAGATCGTCGCGCCCGGCACTCGCCTAGGCTCGGGCCTGACCCGCGCTGCTGCGACCGATCTCGGGTTGTCACCGGGCACGCCGGTCGGCGCCTCCTTGATCGACGCCCATGCCGGCGGCATCGGCGCTATCGGTGGCCGCGACGGCGCGGGCGGCGCGACCGATGTCAGCGATCGCCTGGCCTACATCATGGGAACGTCCGCCTGCATCATGGCGACGACGAAGGAGCCGTGCTTCGTACCGGGCGTCTGGGGTCCCTATTACTCCGGCATGGTGCCGGACTTCTGGCTCAACGAGGGTGGGCAGTCGGCCGCAGGGGCTGCGATCGACCATCTCCTCAAGTCGCATCCGGGACACGCCGAGGCGAGCGCGGCAGCGCACGGCGAGGGCGTCGACCTGATCGAGTTCCTCGAGCGCCGCATCATCGCGCGCGCGGGCGATGCCAGCCGCGCCGCGCTGCTCGCTCGTGACGTTCATGTGCTTCCTGAGTTCATCGGCAACCGTTCGCCTTACGCCGACCCCGACACGCGCGCGGTGATCGCAGGCCTCGATCTCGACACCGATGTCAGCTCGATGGAGCGGCTGTTCATCGCCGGCCTGTGCGGGCTGGCCTACGGGCTCGCCGAGGTGATCGAGGCCTTTGCTGCGCATGGCGTGCACGCTGGCATCATGATCATGGGCGGCGGTGCCAGCCGCAGTCCGTTGGTGCGCCAGATCATGGCCGATACGACCGGTCTCACCGTCGCGCTGCCGCAGACCAAGGAGCCCGTGCTGCTAGGTGCAGCGATGCTGGGTGCGGTTGCCGGTGGGGCCTATGCCTCGATCGGCGAGACCATGGCAAAAATGTCGGCGCTCGGACGCAAGAGCGAGCCGACGGCGCCCGACATGGCCGCGTTTCACATCCGTAAGCGGGATGTGTATAAGCTGCTCCGCGAAGTCGATCGCGGCAGCCGAGCCGCAATGCACGACCTCGCCAAAGGTTGAAAGAGATGCTGATTTCCTGCGGCGATGCGCTGATCGATTTCGTGCCGACCAAAAACGCCGATGGCCGCGAAGCGGCGATGCCGGCGGTCGGCGGCTCCTGTCTCAACGTCGCGATCGGCATCGCGCGGCTCGGCGCGCCGACCGGTTTTGTCGGCGGCATCTCGACTGATCTGTTCGGACGCATGATCGCGGATCACGCCGCGGCGTCGAACGTCGAGCTTGGTCTCGCCACCCGCAGCGATCACCAGACCACGCTTGCCTTCGTCCGCATCGTCGCTGGCGAGTCGCATTACGCTTTCTACGACGCCGAGACCGCGACGCGGAATTGGATTTTTCGGCGCGGCACCATCCCGTTCGATACAGTCGAGGCCGTCCATGTCGGCTCGACCACGCTGGTCAACGACCAGGGCGCCGCCGAGACCAAGGCCCTGATCGCAGATGTGCGGGCCTCATCGACGATCTCCTTCGATCCGAACTGCCGGCCCAATCTGGTCAAGGACAAGCCGGCCTATCTTGCGCGCATGATCGAGTTCGCCGCGAGCGCCGATCTCGTCAAGATGTCGGACGTCGACTTCGCCTATCTCTTTGGTGAGGAGCCCTATCCGGAACGCGCGAGTGCGCTGCTGGGGCAGGGCACAAGTCTCGTCGTCATCACCCGCGGCAACAATGGCGCCATCGCCTGGCATGCGAAGGCAGGGCAGATCGAGGTCGAGGCGCCGAAGGTCGAGGTCGCCGACACCATCGGCGCCGGCGACAGCTTTCAGGCCGCGTTGCTGTTCGCCCTGCACAAGCAGGGGCGCCTCGCCCGGCAACAATTGAAGGACATCGGCGCAGACGAGCTCCGCCGCGCGCTGTCCTTTGCCGCCAACTGCGCCGGCCTGACCTGCACCCGCCCAGGTGCCGATCCGCCCTGGAGCCACGAGATCAGCTGGAGCTGGTAGGCCGCATCACAGCCGCGCGACGACCTTCTCGGCGCACTTCAGAAATTTGGGGATCAGCGGGCTCTGCGAATCCCGCCGCCAGCACACGGCGATGTCGATGGAATCGGCAGCGTCCAACAGCGGCCGGAACACGATGCCGCGCGGCGCGCCGAGCTTGGCGCAGGCAGGCAGGATTGCCAAACCTTCGCCGGCGAGAACCAGGCTCATCGCCGAATGCACCGTCTCCACCCGGCTCGCGATCGGCATTACGATCTGGTGCCGCCGCAGCAGGGCTGCGACCGCGGAAGAGGCGGGATCCCGCTCCGGCGGCGGCAGCGCGACCAGCGGACGGCCCTGCAGCCGCGCCATTGGCACGGCGCCGAGACGCGCGAGCGGCGAGCGGTTCGGCATCGCCAGCATGAAGCGTTGCGCGCCGATCCGCGCCACCTGGATTTCTGGATGGTGGATCGCCGGCATGCACAACGCGACCGTGACGCTGCGGTCGAGCAGCCGTGCTTCGCGCGTCGATGCGCTGAGGTCGACGAAATCGAGATCGACGCCGGGAATGGATCGCCGCAGTTCGGGGATCAGCCGCGGCAGCACGGCGTTCGCCAGCACGAACATGTAGCCGACCGAGATCCGCCCGCGACGACCGGCTGCGACCGCACGTGCGGCCTCGATGCCGTCGGCCGCCAGCGCCAGCGCCTCGCCGGCGCGCGCGAGCAGGGCCTGGCCCGCCTCCGTCAGATCCATGCCGCGCGTCCCGCGGTGGAACAGCGGTGCGCCGACCTCGGCCTCGAGCTTGCGGATCTGGACCGAGAGCGGCGGTTGCGCCATCCGCAGCCGCTCGGCAGCCTTGCCGACGCTGCGCGCCTCGGCCACGGCGACAAAATAGCGAAGACGGTGAAGATCCATAGGCATACCGAAATCGTATGGGTTGACCACCAAAATCGTATTGGACGCCGAGTTAACAAAACTGTCATTCTCATTGTCAATGCATTGGGCCAACGGCGGCCCGCTTCGGAGCACGATCTGACGATGAACGGCGATCCCTGTCTGCTGTCCGCAACCGAGTTGCGTCATCTGATTGCGAACAAGCAGATCTCCCCCGTCGAGATTGTCAGCGCCGTGCTCGCGCGCGCCGAGGCGCTCCAGCCTGAATTGAACTGCTTCATCACGCTCTGTGGTGACGAGGCGATGGCAGCGGCACGCGAGGCCGAGCGCAAGGTGATGGCGGGCGAGCCGCTCGGCCTGCTGCATGGGCTTCCCGTCACCGTCAAGGACATCGTCAACACCAAGGGCGTGAAGACGACGTTTGGCGCCGTTCCCTACAAGGACAACGTCCCCACCGAAGATGCGGTCGCGGTCGCAAAGCTGCGCAGCGAGGGCGCGATCCTGATCGGCAAGACCACGACGCCCGAGTTTGGCAGCAAATGCTTGACCGATTCACCATTGTTCGGCCGCACCCGCAACGCCTGGAGCGCGGAGCGTTCGTCCGGCGGCTCCAGCGGCGGCGCGGCCGTGGCGGTGGCGAGCGGCATCGCGCCGCTGGCGATTGCCACCGATGGCGGCGGCTCGACGCGGATTCCCGCCGCCTGCAACGGCGTCGTGGGCCTGAAGCAGAGCAACGGCATGATCGCGCACAGCCAGGCGCTCGATGCGTTCGGCAACCAGACCTATGTCACGCCGACCACGCGCACCGTCGCCGACACTGCCTTGATGATGCAGGCGATGGCCGGCGAGGATGCTTGCGATCCCTGGTCGATCGGTGTGCCCGTGCCCGATTTCATCGGCAGCGCTGCCCCGCGTGGTCATCTGCGCGGGCAGAAAATCCTGTTCTGCGCCTCGCCGCCCGACCGCCCGGTATCGGCGGATGTTGCCACAGCGTTCGAGGCGAGCCTCGACCGGCTCGCGAGTCTGGGCGCCGAGCTCGAAGAGTTCTCCGGCGAGGGTTACGACGTCGAGCCGATCTGGCGCGCCATCAACCACACCGTCTGGCGCTCGCGGTTCTCGAAGCTGGTGGCCGAGCATCGCGATGCCCTCAGCGAAGCCTTCGTCAAGCAGATCGCGCTCGCGACCAATGTGAGCGGCGTTGACTATCAAGAGGCGATGTTCGCGCGCACGGCGTTGTTCCGCCGCGTGCAATCCCTGCTTGCGCGCGGGCATCTGTTGGCGATGCCGACCATCACCCGCACTGCGCTGCCGATCGACCAGGATCTGTTCGGCACCATCGAGATCGACGGTCAACAGTTTGACAGCGTCCGGCCGCACTGGTTCCCCTGGACCATGCCGTTCAATATGACCGGCCACCCCGCGATCAGTCTGCCCTGCGGTTTTGGTCGCGACGGCCTGCCGATCGGGCTCCAGCTCGTCGGCCGCTTCCGGGCCGACGCGGAATTGCTGCGCGTCAGCGCGCTGTTCGAGGCCTCGCACGACCTTCTCGCCCGCCGGCCGGATTGAGGAGTTGACGATGGGCCGCAAAAGGCTTGCGTCCGGCGTCCGGACATGTTGATCGTGCCGCTGATGAGCCCTGAATCCGACCGCGCATGAGCGTATTTGTCCTCCGACGTGTCCTGACATTGCTGGCGACGCTGGTCGGCGCATCCGTGATCATTTTCCTGGTGCTGGACGCGCTGCCGGGCAATGCCGCGCAAATGCTGATGGGCGCCGACGCCTCGGCCGATGCGGTGCGCGCGCTCACGGTCAAGCTCGGGCTCGATCAGCCGCTCGCGGTTCGCTACCTGCAATGGATCAAGGGATTCGTCGTCGGCGACCTCGGCAATTCCTATGTCTACGGCACCCCGGTCGGCAGCCTGATCGCGGAGCGGCTGGTGCTGACCATTCCGCTCGCGATCATGTCGATGCTGATCACGGTGGTGCTGGCGCTCTCGGCCGGCATCTACACCGCCGCCAACCACAACAAGCTCGGCGATGTCGGCGTGATGTCGCTGACCCAGATCGGCATCGCGCTGCCGAACTTCTGGTTTGCCATTCTTCTGGTGCTGCTGTTCGCCGTGCGGCTGCAATGGCTCTCCGCAGGCGGCTTCGCCGGTTGGGAGGATGGCATCTGGCCCGGCGTCAAATCGCTGCTGCTGCCGTCGATCTCGCTTGCGGTGGTGCAGGCCGCGATCCTCGCTCGCGTCACGCGTTCTGCGGTCCTGGAAGTGTTGCGCGAAGACTTCGTCCGCACGGCACGCGCGAAGGGGCTCGGCAAGCGCGAGGTGCTGTGGAGCCACGTGCTGCGCAACGCCATGATTCCCGTGATGACGGTGATGGGCCTGCAATTCGCCAATCTGCTTGCCGGCACCATCGTGATCGAGAACGTGTTCTATCTGCCGGGCCTCGGCCGGCTGATCTTCCAGTCGATTGCCAACCGCGACTTGATCGTGGTGCGCAATTGCGTGATGCTGCTCGCAGCCATGGTCGTCATCGTCAATTTCGTGGTCGATGTGCTCTATGCCTTCATCGATCCCCGCATCAAGGTGCACGACCTGTGAGCGCTCCGCTGACAACTTCGGTTGACGCGCCGATCGTACCGCGTCCTCTGCCGACCAAGACGTTTTGGGGCCGCGCGCTCCGCCATCGCAGTTTCGTGCTGGGCGGCGTGCTCAGCCTGCTGGTGGTCGCCTCGGCCGCGCTCTCGCTGGTGTGGACACCGTGGTCGCCCTACGAGATCGATATCGCCTCGAAACTCCGGCCGCCCTCGGCCGCGCACTGGCTCGGCACCGATTCCTTCGGCCGCGACATCGTCTCGCTGCTGCTTGCCGGAGCCCGCTCCACCATCCTTGTCGGCATCATCGCGGTCAGCATCGGTCTTACCTTCGGCGTCTGCCTCGGCCTGATCGCGTCGGCCAAGCGCGGCTGGACCGAAGAGATCATCATGCGCTTCTCCGATTTCACTTTCGCCTTTCCGGCCGTGCTGTCGGCGATCATGCTCGCCGCGGTCGCGGGGCCGGGCATGCTGACCTCGATCATCGCGATCGGCATTTTTCAGATCCCGACCTTGACCCGGCTGACGCGCGGCTCGGCCAATGCGATCTGGGCGCGCGAATACGTGCTGGCCGCGCGCGCCTCGGGGAAGGGCGCCTTCCGCATCACTATCGAGCACGTGCTGCCGAACATCCTGTCGATCCTGATCGTGCAGGCGACCATCCAGTTCGCGCTCGCCATTCTCGCCGAAGCCGCGCTGTCCTATCTCGGCCTCGGCACGCAGCCGCCGCAGCCGTCCTGGGGCCGCATGCTGAACGATGCGCAGACCATGCTGTTCCAGTCGCCGATGCTCGCTGTCTATCCGGGTGCTGCGATCGCGATCGCGGTGCTCGGCCTCAACCTGCTCGGCGACGGCTTGCGCGATCTGCTCGATCCCAGACTGGCGCGGGAGCGGTGACGATGGCTGATCCCGCAACCATGCCGCTGATCGAAGTCGACAATCTCGGCGTCCGCCTCAACACCAGCCGCGGCCCGGCGCAGGCCGTGCGCGGCGTCAGCTTTGCACTGAAGCGCGGCGAGACGCTCGGGCTCGTCGGCGAATCCGGCTGCGGCAAGTCGGTCACGGCGCTGTCACTGATGGGACTGCTGCCGGACAGCGCGGTCATCACCGGCAGTATCAAGCTGGATGGACGCGAGCTCGCGCGGCTCCCGGATGCGGATTATTGCAGCTTGCGCGGCAACCGCATCAGCATGATCTTCCAGGAACCGATGACGGCGCTCAACCCGATGCACACGGTCGGGCATCAGGTCGCCGAGCCGCTGCGCCGTCACAAGAAATATTCCGCCGCGCATGCGCGGCGCGAGGCGATCGCCTTGCTCGATCGGGTTGGGTTGCCCGATCCCGCAAGGCGCATCGATGCCTATCCGCACCAGTTCTCCGGCGGCCAGCGCCAGCGCGTCACAATTGCGATGGCGCTCGCCTGCGAGCCTGATCTCCTGATCGCGGACGAGCCGACCACCGCGCTCGACGTCACCATCCAGGGCCAGATCCTCGATCTGATCGCCGACCTCGTCGAGGAACGCGGCATGTCGATGATCCTGATCTCGCACGATCTCGGTGTCATCGCCGAGAACGTGCAGCGCATGATGGTGATGTATGGCGGTACCGTCGTCGAGAGCGGGCCAACCGACGAGGTGTTCCGCCGCATGGGCCATCCCTACACGCAGGGCCTGTTCCGCGCGCGCCCGAAACTCGGCGCGCGCAAGGGGACGCGGTTGACGACAATCTCCGGCACGGTGCCGGAGCTCGCCGATCTGCCGGTAGGCTGCGCCTTCGGCGAGCGCTGTCCGCTGGTCGAGGACAAATGCCGCGTAGCGCTGCCGCCGATGGTCGAGGTCGGTCCCGCCCATGTCGTGCGCTGTGTGCGCACCGATGTCTCGATGGCCGCAAATGTCGGGGCGCTGTCCGCATGACCGCAGTACCGCTTCTCGACGTCAAGGATCTCCAGCAGCGCTACACGCTGCGGCGCGAAAGCCTGTTCCGTCCGCCCGGTCAGGTGCGCGCGCTCAACGGCGTCAGCGTGCAGGTCGCCGCCGGCAAGAGCCTCGGCATCGTCGGCGAGTCCGGCTCCGGCAAATCCACTTTTGCGCGCGTCGTGATGGCGCTGGAGCGGCCGACCGCGGGGCAGGTCTCGCTGCTCGGACGCGATCTCAACCGCATCTCTCCGGATGAATTGCGCCGCGCGCGGCGCGATATCCAGATGGTGTTCCAGGATCCCTACGGTTCGCTCGACCCGCGCCAGACCATTGCGCGTATCGTCGCCGAGCCGCTCACCGTGCTGGATGACGCCGACCGCACGACGTTCCGCGCCCGCGTCGCCGCGGTGCTGAAGCAGGTCGGCTTGCGCGAAGCGGACATGGACAAATATCCGCACGAGTTCTCGGGCGGGCAGCGGCAGCGCATTGCGATTGCGCGCGCGCTGATCACGCAACCAAAACTGATCGTCGCGGACGAGCCGGTCTCCGCGCTCGATGTCTCGGTGCAGGCGCAGGTGCTGAACCTGATGCAGGACCTGCAGGAGCAGTTCGGGCTGAGCTACATCCTGATCAGCCACGACCTCGCCGTGGTCGATTATCTCTGCGACGAGGTCGCGGTGATGTATCTCGGCCGGGTCGTCGAGCAGGGGCGGCCGGAGGATCTGTTCGAGCGCTGCGCCCATCCCTATACGCGGGCGCTGCTGGACGCGATACCGCGCGCACGCCCCGGCGGGGGTCGGCGCCGGCGCGGGGCCCAGGCGATCGCCTCGCAATCGGCGGCCGCTGCCGGGTGCCCCTATGTGGCGCGCTGTCTGCTCGCCGACCAGCATTGCCGCGAGGTTCCGCCCTTGCTACGCAGGGTGGGCGAGGGACATCTCGCCGCCTGCCACAAGGCGGAGGCCGTGATGGCATTGCCGCAGGCGGCCGTGGAAGGTTAATGTCGGCTACGGGATTGGCGTAGCCTCAAGACGACAGAAGAAGGCTGGGGAGTCAGGCATGTTGAAGAAGCTAACGATCGTCGCTTTTGCCGCAGCATTGGCCGCGGCGCCGCTGCCGGTGCTGGCGCAGAGCAAGAAGGACAGCGTCGTCATGGGCATGACGCTGGAGCCGCCGGGGCTCGATCCCACCAACGCAGCCGCCGCGGCGATCGCCGAGGTCACGCTCTACAACATCTATGAGACGCTGACCAAGATCAACGAGGACGGCTCGGTCTCCCCGCTGCTCGCCGAGAGCTGGACCGCGTCGCCCGACCTGAAGACCTATACGTTCAAGCTGCGCAAGGGCGTCAAATTCCAGAACGGCGAGGCGTTCGATTCCGCTGCCGTCAAATTCTCGTTCGAGCGCAACGCGGCCGCGAACAGCACCAACAAGGACAAGAGCCTGTTCCAGGCCTTCGAGAAGGTCGACGCGACCGACGCCGACACGATCACGCTCACGCTGAAATATCCGGAGCCGAACCTGCCGTTCCTGCTAGGGCAGGCGAGCGGCTCGATCGTCGAGCCGAAGAGTGCTGCGACCAACGTGACGCAGCCGGTCGGCACCGGGCCGTACCAGCTGGGCGCCTGGGTCAAGGGCTCCTCGCTCGCGCTGAACAAATGGGCCGACTATCGCAACGCCGCCGCGATCAAGCTGTCGAAGGTGACGATCCGCTTCATCGGCGAACCCGCCGCGCAGATTGCGGCTTTGCTGTCCGGTGACGTCGACGCGTTCCCGCGCGTCACCACCCGCGGCGTCGCGCAGTTCAAGAGCGATCCGCGCTTCACCGTGCTGATCGGCGGATCCAAGGCCAAGACCCTCGTCGCCATCAATGAGCGGAAGAAGCCGCTCGATGACGTCCGCGTTCGCCGCGCGATCCTCGCGGCCATCGACCGCAAGGCGATGATCGAGGGCGCGGTCGAAGGTTTCGGTACGCCGATCGGCAGCTTCTACACGCCCGGCTCGCTCGGCTATGTCGACACCACCGGCGTCAATCCCTACGACCCCGAGAAGGCGAAGAAGCTGCTGACTGAAGCCGGCGTCACCACGCCGCTCGAACTCAGCCTGAAGCTGCCGCCGCCACCCTATGCACGACAGGGCGGCGAGATCCTTGCAGCCCAGCTCGCCAAGGTCGGTATCGTCGCCAAGATCGAGAACGTCGAATGGGCACAATGGTTGTCGCAGGTGTTCGCGCCCAACGGTCCGCACAATTTCGATCTCACCATCGTCAGCCATGTCGAGCCGTTCGACCTCGTCAAGATCACCGAGCCGGACTACTACCTCGGCTACAACAACGACGCCTTCAACGCGCTCTACAAGCAGATCGTGTCGACGCCTGACGAGGCCGGCCGCGCAAAACTTCTCGGCGACGCCCAGCGCATGCTGGCAACCGACGCAGTCTCCGGCTACCTGTTCCAGCCGCAATGGCCCACGGTCATCAACAAGAAGCTGAAGGGCGTCTGGAAGGAAGTCCCGCAGTTCGAGAACGATTTCTCGGCCTGGTCCTGGGAATAGACCCGGTCACCCAAGTCAAATCTGACGTTGCAATTTTTGACCTCTCCCCATCGGGAGAGGTCATTTTTTTGGCTGCATCAAAACAGAACCTACAAAACAACCCCATGCACAGTAGCCGGCGTTTGTGATTTCAATGACTTGCGCGACCCGCTCGAGGGCATGCGCAAATCGGCCCTGCCATTTGACCCGTCGAGGCTGG
>NZ_VSSS01000032.1 GCF_008123425.1 Bradyrhizobium rifense
GCGCGTCACCCGCGTTCCCTTGTCCTCGCGCGAGATCGCGGGCGTGCTGAACCTGCGCGGCCGCATCGTCACCGTGGTCGACATGCGCGCCCGCCTCGGCCTGCCCAAGCCCGAGGACGGCAAGACGGCGATGGCGGTTGGCGTCGACCTGCGCGGTGAATCCTATGGCCTCTTGATCGACCAGATCGGCGAGGTGCTGCGGCTGTCCGAGGACGGCAAGGAAGAGAACCCCGTCAATCTCGACCCCCGCATGGCCAAGCTCGCCGGCGGCGTCCACCGTCTCGACGGACAGCTCATGGTCGTCCTCGACGTCGATCGCGTCCTCGAGCTCGCGCCCGAGATGATGGCGGCCTGATACGGCGGCGTCGCCGCCGACGGACTCGCAATTGGAAGTGTCCCCGCAAAGGGGATCAGAAGCAGAGGTTCACATGCGCACGTGTCTCGTCGTTGATGATTCCAGCGTCATCCGCAAGGTTGCGCGCCGGATCCTGGAAGGCCTCGACTTCCAGATTCTCGAAGCCGAGGACGGTGAGAAGGCGCTGGAGGCCTGCAAGCGCGGGCTGCCCGACGCCGTGCTGCTCGACTGGAACATGCCGGTCATGGATGGCTACGAGTTCCTCGGCCATCTGCGCCGCATGCCCGGCGGCGACCAGCCCAAGGTGGTGTTCTGCACCACCGAGAACGACGTGGCGCATATCGCGCGCGCGCTGCACGCCGGCGCCAACGAATACATCATGAAGCCTTTCGACAAGGACATCGTGACGGCGAAGTTCCAGGAAGTCGGCTTGATCTGAGCGAACACCGGAGGCTGAACGGCTCCTTCGGCGTTTGTTTTCAACTAAACCGTTTCAGTCTGAGTTGGTGAGTAATGAGTGTTGCGTTCGCAGGTAATTCGACCACGGGCTTGTCGCGCGAAGCCGGGCCGCTGCGGGTGATGGTCGTCGACGACTCCGTCGTCATCCGCGGCCTGATCTCGCGCTGGATCGGAGCCGAGCACGACATGGAGGTCGCGGCCTCGCTGCGCACCGGGCTCGAAGCAGTCAACCAGATCGAACGCATCAATCCCGATGTCGCCGTGCTCGACATCGAAATGCCCGAGCTCGACGGCATCTCGGCGCTGCCGCAACTGCTGGCGAAGAAGCGCGATCTCGTCATCATCATGGCCTCGACGCTGACCCGCCGCAACGCGGAGATCAGCTTCAAGGCGCTGTCGCTCGGCGCGGCCGACTACATTCCGAAGCCGGAATCGACACGCGAGACATCCGCCGCTGACACCTTCCATCATGACCTGATCCAGAAGATCCGTCACCTCGGTGCACGGCTGCGCCGGAAGCCGGCGGTCGTGAGTCCGCCGCTGGCGCCCGCGAGCTCTGCTGCCCGTGCGCCGGCTGTCGTGCGGCCCGCCGCGCCTGCACCGGCCTTGCATGCGCTGTCGTCAGGTCCGCTCACCACGCGTCCGTTCTCGACCCAGGCGCCGAAGGTGCTGCTGATCGGCTCATCGACCGGCGGCCCGCAGGCGCTGATGGCGCTCGTCACCGAGCTCGGCCCGGTGATCGACCGCGTGCCGGTGCTGATCACCCAGCACATGCCGCCGACCTTCACCACCATTCTCGCCGAGCATCTGGCGCGTTCGAGCCGCAAGCCGGCAGCCGAGGCCATCGACGGCGAGCCGGTGAAGCCGGGGCGCATCTATCTTGCGCCCGGCGGCAAGCACATGCGCGTGGTGCGGAGCGGCGCTGAAGCCGCGATCGCGCTCGACGACGGCCCCGCCGTCAATTTCTGCAAGCCCGCCGTCGATCCGCTCTTCACCTCTGCCATCGACATCTGGCACGGCAACATCCTCTCCGTGATCCTGACGGGCATGGGCTCGGACGGCATGCGCGGCGGCAAGGACATCGTCGCTGCCGGCGGCAGCGTGATCGCGCAGGATGAAGCTTCCAGCGTGGTGTGGGGCATGCCCGGTGCGGCCGCCAATGCCGGTATCTGCGCGGCGATCCTGCCGCTCAACCAGATCGGCGCGAAGGTCAACCGCCTGTTCGCGGGAGACCGCTCGTGACGCCCACGGACTACGAGTATCTGCGCAAGTTCCTGAAAGAGCGCTCCGGTCTCGATCTTTCGCCCGACAAGCAATATCTGGTCGAGAGCCGCTTGTTGCCGCTGGCCCGCAAGGCGAGCCTGCCCGGCATCCCCGATCTCGTGCTCAAGATCAGGAACGGCGATGGAAGGCTTGCGACCGACGTGGTCGAAGCCATGACCACCAACGAGACGTTCTTCTTCCGCGACAAGATCCCCTTCGATCATCTGCGCGACAGCATCGTGCCCGGCCTGATCCAGGCCCGCGCGGCGCGCAAATCGCTGCGCATCTGGTCGGCGGCTTCGTCGACGGGGCAGGAGCCCTATTCGATCGCGATGTGCCTGAAGGAGATGGGCGCCGCGCTCGCGGGCTGGCGCATCGAGATCGTCGCCACCGATCTGTCGCAGGAAGTGCTGGAGAAATGCAAGGCCGGCGTCTACAGCCAGTTCGAGGTGCAGCGCGGTCTGCCGATCCAGCTTCTGATGAAATACTTCACGCAGTCGGGCGAGGTCTGGCAGCTCAACGCCGACATTCGCGCGATGGTGCAGTTCCGTCAGCTCAATCTATTGCAGGACTTCTCCCATCTCGGCACGTTCGACGTGATCTTCTGCCGCAACGTGCTGATCTATTTCGATCAGGACACCAAGGCGGTGATCTTCGAACGCATGACAAAGGGCCTGGAAGCGGATGGCACGCTGTTGCTCGGCGCCGCCGAATCCGTCGTCGGCATCACCGACGCGTTCCGTCCGATCTCCGATCGCCGTGGTCTCTACCAGCTCAATCCGGCGCGCTCCGGCCGGGCGATGGGTGGCCTGATGCCGCAGCCATTGAAGGTCGCCGCGGCGAGGTGAACTACAAGATCGCGTGCGGCAGAAACCGCGAGCTGTTGCCCGTGATCGGGCTCTCGTCCTCGCGGATCGAAAGCCCGCATGGCTCGTGGTTCACCAGCCAGCTTCCCACCACCGGATAGACGCCGGAAAAGTTCGGCAGCGGTGACAGCGCCTGGCGCACGAAGCCTTCGGCGCCGTAGGGGCCGGCGTGCTCATCGAGTGACATTCCGCCCGACACCAGTGTGACATTGGCGCCTTCGCGCGACAGCAGCGGCTTGCGGACGTAGGAGCTGCCGAGTTCGGCTGCGCGCGGATCGTCCTCGAAGAAGGCCGGCAGCAGATTGGGATGGTTGGGAAACATCTCCCAAAGCAGCGGCAGGATGCCCTTGTTGGAAAGTACCGCCTTCCATGGCGGCTCGATCCAGTGCGTCGGAGCGCCGGCGAGCTTGGCACCGAAGGCGTCGTGGAACATCCATTCCCAGGGGTAGAGCTTGAAGACAAGCTCCATGTCGCGGTCGTTGAGATCGACGAAGCCGCCGGCCTCGTCGCGCCAGCCGATGTCCTCGATGTCGAGCAGCGTGGTCGACAGGCCTGCCTGGCGCGCGGTGTCTTCAAGATAAGCGAGCGTGCCGGCGTCTTCCTCGTTGCCCGTCGTGCCTGTGAGATGCAGATGACTGCCCGCGCCGATCGCTTTCCACGCCTCGATCAGCCGCTCGTGAATGGAGTTGAACTGGTCGGCGCGCGCCGGGATGATACGCCGCTCGATCGCCTGCTCGAGCCAGGTCCATTGAAACACCGCGGCCTCGAAGATCGAGGTCGGCGTGTCCGCATTGTATTCGAGCAGTTTTGCCGGGCCGCCGCCGTCGAATTTCAGGTCGAGCCGGCCGTAGAGGCTGCGGTCGTCGCGCTCCCAGCTGTCCGCGATCAGGTCCCAAAACGCTTCCGGAATCTTGAGCCGCCGCAAATGGCGTTCGTCGCCGATGACGCGACCGGCGAGCTCCAGGCACATCGCATCGATCTCGCCGGTCGGCGTCTCGATTGAGCGCTCGATCTCGTCGAGTGAGAACGCATAATAGGCGCGCTCGTCCCAATAGCGCTCGCCGTCGATGGTGTGGAAGGCAAAGCCGCATAGCTCGGCGGTCTGTTGCCAGTCGTCGCGCTCGGGACAAATGATGCGTTGCATGTGTCAGCCGCCGCCGTGACCGCCATGACCATGACCGCCGCCATGACCGCCATGACTTTGACCGGGATGGCCACCGTGCATGTGATGTAGCGTGCCGCCGAAGCCGCCATAGCTCGGCCGGCAATAAGGCTTGCCGTCGATGCCGGGTACGGCTTCGAGGCCGGACCCGCAAGGGCGTTCGCGCTTCACAAATCCCATCGAGACCGCACTGACCGTAGCAGTGCCCATCAAGGTGAGCACGACTCTTCGCGAACGCTTCATATCGCTTCCTCCCGCCACATCACCTAAGCAGACCGGTGAGCGGCGTTGAATTCACAAATCCGCGGCCTCAGCCGCCGCCCGAGAAGCCATGCGCAAACGAGCCGAAGCCGCCGCGCGTGACGCCACCGGAGCCGGAATCGGACGACGTCCCTGACGAGGAATGGCTTGAGGGGTCGCTGCTGTAGAAACTCGAACGCGAGGACCAGTGCGAGCCGCTGCCGCTGGATGAGCTGCTGCTACAGTTGGTGGTCGTTGGCGCAGGCGCCGTTGCGCCGGGGACTGTCGCTCCGGGGGCTGTCGCCGCGGGAGGCATGGGATCGCAGTTTCGCCGCGGCATCAGCATGAAGGCGGTGGTGCCGACCGCGATCGTGCCCATCACCAGCAGCGCGACATGGCCCGAGCGCTTCACCGGCTCCCGCGGCGGCAGCGGCAGGTCCGCCGGCCGGCGCGGCCTGCGCTTGCCGAAATCCTTGGTCGGAGGCTTCGCTGCCATATCAGTAGATCATGCAGGCGGCGTTCAAGAGGCCCGCGGCGAGCGACGACAGGCCGAGCCAGATTGCGGGCGCCAGCTCGCCGGCGGCGATCCGCCCCGACAGGTCCGGCACCGGGATTTTCACGATGTAGAACACGGCGACCTGCACGATCAGAGCGATGAACGCCCAGATCAGGCAGTCCAGTACGTTGGCCGAATGCGCGATCGCGCTGAACAGCGGCGCCACGAAGCCGAGCAGGCTGAGGCCGAGCGCAATCGCAGCCGCTGGATCATTGTCGCGGATCAGCTGGAACTCGTTGTGCGGCGTGATCCGCGTGTAAACGAGGAGATATGCCACTATCGCGATCAACCCGGTACAGAAATAGGCCAGGAAAGCGGGCAGGCCGGCGAGCGATTGCAGGATCATGGGGAGGTCCACGTTGGCGCCGCGAATTCTGGCACGATCGCTTAGTCGCCGTATCGGGCGGATCGGTTCGATCCCCAGAAACCGAACCGGCTCTCCGGTGGCACCGGGCGCTGCACAAATTTTCGGGCCGTGTGAGACATGCTTCACAAATGCGTCTCGAGGTTGCATGTGATAGTCTTGTGAATTGACGTTGTCGCCGTCGTGAAGGAGCACATGAGTTGCGCCCTCGATGAGATCAGGTCTCCGGCTCATGCACGATCTGGCGCAGGTGATTTTGATGCGCATGGAGATACCCGTCGGATGGCGGGTCGTCCGGATTTGAAAGACGTGTTGTTCAAGTAGTTCTTGGCCGAGTGAGGCTGCCATGCCCAGTGCCGAATATCTAGAACTCGAGATTGGCTCCGATTTGCCGGTAGGTGGCGGCCCGCAGGAATATTACGGCAAGGTCGTCAAGTCACCGGTCGGCGAGGCGCCCAAGAGCCGGTTGAAGTTCTGGTTCAGCGCCCCCGGCGTGCTGGCAAAACTGCGCGGAGAGCTCGAAAACGCAGTTCTGGAAATCGACGATAAAAGTCATTCGGGGCTCGCGACGCGCGGTGAACAGGTGCTGCGGGATTTCGGGCGTGGAGTTTTCCGGAGCGTCTTCACCGAAGTTCCCTCGATTCAGAATATCTACCAGCAAAGCAAGGGCAAATCTGACGACTTCCGGATCAAGCTGCGCATCGAGGCGACGGAGCTTGCCGGGCTGCCATGGGAATATCTCTTCGACGAAAATGACCAGCCCGGCTTCGTGAGTCTCTCGCGGCCGATCGTACGGCATCTCGACACGGTGGGTGCCGTGGGACGGATGGGCGTCAAGGGTCCCCTGCGCATTCTCGGCATGATCTCCGACCCTTCGACCGGTGAGTGGCCCAAGCTCAACGTGGCCAAGGAACGCGAACGCATCAACAAGGGCATCGACGCCCTTCAGCACGCGGGCAGGGTGGATTTCCAGTGGGTCCCGGGCGGGTCGGGAAAGGACCTGATGAAGAAGCTCCTGGAAGGAGACTGGCACGTCTTCCATTTCATCGGGCACGGCGGGGTCGAGGACGAGATTCCGGGCGGCGACGCTGACAGCTTCAACGAGCGCGGTTTCATCGTCATGGTCGACGAGGACGGCAAGCCGGTCAAACGGTTCGCCTCGGATCTGGCGACAATGCTGACCGGCGCGCGCAAGAGCCTTCGGTTGATCGTCCTCAATTGCTGCGAGAGCGCCAGGATCAATGTCGGCGATCGGTTTGGAAATCCGGCGATCGGGTTGATGAAGACGGGATGGCTGCCCGCGGTGATCGCGATGCAATTTCCCATTACCGACGGTGCCGCGATCTCGATGTCGGAGGGATTTTATGAGGCGCTGTCCAAGAACCAGCCGATCGACGATGCTGTGATGCTGGCGCGCAAGTTCATTCAGCAGAAGTCGCGGGTCGAGTGGGGAATTCCGGTTCTCTACATGCGATCGTCCGACGGCAGGATATTCGACGTCGAAAATCCACAGCCGCCGCCGGACCCGCCCGAGAAGGCGCGGTTCTCGAAGGAGGAGCTTCAGAGGCGGCGCGATGAGTTCATGATCGCGCTCGCTGCTTCGCCGCGCACGGTCGCCGCTTTGGAGGAATTGACCCGGAGCGGCACGGAACTGCATACGCTGCTGAAAGACGACGGCGAACTCTCGGTTCGCCTGGCCAAGGCGTACTTTGATCTTGGGACGCTGCAACACAGGCAAAAGCTGATCAAGGAAGCCGCCGCGAGCTTCGCCTATATGCTGGAGCTGGATCCCACCAAAGCGGAATACCGCGTGCGTCGCGCCAATTTCAACGCGACCATGGGCTTTCACGAAAATGCGCTGACCGACATCAACGAGGCCATCAAGCTCCATCCGGAGAATCCCGAATTCTACTGGATCAAGGGCATCATCAGCATGATGGCGGCAGGGACCGACGACAAGGGCGGCTATCTCGAGCAGGCGATCAAGGCATTCGGCGTTGCCATCGCCAGAAACGAGAACGAGCCCAAATATCTGGCGTCCCGTGCCAACGCGTACGCGCAGTCAAAGAATGTGGCGATGGCGCTGAACGACATGGACAGTGCAATTGCGCTGGCGCCGGACAACGCCGATTTCGCGGGTCAGAAGACCAGGATCGAAAATCTGGCCGCGTGACCTTTACTGAACAGAGACGGCCGGGCGCCGAGGTGTCCGGCATGCGAACCATAGCCATGGGAGTTCGCCGTGTCGCTTGATAAGCTCGTTGAATTGTTGAAATTCACCTTCGATCTGTTCGCCGGCCCGGCGCTCGTTGCCTTGTTCTACTGGTTCAGGTTTCACACCTCCAAGGGTACGCGATCATACACGACGAAGCCTCTGTTTGCGTTTGGCGTGGTCGCCTTCATGATTCCGTTCGTCCTCATCTATAAAGGGCTCTCGTATGCGCTGCCGCCCCTTGCATCGATCTGGCTCCTGATTCTCGCCTGGCTCGTCCCGATCCTTCCCGCGGCATGGCGCAATTTCTGCCAGGGCCTCGCCGGCATTCCCGCAGGCGCGCTCGCCTTGCGAGATGAGTTGGCCGCATCCCCGTTCCAGGTGTCCCAGAGCGACGAACCCGTTTTGCAGCGCAGGTTCGCGCGGATCGGTTATCGGGTCGACGATTTTCGCGCGGTGCAGTCGACCGCCATCCAATCCCGTTTCATGAAGATATCGGCAATCATGGTTCATCTCGAACGCTGGGCTGCGGATCGGGAAAGCTTCATGGAGCGCAACGCCGAGCGGTACGCGGAGCTTCTCGCCGTGTTCGACGTGCTGTGCTTCCGCACCGTGCGCGTGCTCAAGAACAGTCGGGATATCTATGGAGCGATCATGGAGGAAAGCCAGGTCGAGCCGGACGACTGGCAGGCTCTCGATTCTCTTTCGACGCGGCACAGCGCGGTCAGCCAGCTTCAGCTGGCGGCTCAAACGGCCGCAGGAGCCATGCTGGAGGATTTGCGCAAGGACATGGACTCGCTTCTCAACAATCTCATGTTGTTCGCGGTGCGCGCTGCCCTGGCCGGCGAGTGGAGTCTCGACCGCAGCAAGCGAAGGCTGGGCGAGATCGGATTCACGCTGGAGCCGGCATCACCTGGCATCATGAAGTTTGTGGCGAAAGTAACGGCATTCACGTTTGTCTGGTGCCTGCTGTGGCTGCTCGCATCGGGCAAGATCATTGAGATGCCGGGAGACCAGTCCGCTGGCGCAATGCGAACGCTGATCCTGACGCCGCTCTACTTCATCGTGAACTTCTCGCTGGTGTATTATTTCAAGCGGCAATTTGCTTTCGCGAACGAAAGCATCTTCGGCCGACTTCCAGTCGGGTTTATTCTCTCAGTCGGGATCTTGGGGGCGCTGCTGACGCTGCCGATCCAGATGTGGTTCGATCATGCTCAGTTCTCGCAAGGACCCTATCCAGATGTCGTGCTGCACGAGCTGCCGGTCTTGATCTTTCCCTGGGGCATTGGGGCGATGGCGGCCCTGCTGGTGCAGGATTCAACCTGGGACAGACGGTCGCGAAAGACGAGGCAGTTGAGGGATGGCCTCGTCTTTGGTGGCGGTATGACGCTGATGTTATTCGCCCTGCTGGCTATTCACCAGGTCGCCCCGATACCGGTGATGGGAATGGCCGACCACCTTTCCCCATCGATGTTCTTGCTGTTCTTCGTGCTGCCGACCTTCTTGTTCGGGTTTATCATCGGCTACGGGATGATCGGCCGGCTGCGCGAGGCGGCCGCGCGCTGCCCGGTCAGGAGCGCGCCTCTCGTAAGTCCTGCGTTTGCGAGCGCCTGACGAAGCCCCAAAAAACAAAACCCCGCCATTAGCGGCGGGGTCCAGGCTGGGAGGAGCAAGCCCGACGGAGGCTCGCGACGTCAACGGATCAGGCGGGAATGCGCTCTTCGACCTCGTGCGGCTCGCGCAGCACGTAGCCGCGGCCCCACACGGTCTCGATGAAGTTGCGTCCCTCGGAGGCGTTGGCGAGCTTCTTGCGGAGCTTGCAGATGAAGACGTCGATGATCTTCAGCTCGGGCTCGTCCATGCCGCCGTAGAGGTGGTTGAGGAACATTTCCTTGGTGAGGGTCGTACCCTTGCGGAGCGAGAGCAGCTCCAGCATCTGGTATTCCTTGCCGGTCAGGTGCACGCGCTGGCCACCGACTTCGACCGTCTTGGTGTCGAGGTTGACGACGAGGTCGCCGGTCTGGATGACCGACTGGGCGTGACCCTTGGAGCGGCGCACAATCGCGTGGATGCGGGCAACCAGCTCGTCTTTATGGAAGGGTTTGGTCATGTAGTCGTCGGCGCCGACGCCGAGGCCCTTGACCTTGTCCTCGATGCCGGCGAGGCCGGAGAGGATCAGGATCGGTGTCTTGATCTTGGAGACCCGAAGCTGCTTGAGCACGTCGTAGCCGGACATGTCGGGCAGGTTGAGGTCGAGAAGGATAATGTCGTAATCGTATAATTTACCGAGATCGACGCCTTCTTCCCCCAAATCGGTCGTGTAGACGTTGAAGCTCTCAGACTTCAGCATCAGCTCGATCGACTGCGCGACGGCGCTGTCATCTTCAATCAGCAAAACGCGCATGCCAGTTCCCCATAGTCGCCGCTCCTGGGCGTCAGGTCGGCCGCATTCGCGGCACTCAACAAAACGCCTTTGAACAACTGATTCGGATCCTGACAACAGATGGTTAACAAATCCTGATTCTGGAACGCAAGTCCCCCCGGTGCAATTTTTATCGAATCGCCCTAAGGTCTTGTGTACGAAGCAGCTTTCGTTATCCGTTTCCGTTCAAGTTCCACTTTAAGAGACGGGCCTAACCGACTCCCGCGACTCAGCCTTCTTCTGAAGGGGAGCCACGCTCAGTCACAAAGACAGTGACGCAATGATTAACGATGCGGGTAAACACGAAGTTAAGCGCCGTTCAGAAATATGGCGAAATTTAAGGGTTTCGCCACGAAGGCCCCAATGATGAAGGCGCGTCCCCTATGAAGGCCCTCTTATGAAGGCTGCTCCATGAAGGCTTTGGCCGAACAGATCGGCGATATCGACGGCGTCAATATCTATGGCCGAGTGGTCGGCGTGCGCGGCCTCATGGTCGAGGTCGCCGGCCCGATCCACGCGATGTCGGTCGGCGCGCGGCTTGTGATCGAGACCGGTGCCAACCGTTCCATTCCCTGCGAGGTAATCGGATTTTCCGGCAACAACGCTGTCGTGATGCCGTTCGCCGGCCTCGATGGTGTGCGTCGCGGCTGCAGGGCTGTGATCGCCAATGCCGCCAATCAGGTTCGTCCGTCGTCGGCCTGGCTCGGCCGCGTCGTCAATGCGCTGGGCGAACCGATCGACGGCAAGGGGCCGTTGCCGCAAGGTGCCTCGCCGATGCCGTACCGCAATTCGCCGCCGCCGGCGCATTCGCGCAAGCGCGTAGGCAGCCCGCTCGATCTCGGCGTGCGCGCGATGAACACCTTCCTCACCTGCTGCCGCGGCCAGCGCATGGGCATCTTCGCGGGTTCCGGCGTCGGCAAATCCGTGTTGCTCTCGATGCTCGCGCGCAACGTCGATGCGGCGGTCAGCGTCATCGGGCTGATCGGCGAACGCGGCCGCGAGGTGCAGGAATTCCTGCAGGACGACCTCGGCGAGGAGGGGCTGGCGCGCTCCGTCGTGGTGGTTGCGACCTCCGACGAGCCGGCCCTGATGCGGCGGCAGGCCGCGTATCTGACGCTCGCGGTCGCCGAATATTTTCGCGACGAGGGCCAGGACGTCCTCTGCCTGATGGACTCGGTGACGCGTTTCGCCATGGCCCAGCGCGAGATCGGGCTGTCCGCCGGCGAGCCGCCAACCGCCAAGGGCTACACGCCGACCGTCTTCACCGAGCTGCCGAAACTTCTGGAGCGCGCCGGACCGGGCCTCGGGGAGGGCGCCATCACCGCGATCTTCACGGTGCTGGTCGACGGCGACGATCATAATGAGCCGATCGCCGACGCCGTCCGCGGCATCCTCGACGGCCACATCGTGATGCAGCGCTCAATCGCGGAGCGCGGCCGCTACCCGGCCATCAACATCCTTAAATCGGTTTCGCGCACCATGCCGAAATCGGCCGATCCGCAGTTCTGGCCGACCATCCAGAAGGCGCGGGCGGTGATGGCGACCTATGCCGACATGGAGGAACTGATCCGGCTCGGCGCCTATCGGGTCGGCTCCAGCCCCGAGGTCGACGAGGCGATCCGCCTGCACGAGCCGCTGGAGGCCTTCCTGCGCCAACGCAAGGACGAAAATGCCTCGCTGGCCGACGGTTACCGCCAGTTGGCGCAAATCCTCGGTAATTTGGAAACGGAACGCTAACTTTGTCCCGTCATCATCCGATCCCACAGAGTAGCAGAGCCGGTCTTGGCCCAATCGGGCCTGTGGGGAGACCGGTGTCGTCCCACGTGCAGCTAAGGGACTTCTGGGGAGTACGAGTCGATGAAGTCACGTGATACCCTCATTCGCCTGAAGAAGTTTCAGGTCGACGAGAAGCGCCGCCGGGTCGCCCAGATCGAGTCCATGATCGCCGACTTCCAGCGGATGTCGACCGATCTGGATCGCGAGATCCAGACCGAGCAGGACCGCGCCGGGATCAACGATCCCGCGCATTTCGCCTATCCGACCTATGCCAAGGCCGCCATCCAGCGCCGCGAGAACCTGACCCGCTCGGCCGACGAGCTGAGGGGCCAGCTCGAGGAGGCCAAGGCCGCGCTCGGGGAGGCTTTCGAGGAACTGAAGAAGGTCGAGCTCCTGGACGAGCGTGACCAGGCCCGCGAGCGCGCCGAGGAAAACGCCCGCGAGCAGGCCGATCTCGACAGCATCGGCCTGATGCGCTCCCGCATCGGCGCCGTCGCCTGACGGCAGCCAGCGGTCAAAATCGCTAGAGAATTTGCGAGCCCGGACCCGCAAGGTCCGGGTTTTTGCGTGTGCTGTCCACAGCGTGGCGCGCCGCCCCTTGGTGAGGGGCTTGGCCACGCGCTATGGTAGCGGAGTGCCGGGGTCCGCGCGGGATGCGACGAGGCCTGCGCGTTGGGGGGCTGAATGCTGACGCCAGCTGAGCTGGTCGGGCTGATTGAGGCGGTGGCGAAGCGCGACCAGGCCGCGTTCGAGCGCCTCTACGCCGCCACGCGCGCGAAACTTTATGGCGTCGTGCTCCGTATCTTGCGCCGACAGGATCTCGCAGAGGAGGTCATTCAGGAGACCTACGTCAAGATCTGGAACAGCGCCGGCCAGTTCAACCCGACGCTGTCATCGCCGATCACGTGGATGGCGTCGATCGCGCGCAACCGCGCCATCGATATCGTCCGCAAGAAGACGGAGGCCTCCATCGAGGAGGAGCCGCAGGCGATGGATGTCGCCGCCGACAGTCCCGATCCCCTGGCGCGCCGCGAGATGTCCGAGGAGTTGAAGCGGCTCTTGGAATGCATTGGTCGCCTCGAGCCGGACCGTCAGCGGCTCGTGCTTCTCGCCTATTACAACGGCTGGAGCCGCGAGCAATTGGCGGAGAAATTCGCTGCGCCCGTCAACACAGTGAAGACTTGGCTCCGGCGCAGTATGTTGGACATCCGGGAGTGCCTCGGATTATGAGGATGGTTTTGGACTGCAATTGATGGCCTACAGCGAGGATCATATCGCGCTCGCCGCGGAATATGCGCTCGGCACACTCGATGCCGACGAGCGCGCGCAGGTCGCGACCATGATGGCGGTGGACCAGGAGTTCGCCGCCGTGGTGCAGGCGTGGGAATTCCGGCTCGGCGTCCTCAATCAGATGGTGGGTACGATCGAGCCGCGGCCGATCGTGTGGGAGAACATCCGGCGCGAGATCGCGCAGACGCTCTCGTCGCAGGATTCGAGCGAGGCGCCGCCGGTGCTGTCGGAGGCGCCGCCACCACCACTGCCGGAGTTCTATTCGCCGGAGCCTTCATCGTCCGAGTCTTCAGCGACAGAGTCTTCAGCGACAGAGCCTCCGTCGCTGGACGCGCAGCAATCGACGTCGCCCGAATCCAACTCCGATGCCGTTCCGATTTTCCCGCCGCAGTTCGTGCCGCAGACCCATGCGCCCGACCCGCGCGTTGCGCCCGTGACGCAGGCGCCGGTCGTCGACGGCAGCAACGTGATCTATCTCGAGGGCCGCGTGAAGCGCTGGCGCACGATCGCCTCCGCCGTGGGGGCACTTGCGGCCGCATTGCTGGTGACACTGTCGCTTCAGATCTTCCTGCCCGATGCGCTGCCGGGCGCGCTGCGGCCCGCACCGCGTATCCAGACGGTCGAGCTCAAGACACCGGCCGCGCCGCTGTCTTCGCCCGCGCAATATGTTGCGCTGTTGCAGGGCCAGAGCGGCGGTCCCGCCTTCATCCTCACCATTGACGGGGCGACCAAGAACTTCACGGTGCGCAAGGTCGGCGCGACGCCGGAGCCGGGCAAGAGCTTTGAGCTCTGGCTGATCTCCGACAGGCTGCCGCGCCCGCGGTCGCTGGGCGTGATCGGCAGCGGCGACTTCACGGCACGCCCGTTGCTCGCTGGCTACGATGCCGATGTCGTCAACGGTGCAACCTATGCCGTCACGGTCGAGCAGTCGGGCGGCTCGCCCAACGGCCAGCCGACCTCGGCGCCGGTGTTTTCCGGCAAGCTGATCGAGACCGTGCCGCCGTCCCAGCCGCAGGTTCCCGCGAAGAAGTAGTCGCCGCAACGGCGCAATATTGTCGCCGGGGTCCATTTCGTCGTCGTAATTCGACAAGTCTTGCTGAATTCACCTGTGATTTGAACCTCCATGCATTTCCAGGCGTCAAATGCCCGGAATTTGCAGTCGGCATCGCCGATCATGGTGCCGGAGAGGGGCTAGAAATCAGATGGATGCAGCCAAGCCGCCGGGCGTCTTTATTCACCAATATGCAGGCCTGCCGCAGGGGCCGGCGTTCGAGCATTGGCGCGACAGGGCCCTGGGGTCCTGCGGCCTCGAGATCGGACCGAGCCAGGGCGACAGCATCGATTGCCGGCTGCAGATCAGCGTGGTCGACAATATCGCGCTCGCCATTCCCGAAGGTTCCTCCGCACAATATTCGCGCACGCAGGGCGGTCTCGCCGACGGCAGCAACGATCTCGTGCTGATCGCCGCGCATGCCGGCCTCGTCAGCGTCCGGCAGAACGGTCATACGGTCGAGCTCGCGCCGGCGCAGATGGTGCTCGCCGATATGGGCATCACCGGCAGCGTCGGTCACACCGACGAGAACCGCTTCACCACCATCCGCATGCCGCGGCGCGCGCTGCTGGACATCAATCCGCGTGCCGAGGAGAAGCTGTCCCAGGTTCTGTCGGACGGCGCGGTCGCCGAGACCATCTTCCGCTATCACGCGCTTGCCGCCCATCACGCGCCGCATCTCGACGCCGTCGGCCAGCGCCTGACCGCGCAGCACATGGTCGATCTCGTCGGCCTCCTGCTTGGCACCGACGCCGAGCATGCGGCGCTCGCGCGCGGTCGCGGTCATGCGGCGGCCCGTCTCGATCTCATGCGCGCAGACGTGATGGCCGCACTTGGCCGTAACGATCTCTGCCTGTCCGAGGTCGCCACCCGGTCAGGGCTCAGCCCGCGCCAGGCGCAGCGGCTGTTCGAGCAGGCCGGCACCACCTTCACCGAATTCGTACTGGAGCAACGTTTGCTGCTCGCGCGAAAATTGCTCGGCGATCCCCGCGCGCGGGCGCGCAAGATCAGCGACATCGCGCATTCCTCTGGCTTCGCCGACCTGTCCTATTTCAATCGCGCCTTCCGCAAGCGTTTTAGCGCGACGCCGTCGGAACTGCGCGAGGCCTGAGCGGCCGGCCCCGCAATCTACTTTTGCCGATCGGCGCCGGCGCGTTTTGCCGATCGGCGCCGGCGCGCGTGACGTCGAGACGTTCTGTCGCGCTGAAGGCCGCAAGACGCTTCGCCACGAAGCCGTTTTTTGTGCGTGGCGACACCGGCCTGAAACAATCACACTAGATCATCGCCGGACTGATGAGGCTGCTGCGGCATGTTTTGCGGCGGCGACATTGCGATTGGTGGCGGACGCGCCCGCCTTTTGAAGCGCTTTTTTTAAACAGATCATTGACGGTCACGTTGTGACCAGGAGGGCCATATGGTCAGATTTATTGACCGGCCGCTTGCCCTGCTTGCGTTGCTTGTTGCCGGTTTTTCGGCGCCGCTCGCGTCGGCGCAAACCATGCAGCAGGGTTCTCAACCCATCCTCGCCTTGGCGAGCAGCGATTCCTCGGTGCTGGATATGCGACTTCCAAAGCCGCTCTCGTGGAGCGAGGAGGCTGCGCTTCGGCCGACAGATCGCTTCAGGGAGTGCCTGCACTGTCCGGAGATGGTGGTCGTTCCCGACGGCAGGTTCACCATGGGCGCGAGCGCGAGCGAGCCGGGCAGCACGGAGGACGAGCGGCCGCAGCATCAGGTGAGGGTGCAGCGCCTCGGCGTCGGACGTTCGCCCGTGACGTGCGACGAATGGAACGCCTGCGTGAATGCGAAAGGCTGCAGCCACCGGGCCGAGGCGGCGGCCGATCAGGCGCGCGATTCCGTCACCGGGGTGCTGTGGGAGGAGGCGAGGGACTACGTGCAATGGCTCTCGCGTACGAGTGGCCGCACTTACCGGTTGTTGAGCGAAGCCGAGCGCGAATATGTTACGCGCGCCGACACCACCACAGCGTTCTGGTGGGGCGATGGAGTCGATCCTCACCTGACCGAGGCGATGGCCGCCGATCTGATCGCTGACATTGGCATCGCGATGACCTCGGTGATATCGGCGACGCCCCGGACCGCCAATCCTTTCGGGCTCTACGAGGTTCATGGCAGCGTATACGACTGGGTCGAGGACTGCTGGCACGACAATTACGTCGGCGCTCCGACGGATGGCTCCGCGTGGGTCACGGGAGACTGCAAGGGCCGCGTTCTGCGCGGCGGTGCGGCAAGCCGTTCCCTTCAGACCCGCCGTTCGGCTGCGCGAATGTGGTTTGGTCCACCGAATCGGATGAGCTATATGAGCTTGCGCGTGGCAAGAACGCTTGGTCCGTAACAAAGCGTGGTGGGAACGACATGGCGCGTATCGTCGTGCTCGGTGCCGGGTTTGCGGGCCTGTGGGCGGCCATCGGTGCCGCGCGCATGCGCGACGAGGTCGGTGCGGCCGGCCGCGACATCGAGATCCGCGTCATCGACCGCAATCCCTACCACAACATCCGCGTGCGCAATTACGAGGTCGATCTCAGTGAGGTCGCGTTGCAGCTTCCGCAACTGCTCGATCCGATCGGCGTCACCCACGGTATCGGCGAGGTCGAGGCGGTCGATCCGGCGCGGCGCCAGATCTCGCTGGTCACAAGCAGCGGCGACGAGACGCTGAGCTATGATCGCCTCGTGCTTGCACTCGGTAGCGAAGTGATGCGTCCTGATATTCCGGGTCTGGCCGAGCATGCGTTCGACGTCGATACCTATGCTGCGGCGCTTCGCCTTGAGGATCACCTCATCGCGCTCGGGCGTAGCGTGCCGTTGCCGGGACGATCGACCATCGTGGTGGTGGGTGCCGGCTTCACCGGCATCGAGGTTGCCGCCGAAATGCCTGACCGGCTGGTGCGCGCCGGCATCACCGGCAGTCGCCGCATCATCCTGGTCGATCCCAATCCTGCGGTCGGCGCCACGATCGGCGTGCAGGCGCGCCCCGTCATCGAGACGGCGCTGTCGTCGCTCGACGTCGAGACGCGGCTCGGCGTGCGTGTCGCGTCGATCGAAGCTGGTGGTGTTCGCTTGAGCTCAGGCGAGTTCATCGCCACGCAGACGGTGATCTGGTGCACGGGGCTGCGTGCGAGCCGGCTCGCCGAAAACTTTCCGGGCGCGCGCGATCGCCTTGGGCGCCTTCTGGTCGATCCCTTCATGCGGGTCGCGGATCTGCCGGGCGTGTTCGCCGCCGGCGATGTCGCCTCCAGCGTGGTCGATGGCTTGCATCCGACCGTGATGTCCTGCCAGTTCGCCCGACCCATGGGCCGGTTCGCCGGTCACAATGTGGTGGCCGATCTTGTCGGCCAGCCGATGTTGCCGCTGCGCATCGACTGGTACGTCACCGTGCTCGATCTCGGCGATTGGGGCGCACTCTACACCGAAGGCTGGGACCGCGAGGTCCGGACGACCGGCCCGGCTGCCAAGGCGACCAAGCAGACCATCAACCGCAAGCGCATCTATCCCCCGCTCACCGGCAGCAAGGATGAGCTGTTCGCTGCGGCCGCGCCGACGGTGCAGGCGCCGCCGCCGACTTATGGGGTGCGGTAGGGTTGGGCGCTGCGGAACGGCGCTGGTGCGCCTTGCTCCGTCATTGCGAGCGCGGCGAAGCAATCCAGACTGCTACCCGCGGAAAGACTCTGGATTGCTTCGCTGCGCTCGCAATGACGAGGGTACCCCAGACATGAGAAAGCGCCCGTGGGGGGCGGGCGCTTTCTGTAGTCGACTTGGGGTTGGGGTCGTCTACATATCCACGTGGCGACTTTGGGGGGCTGGTAAAGAGCCGCGTGAATTCCTGAAACTCAAATCTCCTTAGCGAACGAGCGATGCGTTCGAGCTGGTGATCACAACCGGCTTGCCGGCCTTGATGACGCGGGCGGTCTGGGTCAATCCGTCGTCCGAACCAGTGCGTGCGCTAATGCCGAACCCTGCCACCGCGATACCTGCGACGAGGGCTACGGCCACGATCTTCAGATGTGTCGAGCGATCTGCGCTGTAAATCGAGTGGTTCATGGAAGGCTCCTGCCGCCATCTACCCGAAGTAGTCGCCACCTTTGTCAGGCAGGTTCATGCTCCCGGTGCCCAACAACCTAGTAGTGGGGGGATTCGTTCCCAAGGGGCGATCACAAGAGCGTGACAGGACGTGAACGATCGCGATCAAAAACGGGCCCTGATCGTTCGATTTCGTAATTATTTCAAAGCTGTAATGTGCTTGTCAGGCGCCTTTTCAGCATTTGGTCGACAAGGCGCCAGGAACTCAAAAACCATTTGCCTGTGGCCGAAAAACACACGGCTTCTTAAGGCAAATCAGATGCTTCCGACCGTTTTCAACCTCGCGCGTGGGTGGATTTCGGCCTGCGACAACACGGTCGTCTGGGCCCGGAACCGCTCGACCAGGGAGCGGACGAAGGGACGAATTGCCGCAGAGGTCACCAGCACCGGCGCCTCGCCTTCGCGGGCGGCGCGCTCGAAGGCCTCGCGCACGCCGGTCATGAATTCCGACAGTTTCGAGGGCTGCATCGCGAGGCTGCGCTCTTCGCCCTGGCCGACGATGGATTCGGCAAAGGCCTGCTCCCATCGCGCCGACAGCGCGATGAGCGGCAGATAGCCGTTATACGACGTATTCTGCGCACAGATCTGCCGCGCCAGCCGGGCGCGGACATGCTCGACCATGGTCGCGGGGTTGCGCGAGAAGGCGAGCGAATCGGCGATGCCTTCGAGGATGGTCGAGAGGTCGCGGATCGAGATGCGCTCGGCGAGCAGCAGCTGGAGAACGCGCTGGATGCCGGAGACCGTGACCTGTGCGGGCACGATGTCCTTGACCAGTTCGCTCTGCTCCTTCGGCAGCTCCTTGAGCAGCTTCTGCACCTCGCCATAGGAGAGCAGGTCCGACATGTTGGCCTTGAGCAGCTCGGTGAGGTGGGTCGAGAGCACGGTCGCGGCGTCGACGACGGTGTAGCCCTTGAGCGAAGCCTCTTCCTTGAGGCTGGCGTCGACCCAGGTCGCGGGCAGGCCGAAGGTCGGCTCGGTGGTGTGGATGCCGGGCACCTGCACCTGGCTGCCGCCGGGGTCCATGACCATGAACTGGTTCGGCCAGATCTTGCCGGTGCCGGCGTCGACCTCCTTGATCTTGATGATGTAGGTGTTGGCTTCGAGCTGGACGTTGTCGAGAATGCGGACCGCCGGCATCACAAAACCCATCTCGATCGCGAGCGAGCGGCGCAGCGCCTTGATCTGCTCGGTGAGGCGATCGGTACCGTCGGGACCGTTGACGAGCGGCAAGAGCGCATAGCCGAGCTCGATCTTGAGGTCGTCGATCTTGAGCGCCGCCGAGATCGGCTCCTCGGCCGCCGCGGAGCCGGGGGCACCGGGTGTCCCGGCAGCGGGGGCGGCCTTTGCAACTGCTTCGGCCTTGGCCGTCGCGCGGTTGCGGTTGCGCGCGTTCCAGGCCAGTGCGCCGGCGCCGGCGCCGAGCAGGAAGAAGGGGATGGTCGGAATGCCCGGCAGCGCGGCCAGCACCAGCATGACCGCCGATGACATCGCGAGCGCCTGCGGATAGCCGGAGAATTGCTTCATCAGCGCCTTGTCGGCAGCACCGGAAACGCCGGCCTTGGAGACGAGCAGGCCCGCCGCGGTCGAGACGATCAGCGCCGGCACCTGGGTGACGAGGCCGTCACCGACGGTCAGCAGCGTGTAGCTGCGGCCGGCGTCCGCAAAGGACAGGCCCTGCTGCGCCACGCCGATGATCATGCCGCCGACGACGTTGATGAAGACGATCAAAAGGCCGGCGATGGCGTCGCCGCGGACGAACTTCGAGGCACCATCCATGGCGCCGAAGAAGCCGCTCTCGTCCTCCAGCGCCTTGCGACGCTCCTTGGCGACCTTTTCGTCGATCAGGCCGGCGGACAGGTCGGCGTCGATCGCCATCTGCTTGCCGGGCATGGCGTCGAGGTGGAAGCGGGCGGCGACTTCGGCGATGCGGCCCGAACCCTTGGTGATGACGACGAAGTTGACGATGACCAGGATGGCGAAGACGATGATGCCGATGACGAAATTGCCGCCCATCACGAAGCTGCCGAAAGCCTCGATGACGTGACCGGCGGCATCCGTGCCTTCGTGCCCGTGCGACAGGATCAGGCGGGTCGAGGCCATGTTGAGCGACAGCCGCAGCATGGTTGAGATCAAGAGGATGGTCGGGAAGGCGGAGAATTCCAGCGGCGCCTGGATGAACAGCGAGGTCATCAGGATCAGGATCGACAGCGTGATCGAGATCGCCAGGAACAGGTCCAGTACGATCGCCGGCAGCGGCAGGATCAGCACCACGAGGATGGTGAGGATGCCGAGCGCGAGCGCGATGTCGCCGCGCTTGAGGATGGTGACGATTTCGGAAAGGGTCGGGAAGCCGGCGTTCGTGCCGCCTACGCCTTGTCCCGCGGTGACGTCGACCATGGTAGCTGCTCCCCCGCGCGACTGCCGTCCGCGCGCCCCAAACGTCTGCGCGGCGGCCGATGGGCCGCCGTTTCGAAAGTGAGGCACCGCACTGGCGTCCACGGGAACTCCCGTTCTACGCGGCTGACGACACTCGACTCCACTGGGCAATTTTTGCCCGGTGTATGGTTAGCAAAGGGTTAACAAGTGGTGCGGCAGGAGGTCAGACCGGGGTGTTTCGGGCCTCCCAGGTCGTCATTCCGGGCCCGCATAGGGAGGCGCGCCCCGGAATGACCGATCGTGGAACGTCGAGGCGGCCTATTTCGCCTTCTGGATGTTCGTCACCGTGTAGCCCGACGCTGCCTCTTCGGCTTCAAACGACACCTTGTCGCCGACCTTCACCTGCTTGAGCATGGCGGGATCCTTGACGCGGTAGACCATGGTCATGGGCTCGTCCATGCCGAGGCTTTTGGCGGGGCCGTGCTTGAGCGTGATCTTGCCGGCGCTTTCATCGATCTTCTTGACTTCGCCGCTGATGGAAGCGGCTTGCGCCAGCGGACTTACGGTCAAGCCCAGCGTCAGTGCGAACGCCGCGATGACGCGAATGATCGGCTTCATGGCTCTCTCCATTGTCTTCATTTCACGGTGACGTGGCCGACCATGCCGTAGTCGCGATGGTCCGGGATCAGGCAGGAAAATTCGAAGGTGCCGGCTTTGGTGAACTTCCAGACGATCTCGGCCGTCTTGTTCGGCGCAAGCCGCACCCCGTTCGGGTCGTCGTGCTCCATGTGCGGGTGCTTCTTCATCACCTCGGCATGCGCGAGGTTCTCCTTAGGTGTGGCGAGCAGGAATTCGTGGTCCTCCTTGCCGATATTACGCAGCACGAAGCGGATCTGCTCGCCGCGCTTCACATTGATGTTCGACGGCTCGTAGGACATTTCGCTCAACGCGATCTCGATGGTGCGCGCCGGCTTGTTGGGGTCGCCGGGCTCGCCGGCCGAAAAGCCGTGATGGTCGTGACCCTCGTGCGCGAACGCAGGTGCGATCGACAGCGCGGCCAGCGTCAAGGCGAGTTTGATCGTCTTCTTCATTGTAGTCTCCAGTTGGTGGTTCATCGAAACGCTCACATCTTCATCTTGTGCGCCGGCGAGGCCGGCTGCCGCGCCGGCTCCGCCGCGGGCGGGGCGACCTCGTAGGCGACGGTGCCTTGCGGGAATTGATAGGGGCCGGGATCGCGATAATCGTCGCGCGCAAGGCCCTCGCGGATCTTCATCACCGTAAACATGCCGCCCATCTCGATCGGGCCGAACTGGCCGGCGCCGCTCATCATCGGCAGCGTGTTGTCGGGCGCCGGCATTTCCATGTTGCCCATCGCCATGCCGGACTGGCCCATCACCATCGCGTCAGGGGCGAGCTTGCCGACCGCCTTGGCGAGATCCTTGCGCGAGACGCCGATCATGTTGCGCATGTCATGCCCCATCGCATTCATGGTGTGGTGAGACTTGTGGCAGTGAAACGCCCAGTCGCCGGGATTGTCGGCGAGGACGTCAAACACGCGCACGGCGCCGACCGGCACGTCGGTCGTCGTCTCCGGATACTGCGCGCTCTCGGGAATCCAGCCGCCGTCGGTGCAGGTCACGGCAAAGCTGTGGCCATGCAGATGGATCGGGTGGTTGGTCATGCTGAGATTGCCGATGCGCACGCGCACCTTGTCGCCGAGCCTGACCGGCAGCGGATCGATGCCCGGAAACACCCGCGCATTCCAGGTCCACATGTTGAAGTCGGTCATCTCGTTGACCCGCGGCAGATAGGTGCCGGGATCGACGCGATGGGTGCTCATCACGAAGACGAAGTCGCGGTCGACGGGGCGGAAGTTCGGGTCGCGCGGGTGCACGACGACCATGCCCATCATGCCCATCGCCATCTGCACCATCTCGTCGGAATGCGGGTGGTACATGAAGGTCCCGCTCTTCTTCATCTCGAACTCGTAGACGAAGGTCTTTCCCGGCTCGATATGCGGCTGGGTCAGTCCGCCGACGCCGTCCATGCCACTCGGGATGATCATGCCGTGCCAATGCACGGTGGTGTATTCGGGCAGGCGGTTGGTGACGAAGATGCGAACCTTGTCGCCCTCGACAGCCTCGATGGTCGGCCCCGGCGACTGGCCGTTGTAGCCCCAGAGATTGACCTTCATGCCCTCGGCGAACTCGCGCACCACGGGCTCGGCGACGAGATGAAACTCCTTCCAGTCGCCGTTCATGCGAAACGGCAGCGTCCAGCCGTTCAAGGTGACGACGGGATGATAGTCGGGACCGCTAATGGGATGCAGCGGCGGCTGCATCACCGCCTTGTCCATATGGGCTGCTTCCGGAATCGATGCGGCCTGGACGCGGCCGCTGACGGCCGATGCGCTCACGAGTGCGGCGGTGCCTAAAAATCCTCGGCGGGAAAACATGCTGGCCTCCATGTCAGTGGCCGCCATCGGCAGGTGCTGCCGCGGCGATATTGGTGGGATCGTCGCCGCCCGAAGCAGGCGCGCCGCCGCCATTGACGGCAGTCTGCAAATCGGACTGGGCGAGGAAGAAGTTTTGCCTGGCGTCGATCGCGCCGCGCAGCGATGCGAGGCGCTGCCGCGCTTCGGTCAGGAGTGCGAAGATGTCGACCTGCATGCTGGAGAAGCGCAACTGTATCTCCTCGGTGATGATTTTTCGCAGCGGGATGATCTCGCGCTGGTAGTGGCTCGCGATATCGTAGGTGGAGCGATAGACACGGTAGGCATCGCGCGCTTCCGAGCGGACGTTCACGGCCCGCTCGGTCAGGCGATTGAAGGCGAGATTGTAGGTCTCCGCGGCCTGGCGTACGCGGACCTCGCCGCCGTCGAAGATCGGGATCTGGAACTGCACGTCGAAACCGCGCTCGCGGAACGGAGCGCCTTCCGGATCCTGGGTCCGGCGTGAGATGCCGGCGAGATCGAGCAGCGTGACGAAGCGGGTCGCCTCGGTGAGGTTCAACGATTTTGCCAGCGCCGTCAGCTCGAGCCGCGCGATCTGCAGGTCGATGCGATGGGCCACCGCATCGGCTTCGATCGAGGGCAGAGCCTGCGGCCGGCGCGGCAGCGGCGGCAACGCGTTGGGCAAACGGAAGTCGAGGCCGTCGTCCCACAGCCCCATCAGCCGTGCCAGCTTTTCGCGCGCGCTCGTCGCCGCCTGGCGTGCGGTGGCGAGATCGGCGGTGGTCTCGGCGTAAAACACCCGCTCGCGAGCCTGGTCGAGCTTGTTGATCGAGCCGGTCTCGCCGAGCTTCACCGCGAGTTGCGCAGTCGATTCCGCCGTCGCCTTCGCGTCTGTCAGCAGGACCACCATCTCGTTTCCGGCGACTGCGCGAACGTAAGCGCGCCGCACATCGGCGGCGAGCCGAAGCGTAGCCAGCGCCGCACGCAATTGCGCCTGACGAAAGCGCTCGCGCGCGATGTCGGGTCGGAACGGCAGCGTGGCCAACGCCAGGATGTCGCCGACGACCTGGCGCTCGATCTCGCTGGCGCCATTGCCCGAGATGCGCGAGACCGAGAACACCGGATTGGGCGGCAGGCTCTGCTCGACCAGCTCCGTCTCGGCCAGCGCCAGTTCGTTATAGGCGGCCTGCAGCCCCTTGTTGTTGAGCAGCGCGACCTGCACGGCGGTCTCTATGGTCAGCGTCCGCGACAGCAACTGGCGAACGCGTGTGTCGACTGCACCGGCTCCGTCGGCCGTTCGCACAAAGGCGACGTCCTTCCTGATGGTCTGGCTCGTCAGCTCGGAGACCGCTGTCATGCCGCTGTCGGGCGAGAACGCGGCGCAGCCGGAGAGGCCGAGCGCGCCGAGAACGAGCAGGCTCCGTGCAAAATACTGTGCCATGGCGCGCTCCTACCGGTCTTGCTTCGGCTGCGGCGTGACGGCGTCGTTGCGCTCGCGCCATGGCGCCGGCGCTGCAGGCCGCAGGCTCGTATAGGGCGCGACGGTCGAGCGATAGTCGACGCGCGCTGGCTTTGCCGCGGGATCGGTTGGATCCGCGCCGGCCACGGACGTTGTAGCCGGCATGCAGCCGGACAATGCCAATGCGGCTGCGGCCAGCAGCGGCCAATGGAATCGAAAGTGACCTCCACGCGCCGCAGATGCGGCGGCGGACTTCGCCCCGAGAAGCGTAAGCATGATTTATCCCTGATCTGTCTGGAGACCACAGGTGCGCGCGCGCGGATTGCGCGCCCGGCCTGACGTCGTGGAATCAGATCAGATGATGGGAGGGCGGTAGAGCAGCGGCGGCGCCGTGCTGTGCAGGCTGGCCACGATCTCGGGCGCACAGCTGGAAACCGGCCGAAGCGGCTTTGCGAAGCTCGGCAGATCGGCCGGCAACGCGCTGACGCACATCATGGCGCAGCACGGACCTGCTTTGCCCTTGCCATCATGGTGATGCGGGGCGGGCATGTCCTGTGCAGCGGTCTGGTGATGCGCGTGCATGCCGGCGTGGTCATGGGTCGCGCCGTCATGCGTGTGGCTTGCCGGCATCGCTTGACGGATCGGCACGAGATCGGCGAGCAGCGCATCATCAAGGCACGGCGCCGGGCCGTTGCCCCAGGCAAGAGCCGCCGCCGGCGCGAGCACGCAGAACAGATAGGCCAGCGCAATGAAGCGCCCCACCCTGATCCGCATCGATCGCGTCAATTGCAACAACATCCCACTGACATGCTCTTCGCGCGGCAACCTTGCACACGCAGATTGCAAACTAATGGCAAAGCGCGATTTCGCCAAGCTCTTCTTACCGCAGTGCACGGCGCATGCCCAATATCGCGGCACGATGCTTGACCGCAAGGCGGTCAGCGAACATGGTCCGCGCCGTGCACGCACCAAATCACCCAGGACAAAAACCGGCCTCATTCACCCCTGACTCCCGTCAGGCCTGGGTGCGGCTTTTGCTCGCACTGCTGATCGGCTCGATCGGCGGCGTGGGCATGTGGGCGGTCGTCGTGGTGATTCCCGTCGTGCAGGCCGAATTCGCCGCCACGCGCGGCGCGGTGTCGCTGGCCTTCACACTGATGATGTTCGGATTCGGGCTCGGTGGCGTGATCGCCGGCAAGATCACCGACAAGTTCGGCATCGTGCCGGCGATGGCGATCAGCATCGCCTTTCTCGGCGTCGCCAATACGCTCGCGGGACTGTCGACCCAGCTCTGGCAGTTCGTCGCCGCCTATTTCCTGATCGGGCTCGGCACGTCCGCGACCTTCGCACCGCTGATGGCGGAGGCCTCGCACTGGTTCGAGCGCTATCGCGGTCTGGCTGTGACCATCGTCGCGAGCGGCAATTACGTGGCCGGCACGATATGGCCGCCGCTCATCAACACTGGCATTGAGAGGATCGGCTGGCGCTCCACCCATATCGGCGTCGCCCTCGTTTGCGTGGTGTTGATGTCGCTTCTGGTTCTGGTCCTGCGCGCGCAGATGGGCGACGACAAGGTCCGGAATCACGCCAATGCGGCGCCGCCCCGCGTCGATCTCAGGCTCTCGACCAACACGCTGACGGTGCTGCTCTCGATCGCCAGCATTTCCTGCTGCGTCGCCATGGCGATGCCGCAGGTGCATATCGTCGCCTATTGCGGCGATCTCGGTTACGGCGTGGCGCGTGGCGCCGAGATGCTGTCGCTGATGATGGCCTGCGGCATCGTCAGCCGTATCGGCTCGGGTTATCTTGCGGACAAGATCGGCGGCATTCCGACTCTGCTGATCGGAGCACTGGCGCAGGGCTTTGCGCTGGTGTTTTACCTGTTCTTCGACAGCCTTACGTCGCTGTATCTGATCTCCGCGATGTTCGGCCTGTTCCAGGGCGGCATCGTGCCGAGCTACGCCATCATCGTGCGCGAGGCCATGCCGGCCAGCGAAGCCGCGACCCGCGTCGGCATCGTGATCTTTGCCTCCGTATTCGGCATGTCCTTTGGCGGCTGGGTGTCCGGCATCATCTTCGATGCCACCGGCTCCTACGCGGCTGCGTTCGCCAACGGCGTAGCATGGAATGCCCTTAATATCGGCATCGTCCTGACGCTGCTGATCCGCTCGCGGATGAATTCGGTCAAGACAGGGCCGGGTTTTGCGACCTAGGGCGCCGTCACGTATCAGCCTCCGCTGGATCTGGTTGGTCCTTGTTGTCGTGCTGCTGGATCAGGGCACGAAGCAGCTCGTCGTCGGTTGGCTAGAGCCCGATCGTCCGATGATCATCTTCTCGTCCACGGCATTGCCATCCATCGACTTCGTGCTGTCCTACAACAAGGGTGTCTCGTTCAGCGTCCTGCGGTTTGCCGACAATGCACAACGCTGGCCGCTGGTTGGCCTCTCGCTCCTCGCCTGCGGCTTGTTGGCCTGGTGGCTTAGTCGCGTGCCGCCTGGCCAGCCGATCCTGGCAACCGGACTTGCCCTGATCATTGGCGGCGCGCTTGGCAATATGCTGGACCGCGCGCGGATCGGCTCGGTGGTCGACTTCGTCCACCTATCCTACCAGGCCTGGTCGTTCGCCATTTTCAACGTCGCCGACACCGCGATCACCTTGGGCGCCATCGCGACCGTGGTGTCCTTATGTCTGGAGGCGGCCTAAACCGCCTGTCCCGCCTTCAGCAGCGAGCAGCCGGTGATCTTGTAGCTTCCGTCGGCCTGCTGTTCGAGCGTGTAGAGCGCTTCCCAGGCCTCGCCATTGGCATCGATGATTTGAACGCGCTGGGCGATTGAGCTGCCTTCGATCTTGCTCTCGCCGAACTCAAAACTCTTGTGACGATAGACCGGTGCGTAGCCCCTCTGCACCATGGACATGAAGATGTCGGGCGCGGGGAAGATCTCCTTGATCGCCGGCGCGGCCTGGGAATAGGCCGCAGCCGCATCGTCGTGCGCAAAAGCTTGTTCCTGAGCCCGGATCACGCCTTGCGCTGTCGCGACATCGTCGGCGCGCGCGGAGATGGGACCGCAAGCAATACTGAGAACGATGAGCAAGGCGGCAATGCGCATGGCAGGCTCCGCGTTGAAATCCCGGCGATGCTGATCCTAGCATGACCGTGGAAGATACGGAGGCGCTATCGCTTCCGTTTCACCGCCGGCTTCGCACGCTTGGCGGTGCGCGCCTTAGTGCCGGCGACGGGCTGCACGCGAAGACCGTCGACAAACACGTCGAGCATCCGCAGCACCGAGGATTGCCAGCCGGGCTGGTCGTGCATGTAGCACATGCCGACGAGGGCCCTGAGCAGGTCATGCGGACTGACATCCCCACGCATCTCGCCCGCCGCGACCGCGCGGTCGAGCAGTGAGCCGATCGCCTTGGTCAGACGGTCCATCGAGAACGCCGCCAGGTCCGACGAACTCTGGAACGTCAGCGCCAGTGCGGCCGACATGCCCTTTTTCGTGGCGACAAATTCGACGTTGGAGCGCAGCCAGCGCCGGAGCGCGTCCACTGGATCCTTGGCGTTCTTGAGCTGCTCGGCGAGTTCGCTGAGCTGCTCGACCTCACGACGGTACACCGCCTCGAACAGATCCTCGCGCGTCGGGAAATGCCGGTAGAGCGTGCCGATGCCGACGCCGGCGCGTTTGGCCACGGCCTCCAGGCTTGCCTCGGGGCCACCGGCGTTGAACACGACCTTGGCCGCCTCGAGCACGCGCTCCCGATTGCGCACGGCATCGGCGCGGGGCTTTCGGATCTGGTCGGTGTGGTCGTCCATGCCGACAATGTAGATCACGAATTGGTTAGATTGAACCCTTGGCTAGCTGCACCGCGTTGTCTGCGCACGGGCTTTTGACGAATTCCAATTATTTTCCGGCGGCCCTTGTTAAGCGGAGGCAGCCTCCGTATCTTCGCATATGCCGGTCCGGACCCACGTCCGGCCGGCGCGAGATCGACGGTGGCCACGGAGGTGGCGCGCCGGGCGATGAGCCATGTCCATATCTGATCGGAGCCCTATATGAACCACTCCATCAGCCTCACCGTGAACGGCACGCGGCGCGATTTCGTCCTCGACGATCCGCGCGTCACGCTGCTCGATCTCCTGCGTGAGCGCCTCCATCTCACCGGAACCAAGAAGGGATGCGACCGCGGCCAGTGCGGGGCCTGCACCATCCTCGTCGACGGCAAGCGCATCAATTCCTGCCTCGCACTCGCCGTCAGCCATGACGGCGCTGATATCCTCACCATCGAAGGCGTGGCGCGCGGCGACCAGCTTCACCCCGTCCAGGCCGCCTTCATCGCCCATGACGGATTCCAGTGCGGCTTCTGCACGCCCGGCCAGATCATGAGCGCCATCGGCATGATGCAGGAAGCCCAGGCCGGCAATGATCCCGAACGCATCCGCGAATGCATGAGCGGCAATCTCTGCCGCTGCGGCGCCTATGCCGGCATCGTCGATGCCGTGCTCGAGGCGCAGGCCGGTGCCGACGAGTCCAACCAGAGGCGCTCCGCATGAAACAGTTCGATTATGTCAGGCCCGCAACGGTCGCAGAGGCCATTGCCGCCGCTGCCCAGCCGGGCGCCACTTATCTTGCCGCCGGCACCAATCTGCTTGACCTGATGAAGGGCAATATCAGTCGCCCGGATCGACTGGTCGACGTCACGCATCTCGATGGACTCGACGGAATTGAAACCCTCGCCGACGGCAGCGTGCGTATCGGCGCGCTCGTAAGCAATGCCGATCTCGCCCATGATGCGGGGTTCGCGAAGGCCTATCCGGCCGTGGCCGAAGCGCTTCTCTCAGGCGCGTCGGCGCAACTGCGCAACGCCGCCACCGTGGGCGGCAATCTGCTGCAGCGGACCCGTTGCGCCTATTTCTACGACACCGCCAGCCGCTGCAACAAGCGCGAGGCCGGCAGCGGCTGCGATGCCCGCGATGGCGAGAACCGTACCCACGCCGTGCTTGGCTGGAGCGAGAACTGCATCGCGACGAACCCTTCCGACTTCTGCGTGCCGCTCGTGGCGCTCGACGCCATCGTCGAGATCGAAGGCAGGAACGGTCGTCGCGAGATCACGCTCGACGAACTGCATCGCCTGCCCGGCAACACGCCTGAGCGCGAGTCCGCGCTTGAGCCCGGCGACCTCATCGTCGCGGTGCGTCTGCCGCCCGCGGCGCGTGGTTTTGCCGCGCATGCACGCTATCTCAAGGTTCGCGAGCGTACGTCCTACGCGTTCGCCATCGTCTCGGCCGCGGCGGCGCTGCGGATCGAGAACGGCAAGGTCGCGGAGGCGCGGCTTGCGCTTGGCGGCGTCGCCGCAAAGCCCTGGCGTGCCCGGGCCGCGGAAGATGTGCTGAGAGGCGTCGCACCAACGGCAGGTGTCTTCCAGGAGGCTGCCTGGCGCGCGCTGACCGACGCAAAACCGTCCGGCGACAACGCCTACAAGATCGAGCTCGCACGCCGCATTGTCGTGCGCGCGCTCATCCTTGCCGCAGCCGGTACGCCCGCGCGTATCGCCGCGCTACCGGCATCCCCCTTTGCTTCGACGTCTGGAGCCATCCATGCCTGAGCTCAATCTCACCAGCGCTCCCGCTCATCTCCGTCACGGCTCGAGCATCGGCCAGCCGCTGACCCGCCGCGACGGCGTGCTCAAGGTCAAGGGGCAGGCGACCTACGCCGCCGACAATCATCCGCCCGGCATGCTGTTTGCGGTGATGGCGGTGTCAGGGATCGCGCATGGCCGCGTGACCTCGCTTGATGTCGCCGCCGCCAAGCGTCATCCCGGCGTTGTCGACGTCATGACGCCGGACCACAAGCCGCAGCTTGCAATTGATCCGGAGATCAAGACCAATCCGTTCGTATTCCGGATGGAGGTGTTGCAGAGCAACGAGGTCCGCTACGCCAACCAGCCGATCGCCGTCGTGATCGCCGAGACGCTCGAAGCCGCGACGGAAGGCGCGGTACTGCTGGCGCCGCGCTATGAGGAGCTTCCTGCGCTCGTGGGCGTCGATGCCGGCGCGAGTTTTGTGCCGCCTGTTGTCGGCGTTGGCAATCCCACGGAAAATCACCGCGGCGATGTCGAGGCAGGCCTTGCCTCGGCCGACAAGCAGATCGACGCCATCTACGAGACTCCGCCGCAATATCACAACGCCATGGAGCCGCATGCGATCGTCGCTCACTGGGATGGTGACGGCGTGCAGATCGACATGCCGACCCAGGGTCTCATGCTGTCACTGGCGCGCGTCGCCGAATTATTCGGCATCGCGCATGACAAGATCCACATCCGCAGCCCGTTCCTCGGCGGCGGTTTTGGCTCCAAGGGGCTCATGGCCGGCCCTCCCGTGCTCGGCCTGATGGCCGCCAAGCTGGTCGGCAGACCGGTCAAGCTCGTGCTGCGCCGTGAGCAGATGTATGGCCCGGTCGGCCATCGTGCGCCGACGCGTCAGCGCCTGCGCATCGGCGCCGACGGCGAGGGGCGCCTGACCGCGCTCGATCACCATGCGCGCACCGTGTCGAGCACGTTCGACGATTTCTACGAACCGGCCGCCGATGCGTCGCATACGCTCTACGCCGCGCCTGCGATCCGCACCTCGCACGATGCCGTGCGCGTCAACACCGGCACGCCATTGTTCATGCGCGCGCCGGGCGAGGCGACCGGATCGATTGCGCTGGAAAGCGCGATCGACGAGATGGCCTGGGCCTGCGGCATGGATCCGCTGGCCTTCCGGCTGAAGAACTACGCCGAGGTCGAGCCGATCACCGGCAAGCCGTTCTCTTCCAAAGCGCTGCGCGCCTGCTACGATCAGGGTGCGGCGCGCTTCGGCTGGGCGAAGCGCTTGCTCCAGCCGCGGCAGATGCGCGACGATTCCGGCTTGCTCGTCGGCTGGGGCATGGGGACCGCGACGTTCCCGGCGCTGATGTTCCAGGCGCAAGCACGCGCCGTGATTCGCCGTGACGGCGCCGGCGTCATGGAGATCGGCGCACATGACATGGGGCAGGGCGCCTGGACGGCACTGGCTCAGATCGCAGCCGACGCCGTCGGCCTCGATATCGACCGCGTCGAATTCAAGGCCGGGACGTCCGATCTGCCCGACGCAGGCATCGCCGGCGGCTCGGCGCACACGGCAACCGCCGGTGCTGCGATCCACAGCGCGGGTGCTGCCGTGATCGCAAAGCTCGCCGATCTCGCCACCAATGACGAGCGCTCGCCGCTGTTCGGCGCCGGCAATGCCGGCGTGATCGCGCGCGATGGCCGTTTGATCCGGCGCGACGACGAGAGCCGCAGCGAGAGCTATGCCGAGATCCTCGCGCGCGCCGGCGTCGCCGAGGTCGAGGCCCGCGGCACCGGTGCGCCGAATCCGGCGGCGATGGAAGAATATGCGATGCACGCCCATGGCGCGGTGTTTGCGGAGGTGAAGGTCGATCCCGAGCTCGGCCAGATCCGCGTCACCCGCATGGTCGGTGCGTTCGCTGCGGGGCGCATCGTCAACCCGCATCTGGTGAAGAGCCAGCTGTTCGGCGGCATGATCTGGGGCATGTCATTTGCTCTGCACGAAGAGGCCATCACCGACCGCCGCAGCGGGAGGATCATGAATGCCAATCTCGGCGAGTACCATATCCCGGTGAATGCCGACGTGCCGCCGCTCGACGTGATCACGGTCGAGGAGCACGATCCGCACGTCAATGCGCTCGGCATCAAGGGCGTCGGCGAGATCGGCATCACCGGCAGCGCCGGCGCGGTCGCCAATGCCGTCTGGCACGCGACCGGCGTGCGGGTGCGCCGCTTCCCGATCAGGATCGAGGAACTACTGACGCAACGCTGATGGGGCTAGGGGCGCATGTCGCGCAGGTTCTGCTGGGCGAGCGCATAGCCTAGCGCCGCCGATCTCTCGAACAATTCCCGGGCGAGCCGCGTATTGCGCGGCACGCCCTGGGCCTCGTTGTACATCGAGCCAAGGCTGTTCAGGGCGGTGTCATCGTTCAGCGCAGCCCCCTGCTCGAACAGCCGGCGCGCCGCTGCATAGTCGCGTTCGACGCAGCGGCCCCGCATATAGAGCAGGCCGAGATTGTTCATCGCGGCCCCAACGCCGGCCTTGACCGCGGCCTCATTGAGCCTGACTGCCTCTGGGCAATTCCTGGCGTTGCCCTCTCCGAAGGCATAGAGCCAGCCGAGCTCCAGCATCCCGAGGGGGTCGCCGGCGTCCGATGCCTTCTTGTACCAACGCATGGCCTCGGCGTTGTCCTTCGTGACGCCTTCGCCGGTCGCGTAAAGCACGCCGATGTTATGCATCGCCGCCGGATAGCCCGCGGCTGCAGCCTTCTCGTACAAACGAAGCGCTTCCGGATAGTCTTTGCGGGCGGTGGCGGCTCGGCCGGCGTGGCGAATGAAATGAGCGTGCCCGGCGGGGCCTGCATCTGGGTTAGGCCGCCGGCAGCGTCGCGAAGGCCATGACCGACGAATGGATTGTTGCGGCAGGCATCGAGCAGCATCAGGTTGATCTTGGCTCCCGATTTCTCCATCTGATCGAGCACGCCGGCAAGGCCGACCCCCTGCACGAACACATCGCCCTCGTCCGCCGGGTGGGCGTCGACGGGCACGATATAATTCAGGCCGTGCGTTTCGACGCCGTGGCAGGCGAAATAGAACAGCGCCACGTCCGCGCCGATCAGTTTCTGGCTGAAAGCTTGCAGCGCATGGTCGAAGCCCGCCTTGTCGAGATCGATTTGCGCGCCGCCGCCGACCACGAAGAAGCCGAGCGAGCGCAGCGTATCCGATATCAGTCGGGCGTCGGCCGCTGAATTGGGCAGCTTGGCAACCGTCTGGTAGGCGGAATTGCCGATCACCAGCGCAACGCGCTTCTCGGCGTGCGCAGCGGAGGCGACGCAGGCCAGCAGCACCGCGCCAATCAGGCGCGCCGTCAAGCCAATGCGGCTCGCCATGGTGATGCACTCCGCGAAACGGGACGTCCTGGATATTGGTCGCTCGTTGCGACGTCCCGGTTCAGCAGATCGCTCGGCGTCGTGTCCGCCTTGGCGGCCGGATCAGTTCATCATCCGGCGGAGAGCCTTGATCTGATCTCGCTGCTCTTCGATGTATTTTTCGATAACCTCGCGCAGCTCCCGTGAATGGAGCTTTCGTGTATCGCGCTGAACTTCATCGAGCGCGGCTTCAGCATTGGCGAGGGTGGTTCTCATCGTGAACTCTGTTACGAAGCAGCTCAGCTGCTCGGCTACGTCTCGCAACATATAGAGGACTGACGCGCGGAAATTGAGATGCCTCAAGCTCCGTAAGACACCGGGGCACTCCGTAGGATCCCGGATAAACTTGCCGCGCTTTAAAACGTCGGCGGTGTGCAGGCCGAGATCACTTCGCACGGTTTGCCGCCGACGCAGCGGAAGCGATGCGGGCGGCGGCTCTCGAAATAATAGGCATCGCCTGGATTGAGGATGCGGCGCTCGTCCTCGACGGTGACTTCGAGCTTTCCTGAAATCACGATGCCGCCTTCCTCGCCGTCATGAACGAGATGCACGCGCCCGGTGTCGCTGCCGGGCTCGTAGCGCTCCTTCAAGATCTGCAGGCTGCGGCCGAATAGATTGTCGCCGACTTGCCGATAGGAGATCGGCTTCTTGCCGACCTCGGTCAGCTCCTCCGAGCGATAAAAGATCTTGCGCCGCTTCTCCGGCTCGAGCGCAAAGAACTCGGCAAGCCCCATCGGGATGCCGTCCAGGATGCGCTTGAGCGCGCCGACCGACGGGTTCATCTGGTTGGATTCGATCAGCGAAATCGTCGAATTGGTCACGCCGGAGCGCTTGGCGAGCTCCCGCTGCGACAGCTTCTGGCGCGCCCGGATGAATCGCAACCGTCCGCCGATGTCGACGCTCATGCCCAAATCCCTGTTGCAAGTGTTGCGGATCGCGCAAATATGGACCGGCAGCCCCAGTGAAATCAATGGCTTGCAGGTCGTCAGAAAAGGACTTGTTGCGCTCCGGAAGCCGTGCCTCTGCTATGCCGTCAGCAAAGGAGCGTGGCCCGTGACCCTTCATCAGATTCCGAACACTATCAAGACCGACTCGTTCTGGATGCCGTTCACGGCCAACCGTCAGTTCAAGAAGGCGCCGCGCCTGTTTTCCTCGGCCGAGGGCATGCATTACACCACCGTCGACGGCCGTAAGGTGATCGACGGGTCCGCCGGCCTCTGGTGCGTCAATGCCGGCCACGGCCGCAAGCAGATCGCCGCTGCGGTCGAGCGGCAGCTGATGACGCTGGACTTCGCGCCGTCATTCCAGATGGGCCATCCGCTGGCGTTCGACTTCGCCGAGCGTCTCGCCGAGATCGCGCCGAAGGGCCTCGACCGCGTCTTCTTCACCAATTCCGGCTCTGAATCGGTCGACACCGCGCTGAAGATCGCGCTCGCCTATCATCGCGCCAACGGCCAGGCGAGCCGCACCCGCCTGATCGGCCGCGAGCGCGGCTATCACGGCGTCGGCTTTGGCGGCACCTCGGTTGGCGGCATGGTCGCCAACCGCCGGGCCTTCGCCACGCTGCTGCCGGGCGTCGATCACATCCGCCACACCCACGATCTCGGCCGCAACGCCTTCGCCAAGGACCAGCCCGAGCATGGCGCCGAACTCGCCGACGATCTCGAGCGTCTGGTGGCCTTGCATGGTGCCGAGACCATCGCCGCCGTCATCGTCGAGCCGGTGCCGGGTTCGACCGCGGTGCTGCCGCCGCCGAAGGGCTATCTGCAGCGCCTGCGCGCGATCTGCGACAAGCACGGCATCCTCCTGATTTTCGACGAGGTCATCACCGGCTTCGGTCGCCTCGGCACGCCGTTCGCCGCCGACTTCTTCGGCGTCACGCCGGACCTGATGACGACGGCCAAGGGCATCACCAACGGCACCATTCCTTGCGGCGCGGTGTTCGCCAGCCGCAAGGTTCACGATGGCATGATGGTCGGTCCGGAGAACCAGATGGAGCTGTTCCACGGCTACACCTATTCCGCGCATCCGACCGCCTGCGCCGCGGGCATCGCCACGCTCGACATCTACAAGGATGAGGGGCTGCTCACGCGCGGGGCCTCGATCGCGGAATACTGGCGCGATGCGCTGCATTCGCTGAAGGGCCTGCCCAACGTCGTCGATATCCGCAATTGCGGCCTGATGGGCGCGGTCGAGCTGTCGTCGCGCGATGGCACGGTCGGTGCGCGCGGCTACGACGTCATGGTCGACTGCTTCAATCGCGGTCTGTACTTCCGCATGAGCGGCGACTCCTTCGCGCTGTCGCCGCCGCTCATCGTCGAGAAGAGCCACATCGACGACATCGTGTCGATCCTGGGCGACGCCATCAAGCGGGTGGCCTGATAATTGCTCTCGCCGTTGCGAGTTGTTTCCTTGCAGCGGCGAGCGTGATGCCGCGGGAGTTTGACCAAGCGTGAAAGTTTTGATCCTCGGCAGCGGTGTCATCGGTGTCACCTCTGCCTACTACCTCGCCCGTGCCGGCCACGAAGTGACGGTCGTCGACCGTCAGCCCGAACCGGCGCTGGAGACCTCTTTTGCCAATGCCGGCGAAGTGTCGCCCGGCTACTCCTCGCCATGGGCCGGCCCCGGCGTGCCGGTGAAGGCGGTCAAGTGGCTGCTGATGAAGCACGGCCCGCTGGTGATCCGTCCGAAGCTCGACCCCGTGATGTGGGTCTGGCTGCTCAAGATGCTGCGCAATTGCACCAGTGCGCGCTATGCGGTCAACAAGAGCCGGATGATTCCGATCGCGGAATACAGCCGCGATTGCCTGCGTGATCTGCGCCGCGACATCGGCATTCAATATGACGAGCGCTCGCAGGGCACGCTGCAACTGTTCCGCTACCAGGCGCAGCTCGACGGCACCGGCGAAGACGTTGCGGTGCTCAAGCAGTACGGCGTGCCTTACGAGACGCTGAGCCGCGAGGGCTGCATCGCAGTTGAACCGGCGCTCGCCGGCGTGAAGGAGAAATTCGTCGGCGGCCTTCGCCTGCCGCAGGACGAGACCGGTGACTGCCACATGTTCACGCAGGCGCTGGCCAAGCATGCCGAAGCGCTCGGTGTGCGCTTCATGTTCAATACCGGCATCGACCGCATCGTCACCGATGGCACGCGCGTCAGCGGTGTCGCGACCAGCGCCGGGATGTTGCAGGCAGACGCTTATGTTCTCGCGCTTGGAAGCTGGTCGTCGCGGCTCGTCGCGCCGCTCGGCATTTCGCTGCCGGTCTACCCGGTGAAGGGCTATTCGATCACGGTGCCGATCAAGGACGCCTCCGGCGCGCCGGAATCGACCGTGATGGACGAGAGCTACAAGGTCGCGATCACGCGCCTCGGCAATCGCATCCGCGTCGGCGGCACCGCCGAGATCTCGGGCTTCTCGACCAAGCTCTACGACGCGCGCCGCGCCACGCTTGATCACTCCCTGACCGATCTGTTCCCGCGCGGCGGCGTTCTCTCCAAGGCGACGTTCTGGAGCGGCCTGCGCCCGATGACGCCGGACGGCCCGCCCGTGATCGGCCCGACGCAATACGCCAACCTCCACCTCAACACCGGTCACGGCACGCTCGGCTGGACCATGTCCTGCGGCTCCGGCCGTGTGCTCGCGGACATGCTGTCGGGCAAGAAGCCGGATGTAGATGTGAGTGCGCTGACAGTGGATCGGTATCAGCATCGGTTTGGCTAAGATTCTATCCCCTCGTCATTGCGAGGAGCGAAGCGACGAAGCAATCCAGACTGTCCCAGCGGAAGGACTCTGGATTGCTTCGCTGCGCTCGCAACGACGGAAGCAAAGAATTCACCCCGCCGCCGTCACACAGTTCACCCACAGCACCACAGCCTTCGCATCCTGCGCCGGATTGGAAAACCGGTGCGGCCTTCGGCTCGCGAACCGAAAGCTGTCGCCTGTCTTCAGCGACCATGTCTCGCTGTCGACCGTCAGCATCATCTCGCCTTCGAGCACCAGGCCGGCCTCCTCGCCGTCATGGGTGTAGAGTTCGTCGCCCGTGGAGCCGCCGGGCTCCAGATGCACCAGGAACAGATTGAGCTTGTTGTCGGCGCTCGCGGGACTGAGCAATTGTTTTGAGACGCCGGTACGCCAGAGTTTGAGCTCAGGCCGTTGCGATCCGCGCGTGACGATCTGATCGGAGGCGCCGTCTGCACTCGGGCTCGCGCCGAACAGCGCGGCGATGCCGACGCCGAGCACGTCGGAGAGCGTTGCCAGCACACGCAGCGACGGCGACGACAAGCCGCGCTCGATCTGGCTGAGGAAGCCGATCGAGAGGTCGGTGCGCGCTGCGACTGTTTCCAGCGAGAACTGCCTGACGCGCCGGAGATCGCGGATGCGGCGGCCGACGGCAACGTCCATTGCAGGCTCCGCGGGCTTCGCGATAACCTTCTTGCCGCTCCCGGCCTTCCTGGCCGGCTTCGTGGCGGCCGGTTTGCGCATTCTTTTGCCACCGCTCACGTCAAACCGCTTCCTTCATGTGCATGAAAACCGCTTGCGTCATTCGCGAAAGTGTGACCAAATTTTCATATTGGTGAAAATAGGCCGAAACGGCTCGGCCCGCAATGTCTGCGATGACGACATTTGCGAGCGCCGCATCGGCCGGACCCAAAGGGGAATGCGATGAAGCGTTTTGTCCAGGCCGCGGTTGCGGCATTCGCACTGGCCGCAATCGTGCCGGCTTCGGCGCAGCAGGTGCTGAAGGTCGGCTCGACGCCGACCGGCATTCCCTTCACCTTCCTTGATACCAAGACCAACAGCATCCAGGGCATCATGGTCGATCTCGTCACGGAGATCGGCAAGGATGCAGGCCTCAGCGTGCAGATCGAGCCGATGTCGTTCTCGGCGCTGATCCCGTCGCTGACCTCCAGCAAGATCGACATCATCGCGGCCGCGATGTTCATCACCGCGCCGCGCAAGGAGGTCGTCGATTTCTCCGACCCGATCTACACCTACGGCGAAGGTCTGGTGGTGCCGAAGACCGACACCAAGGCTTATGCCACGCAGGACGATCTGAAGGGCGAGACGGTCGGCGCACAGGTCGGCACCGCCTTCGTCGATGCGCTGAAGAAGTCCGGCCTGTTCGCCGACGTCAAGGCCTACGACACCATCCCCGACATCCTGCGCGACGTGAACACCGGCCGCCTCAAGGCCGGCTACGCCGACTATCCGATCCTGGCCTATAATCTCAAGCAGGGCGGCTTCCCCGAGGTGCGGCTCGTCGACGGCTACAAGCCGGTCACCGTCGGCTCAGTCGGCATCGGCGTGCGCAAGGGCGAGAGTGCGCTGCTCGGCAAGATCAACGCGTCGCTAGCGAAGCTGAAAGCCAACGGCACCATCGACAAGATCCTCGAAAAATGGGGCCAGAAGGCACAGGGCTGATAGAGGCTCACTGAAGGCTGCCCGATGAAAGGCTTCTGGCACGACGCCGCCGAGTTCTTCCCGATCCTGATGAGCGGCGTCGCGCTGACGATCCTCGTCACCATCGGCTCGCTGCTGCTCTCGACGGTGCTCGGCCTGATCTGGGCGATGATGCGGGTCTCCGGCATCAAGGTGCTGTCGATGCTCAGCGCCAGCCTGATCAACGTGATCCGCGGCATCCCGATCATCGTGCTGCTGTTCTATCTCTATTTCGTGATGCCCGATCTCGGCGTCACGCTGTCGGCGCTGCAGGCCGCGATCCTCGGGCTCGGCATCGCCTATTCGGCCTATCAGGCCGAAAACTTCCGCGCCGGCATCGAGGCGATCGACAAGGGCCAGATCGAGGCGGCGCAGTCGATCGGCATGGGCTGGTGGCTCACCATGCGCCGCGTGGTGCTGCCGCAGGCGGTCCGCATCGTGCTGCCGCCCTACGGCAACGTCATGATCATGATGCTGAAGGATTCCTCGCAGGCCTCGACCATCACGGTCGCCGAGCTCGCCCTTCAGGGCAAGCTGATCGCGTCCTCGACCTTCAAGAACACCAACGTGTTTACGATGGTGGCGTTGATGTATCTCACCATGAGCATTCCGCTGATCCTGCTGGTCCGTCACTTCGAGAAGCGGGCCGGCAAGAAATGATCGAGCTCAACGACGTTCACAAGAGCTTTGGCCAGAACGAGGTGCTCAAGGGCATCACCGCGTCCGTGCAGAAGGGCGAGGTGGTCTGCATCATTGGCCCCTCAGGTTCGGGCAAGTCGACGATCCTCCGTTGTATCAACGGGCTTGAAAGCTACGACCGCGGCGAGATCAGCGTCGAGGGCCTCAAGGTCGACCGCGATGCGTCCTCGATCGTGAAAGTCCGCACCCAGGTCTCGATGGTGTTCCAGCGCTTCAACCTGTTCCCGCATCGGACGGTGCTGGAGAACGTCGTCGAAGGGCCGCTCTTCGTGAAGAGGGAGCCGCGTGCTCAGGTGCTCGAGCGCGGCCGCGCGCTGCTTGCGCAAGTGGGTCTTGCTGAAAAAGCCGATGCGCATCCGCCGCAGCTCTCCGGCGGCCAGCAGCAGCGCGTCGCCATCGCGCGTGCACTCGCGATGCAGCCCAAGGCGATCCTGTTCGACGAGCCGACCTCGGCGCTCGATCCGGAACTCGTCGGCGACGTCCTCGGCGTGATGCGCAAGCTCGCCGATGACGGCATGACCATGGTCGTCGTCACCCACGAAATGGGCTTTGCCCGCGACGTTGCCGATCGCGTGCTGTTCATCGACGGCGGGGTCATCGTTGAGCAGGGGCCAGCCAAAACGCTGCTCAACCAACCCCAGCATCCGCGCACGCAGGATTTTTTGCGTCGCGTGCTGCATCCGCTCTGACCGGACTCTTAATAATGACGCGCCTGCCTCTGCCGCCCTCGCTCTATGCCGACACTGCGGTTGCACCGGTGGCCACGCCGCCACTCGATGCGGACAAGACCGTCTCCGTCGCGATCGTCGGCGGTGGCTACACCGGTCTGTCCACAGCACTGCATCTGGCGGAGCAGGGTATCGAGGCGCTGGTGCTGGAGGCGCAGGAGCCGGGCTGGGGCGCGTCGGGCAACAATGGCGGCCACACCAATCCAGGGCTGAAGCACGATCCCGATCAGATCGAGGCTGATTTCGGCGCCGAGCTCGGCCGCCGCATGATCGAGTTCTCTTACGGCACGACAAACTTCACGCACGATCTGATCCGCCGCTACCAGATCCCCTGCGAGGCGCGGCAGAACGGCACGCTGCGCGCGGCCTATAACGAGGCCAGCGCCGCCGCGATCGAAAAGACCGCCCATCAATGCATCCGCCGCGGCATGCCGGTGTCGTATCTAAACCGGGAGCAGCTGCGCGAGATGACCGGCACGGATCGCTACATCGGCGCCATGCTGGATACCCGCGGCGGCGACCTGCATCCGCTCAGCTACGCCCGCGGCCTCGCGCGTGCCGCGATCTCCGCCGGCGCGAAGGTGCACGGCGAGACGACGGCGCTGTCGCTCCGGCGCGACGGCAGCCGCTGGCGCATCGAGACGCCGCGCGCGGTCGTTCATGCCGACAAGGTGTTGCTCGCCACCAACGGCTTTACGGACGATCTCTGGCCGGCGCTTCGCCGTACCATCGTGCCGGTATTCTCCTCGATCGCCGCCACCGCGCCGCTCGCGGACGACGTCGCGCGCTCGATCATGCCGACGCGCCCCGTGCTCTATGAGAGTGGCCACATCACGGTCTACTACCGCATCGACCAGAACAACCGCCTGTTGATGGGCGGCCGCGGCCCAATGCGCTGGATCGATTCGCCGAACGACGTCGCCTATCTCATGCGCTACGCCGAGCGGTTATGGCCGCAGCTCAAGGGCGTGGCCTGGACCCATGGCTGGAACAGCCGGCTCGCGATCACCAAGGACCATTATCCGCATGTGCACGAGCCGGCCGAAAACATCCTGATCTCGCTCGGTTGCAACGGCCGCGGCGTCGCGCTCTCGACCGCGATGGGCGCGCAGCTCGCGCGCCGGCTGATCGGCGGCGCCAAGGCCGAGATCGACATGCCCGTCACCGGCATCAATCCGATCCCGATGCACGCGTTCTGGCCGGTCGGCGTGACCGCTGCGGTGATTGCCGGCCGTGTCCGCGACCGGCTGGGGATTTAGCTCTCCGCTACCGCGTCGGCCCAGGGCTGGAAGATCTCGACTGCGCCGGAATTGATGTCGCCGTCGCGCATCACCACGCTCGGGCAGGCAAACTTCATCGGCAGGGTCTGCACCGGCGCTTCCTTGTAGTCGAAGCGTGCGGCGAGCGCCTTGCGCGCATCCGCCGGCAGCCGCGTGTCGCCGAGCACGATCGCGCCTTCGCTGCAATCGATGCGGGGCTGATGGATGGCGGCATCGAGGTCCATGTCGAAATCCATCGCAAAGGACACGAGCTGCATCACCGAAGGCAGGATGCGGCGACCGCCGGAGGCGCCGACCGCGAGGCGCTTGCCGTCCTTGGTCTCGGCGATAACAGGCGTGTAGTTGGTGAGGCAGCGCTTGCCGGGGGCGAGCGAGTTGGTGGTGCCGGGCGTCGGATCGAACCACATGATGCCGTTGTTCATGGGAATGCCGGTGTGCGGCGTCACATATTTCGAGCCAAACGACGAAAGCAGCGTCTGCGTCACTGCGGCGATGTTGCCGTCTCGGTCGACCACGGAGAAATGCGTGGTGCAGGCCGGTGCCAGATGATCGGCGCCGAGCGAGCGCTTGCCGTCAGCATCGCCCATGTCCTTGAGCCGCTCGCGATAGGCCGTTTGCAGGGCAACGGCATATTCGGCATAGGCGGCCGCATCCGGCGTGCCTGCCGGCTTCAAATTCTGCTGCAACAGGCGCAGCGCATGCGCCATGGTCGGCCCGGCGGTGAGCTCGGGCGTCGCAAGCACCTTGCCGCCGCGATAGGGGATCGCCAGCGGCTCGCGCAGATGGGCGCGGAACGCGGCGAGATCCTCGACCGACAGCGAGCCGCCATCAGCCCTGATGTCGGACGCGATGCTCCTGGCGAGATCGCCCTGGTAGAAGTCACGCGGCCCGGCCGCGGCGAGGTGCAACAGCGTCGCCTTCAAATTGTCCTGAGGCAGCCGCATCTCGGCCTCGATGCTCCAGGGCGGGTTCGGAGGCAGGCCGTCCCGCAAAAACATGGCCGCGCTCGCGGGATAGCGCCGGAGATCCGCTGCCGAACCGGCGATCGTCAGTGTGGTCCACCAGTCGGCCAGCAGGCCCTCGCCGGCGAGTGCCACCGCCGGAGCAACCAGGTCTTTCCACGACATCCTGGCGTGTCGACGGTGCGCCTCCTCCATGCCGGCGACGACGCCGGGCACGGCGATCGCGGCCGGACCGTGAACGTTGCGGTCGTCCTTCACCCGCGGCCACGGAAACAGGTCGGAGGCGGTGCGGTCGCCGGTGATGGGATAATCGGCGGCGCGCAGGCTCTGCGGCGCGCACATGCCGTAGTCGATCACCTCGTAGCGATTTTCCTTGGCGCGGTAGAGCACCATCGCGCCGCCGCCGCCGATGCCGCTGTTCCAGGGCTCCAGAACGTTCAGCGCGAAGGTGGTCGCCACGATCGCGTCGACGCAATCGCCGCCCGCTGCCAGCACCTGCGCTCCCACCTCGGCCGCCCGCCGCGATTGCGAGGCGACAATGCCGCCCTTGGATGTGACGGCGGGTTTGCGGACGGTTTGGTTGAGGCTGAACTGATGAGGCATGATGTCGCTTGTGCCTGTCTTGGCTTCGTTGCGCTGACGTCGAAGCTCCGCAATTGGCGGAGCGCGCGAAGAATGGCACATTGCCGGCAACGAGAACATCGAAAGGGAGACGCGACATGGCAGGTGTGAAACAGGCGCGGGATGGCGCTGTCGGGATCTTGACGCTCGACGAGCCGGCAAGCCTGAACGCAATGACGCCGGACCTGCTCGGCGCGCTCGCTGCCGCCGTCGCCGAGATGAGTGCGGATGAGGATGTCCGTGCGCTGGTCCTCACCGGCGCGGGGCGTGGTTTTTGCTCAGGACAGAATTTGAAGGCAGCCGGAGCGCTGGGCGAGGACCTCGCGGCCGGCGTGATGCGCTTCTACTGGCCGGCCTTCAAGGCGTTGCGCGAATGCCGCGTGCCTGTCGTCGTTGCCGTCAACGGCGTCGCGGCCGGCGGCGGTTTCAGCCTGGCGATGGCCGGCGACATGATTGTTGCGGCGCGGTCGGCGAGCTTCATCCAGGTGTTCAGCCGCATTGCGCTGGTGCCTGACCTCGGCTCGACCTGGCTATTGCCACGGCTGATCGGCCGGCAGCGCGCACTCGAGCTGATGCTCTTGAACGAGCCGCTCACGGCCGAGCGTGCCCAGGAGATCGGCCTGGTGCGGCAGGTCGTCGACGACGCGAAGCTGATGGAGGAGGCGCTGACCCTGGCGCGCCGTCTCGCCGATGGCCCGACCCGCGCCTTGGTCGCGACCCGTGCGCTGATCGAGGAGAGCGAGCACACCAGCTACGAGGCGCAGTTCCGCCGCGAGATCGAGCTTCAAGCCACGATCCGCACAAGCGCCGATGCGATCGAAGGCCGCAAGGCCTTCGTCGAGAAGCGCAAGGCGAAATTTACGGGGAAGTAGGGGAGAAGGAACGGGCTACGCTCACAGCCCGCGGTTCAGCCGGCTGGCCTGATATTTGGCGTGCCATTTCGGGCCAGGGCCGCGCATGTAGTGGAGCTCGGGGCGGTAGGGATTGCCTGCGATCCGCACCAGCTTCTGCCATTTGGTGGCGACGAAGGCGAAGGGCTGGCGGAGCAGGGTCAAGGAAGCGAACAGCATGGCATCACCTCAATGCGGCTTGCCGAGCATGGCGGTGAAGGGGAGATCGAAGATCTCCTCGCCGTCGTCGTCACTGATATGGATCACCCAATCACGCCAGTCCTCGGCGCCGGGCGTCTCGATCATCGAGCGCATGATCTGGGCGGCGCGGTCGCGCGCCTCGGTCAGGTTGGCGACTGCCGTGCCGTAGCGATCGATCAGCGTGCCTTCGGCATTCGAGCAGTGGAAATACATCTGAACCATACACGCCTCCTCTGGAAAGCGACTTGGACGGCATATCGATACCACCCGAAAGATGCGAAAAATATTCGGGCCGAGCCCGGTAAGGGAATCTACGGAGATTGGTCGGTACCACGCGCCTTGCGGGTTTGATCACAGGCGGGTGATGTTCAACTGGACGGCGCCTGGCGAGCATGGAACAACCTTCGGCCGAAAGCCGGGGAGACCGCTGTGAATCAGCTCACATTTCAGGTTGGATGCCGAAGCTTGTGCGTAGGTGTCGTTGCCTTCGCGGAGCTCCTGCTCGGCTTTGGCTCACTGGCCGCGTCCGATCCCGTGAGGAAAAGCGGCTACGCGGTAGGAACGGAGAGCTGCGGCAGCGGCGATCTCGCCTTTCCCAAGGTCCAGATCGACATGAAGGCCGGCTTTTGCGCGGGCCTCGTCGCCAGCGAGGAAGATCATCTGAAATTTCCGCGGTCGATCATCCAGGTGCCCGGGCACGACCTGTTCGTAGTCGCCGACATGGGCGGCTGGGGCCATACCGATGGACGGCTGCTGCTGCTCGACCCCCACGCCGCCAGCGGCCAGCGGTTCAAGGAACTCCTGACTGGGGTCGAATATCCGTTCGGCCTCGTGATCGGCCCGGACAGGAAGCTCTACGCTTCGACCGCCGAGACCATCTTCCGCTTCGATCCGCTCGCGGACAATCCGCGCGGTACGGTCGAGACCATCATTCGTCACATGCCGGGCCGCCGCATCACGCTGCCCGACGGCACCAGGCTTGACGAGAGCGCGCACCCGCTCAAGCAGTTCGTGTTCGATCGCAACGGGCGGCTGTTCGTCAATGTCGGCGCCCACAGCGACGACTGCATCACGCCGGCGCCGATCACAAAACCTTGTGCGGCGGCAGAAGGTGCGTCCGCCATGGCCGCGATCTGGCTGTTCACGCCGCCGTCAGGTGGCATTTTTTCGGCGTTGAAGCCGAACGATCCCGATCCCGCCCACACGATTTACGCGCGCGGCTTGCGCAACTCGATGGCGCTGGCGCTGCACCCGAACTTTCCCGATGCCGGCTACGCGTTCCTGCAAGGTGAGAACGGCCGCGATCTGCCCGATATCTTCAAGCCGAACGAGGAGATCAACGCGATCGAGCAGGGCAGGCATTACGGCTGGCCCTATTGTTTTGACCTGTCGACGCCGAGTCCCGAGTTCAGGCTCGTGCTGCAATCTGGCGTCTACAAGTCCCTTTGCACGGCGAACGCGCTTTACAAGCAGCCGTTCTCGCTGCTGCCGCCCCACGGTGCGCCGCTCGCGATGCTGTATTATCACGGCGCCAAATTTCCGGAGCTCGAACGCAAGCTGCTGGTCGGCCTGCACGGTTATCGCCCGACCGGCAGCCGCGTCGTCATCTACGAAGTCGACGACCACGGCTTCCCAAAACCCGCGCCGGCGCCGGTGCGCTACCATGTCAGTTGTGCGGCCGATCCGACCCACAATTTTCAGACCGACGCCGGCGATGTCGCCGCCGCGCCGTTCGAGGAGCTGATCGCCGGCTGGCACCGCGTCAACGGTGCGCGGCCGCAAGGCGCGCCGGTCGGCATGACGGTCGCAGAGGACGGCGCGATCTGGCTGGTCGAGGACAAGAACCAGACGATCATCCGCATCGATCGGGCCGCGGGCGATCCACCGCCGCCGCTGCCCTGCGACACGCGCAGCCAGGCGTTGATCGACCAGCTCGCCGCCTTCGTCGCCAGGGATGCGCAAAACAAGATCCGGCTCACCACGCTGCGCAAAAACCTCGTCGAAAAGCACTGCGTCGGCTGTCACTCGGATTTCGGCCTGAAGGCGGGGCAGTCGGATGCCGACAAGGACGCGACCGTGCTCCGTTTCATGCTGTCGCAGGATGGCTGGATCTATCCGGGCGATCCGCAGTCCGGCAAGCTGCGTACGCGGCTGCGCGGCATTGGCGCGGAGAAACTGATGCCGCCAGGCGGCGAGAACCTGCCGAAGACCGAGCCTGGTTATGCGGCTCTGCTCGCGACTGCGGATCTGCTCGTCGCGAAAATGGTTCCGGGAACGCGGATGCGCGTCAAGTTCGGCCTGCCGCAGCGCAAGTTTTTCAGCAAGGCAAACCAGGAATGCGGCGAAATACCGGTCGCCAAGGTCGTTGTCGTGACACAAAGGAACGCTGTAGACAAACCGGGCTTCAGCCGATTCTTCCGGCCGGCCGATCCTTATTTGAATGGCGAGTGCAGCGACGACGATGGCTATTTCATCCGGCAGGAATTTCTGGTGCCTGTGCAGTAGCCTTCTGCTCGTCGTCGCGACGCCGCTGGCGGCAGCCGAAACAAAACTGTTCGAAAGCGTGCAGATCACGCCTGCGAGCGAATACACCTTCGGCATCGAAGGGCCCGCCGCCGATCTCGACGGCAACCTCTTCGTCGTCAATTTCGGCAAGCCCGGCACCATCGGCCGATTGCCTGCGGGCGGTTCGGTGTCGGAGGCCTTCACGGCGCTCCCCGAGGGCAGCGTCGGTAACGCCATCCGCTTCGATCGCAACGGCACGATGCTCATCGCCGACTACAAGAAGCACAACATTTTTGCGATCCCGAAGGGTAGCTCCGAGCCCGGTGTCTGGTTTCACTCTGACGAGATGAACCAGCCCAACGACATCACCGTTGCCCGCGACGGCGCGATCTATGCGAGCGATCCGAACTGGAAGGGCCGGGAAGGCCACATTTGGCGCATTGCGAAAGCCGCGGATGGATCGGTGCAGGGCCAGATCATGTCGGCACCGCGCCCGATGGGCACCACCAACGGCATCGATCTCAGCCCCGACGGCAACACGCTCTACGTCGGTGAGTCCAACAATGGCCAGGTCTGGTCCTACGCCATCCGCGGCAATGAGCTGACCGACGCAAAGCTCGTCAAGGCGTTCCAGCCCGACACCATCGACGGCCTGCGTACTGACGTCACCGGCCGCCTCTACGTCGCACGCATTCTCAAGGGGACGATCGCGCTGATGAAGCCCAATGGCGCGGTCGAGCGCGAGATCGCGCTGAGGGGCAAAGAGCCAACCAATCTCGCTTTCGGCGGCGGCGACGGCAAGACCGTCTTCGTCACCCAGCGTCAGGGCGGCTTCATCGAGTCCTTCCGCACCGACCAGCAGGGCCGCGAGCACTGTCTCCAGCGCGGCCGCTGCTAGGTTCGTCAAAGGCGCTCTGCTCTTGACGCGGGGCCGTGGCGCGAAGGCGGCATTCTTCTTGCTTGCATCAGGTCGCCGCGGGCATTTAGACATCTGTGGCATCGTCAAGAAGCGACCACGGAGTGTTTGAGTGAAAGCCGTCCATACCGAACTGCACCGCAACCACGATCCGCAATTCTTCCTGGTCCGCGGCGTGGTCAAGCGCACCACCGAGCAGCCTGAGCGCGCAGACCGCCTGCTCAAGGGCCTGAAGGACGGCAAGCATCAACTGGTCGAGCCGACGACATTCGGCCAGGGCCCGCGCGCGCGCATTCACAGCCCGGAATATCTGTCGTTCCTGAGCGAAGCCTGGGACGCCTGGACGGCGCTCGGCGATTCCGGTCCGGAGATGATCGGCAACATTCATCCCGTGCGCCATGCCGCAACTTATCCGACGCATATCGTCGGCAAGCTCGGCTGGCACACCGCCGACACCGCCGCGCCGATCGGTCCCGGCACTTGGGCTGCGGCCTGCGCAGCGACGGATGTTGCCGTCACCGCGGCGCAGATGGTGATGGACGGCGAGGACGCGACCTACGCGCTCTGCCGCCCGCCCGGTCATCACGCGTATCGCGACATGGCCGGCGGCTTCTGCTTCCTCAACAACAGCGCGATTGCCGCGGCGCATCTGCGGCTCAAGCATGAGCGCGTCGTCATCCTCGACGTCGACGTCCATCACGGCAACGGCACGCAAGGCATCTTCTACGCGCGGCCGGACGTTTACACGATCTCGATCCACGCCGATCCGACTGCGTACTATCCCTTCGTGTGGGGCTATGCACATGAGCGCGGCGAAGGCCCCGGCCTCGGCACCAATCTCAACATTCCACTGGCGATCGGCACGGGCGATGACGGCTACATCCAGGCGATGGATGTCGCGCGCAAGGCGATCGAATCCTTCGCGCCCGGCGCGCTCGTGATCGCACTCGGCCTCGACGCCTCCGAGCACGATCCGTTGAAGGGTCTCGCCGTGACGACTCCCGGCTTCCGCCGCATCGGTCAGGCCATCGCGAAGCTGGGCCTGCCGACCGTGTTCGTGCAGGAAGGCGGCTATCTTTCGGATATTTTGAGTGCGAACCTGACGTCAGTGCTGGCGGGGTTCGAAGAGGCGCGGTGATCTTCACCTCTCCCCGTAAGAACGGGGAGAGGGAGAAAGCCTCTAGAACAATCCGCTCGCCTTGAGCGCCTTGCAGACGTGCTGCATCTCGGTCTCGTCCGCGACCATGTCGAGCATGATCGTGGTCAGGCCTTTCGCGGCAAATTCCTTCAGCTTCGCGCCGATCTCGGCATAGCTGCCGACGAGATAGGGGCAGTCGGCCTGGAAGGTCAGGTACGGCAGCAGCCAATAGCCATTGTCCTGGAGCTCGCCGCTCTGGCCGTCATAGAGATGCCGCTTCCAGACCGAGTCGGTGTTCTCCATGGTCAGCGCGAGAAGCTCGCGATCGTCCGCACTGTCGCGGAAGCGCTTTTGCGCGGCGGCTCGTGCTTCGTCGCGGCTTTCGCGCGCAAATATGCCGAAGTTCATGCCGGGGGCCTTGAGGCCCTGGTCGAGATCGGGCGGCAACATCTGCATCTTGATACAGCCGGTCTCGCTGGCGATGCGCTGCGCCGCCTCCGACTGGCCTGCGATCAGGAACTCGGGCATCAGTTCGGCAGGCAGGCGCGGCCGGAGCTGGAGATTGGCCGCAGTGTAGAGCCGCCCGTTGAAGCTGACCGGCCGCGAGCTCGAAAGCAATTGGCGCACGATCGCGACGAACTCGCCGAGCCGAACATAGCGGTCGGCATGCGATTTGTCGTCACCCAGTCCCTGCAAGTCGCTGATCGCGGTCCCCGTGATCATGTTGAGATAGATCTTGCGGCCGTAGAGCTGCGCAAAGGACGACACGAATTTTGCCGCCGTGAACGGGTGCATGTAGACTGGATTGACCGCGATCAGCGGCGAGCTTCGCGTCGTCGCAGCGATGATGTGCTGGGCCATCGCCCAGGGCTCGACGAAGACGTCATTGCCTTCGAACAGCAGAATGCCTTCGAAGCCGTTGCGGTCGGTGAACTCCGCCACCCGCATCAGCTCGCCGACATATTTTTGGGGATCGCGGTTGCGCGAGATCGCGGGAAAGACGCGCAACCGCGCCGGCATCATTCCGCCGCTTCCTGGAGCGGCCAGGCGTTGCGGGTGATGCGAAGGCCGCCGGCCGCGCGCGACCCGTCGGCGATCGCCAGGCGATGCGAGGGCGAGGGCGAGCACAGCGAGAAGCGCCAGCCTGCGGGATCGTCGGAGATATCGGGCTTGAAGCTGATCTCGATCGCCTCCCGCGACACCTGCATCGCGAATGCGTCGAGCGGCAGGTTGAGACCAAACCCCCTGGCTTTCAGATAGGCTTCCTTCAGCGTCCAATAGTCGAAGAAGCGCTCGATCGCGGCCGGCTCCGGCAGTCCGCGCAGCGTCTCGACCTCTTCCGGCGCAAAGAAGCGAAGCGCGGTGGAGAGCGGCGCGACGCGCCGCGATACCGTTTCGACGTCGACGCCGACGGTCTCGTGCTTCGACACGACGCATGCGACGCAGCCGTCGGCATGGGACAGGCTGAAATGCAGTGCCGTCGAAGTCGCGGGCGCCGCGACAAAGGGCCGCCCGTAGCGGCCGGTCGAAAACGACCAGTCGGTCGGTTCGACCTCGGGGGCCGCGTGCGAGAGCGCCATGCGCAACATCGCGTGCGCGAAGATATATTGCCGCTGATGGCGCTCGAACATGAAGCGGTCGGCGCGTATCCGTTCGTCGACCGAGAGCAGCCGCCGGCACGCCCCGACCGCGCCAGGCGTGTCGATGCTCTCGATCAGTCCGACAAACAGTTCAATTTCGTCGTTTGCCATCAATTGGGCCCATAGCGTCAGGCGGAGGCCAAATCCGACCCTGACCGAAGAATCAACCGAGCAGGAAGCAACCGAGCAGGCCGCTTCTAGCGGCCCACCCAGGCAAATTCTTGTCGATTGCTGGCCGGTTTACAGGCGCAAGCTTGTGCGAGACCCCAACTCGACAGGCGAGCGGCCTAAATTCGGAAATGAAATTGAAGATTCGTTCGGCGTCCCGGCCGACGAGTCTTACTTTTTCTTCTTGGCCTTTTTGCCGCCCAGCATCGAAAGGCTGGCGTCGACGTCCTTCAGAGCGGACTGAAGCTTCTTCTTCTCGTCGGAGAGAAGCTTTTGCAGGGCCTTGCGGTCCTTGTCGCTCAGCGAGGTACCCTTGGTAAATTTGATGAAACCCATAATGACACTCCCCCGGTTGAAAATAATCGTCCAAATCAAAAACGCTGGAATAATCTTGCGCGGCAAGCGCCAAAGAATCAAGATGCAACTTGATCATTCACAGCTTTGGCGAGTGAACTCCTATTCGCCCGGCTTGTACAGCGGGTCATGCCGCCCTGCGGGCGAGCAGCCGATCGAGCGGCGTATTGGGCTGCGTAATGGCGGCTCCCAGCAGCGCGGCGAGATCCTCCATCCACGCGCCGACCATGGCGCCGTCGAGCAGCTCGCCCTTGTAGTTGCACGAACCTGTGATCCCGCTCGGGCGCTCCTTGAGCATCAGCGACAGCCAGGTCTGGTCGACCGGCAGCACCGGTTGGCCCTCGCGCGCGACGTTTCCGATCGATCGCACCGCGACATTGGGCAGCTCGAGCGGCTGGCGCAGCGGATTTTGCAGAGTGAAATAGACCTGGAGCAGCGAAGCCGGATCGATGCCCTCCTGCTCCAGATGGTCGGCCAGGATGTTGAACGGCAGCTCCTGCCGGGCATGCGCCTCGAGCACGCTTTGGCGCACGCGGCCCAAGGCCTGCGTGAACGACAGATCCGGCGTGATTCGGCTGCGGACGATCACCGTGTTCTCGAACGGACCCACGATCCCCTCGGTGTCCGGCTGGCCGCGATTGGCCATGGCGGTCGCGACCGAGATGTCCGTGCGTCCGGTCCGCGCCAGCAGCAGAGCCTTGAGGCCCGTGAGCAGGCACATGAACAGCGTGGCGTTGTGCTGTCGCGCATAGGCCGTGAGCCGGGCGACCAGGTCGCGCTCCAGGCCGAGCGGATGATGGCCGGTCGACGCGCCCGGCCGCGCTTCGCCGTCAAACAGGGGAGCTGAACCGCGCAAAGTCTCGGTCCAGTCGGCGGCCTGGCGGCGGGCCGCCTCGGTGCCGCACCACCAGCGCTGCCAGCGTGCGACGTCGGAGAACGCGAGCGGCATCTTTGGCAGAGGCGCCGACGGATGGCCCGCCAGCGCGGCGTAGCGGTTGGACAATTCCTCGAACAGTACGCCGATCGACCAGCCATCGGCGATGGCATGATGCAATGTCAGCAGCAGGATGTGATCCTCGGCGTGCAGCCGCAGCAGCCGCGCCCGTAGCAGCGGCGCCCGGGCGGCGTCGACCGGGGTATAGGTCTCCTGCGCGATCAGGAGCTCGATCTTCTTCAGTTCGAGCGCCTTGCGCCGTTTGTTGTTGTGGGGCCGCCCGTCGCCGATGGTCTCGACGGTCAGGACCGGACCGAGCGCGGCGGGCGCGATGATGCGGCTGACTGGCTCCTCGCCATTCCAGCCGAACGCCGTCCGCAGCGATTCGTGGCGGCGCACAATGTCATCGATAGCCTGCGCCAGCATGCGCGGATCAATCGGGCCTTCGAGGTGGAAAGCGAAGGGCAGGTTGAACAGCGGCAGATCGGGCAGGTTCTGCTCGATTCGCATCATCTGGTCCTGCGCGATCGACAGTGTGGGCGGTCCGCTGTCGGCCAGGCGTGGCACGCCGGCCGCGGGCTTTTGCGGTTTCGCGGCCACGGCCTCGTCAACCCGCCGGGCGAGTTCTTCGATCGTCGGCGCCTCAAAAATGGTCTTGATCGGCAGCGAGACCCCGAGCGCACGGGCCACGCGCGCCATCGCCTGGCCCGCCAGCAGCGAATGGCCGCCGAGGTCGAAGAAATTATCGGTGACGCCGAGGCTCTCGACCTTCAGCAGATCGATCCAGATGTCGGACAGCACCTTTTCGGTGAAGCGGCGGGCCGGCACGGCGGCCTCCGTCCCGGCGGTCTCCTGTTGCGCCGGCGCCAGCAGCGCGGAGCGATCGAGCTTGCCATGGGCATTGAGCGGGACCTGATCCAGGAACAGGAAGGCCGACGGGATCGCATGAACAGGCAGCCGGCTCTTGAGGAAGTCGCGCAATTCGCTGGCGCTGATCTGGCTGCTTGCCTTGGCAACGACGTGGGCGATCAGCCTGACATCGCCATTGGCGTCGCGGCGCGGCTCGACGATGCCGGCGCGGACGCTTGCGTGGTCGGCAAGCGCAGCCTCGATTTCCTTGAGCTCGATGCGATAGCCGCGGACCTTGACCTGAAGGTCGGCGCGGCCGAGGCATTCGATCGTCCCGTCGGCGCGGCGGCGGGCGAGGTCGCCGGTGCGGTACAGCCGCGCGCCTTGCCGGCGCGCGAACGGATCGGGGATGAAGCGCTGCCGGCTCTGGGCGGGATCGTTGACATAGCCGCGGCCGACGCCGGCGCCGCCGATGCAGAGCTCGCCGACCACGCCGATCGGCTGCGGCTCCAGATTTGGATCGAGCACATAGAGCTGGGTGTTGGGTAGCGGCGCTCCGACCGGGACATTGGTCGTCGTCGTGTCCGGCGCCCTCGTCAGCCGGTGCAGGGAGACGTCGTCAGAACATTCCGAGGCGCCATAGGCGTTGATCAGCGGCACCTTCGGGCAGCGGGCGAACCAGGCGCGGCAGAGCTCGACCGGCAGCGGCTCGCCGGTCGAGATCAGCAGCCGCAGCTTCGCAAAGGCGCGCAGCATCGGCGCCTCGTCGAGGCGTTCGAGGATGACGCGTAGCAGCGAGGGGACGATCTCGAGCACGGTGATGCCCTCGCGGTCGATCTCCCGCGCCAGCAGCATCGGGTCCTGCACGACCGAATTGCCGCAGACATGGACGCGCGCGCCGACCATGGGACCGGCGAGGAACTGCCAGACCGAGATCACAAAGCTCTGCGGTGCGGTCTGCGCGATCACGTCTCTGGCCGTGAGGCCGAGCTCGGCGATCAGCGACGCCAGATGGTTCGACAACCCGCGCTGCTCGATCATGACGCCCTTTGGCGCGCCGGAAGAGCCGGACGTATAGATGAGATAGGCAAGGCTCGCGCTTGCGCGCCGTGCTGCGCGGGCCGGCTTGGTCGATTCCAGCGCGATTGCGTCATCGAGCTCGGCGACCTGGATGCGCGCGACCAGCGGCTCGAGCAGCGCGTCGACCATGGCGGACTGCGCGCGCCCCGTCAGCAGCACGCCTGCGCAGCTTGATCCGAGGATGGTTGCGAGCCTCGCCGGTGGCTGCTCGGGATCGAGGTTCAGGAAAGCCGCGCCCACGCGCTGAACCGCAATCATTGCGGCGAGCAGGTCGGGCCCACGCTCCGCTAACAAGGCGACGACGCTCTCGGCGCCAACGCCTTCGCGCGTGAGCCAGCGCGCGATCGCCTGGCTGCGGCGTGCCAGTTCGCGATAGCTCAGGGACAGATGTCCGTCGGAGATCGCCACGGCGTTCGGCGTCTTCTTCGCCTGCCGCTCGAAGCATTCGCAGAGATTGCCGCGCGTGGTGAAATGGGCCGGCCGGCCTTTCGTCGGCAGCATCTGGCGTTCGGCGTCGGTAAGCAGCGGCAGACGCGAGATGCGCTGCTCGGGATTGGCGATGACCGCCTTGAGCAGGGTCTTGAACTGATCCGCCATGCCCTCGACCGTACCTGCGTCGAACAGATCGGTGGCGTATTCGAAGAAGCCGGTGAAGCGGCCCTCGGCCTCGACCAGCTCGAGCGTAATGTCGAAGCGCGCGACTTCTGGGTCGATCTCCAGCCGGCGCGCCGACAGGCCGGGGAAGTGCGCGGCCTCGATCGATGCGTTCTGGAGGATGAACATGATCCGGAACAGCGGATTGCCGTCGCTCCTTCGCGCGATCTGCAACGCGCGCAGGACTTCCTCGATCGGAAGGTCCTGGTTGCGATAGGCATCGAGCGTGACCTGGCGCACCCGGCGCAGCAGCTCGCCGAAAGTCGGGTCGCCGCCGAAATCGTTGCGCAGGATCAGCGTATTGGCAAACAGTCCGATCAGCCGCTCACTCTCGATCTGGTTGCGGTTCGCGATCAGCGAGCCCGTCGCGACATCCTCATGCCCGGTATGGCGGAACAGCAGGCACTGGAACACCGCGAGCAGCGCCATGAACAGTGTCACGCCCTGGTCCTGGCTCAGCGCGCGCATGTCCGCCGAAAGGGTCTTTGAGAATTCGAAATAGTGACGGGCGCCGTGACCGCTCCAGACTTCCGGCCGTGACCGGTCGGTCCGCAGCGGTAGTGTGGTGACGCCGTCGAGCTGCTCGCGCCAGTAACCGAGCTGCTCCTTGGCTGCCGGTGTCTGCGCCCAGCTCTGCTGCCAGCGCGCAAAGTCGCGATATTGGAAGCCGGGCGAGGGCAACATCGTCGTGCTCCCCTTGCGTGCGGCGGAATATTCGACGGCAAGCGCCTCCCAGAACAGCCGCTGCGACCATCCGTCAGTGACGAGGTGATGGACGTTGACCACCAGCGCATGGCTGGATTTGTCGAACGAGAGCAGCGTGACCTTCAGCGGCGGCTCGCGGGCGAGATCGAACGGATATTGCGCCAGCTTGAGCGCCTCGCGCCGGACGACTGCTGCCTGCCGGTGTGAAGGGCAGGCTCTTAGCTTGATCCGCTCGAACCGCGGCGATGCCTGAAGCACACGCTGCACAGGCTCGCCCTCGCGTTCGACGAAGACCGAACGCAGCACCTCGTGGCCGGCGCAGATCGTAGCGAGGCTCGCCTGTAGCGCAGCGATATCGACCTGCCCCTTGAGCAGCGCGACTTCGACCACGTTATAATTGTAGCGCGTCGGATCGAGCCGCGAGAGCACATACATCCGCTGCTGCTGGAACGACAGCGTCGCGTCCCCTTCGGAAGCCTCCGGGCGCCATGCCGGCAGTGTCGGATCGCGATGGGCTGTGGTCTCGAGCCGGGCCGCGAGAGCGCCGACCGTGGCGCAATCAAAGATGTCCTCGAACGAGAAATCGACGTTGAAACGCTCGCGCAGGCGCGAGCGCATCTGCGTGACCGCAAGCGAGTCCGCGCCGAGCGCAAAGACGTCCTGATCGACGCCTATTCTCGGAAGCTCCAGAAGGTTGGCCCAGATCTCCGCGATCTCGGTCTCCAGCACGTTGCGCGGCAGCTGCGTCTCGTCGTCGTCATCCGACGCCGAAATCAGCTCGGCCAGCGCGTTGCGCTTGACCTTGCCGCTGGCGCCCTTCGGCAGGGCCGCCACACTGCGGATCAGGCTTGGCACCTTGTAGGCGGCGAGACGTTTGTGCGCGAACTGGCGCAACTGGTCGGAGGTCGCCTCGGAATTTTCCCGCAGCACCACGACGGCGGCGACGTTCTCGCCGAGTTTTTCGTGGGGAATGGCGAAGACGCCGGCTTCGAGCACCGCGGGGTGCGCCAACAGCACCTCTTCCACCTCCAGCGGCGACACCTTCTGGCCGCCGCGGTTGATGACGTCCTTGATGCGACCGACGATGAACAAATAGCTGTCGGCATCGAGATAGCCGAGATCGCCGGTCCGGAACCAGCCGTCGCGAAATGCGGCCTGCGTCGCCGCCTCGTCATTATAATAGCCGCGGCTCATGTTCGGCCCGCGCAGCATGATTTCGCCACGCTCGCCGCTTGCAAGCGCGCGGCCGGTCTCGTCCATGATGGCGATCTCAGGGCCTGCGGCGCGGCCGACCGCCCCGATCTTGCGAAGCTCGAACGGATTGGCGGCTATCTGCGAGGCCGCTTCCGTCATGCCGTAGGTTTCCAGCACGGGCACGCCGAACATCGTCTCCAGTCCATTCAGGATCGCGGGCGCAAGCGAGGACGAGGCCGAGCGGATCACGCGCAGCGATGACGCGCGGGCGCGCTCCGGGTTGGCTTCCGCGGCCGTCAGCAGCGCGCGATGAATGGTCGGCACCGCCGTGTACCAGGTCGGCTGCAGATCCCGCATCCAGCCGAAGAAGGACGGTGCGTCGAAACCGCCGGTCACGATCACGCTGGAGCCGGCGGCCAGTGCCGTGAGCAGTCCGGAGATCAAACCATGGGCGTGAAACAACGGCAGGGCATTCAACAGGCGATCCTGCGATCTGAGCGACAGCACCCGGCCGGCATTTTGCGCGGAGAGGCACACATTGCGATGCGTCAGCGGCACCATTTTCGGCCGCGCCGCCGTGCCCGACGTCAGCAGGATGAAGGCATCATCCTCGGCACTCGCGGCGCCGCTCGTGTTCGCCGGACCGACCGTCGGGCCGATGAATTCACAGCCGCCGAGGTCCGTATCCGGCCCCGGCACGAAGTCGATCACCGCGATACCGAGCGTCCTGGCGACGTCACGACTTGGTGAGTTCATGTCGGCCCGGGTGATCAGCGCTGTCAGCTTCAATTCGCTGAAATAGCGTTGCAGTTCATCCGCCGTCAGGTCCGGGTTGACGGGGACGCAGGCACAGCTTGATGCGACCGCGATGAGAGCCAGCGCGCTGTCGGCCCCGCGCGGCAGCGCAACGGCAATCCGGTCGCTAGGTGCAATGCCAAGCCCGCGCAGCGTTTGGATGAGATGCGCCATCCTGGCGCCGAGCGCGCCATAGGTCAGCGGCGGCCGGCCGGGGCCGAGCAGGGCGGGCGCCGCCGGCATCGTGTGCGCGTGGAAGGCGAGAAGGCCGCCGATATCGGCAAACGTCTTGGTTTCGGCGCCCGCGCCTGCCGATCCCTCTCTCGCCCCGGATGCAATCTCCGACAACGCCATTCCCTTTTGATCTGATTGGGCTATTCTTCCCAAGAGTTAGGGAACGCGTCCAGTCTGAGGTGAAGTTTTGGCCCCAAAATCTGTGGTTGAGGGACCTTAAGCCTTTCGGCGGGGGGAGTGTCGGGCGGGATCACCATGCTGGAGAAAGAGCCGGGGACTGAAGTCGGGTTGAAGCGCTGGCTCGAAGGCGTCGGTCTTGGTCACTACACCGACCTGTTCGCGCAGCACCGCCTCGATCTCGACGTCGTGGGAGACCTGACCGAGGCTGATCTTGCCGAGCTCGGATTGCCGCTCGGCGATCGCAAGCGGCTGCAGCGGGCGATGGCCGCGCTATTCCAGGCCGAGACGGCGGAAGTGCCGGTCGCGCCGGCGCACCCGCCGACCCGCACCGAGGTCGGCGCCGAGCGGCGTCAGCTCACCACCATGTTCTGCGACATGGTCGATTCCACTGCGCTTTCTGCCCAGTTCGATCCGGAAGACGTGCGCGATATGATCGCGAGCTTCCGCGAGACCTGCGTGCGCGTGGTGAAGCATTACGAGGGCTTTGCCGCCCGCTTCGTCGGCGACGGCATTCTGGTTTATTTCGGCTACCCGACTGCGCATGAGGACGACGCCGAGCGCTCGGTGCGCGCCGGGCTCGAGATCGTGCGGGTGCTCTCGACGGCGCGGGCGATCGAGCCGCGCGGCGCGCTGAGCCATGCGCCCGCCGTCCGCATCGGGATCGCGACCGGCCTCGTCGTGGTTGGCGACCTCGTCGGCCAGGGCACCGAAGAGCGCGATTCCGCGGTCGGCGAGACCGTCAATCTGGCCGCGCGCCTGCAAGCACTGGCACCCCCCAACGGCGTGGTGATCTCCGCCTCGACGCAGTCGCTACTGAAGGGGAAGTTCGATTATCGCAATCTCGGCGCCCATGCGCTGAAGGGCATCTCTGACAAGGCCCAGGCCTGGCACGTGGTTCGCGCCACGCGCGTGGAGACCCGCTTTGCGGCTGCCATGGGCACGCGGCTGACCCCGCTCGTCAACCGCGAGGAGGAAATCGCGCTGCTGATGGGGCGCTGGCAGCAGGTCAAGGAGGGCGACGGCCAGGTCGTCGTCAAGTTCGGCGAGCCCGGCATCGGCAAGTCGCGCATCATCCAGGAAATCTTCGAGCGGATCGCAGGCGACCGGCACGGACAGGTTTCGTTCCAATGCTCGCCCTACTACACCTCCACCGCGTTCTATCCGTTCTCCGAGCAGCTCAAATTCTCCCTCGGTCTCGACCGCGAAGACACGTCCGCGCTGTCGCTGACCAGCCTGGAGAATGCGATTGCCGCCGCCCAAGGCGATATCGAGCAGGTGGCGCCACTATTTGCCGCGCTGTTGTCGATCCCGACGGGGGAGCGCTATCCGCCGCTCGATTTGTCGCCGCAGCAGCAGAAGGACGCGACGGTCGCGGCGCTGGTCAACCACTTCCTGGGCCTCTCGCGCGAGATGTCGCTGGTGATGGCCTTTGAGGATCTGCACTGGATCGATCCGACCTCCCGCGAGGTGGTCGATCTTCTGGTCGAACGGGTGCAGAACCGGCCGATCCTTGCCATCATCACCGCGCGCACCGAATTCCAGCCGAGCTGGAACGCACATTCACATATCACCACACTGGTGCTGAACCGGCTCAGCCGGCCGTTGCGCACCATGCTGGTCGAGCGCGTCGCGGGGCGCGAGCTACCCAAGGAGGTCGTCGAGGAGATCATCGTCAAGACCGACGGCGTGCCGCTGTTTCTGGAAGAGCTGACCAAGACGGTTCTCGAATCCAACCTCCTGACCGAGCGGCACGGACGGTACGTGCTGTCGGGCCCGTGGCGGCAACTGGCGATCCCGGCGACGCTGACGGACTCGCTGATGGCGCGTCTGGACCGGATGGGGCCGTTCAAGCGGATCGCGCAGATCGGCGCCACGATCGGCCGCGAGTTCTCCTACGAGACCCTGCACGCGGTCGCCAATACGCCGGCGGAGCAGATCGAGGCGGCGCTGACGCATCTGGAGGAGGCGGGCCTGATCATGCGGCGCGGCCATCCGCCCGACGCGCTCTACTCCTTCAAGCACGTGATGATCCAGAACGCGGCGCATGCCAGCCTGTTGCACAGCGAGCGGCGCAAGCTGCATGCCAGCATCGCCCAGGTGCTTGCCGAGATGTATCCGGAGAAGACCGAGCGCGAGCCGGAGCTGCTCGCCCACCATCTCACCGAATCCGGCCAAAGCGAGGGCGCGGCGAGCTTCTGGCTTAAGGCCGGCAAGCAGGCGGCCAAGAGCGGCGCCAATCTCGAGGCGATCGGCCATCTGCGCCGGGGCTTGAGCGTCGTGCAGGCCAATGCCCGCATGCAGGGCGCCGACGAGATGGAGCTCGAGCTGAGGATCGCGCTCGGCAACGCGCTGATCGCCGCCAAGGGCTATGCCGTGCAGGAGGTCGAAGAGAACTACATCCGCGCCCTCGAACTGGGCCAGCAGCTCGACGACGACGAAAAGGCATTTGCCGCGACGCGCGGGCTCTGGGTCTGCCATTTCATCCGCGCCGATCTCACCCGCGCGCATGATCTCAGCGTCGAGCTGCTGAAATTCGCCAAGCGCGAGCGGCTGAACGAGCAGGCGCAGCCTGCGCAGCAGACCGGCTATCTGATCGAGGCGCACCGCTCGATCGCGATGACCATGCTCTATCGCGGGCGCTTCGCCGCCGCGCAGCATCATCTGCACCGCTGCATCAATCTCTACAGCCCCGATCTGCACTCCGACCTGATGGAGCGGCACGGCACCGATCCCGGCGTCGTCTCGCTGTCCTATCTCGGCTATCTCCTCTGGTTCCTCGGCCAGCCCGACGCGGCGCGGCAGCACAGCGAGCAGGCGATCCTGCATGCGGAGAAGATCCGTCATCCTTTCTCGCTCGCCTTCGCGTTGGTGTTCGGCGCCTATCTCTGCCAGCACCTGCGCGATATCGAGGGCACGCGCGACCACGCCAACCGCGCCATGATCATCGCCACCGAGCACAATTTCCTGCACTGGAAGCAGCAGGCGGCGATCCTGCGCGGCTGGGCGCTGGCGCAGCTCGGTGAGGCCGACGAAGGCATCAGCCAGATGCGGTTCGGCCTCGACGAATACGAGGCGATGGATTCCTGGCTCGCCGGCTGCTGGTTCCGCTGCCTGCTCGCGGAGGCCTATGCCAAGGTCGGCATGCGTGATGCCGCCTTGCGCGCGCTGGACGGTGCGCTCGCGACCGCAAGACGGACCGGCGATCACTCCTACCTCGCCGAAGTCTATCGCCTGCAGGGCGAGATCACCTTGTCGGACGGCAATCCGGCCTCGGTGCAGGAGGCGGAGGATCTGTTCGGCCTGTCGCTGGAGACGGCGCGCAAGCAGGGAGCGCTGTCCTGGGAGCTCAGAACTGCCGTCAGCCTCGCAAGGCTGTCGCACGAAACCGGCAAACGTGAACATGCAAGTCTTTTGCTCGTGCCGATCATCGGCAAGTTCAACGAGGGATTTTTGACGCCGGACCTGAAGCAGGCCATGCAGCTGCTGCATGAGATCGGTGGCGACACACCGGCTCGTCCGCAGGTCTATCCGGTGAAATGAGCGATCTGTCCGCCGCGCGTGCGCGCTATGTCGAGTTGATTGCGAAGCGGGAACGCCTCTCCTCGTCGCGCCTGCTTGCAGCGCTCGCGGCGGTGCCGCGCGAAAATTTTCTGGCGAAGGGGCCCTGGCGTATCAAGAACGAGGCGGCGCGCGGCTATCGTCTGACGCCCGACGCCGACCCGGTCCATCTCTACGACAATGTGCTGGTTGCGATCGACGCACGCCGCAAGCTCGACACCGGATTGCCGAGCCTGTGGGCGCATTTCATCGATCTGCTCGGCGTCGGGGAGAAGGACCGCGTGGTCCAGATCGGTTGCGGGCTTGGCTATTTCTCGGCGATCCTGTCGGAGATCGTCGGTCCAAAGGGCAGGGTGCAGGCGATCGAATGCGACGAGCGGCTCGCGGTGCGTGCCGCGGCCTATCTTCGCGCCTATCGGAATGTCGAAATTATCAACGGCGATGGTTGCCTGGATGTCAGCGAGCCGGCTGACGTCATCATCGTGCACGCCGGATTCTCGCATCCGCATCCGCTCTGGCTCGAGTCGCTTCGCCCGCGCGGGCGGCTGCTGGTGCCATTGACGCAGCTGGACCGCGAAGGTGCCGCCCTCAAGATCACGCGCAAGGGCAAGGGGTTCGAGGCCGAGGCTGTGCAGCAGATCCGGATCTTCCCCGGCCGGGGCCGCGGGGTGACGGCGCTCGACGACCGTGTCGCCGATTGGTGGCAGCGGGCGTCGTCGCTCGCGCCGCTGCGCTTCCGCGGCATCGCGCAGGGGCTGCCGTCGGATTAGGGCTCGCCGGCTCAGCCCTCACGCGTCCTTCGTGAACCTGCTGATCACGTCCATGAACGGCTTCGGCTTGAACTCGCCGTCGAGCGGCAGCGGCCGGTTCGGCTGTTTGTCCTTGCGGGCGAAGGTGCCGTTGATCCAGCTGTAACGATCGGAAATGCCCCAGGTCAGGATCGAGCGCACCGGCCCGCTGGTCGCAATCGCCGTCAGCAGGTCGTCGACGCGCTTGGCGACGATGGCATCGCGCTCCGCCGGACTTCCCGTCAACTTCTGATCGTCGACGTCGAGCTCGGTGACGTAGACTTCGAGGCCCCACGCGCGGAGCTCGGTGACGAATTCCGCGAGCCCGTGGGTGTCGATCTCGAGCTCGGCATGCAGATGCGATTGCAGTCCGACCGCGTGCAGCGGCACGCCCTGGTCGAGCAGACTCATGATGAGGTTGCGGTAGGCGGCGCGCTTGGCGATGAACGAGTCCTTCGCCGACTCGATATCGTATTCGTTGATCGCGAGCTTGACGTACGGATCGGCCGCGGCCGCAGTGCGGAAGGCGAGCGGAATCCAGCGGTCGCCGAGATGCTGCGTCCAGAACGTGTCGCGTCGGTCGGTGACGCCTTTGGGATTGTCAGGGATAGGCTCGTTGACGACGTCCCACGAGGTCAGCTTGTCCTTGTAATAGGACACGACGGTGTTGATGTGATCGACATAGGCGCGCTCGACGCCTTTCGAATCCTTGATCTGCTTGGTCCAGTCCGGAATGTCGTGATACCAGGCGAGCGCGTGTCCGCGCATGGTCAGGTCGTTCTTTTCTGCGAAATCATAGATGGCGTCGGCGCGCTCGAAGGCGAAGGTGTGCGCGTCCGGCCGCAGCATCGGCCACTTCAATTCGAGCACCGGCACCACCTGGGTGCAGTAGGTGCTGATGGCCTCGCCGAGCCGCGGCTCGGCCTGCAGGTCCCAGAGCGTGGCGGCGGCGCCAAAGCCCGGACGGCGCTGCGCAAGTTTCGACGCCGGCAGTGCTGACGCCGATGCGCCCGCTGCGAGCGTTGCGGCGCTGCCGAGGAGAAATTCGCGTCTGTCGAGCTTCATCACGTGGCGGCCGTCCTTTCGGAACCAACGCGCCAATGTACCAAGCGGCGCCTTGCGACGCCGCGGTTTCCTGTTGTTGGGTTAACTTTCGCGAACGGCTGTGTCAGCGCGCCTGACGCTGCATCACCGCTTCAGCGATCCCGTAATAGTGAAGCGCGCCCTTTTCGAGCGTGAGATTGTCCATCACATAATCGCGAGGTACGAAGTCGCCCGCGCTGACTTGCGACCAGAAGTCGCTCCAGCCGGAGATGAAGCCGTTCGCGTCGATGAACGTGCGGCCGCAACGTGCGTCGAAATAGGGCACCGAGGACACGCCGCCTTCGTATTTCACCCTATCGGGAAAATACTCCGGATCCTGCCACGGCCCGCCGCGATTCCACGCGAACACGGGCACGCCGCTGGACAGCGCCTGCTGGCAGGCGATGCCCTGGCTCTCGTGCTCGCAGAGGAACACCATGCTGCGGCAGCGCGCCAGCGCCGCCTTGTAGTCGTTTTCCTTGTAATGGCCGTAGCGGATCACTTCGACCGAGCGGCCGCTCGCTTCGAGATGGCGGCGGATCGGTTCGATCAGCTCGCTCGCATAGCGCTCGTGCTCCCAGCGCACCTTGTCGTAGAGCAGCACGTCGACGCTCTTCTGCTCGGCCGGCGTTGGCGTCCACAAATCGGTTTCGATGCCGACCGGCCAGACCTCGACATGCGGCCAGTATGGCCGGCACATCTCCGCATACCAGTTGCAGGGCACCAGGATGGTCTTCTCGTGCAGGTCCTGGAGACGCTCGGGCACTTCAATCGGATGGTTGTACATGACGACGCCGAGCAGGAGCGGGTTCTTCCATGCGAAGCGGTCGAGCACGAACGGGCGCCCGATGATGCAGGCGAGCTCCTCCGGGTGCTTGCGGATGTAGCCGTAATCGTTGACGCGGTAAGGGACGTCGACCCGATCGAGTCCGGCGCAGAGATTGAGGAACACGCGGCGCTGGCCGCTGATCCAGGATTTGCCGAGCAGCATCCGCCGCACCAGCGGCCGGACGTGGCGATCGCCTGGAAACCAGCGGTCGTCACGCTCCTCGAAGAACAAATTGAGCGTCATCCGCTTGCCCCCGTCCGCAGGGGCCGCCGGGACCAGGGGCGCATCGGTCCCGCCATGGGGCAGGGATGCCGGGTTTGCCTGTATTCGCTCGGCAACGTCCATGTCAGTTACGTCCACGCATTAACCGAAGGTCGGGCGACGTCTTGAAATCATGGTTTCTTTTCGGTGATCGCGGCGACCCGTTCAAGGACAGGGCAAATTTAACGCTAACGCGCGAAACCGGTGGGCCCGCCCCATTCGGCGGCCGATCTGCAGACTTAAATGATTATGTTGGGAGATGCTGCGGCGCAGTCCGATCGCCAAGCCTTGAACGTCAAGCCAAGGTCCAACTGATTAACGGCCGTTCGATTTCAAGGCCGCCGGTCCCGTACACGCATGCTGAATCGCCACTTCTCCATCTATCTCGTCGCCCATATCCTGCCTGCGGCGGTGGGCTTCTTCGCGGTCACCGCCTACACGCGGCTGCTGACGCCGGCGGAGTATGGCGTCTATGTCGTCGGCACCAGCATTGCCGGCATTCTGGGGGCGATCTTCTTCGTCTGGATCAAGCTGTCGGTGTCTCGCTACCAGGCGATGTCGTCGGATGTCGATTTTCGCGGCACGGCGATGGTCGCCTTCGCGCTGACGGTCGTGGCCATGTGCGCCGCGACCCCGCTGGTGTTCCTGTTCCGCAGCGACGTCAGTGTCGAGCTGGTGCTCGCCAGCATGTTCGTCGCGATCATGTCGAATGCGGTCGATGTCGGCCAGGAGTTCGAGCGCGCCAAGCTGCGCCCCTATCGCTTCGCGGCGATCTCGATCGTGCGCAGCGTGTCGAGCGTCGGCTTCGGCCTGCTTGGGATCTGGCTCGGCTGGGGCGGCATGGGCCTGCTCGCGGCGTTCGGCCTGGGCTCGCTCACCGGCATCGTTCTCAATCTCGTCGGCGATCGGACCAGGATTGCGCGCTTTTCACGCAGCCAGTTCACGCAACTCGCGCGCTATGGCCTGCCGCTGACGCTGGCAGGCCTTTCCGTCGCGCTCTACTCGACCAGCGATCGGCTCATGGTCGCCTGGCTGCTCGGCAAGGATGCCGCCGGCATTTTCGGCGTCGCCGCCGACCTGCCGCGTCAGTTCATGGTCATGATCGCCGGCAGCGTTGCCGCAGCCACCGTGCCGCTGGTGTTCCGCTCGCTGTCGGAGAAGAACAACGAGACGACGCGGGAGCGGCTGACCGAGAGCCTCGAACTGCTGCTCGTCGTCGTAGCGCCCGTCGCGGTCTGGCTTGCGCTTGCGGCGGATCAGGTCGCCGGCACGCTTGTCGGTGTCGATTTCCGCGCTGGCGTGTCGGCGCTGCTGCCGACGCTGGTGCTCGCCCGCTTCTTCGGCATCGCCAATCAGTTCTACGTGCAGATCAGCTTTCAGCTCGCCGAGCGGCCCTTCATGTTGGCGGCGCAGTCGTTCCTCACGCTGGTCGTGAGCGTGGCGCTGATGTTCGCGCTGGTCGCGGGCTATGGCATCTACGGTGCGGCGCTGGCGACGCTCGCGACCGAGGTGATCGGCTTCGTCGTCGCCGTCGTGCTGATGCACCGTGCCCATCCCGTGCCGTTCGACGTCAACCGGCTCGCCGGCGTTGCCGCATCGGCGGCGGCGATGGCGGGCGCCATCCTTGTCGCGCGGTCGCAAGTCAACGGCACCGGGTTTGTGGCGCTGATCATCGTGAGCATTGCGGGCGGCCTCGCCTATGTCGCTGCCGCGTGGCTGTTGAACGTCGCGAACGTGCGGACGCTGTCGCTGCGCTTCCTGCGGACGTTCAACCGCAAGGCGCTGGGCGTTTAGAGGCGGTTCCCACCTCATTCCGCCCGGAACATCCGGCTGGCGGCAGGCGGAAAAACCGGGGAATCTGTTCCAGTGAGCAATACTGACCAGCAACTTCGGACCTGGAGGCGCATGCTCCCCTCATCACCGTCCTTTATCGGTATCTATCGGTGACTGAGAGCGCGGTAATGCTCCCGCCTGTGATCAGGGTGCATCGCATGCAGTTGCAATATTCTCACTCATCCGGTCGGTCACCTGCGCCAGTCCAGCATCCGCGCTGCCCCAAATGCGGCGCACACATGAGCTTGGTCAGAATCCCCGGCTCATCTGCGTTTGACATCGGAACGTTCGACTGCGCCTGCTGCCATCATATCCGCACTGCCACAGTCGAAACCGATCCGATGAAATCGGGTGCGGTTCTCTGGCTCGCCAGTCATGATTTGAGGCGACCGACCTGAGACAGGGCTCCAATGGAGGACCTGGAAGAATTCGTCCATGGTCAAAACCTGACAATCGTCAGAAGGCAGCTCGATCTGGCCAAAGATGACGTCCGACGGCAATGGCTCTTGGAGCGTCTGGCCGAAGAGGAAGTGAAAGTCCCGGTCGCAATGAGATGGATGACGACCCGCGCACCACCAAAGAGCTCTTGATGCGAGATGTGTCTTGAGCGGGTACATCATCAACAACAAGGGTGTCCGCGCTGGATTGCAGACGGGAACGGCAATCTTCGACCTTGCCGGCAGGAAAGTCTACGATCTCAAGGGAAACAACATCTATCGTCTCTCGGGCGAATTGGTCGGCCATCTGCTCGATGCGTCCGGCTCGGACAAGCGTCTGGATCGCGACAGCGAGCAGCTGCTTTCCGTTCGAGAGCGTCAGGAACCTGACAAGCCGGAGAAGCGTGCCGTCCCGATACGGCAGCCGTCGCCCAGCTTTGCGCAAGCGATACGTCTCCGCCGGATGGTCTCCGACACCCCGTCCGATCGTCGTAAGAGAGATTGATCGCGGAGCGTCAGTGCAGAGGAGATCTTGTCCTGGTCGCAGCGTCGTAGATCAGGACCTGCAACATGGGAAACCTGTCCAGCAGCTCGGCGCCGGCTTCCTGAGCCGCATTTTCGTTGTCGTAATGCGTTTTGAAGTGACCGTCGACCACCAGCGAGAAGCCGTCGGTCGGCGCCACGTCAGCCCTTTGCACGATTCTCGGCTCAATCTCGTCTGCTGGCATGATTGGTTTTTTCATTGAGTGCCTTCACATCGTTACAGAATGGATGTCACCGTTTCCGAGGCCGCTATCTCCGCATCGCGTCGTGAATTCCTCACGAAACTGACCGCGCCGTTGGCAACCGGACAGCGCGCTCGATGTTCCGCAATGCGCTCGAGCCGTTTCGATCCCTGCGCCCGAATGCCTCAGTCGTCGTTCCTCACGATCTCAGGCTTGTCGTACAAGACCGCGTTCAGGAGGGAGTTGTGAACCTCGATCTTGCCGTTGTAGCTAATGAAGCCGAGCTTGCGAAACTTGTTCATGAAGAAGCTGACCCGGGAGCGGGTTGTCCCGATCATCTCGGCGAGCGTCTCTTGGCTGATCTGCACTGCGATCGGCTGAGGGACGCCATCCTTTCCAAAATTTGCCAGGAGCAGCAGGAGACGCGCAAGACGCTTCTCGCTGGAATTGAATAGCTGGTCGATCAGGTCTTCTTCGATCCGGCTGTTTCGACCGAGAAGGTAGCTCATGAACAATTCGGAAAACCTCGGTTCGCTCTTGAGTGCCGCAAGCATCGCGGATTTCGCGATGGAGGTGATCACACATTGCTCCATCGCGACCGTTGTCGAAATTCGCAAGGGATGTCCGTTCAGGCAACCTTCGCCGAAAAATTGTCCGGGCTCCATGATTCCAACCACTGCTTCCTTGCCCTGCTCGGAGACGACGAGAACCTTGATCTTCCCCTTCTGGATATAGAAGACGGTATCTGCGGCGTCGCCCTGCGAAAACACGATTTGGCTCTTGTCGAATTTCAATATGGCCTTGCCGTCGCCGACCTTGGCGAGAAAGACTTTTGGATCAAATTTGCTTTTCGACGCTTTTGGCATGAAGTCGTGAAAGCCTTCTGCAGGATCACCTCAGTTTAGCAGGGCCGGCACCTGGTTGGTTAGCCAAATCTTGCGGCCGGTTTGCAATGCGGCACCCCTCTGCCCAATGCCGTGCGATCGTCCCATGCCGGTCCTTTATGAGTGCGGCATCAAGCTCTGCGATCCGGTTCGTCGTTTCAGATTGTGGGCGCCGTCACCGATTCTATCAGTGAGGTCGCGTCTCCGTTGAGCAGAATTGCTCAGCTTTGTCGGAGGAATGGACCGCAATCGGGGCGAGCCATGCGCCGCTCAAACGACCGGCATCTGAGCGGTTTTGCACATCATGCGCCGTCGCTCAGGTCTATTCTGGACGGTGGCGGAAGTTCCGCTGTTCGTTGGTGAGGACGTGAATATGAACATATCCGGTGAGAGCCTTCTCGTCATATTGGTTGTGGGCGTCGCGGCTGGCTGGCTGGCGGGGCAGATCGTCATGGGTACGGGCTTGGGTCTGGTCGGCGATCTCGTCGTCGGAATAGCGGGAGCTTTCGTTGCGAGCTGGATATTTCCGCAACTTGGATTCCATCTCGGCTCTGGGATCGTTTCGCAGATCGTTGACGCCGCGATCGGCGCAATGTTGCTGCTCCTGATCATCGGGCTCGTCCGCGGACGGAGCCGATGGGGCGGAAGCTGGGGCGGCGTTTGGCGGAAACGCTGGTAAGCGCGATTGGGAGACTAGAGCTTGGGCGCGCAACGACAAAGGGCGTGACTGAGCGGACTATCCACCGTGTCTCGTGTCACGGCCATTTGTGAGACTCTGCCTGGAACGAACGTAGCCGGGGTCGCTTGATGATGGCGACCGGGTATGATGCCCACTCATCATATTCGATGAATGGCGGCCCTGGTTCGCACCCCCGTGCCGGGGCCGCTTCCTTACGCGTTTCGATTCCGCTACTTGGCCGATGTCACCGGATCTTCAGCCGGTCGTCCGCAGACCTGACCGCAATTGGGGCATTCGAAGATTCGCAAGTCTGGGCCGATGCAACTTGATCCGATGCGGACCAGCATCATGCGGCGTTGGCACGTCGGGCAGAGTGGCCGGGGTATCGGAATCAGCGACGGTTCAGGACGAGCGTAGACCTCGGACATCTGAAGCTCCTGCCAATATTGCGGGGTATGCTTTACCCGAAGCCGCCGCCGCGGCCAGCCGATTCGCCGGCTGCGATGGAGTGAGCATGCCGCGCTGCCGTGCCGGCCACTGTTCAATATTGCACATAATCAGGAAAATTGCCTGCAGGTCAGGACGTATCCGACCCGAACCCTGACGACAGGCAGCCAGCAATCAGGGTGTGCCCTGCGGTCCGGGAAGTTCGGAAGTGATCGTTGAATCTTCGACTGTGCAATATTGCTCAGCAAAGCATCCGCATACGGATCAATATGAGAGTCTGCGGGGTGCGACCTCAGAGCCGCTGCCGAAGGCGTGCTTACGAGAGAACCGTGCCTGCTTGTGTGGGCATGTTCGGAAGCAAACCAGATATGAGCCAAAGGTTGGCGGAGATCCGCGCGTTGCCGCAATTGCTCGCGCGCTATCGCGAAGCCGATAGCGCGCGCGGTGCTTTCGAGCTGGTGATCACAGCAGTGCCGTTCCTGGTCATCTGGGCTTTGATCCAAAATGCTCTTGACCACGGCTATTGGCTGGGCCTGCTGCTTGAGGTACCCGCGGCGGGCTTGCTCGTGCGCCTCTTCATGATCCAGCACGATTGCGGACACGGCTCGTTCTTTCGCAGCCGCATTGCGAACGATTGGGTCGGCCGGGCCATCGGTGTCGTGACCCTGACGCCGTACGATTATTGGCGATATAACCATGCACGCCATCATGCGAACTCCGGCAATCTCGATCACAGGGGCCTGGGCGACATCGATACGTTGACCGTGCGGGAGTTTCTCGCGCAGTCGCGATGGCGTCGGATACTCTATCGTCTCTATCGGCATCCCATGGTGATGTTTGGCGTAGGTCCCACGTATTTGTTCGTCTTGAAGCATCGATTGCCGGTCGGGATGATGCGTGATGGCTGGAAGCCCTGGCTGAGTACAATGGGCACAAATGCTGCCATCGCGGCTCTCGTCGCCGCGGTGATCTGGCTGGTCGGCTATCGGCCATTCCTGCTTGTGCATCTGCCGATCACGGTTTTGGCGGCGTCGATTGGTGTCTGGCTGTTCTACGTCCAGCATCAATTCGAGGACACCTACTGGTCCCACGACGGAGACTGGAGTTTTCACGAAGCTGCGCTGCTTGGCAGCTCCCACTACCATTTGCCGGTTGTCCTGCGATGGTTCACGGCCAATATCGGCATCCACCACATCCATCATCTAAGCAGCAGAATTCCCTGCTATCGACTGCCGGATGTGTTGCGGGATCATCCGCGGCTCGCTGGCGTCGGACGAATAACTCTGCTCCGGAGTCTGCGGTCTGTGCCGCTGGTTTTGTGGGATGAGGAGCGCTTGCAGCTTGTCTCCTTTGCAGACGTACGAGCTCGGTCCACGCCCGATCTGCCCGCGACCGCGGACTTTTGTAACCTGTAGCTCGCGCCCACCGGCATGGCCGTACGAGGCCTATTTCTCATCACGGAAATTTCCGCAAACGCGATAGGTCACCGGCCTTTACATTTTGCGGTAGCGGCAGCCGGAGCCATGTCTTGCTGAGCTTGTCAATCAGAGCCCGTTCTGCTCAGTAGGGATTTGAAATTGCGCAATAATATGCGCATGCATCTATCGACTAAAGTTGAAATTCAGCGAGGAAACCAATAATGCGCAAGCTCACATTGGCCATTGCCGTGATCGCCCCGATGCTCGGTCATGCAGCGTCGGCCGAGGACACTCTGAAGATCGGCTACATCGATCCGCTCTCCGGCGGCGGCGCCAGTGTCGGCGAGGGTGGTTTGAAGACCTTCCAGTATCTGGCCGACGAGCTCAACGCCAAGGGCGGCATTCTCGGCCACAAGATCGAGATCCTGCCGCTGGACAACAAGACCAATCCGCAGGAGAGCCTGGTGCAGGCCCAGAAGGCGATCGACGCCGGGGTTCACTACATCACCCAGGGCAACGGCTCGTCGGTCGGCGCTGCGCTGTCGGACTTCGTCACCAAGAACAACTCGCGCAATCCCGGCAAGGAAGTGCTGTACTTCAACTACGCCGCCGTCGATCCGAGCCTGACCAACGAGAAGTGCAGCTACTGGCATTTCCGGTGGGATGCGAGCTCCGACATCAAGATGGAAGCACTCACCAACTACATGAAGGACACCGCCTCCATCAAGAAGGTGTACCTGATCAACCAGGACTATTCGTTCGGCCAGTCCGTTCGCACCGATGCGCGCAAGATGCTGGGAGCCAAGCGGTCCGACATCCAGATCGTCGGCGACGAGCTGCATCCGCTGCTCAAGGTCACGGACTTCTCGCCCTACATCGCCAAGATCAAGGCGTCCGGCGCCGATAGCGTCGTCACCGGCAATTGGGGCCAGGATTTTGCGCTGCTGCTCAAGGCTGCGGCCGATGCCGGGCTGAAGGTCAACTGGTACACTTATTATGCCGGCGGCGCCGGTGGCCCGACCGCGATCAAGCAGACCGGTCTCGATGGGCAGGTCTTCCAGATCACCGAAGGCTTCGCCAACTCCGGCAACAAGGGCGCGATGGACTACGAGAAGGCGTTCCGCGCCAAGGTCAATCTGTCGCTGTGGTATCCGCGTGCGGTCAACGAGATGCGCATGTTCAAGGCTGCGGCCGAGAAGGCCAATTCGATCGACCCCGTGAAGGTGGCGGCGGCGCTCGAGGACCTGAAGTTCGAGGTTCTCGACGGTGGCCAGGGCATCATGCGCAAGGATGATCACCAGTTCCTGCAGCCGATCTACATCTCCTCCTTCGGCAAGCTGACCGAGAGCGAGCCGTTCGACGAGGAGAGCACTGGTTGGGGCTGGCACCTGGTCTCCAGGATCGACACGCCGCAGGCCATGGTTTCCACGACCTGCAAGATGGCGCGGCCGTAATCACGACGTCTGTCGTTGCCCGCGGCCATCATGGGTCGCGGGAGAAGCGGCGACCGGACTATTTTTGATTGGGCGATGTTCACCGGGGCCATCAGGCCCCGGATATCCGTGAGTGCGCTGTGCTTGAACTCATTGTCATTTCGACCCTGAACGGTGTGCTGTTCGGCATGCTGCTCTTCCTGCTGTCGAGCGGGCTGACCGTCATCTTCAGCATGATGGGCGTGCTCAATTTCGCCCATGCCAGCTTCTACATGCTCGGCGCCTTCTTCGGCTTCCAGCTCACCAAGTGGATCGGCTTCTGGCCGGCGCTGGTGCTGGCGCCACTGCTGGTGGGCGCGATCGGCATGGCGGTGGAGCGCTACGGTTTGCGCAACACCCACAAGCACGGCCATGTCGCCGAGCTGCTGCTGACGTTTGGCTTGGCGTTTGCCATCGAAGAGATCGTCTCGATGATCTGGGGCAAGAGCCCGCTCGATTATCGCGTGCCGGCGTTGCTCGATTTCCCGGCCTTCACGATCTTCTCGACCAACTATCCCGCCTACAAGATCTTCATGCTGGCCGTGTCGGTCATCATTTTCGTGGTGCTCCTGATCGTGCTGAAACGTACCCGCGTCGGCCTCATCGTCCAGGCGGCGCTGACGCATCCGCACATGGTCGGGCATCTCGGCCATAATGTCGGGCGTGTCTTCATGGCGGTGTTCGGGGTCGGCAGCGCGCTCGCCGCTCTTGCCGGCGTGATTGCAGGTCCCGCCCTGGTGACCCAGTCCGACATGGCGGCCTCGCTCGGACCCATCCTGTTCGTGGTCATCGTGTTCGGCGGCCTCGGCTCCTTGCCGGGGGCCTTCATCGCGTCGCTCGTTATCGGATTGGTTCAGACCTTCGCGGTTGCGCTCGATGGCTCGCTGGCGAGCGCGTTCGGGCCGCTCGATCCGTCGGCGGGACCGTCGGTCCTCACCGATATCTGGAACGTGACGATCGCGCAGGTCGCGCCGATCGTTCCATACCTCCTGCTGGTGATCATTCTGATCGTACGCCCCATGGGCCTGATGGGGACGCGCGAATGATGAGCACGGCTATGACTTCGACCTCCAAGGTGCCGGCAGAGGCTGCCGGCGGAAGCCTGCGCTTCTATGGCGTCTGGCTGATCGGCATCATCGTGCTGATCGTGCTGCCGATGATCTTCTCGTCGGGCGGCTTGCTGACGTCGTTCAGCCTGATCGGCATCGCGATCGTGTTCGCGCTGTCCTACAACATCCTGCTCGGCCAGACCGGCCTGCTGTCATTCGGGCACGCCGTGCATTACGGTCTCGGCGGCTTCGCGGCCTGCCACATGATGAATGCGGTGGTGTCGCATGGCTGGCCGATCCCGCTGCCGTTCATTCCGCTGTTCGGCGGCATTGGCGGGCTCGTGTTTGCGATGATCATCGGCTGGGTCATGACCAAGCGCGCCGGCACGGTGTTCGCGATGATCTCGCTCGGCATCGGCGAATTGGTGGCGTCCTCGTCGCTGATCCTGCGCTCGGTGTTCGGCGGTGAGTCCGGCATCACCACGGACCGCACCGCCTTGCCGAAGCTGCTGGGCTGGTCGTTCGGGCCGCAGCTTCAGGTCTATTATCTCATCGCCTTCTGGCTGGTGCTGTCGGCGATCGCGATGTACGCACTGACTCGGACGCCGCTGGGACGGATCAGCAATGCCGTCCGCGACAATCCCGAGCGTGTCCAGTTCATCGGCTACGATCCTCACGTCGTCCGTTACATCGCCTATTGCTTTGCCGGGTTTTTCGCCGGCGTCGCCGGTGGCCTGACCGCGATCAATTTTGAGATCGCGAACTCTGCGCTGCTCGGTGCGATCCAGTCCGGTTTGGTGCTGTTCTCCACCTTTATCGGCGGTACCGCGTTTTTCTTCGGCCCGATCCTAGGTGCGATCCTCGTCACTTATCTCCAGCTCGGGCTGACCAATCTCACCACGGCCTGGCAGCTCTATTTCGGCATCATCTTCATCGGCATCGTGATGTATGCGCCGGGCGGCATTGCCGGCCTGTTGATGATGCATCGTCCGCTGATCCGCGCCGGCACGCTGTGGACGGTGATCCCGTCCTATTTCGTCGCGATCGTGCCGACCATTGCCCTGGCCTGCGGTGTGATCCTCGCAATCGAGACCGTCGCGCGTTTCTCCGGCGGCGACGCGATCAACCTGTTCGGCATTGCCTTCAATCCGACATCACCGGTGACATGGATCGCGGCTGCGGTTCTTGTCGTCGGCGGCGCGTTCGTCGCGCGGTTGACCTGGCGGCGGATTGCGGAGGCTTGGGACCGGGCGGCCACGGTGGCGCGTGACCGGGGGTATCTCGCATGACCGCAGCCATCGAAGTCCGCGCCGTCGAGAAACGCTTCGGCAATGTCGGCATCATCCGCGACCTCAATCTCAGCGTCGCCAGGGGTGAGCGCCACGCCATCATCGGCCCGAACGGCGCCGGCAAATCCACGACGTTCAACTTGATCAGCGGCCACATTGCGCCGACCTCGGGCGAGGTGAAGCTGAATGGCGACCTGATCTCGGGCCTGCGGCCATTCGAGATCAACCGTCGCGGCCTGTCGCGCTCGTTCCAGGTCACCAACGTGTTCGCGCGCATGACCGTCTGGGAGAACGTGCGCTGCGCGGTGCTGTGGGCCACGGGACATCGCTACGCGTTCTGGAAGAACGTCGACAGCCTGCCCGAGGTGCGCGAGCGCACGGCGCAGATCCTCGACGACATTCATCTGACGCACCGGCGCGACGTGCCGGCGGGTCTCTTGACCTATGCCGAGCAGCGCGAGCTCGAGATCGGCATCACCATCGCCAGCGGCGCCACGGTTGTCATGCTGGACGAGCCGACCGCGGGCATGAGCAACGCCGAGACCGAGCGCGCCGTAGCGCTGATCCGGCGGTTGACCGAGGGCAAGACGCTCGTGATCGTCGAGCACGACATGAGCGTCGTGTTCGGCCTCGCCGACCGCATCTCGGTGCTGGTCTACGGCCACATCATCGCCTCGGGCACGCCGGAAGAGATCCGGCGCGATCCGAAGGTCAAGGAAGCCTATCTCGGCGAGGAAGCGCACTGATGCTCGAGGTCAGGGATCTCCACGCCTATTACGGCAAGAGCCACATTCTTCAGGGTGTCGATCTCGACGTCGGCGCGGGCGAGGTCGTGAGCCTGCTCGGGCGCAACGGCGTCGGCCGTTCGACCACGGTCAAGGCGATCATGGGCGAGGTCGCCCCGCAAGGCACGATCCGTTTCAAGGGCAAGGACATTGCCGGCCTGCCCAGCTACAAGATCGCGCATCTCGGGCTCGGCTATGTGCCCGAGCATCGCGACATCTTCCCGAGCCTGACGGTGCGGCAGAATTTGCTGCTCGGCATCAAGGACACGCGCCGTCCCGGCAAATGGCGGCTCCAGGACATGCTCGACATGTTCCCAAATCTCGCCGCGCGCGCCGATACGGCCGCGGGCGTGCTATCCGGCGGCGAGAAGCAGATGCTTACGACGTGCCGGACGCTGATGGGCGATCCCGATCTGATCATGATCGACGAGCCCACCGAAGGCCTCGCGCCGCTGATCGTCCAGCAAGTCGGTGACCTCATCGCGCGGATCGCGCAGGCCGGCGTCGCCATCCTCCTCGTCGAGCAGAAACTGTCGATCGCGATGCGCATCTCCAAGCGCGTCTACATCATGGGCCACGGCCGCGTGGTGTTCGAAGGCACGCCGGACGCGCTCAAGGCGAATGCCGCCGTGCGGCAGGAATGGCTCGAGGTCTGACGGCTGCGGCCTGCGCATACGCATCTGTATTCTGCGCTACATCTCACGCCTGATAATCAAGGTATCGTCCCCGCCGCCGACATCGCGAGCGATGCGGCCGACGGTAACCAAGAACAGAAGTGGGGGACGTTGACCGCGGCCTTGCGAGCCCGTGCGTCGATGCGCTCTGCCAGGGAAGGAGATGCCGCACATGCCCGGCCACACATTCAAGTTCATCGGCGGAGCCGTCGCTCTGCTTGGCGTCCTGGGTGCTGCCTCCGCCGCTAAGGCCGGAAACTACGACACCGGCGCGACTGACACAGGCATCAAGCTCGGCCAGACCATGCCCTATTCGGGACCGGCGTCGGCCTATTCCGCGATCGGCCGCGCCGAGATCGCCTATTTCAAGATGCTCAACGACAAGGGCGGCATCAACGGCCGCAAGGTCGATCTTCTCAGCATGGACGACGCCTACTCGCCGGCGAAGACGGTGGAGCAGACGCGCCGGCTCGTCGAGAGCGACGAGGTTTTGGCAATGTTCTCGATGCTCGGCACCGGCCCGAACATCGCCGCGCAGAAATATCTCAACGTCAAGAAGGTCCCGCAGCTGTTCCCGTCGAGCGGCGCCAGCCGCTGGAACGATCCGCAGCATTTTCCCTGGACCACCGGTTCGCAACCGACCTACCGGACTGAAGGGCGAATCTACGCCAGGTGGATTCTGGGGAACAAGCCCGACGCCAAAATCGCGGTGATCACGCCGAACGAGGATCCCGGCCGCGATTATCTCGCCGGTTTCAAGGAAGGACTCGGCGAGCATGTCAAGCAGATCGTGTCGGAAGCGGTGTACGAGACGACGGACGCGACGGTCGACTCCCAGATCGTCAAGTTCAAGGCCGCCGGCGCCGACGTTCTCTTCAACGAATGCACGCCGAAATTCGCGGCGCAAGCGATCAAGAAGGTCGCCGAGCTCGGCTGGAAGCCGCAGATCATCGTTCCCGCCGTCTCCAACTCCGTCGGCTCCGTGCTGGCGCCGGCCGGGCTCGAGAATTCCGTCGGCATCGTCACCGGCGCCTTCCTGAAGGATCCCGGCGATCCGCGCTGGGAGAACGATGCCGGCATGAAAGCCTGGCGCGAATGGATGAAGACCTATAATTCCGGCGCAGATCCCGCCGACATCTTCAACGTCACCGGCTACACCATGGCGCAGATGATGGAGATGGTGCTGCAACGCGCCGGCAATGATCTCACGCGTGCCAATTTGATGAAGCAGGCGCAGTCCTTCAGGGATGTCGAGCTGCCGATGCTGCTGCCCGGCATCAAGCTCAACACCTCGGCCGAGCAGGTGACGCCGATCCGCCAGTTGCAGATGGCGCGGTTCAACGGAAAATCCTGGGAGCTGTTCGGCGACGTCCTCGGCGAATAGGCTCACCGTGATCGCTTCCTCCAACTGCAGTGAAGACATGACGACACCAACCGGCCCCCTCAGCGGCATCCGCGTTCTCGATCTGACGAGCGTGCTGTTCGGACCCTACGCCGCGCAGATGCTCGGCGATTGGGGCGCCGACGTCATCAAGATCGAGCCGCCGTCGGGCGACACCTGGCGCTACACCGGCGTGTTCCGGAACCGCGGCATGAGCGGCCAGTTCATGGCGGTCAACCGCAACAAGCGCAGCCTCGCGCTCGATCTGAAGCATCCGGACGGCAAGGCGGCACTGGCCAGGCTGATTCCGACGGTCGATGCGCTTGTCACCAATGTGCGCCCCGCCGCGATGGCGCGGCTCGGCTTCGGCTATGGGGACTGCGCGAAGCTCAATCCGCGGCTGATCTATGCCGCGGCCACCGGCTTCGGCCAGGACGGCCCGTGGGCGGCGCGGCCTGCCTTTGACGAGATCATCCAGGCGGCGTCGGGCCTGGCATCATCGATCGGATCGGACGAGGAGCCCGAATTCGTTCCGAGCCTGATCGGCGACAAGATCTGCGCCATGGCGATGGTCGGTGCGGTGTCGGCAGCCTTGTTCCGGCGCGAGCGCACCGGTCAGGGCCAGATGGTGGAGGTGCCGATGCTGGAGACGATCGCGGGCTTCAACAGCATCGAGATGCTCGGCGGACATGCGTTCGATCCGCCGATCGGTCCGACCGGCTACAAGCGTATGAAGAACCGGCGTCCGGTGAAGACCAAGGATGGTTGGCTGACGATGCTGCCCTATTCGGGCGACAATTGGTGCGCCTTCTTCGAGGCCGTCGGCCGCCCTGACTTGAGTGACGAGCTCGGCGTCCGCGATCCCGTGCTGCGCTCGCAGAACATCGACAAGGTCTACGACCGCATGAGCGAGATCGGGCCGACCCGCACCACGGCGGAGTGGGAGGAGCTGTTGCTGCGGCTGGACGTGCCGCACACCGCCTTTGCCCGGCTCACCGAGATCGGCGACCAGCCGCATCTTGCGGCCGTCGGCTTGTTCGCGGATATCGATCATCCCACGGAAGGGCGGATCCGCCAGGCCCGCCCCGCGACAAAGTTCTCCGAAAGCCCGGCCGGCATCCATCGTATGGCGCCGCGCCTTGGCGAGCATTCGCGCGAGGTGTTGCGTGAAGCAGGCCTGAGCGACGCGGAAATCGAGTCACTCGTTGCGAACAAGGCCGTCGGCGCGCCGTAAGCCTGGCGCGCCAACTGACGCTGAGCGCTATCGCTTGCCGCCGGCCGACGCGGTCATGGTCGCCGGTCCAAAGCTCTGCTGCCAGTACATTTCGACCTGCTGGACCAGGGTCTGCGGCAGCGGAACATAGTTGAGCGTTTCGGCCTGCATCTTGCCGCTCTCCAACGACCAGCGCACGAAGTCGATGGCCGCAGCCGACCGCTCTGGCGACTTCGGCTGCTTCGGCATCACCACGAACGTCGTGGCCGTGATCGGATAGGCATCCTCGCCCGGCGCGTTGGTGAGGACGAGATGGAAATCCCTGTCCGCCGTCCAGTCCGCGCTCGCCGCCGCCGCCTGGAACGATGCGGCGTCGGGGACGACGAAATTGCCGGCGCTGTTCTGCACCACGCTGAACGAGATCTTGTCGAGCCGTTGCAGCGCGTAGGCATATTCGAGGTAGCCGATCGAGCCGGGCACCAGGCCGACAAGCGAGGCGACACCGTCATTGCCGCGTCCGCCGAGGCCGACCGGCCATTCGATGGCAGTGCCTTCACCGACGGATGTCTTCCATTGCGGGCTGACCTTGGAGAGATAGTTCGACCAGTTGAACGTCGTGCCGGAGCCGTCGATGCGATGCACGACGGTGATCGGCGCGTTCGGCAACCTCACGTCAGGGTTGATGGCGCGAATGGCCGGATCGTTCCAGCTTTTGATCCTGCCGAGATAGATGCCCGCGAGCACCTCGCCCGAAAAATGCATCTGGCCGGGCTTGACACCGTCGATGTTGACGACCGGAACGACGCCCCCGATCACGATCGGAAACTGGATCATGCCGAGCTTCTCGAGTTCCTTGGGATCGAGCGGCATGTCGGTGGCGCCGAAATCGACGGTAGCCTTCTTGATCAAGCCGATGCCGATGCTCGATCCCACCGCCTGATAGGTCACGGTGTTGCCGGTCTTCGCCTTGTAGGCGTCGATCCATTTCGCCATCACGGGCGAAACGAAGGTTGAACCTGCGCCCGTGGTGTCGGCAGCGAAGCTCTGCGTTGCGACGACGAGGGCGGTGAGGACGATCGGCAGCCTGAGATGTTTCATCATGGGCGCGAAGCTAGCAGCGCGCCCGGCGAGCCTCTGTGGTTTATGTCACAAAAATGTAATGGAAATGAAAAGCATCTGGTTCGGCTGCAACGTGATGTGGAGCCCAGACCGCGAGGCTTTTAACCAGACTCCTGGTCGGGTTTTTGGAAAAGACGACGAAGCCGGTGGCGAGGAGCGCCAGCCCGGCCACGATCGCGGCAATCTGCGAGAGACTTGAGGACACCTGTTCATCCTCCGATGCGCTGTTTGGCGAGGATATCGCCGACGTTCCTGCGGCTTGACGCAATTCTCTGTGATTCCGGTCACATCCCGTCCCACCGCCTCCGAGGGCTGACATTCTGCCGCAGCGCGCCGGCCAGCTCCAGGCCAGCCCCGGCGGCGGACCGCCCTTCCGCCCGCGCGGGCCGTCGTATATGAGAGTTTCGTCGCCGGAACGGACCGAATATCGCCGGAAACGGAACAGATGGTGGCTGCGATTTCTTAATCCAAAGATCGCAATCTGATCGATGATCGACGCAAGTGCGGACACGCAACCGGGGAATGGCATGAAAGACCGACTGACGACGGCGCAATCCAAGGGAGTGATGCGGCGTTGGGGGGCTCCCGGAATTGTGATGTTCGCGGCGGCGGTCGCGCTGGCCGCTCCGAGCGTAGCCCTTGCCGCCAAGCAGCCGCGCCAGACCGCCGAGGCGGTGGCGCAGCGCGAAGCCGGCGAGCCGATCATGGCGATCGTGTCGATCAAGAGCCAGCAGGTCACGTTCTACGATTCCGAGGGCTGGATCCTCCGCGCGCCGGTCTCGACCGGCACGACCGGGCGCGAGACGCCCGCCGGCGTCTTCGCCGTCGTCGAAAAGGACAAGGACCACCACTCATCGATGTATGACGATGCCTGGATGCCGAACATGCAGCGCATCACCTGGAACGGCATCGCGCTGCATGGCGGGCCGCTGCCCGGCTATGCCGCCTCGCACGGCTGCGTACGCATGCCCTTCAACTTCGCCGAGGGCCTGTTCGAAAAGACCAATATCGGCATGCGGGTGATCATCTCGCCGAACGACGCCGCTCCGGTCGATTTCTCGCATCCCTCGCTGTTCGTGCCGAGCAAGGAGGCCATTGCGGCGGCGCCGAGCCGTGCCGACAAGCTCTCCGCCGAGGCGGAGGTGGCGGTGAGCGCGGCTGATGAAGCCAAGAAGGCCGCGGCAGCGGCCGCGAAGGACGCGCAATCGCTGCCGGCGTCGCTACGTAAGCTCGAGCAGCAGAAGGCCCGCGCCGACGCCGAGAACGCCTATGCCGACAAGTTGGTGGCGAACGCCAAGACCGATCAGGCCAAGGCAAAGGCCGACGAGCTGAAGCAGAAGGCCGCCACCAAGGCCGCGGATGCGGCAACCCAGTTGGACGCCGCCAAGGCCGCGGCGCAGCCGAAGCGCGACGCTGTTGCCGCGACCAAGGACGCCGCCAAGGCGGCAGTGGCCAAGAAGGCCGAAGCCGTGAAGGCTGCGACCGACGCAAAGCTCGCGTCCGAGCCGGTCTCGGTCTACATCAGCCGGTCGACACAGAAGCTCTATGTCCGGCGCAATACCCACAAGCCGGCGCCCGACGGCGGCGGGGAGGTGTTCGACACCAGCATCGAGGTTCCCGTCACCATCCTCAATCCCGACCAGCCGCTCGGTACGCACATCTTCACGGCGATGGCGAAGAGCGACACCGGCCTGCGCTGGAGCGTGGTCACCATCGACGAGGGCGACAACGCCAAGGACGCGCTCGACCGCGTCACCATCCCGCACGAGGTGTGGGATCGCATCGGGCCGACGGCATTGCCGCGTTCGTCGATCATCATCTCGGACGAGCCGCTGAGCGCCGAGACCAACTACCGCACCGAGTTCGTTGCGGTCCTGAGCAACCATCCGCAAGGCGGCTTCATCACCCGCAAGCCGACCGCGCCGCCGGTGGAAATGGCCAGCGACGATGGCTTTGGCGGCAACGGCTTTGGCGGCAATGGCTTCTTCTTCTTTGGACAGCGCGATCCCGCCCCGCAGCCGGTCAATCCGCGTCGCCGCGGCGGCCAGTACCAGTACTATCAATCGACCCAGCCGGTGCAGCGGAGCTTTTGGTAAGCGCGGGGCGGGAGCTGAGCGCTCCCGCCACTACGGCCGCGCGGTGATCACCAGGGCCTGAATCTTCGCCTCGACCGGTCCTGACCCGTGGCGTTTTCGGATCGCTTCAGCAACGGCGTCGGTCGCGGCCTGAAGCTTGCTCGCATCCCTGGCTTCGATCTCGCCGCGCAGCGGCGTTCCCTGGCAGTACGCGGTCGCCACATAGTCCGCCGAGGGCCCGCGGCTCATCGCTGTCAGCGTCTCGATCGATATGTCAGTGAAGCCCGCGCGTTCGAGGTCGGCCTTGATGACGGACTTGTCGTGATAGCCGTGCGGCGTCCGCGCCATGAACAGTGGCGGATTGTCGGGAAACATCTTGCCGAGCGTGATCGTCGCGTCATTCGCGAATACGTTGTCCTCGATACGGTCCCAGACGCTGAACAGGTACGTGCCATCAGGCTTCAACACCCGCTTCGTTTCCGCATAACCTTGGCTGCGATCCGGAAAGAACATGGCGCCGAACTGGCAGAAGACGACGTCGAAAGCAACGTCGTCGAAGGGCAGCGTCAGCGCATCGGCCTGACGCCAGGTCATGCGCGGGTCTTCGCCCTGATGCTGCTTGGCCACCGCGAGCATCGGCTCGTTGAGGTCGGTCGCGACATAGCGGACACCGGCAGGCAGCAGCGCCGCTACGGCCCGCGTGACGGCGCCGGTGCCTGCGGCGATCTCGAGCAGGTCCGAAGGCGATAGCGCAGCAATGCGCCTGGCAAGGTCGTCGGCATAGACCGAGAAGATCAGCGGCACCAGATATTCGTCGTAGAGCTTCGGGACCGAGCCGGCGAAAACCTTGTCGGTGCTGGACATGCTTGCCTCGCTGAAGGTTTGGCTGTCACGGGCAGGATAGCACGGATCGACCAGCACGGAACTACGTCGTCCAATCGGCGATCCGCAGCCCCGGATGGAGCGCACCTATCGCTCGGATGACAAAGCTCGCCCGATCAGATGGTCGAGCGAGACGCGACCCGGCCCGTAGGCCATAATGCCCAAGGCCATCGCTGCCCAGGTGATATGCACCGGCCAGCCGTCGGGCACTGTGAGTTCGACGATCACCGTCATGAACAGCAGTCCGAGCGCAGCGAACCGCGTGCCGAGGCCCAGCACCAGCAGGATTGGAAACATGATCTCGCCGCACCCGGACAGGAAGGCCATCACTGCCGGTGCGGGATAGTGATAGGGCCCCCCGGGCAGGTGCAACATGAATTCGTCGGTGAACAGGGTCACCGCGGTGTCGTTCAGCTTGAGGAAGCCGCCCCATTTGAGAATGCCGGAGCGCCAGAACGGAACGGCCAGCGCCAGCCGCAGCACGAGCTGGACCAGCGAGTGAGCGGCGATCGTCTGCACCAGCCGACTGGCTTTCTCGACGAGAAGCCCAAGCGGCGGCAGGCTTCCACCTGCCGGCATGCGTTGGTCCGTGATCATCATGCGTCTCCGAAGGCAATTGAGGTGAATGCGCCGGCCCCGATCAAGCCGGCAATGTTGGCGGCGATGTCGAAGTCGGATGATGCGTCCAGCGCGGATGCCGCGGCCTCGCCGAGCGGCCGACCCTCCGTCAGGCAGATCGCGAAGACGGCGCCGCCGGGAGGCAGGTGCTGCACGATGACGTCGAAACCGGGCCGCGTGATCAGCGCGTCTTCCGGCGTCGAGGCGTCGATGCGATTCACGGACGCGCCGTCACGGTTGGCGGCAAAGATCGTCCCCGCGGAAAAGTCGGAGCGCACGATTTGCGCTGCCGGGTGCGGTGTGAAGACCAGATCGGCCAGCCGCTCCGGCCCGATCGCTGCAAGTTGCGCCGGCGCCAGCGGCGCTGCATCGCGCGCGTGGTAGGCGTCGAGCCAGGCTCGCTCCAGCCGGGCGACATCGGCGAGCCATGGCATGGTCTGCGCGTGCTCGTAACGTGCAACGAAATCCGGAAAACCACGGCCATATTCGAACAGCAGCGGCGAGGTCGGCGGGTTCTCGCGAACATGGAAGCGCGCCATCGCGCGGAAGAAGTCAGCGCCGGTGATGCGCTGCACCGCCGGATAGATTGCGGCGAGCGCGTCGATCAGGCTCACCGTAACGTTGTTGCGATAGACATCGTAGCGCTTTCCCGCCGTCCTGCCGTTCGGGCCGGTCACGACCGTCGGCGCCGCACGCAGGGGATCCAGCAGCGCCGGTGCAAAGGCCGCGGCAAAGGAGAGTGGCTCAGGCGGCATGACGGTCCTCCGCAGCCGCGGCGGTTCCGCAGCGATCGAGGATGGCCTGTGCCGCGGCGGCCTCCGCCTGCAGGACCGGCCAATCGGGAATTTTGGAGTCCCATTCGATCAGCGTCGGCACCGGGCCGCGGCGCTGCACCACGATCTCGAACAGCTTCCACACGGCGTCCGCGACCGGGCCGTCATGGCTGTCGATCAGGAGTGGTTCGCCGTCGTCGTCCGCCTGCTCGTCGTGCCCTGCAAGATGAATCTCGCCAATGCGCGACAGCGGAAAATCGGCGAGATAGTCGAGCGCCGAAAAGCCGTGATTGGTCGCGGATACGAAGACATTGTTGACGTCGAGCAGCAAGCCGCATCCCGTGCGCTCCGCAACGCTGCGGATGAAGTCTGTCTCGCTGATCGTCGTTCCGGTGAAAGCCAGATAGGTCGACGGATTCTCCAGCAGGATCGGGCGCCGGATCACCTCCTGCATCTGGTCGATGTGATCGCAGACATGGCGCAGCGTCGCCTCGGTGTAAGGCAGCGGCAAAAGATCGTTGAAGAAGCTCGTCTCATGCGTCGACCAGGCGAGATGCTCGGACACCATGGCCGGCTGATAGCGCGCCACGAGGCTGCGGAAACGCGCCAGATGCGCCTTGTCGAGCGGCTGCGGTCCTCCGATCGACATACAGACGCCGTGTAGCGAGAGCGGATGGTCGCGGCGGATTGCTTCGAGCGCGCGGTGGGGCGGTCCGCCGGCGCCCATGTAATTCTCGGCATGGACCTCGAAGAAGCCTCGTTGCGGACCGGCGGCGAGGATGGCCGCAAGGTGCTCGTGCTTGAAGCTGGTGCCGGCGACGCCGCCGATTGGTAGCGAAAAGCGGAGCGGCACGACCGGCACGGCGGCTGGTTTGGTGGCCGTGATCATGATGCTGCTCCGCTTCCTTGGTGTGGGTGGTGTGTCGGCTCGAGTGCGTTAGACCGGCTTCAGCGAGCCCTTCTTGCCGTTGGGCAGGTCGATGCTGGCGCAGGTGCCGCCCTGCACGAACTTCCAGGCGTTGCCCTGGAAGTCGGTGGTCGAGGTGCCCTGGCAGGTGGTGCCCGGTCCGGCGGCGCAATCGTTCTGGCCCTTCAGCGCGACGCCGAAGCACTTTTCCTTCTTGGCGGCGACTGCGGCATCGGCCTCGGCCTTGGTCAGGGGAGCGGCGGCGGCAAGGGTCGCGAGTGCGGTCGAGAGGGCGCCGGCGAGAGCGAGTGACGTGACGACATGTTTGGCAGACATCGAGTTCTCCTTTTCAAGATTGCATCGCTTGGCAAAGCGAAGGCGCATTGTCCCGTTCGCCTCGCGGGCGGCCCGCGTTACCGATTGGGCGGCTCACGAGTCCGTGAGACAGTTAGGTCAGGCGCATACACTGATGCGCTCGGCCGGGACTAAAAGCGGCAAGAGCCGGCGCAAATCCAATGCCTGGGCGCTATCGAGACGTTAGCCGGAGGGCATTGGAGACGGCAGGCGATCCTTGCAGGCAGTAACGAAAGCGCCCGCGCGCCGTAGAGCTATCAAGCGACCAGCGACCTAGGGCGGAAACCACGATGAAGGGCTTACCCGGGCAGCAGCTTCAGGCGATCGCCAGATTGACGGTCAGCATTCGCCTCGCCGTGTCTGCATTGGTCCTGACGGCGATCCTGCTGACGGCCGCCCTTTCCAGCCTGTTGTGGTGGCGAACGGCGGAGGCGACCAGCCGGCAGCTCGCCTCCACCATCAACGAGCAGATCGTGGCGGCGGTCCGCAAGGAGGTTGCGGCCATCGTCGACGAGGCGCGCGCCGCGCACACCGCAATCCGCACACTGTTCCTCCAGAACGTGCTCGACACCCGCGAAGCGGACAAGCGCGAATTCGTGTTCCTGTCGCAACTGCAATCGCAGGCGACGATCTCCTGGGTGGCCTTTGGCTGGCCCGATGGCTCGTTCTTCGCCGCGCACAAGCTCGGCGACCGGCGCCTGGAGATGATGGAGATTTCTTTGACCGATCATCCGGGCGAGCGCCGCGTCGACGAATATGACGTCGTGCCCGGTGATATCGAATTCGCCAATCGCCGCTTCGAGCCGACGGAATTCCGCGTCGCCGATCAGGCCTGGTTCAAGGCCGGGCTCACCGCGGACGACCCGCAATGGTTCAGGGTCATGGATCATCCGACCGGGCCGCGGCCGTCGATCGCCTTTGCGGGCCCGATCGACGTCTATCAGGAGCGGCAGGGCGTTCTTGCGGTCATCATCGAATACACAAGGCTTGCGCGCTTCCTGTCGCAGCTCGAAGTCGGGCGCACGGGAACGGCTTTCATCATCGACGACAGCGGAGAGCTTGTCGCCGCACCGGACAGGGATGCCGATGAGCTGCATTCCGCCAAGGGCGACATTGCGCTGTTGCCGCTCGCGCGGATGGCGCGCGTGAAAGCAGGTGAGGTCGGCCGCAAGGAAGCCTGGCGAAGCCGGCTCACCTCGCAAGGCGCGGCCTATGAAGTCGCGCTCACGCCATTGCCGTTTCCCGGCTGGTCACTGGCAACGGTGATCCCCGAGGCCGAATTCCTCGGTCCGGTCGAGACCACGCTGCGGCACCTGATCCTCGGCCTTGCCATCGGCGCGGTGCTCGCGGCGCTGGTGTCGGCGGCGCTGGCCCGTTCGGTCATTGCCGCGCCTCTGTCGCGCGTGGTGGGCGAGCTTCGTCATGTCGAAGCCTTCGCGCTGGAGCTGGTCCGTCGTCATCCGTCGCGACTCAAGGAGATCGCGAGCCTGTCGGGCGCGATCGCCGAGATGGCGTCCGGACTGTCCGCCTTCCGCAAGTTCATCCCGGCCGATCTCGTCCGCGCCCTGCTGCGCCAGGGCGTGGAGGCAAAACCCGGCGGAAGCATCCAGGAGCTCAGCGTGATGTTCATCGACATCGCCGGCTTCACCGGATTGTCAGAGCGGCTCGGCGACCGGGTCGTGCCGCTGCTGTCGCGCTATCTCGACATCACCTCGGAGATCATCGTCGCCAATGGCGGCACCATCGACAAGTTCATCGGCGATGCCGTGATGGCGTTCTGGGGGGCGCCGCAGCCGCAGGCGGATCACGCGGTGCGGTGCTGCCGCGCGGCACTCGCCTGCCGCGGGGCGATCGGGCAGTCCGGCCTGGCCGACGATCTCGGCCAGCGGCTGCAGATCCGGATCGGCATCAATTCCGGCCGCATGCTGGTCGGCAATATCGGCTCCGAGCTGCGGCTGAACTACACCGTGATCGGCGATGCCGTGAACGTCGCGAGCCGGCTCGAAGGCGCCAACAAATCCTATGGAACGCAAATCCTGATCGGTGAGACAACCGAACGTCTGGCGCGCGGTGCGGTCGTCACGCGTGAGGTCGACAGTATCGCGGTTTACGGACGGGAGGAGGGGCTCTCCGTCCACGAGCTGATCGGCATCGCGAACGAAAGCGCAATCGACGGTGAGCCGATCGGCTGGATCGCGGACTACGCGCGCGGCCTTGCCAACTATCGCGCCCGCCGGTTTGCTGCCGCACTCGTCGATTTCGAAGCCGTGCTGGAGCAGCGCAGCCACGATCGCCCGGCCGAGCTGATGCGCGACCGTTGCCGGCAGCTCGCTGCGTCCGCGCCCGACGCCGCCTGGCGGCCGGTAGAGGCACTGACATCGAAATAGTGACGGCCCCCGCGTCGCGCATTCGCGCTCGCCGGTCATCCAGCGCGCGGGGGGAATTCCTGTTCGACGAACAAGGCCGTCCCGACGGCCTGATCGTTCTGATGGTCGATGTGACCGAGCAGCGGGCTCAACAGAATCTCATGCACATGAGGACGCAGCATCTACAGGTTGTGGCGAGGCTGGCGAGGGCAACGGTGACGACCGCGGCGGCGGACGGCAGGGTCACGGACGTCGTGCACCTGGGGGCGGCTCGCGCCGCCGGCGCGCACTTCGAGGTCCTGTTGCGTCTGTGCGATACCGAAAACCGGGTCGTGCCTCCCTCGGAATTCATGCCCTCTGCGGAGCGCTACGGCCTGATGCCGCTGGTGGATCGCTGGGTCGTCCGCAATTCGCTCAAGCTGCTTGGCAATCACCTCGCCGGCGGCGGGGCCCGTATCGCGAATTGCAGCATCAATCTCTCCGGCCAGACGCTTGGCGACGAAAGCTTCGTTGATTTCGTGCGCGACCAGATTCGCGCGTGCCGTATTCCGGGCGACATCGTTTGCTTCGAGATCACCGAGACGAACGCCATCGCCAACCTCGATAGTGCGAGACGTTCATCCTGGCGCTGAAATCCCCCGGTTGTCGTTTTGCGCTGGATGACTTTGGCAGCGGAATGTCCTCGTTCTCCTATCTGACGTCTCTCCCGGTCGACTACCTCAAGATCGACGGGGCCTTCGTGAAGGACATGCTCGATAACGACACGGACCGTATCATCGTTGAAATGGTCAACCGTCTCGGCAAGGCCATGGGCATCCGGACGATCGCCGAATTCGTAGGCAGCGAGGCATTGCTGGAGGCGGTGCGTCAGATCGGCGTGGACTACGCGCAGGGATTTGCGGTGGGAAAGCCGCGGCCGCTGTCCGAAGCCCTCCGCTCGCGCGACATGGTGCCTGCCGTGTCCGCCGTCCCGGCATAGGTTCCCAGGCGGAGCGGGGGCATCCATCCGTCGTGTGTCGCGGCTCAGCTGTTTCCGAGATTCACATTGCGCGGGCTAGCCATTCCCTCTAATTGTCTTGGACAAATGACCAAATAACATGGTCGCGCGCCGAAGGGCGCGTGTCAGGGACGGGAATCTCGGTATGTCGCAGGATGGTTTTGGGCTGGCGGGGATCATCGGCATGCCGGTCGCGCATTCGCGCTCGCCGGTCATACACAATTACTGGCTGAAGGCGCACGGCATCCGCGGCTCCTACGTCCCGCTTGCGGTGAAGCCCGAGCGGCTCGAGGATGCGCTCGACGGGCTGATCGCGCTCGGGTTCCGCGGTTGCAACGTCACCATGCCGCACAAGCAGACGGCGATGCCGATGCTCGACCGCGTCAACGAGACCGCCAAGCGCATCGGCGCCGTCAATACCATCGTCGTCGAGGCGGACGGCACGCTGTCCGGCTTCAACAATGACGGCAACGGTTTTGTCCAAAGCCTGCGCGACGCCAAGGCCGACTGGCGCGGTGATGCCGGGCCGATCCTGCTGCTCGGCGCGGGCGGCGCCTCGCGCGCGGTGGTCGTGGCGCTGCTTGAGAACGGCGCGCGCGAGATCCGCATCACCAACCGCACGGCGGAGAAGGCGCAGGCGATCGCGACCGAATTCGGCTCCGCCGTCAGCACCGTTCCGTGGGACGATCGCGCCGCGGCGCTGGGCGATGTCGCGCTGCTCGTCAACTGCACCGATCGCGGCATGGTCGGCAAAAGCGCGCTCGAGATCGACCTGTCGCGCTTGAGGTCCGAAACGCTCACCGCCGATCTCATCTACACGCCGCTCGAGACGCCGTTTCTGGCCGATGCCCGCGCGCGGGGCTGCGTCACCGTGAATGGGCTCGGCCTGTTGCTCAATCAGGCGCGGCTTGCCTTCAAGGCCTGGTTTGGCGTGATGCCCGATGTAACGCCCGAGCTGATCAAGGTCATCGAGGCGACGTTCTGAACCGCGCGGGGAGCTTTGCGCCATGACATTGCCGGCGGGCCCCAAGATCGACTGCCATATTCACGCGCTCGATCCCGTTCGCTTTCCCTACGGCGCCGATACGCCGTACCGGCCGAGCGGGCAGGAAATCGCGCCGGCGGCGCAGCTCATTCGCGTGTTCGACGCCTTTGATGTCCGTCACGGGCTCGTGGTTGCCACCAACACCGGCTATGGCAGCGACAGTCGCATCCTGCTTGATACGCTGAGGCAGGGCGGTGGCCGCTTCAGGGGCGTCGCCGTCGTTGAGAACGACGTCGATATCCGCGAGCTCGAGCGCTTGAAAGCTGCCGGTGTGATCGGCGTCGCCTTCAACGTGCCGTTCCACGGCGCCGACTATTATCGCAACACCGCGCCGCTGTTGGAGAAGCTGACGAGCCTCGACCTGTTCCTTCAGATCCAGATCGAGCAGGATCAATTGCTCGACCTGTTGCCGCTGATCGACAAATCGCCCGTGCGCCTGGTATTCGACCATTGCGGCCGGCCCTCGGTCGCGCAGGGCGTGCAAGGCAAGGCCTTCCAGGCGCTGCTAGCGATCGGTCGCGAACGCGACGCGCACGTAAAGCTCTCCGGCTATTACAAGTTCTCCGGGCTGCCGCACCCGTATGAGGACACCTGGCCCTTCATCGCCGCACTGGTCGAGGCCTTCACGCTCGATCGCTGCGTCTGGGGCTCGGACTATCCGTTCCTGCGCGCACCTGAACGGCTCGACTACGGGCCGCTGCTGGCGGTGCTGACAAAACTGTTTCCGGACTCCAGCGACCGGCATCGCCTGTTGTGGCGAACGCCGGCAAAGCTGCTCGGCTTCGACGGATCATAAAAAAGAAAGTAAGGGGAGGACATCATGAGGCATCTTGCAGGAACGCTCGTCATTGCCTTGGCGGCATCGCTTTCGACAGGCGCGGCCCGCGCGCAGAGCACCGTCTACATCCCCGATGTCATCGAGCTCTCGGGCCCCGGCGCCGTCTCCGGCACCAACTGGCGCGACGGCGTCGCGCTCGCGGTCGACGAGATCAACGCCGCCGGCGGCATTCTGGGCCGCAAAATCCAGACCGAGCATCTGGACACCCAGAGCAACCCCGGCATCTCGCGCGCGCAGGTGCAGAAGGTTTTGGACAAGGATCCCTATGTTGTGCTCGGGCCGATCTATTCCGGTTCGGTCAAGGTCAACATGGCGCTGACCCAACAAGCCGAGATCCCGCAGATCGTCGGCGCCGAAGCCGCCGACATCACGACGCAAGGTAATCCCTGGGTGTTCCGCACCGCCTTCGGCCAGCAATTCTCGATGCCGAAGATCGCCAACTATCTGCACGACAAGCTCAAGGTGAAGAGCGTCGCAGTGGTCTGGGTCAACAATGATTTCGGCAAGGGCGGCCACGACAATTTCGTGAAGGAGATGAAGACGCGCAACATCGAGATCGCGGCCGATATCTCCACCGAGCAGGGGCAGGTCGATTTCGGCTCCGACGTCATCAAGCTCAAGAGCGCTAAGGCGGACGCCGTGTTCGTCTACACCAACGAGGAGGAGAGCGCGCGCTTCCTGATCGAGTCCAAGCGGCAGGGCCTGTCGACGCCGCTGTTCGGCGAGACCACGCTGCTGAGCCAGAAGGTGGTCGAGCTCGCCGGCCCCGCCGCCAACGGCGTACGCGGCCATGTTGGCCTCAGTGCGGACGCGCCGGTGCCGGCGATTGACGCGTTCACCAAAAAGTTCAGCGACCGTTTCAAGTACCGGCCGGATCACAACGGCATCAAGGGCTACACCGCGGTCTATCTCGTCAAATACGTCACCGAAAAAATCGGCAAGTTCGACAGCAAGGCATTTGGCGCGGCGATGAAGGGACTGACACTGACGCCCGACAAGGCGCCGGGCATGCTGATGGAAGCAAGCTGGGACCAGAACGGCGACATCGATCGCGCCAGCTTCCTCGCCGAGATCGTCGACGGCAAGCAGAAGATCGTCGAGACGCTGCCGAAGCTGAACGGGGGCAAGAGCGAGTAAACGTGTAGCCCGGATTGCGCTGCGTTCCATCCGGGCTACGGACTGACGCAAGCCTCGACGTCAAGGGGTGAGGCGATTAATGATGGGCGGGTGAGCCACGACTGGACGCCCGCACCCCATGAAAACCACGCTGCTCAAATCCGAAGACTACACCCGCTCGCCGTGGAAGAACGGCGGCGGCATCTTTACCGATATCGCGGATGCGCATCGCACCGATGCGGCGGTGAAGGACTGGGAAAGCCTGCTGTGGCGCTTCGCCTCCACGCCGATTGTGGCGCCCGGGCCGTTCTCCCACATGCCCGGCATCGACCGCTTGCAGATGGTGATCGGCGGGCGCGGGCTGGTGCTGAAGGCGCCGGGGGAGGAATTCGACGAGCGCGAGCCGTTCACGACCGTGCGCTTCACCGGCGAAATGGAGATCGTCACCGAGCTCCAGGCCGGCCCGGTCGAGGTCGTCAACCTGATGGCGCGGCGCGGTGCGGCGGAGATCAAGCTTGTGGCACTGAAGGAGCCCGGCGATCAGCCATTGGTCACCGGAACGCATCTGGTTTACGCGGTTTCCGGCGATTGCAGCATTCGTCTCAATAGCGAGGAATTTGTCATCCCCCGTGGCAGCACGCTGAAGGTCGAGCTGAGCGGGATGTCCAGGCTGACGTTCGTCTCGGGGCTGGCCGTGTTGGGATCGATCCGGCTCGTCGGCTAGGCGGCGATCGTGCGAATGCGCACAATCCGTGCAACTGGCTAGGTTGACGCGGCCGCGCCGGACCACGATATGTTCGGAGATACAGACCGCGGCCCAGGGCAAGATATGAACGCGCCAGACAAGACACCCGCTGTCACGCAAGCCGACGCCGTCGTCGACTGGCTGACCAACGGCACGCACGACCAGCGCTTCATCGACAACATCTTTGCCGAGATGTGCATCCGCCTCCAGGAGGCCGGCATTCCGCTCAAGCGGTCGACGCTCCACGTCCGGATCCAGCATCCGCAATGGCTGGGGGCGCGTTTCATGTGGTCCGACGGCATGCGTGAGGCCGAGATCGGGCGGGTCGACTTCGATGTCATGGGACGTTCCGAATATATCGGCAGCCCGGCCAACGAAATGTTCGACGGGGCAACCGAAGTGCGTGAGAATCTCGAACGGGATCCTTCGCTCGGTCGCAAGCACGCGCTCTACGACGAGATGCGGGCCAAGGGTCTGACCGACTATGTGGCGTGGCCGCTCTATCATACGCTCGGCAAGCGCCATCTCATCACGTTCTCGACCGACCGCCGCGGCGGCTTCGACGACGCCCATGTCGCCGCGTTGAAGAAAGTGTTGCCGGTGCTGGCGCTGGTCAGCGAGATCCGCATCAAGAACCGCCTGGCGCGAACGCTGCTGGAGACCTATGTCGGCGCCCATGCCGGCGAGCTGATCCTCGCCGGCGCCACGCGTCGCGGCACCGGCACGACGGTGCGCGCCGCGATCATGATCTGCGACTTGCGCGATTTCACGAAAATCTCCGACAACTGGCCGCGCGACGACGTCATCGATCTCCTCAACGATTATTTCGACGCGATGTCCGAGCCGATTGCGCGGCATGGCGGCGAGATCCTGAAATTCATCGGCGACGGATTGCTCGCCATTTTTCCGCTGAGCCAGCCCAACGCCTGCGCCAATCTGCTGCGCGCGGTGACCGAGGCGCGCCAGGCCATGACGGCGCTGAACGAGCGCAACAAGGGCACGGGCCGCGCGCCGCTGAACTACGGCATCGGCGTCCATGTCGGCGATGTCATGTACGGCAATATCGGCTCGACCAGCCGGCTCGACTTCACCGTGATCGGTCCCGCCGTCAACATGGCCTCGCGCCTCGAGACGCTCACCAAGCAGATCGGCAAGCCGGTGCTGCTGTCGCGCGATTTTGCCGAGCTGGTGACTCCGGAGTTCGAGCTCGAACGAGTCGGCCAGCACACCGTGCGCGGCTTCAGCGAGCCGATCGAGTTGTTTGCGTTTCACGGATGAGGCGGATGGGGACTTGCCCCGCGCCTCTGCCGGCTCCGGCGATACATAAAATCCAATCGATCCGATTAGACGGACCTTAAGTCCGTCCCAACGTGACTGGGGAGGTTTTACCGCGCGTTGAAGTCTGTGGTGATGTTATGCGCCATTACTTCGAAGTCCCATTTCTGTCGTTTGATCGTTTTCAAGCTGCGAGCGCATCAATGGCTGTCACGGCGTCTTTTCTGGCTGAGTTGGACGAAGCAGTTGAGAGGGGAAATCCCGAGAGCTGTCTGCGCGCGCTGTGGCATGCGGCAGACATTCTGATCGCCGGCACCTATTCCGAGGAACAGATCTGGACTTTTGGCGAGGTCATCGGTCGTCTCGCGCAAGAGATCGAGACGAGCGCGCGCGCGAAGCTCGCCGGCAAGCTCGCCTGCAGCCCGAACGCCCCCATTGAGCTAACCCGGCAGATGGCCAGCGATGATTGCATCGACGTCGCATGGCCTGTCCTCAGTCAGTCGCAGCGCCTTGACACCGAGACATTGATCGCGTGCGCAAAGAGCAAGAGCCAGCAGCATTTGCTTGCCATCTCCAAACGGCAGGCGGTCCCGGAAGCGGTCACCGATGTGCTGGTGGTGCGCGGATCGCCCGAGGTCGTCACCTCGGTCGCATCGAACATCGGCGCGAATTTTTCAAGATCCGGGTTTCTCCATCTGGTGCGGCGGTCGGAAGGCGATTCGATCCTTGCGGAGTCGGTGGGATTTCGAAAGGACATTCCCCGACACCTGTTCCACCAGCTAATCGCCAAAGCCTCCGAAGAGGTGCGGCAGAAACTCCAGAAGGAACGCCCGGATATCGAAACCCAGATCCATAACGTCGTCGTCGATGTCACCGGGGCCATTCACGCCCGGTTTGGCCCGACATCGAAGGATTATTTTACGGCGAAACGTACGGTCGCGAAGCTGCACGAGAGAGGTGAGCTGACGGAAGACAAGATCTTCGAGCTTGCTCATTCTCTCAAGTTCAACGAGACGACAGTCGCGCTGTCGTTACTCTGCGGGTTGCCGACCGATGTCGCGGAACGGGCATTGATCGAGAAGGATCGCGAGCCGGCGTTGATTCTGGCCAAATCCCTCGATTTCTCGTGGCCGACCACGATGGCGCTACTGTTCCTGGGAGCGGCCAACTTCCGGATCACCGCGGGTGAGCTGGAGCGGTTGAAGCTCGATTTCCACCGGTTGACCGTCAAGGCCTGCCGCGAGGTCCTCACCATCTATCGAACGCGAAAGGAAGAGGCTTTTGGCGGCTCATTTCAACAGTCGCGGCGCTCGATCTAGGATCGGCTAGATAGCCAAGCGTCCGAAGGCGCACTCCTCTGTGGCAAGCCTTCGCTTGAGCAAGTCTTTGCTTGAGCAAGTCTTGGATCGGGAGTCCTGTTGCCAACATGGGAACGTCCAATTACGCTCCATCTCAGGTCCGCCCAGATGGTCCATCGATTGGCCGCTCGTTTCATGTCCAAATTTCTTCGCATCGGCCTGCATCAGTCGAACGTGTCCGGGTACACGTCGAAGGCGTGGTGCGTGCGGCGGGTTGGCTCGGCCGTGTTCCTGAAATGGGGCGCCGTGGAGGTGCAGGGCGTCGGCAAGGGACGCAAGGTCTACTGGACGCATCTGCCGCAGGAGAAAACGATCCGCTGCGGCACGGCCGTGCGTGCCCAAGACTACACTAAATCCGCGATCGCGCGGCGACGCAGCCATGACTACGAGCCGTTGACTGGCGCTATCGCGACCCGCCGCAAATCCACCAATGGCAGCGCCGAGCTCAAGCAGGCGCTGGCTACGATCCTGATCGTCGACATCGTCGGCTCCACGGCAAAGGCCGCAAAGCTCGGTGATGCGCGCTGGACCAAGGTGATGGGCCTCTATTACGCGGCGGTCCGGAAAGAGCTGAAATCTTCGCGCGGCAAGGAGGTCGTGACGACCGGCGACGGCGTGCTCGCGACCTTCAAGGCGCCGGCCGCCGGCATCAATTGCGCGACCGCAATCCGGGAGGCCGTGCGCACACTCGGGCTCGATATCAGGGTGGGCCTGCACGCGGGCGAATACACGATCAGCGGCGGCGAGATGGTCGGTATCGCCTTCCACATCTGCACCCGCGTCGCCGCCAAGGCGCGCGCCGGCGAAGTCCTGGTCTCGCGTGCGGTGAAGGATCTGCTCGCGGCGCAATCCCAGATCAGCCTCAGGGATCACGGCAGCCACCAGCTCAAGGGCGTGCCGGCGCGGTGGCGGCTGTATCGGGTCGAGAGTTAGAGCGCACTTGTTCTGGCGGCTGTCAGCGGTGTTGCCGATGCGGGATTGTGCTTTCTCAAATCGTCGGGCGTGCCGGTGATTGTCCGAGCGCCAGGAGAGCTGCGGCGAGTGCCGCTGCAGCCGTTTCGGGCCGCGCCCTCTCATAGATCGCGAATTCAAGGTCCGGCAGACGAGGCAGCCCTTCTTCCAATCCCAGAACGCGCAGGCCTGTGACGACTGCGCTCACTGGGAGCGGCGTGATCGCAAGACCCGCAAGCGAGGCCGCGCGCACGCCCGTCAGGCTGGGACTCGTATAGATGATGTCCCAGATCAGATCGCTTCGGTCGAGCGCAGCAAGCGCCGCTTCGCGCGAGACTGACTTCTCGCGATAAAGCGCGAGCGGCAATGTTGCGCCGGGAACGAGATCGAAACTCTCGGCCGCGACCCAGACCAGCGGCTCGCGCCACACCAGCCGTCCGCGCGACGTGCCGAGCGGGCGCTTGGCGAACACGACGTCGAGCCGGCCTGCATCGAGCTGCGCGATCAATTCCGCGCTGACCCCGATCTGCACCTCGAGCTTCACGCCGGGATGCAGCGCCGCGAAACGACCGAGTGCCGAAGGCAGCGAGCCGCCGGCAATTTCCTCGACCACGCCGAGACGCACCATTCCGGACAGGCGCGGTGTGGTCAGGCGATGGCGCGCAGCCTCCTCGAGTTGCAGCAGGCGGCGGGCATCGCCGAGCAGCATCTCGCCGTCGTCGGTCAGCGCTACGCTGCGGGTCGTGCGCCGGAACAGGGGACGCTTGGTTTCCTGCTCCAGTCGCTTGATCTGCTGACTGACGGTCGACTGCGTCAGATGCAGTTGCTCGGCGGCGCGATGGAAGCCGCCGCAATCGGCGACGGTGACAAAGGCACGCAGCAGTTCGAAGTCGAGCATTCGATTGATCCTATTTGTCGATCAATCATATTATAAAATATCGCTTATATAATCAATGTGCCGACCCTACCTTCTGTTGCGAAGAGAGCATTCAGGAGAAGGAGGTCGAACATGTCACTGAGGTCACAGGGAACGGATCGTGCGGCCCGGCTGGCACGGTTTCATCCTGGCAACGGCGCGCGGCTCGAGCGGATCAATTGGCTCGGCAACACAACTATTCGTGGGATCGGGAAATCCTTCGGCATCATGGTCAACCATCTCTATGACCACGACGGCATCGAGGCCAACCACGAGGTCTTTGCCCGCGACGTCACCATCGTCCGTTCGCCCGAGGTCGATGCCCTGCTGCAAGCCCATTGAGCCCGCACGCGACCGCACTTCCCATCCATGACCCCTCAACCAGGAGATCAGCCATGACCATCACCAGACGTACCTTTGCCACCATCCTCGCTGCCGGTGCGACAGCTTCGCTGATGTCGACACGCGCGTCCGCAGCCGTCGCCGCTCCCATCAAGGCACGCAACGTCGTGCTGGTGCACGGCTTGTTCGCCGACGGCTCCTGCTGGTCGGAGGTGATCCCCCGCCTGCAGGCGGCCGGGCTCAACGTCACAGCGGTGCAGAATCCGCTGACGACGCTGCCCGAGGCCGTCGCATCCGCCGAGCGCGTGCTGGCGCGGCAGGATGGCCCTACGGTCCTCGTCGGCCATTCCTTCTCCGGCATGATCGTGACCGAGGCCGGCGTGCATCCGAACGTGTCCGCTCTGGTTTATGTTGCGGCACGCGCGCCTGACGCAGGCGAGGATTATACGGCGCTCGCAAAGACCTTTCCGACGCCGCCGGCGAGCGCGGGCATCGTCTTCGACGGCGATGAGGGCCGCCTCTCCGAGGAAGCTTTCCTGCGCGACTTCGCCGGCGATCTGCCGGCCGCGAAAGCCAAGGTGCTCTACGCGGTGCAGGAGCCGTTCCACAAGGCGCTACTGGCGGGCAAGACCACCAATGCCGCCTGGCGGTCGAAGCCGAGCTATTACGCCGTTTCGACCGAAGACCGCACCATCAATCCCGACCTCGAGCGCTTCATGGCCAAGCGCATGGGGGCCAAGACAATCGAGGTAAAGGCGAGCCATCTCGCGCTGATCTCGCACCCCGAAGAGATCGCGGGTCTCATTCTCGAAGCCGCGGGACAATAAGCTACGATCACTCGGCAGGCAGGAGCAAAGACGGCTCCTGCCCCTGCCGCCACGCGGACACCAGAGCGTCCAGTTCGCGCCGAACGTTCTCCACGACACTGGCCCAGTCGCCTCGCTTCGGCTGCCTGAACAGGCGCATCGACTGATACCACGGGCTATCGTCGCGGTTGAGCAGCCAGCGCCAGTCAGGATTGAAGGGCAACATCGTCCAGACCGGTGCCCCGAGCCCGCCTGTGAGGTGAACCACGCTGGTGTCGACTGAGATCACCAGATCGAGACAGGACACCAGCGCCGCGGTGTCGCTGAAATCCGTCAGATGCTCCGTCAGATCGATGATGTCCTTGCGCTCGACGAGGAAAGCGCGGTCCTGATCCCGGACACTCTTTTGCAAGGAGACGAACTGGACGTCGCAATCCAGCAGCGGCGCAAGCGCGCGTAGCGCGATCGACCGGTTGTGATCGTTCTTGTGGCCCGGATCTCCCGACCAGACCAGTCCGACGCGGAAGCGCGTGCGGAGACCAAGCCGGTTCTCCCACGCCATCACGCGCGCCACCGGCGGTGCGGGCAGGAAGCTTTCCGCAAACGGAATCGTATCGAGCCTGGTCCTGAACGCCAGCGGCAGGCTGCCAAGGGGGCAGTGCAGGTCGAACGCCAGCGACGCCGCAGCTTCCCGGGTGGTGCATTCTGCGACCCCGGCGATACCAGCCAAAAGCTGCTGGATCGCAGGCCGGACACCCAGGATGACACGAGCCCCGAGCGCGGCCACCATCGGCACATAGCGCGCAAACTGGATGGAGTCGCCCAGTCCCTCGTCGCAATAGAGCAAGATGGTCTTGCCTTCGATCGGCTGCTCGCCACGCCAAAGCGGTTGGGCAAAGCCGAGATCGGCGAGGCCGAGAGACGACGCCTTCCAGCGGGCCTCGCGTCCCGCCCACCCGCGCTCGAAATCTCCGGTCAGCAGCTGAAGCAACGCGAAACTGAAAATCGTCGACGCACGGTTCGGGTCGATCGCGAGCGATCTGCGAAAGGCCGCGGACGCCTGATCCAGCAATTGCAGATCCAGCAGCATCCAGGCCTTGTTGGCAAAAGCTGCGGCAAAATCCGGACGAAGCGCGAGCGCGCGATCGATGCACGCAAACGCCTGATCGGTTCGGCCAAGCTTCCAATGCAGCAGGCCGAGATTGTTGTGCATTTCCGCGACGTCGGGTGCAAGCGCAATGGACCTCTCGAAGTCGGCCTCCGCCTCCGCGAGCCGGTTCGCCTCCTGGAGGCAAATGCCACGGATCCGATACAGGCTTGCGGAATTCGGATTGAATCTCTCGGCTGCGTCCAGATGGTCCAGGGCTTCTGCTGGCCTGCCGAGATCGAGCAGCAGCCTGCCGCAATTCTCCGCGGCCTCGAAATATCGCGGATTCAATTGCAGCGCTTGCTGGAAGTGCAGCAGAGCCTCGGCCGTGCGCTTGAGTTGCCAGAGCTGATCGCCGAGGTAGTTTGAGACGAGCGCATCCTCTTGCGCGAAGGATAGAGCCTCGCGCTGGTGCAGCCGTGTGTCCGACCGCCATGCGGATACCAGCGCCTCCAGCTCGCTGCGAACGTTGTCCACGACGCTGGCCCAGTCGTCTCGCGTCGGTTGCCTGAACAGCCGCATCGACGAATACCACGGGCTGTCGTCGCGATTGAGCAGCCAGCGCCAATCCGGGTTGAACGGCAGCATGGTCCAGACCGGCACGCCGAGCGCGCCCGTGAGGTGTACGACGCTGGTATCGACCGAAATCACCAGATCGAGCGAGGCAACCAGCGCCGCCGTCTCGCTGAAATCGGTGAGCTGCTCCGTCAGGTCGAGGATGTCCTCGCGTTCGCGGAGGAAGGCCCGGTCCTGATCCCTGATGCCCTTTTGCAAGGAGACGAACTGGACGTCGCAATCCAGCAGCGGCGCAAGCGCGCGTAGTGCTATCGACCGGTTATGATCGTTGTTGTGGCCGGGATCTCCCGACCAGACCAGACCGACGCGCAAGCGCGTGCGGGGACCAAGCCGCTCCTCCCACACTGCCATGCGCTCCGCCGGAGGCGCCGGAAGAAAACCTTGCGCGAACGGGATGGTGTCGAGCCGCGTCCCGAACGCCAGCGGCAGGCTGCCAAGCGGGCAGTGCAGGTCGAACGCCAGCGACGGCGTCGACGATCGATCGACGCAATGTGCGACGCCGGGCACGCCGGCCAGCAGCCGCTGGACCGCAGGCTTGACCTCCAGGATGACCTGGGCGCCAAGCGCGGCCACGAGGGGCACATAGCGTGCAAACTGGATGGAGTCGCCCAGCGCCTCGTCGGCATGAAGCAAAATGGTCTTGCCTTCGAGCGGCTGGTCACGCAGCCAAAGGGCTTGCGAGAATCCGCGATCGACGAGGCCGAGCGACGATGCCTTCCAGCGCGCCTCGCGTCCCGACAAGCCCCGCTCGAAATCTCCGGTCAGCATCTGCAGCAGCGCGAGATTCCAGATCGTGTCGGCATTGCCGGGCTCGAGGGCCTGCGATTGGTGAAGGGCCGCGAAAGCCTCGTCCAGCAATTGCAGGCTCCACAGCGCCCGCGCCTTTTCGTTGAGCGCTGCGGAAAAATTCGGACGAAGCGCGAGCGCGCGATCGAAGCTTGCAAAAGCCTGTTCCATCCGGCCAAACCGCGAATGAAGCGTGCCGAGGTTCTTGTGCGTCTCGGCCTCGCTGGGGTTCAGCGCAATCGACCTCTCGAAATCGGCCTGCGCCTCCTCCAACCGGCCCAGCCGCTGCAGACAAAGCCCGCGTGTCTGATACAGCGGCGCGACGTTCGGGTTGAATTTCGCGAATGCGTTGAAATAGTCCAGGGCTTCGGCATACCGGCCGAGATTGAACAGCGCCTGGCCCTGTTTCGCAGCCTCCAGACTTTTGGCCACCGCCAGATTTTGCGGCGCGACGGTCTGGGATTGTTTGGCCGCGGCCCGGCGTTCTTGGCGGTTCATGAAGGGACCAGAAAGGCTGTGCTTGAGGGGGCCACCGAGCGCGATCGGAGGGTCCCGTTGAGGCAGTTTCTGGTGCGAGGCTGGTGCGAAGCTGGCGCGGGGTGAACATTCCATGCTTCAAGCCGGAGCCCGCGAGCTCGCGTTTGACAAAGCCGACATGGCGCCGCTACCTTCGGTCGCTTGCAAAAAAGAAGCACGTTACGCAACTCGTGCATTGGCAAGCGGTTAACTGGTGTCATCGGCCGGGCCGTCACACGCGCCTTGATCGACACGAGGTCAGGGAGGACAAGTCATGAGCGGCTTTGCGCTTTCGCGTCGTTCATTGATCGGAGCCGGTATCGGCAGTGCAGCACTGGCTGGTCTCGGCGACTTGCCCGCTGTGGCGCGGGAGTTGCGGCTGCGCATGTTCTGGTGGGGCGCCAAGGAACGGGCGGAGCGCACCGACAAGGTCAATCAGCTCTATTTGAGCAGCCATCCGGACATGACGATCGCCGGCGAGTCGCTGGGCTGGACCGACTACTGGGCGCGGCTTGCGACGCAAACCGCCGGTCGCAATGCAGCCGACGTGCTGCAGATGGATTACCGCTACATCTTCGAATACGCCCGCCGGGGCGCCCTGTTGCCGCTCGACAGCTACGTGCCGAAAGCCCTCAACCTGACGGATTTCAGCCCGGCCGCGGTCGACAGCGGCAAGGTCGACGGCAAGATCTACGGCGTCAGCCTCGGCCTCAACTCAACGGCGATGGTCTATGACAAGGCGCTGATCCAGAGTCTTGGCCTGAAAGAGCCGATCTGGAACATGACATGGAGCGAGATTGGCGATCTCGCGGCCGAAATTACCAAGGCTGCCAAGCGCGACGGCTTTACCGGCATGGAGGACGGCGGTAGCAACGAGCCCGTCCTCGAAGTCTGGCTCACCCAACGCGGCAAGTCGCTATACACGGGTGAAGGCAAGGTCGGCTACGACGAAAAGGACATGACCGAGTGGTTTGCGTTCTGGAGTGAACTGCGAAAGCGCGGTGCCAGCGCCGCGCCGGATACCCAGGCGCTCGACCGCGGCGAGATCGACTCGAACCTGTTGTCGCTCGGCAAGGTTGCCATGGCCTTTGCCCACTCCAACCAGTTGGTCGGGTTCCAGGCCATCAACAAGAGCAAGCTCGGCCTCTCCACGTTTCCCGACGGCGGAAAAGGCGCGAAACCCGGGCAGTATCTGAAGCCGGCCATGATGTGGAGCGTCTCGGCGCAGTCGAAACAGGCCGAGGCGGCGGTTCAGCTGGTCAGCTACTTCGTTGCGGATACTGAGGCCGGCAAGCTCCTCGGTGTCGAGCGCGGCGTGCCGCCGTCGTCCGCGGTGCGCAACCTCTTGACGCCGACGCTCGATGACCTCGGCCGTGCCATGGTCGACTACATCAGCCTGATCAGCGACAAGGTTGGGTCATTGCCGCCTCCGCCGCCGCGGGGCGCCGGCGAGATCCAGAGCGTGCTGCGGCGTGTCAATGAGCAGGTCGGGTTCGGCCGCCTGACGCCCGCTGACGGTGCCAGGCAGTTTGTCGCCGATGCTTCCGCCGTGCTGGCCCGCGGATAGAAGCGGTGGCGGATACGCTGATCGACGCTACAACGCCCCGGCAGGCCCGGCCAGACGCACGAGCGCCTGAATTGTCCTGGCGTGAGAGTACGACGGGCTATCTGTTTCTCGCGCCCTGGCTCATCGGGTTTTTCGGGCTCACGCTGGGACCGGCGCTGGTCTCGCTGTATCTGTCGTTCACGGATTACGACCTGTTGAGCAACCCGCGCTGGGTCGGCGCCGCCAACTATGTGCGCATCGCGACCAGCGATCCCAAGTTCAGCGCGGCGATGCGCGTCACCTTCCTCTATGTGGCGCTGGCGGTGCCGCTCAAGCTCGCCTTCGCACTGTTGGTGGCCATGATGCTGAACCGCGGCCTCCGCGGCCTGCCGCTGTACCGGGCGATCTTCTATTTGCCGTCGCTGATCGGTGCCAGCGTTGCCGTCTCGGTGCTGTGGCGCCAGTTGTTCGCCGGCGACGGCCTGCTCAACCAGGCGCTGAAGCTCGTGGGCATTCATGGACCAAGCTGGATCTCCAATCCCGACACCGCCCTCTATACGCTGGTGGCGCTGAGCGTCTGGCAGTTCGGCTCGCCGATGATCATCTTTCTCGCCGGCCTGCGCCAGATTCCGAAGGACGTCTATGAGGCTGCCGAGATCGATGGCGCCAGCCGCAACCAGCAATTCTGGCGGATCACGCTGCCGCTGCTGACGCCGGTGGTGTTCTTCAACGTCGTCGTGCAGACCATCGACGCCTTCAAGGCGTTTACGCCGGCCTTCATCATCAGCGGGGGCACCGGCGGCCCGATCGACTCAACGCTGTTCTATACGCTCTATCTTTACCAGGAGGCCTTTGCCTATTTCCGCATGGGCTATGCCTCCGCGCTGGCCTGGGTGCTGGTGGTGATCATCGCGGCGTTCACCGCGCTGTCCTTCCTGTCATCGCGCTACTGGGTGCACTACGATGGTTGATCTCGCAACATCGGATGAGAGTCCGCCCCCTCGCGATCGAAGCGGCCGCGCGCTGATCTATCATGTCGTGCTGTGCCTCGCCTCGATCGCCATGCTGTATCCGCTGTTGTGGATGCTGGCGAGTTCGTTCAAGCCGGACAGCGATATCTTTGGCAACACCTCGCTGTGGCCACACAATTTCAGCCTCGCCGCCTACTGGCGCGGCTGGTCCGGGCTGCAGGTGACGTTCGGAAAGTTCTTCCTGAACTCGCTCGTGGTGTCGCTGTGCAGCGTGGTCGGCAACGTGATGTCGTGCTCGCTCGCGGCCTACGCGTTCGCCCGACTGAAATTCCGCGGCCAAAAATTCTGGTTCGCGCTGATGCTCGGCACCCTGATGCTGCCCTATCACGTGACGTTGATCCCGCAGTACATCCTGTTCCTCAATCTCGACTGGGTCGACACCTTCCTGCCGCTGATCGTGCCGAAATTCCTGGCAGTGGACGCCTTCTTCATTTTCCTTTTGGTGCAGTTCTTCCGCTCGATCCCGCGCGAGCTTGATGAGGCCGCGATGATCGACGGCTGCGGGCCGTGGCGCATCTACTGGATCGTGATCCTGCCGCTGTCGGTGCCGGCGCTTGCTACCGCCGCGGTCTTCACTTTCATCTGGACCTGGGACGATTTCTTCGGGCCGCTGATCTATCTCAACGACATGAATTCCTACACCGTGCAGCTCGGATTGCGCAGCTTCGTCGATTCCACCGGCAAATCCGACTGGAGCGCCCTGTTCGCCATGTCGACACTGACGCTGCTGCCGCTGTTCGTCTTCTTCCTGCTGTTCCAGCGTTTGCTGATCGACGGCATCGCCACCACCGGGTTGAAGGGCTGACGGCATCAACTGCTAACCAAGGAAGAAAAGTCATGAGCAAACTGCGTTTCGCCGCGATCGGCATCAATCACGCCCACATCTATGGTCAGGTCGATTGCCTGCTGCGCGCCGGCGCCGAGCTGGTCGGCTTTCATGCCGTCGAGGACGATTTGGCCCAGGCTTTCGCGGCGAAATATCCGCTAGTCCCGCGCGTGGCCGAGCGGGCGAGATTGCTCGAGGACAAGACCATCGCACTGATCCTCTCGTCCGGCATCCCCGCCGACCGCGCTCCGCTCGGCGTCGAGGTGATGCGCCACGGCAAGGACTATATGAGTGACAAGCCGGGCATGACCTCGCTGGAGCAATTGGCCGAGGTGCGCCGGGTCCAGGCCGAGACCAGGCGGATCTATTCGGTCTGCTACTCCGAGCATTTCGAGACCCGCTCCACCGTGAAAGCCGGCGAGCTGATTGCGGCCGGTGCCATCGGCAAGGTCATCAACACCGTCGGGCTCGGCCCGCACAAACTGAAAAATCTGCCGCGGCCCGATTGGTTCTATTCGCGCGAGCGCACCGGCGGCGTCTTGACCGACATCGCCTCGCATCAATGCGAACAGTTCCTGTTTTTCGCCGACGCGCTCGATGCCAAGGTCGTCAGCGCGACCGTCGCCAACCGCGCCAATCCGGACCGGCCGGAATTGCAGGATTTCGGCGAGATGCTGCTGCGGACCGGTGATGTCACCGGCTACGTCCGCGTCGATTGGTTCACCCCCGACGGCCTGCCCAATTGGGGCGACGGCCGGATCACCATTCTGGGCACCGAGGGCTACATGGAGCTGCGCAAATATATCGACGTCGCCGGGCAGCCCGGCATCGACCATCTCATCATGGTCGACCGCAAGGGTGTCCACCGGATCGACTGTTCCAATGTCGAATTGCCCTATGGCCGCCAGCTCATCGCCGACGTGCTCGATCGCACTGAGAGTGCAATTCCGCAGGCGCGCTGCTTCAAAGCCATGGAGCTGGCGCTCACCGCGCAGGCGATGGCGGAAGGAAGAGCGTAAGCCATGTCGAAACTCAGGACGGTCGCCGTGATCGGCTGCGGCATCGGCCGCAGCCATATCGCCGAGGGCTATGCGCGCTTGCGCGATCGGTTCGATGTGCAGGTGATCTGCGATCTCAGCGAGGCACGCCTTGCCACTGTCGGCGATGAATTCTCGGTGCCGCGCCGGACCACCTCGTTCGACGAGGTGCTTGCCATGGGCGACATCGACATCGTCGATATCTGCACGCCGCCAACGCTGCACTTTCCGCAAGTCATGGCGGCGCTTGCCGCCGGCAAGCAGGTGATCTGCGAAAAGCCGCTTGTCGGCTCGCTGCATGAGATCGACCAGCTCACCGCCACTGAAGCCGGGGCGCGCGGGCGCATCATGCCGGTGTTCCAATATCGCTTCGGCAACGGCCTGCAGAAGGCGCGGCGCATTATCGAGCTCGGCCTCGCCGGCAAGCCGTATCTCGCGACCGTCGAGACCGCCTGGCTGCGCGGCGCCAAATATTATTCGGTGCCGTGGCGCGGCCGCTTCGAGACCGAATTGGGCGGGGCGCTGCTCACCCATGCCATCCACGCCCACGACATCCTGACCTGGCTGATGGGCGACGTCGCCTCGGTGTTTGCGCGCACCGCAACGCGCGTTAATGAAATCGAAGTCGAAGATTGCGCGGTGGCGAGCCTCGTGATGGAAAGTGGCGCGCTGGCCTCGTTGGCCGCGACGCTGGGTTCGGCCCAGGAGATCAGCCGCCTTCGGCTGTGCTTCGAGCACGTCACCTTTGAGAGCTCGCTTGCGCCTTATGCCCCCGGCGACGATCCCTGGCAGATCATCGCGACCTCGCCGGAAGCCGAGGCGCGTATCGCCAAGGCGCTCGAAGGCTTCACGTTCGTGCCGTCGCGGTTCGAAGGCTTGATGGCGACCTATCATCAGGCGCTGGAAACCAACGGGCCGTTTCCGGTGACGCTCAAGGACGCGCGGCGTTCGCTGGAGCTGATCACCGCGCTCTATCACGCCGCAGAAACCGGCACGGCGGTGGCGCTGCCGATCGGCAAGGAGCATCCGAAATACCGCGGCTGGCGCCCGGGAGCGGCGACCGCGCCGCAGCGATGACGCGAAAGAAGATTCGCTATTTTCTGAGGCGGTCGCAGGCTATCCGTCGTCGCTTCCGCTGCGCGCCATGTATTCGCGCGGCTGCACGCGAGGCAGGGGCCGTCGCTATGGAGAAGCAATCCAATTGCGCAAACCGGCCACCGTCCGAAATCCGTCCGCTGCATAGCAGCGGATGGAGGGAGAGAAAGACTGCATCATCTCGGCCAGCGCATGTCCTGGACCGAGGTCCAGCACGCGATCGACCCCGAGCTCTGCGAGCGCCTCCAGCGTCGCCGCGCAGTCGATCGGGCGCGCGACCTGGCATGCGAGCTTCGCCGTCGCGTGGCTTGCGGAAAAGATGCGCTCGCCGTCGCCTCCGGCGAGCAAGACACGGTTGCTTGCGACGGGCGCGCGCGTGCTCGCCTCGATCGCCTGTTGCAGAGGCTCGCAGGCCGATTCTAGTTGCGACGTGTGCGAGGCGATCTTGACGGCGAGAAGACCGGTGCGCGCGGCGCCTTGTGTTGCCGCCTCATGGCAGAGATCGATGACATCCGGCTCGGCACCTCCGACGACGACAAGACGATCGGGGTTCCTGATTGCGATTTCGCAGCGATGCTTCGCGAGCAGGCGTTCGAGTATGGCCGGGTCGAGCCCGCGGACATAGCCAAGCCGGCCATCGGGCCCAGCCACGCTGTCCATCAGGCGCGCGCGAACAGCCGTCAGTCGCTGGGCTTCATCGGCGGTCCATATCCCAGCGATGCTCCAAGCGGTCATCTCGCCGGCGCTGTAGCCCGTGACGGCTGTCGTCTCGGTGAGGAGATCGGCAATGCAGGCGTAGATCGTGAGGGCCGATGCGACGGTCAGGATCTGGCTGACATGGTTGACGGATAATTCGTCGGCGTTCCGCATTCTGACGAGCTTCCGCGGGTCTTCGCCGAGACACGCGCTCGCCGCGGCAAAAACGGGCTCCGCGGCAGGCTGGTCCGCGACAAGATCGAAGATCTTGTCCGAAAGCGTACCTTGTCCGCCGCAGAGCAGGGCCAGCATCAGACCTCCAGCCGATCGACGAACAGGGTCATCGCGAGCAGATCGGCGGAGCCGCCGGGGCTGAGATTGCGCGCGACGAAGGCGTGATGAATGTCGGCGGCGCGCCTGCGCCATCCCGGGGATCCGACGCCTCCGGTGGCAAGGAATGCTGAGGCGCTGGCTTGCGCGAAGTGCAATCCCTCGGACCCGCCCCGATGCAGGAGATTGGTGTCGTTGACATCGGCGATCAGCGTCATGCAGGTTTGAATACGCACGGCTTCCTCATCATGTGGCGCAAGCTTGCGCGCTGCATGCAGTGCGGGCAGGGCGAGATCATAGACCGACGGAAAGCCATGGGCGGCTTCCCCCCTGGCGCCGCCGGCGCCGTAGCGCCGCGCCGCCACCGCGCCATGGCTGCGAAGCGATACGGGGCCTGACAGGATGTCTTCGCCCCAACGCTCGGAAACCAGCCTGCCGAGAGACTTGCGGATGCCGACGGCGTTGCGATATCCGGCCGCGGCGCAAAGCAGACCCAGTCCGAAGATCGCGCCCCGATGTGTGTTGACGCCAGAGGTCGCAGCCAACATCGCGCGCTCCGCGGCAACGCCGATGGCGCGCAACCGGTTCATGCCGGCGCCTTCGGCACCCGCGGCCGCGAGATCGCAGAAGAACGGCGTCAAGATGTTGGCGCTGCGGCACAAGAGGCCGGCGTCCATGTCGCGATGCGCGCCGTTGTCGACATGGCTGACAAGCCCCGGCTTCGGATAGGTCTCGACCTCGAGCTTCAGGCACAGCGATGCGAGATGACCGAGCTGTTCCGCATCGAGCGCGAGCCCAGGCAGTGATTGCCATCGGAGTGCAATGTTCATGACACGTAACCTGCGAGAAAGGCTGCGCGCGTCGCGCTGGTGACTCCGGTCAGGCCTTTCACAAGGACTTCGTCCTCGTCAGTGCCGGTCAGTTCTCGCCATTGAACGCCTCCTGCCGGACCGACGATCTCACCGTCCAGCCGCATCGGCGCCTGGCTCGCAATCTCTGCGATCCCGGACGGCAGGGCTCTGGCCTGCTCGGCCGACGACAGCGTCCAGAGCAGATCGAGGTCCGAACCATCCGTAAGATAGCGAAGCCCGGTGAGATGCTGCCAGGCCAGACTGCCGAACGTGCGCGTCTCCGGCAGAAGCTGAAGCAGCAGGTCGATCGTCTTCCGCCAGTGCGCAGGCGCCGCCCCGCCGGCATCGGCCAACAACGGCGGCGGGGCGGATGCGACGATATCGGTCGCGGCGAGCGAGACCGCAATGCGCCGTTTGCCATGGCTCGGCGGCAGTGGCAGACCGAGCGGAATCATTCCGGCGACGTCGCTGCATGTTGGCCGGCGAACGATGAGAGGACGGCCGGCCTGCGCCCAGCCTGCGACGATCGGTTCGCTGGCGAGCTCGGGATAGCGGCCCATCGCCGCGGCCCAACCGGCGGTCGAGACCTTCACCATGCTGTGGCGCACGAGAGGCTCAACCATGTTGCGCGTCCTGATGCGAGACCGTCGCGAGCGCGACAACGCGATCGGCGATCTCGGCCGCCTTGCGCCGGCCGCCGCGCTCGGCACCGAGCCGGCCGCGATCGTCCTGTCCTTGCGGCCGTTGCAGCACGGCGGCAAGCTGCGGCGCCAAAGGCGCATTGTTATCCCAGACGACGTGAATGCCGCCGGTCATCACCATGTTGTCGAGCCCGGGCGCGAACACCGGCGTCGCTTCGGCCTTGGCTTTCAGCACATCGATAGACAGCTTGGTGACCCGCGCCATCGACGGCAGATCCATCACCGCCGGCTGGGCGCCGGGCAGCGCGACCAGCGTGCCGGTGGCGAGCGCCGTTGCGATGAATGCGCCGGCCGCGCTGCCGCCGTAGAGGAGACCGACGGTGCGATGCCCTTCGGCCTCGGCCAGCAGCAGCGCCTTGGCGAGATGCGACAGATATTCGCTGAGACCCAGCAGCTCGTCGCGCTTGCTCATGCGCTGGCTGGCGGAATCCACCAATACCAGGATCGGCGTGCGATCGCCCGATTTGACGATCTCGATGACGCGTCCCGCGAGCACGATTGCTTCGTCCACGCCGAGCGGCTGTCCCTGGGTGATGCCGAGCACGTGGATCGGTCCACCGTCAGGCAGGATCGCCTGGCCCGAGATCATCGCGCCGGTGGTTTCGATCCTGCTACCGTTCGGGAACAGGCTGGCCAGAATGTCATCGAGCGTCATCGGCGTTCTCCCTGTCGTTGGCCGCGCGAAGGAATGCGCCCGTCGGAAGTGCGGGAACATCGGACGGATCGGCGATGCCAAGCGTCCGCCAGATATCGACGGCGTCCTCGGCCTCGCCGAAACGCTGAAGCCGTCGCTCCAGGCGCGCCTGCTCGGCTTCGAGAACGGCCATGTCGCATCGTCTGCCGTCCCTGAGCGCGTCGATCGCGGCCCCACGAAAAGCCAGCGCCTCGTCGTCGACGAACGCGTCGGCGCCGCCGATGAGGTAGCGGTGCTTGCCGCCCATGGTGCGCCAGACCAGTGCGCGGTCGCGCGAGTCGAATTCCTCGATGCCCTTGTTGGTCTCGATCACTTCGGGACCGCTGACGCTGAGCCGCCCCTGTTCGGAGATGATCAGGCGCGAGCAGGTGCCGGCGATCAGGCTGCCGCCGCCATAGCAGCCGGCGCGCCCGCCGATCAGGCCGACGACGTTGAGGCCAGCGCACCGCGCCTCGATGATCGCGCGCATGATCTCCGCGATGGCGAGCTCGCCGGCATTGGCTTCCTGAAGCCGCACGCCGCCGGTGTCGAACAGGATCAGAATGTCTTGCTTGAGCGCGAGCGCTGCGCGCAGCAGCCCGGTGAGCTTGGCGCCGTGGATTTCGCCGAAGGCGCCGCCCATGAAGCGTCCCTCCTGTGTGGCAACGAGCACCGGCGAGCCATCCAGCCGGCCGCGGCCGACGACGATGCCGTCGTCAAACTGCTCCGGCAAGTCGAAGATCGCCAGATGCGGGCTCATCTCGCGCAACTCGGGGCCGATGAATTCGGCAAAGCTGCCGGAATCGACCAGCGCGTCGATACGCTGCCGGGCGCTCGCCTCGTACCAGCTCAGCGAGATATTGTTGGCTGCGACCTCTGTCATCTCTCCGGCTCCTCGATCTTGCGGACCCCCTGCGCGAGGCGCAGTGCGACCGTGTCGGGCCGGGCGCCGCCGTCATTGATGGAGATGCGCAGGCCCCCGGCCGAGCGGCGAGCGACGAAGTCGCGGACCACGGCGTCCCACACCATGCCGAAGCCATGGGCCGCCGTTGCGATGTCGATGGTGCAGACATCCGCCGGGAGATTGCGTTCCAGCAGCACTTCAAGATTGCCGGAGGCGACGACGCCGACGATCGCCTGCGCGCGGCTGCCGCCGGCAGACCTGGGTGCGGTCAGTCTGAAGCTGAGCTTTTCCATGCAAGAACTCCTCACCAATTGCGGAAGCGGCTGGGCGGGCGGTAAAGGCCGCCGGAGGCCAGCATGAGATCCTTGATCGAGCGGGCCGCGAGCAGCCGCCGGTCGGCATCGAGCGGATCGATGCCGAGGTCCTCGGGGCGCCGGATCACGCCGCGCTGCCTGAGCTGCTCGACCAGCTTCGCGTCACGCGCGCGGCCGATCTCGGTGTATCCGGCAACGCCGCGGATCGCCTGCTCGCGCTCGTCCTTGCTCCGGCACATCAGGAGGTTGGCGATGCCTTCCTCGGTGACGATGTGGGTGACGTCGTCTGAGTAGACCATCACCGGGGCGAGATCGAGCTTGAGCGCGCGCGCCAGCTCGAGCGCATCGAGCCGCTCGACGAACAGCGGCGCGTTGCGATCGCCAAAGGTCTCGCCGATCTGCACCACCAGCTTGCGGCCGCGGCGCAGCGCCGCGTCCGCGTCGGGTGCGGCCTCGGCGCCGGCCTTGAGCCAGGGCTCGCTTGGATGACGACGGCCGCGTGGATCGGAGCCCATGTTGGGCGCGCCGCCGAAGCCGGCGATGCGGCTGGTCGTCACCGTCGAGCTGTGGCCTTCGAGATCGATCTGGAGCGTCGATCCGATGAACATGTCGCAGGCATAGAGGCCCGCCGTCTGGCAGAAGGCGCGGTTCGATCGCAGCGAGCCGTCGGGGCCGGTGAAGAACACGTCGGAACGCGCCGCGACGTAGTCCTCCATGCCGACTTCCGATCCAAAACAGTGGATCTGCTCGACCCAGCCGGATTCGATCGCGGGAATCATCGTGGGGTGCGGGTTCAGCGCGAAATGGGTGCAGACCTTGCCCTTGAGGCCGAGCTTCTCGCCATAGGTCGGCAGCAGCAGCTCGATCGCGGCCGTATTGAAACCGATGCCATGATTGAGCCGGCGCACGCCGTAGGGCGCGTAGATGCCCTTGATGGCCAGCATCGCCGTAAGGATCTGGGTCTCGGTGATGGCGGCGGGATCGCGCGTGAACAGCGGCTCGACATAGAAGGGGCGGCCGGCCTCGACCACGAAATGCACGAGGTCGCCGGGGATGTCCACGCGCGGCACCTTGTCGACGATCTCGGTGACCTGCGCCACGACGAGGCCGTTCTTGTAGCTCGTCGCCTCGACGACGGTCGGCGTGTCCTCGGTGTTCGGCCCCGTATAGAGATTGCCGTCCTTGTCGGCGCTGACCGCCGCGATCAGTGCGACGTTCGGCGTGAGGTCGATGAAGTAGCGCGCGAACAGCTCGAGATAGGTATGGACCGCCCCGAGCTCGATCTTGCGGCCGAACAGCATCTTCGCGATGCGCGCCGCCTGCGGGCCCGAATAGGAGAAGTCGAGCCGCCGCGCGATGCCCTTCTCGAAGATGTCGAGGTGGGACGGCAGCACCACGCCGGATTGCACCATGTGCAGGTCGTGCACGTCCTGGGGGTCGAGGTTGGCAAGCGCCGACGCGAGGATATCGGCCTGCTTCTGATTGTCGCCCTCCAGGCAGACCCGGTCGCCTGACCGGATCACCGCCGTCAGAAACGCGCCCAGGCTCGGGATCGGGACGACCTTTCCCCTGGCGTGCTGTCGGCCGGCCGCCAGACGCTCGCCGAGTGCGGCCTTTTGCATACCCCAATCGCTCATTCCGGCTCCTTGGCATGCGGAGTTGGCTATTGATCGGCTTAATGTATGCGTATTGCCTTCAAAAGTCAATTAGCGTATACACTAATCCATAAGCGATGGATATTCGCATACACAGGAGGGAATTTACGATGCGAATGCATGCAGATAGTCCAAATCCTGGGGATCGTGCTCCGCTCGCAGAGGGGAGGCGCCCGTGACCATTTCCGGCGTAGCGCTCCTCGCGATCTGCACGCTGCTGGGGAGCCTGCTTGGCGACCTGCTCGGCGTCGCCCTCGGTGTGAAGGCCAATGTCGGCGGCGTCGGCATTGCGATGATGTTCCTGATCGCGGCCCGGCTCTGGCTGGTACGGTGGGGCCTGCTCAGCCGCGGGCTCAATACCGGCGTCGAGTTCTGGGGCAGCTTCTACATTCCGATCGTGGTCGCCATGGCCGCGCAGCAGAACGTCGTCGCCGCGGCAAAAGGCGGTCCGATCGTCGTCATTGCGGGCGCCGGCGCGGTCGCGGTGTGTTTCGCGATGGTGGCTTTGATCGGCCGGTTCAGTGGCCCCGTCGAGACCATGGACGAGATCGAGGCCCGAGAGGCGCTCGAGGCGAGCGTGCCGCACTTCAAGTCCGGGAGGGTCGGGTGACCATGATATCTCACATTCTCGCTGCAAATTCGCTGATCACCGCCTTCGCCGCCGTCGGGATCCTGATGTGGATTTCCGGTGCGATCTCGAAATACCTCACCTTCGGACGCATCCACGGCTCGGCGATCGCGATCATGCTGGGTCTGGTGCTGGCCTTTTTCGGCGGCATCGCCACCGGCGGTGAAAAGGGCGTCGCCGATCTGCCGGCGCTGACCGGGATCGGCCTGATGGGAGGCGCGATGCTGCGGGACTTCGCCATCGTGGCCACGGCTTTCGAGGTCGATGTCGTCCATGCGCGCAAGGCCGGACTGATCGGTGCGGTCGCGCTGGGATTGGGGACGGTGGTCCCGTTCATTCTCGGCGTGTTCGTTGCCGCGGCGTTTGGCTACACTGATGCCGAATCATTGACGACGATCGGTGCCGGCGCGGTCACCTACATCGTGGGGCCGGTCACGGGAGCGGCAATCGGTGCATCCTCACCGGTCATTGCGCTCTCGATCGCGACCGGTGTGTTCAAGGCGGTGATCGTGATGATCGGCACGCCGTTCGTGGCGAAAATGATCGGCCTCGATAATCCGCGCAGCGCCATGGTGTTCGGTGGATTGATGGGGACAGTCAGCGGTGTTTCCGGAGGGCTTGCTGCGACCGACCGGCGGCTGGTGCCTTACGGGGCGTTGACTGCGACATTCCATACGGGATTAGGATGCCTGGTCGCACCATCCATCCTTTACTTCGCAGTGCGTGCGATCACAGGAGGCTAAATGGCGGGTTTGCTCAAGGTCGCAACTGATGCGGAAGATGATGGGGGACTGCTGTCCGATCGCATCCGCAACGCGCTGACCGACGAGATCGCCTCAGGCGCGCGCGTCGCCGGTTCCGCCCTGGAAGAGCAGCAGCTGGCCGATCTTTTCGGCGCTTCCCGCACGCCGGTGCGGGAGGCGCTTCGCCAGCTCGTGGTCAGCGGCCTCGTCGAGGTTCGTGGCCGCCGTGGCCTCGTCGTTGCGCGGATGACGCCGGAGCGGATCATGGACATGTTCGAGACCAGCGCCGAGGTCGAGGCGATGTGCGTCCGGCTCGCGACCTATCGGATGACCCCGCTCGAGCGCAGCCATCTCATCGAACTGCATGACGCTTCGCTGAAGATGGTCGAGGCCAATGACGTCGATGCCTATGATGCCTTCAACCGCCAGTTCCACGAAGGCATCTACAGCGCGACGCACAACTCGTTCATGGCCGAGCAGGCGCAGGATGTTCGCTCGCGGCTGAGCGCCTTCCGCCGCACCCAGTTGCGGCAGGGCGACCGCATTCGCAAATCCCGCGACGAGCATGATGCCATCATGCAGGCAATTGCCGAAGGGGATGGCGATACGGCCGCCCGCAGAATGCGTGCACACATGTTGAATGCCGCTGCGGCGCTCAGGCGCTACATCGATGATCGCGTCGGGGGACCGACCGACGGACCTGCGTCTGACAACGCCCGATAGCTCTGATTGGGTGGATCAGACGATGTGCCTTGCGGCATGCTGAAGTTCGAAAACAATTCGGAAGTAGCGGGCGCATTGTCGGCGTCACGCATCTTGCGGCGCGGCTGCGACGGCGGTCCGTCGGCGTGCCGGCAGGAAAAGCCCCGCAATCGCGCCGGCCAGCGACAGCGTTGCGGCAAGGCTCATCGCCGCGGCAAATCCGCTGTCGAAATGCGCGGCCGAGTAGGCCCCGCCGTGGCCTGAGAAGGTCGCCACCAGCGCGGCGATGCCGAACATGCCGCCGAGGAAGCGTCCCATGTTGAAGATGCCGGACGCCTTGCCCATTTCGGCCACCGCGACCGAGCTCAGGATGGCGTTCTGTGCTGCCGGCATCGCCATCGAGACGCCGACGCCGACCAGCACCAGCGGCGCGACCAGAGCGGAGTAGGCGACAGCGGGGCTCACGATCTCGGCGATCCAGCCGAGGCCGATCGCCTGCATCAGCAATCCCGTCACCACCAGCGGCCGCTCGCCGAACCTGTTGACGACTGAGCCTGCGATCGGGGCGGTGACGAACAGCGTCGCTGTCCAGGGGAGCAGGCGAAGTCCGGCGCCGAAGGCGTCGTAGCCCAGCGTGGTCTGCAGGAACTGCGGCAGCAGGAACAACACGCCATACATCGCGGCGTAGAACAGCACGCTTGCGGACATGCCGGAGGCAAGCGCGCGCGATGCAAACAGCCGCATCGGCACCATCGGCGCGGCCGCGCGCAATTCCCAGAGCACGAAGCCGGCGGTGAACACCAGGCCCGACATCAGCGTGGCCATGACCTCGGCGCTCGCCCACCCCACGGCGTTGCCGCGCAACAGGCTCCAGACCAGCGCAAGCGCCGCAAGCGCCACGAGCGATAGCCCAGGGATGTCCAATGCGGCAGCAGGTCCGAAGCTTTCGCGCAACCGTGCCAGCACCAGGGCGATCGCGATCAGGCCGATCGGCAGGTTGATCCAGAACACAAAGCGCCAGCCGAAATGTTCGGTGATGAAGCCGCCGATGGCGGGGCCGATGATCAGCGCGAAGCCGGTGATGCTGCTGAAAATGCCGAGCGCGCGGGCGCGCTCCTCGCGGCCGAACGTGCCGCTCAGGATCGCCATCGCCAGCGGCATCACCAGCGCGGCGCCGGCGCCCTGGAGCGCGCGGGCGGCGATCAGCGCGGTGGCATTGCCTGCGAGCGCACAGGCCGCCGATGCAACCACGAACAGGGCGATCCCGGCGGCGAACATGCGGCGGCGACCGAAGCGGTCGCCGAGCGCGGCGCCGGTCAGGAGCAGCACCGCGAAGGTCAGGTTGAAGGCGTTGACGGTCCATTGCAGCGTCTCGACCGGGCTGCCGAATTCGGCGCGGATGGCCGCGAATGCCGTCGTGATGATCATGGCGTCCAGCGCCATCATGAAGGATGCCAGCGCGGTGACGCCGAGCACCCAGTTCTGCGCGGCGCGGTTGGTCGGGGTCTGCATCGCCCTGTCTCCGTGTGTCGCGGCCGCCCTGTCGCGGCGCGTTCTACGGGTGAGACGAGGCCGGAGCGGCAAAGGATGCGCCCGAAAATAATTTGTTCCGGGCCGCATCCTTCGCCGGCCGGCGAACGTCCTTGGGTGATGCGGCCGTTTGCGCGACCTTGATCCGGACAAGCGGGGCACCGGTTTTCCGGCCAAGGTCGTGCTAAAATGGAAAGATGGCGCGCGATGTGCGAGCCAGGTCGCGACATGAGCAGGAGCGCGCGATGAGAAGGACGTTGATCAGGTACAAGACCAGGCCGGAGCTGGCCGACCGGAATGCCGAGCTGGTTTCGGCCGTATTTGCCGAATTGAAGGCGGCCGGGCCCGACGGCGTGCGCTATCTGACGCTGCGGCTGGAGGACGACACCTTCATCCATCTCGTCGAGGCCGCGGCCGAGGACGGCTCGAGCCCGATCCCGAAACTCAAGGCGTTTCAGGCGTTCCAGGACGGCATCCGGGACCGCTGCGCGGAGCCGCCGCTGGTTCGTGAAGTGAGGATCGTCGGCAACTATCGTATGCTGGACGAGTCCTGAACAGCCGAGGCGGAGAAGCAATGGCGCCAGACCCGCTGGCCACCGTCGATATCGAGGCCCTGCTGGCGCGGCTGCGACCGAAACTGCATCGCTACTGCGCCCGCATGGTCGGCTCGGCCATCGACGGTGAGGATGTGCTGCAGGATGCGCTGATCAAGGCGATGGAAGCGCTGCAATCGGCCGCGCCCATCGTCAATCCCGAGGGCTGGCTGTTCCGCATCGCGCACAACACCGCGCTGGATTTCCTGCGCCGCCGCAACCGGCAGGAGGCGCTGCATTCGGCTGAGGAGGTGGAGATGATTGCCGACCAGCTCGATGATGTCGAAAGCCGCCAGATCGCCGCGACCAGCCTGCGCACCTTCATGCGGCTGCCGGTGACGCAGCGGTCCAGCGTGATCCTGATGGACGTGCTCGGCTGCTCGCTGGCCGAGGTCTGCGACATCATGGATTTCAGCCTGCCTGCGGTGAAGGCCGCGCTGCATCGCGGGCGCGCGCAGCTGCGTGAGTTCGCCGGAGAGCCCGACGATGTGCCGCAGCCGGGCCTGTCGGACGCCGATCGCACGCGGCTCAACGCCTATGTCGGCCATTTCAATGCCCGCGACTTCGACGCGATCCGCGCCATGATCGCCGACGACGTCAGGCTCGAGCTCGTCAACCGCACCAGGCTGAAAGGCAGGGCCGAGGTGTCGACCTACTTCGGCAATTATTCGAAGATCAGCGACTGGCACCTGGTGACGGGGCAGGTCGAGGGACGTCCCGCGATCCTGGTGTTCGATCCGAATGAGCCAAACGGGCGGGCGAAATATTTCATGCTGCTGAACTGGTCCGCCGACAAGCTCGCCACCATCAGGGATTTTCGTCACGCAGCCTACGTCATCGATGGTGCCGAGTGCGTGGTGGATGGAGGGTGAGTGGGCCTTCCATCAGAGTTCATCAGCTCGACATCACCGCACTCCCGTGCCCTTGCAGCGCTGGCACTTCACCACCTTGTCGCCCTTCTTGAGCAAACCTTTGCCCTCACAATTCTTGCATTTCTGCTTCTTCTTGATGTTCGGGCCTTTTTCACTCACCATGAAATTCTCCTGCCGCGAGAGGGCGGTCAACTGGGGCTTTGTATGGATTGGGTTCGCTCAGCGGAACAACCGAGCGGCGTGGGGTAAGCCCTACACCTAAGCCGGCTTCGGCACCACCAACACCGGCACGCTCCCGTCCACCAGCACCTCGGACGTCTGGCTGCCCAAAAACAGCTTCCTGAGGCCGCGGCGCCCGTGAGAGGCCATGACGATCAAGTCGCATCCTCTCGACTTTGCCGTTTCGATGATCGCAGTGGCCGGGTGCGCATTCGGAACATGCAGGAATTCTGCGGGCGTGCCGATCTGCTCCGACATCGCGCGCGCTTCGTCAAGCACCTTGCCCGCACGGGCCTTGCAGGCGGCGTCAAAGCTGTCGACCTCCTCCTGCGTCGGAATCCATCCCGAGGTGTGTCCGCCCCCATAGTCGACCGGCAGCGCTTCCGTCACGGTGATGATGGTCAGCCTGGCGTTCAGGGCCTTCGCCAAGCCAATGCCATGCTCAACGCCTTTTCGTGCGACGTCCGATCCATCCGTGCTCAAGAGAATGTTGGTGTACATCCGGCGGCTCCTTTGCTCGTCGAACAAAGTGATGCCTGGGGAGTATGGGCTGATACGCACCGTGGGTCCATGCGCATGTGCTGGCCTCGATCGCACTGTCGCAGCCTCGAAAGACTGGCCTCGTGCGAATTGAACATGTTCTCGGCGAATTAAACTTTTCTTCATGTGGTAACAGGCCGCGTGGCAGGCGCGTCTAATTTAGTGGATCGGATCTCTCGCTTCGCGAGGGATCACCCCAACCGAAAGGATCCATGATGACTACATTCAGGAAATCTATCGGGCCAGTCCTGTCCAGGGCCTTGTTGGCCGGACTGGTCGTCACCGCAATCTTTACGACGCCGCTGCAGGCGCACGAGAGCCGCGCCGGCGATCGACAAGCCGAACAGAGCGTGGGGTCGACCATCCCTCGCATCGCGCGCGATCGGTCGATCGCGGCGCCAGCCCACCACGCGTTCGCGCCAGTGCCCTCGGATCAACCGGGTGGCGTTTGCGACCACGGCGATGACCCGATGATATGCTGAAGCGGAGCTCGCTGGGGCGCGATGATAATCCTCACGCGCCCCGCGCGAACGCAACTTCGTAAACGACCTACAGGTCGACCAGACCGCCGTCGACGAACAGTTCGGCGCCGGTGGTGTAGGTCGCATCGGCAGCAAGGTAGAGGGCGGCTGCGGCCACTTCCGCGACCGTACCGGTGCGGCCAAGCGGGATGCGCGTCTTGGCGCCTTCGATGAAGCTGTCCTTCTGGGCGGGGGTGAGGCCACCCTTGTCGAGGATCGGGGTGATGATCGGACCCGGGCTGATGGTGTTGACGCGAATGCCGCGCGGCGTCAGCTCCTTGGCGATGGTGCGACCGAACGAACGCAGCGCCGCCTTGGTCGAGCCGTAGATGGTGCTGCCTCCCAGGCCGCCGTTCGCGCCCGCGACCGATGCGGTCAGAATGATCGCGCCGCCGTTTGGAATGACCGGAATGGCATGCTTAATCAGGAAGAACGCGCCCTTCACATTGATGTTGAACTGGCTGTCGTAAAGCGCCTCGTCGACGTCCGCGATCGGCGCGAACTTGGCGATGCCGGCGTTGACGAACAGGACGTCGATGCGGCCGTGCTTGGCTTTGACCTGATCGACCAGAGCCTTCGTGGCCGCCACGTTGCCGGCGTCCGAGAGCAGCACCTCGATCCCGGGCAGCGCCGCCTTGGCGGCGTCCACCGAGCGCTCGCTGGAGCCGGTGACGACGACCGTCGCGCCCTCGGATTGAAAGAGTTTTGCGGTCTCAGCGCCGATGCCGGTGGTGCCTCCGCTGATGAGTGCGATCTTGCCGTCGAGCTTGGCCATGATGGGGGTCCTGGGTTGGGTGGTTGGTCTGGGCAGAGACATGGGGGCTTCTGTGACACGTGCAAGTGCCGGCACTAGTCCGCGCTTACTCCGCCGAGGTCGCGCTCGGCTGATGACCACGCCGTCTGCGACTGCGTCGATTGCCCGTGCGGCTAACCCGCGCGCGTCGCGAAACGGCAGAAATCCGTCGACTTTCGATCGCAGCAGGAACAGAGTGGCTTGCCATAGCTTGGATGTTATGGCTCAGATGTGCGCAATCCGCCGTGTCGAAGCGAAGGATGGACTAGTTTTTGACGACACCGTGTGATCAGTAAACGGCAATCGGCGCACACGCCAAGCTCGGTTTCATGGGCTCGGCTCGCATGACCGCGCTCTGGTGGCAGACATGCGTGATCTATCAGATCTACCCGCGCTCCTTTCAGGACAGCAACGACGACGGGATCGGCGACCTCAAGGGGATCGCGCAGCGGCTCGACTATCTTGTCGGCCTTGGGGTCGAAGCGATCTGGATCTCGCCGATTTACCCGTCGCCGATGGTCGATTTCGGCTATGACGTTGCCGATTATTGCGACATCGATCCATGCTTCGGCAATCTGGCGGATTTTGACGATTTGCTGATGCAGGCGCATCGGCGGGGGCTGAAGATCCTGCTCGACTTCGTGCCCAACCACACCTCCGACCAGCATCCATGGTTCGTCGAGAGCCGCGCTGCGAAGGACAATCAAAAAAGAGACTGGTACATCTGGCGCGATGCCGCCGCAGACGGCGGACCGCCCAACAACTGGATCAGCGATTTCGGCGGCTCGGCCTGGCAATGGGACGAGATCACCGGGCAATATTACTACCACGCCTTTCTGAAGGAGCAGCCGGACCTCAACTGGCGTCATCCGGATGTGCAGGCGGCGATGTTCGATGTGATGCGGTTCTGGTTCGACCGCGGCGTCGATGGCTTCCGGATCGATGTGCTGTGGCACATGCTGAAGGCGGCGGACTTCCCGGACAATCCACCCAACCCGGACTATCGGCTAGGCATGGGCGAAATGCACCGCCTGCTGCAACGCCATTCGACAGACCAGCCCGAGGTGCACGGCATCGCCGCCGCGATGCGCGACATCGCCGACAGCTACGGCGCCAGAGGACTGGGCGAGCGGGTTCTGATCGGCGAGATCTACCTGCCGGTCGACCGTCTGATGCACTATTACGGCCGGGAACGCCCGGGCGTGCATCTGCCCTTCAATTTCCAGCTCATCGACATGCCGTGGGACGCGCGCACGCTTGCTGCGGCAATTACCTTCTATGAGGCCGCACTTCCGGTCGCCGGCTGGCCAAACTGGGTGCTCGGCAACCACGACCGGCCGCGCGTTGCCACCCGGCTTGGTCAGGCTCAGGCTCGCGTCGCTTCCGTCTTGCTGCTGACGCTGCGCGGCACGCCCACACTCTATTACGGCGACGAGCTGGGTTTGAGCGATGTCATGATCGAACCCTCGCAAGTGAGGGACCCGCGCGAGTTGCGCGAGCCCGGCTTGGCGTTGGGCCGGGATCCCGTGCGCACGCCGATGCCGTGGGATGGCAGCGACAATGCGGGTTTCAGCGCGGCCAGGCCGTGGTTGCCGCTCCATGCCGACTGGCGGACGCGCAACGTGGCGCGGATGACGGAAGATCCTCGATCCATCCTGACACTTTATCGTCGCCTGCTTGCGCTCAGGCGCGATTGTCCGGCCTTGTCGATCGGCGACTTCGCTTTGGTGAATATCGAAGACGAGATCCTGGTCTACGAGCGCCGGCACGAGTCGGAGCGGCTGGTCGTGGCGCTGAACCTCGGGGGACGGCCGCATCGTCTGCAATTGCCGGATTGGGCGCGCGGGAGCCGGCTGCTCCTGTCCACGCACGAGGATACGGCGCTGGCCGAACACGGCGCTCTCCTGCTACGGTCGCATGAAGCCGTCGTGCTCGCGGCTGGATAGTACAAAGCAGAAGGAATCGTCGTTTGCGCATTGCCATGCTGGCGCCGATCTCCTGGCGGACACCGCCGCGCCATTACGGGCCCTGGGAACAGGTCACGAGTCTCCTGACGGAGGCGCTGGCGGCGCGCGGCGTTGACGTCACCCTGTTTGCCACGCTGGATAGCAGGACGTCAGCCCGTCTGGATGGGGTCTGCCCGGCGCCCTATTCCGAAGATCCCGCGATCGACGCGAAAGTGTGGGAGATGCTCCACGTCGCCCATGTCTTCGAACAGGCCGGCGCGTTCGACCTGATTCACAACCAGGCCGATTTCGTCCCGCACGCTTTCTCGCGGCTGGTCGGGACCCCGATCGTGACGACGATCCACGGGTTCTCGTCGGAACGCATTCTGCCTGCCTACAGGCGATACCAGGATCGCGTCCACTATGTCGCCATCAGCGAGGCCAATCGTCATCCAGACCTGCGCTATGCCGCAACGATCCACCACGGTATCCCGCTGGCGGATTTTCCATTTGATCCGCATGGCGGCGAAGACCTGCTGTTCTTCGGCCGCATTCATCCGGACAAGGGGGCCGCCGAGGCGATCATGGCGGCACGTCGTTCGGGACGGAAATTGATCATGGCCGGCATCGTCCAGGACCAGGAGTACCACAATGAGAGGATCGCCCCCGCGCTCGACGACCGGTCCGTGGTCTATCTCGGCCCGGTCGGTGGCGCGGCGCGCGCGAAAACGCTCGGGTCCGCGCGCGCGCTGCTCCACCTCATCAATTTCGATGAGCCGTTCGGCCTGTCGGTGGTCGAAGCGCTGGCGTGCGGAACGCCCGTCATTGCCTGCAACCGGGGATCGATGCCGGAGCTGATCGATGACGGCGTGACCGGGTTTCTGGTCGACAGTCTCGACGCGGCGGTCGATGCGATCGCCCGCATCGACCAGATCGACCGCGCGGCTTGCCGTGCCGCGGTCTCCGCGCGCTTCACGGTCGACCGCATGGCGGATCGATATTTGGGCTTGTACCGGGAGATCCTGGGGTGAGAGGCGACGGGCAATAAGTCTACGGTGATGGCAACCGCACTGTCACTGTAATTATCGTGTCTCACTTCAGGGGTGCAGTCCAGCCCTGTCGCCGTAATCTCCGGCCGTAATCCCCCGTAGTCCCTCGCCAGACTTCAGAACCTCGGCTAGGTCGTCCGGATCACTCCAGGGGGACTCATGTCTGAGTGCTGCTGCCGAGCTGGTGCGCTTGCGGCCGAGGGCGGAACTTGCAGCTCATGGCCGCGCAGGCCCAGGAACGCGATCAACACGACAGCCGTCAGAGCGACACCGCCGGCCGCGACTTCGGGCGCAGCGGCCGAGGACGCCGCCAAAATGCTTGCGCGGAGCGAGAGCTGGCGCGGGACTTGGAGCGGGACTTGGCGCACGAGGTCCCGCCCGCTCTCGTGGCGTATGTTGCCCGGACCTTCCGCGACCCGGCGCTGGCAAAGGAAGACGACGAGGAGCAGCAATGCCGTGCCGCCCGCGAGCGGCTCGATCGGGGTGGTCAAGGATGTGTAGGAGAGCGTGTGAGCGCCGGTATAGAGAAGGAGTGTGGCCGGCAAAGCCATGCTGCCGACAAGCGGTGCGAGCGCGGGACGATACCGGGCAGGCCTGTCGTCCCGATCGGCGAACACCGCGAAAAGTATGGCGATAATCATCAAATGACCTATGCCGTCCACCTTGCCAAAATCGAGAGTTGCGGCGGTCAGCACCAGCACCAGCGCGAGGGCGGCGAGACGCCGGACCAGCGGTGTCCAGAACAGCGCGAAGGCCAGGCCGAATTCCACGACCCCTGCGGCGGTCACGACAGTCGAGACATCGAAGCCCAGGGTCAGCTCTGGATGAGCGACCGCGATCGGCGCGACCCAGGCCGGGTACACAAATTTTTCCATCGCCGGCCATAACAGGGACAGGGCGACAGTCCAGCGCAGGAAATCAGATCGAAAAGCAAGCAGCTTCGCATTGCGCGACAAGGACAGCGCGAACCAGACCCCGAGTCCTGGAAAGACCGGGTAGTCCAGCATGTGGAACAGGCCATAGCTGGCGGCACCATAGACATAGAGCAGCACGATGCCGGCCCCTGCTGCCGGGAGCGTGGCACGCGCGCCCAAGAAAAGCGGGATCAGCAACTGAATGGCCGAGAGCCAGACACTGTTTGCTTCGAGTTCCGGGGTGAGAATGAGCCCTCCATGAGCCCACAGCAAAGCAAAGAACACCGCAGCGGCCGCACGCAAAAGGTCCTCGACGCGATGGCGCAGAGGCTCGGTCAATTGATCCAGAAATTTCGAGACCATGGCGCCGAACCTGGTCTGCTCGGCCGCGCAAGCGAGATAGAACAGCGCAAGGAACAGCGCCAGGAACAGAAAGAACGTCGTCGTCAATACCGCCCGAACGGGCAGCGGATCGTCGGAGACGACGCATGGCACGAACCACTTCACATGAGCCGATGCGACGCCGGTCATCGAGATGAAGTTGACCACCAGACACCCGGAGAAAATCAGCCCTTTCGTGACTCTTGATCCAGCGCGTCCAGCGTTGGAGATGGTCGAAAAGTCATTGCGGTTGGCTACGCGATCGATGCTCATGGGCTCACCAGAATAATTTCGTCCAAGCATTCTTCCCCCTCCGACGAGAGTGGTTGATAGACAGAAGAATACGTTCACCGATTTAGCCGACGCTCGGGCTTTTTGGATGTGAGGTGGCTTACTGGCGTCAGGTCACACGTTCGTTAGGGGAACGTGACGCGCTGTGTGACAGCGCTGCTTCCGCATCGCATTCAGGAACTGAGTCAGATTTGCTTCGCCGGCGGCAAACCGCTCCGACGCGGCGCTTGATTGCGAGAAGTACCGCGGCTCGACTACGGAAGTCCTTTTGTCATCGTAAAGGGATTGAAGCCACGTTCCGCGAGGGCAGCCCACGAAGCTGCGCCAAGATGTGACAATCGGAAATAGAGTCGCGGCTTGGTCGGGTCGGTGTCCAACACGAACCCAGTCGGTAACTCGCGGACAGTCGTGGCATAGAAACCACCATCGGGCGACCTCTGGGATTCGATGACAGCGATCAACGACTCTGCCCTCCCAGTCCTGCCGAGCAATTTCATCAAGAGAGCCATTTGGCCCGTCCCTTCGGTCCACACACCGTCCCGGTCTTCACCGTAAGAAAAGCCCCCGCCGACACTCATTCGCTGTTCGGCGGTCGTCATTGCCGATGCAAATTTCCCGGCCGCTCCGTGAAGCGCTGTTAAAGGCCAGATCTGAGCATCCAGAGCCAAAATCGGATTGTGCGTGATGCCGTCTTCGGCGGTCCCTGCGGCGAAACAGGCGCATGCCGGATCCCACATCGAATTTACGAAGTGCTCCGCAACCGTTGCCTTATCGCCCCAGCGCGAATCGCCTGTACGGATCGCAAGAAGGCCAAACGCGGCGGCGAGGTCAGTATTATGTTCAGTCGATTTCCACGTCCGCACTTCCGGCTTCGGTTCGTGCCCAAACGTACCGCCCGTGAAACCGCCAGTGCCGCGCGTATCGGCCCATTGCGCGACCCAGGCGCCAAGCCGTGCTGCACCATCGCGGAACCGAGAGCCGGCGTTCCCATCATCCATCGACAGCAACGCCAGCACGGCCCACGCCATGTTACCGTTATCGCTGCCCACCTGATATCGATCCTCTAACCATTTGTTCTGCGTATTGTCCCACCACCCTGGAAGTTTGACGAGGCCATTCGCGACCACACCCGTAGCGTAAGCGTTGCGGAGCCGACCATCATGCCAGGTGCGGTCGTTATCGATGGCCAAGAGAAACGCCGAGCCAATCCGATACGCTTTGTCTCGCTCACCGCAACCGACCAATGCGATGGCGGCTACCGCATTGTCATAGAGGTAGGCGGCGCCATGCAGAGGCCCCGATTCGACGGTCGGATAGCTGGGCAGAAACAACGGCCCTGATGGCGGTGCCTTATCAATTAGACCAGCGAGGTATCCGCACGCTGACGTTTTTGGTGTTGTTGAAGCCTGCAGTGGAGCGGAGGCCATCATGATTACGAAAGTCGCGACGACCCAAGTGTGAAGGCAGAGCCCGCGACAACGGTAGAAGCAATAAGTGATTGGTGCCGGTAGCATTTCGCTGCCTCTCGCGTCTTTTCAGCCAAGATAGACTTTAGGACATCGGGAAGAAAGCCGGTCAGGATCGAGTAAAAAAATGTGCCTTCGTCTTCAATGGCAGCTTATGTGTTACGGTGACCGTAATTCCGAAGGCTTTAAACGGCTAACGACGGTCGTGGGATTAGGTCTGTCGCTCCATTTCCTGTCCGAAGCCTTTAGAGCGAAGGTCAATCCCGTTCACTTCAAGGCTAAGACGTTCTATGTCTATTCATCAGCAGATTTGAACCCACTAATCGATGTCAAGAACGACTTGCTGGGGCGGTATCCCTTTCGTCAGCCGGAGGGTCTTGTGCCGGAGGAGGAGGCAAACACTTATAGGATTAAGAAGGCTATCTACGATGCGTTCCTCGCTGACGATACTGGGGCGATCATTGCGATCGCCAATCAGTTGTCATACGTAACAAATTCGGCCAGCGTGTCCTATGACATCTACTTCGATGATTACGTCCATGCGTCTTACACCAATTTTTATGTTGGCGAGATTGTCGACGCTCTCGACACGACCGTCCTACTGACGGCTTATCTGTTCGACCGTCTCAATTTGCGGAGCGCGGCGCGTAAGTACTACTCGACGTACTATCAGGCGATGCGCTTGATCTTGCTGCCCGGAATGAACAGCGAGGCCCGCCTCCTATCGCGCCGTTTGGTTGCAGTCAGAGTGAAGTTGCGGTTGCTGCTTGATAGCCCCCTCTCTAGGGAGCATGCCGACTCTTCCTACGTCGATACTTTAATCGAGATGTTCCTTCAGCAAGTGCTGGCGGAGCATGAATTCACGCGCTACAGGCAGAAACACATTACCTATCCGGTCGTCGGCGCGCTCGGTTATGTGTGCGGGTGACGAGGTACGAGTAGGCTATGCCCCGAATGATTGTGCCGAGGGGGCCCAAGGAACTCCGGTCCTCCAAAGATCCTCTTAGGTAAGAAAAGAGCTCGCGAAACATCCGAAAACTACTGGTGGGCCCGGCAGATACTGCATTTCTCCGATAGTTCAATCGTTTAGCATTTAGGTGGTAACGAAAAAGTCCTATTGAAGTCATTGCGCTTTTTAACGCGTGATTACCACCAGCTAAGGCGTGGCGGACGTCACGGCTGAACTGGCTGGGGGGTGCAATTTCAATAGCTTTTCGAACAGTGTCTGTTGGTCTACGAGCACACCGGCAAACAGAACAGTGGCAACGAACCAACAGAAAAACAAAAGCGCGATTGATTTGTAAAAGAACTCAATCTTCGCGTCGGAGTGCAATCTCTTCTGTTTGACCCATCGTTCGTCCGACACGACTAGGTCAGCGACCTTCCGCGCCAGCCAGTTCTTCAGCTCTACGGGGCTTTGTTCGCTTATCTTGGCACCCAAGGCCAACTCTGGAATCTCATTAGCATACTTCTGTTCGATAGAGCCGCCGTGCAAAATCGAACCCATAAGAAGACGGTGATACCAGTGTCGATCAACGAAATAGAATAGGTAGGTGGCCAATATTCCCAACCACGGCATGACATTCGCATACAGAATCGTACAGCGCCCAATCGAAACAGACAGTTTTTTCTCGATCAGGAAGCCCTGAGCCGCTGCTATCGCAACAACTATCGTGATGAATAAGCCACGAACCTTCATTTCGATTTCGTTGAAGTGCTGCTGTACCCCAACGACGGCTTTCCAAATCTCGATAATGTTTTTACGCTCGTCGTTGTCCATTCCAATCCCCGTAGCGAAAATGGTCGAGCATTTGTCCAAAATCGGTATCAAGAACTGTGCTCGGTTGCACCTCCCGTTCACCAATCTTTTTTTCTCTTTCCACGTCGGCGTCGCTCCAGTGCGTAACTTCACGCAAGAGTTCGTAGGCTTCTGTGTGCTGCGCCCTGCCGTACTTGGCGTAGACATCTGAGATGCCGACGTCTTGTGCCATGGCCACATCTTTAGTCGGGCTGTCCCCCACGTAAACGCATTCAGACTTGTCTACTTTCAACGTCTCGACAATCTGGCTCAACACGCGGCCGTCTGGCTTAAATGAATTCTTTGGCGTGTGCCTTGCTTGGGTGTAGCGAAATTCATAATGGGACGCGGGGTACTTTCGAAGTTCCTCGCGCGAGATCGAGTCCGGGATATCGTGATCCGCCGGTGAGAACATAAAATCGAAAACGCCGTCGAGTCCCAGACGCCGCACTCTATAGTTCGAATAAAAGCCCATGGATTCAGTATAGCCAACGATTGCCGCACCCGATCCTTTGATCTTGAGCAATGTCTCCGCGACCTTTGGATAAAGCATCAGCTTCTGCCGTCGCTGATGACGATATGCTTCGATGGCCGTCTCGAACACCTCCGACGAATTCTTGCCGGATAACTTGGCGGACAGCGATGGGAGTTCTTCCAGCAGAAACGAGTACTCTGAGGTGCCGTGCCGCTGATGAACCTTCCGAATTTCCGGCTTCAGATCATCGAAACTGATTCCGCTAATCTCGACGACCTTGGCCATCATCGCGGTGAAGCAAGCGTGCCATAGGTCAACCCAGTCGAACAGCGTGTTATCTAGGTCGGTAATAACGACGCGTTTGCGGGCTACGTTCATCAGTCTGTCCCGTTTTCAACAATTTTAAGCGGCCCGCACGGGAAGAACTCCCAAACCCGGCCCGATTCGGCTTTTACCTTTACCAGCATAAGCTTGCCCTAGGGAGTCATAGCGAGGGAAGTCGCCGGTGAGCCGTAACAGCTCGGTTCGGAGCGAGATCGAGGCCGGGCGCAGGGGCGGACCACGTAGCGGCGAAAGATTCAGAGTGATCGGCGGATGTCCGCTTTGCCGTAGTCAGCCCTGCTCACTTAGCGGCGGCTCGCCGGCCTTGTCGGCCATTTCCTGGCATACCTTGGCCATCTCGGTGCGCACCTCGAACACGACGCGCTCGATATTGCGCCGGGTCGCAAGGTCGCCACGCGGCGCACAGCGCGCCGCCATGCCGGACAAATGCGTCAGCACCACGCCGCACAACTGGTCGGTCAGTTCGTCGACATCGCTTTGGAGTACCAGCTCGTGCCGCTTTTGCATCAACCGCGTCTGCAACATCTCAGTCTTGACCTTGACGTAGTCGGCGTCGGCCTGCGTGCGCGGCGATTGCTGCCGCTCACGCCGCAAGTATCGCAGGTAGGCAACGCGGCTCTGGTCGAGCGGGAAACCGTCACCTTGCCGCTGGATCACGCCGTCGGCTTCGAGCTTCCCGATGTAGGTCCTGCTGCAATCGAGATGCCGCGCCAGCGCCGATGCGCCGACCGTCGCTGCATTTCTGGATCGCGGTCGAGAGACAGGCTTGGCGACGGACGGGCTATCAATGGGGACGGTCTCAGCCATCTTGTTTGTTCCTGTTGCCTCGCGGCAGGATAGCTCACTTCCGCTTTCAGCGGCATAGCTGATATGGCCGGGCTGTCTGTTGTCTCGACCCGGTCGCGAATGACATCCATTGATCTAGATCAACTACGAGGTGTCCCGTTCCGCCCTTCTGTGCCTAAGCATCAGAAGGGGAGGAACGCGTCGTGAGCAAGGATAGGCATCCGAAAAGCCCTGAGCTCAGCACCGAGCCGACCAGCGCAGGACTGAAACGCCTTGATCTGTTATTGAGCAGCAGTTCGTTATTGGCTGCATCGCTGCTGCCGAGCGCCGTGCTGACGGCATCGGCGCAGGCGCAACAGGCACCCCCGTCAGGCAAACGGCCCAACATTCTCGTCATCATGGGCGATGACATCGGCTGGAACAATCTCGGTTCCTACCATCAGGGGCTGATGCTGAACGCAACGCCGAACCTCGACAAGCTGGCGGCGGAGGGAATGCGATTCACCGACTATTACGCCGAAGCAAGCTGCACCGCCGGCCGGGCCAATTTCATCACCGGCGAATTGCCGATCCGTACCGGCATGACCACCGTCGGCCAGGCGGGCTCGCCCCTGGGGATGCCCGCTGAAGCCCCCACCATTGCCGCCGCGCTGAAGTCGATGGGCTATACCACCGGCCAGTTCGGCAAAAACCACCTCGGCGACCGCAATGAATTCCTGCCGACCATGCACGGCTTCGACGAATATTTCGGCTATCTCTATCACCTGAACGCGATGGAGGATCCATTCTGGTACACCTATCCTCCGGAATGGAAGGCGACCGTTGGCCCGCGCAATATGGTCCATAGCTGGGCGACGGATGTCGACGACCCGACGGTCGAGCCTCGCTGGGGCAAGGTCGGCAAGCAGAAGATCGTGGACGAGGGACCGCTGCCGCCACACCCGATCGACGGCATCAAATACAACATGACCACCTTCGACGAGGTCATCAGCGCGTCCACCATTGCCTTCATGGACAAGGCCAAGAAGGACAACAAGCCGTTCTTCGTGTGGATGAATCCCACGCGGGCGCATGTCAACACCCACCTGTCGCCCAAGTACGACGCGATACAAAACCCCGAGACGGGTTTCGGGATGGAAGAGGCCGCGCTGAAGCAGATGGACGACAACATCGGCGTTGTCCTCACCTGGCTGAAGGACAACGGGCTCGAACAGGACACCATCGTGGTGTTCACCACCGACAATGGCGCCGAGCTTTACACCTGGCCCGACGGCGGCACCACGCCGTTCGCCGGCGGCAAGGGTGAGGTCACGGAGGGTTCGTACCGCTGTCCCTGCCTGATTCGCTGGCCCGGCCGGGTGAAACCCGGTTCCGTCTCGAACGGCATTATCTCGGGTCTCGACTGGTTTCCGACCCTGGTGGCCGCAGCCGGCAATCCCAACATCAAGGAGGAGTTGCTGAAGGGCAAGGAGATGGGTGGCCGGACCTACAAGGTTCATCTCGACGGGTATGACCAGACCGACATGATCACCGGCAAAGGTCCCTCCAATCGGCACGAGGTGTGGTACTTCGCCCAGACCAAGCTCGGCGCCCTGCGCGTCGACAACTACAAATTCCAGTTCATTGAACAGCCGAAAGGCTGGGTCGGCAATATCATTCAACCCAATATGCCAAAACTGACCAATCTTCGGCATGACCCGTTCGAGCGCATGAATTGGCCGAACAATGGCTTCGCCGAAGGTTCGGTCGCCTACTGGGATTCCTTCAAGCACGAGATGTGGCGCTTCCAAATCTCCGCGCAGGTGATCGCGCAGCACATACCCAGCTTTGTCGAATATCCGCCAATGCAGGCGGGTGCGAGCTTCAATGTTGGCGACCTGAAGGAGAAGGTCGAAATGGCGATCAAGGCCTCCCAGGCCCATAGTCAATAAGGCGAGAAGATCAGTGGATCAGCGCGGGCGCTTCAAATTTTGAGCGCCCGTGACTGCTTTGGGCTAGTTAGTCGATTGTCGACAAAGTCCACTATCGGCACATCGCGTCATTGCGCTGCGATGCGGAATTTGGTCGCTATCCGGGCATAGCGGACATCGAGTGTGACGCGCCGCCTCCCTGCAACTGCAACCAAGAATTTTCTCGCTCCGAATATTCTCAACAGGCGCAGTGGCGCGGTCCCGCCAGTTCCTCACACGCTCAGAAGGACCCGGACGCCCGATTGCGCAGGGACCGCCATCCTCTCCCCACCAGCGCGCGCGCCGCATCGCATCGACCTCGACGCGACCGTGTCAGCGTCACGACGACCGCCACCGGCCCGTTACGATGTCCGGACAAATCCGCCAAAGAGGTTCGTTCGACGATCTTGATAAGAATTGCCGGGCGAGATCATCCCAATCAACATCGAGAAGCTGCGTCGATTCAACCACAGGGTCTCGGAGTGCAGCTAGGAAATGTATTCGTAAACGAGGCCGGAAAAGTCGTTTTCCCGTCAGTGCAAGCATTCTCAAAGCTGGCTTTATCGACGTTAAGAGCCGTCCCGAACTGCGCGCCCGACAAGATCGTGCAATCAAAATTTACGCCTCCCACGTCAACCCCTGAGAAATCAGCGTCGATAAGCGTCGATTTATTGAAATGAGCTTTGTCCTTGCCGACACAGTCATCCGTTCCACCCATATTTGCGCCCTGCAGGGATGCTCGCGAGAGATCTACGCTGTAGAACTCGGCACCCTGCAAACAAGCTCCGACAAGAATTGCGCCCCCCATGTTCAAATTCTCAAAGAGCGCCTTTCGCAGCGTGCTGTGAGAAAAGTCGACGACGTGTTCGCGGCGAGTGTTGTCGTATGATTCCCGATTGTCTTTCACTAAATCCCACTCTTTTCCGTAGGCCTCCCAGTCTGCCATATACGAACCACCAAAAGCCGCGCCAGTGAGATCTAAGCCGCCACTCATGTTAGCGCCGTAGAGCTTGGCACCATCAAAGTGTGCGTCGACGAAAGCCTTCGTAGGCTTCTCAATAAATTGAGCGCGAACTAAGTACGATCGACGTAGGTCGACCGGCACCTTACCAGCTCGATTCAGGCGGGCCAGAATGTCGATCGCCGATTGCGTGTCAGCGGAGATCGGATGTTCGATGGGGGGCGGCTCACTAGTGGATGCGCTTTTTGCGTCATCGTGGGAGCTCTTTATAAATCCGATCGCGGCACGAATAGCGGGAGTGAGATACAGATTGTCTCTGGCCGAATCTTTCTTAGTGCCCTCAGAATTCACTTCCGTCGTTTGCGAATACCATCCTGCCGGGTTCGAGCTCGCTATCTGTTCGATCGCATATAGCCCAGCGATGCGAGTGCTCACGGACGATTCCTTCAATAGCTGAGCGGCCGAAATGAATTGTTGGTTGACGAAATGCTTCTGAGCCTCCGCCTGCTGTGTGCTGAATTGGTCACGAGAAAGATCGATCGTCTCTCTATCCTTGTACATGGTCCACGCGAACGTCGCGATGAGGGCGATGGCAGCGAAGCCCTGGCCGATGGTTTTTCGACTATTGTCTATGGTGTCAGCTCGGTCCTTTGGACTAACGATGTTGGGGTCAACGAGGAAGATCGGCACCAACCACCAAATGACGCCGGCTAAGATCAGCACGACTATCCCGAAGAACATCCAGATCAAGATTGCCAACATTGATGTGCTCCGATTTTCCGCGGCAATAGTAGCTGCGCAAATAACGAGGCCTCTTTTCTCGTGTGAATGGGCCGGCTTGAACCGACGAGGATGTTGAGCAGTCGCCGGATTGGCTTGAGGCCTAGCCAGAGGCACTACCCCAAGTAGTAGCTGGCCCAGTTACTGAGCGCAAATGAACTGAACGGTACGACCGGGGGAATCGAACGTCTTTGTGGTACCCTATTAAGGTTGCAGGGGTGTGGCTCAAGTACTCAGCTTACAACGAGCGAACGGCGATAGAGCAAGTCCGAGCGCTGGCGTGGTCCTTCACTCACCAGCCTTCCCGTCAGGATTTGAGGAAGGGCGACTGTAACTTAGCAAGCAATGTCTGCCCGTTCACGCCAGCCGCCGGCGGGCCGGCGCGATCGTCATCGCCGCACCGTGTAAGCTTGCCCCGGCGATGTCGTCGTATCGGCGAGCGGCGCCACGACGTTGGCCACGGCCAGCCAAGCAGCGGGCAGTATGTCGGCGTTAGGCTCTATGGAAAGCCCGCTCTCCCACGCCTGAAGTGTCAGCGTTGCCTGATCCAGTTCGACAGCAAACAGCGCATCCATGGTCTGCGCCGTCTGCTTCTGCCGTTGCTCAAAGGTTAGCGCGCGGGCATCCGAAACCGCACCCGCGGCGGCAAGCTTCTTATCCTGCAACGCGAGCAGGGAATCATGGTTGGCGTAGACCAGCATTGCGACAATGTCCGGGATCTGACCGATCGCAACCGCAGCCGGTTCGGCAACGTTGTACACTTTCAGCGTAACCTGCGCTTCGGGGATGTCGATCTTACCGCCCTCGCGCTGGAGCAACTGATCGACGCTAATCTCGCCGCGGTGTGCGAGAGCGGCGAATTGTTCCTTTAGCCTGGCACGGGCCTGTGCGCTTGGTTGCGGCGCATGTTCGATTTCTACAAGCCTCTGGCGTAGCTCTTTCGCCTGCTGACCCAGCCGATCAATTGCGGCCGTGATCGTTTCGCCTTTCAGCAACTTCGGGACCGGGACCTTGATCGCTTCCATGACGGTGCCGCGCGGCCTGCCGTCTGCGAGCCACGCTTTAACATTTGAGCGCAGCGTGCCGGCGGCGTGCCATGCTTTCGACCGGGTGGCGTCGAGCGCAACCAGCCGCGCCTGCTCTGCCGTGAGGTCTGCCAGTTCCTGGCGCACGGGAATGACCTGCGGTGAGTCGTCCGGTAGCTCAAACCCTCCGGTCGATCTATGGCCGGTCAGTCGTTTCAACCTCGCTTCTACTGTAAGCCGATCGGCACCTACCTGGCGCCTCACATCGCTTTCGGGGATTAATCGGTGCAAATCTTCCGCCCGTTGCACCAATGCGCGGTAACGGTCGGCGGGCGGGCCTTCCGGAAGATAGGTGGCCGAGTCCGGCGGCGCGTAATAGCTGACGGATTGCGGCGCGAAGCCGAAGGCGGGGGCGGGTTCGAAAGTTTCTGACATGTTATGCCTCTCAGGGGCGCAGTAGGCCGGGAGACCGTCCCGACGCGGTCTCATGGCTGCTTCAGCCAGAAGCGTTCGCAGACCGCGTGCAGCCAGACCGCCCGGCCGCTGACCGCGACCAGTCGCTCCGTGCCGTCGATCTCGCCCCTGCACTGGACGCAGGTTCGGTCGGTTGGGATATCGTCGGGCTGGTTGTCTTCGGTGGACGGGGATCGCTCTTTTCTTCCTGTCCCCGAAAATCGGCCCTCAAACCCGACACACCCGACACGATCAATGTATTCAACGGGTTGGCTTGAGTTTGGACCCGCCACAAAGGGGGCTTGTGTCGGGTTCGATTTTGACGAAAAGTCCTTTGTTATCAATGTTGTGTCGGGTGTGTCGGGTAATCCGCCCCGACTTTGAGCCGCGGAAAAATCCGACCTTGTTTCCGCCTCGGTCGCGGGCGGGAGATAACGCTTGAACGCATCCTCGAACCAAGCTCGCAAGTAACCCTTGGGCGTCGTTTCGCCCTCCTTCGGAATCCGGACGCTCCCCGACTTGATGCCATATGGCTTGAGAAGCTTGGTGACCTGGGCGGCGGTAATCGGCTTCTCGTTCTTGCCATAGGTGGCCCAAGGGCTTTCCGGAATGTCGATCAACTCCTGGATCAGGCGAACCGTCATGAGCCGGTCCTTGTCAGCCTGTCCTAGGACCAGCCGGCCGGCCACCATCTCGTCGAAGATGAAGCGGATCGCCGTGAGAAGCTGGATCCCCGTCGACGGATCGGCGGTGATCTGCCGCTGCTCGATCGCGAGCGCCGCGTCCCAGCCGGCCTGCTTCATCTCCATCTGCTCGGCGATCGCCAGCAGCGGGCGCCAATTCGCCCGCCGGCGGTTATGGAAGTCTTGCGGGATCTCGGGCTGCCGTGAAGCCAGCGCCTCGGCGTTGTCCGCGGCCCAACGCAGGATCTGCCGCCGCAACCGGGCAAAGGTCTCGTTGTCCAGGTGGTCGAAGTCGGCAATCCATTCTCCTGCCAGCTTCGGCTTCATGTCGATCGCGAGGGCCCGGCTCAGCGTCGTATCGGGCAGCTTATCGCCCTTCATCCCGAGCACCTTGGGGGCGAAGGTCGAGAAGCTTTCCGGCTCGTGGGTGTCGTGATGGCAGCGAATGACGGTCTGACCGCGAGTCCATCCGGAATTGACGACGCTGCGCAGGTCGCCGTTGTCGACCAGGACGTCGTCGCCCTCGTCAATCACGAAGGTCGGCGCCCATTTGGCAATCGAGCGGAATAGCGCGGCCCCGCTGATCTCGACACTGTTGAGCGCCCGGCGCGTCAGGAAAGTAATGATGCCGAGCAATGTAGTCTTGCCTGAATCCTTCTCTGCCGAGCGCACCAGCAGGACCGGGCTGTGGGTGGCAAACCGCTCGTGCTCGTGGAGCCACGAATAGACCACCCACAAGGCCACGGTGGTGGCCTGGGGCTCCGTCAGGATCACGTAGCGGCGGATGCATTCTGACAGCGCGCGGAACAAGAGCTTGCCCTCGACGGCCTCGTCCCATGGTAAGACCTGCCAGTGGTCGTAGAGCATCTCCATTCCTTCGATCGCCATCTCCGCGCGCTGCTCCGCGACGAAGCGATCGAGGTCGCTCACACTAATGCCGAGCTTGGTCGCTGCGCGTTTGCGCCGCTTCGCGTAGTCGAATGGCGGCAGTGCCGCGAGCTCGGCGAGCAGCGCCGCGTCTTCGGCGGTGGCGGTCGCGCTCGGTTCGGAGGCCGCCTCAAGCTGCCATTCCGGCGCTGCCTCGACAGCCTTGAACAGCTTCGCCGCGACGGCATCGTGCTTGAGCCAGTCGCTGACGTCGTGACCGTCGCTGCGATCGGGATAGAGATCGACGATCTTGATCGACGCCGCGACGTCATAAAGCCCCTTCGCAACCTTCTGCCCGTGCTTGCGGCCGGGTGCATCGGCGTCAGGAAGAATGACGACGCGCCGGTCCTTGAAGTATGGGGTCAGTTCGCGGGCCCATTTCGCGCTGGCGCCTTCGCTCATCGTGGTCGCGACAAGACACGCCTGATTGGCAAGCGCGTCAGCGTCCTTCTCACCCTCGCAGAAATAGACCACGGCCGTGGGCGCCGCGAGCAGCTCGGGAAGCCGATATGGGATCTTCGGCCCCACCGGCTTGTCCTTCAGCCACTGCGTACCATTCCAATGAAACTGCGGGAATTGCTTCCTGCCGTCGCCGTCGAGGTGTTTTCGGACGAGCAGATAAGGCTCGCCGCGCTCGTTGCGGTACACGAATTCCGCGAGTGGCGGCGACCACTTGCCGTTGGCTTTCTTCTTCGTCGCCTCGAACGGCGGCAGTCCCAGCCTGTCGCGGACGTAATCACGACACGCGATCGCATCGTCATCGGCGAAAGAGTGGATCACGAAACCTTCGGGCGCGTTCGCATCAAGCAATACGCTCAGAGATAGATCGTCAGCGCTGTGGCCGGGCCCAGGCGCACTAACCTGATTGCCGCTCACCTCGCCGCCGAGCAGTTCGGCAATCTTATGAATGGTGGGCAAGCTAGCGGTCATTGGCGACAACTTGCTGAAGAGCAGATCGATTTCAGCGCGATGCGGCCGGGAGCCACAAAGCTCCCGATCCGCTGTCCTGCAGAAATCTAGAAGGGGATGTGTTCGTCCATGTCGTCGCGCGGCGGCATCGGCGCCGCGGCGGTCGCGGCCGCTATCTCGTCCGCGGTGAGCGACGGGGAGGCCGGCCTGACGATAACCGCTTCTTGTTGCTTGTTCTGGAACGTGACCTCGCCAAGGACCAGCTCGATCTGCTTTCCGATCCAGGTCTTGCTGGTGGGGCCGTAGGCCCGCATCAAGATCTTCCGGTTGGTCGCGTTCAAACTCAAAACATCGCCACTCTCGAAGTGGAGATTGGGCTTGTCGTACTTACCCTCGCGGGCGTCCGCGATCGTCTCCAGCAGCGGTCCCTCCCGGACGTCGGCAGGGGTGATGAAGGTCTCGCCGTTACTGTATGTGCGCATATCGATCGTCATCTTGCGTTCTCCTCTCTTGATGCTTGTCTTGTCTCTGCCCGCTCGAAGAAATCCGAACACGCGGGCGCGGGCAGCATCGCTCGCGGGTTCGGTAGTGGGGTGAACCGTCCATCAGGACAGACACGGCGCAGAAGGCTCGTGGCCGCGATCTCGATTTCAGGTAGGGATTTCGAGCCCCAGCACGCATCGCAGACGGCACCGATGGCGGCGCTTGAGGGGCGGGGATCTGCGGCCGGGACGGCGATCAAAAATGCACCGGCAAGCCGCGCTCGCGACCGGAAGTGCCACTGGCAGACGAAGCACTGATGCGAGGAAGTCGGCGAATAGCTGCCGGCCTCGTAATAGGCTAACGTGCGCTGTTTCAAACCCACATTTGGACAGCCGTGCAGTGGAGTTCCGGCCTCAAACAAATCAACGATCAAATCGCCAGACGACCGGCGGAAGCGTGCGATATCGGCGCGGAGGCTCATGGCGCGGCCCTGTCGCGATGCAGCCAGGCAAGCTCGGCGCTGCCGACGTAGCCGCGCTCGAAAACTAGCCAAGCGAAGTCGACCTTGCCGCCGCCGGGCTTTTCCCCACGCACGATGACGTGCCCAGGCGGCATCGATGGCCGTGGCGTCAGCAGCCAGACCCTGCGCAGCGGCAGCGCCTTCAGCCATCTGGCGGCGTTCAAGCGAGCGACCGGAAATATCAGCGCGACCCTAATTGCGCCGAGGTTGAGCGCATGACGGGCGAAAGCTTCGACAGCGCCAAACGGTGGATTCCCCACGACGGTCGGCGGCATCGATTTGCGGTCGAGAAAATCTTCGAGATGGCAGCCGGGATACCCACGATCGGCAATGTCGGCGGCAATAACAACGTAGCCGGCTCCCTTGGCGGCGTCGGCGATACGGCCGAAGCCCGTGCAGGGATCGAGCAGGACGTGGCTGCGGTCGAAGTCTTCGACCTCGAACAGTCGCGTCGACACCCACCGCGGCTCGACGTAATGGTCGGAGGCCTCGCGGCGCCAGACGTGTGACAACCGGGGCCGCTTGTCTGTCGCAAGGAGGTCGGCGGCGGCCGGCACTAACGGATCCGCTGCGGTGTGAACACCTTGGAGAGGGCGGGTTATGATCTCCCCTCCTGCGCCGCAGGCGACTTCGCGAGACCGATGTCGCACTTGCGGCGGGGCGGCCTGTTGCCTATAGAGCATGCATGAACTCCATTGCTTGGCGGCGATGGAAACAAAAATTTGAAAAGGGTGGCCCTGCCAGGGGCCGCCCTTTTTGTTGACGTTAGGCTGCGGTGTTATCCGCGCTCGCGGTGCTCTGATTGGCAGATGCGGACCTGTGCCGCGTCGGCGGAAGCGGACCACGCAATAACTGCTTCCTAATGCGATCCCAGCGCTTGCGTGGGACCAGCAGGAGCCTGCCATCCTTTTCAGTTGGTATGTCACCCCGGCCCGCGGCCCGATAGCTCTCGGCTCGGCAGAAGTCGATCTGCGCTCCGGCTTCGGGAACTGTGTAGTAGTGACGCTTCCGAAGTTTGCGGCTCAGTCGCATGGGGACCTCCCGCGATAGCTTGAGACACAATTCGACGATAAACCAATAATGGCATATCGACAAGTCGAATTTGGTACGCTATCGTCGGTGCCGTTTCGTCCCACCAAGTCCCGAGGTTGCTGCATGGCCCCGCCGCGAAAAAAGCGCAGACCAGGAGAGGGACACCCAGTTCATCTGAGGTTTCCAACCGATGTCTTCGAATGGATCGAGGCGGAGACCAAGGAGAAAGGCTGGCCGCTCAACCGTGTGATCATCAATGAGATGGCCGCCATTCCCTATCTGAAGAAGCAGGCCAAGCTCGGGGAGTTGATCAGGGACATGGAGGTCATCCTCGCTGACTATGGCTCGCGGCTTACGCTGGCCGATCTTGGTGAGCCGATGTTGCGCGCCGTCGATCAGTTGCTCGCCGCGAAGACCGATAGCGAGCGACAGATTCAGCTAGACCGGCTCCGCGTTCTTCGCTCTGCAATGCTAAAGAACGGGCGGGCGACGAAGGAATGATCCTTCAAGAATGACCCACATGAGCAAGACAAGCGCCAGATTTAACCTAGCCGATATCAGCCGCGCCACCAAGGCGGCTAAAGCCGAGGGCGCTGCGGCGGTGGAAGTCCTGCCCGACGGCACCATCCGAATCGTCATCTCCGAGCCGCAGTACGGTGAGAAGCCCGAGCCCACAGAACCTAAACACCGTGATTTCAAATTGTGAGACCGATGATGCCGAAACCGAGATTGCCGTTCCTGCACCGCCACGTTAGCCGTCATGGCAAGGTCACGTACTGGGTCAAATTGTCGTCGCGCCAGCGTGGCCGTGGCATTCGCATACACGGACAATATCGCGGCGAAGAATTCATGACCGCGTATCACGCCGCAGTGCAGGGGACGGTCATGCCGACACTGCTGATCGGCAAAGATGGCAAGGGCTCGGTCGGATGGCTGATCGGCTTATACCGTCATTCGCGCGATTGGGGCGAGCTTCTCAGCGCGGGAACGCGGAAGCAACGTGGTCCGATCCTCAAGCAGATCGAGAATGCGGCACGCGATCTTCCCATCACCGCCATTACTCGAAAAAAGATCGAGGAAGGAATTTCGGCTCGCACGTCAAACCAAGGCCGACATTTCAAGAACACCGCAAGTGCTTTGTTCAAATGGGCCGTTGAGCATGAGCTGTACGACAAGAATCCGACCGATGGCATCAAGATTAATCGCGGCGATGGCGAGGGCCATCTCGCGTGGCCAATCGAGCTGATTGAGCAGTTCGAGCAGCATTGGCCACTCGGTAGCAAAGAGCGGCTGATGTTCGACGTGTTCCTGTACATCGGTTTGCGCCGTGGCGATGCGGCGCGGCTTGGCAAACAACATATCCGCAACGGCGTTACGCATTTGATGACTGAAAAGAGCGGCGGCACCATGCCGATCTATGTTCCGGTGCATCCGGCGCTGGCCGCCTCGATCAACGCCTGCCCGTCGTCCGGTCTGGCTATCATCGCGAAAGACGACGGCACGCACTACAGCAAGGAAGGTCTCGGCAACGCCTTTCGTGAGGCAATCGTGGCGGCTGGAATTCCGGTGACGAAGAAAGGTTCAGATGAGAAGGGCTATTCCGCCCACGGTCTGCGCAAGGCGAGCGCGACCATCGCGGCGGAAAGCGGTGCTACCGAATCCGAGTTGAACGCTATGTTCGGCTGGTCCGGCTATCAGATGGCGCAGCTCTACACCAAGAAGGCCGACCGCAAGCGGCTGGCTGCGCGTGCGCTGGCGAAATGGACGCGGCCCTCGCCCGACGATGCGGGGCAAAGCGAACTCGTACATCTTCGCCTGGAAAAAGAACGAGCCTAGAACAACGGTCGTTACCACCTTTGGGGCGGTGGTAATTTCAGGCTCAAAAAATCAATGATATCAATCCGGGCGCGGCGTTGTGGTGGGCCCGGCAGGACTCGAACCTGCAACCAGACCGTTATGAGCGGCCGGCTCTAACCATTGAGCTACAGGCCCCGCCGCGAGACGGCCGCTGAAAGTAGCGGCCGGCAACGGTGCGCGGTTCGTTTACAGGGCCTGAGGCGGGGGTGCAATGCCGGGGCGCGTCGATCGAAACGCCAGCGGCGGCGCAATGCCGGGGTGTTCCGAATAACCGAATTTTGGGATGATGCCCTTATGCGCCTGTTTTGCCCGACGGGTCAAGCGTTTTTCGCAGCGAGCCCGTTTTCGCGTCTGTAACTCGCTGAAATCGCCTGCCTTTTCTACTGTGCATGGGGTTGTTTTCGGGTTTTTGGCAAAAGGGGGTCCCGCAGGTCCCCCCTGTCTTGCGGGCGCATGACCGGCACAGGCGCGCCTAGTCCACCGAGACCCCGGCGAACGCCACGACCTTGCGCCACTTCTCGGTCTCGTCAGCGACGAGCTTGCCGAACTCGGCCGGCGTCATCGGCTTGGGGATGCCGCCGTTCTCGGTCAGCCGCGCGATCACCTTCGGGTCGTTCAGCGCGTCGCCGACGGCCTTGTTGAGGATCTCGACGATCTCGCCAGGCGTGCCCTTCGGCGCGGAGATACCGTAGAAGCCGACCGATTCGAAGCCCGGCACGGTCTCGGCGATCGCCGGCACGTCGGGCACGCTCGGCCAGCGCTGCGGCGAGGTCACGCCAAGTGCGCGGACAGTGCCGCCGCGCGACTGCTCGAGCGCGGAGGGGAGGTTGTCAAAGATCAGCTGCACCTTGTTGGAGATGATGTCGGGGAAGGCGATCGCAGATCCCCGATAGGGCACGTGCACCATGTCGCACTTGGTCATCACCTTGAACAGCTCCGCCGACATATGCACCGAGGTGCCGTTGCCGGACGAGGCGAACGAGATCTTGCCGGGATTGGCCCTGCAATAGTCGATGAACTCCTGAACCGTCTTCACCGGCATCGCATTGGAGACGACCAGCATGTTGGTCAGCTGCATGATGCTCGCGACCGGCACGGTGTCGCGCAGGAAGTCGTACGGCAGCTTCTTGTAGAGCGAGGTCGAGATCGCGTTGTTGGGCGCGACGAACAAGAGCGTGTAGCCGTCGGCCGGCGCGTTGATCGCGGCGGCGGCCGCGATGTTGCCGCCGGAGCCGGCGCGGTTCTCGACGATGAATTGCTGGCCGAGCCGATCCGACAGCGCCTGCGCCATGATGCGCGCGACGATGTCGACCGGGCCGCCGGCGGCAAAGCCGATCATCCAGTGCACGGGGCGGTCGGGGTAGGCGGCGGAGGCGGGAGGCGAGGCTGCGAAAAGACCGAAAAGAAAAACCAGCCCAAAAACAGTGTTACGCAAAATTCGCAACATGACACCTCCCATTGCTTTATTGTTGGCAGGCATGCTTTCACAAAAACCGCCCGCTGCCTACATCGCCTCAAGTCGATGTTGACGCGGGCGCAGTGGGATCGACCATGAATTTCGCGATCACGATTCTTGTCAGTGCGGCACTGCTGTTGAGCCCCGCTGCTGCTCAAACCGGAGGCAACGCTATTTCCAGCTCGACAATCAGCTTGGGCACCGCGACGCCGGGCGGCGGCTTCCCGCTTTATGGCAACGCCTTCGCGGAGGTGATGAATGCGGCAGATAGCACGCTCACCATCGCCCCGCGCAACACCAAGGGCAGCAACGAGAACATTCCGCTGCTGGAGAAAGGCGAGCTCGATCTCGCACTGGTCGCGGGCGAGCCGGCCTATGAGGCCTTCGCCGGCATCGGGCGTGCGCCGGTGCGGCTGAAGATTTTGACCGCGATCTATTCCAACCCCGGCATGTTCGTTGTGCGCGCGGACAGTCCCTACAAGACCATTCACGATCTCCTCAGTCAGCCGGTTGCGTTCGGCGCCAAAGGCTCGGGCCTGCCGATCCTGGCGCGCTATGTGCTCGATGGCCTCGGCCTGAAGCAGGACGATGATTTCAAGGCGATCTATCTCGACCGCGCCGGCGACGGCCCCGCGATGGTCGAGGATGGCCGTGTCGCAGCACTCTGGGGCGCTGGCATCGGCTGGCCCGGATTTGCGGCGGTGGCATCGAGCGCGTCAGGCGCGCGCTTCATCGCGCCCAGCGCGGAAGAGATCACGCGCATCCGCGCCAAGCACGCGTTCCTTAAACCCCTGACCGTGCCGGCCGGCTCCTATCCAAAGCAGTCCGAGCCGATCGCCTCGCTCGGCTCCTGGAGCTTTGTGCTGACGCGCGAGGATCTGCCCGACGATGTCGCCTATCGTCTCGCGAAGACGCTGCATGGCCTTGAGGCGACCTTCTGCAAGAAGCTCGCGCAGGCCTGCGAGACCACGGCCGCAAACACGGTCGCCGCGGCCCCAAAGCCGGAGCTGATTCATCCGGGCGTGATGAAGTACTTTCGCGAGATTGGCGTGGTGAAGTGACGGCCGCCTGAGCGACCGTCACGCTCTCACTTCTTCAGCATCGGACACGCCGGGTCCGGCGGACCAAACGCCTTGTCGCCGGAAATCGTGGTGAGGATCTTGTAATAGTCCCACGGATATTTGCTTTCCTCCGGCGTCTTCACCTGCACCAGCCAGAGGTCGTGCACCATCAGATTGTCTTCGCGCAGTTTGCCGTTGCGGGCGAAGAAATCCTCGACCGGCGTCTCGCGCATTTTCGCCGCGACCTTGAGCGGATCGTCGGTGCCGGTCGCCTTGATGGCGTTGAGATAGTGGATCACCGACGAATAGACGCCGGCCTGCCACATCGTCGGCATCTTGTTCATCTTGGCGAAATAGCGCTTCGACCATTCGCGGGTCTTGTCGTCCATGTCCCAGTAGAAGGAGGTCGTCAGCAACAGGCCTTGGGCGGCCTGCAGGCCGAGGCCGTGGATGTCGGTGATCAGCGCGAGAAGTGCTGCCATCTGCTGGCCGCCCTTGAACACGCCGAACTCCGAGCCGGTCTTGATCTCGTTCATGTTGTTGGGGGGACCTGCCGCAATGCCGATGATCTTGGCCTTGGAGGCCTGCGCTTGCAGCACGAAGGAGGAGAGATCCGGCGTCGCCAGCGGCGGCTTCACCGAGCCCAGCACCTTGCCGCCATTGGCGGTGATGACGCTGGAGGCGTCACGTTCGAGGGAGTGGCCGAAGGCGTAGTCGTCGGTAATGAAGAACCAGCTGTCGCCGCCGCGCTTGACCACGGCATCCGCGGTGCCGACCGCGAGCGCGCGGGTGTCGAACACCCACTGCATCGCATAAGGCGAGCAGAACTTGCCGTGGAAATCCGCGGTGCCGGTGGAGTGGGTGATGAACAGCTTCTTCTTCTCGTTGGCGACGTTCTGCACCGCAAGGCCCACGGCGGAGACCGGCACGTCGACGATCAGATCGACCTGGTCGACGTCGTACCAGCGCCGTGCGATGCCGCCGCCGATATCGGCCTTGAGCTGGTGGTCGCCGATCACGATGCTGATCGGCTTGCCGAGCACGCTGCCGCCGAAATCGTCGATCGCCATCTGCGCCGCCGTCACCGAGCCCTGGCCGGTCGGCGCGGAGGCCGGGCCGTTCATGTCGGTGAGCACGCCGATCTTGACGATGTCGTCGGACACCTGCGCCATTGCCGCGCCCGACAGCAGCGCCGCCGCCAAGGGCATCGCTAAAAAGGCGGCCGCGACCGGCAGTCCAAATCTCGCTGGATTCACGCTTGTCCTCCCCTGATCCGGCTCGTTGGCCGAAAGTTGCTTGTCCCGGGTACGGCCCGGCTGAATTGGTTTCTTTTGCAACTATTTTGGGGCGGGCGTCAATCTCAGGCGGCGAACCGGATCTGGCCGGCGGGCGAGGGATCGTAGCCGGTCAGCTCCTCGGCGCGCTGGCGCAGCCGCCGTTCGCTGAGGAACCGGATCAGCGCCTGCATGGCGGGGCGAAAATAGCTGCGCTGCCGCATCGCCAGGTCAAAATTCTCCCAGACCAGCGGCACGAAATCGAGCCCGGCCGAGCGCGCCGCCGCCCGCGTCGCGACGCCGCAATCGGCCTGTCCGGCGCGGACTAACTCGGTGAGATCCGGCCCGGTGAGGGCCGGCGTCTCCACCCGGCGCAGATCGCGCATCGAGGCGCCCGCGCGTGTCAGCAGCACGTCGAGCAGCATCTGCGCGCCCGTGCCCTGTTGCCTCATCGCCATCCGCGAGCCGAGCGCGAGCACGTCGGCGAGCCCGCGCAGCCGCTTCGGATTGCCCGGCGGCAGCACGAGACCCTGCTCGCGGCGCACGAAGGCAACCAGCAGCGCGTCATGCAGGTCAGGCGCGTCCCGCAGCGCCGTCGCGCTGGCGTCGGGGGCGAGATTGCCCTCGGCATCGAGGCTGTGGAAGTGCACCGCGACCGCCATGACCTCGTCGCGCTGCAGGCGCTCGAGCCCGCGCGCACTGCCTTCGGTCATCGATCCCAGGCCCGAGCCGGATTCACGCAGGCTCCAATCCAGCAACTCGTCCTGGCTGCCGCCCACCACCGGCGGCGGCTCCGCCGTCAGCATGCCGGCCGGACGCGCCATGCCCGACAGCACCCAGAGATCGAGCTCGTGCCGCGGGAACAGCCACTTTCCGGTCACCTTGGAGCAGGGGATCGCGCCGGTGGTGACGAGTTCGTAGAGCTTGCGTTCGCCGAGACGGAGATAGTCCGCGGCTTCGCTGGTCGTCAGGAATTCCATCCTGCATTCCTATGCAAATTCTTGCTTCTTTTTGACGTTCAACGCAGGTGGAATTCTGCACTTCGATTTGTGTCCGCGCGAACCATGCCCGATGATCTCGTTGCTTTGCAACACATCCTGACGCGTGTTTCGATTTTGGTTGACGATCTTGCGAGGCTCGAATGGTGCGGGCCTTGCGCCGTTGCGCTCGTGATTGCAATCAACGTGCCGGTTGATTGATTGCCGAAACTTCCCGAATGACTCGTCTCAGCGGCCGCGGACGCGTCATGAACTTGCCTTTCGGTAGTGGTCAAACCCAGGCTCTATCTCCTGTTGCCGTCGCGACTGGCAAGACCGTCACGAGTGCGGCGCAATCGACCATCATGATCGCGTCGTCTTCAATGGGAACCCGTCATGGCCGTTCGCCGATTGACCGTTGCATTTGCGCTTCTCTGCGGCCTCGCCGGGGGCATGGCGGCCTCGTCTGCCGAGGAGCGCGCAATTGTCCTGGCCTCGACGACATCGACGCAAGCCTCCGGCCTGCTCGACTATCTGCTGCCGATTGTCCGCGACAAGACCGGCATCGAGGTGACGGTGATCGCGCGCCGCAGCGACGAGGTGCTCGATGTTGCACGACGGGGCGAGGTCGACGTGGTGTTGATGCATGCCCGGCCGCAGGAGGAGAAATTCGTCGCCGACGGTTTTGCCACGAAACGCTACGACGTGATGTACAACGATTTCGTGCTGATCGGGCCGAAGAGCGATCCCGCCGGCGTGAAGGGCAAGGATATTGCGACGGCGCTGAAGACGATCGAGGCCAAAGGCGCGCCGTTCATAACGCGCGGCGATCGTTCCGGCACCCATGCGGCGGAGCTTGCACTCTGGATCGTTGCCGGCATCGACATCGCGAGCGTCAAGGGCGCCTGGTATCGCGAGAGCGGGCAGGGCATGACCGCCGCCCTCGACGCCTCGCGCACGGCGAATGCCTATGTGCTCGCGGACCGCGCCAGCTGGATCGCCTTCAGGGAACGCGGCGATCTCGACATCGTCGTCGAGGGCGACAAGCGGCTGCTCAACCAATACGGCGCGATGCTGGTGAACCCGGAGAAGCATCCGAACGTCAAGAAAGAGCTGGGCCAGACCTTCATCGACTGGTTGATCTCGCCGGAAGGACAGGCGGCGATCGCCGGCTACAAGGTCGACGGGCAACAGGTGTTCTTTCCGAACGCGGACAGGCCGGGCGGCTGATTGGTCGAGGCACGAGCGGTTGCCAAACCGCGCGATGCGTGATCCATCATGAGGCATGACCCAGCGCCTGCCGCCCTCGCTGACGCCGCTCGACACTGCGCTCGCTATTTTGCTGCGTGGTGTTGATCCGGTCTCGCCGGTCGAACTGCCGCTGGCTGAAGCGGTCGGCTGTATCGCCGCGGGGATGCCTCAGCTCGCAGCCTATCCGCTGCGCGACATCGCCGCCGCAGATGGCTGGGCGATGCGCGCCAATGATCTCGTCGGTGCGTCCTCCTACTCGCCGTTGCCTCTGACCGAGCTTCCAGTCTGGGTCGATGCTGGCGATGCGATGCCGGCAGGGTGTGACTGCGTGCTCGATGCCGGCGCGGTCGAGGTGTTGGGCCCGCTCGCCCAGGTTCTGGCCGAGGGCGTTCCAGGGCAAGGCGTCGGGCGTGCCGGCGGTGACATTGCCGATCGCTCGGCCGCGGCCACAGCGGGACATCCCATCGATGCAACGGCTCTGTTGCTCGCGCGCGTCGCCGATGTCGAAAGGCTGAGCGTCAGGCGACCGCGGCTGCGCATCGTCAACGTGCCGGGCGCAAGTGCGGCGATGCAGATGATCGCCGACCTCGCGCGCGCGGCGGGACTGGATGTGAGTGCGCATGAGGCCGGAGCTCGCGATGCGACGTCGATCGCGGAGGCGCTCGATGTCTCCGTCTGCGATCTGCTGCTGACGATCGGCGGCAGCGGCGTCGGTCGCGCGGATGCCGCGGTGACGGCGCTGGCTCAGCGCGGGGCGGAGCTCGCCCATGGTCTTGCGCTCCAGCCTGGACGCACCGCAGCCGCTGGGTGGCTCGGAAAGGTTCCCGTCCTTGCCCTGCCCGGGGCGCCCGGTCCGGCGCGCGCTGTCTGGCTCGCGCTGGTGCTTCCGCTCGTCGACAAGATGTCGGTGCGGCAGCCGCGCCGCCAAGTGACCCTGCCGCTCGCGCGAAAAATCGCTTCCAGCGTCGGCATTGCCGAGATCGCCCTGCTGGCCGAGGAACATAGAGCGTGGATGCCGCTTGCAGTCGGTGAATGGCCGCTCCACGCCATTGCCCGCGCGGATGCATGGTTGCTCATTCCGGCCAGCGATGAGGGATTTGCGGCGGGCGAGCCTGTCGATGCTTATTTGATGCGGGAATGATATGGGTTCCGGCATGACGATGATCCCAAAAGCGCCAGATCGCAGCGCGCTCGAACAGGAGCAATTCCTCAAGATCCTCTCGCGTGAGGAGGCGCTCGCGCGCTTCGAGGCGGCCCTGCTTCCGCGCGCGATCCCCAGCGAGCAGCGCAGGCTTGGCGATGCACTCGGCACAGCGCTCGCCGAGGACATCACCGCACCGATCGACGTGCCGCCCTTCGACCGCTCCAATGTTGATGGTTTTGCCGTGCGCTCGGCGGATCTTTCCGCCGCTGGTGAGGGCGCACCCGTACCGCTCGCGCTGAACGGCGAGACCATTCATTGCGGCACCGCGCCTAAGCTGCAGGTCGCAATGGGGACCGCAACGCCAATCGCAACGGGCGGTCCGCTGCCGCGTGGTGCTGACGCGGTCGTCATGGTCGAGCACACCCAGCCTGCCGGTTCGGATGCGATCGATGTCCGTCGCGCGGTCTCGCCCGGCCAATTCGTGTCCTATGCCGGATCCGACATCGCGCGCGGCGAGACGCTGCTGCGCGCCGGCACGATCATAGGCTCGCGTGAGATCGGGATGCTGGCGGCCTGTGGCATCGCCGCGGTGAAAGTCGCGCGGAAGCCGCGCGTCGCGGTGATCTCCACCGGCGACGAACTGGTGCAGCCCGGCGAGGCGCTTGCGCCTGCCGCGATCTACGACACCAATGGCGCCATCGTCGCAGCCGCGATCGACGAGAATGGTGGCGAGGCGACTTTCCTGGGCGCCGTTCCCGACGACGAGGCTAGGCTCGAAGCCGCCATGCGCAGCGCGCTGGCAAATGCCGATATGCTGGTGCTCTCCGGCGGCACGTCGAAGGGGGCGGGCGATCTGTCCCATCGCATCATCGGCCGGCTCGGCCAGCCCGGCATCATCGCGCATGGCGTTGCGCTCAAGCCGGGCAAGCCGCTGTGCCTCGCGGTGTGCGACGGCAAGCCGGTTGTGATCCTGCCGGGCTTTCCGACCTCGGCGATGTTCACCTTCCACGACATGATCGTGCCGGCGCTGCGCAAGATGGCCGGCCTGCCGCCGCGCTCCGATGCCAAGGTGAGTGCCACCGTGCCGGTGCGCATTGCTTCAGAGCTCGGCCGCACCGAATTCGTCATGGTCTCGCTGGTCGAGGGCAAGTACGGCCTGATCGCCTATCCCTCCGGCAAAGGCTCCGGTGCGATCACGTCCTTCGCGCAAGCCGACGGCTTCCTGCGTATCGACGCGCTTGCCGACCAGATGCCGGCGGGGACCGAAGCAGAGGTCACTCTGTTTACGCCGCATGTGCGGGTGCCTGATCTCGTCATCGTCGGCAGCCATTGCACCGGCCTCGATCTCGTCACCGGACCGCTCGCGCGTGCCGGCCTCACCGTGCGCTCGATTGCGGTGGGAAGCCTCGGCGGACTTGCGGCCGCGAAGCGCGGCGAATGCGATCTCGCGCCGATCCATCTGTTCGACGACAAGAGCGAGACCTACAACACGCCTTACCTCACCGAGGGGCTCGAGCTCGTGCCGGGCTGGCGGCGGATGCAGGGCATTGTCTATCGCAATGGCGACAAGCGATTTGAGGGGCTCGGCGCGAAGGAGGCCGTTGCGGCTGCGCTCGCCGACCCCGCCTGCATCATGGTCAACCGAAATCAGGGCGCCGGCACGCGCATCCTGATCGACCGGCTGCTCGGAGGCGCCCGTCCGGACGGCTATTGGAACCAGCCGCGCTCGCACAATGCGGTCGCTGCGGCCGTCGCGCAGCATCGCGCCGATTGGGGCATGACCATTGCGCCGGTCGCCCATGCGGTCGGCCTCGGTTTCATTCCGCTCGCGGAAGAGCATTATGACTTTGCTTTGGTGACGGCGCGCAAGCAACGTCCGGCGGTGCAGGCGTTTCTTGATGCGCTTGGCTCGGACGAGGCCAGAGCGGCATTGGAGCGAGCCGGCTTCCGGCCTGCGTAGACGACAAGCGACGACGCGGCATTCAAGCCGTGCGGAAAACAGGGTGGGGGACGCGATGGCAAGGCCGCTTTCGGTTGCGATTGTTGGTGCCGGCATGGGCGGGCTCGCGACCGCCGCGGCGCTCAGGCGTGTCGGCGTCGACGTGATGGTCTACGAGCAGGCCTCCCAGTTCGCCCGGATCGGTGCCGGCATCCAGATCGGCTGCAACGCGATGAAGGTGCTGCGCGCGCTCGGGCTTGAGCAACGGATGCGCGAGCAATCGTTCTATCCGCGGTCCTGGAATAATCGCGACTGGAAGAGTGGCGACATCAAGTTCGACATGATCTTTGGCGAAAGCGCGGAGGAGAAGTTCGGCGCGCCTTATCTGCTGGCGCATCGCGGCGATCTCCACGCAGCGCTGGCGAGCGCGGTGCCGGATGAGTTTGTGCGGCTCAACCACAAGCTCGTCGGCCTCGACGAGACCGGCGAGGGCGTCCGGCTCAGCTTTGCCGACGGCACCAGCGCTATTGCCGATGCCGTGGTCGGCGCCGACGGCGTGCATTCGGCGGTGCGTGACATTCTGTTCGACACCGCGCCGGTCAAATTCACCGGCCGCATCGCCTACCGCACCACCTATCCTGCCGCAATGCTCGGCGGGAAGATCGATGATTGCACGAAGTGGTGGGGCGAGGACCGCCACATCGTGATCTATTACGTCAAGCCGGACCGTAGCGAGGTCTATCTCGTCACCAGCCAGGCGGAGCCCAATTTCCGCATCGAGTCCTGGTCGGCGAAGGGCGACGTGCGCGATCTGCGCGCCTCGTTCGAAGGCTTTCATCCGCAGGTTGGCCAGGTGCTGGCGGCGTGCCCCGACGTGCACAAATGGGCGATCATGGATCGCGATGCGCTGGAGCGCTGGGCCGATGGCAAAGTGACGCTGCTCGGCGACGCCTGCCATCCGATGACGCCCTATATGGCGCAAGGCGCGGCGATGGCGATCGAGGACGCCGCGGTGCTGTCGCGCTGCTTCGACGGTGTCGACCGCGACGGCGTCGTGGATGCCTTCCGCCGCTTCGAGGCGACGCGCAAGGTGCGGACCACGCGGGTGCAGGAGACCTCGCGTGCCAACATCTGGCTGAAAGAGCGGACCGATACGAGCTGGGTCTACGGCTACGACGCCTGGTCGGTGCCGCTGGCCGCTTGAGCTCGATTAGGACGCCGCACCCAGCGCCGCAAGCCGCTCGGCTTCCGCGATGTCCTCGACCGTATTGGCATTGAAGAACGGATCGAGCGGCTCGGTCGGCCACGTCACCGTCGCGAGCGGATATCGCGCGGTCCAGCGGTCGATTTTGCGGAGATCCTCGACGACCAGCGCGTGACGCAACTCGTTGCGCAAGGCGACGCGCCAGAGGCCGATCACCGGATGCGACTGGTCGCCGGATGCGGCGACCGCAAGCTGCGCGTTTTCCTGCGCCCGCGCCTTATGAAGGCGTGCAACAAGGTCTCGGGGGAGGAAGGGACAGTCGCCGGCGGCGCTGAGCACCCATTCGACCTCCGGCCGGTTCGCAGCGGTCCAGTCGAGCGCGGCCAGAATGCCGGCGAGCGGGCCGGGGAAGCCAGGCACGTCATCGGCAATGACCTGCAAGCCGAACGCGGCGAAGCGCGCTGGATCGCCGTTCGCATTGAGGATCAATCCGTCGCACTGGGGCTTCAGGCGCGCGATCACGCGCTCCAGGATGGTGCGGCCGCCGATGGTCCGCATCGGCTTGTCGCCACCGCCCATGCGGCGCGCGAGGCCGCCGGCGAGCAGCACGCCAAGAGTTGATGGAATGCTCGTTGCCGGAGTACTAGTCGTCACCACGTTCGCCCTTGCGCTTGTGCTTCGCCGATTCCTCTTCGACGTAGTCGAGGTTCTGGTCGTAGACGATCCGCTCCGCGCCGGCGAGCGCGATGAAGCGCTTTCCGCGGGTGCGTCCGACCAGCGTCAGCCCGACTTGCCGGGCGAGATCGACACCCCAGGCGGTGAAGCCGGAGCGCGACACCAGGATCGGGATGCCCATCCGCACGGTCTTGATCACCATCTCCGAGGTGAGACGTCCTGTCGTGTAAAGGATCTTGTCGGAGGCATCGACGCCGTGGCGGTACATCCAGCCCGCGATCTTGTCGACGGCGTTGTGACGGCCGACGTCCTCGGTGTAGCAGAGCGGCTCGCCCTCTTTGCACAGCACGCAGCCGTGGATTGCGCCGGCCTCGAGATAGAGCGAGGGCATGGTGTTGATGGTCTGTGTCATCTGGTAGAGCCAGGAGGTGCGCAGCTCGGCCTTCGGCAGCGCCACACTCTCGACCGCTTCGAGCAGGTCACCGAAGGCGGTGCCTTGCGCGCAGCCCGAGGTCTGCGTGCGCCTCTTCAGCTTGGCTTCGAAATTGGTGTGGTGCTCGGTGCGCACCACCACGACCTGGAGGTCGTCGTCGTATTCGACCTCGGTGACCGCGTCATTATATTTCAGCATGTTCTGGTTCAGCAGGTAGCCGAGTGCCAGATATTCCGGATAGTCGCCGATCGTCATCATGGTGACGATCTCCTGCGCATTCAAATAGAGCGTCAGGGGCCGCTCCATCGGCACCTTGATCTCGACCTTGGCGCCGGTCTGGTCGGTCCCGGTCACGCTCTGGGTCAGGCGCGGATCGTCGGGGTTCGGGACGATCAGGGGTACCGGGGCTTTGTCGATCTTCATCATGGCCGTGACGTTAGCATGACATTCGGGTCAAGCCGATATAAGCATGCCGGGGAATGGGAAAAATGCCGCCTCGACATTGCGAGCGCAGCGAAGCAATCCAGTAATGCACCCGCGGAGACACTCTGGATTGCTTCACTGCGCTGGCAATGACGGGGAGAGCGGTGGTTCCACCAAAAGCGTTGTTGTGCGCGGAGACGGACCCGGAATGAAAGTCATCGGCCTTGCGGGCTGGAGCGGTGCGGGCAAGACCACGCTGTTGACGCGGCTGATCCCGCATTTCAACGCGCAGGGCCTGCGCGTCTCCGTCATCAAGCATGCGCATCACCGATTCGACGTTGATGTACCCGGCAAGGATTCCTGGCGCCATCGCGAGGCCGGTGCGGCCGAGGTGCTGGTGGCCTCTGCGAACCGTTGGGCCCTGATGCACGAATTGCGCGGCGCGGCTGAGCCGCGGCTGCCGGAACTGTTGAGCAAGCTGTCCGCGGCCGATCTCGTGGTGGTCGAAGGTTTCAAGCGCGAGCCGCATCGCAAGATCGAGGTGCATCGCGCCGCCAACGACAAGCCGTTGTTGTTCCCCGACGATCCAGGCATTGTCGGGATTGCGACCGACGCGGCGGTCGAAACCCGGCTGCCGACCGTCCATCTCGATGACATCGAGGCCGCTGCGGCATTGCTGCTGCGGGCGGCGATGCCGGTTGAGGAAGCCGTTGCAAGAAGCGCAGCGATGCGCTGACGAGGCACCATGGCGCAACTGTCGGACGATTGCTTTGCCTTCGGCGGACCGATGATGTCGGTCGACGAGGCCGTTGGCCTGATCACGGCACGCGTCAGCGCGATCGCCGATCTCGAGACCGTGACGCTGGTCGATGCCGACGGTCGTGTGCTGGCGCGCGATATCGCGGCGCCGATGCCGCTGCCGCCCTTCACCAACTCCGCCGTCGACGGCTACGCCGTGGGCAATGCCGACCTTTCGCAGGAAGCGGAACAGTCGTTCCCGCTGGATGGCCGTATCCAGGCCGGCGGCCTTGCGCAAGCACCGATCAAGCCCGGCCACGCCGCGCGCATCTTCACGGGCGCGCCGATGCCGCCGGGGGCCGAGACCGTCTTCATGCAGGAAGACGTCCGCATCGATGAAGCCGGCAAGATCGTGCTGCCACCCGGGCTGAAGCCAGGCGCCAATGTTCGCCCGGCGGGCGAGGACATACCGGTGGGGCACGTCGCGTTACGCGCCGGCCAGCGGCTGCGGCCCCAGCATGTCGCGCTCGCTGCAGCCTTCGGTCTGACCCGGCTTGATGTCGTCAGGCGTATCCGTGTCGCCGTTTTCTCCACCGGCGATGAGCTGGCCTCGCCCGGCGAGCCGCGTGCGGCCTCGCAGCTGTTCGATTCCAATCGCTTCATGCTGATGGCGATGCTGCGCCGGCTCGGCTGCGAGGTCTCGGATATCGGCATTCTGCGCGACGAACGCGCCTCGCTTGCCAGTGGATTGAAGCGGGTTGCAGGCCACCACGATCTGATCCTCACCACCGGCGGCGTCTCGACCGGCGAGGAGGACCACGTCAAGGCGGCGGTCGAGAGCGTCGGCTCACTGGTGCTGTGGCGGATGGCGATCAAGCCGGGCCGGCCCGTGGCGATGGGCGTCGTCGGCGGCACGCCGCTGATCGGGCTGCCCGGCAACCCCGTCGCGAGCTTTGTCACGTTCGTCCATGTGGTGCGGCCGACCGTGCTGGCGCTCGCCGGAAGTCTGCCGGAGCCGCTGTTGCCGATCCCGCTGCGCGCGGCGTTCACCTACAAGAAGAAGCTCGGCCGTCGCGAATATGTGCGGGCATCGTTGCGGCGCGCGCAGGATGGCACGCTGGAGGCAGTGAAGTTTCCGCGCGAAGGCGCTGGACTGCTGTCGTCATTGGTCGAGACCGACGGCCTCATTGAACTGGGCGAAGACATCACGCGGGTCGAACCGGGCGAGAGCGTAGGTTTCCTGTCCTATGCTGATTTGCTCTAGGCCGTTGCATTGACGTCGTCGACCCCTCCCGCCATGTTGCGCCCATGACAAGAGCAACGACCAGAACGACGCTTGATCTCACCGGGCTGAAATGCCCGCTGCCCGCCTTGAAAACGCGCAAGGCGTTGAAACCATTGCAGCCGGGCGATCAGCTCGAAGTGCACTGCACCGACCCATTGTCGGTGATTGACATTCCGAACCTGATCCGCGAGACGGGCGACACGGTGGAGATCACCGAGCGCAATGAAGCGCGCATCGTGTTCTTGATAAAAAAAGCAAATGGTTCGATAGACGCTGCCAATGCTGCGCTGCGTTCTTGAGCGCGTTACCGCGCGGATACCGACCATTTATCTATCGACATCGATCACGGCTTCTGCCCCAATTGACTTTCTCCGTGCAGGCGCGGAGGTTGAGTTTTGTCTGCGAGACGCAGATCAGCGGGCCAGTTGCGAAGCCTGCAAATCGTATCGGGCATAGAGCCCCGATCGAGGGGTTAACTTTTCAGACGCGCGTGACGATCCTGGCGCGTGTCGGGTGATTGTGCGGAGCAGCAGGGACAACAGCTGCACCGCAATGGGCTGAGGACCAGGATGTTAGTGGCAGGCTGCTCAGAAGGGTGGCTGCAGGGGAGGAATGCATGACGACAATCGAAAGCGCTGGGAGGATTTCGGGCGCTGGCGCAGGTTTTCTCGATCGTGAGCGGACCATTGCGACCGCCGGGTTCAATCGCTGGCTGGTGCCGCCGGCAGCGCTCTGCATCCATCTCTGCATCGGCATGGCCTACGGCTTCTCGGTGTTCTGGCTGCCGCTCTCGCGCGCGATCGGACTCACCGCGCCCAAGGCCTGCCCCGACATCTCTCTATGGCAGGAGCTGTTCACCACCACGTGCGACTGGAAGGTCGCGAGCCTCGGCTGGATGTACACGCTGTTCTTCGTCGTGCTCGGCCTCTCTGCTGCGATGTGGGGCGGCTGGCTCGAACGTGCGGGGCCGCGCAAGGCTGGTTTCGTCGCGGCGTGCTGCTGGTGCGGCGGCCTCCTACTCGGTGCCATCGGCATCTATGTCCACCAGCTCTGGATCATGTGGCTCGGCTCCGGCGTGATCGGCGGCATCGGCCTCGGTCTCGGCTACATCTCGCCTGTGTCGACGCTGGTGAAATGGTTCCCCGACCGGCGCGGCATGGCGACCGGCATGGCCATCATGGGCTTTGGCGGCGGCGCCATGATCGGCGCGCCGTTGGCGAACTGGCTGATGGATCAGTTCAAGACCCCGACCTCGGTCGGCGTCTGGGAAACCTTCCTCACCATGGGCGTCATCTATCTCGTCTTCATGATGATCGGCGCATTCCGCTATCGTCTGCCGCCGACCGGCTGGAAGCCCGAGGGCTGGACGGCGCCGAGCGAGAAGAAGACGATGATCTCCGAGCATCACGTCCATCTCGACAACGCGCACAAGACGCCGCAGTTCTGGCTGATCTGGTGGGTGCTGTGCTTGAACGTGTCGGCCGGCATCGGCGTGATCGGCATGGCCTCGCCAATGCTCCAGGAAATCTTCGCGGGCAAGCTGATCGGACTTCCCGACGTCGGCTTCAACGCGCTGAACGCCGCGCAGAAGGCGCAGATCGCCGGTATTGCGGCGGGCTTTGCCGGCCTGCTGTCGCTGTTCAACATCGGTGGCCGCTTCGTCTGGGCCTCGCTGTCGGACTATATCGGCCGCAAGAACACCTATTACACCTTCTTCATTCTCGGCATCGTGCTCTACGCGCTGGCGCCGACCTTCGCGGCGATGGGCTCGAAGCTTCTGTTCGTGCTCGGCTTCGGCATCATCCTGTCGATGTATGGCGGCGGCTTCGCCACCGTGCCGGCCTATCTCGCCGACATGTTCGGAACGCAGTTCGTCGGCGCAATTCACGGACGACTGCTCACGGCCTGGTCGACCGCGGGCATCATCGGCCCCGTCGTGGTCAATTACATCCGCGAGTTTCAGCTCGCCGCCGGCGTGCCGCGCGACCAGCTCTACAACACCACCATGTACATTCTCTGCGCGATGCTGATCGCAGGCCTGATCTGCAACTATCTGATCAAGCCGGTCGATTCGAAGTGGTACATGAGCGAGGCTGAGGTGTCGAAGCTCCAGGCCTCGACCCCCGGTGCAAATGCGGGGCAAAGCGGTTCATTCGGAATCGGCACGGGTGGTCTCGATGGCAAGGCCGCACTGTTCTGGGCATTCGTCGCGATCCCGTTGGCCTGGGGTGTCTACAAGACGCTCCAGAGCGCCTGGAACATCTTCTGATCGCAACACAAGCCGCGGTGGCCGAGCGCATCCCGCGGCTTGCACTTTTTCAAATCATTGAGAATGGGACGTAGGGGAATTTCTATGCTTCGCACCCGCATCTGCCTTGCCGCCATGCTGCTGGCAGCAAGCCTTCACACCGCGTCTGCTCAGACTGCGGCAGCGCCTGCGGCACCGGCACCTGCCGCGACGACCGACGCCAAGCCGCCGGGCAAGATGAAACTCACCATGCAAAAGCTGAAGGACATGAAGGCGAAGTGGACCGCCAACAAGCCGAAGCTGAAGGCGTGCCGCGCCGAGGTGAAGGCCAAGGGACTGATTGGCGACGATCGCTGGTTCTATATCCAGGACTGCATGGACAAGACCTGAGCCAGGTTTCGCGTTGGGTTTGCGTAAGGGGGCATGGCAGGGCTGCCAGCCCCCTAAAGCATTATAGAGGCGTTCTAAATTCTCTCTTGCCTCTGGCATACCAGAGACTAGAGTCTGTTCGATGAGGCTCGATCTGCGGGACGCGGGAGACGCGGTTCCCGGATAATCGTGCCTGGAAATGAGGGTGGATCGCGATGGCGATGCCGCCCTGAGGTCATCGCGCTTTTGAGGAGAACGCGGCGTTTCCATGAGCAGCAACGACGACGTTCACAAGGTCAGGGAATTCGAGCATCCGGGCGAGGGCCGCCGGCGCGCCAAGGCCACGCCCAAGGGCCGGCAGGTCGATCCGACCGCTGCGCATGAGATCGAGCAATTGCTCGGCGATCGCCCGCGGCGGCGAGATCTGCTGATCGAATATCTGCACCTGATCCAGGACACATATCGCCAGATCTCGGCTGCGCGTCTTGCCGCGCTTGCCGACGAGATGAAGCTCGCCTTCGCCGAAGTGTTCGAGACTGCGACCTTCTATGCGCATTTCGACGTGGTGAAGGAAGGCGAGCCTGACATCGCGCCGCTGACGATCCGCGTCTGTGACTCCCTCACCTGCGCGATGCTTGGCGGCGAGAAGCTGCTCGAGGATCTGCAGAGTGCGTCAGGACCCGGCATTCGCGTGGTGCGCGCGCCCTGCGTCGGCCGCTGCGATACGGCGCCGGCCGCGGAAGTCGGCCACAATTTTGTCGATCATGCGACCGTCGCCAATGTGATGGCGGCAGCGAAGGCCGGCGACACCCATGCGCATCTGCCGAAATATATCGGCTACGACGCCTATGTCGCCGATGGCGGCTACAAGCTGCTGGGTCGCCTGCGCTCCGGCGAATTGTCGAAGGACGATCTGCTGAAAGGGCTCGACGACGCCGCGCTACGCGGCCTCGGCGGCGCCGGCTTCCCGACAGGGCGGAAATGGCGCGCGGTGCTGGGCGAGCCCGGTCCGCGGCTGATGGCGATCAACGGCGACGAGGGCGAGCCTGGTACGTTCAAGGACCGCTATTATCTCGAGACCGATCCGCATCGTTTCATCGAGGGCATGCTGATCGGCGCGGATGTGGTGCAGGCCTCCGACGTCTACATCTACCTGCGCGACGAATATCCGGCTTCGCGCGAGATCTTGGAGCGCGAGCTTGCAAAGCTGCCTGCGGGCGGGCCGACGCTGCACATGCGCCGCGGCGCCGGCGCTTACATCTGCGGCGAAGAGTCTTCGCTGCTCGAAAGCATCGAGGGCAAGCGCGGCCTGCCCCGGCACAAGCCGCCTTATCCGTTCCAGGTCGGCCTGTTCGGCCTGCCGACGCTGATCAACAACATCGAGACGTTGTGGTGGGTGCGCGACATCGTCGAGAAGGGCGCCGACTGGTGGAAGAGCAATGGCCGTCATGAACGCCATGGCCTGCGCAGCTTCTCGGTCTCGGGCCGCGTCAAGAACCCCGGCATGAAGCTCGCACCCGCCGGCATCACCGTGCGCGAGCTGATCGACGAATATTGCGGCGGCATGGCCGACGGCCATCAGTTCTATGCGTATCTTCCGGGCGGCGCGTCCGGCGGCATTCTGCCGGCGTCGATGGACGACATCCCGCTCGATTTCGGCACGCTGGAGAAATACGGCTGCTTCATCGGTTCGGCGGCGATCGTGATCCTGTCGCAAAAGGACAGCGTGCGTGCAGCCGCGCTGAACCTGATGAAGTTCTTCGAGGACGAGAGCTGCGGCCAGTGCACGCCGTGTCGCGTCGGAACCCAGAAGGCGGCGCAACTGATGCAGAAGCCGGTCTGGAACCGCGCACTGCTGGAAGAATTAAGTCAGGCGATGCGCGATGCCTCGATCTGCGGGCTCGGTCAGGCGGCATCGAATCCGCTGTCCTCCGTGATCAAATATTTCCCTGACGAGTTCAAGGAAGCGGCCGAATGACGAAGATTACGTTCGAGCTCGACGGCAAGCAAGTCGAAGCCACTCCCGGCGAGACGATCTGGCAGGTGGCGCATCGGCAGGGTCGCGAGATTCCGCACCTCTGCTATTCGCCGGCGCCCGACTATCGCCCCGACGGCAATTGCCGCGCCTGCATGGTCGAGATCGAGGGCGAGCGCGTGCTGGCGGCGTCGTGCAAGCGCACGCCGTCGGTCGGCATGAAGGTGAAGACCGAATCCGCGCGTGCGGTATCTGCCCAGAAGATGGTGATGGAGCTGCTGGTCGCCGACCAGCCGGCGCGCGAGACGTCGCACGATCCGGAGTCGAAGTTCTGGCATTGGGCCGAGACGACGGGCGTGACGGAAAGCCGCTTCCCCGCCGCCGAGCGTTGGGAGACCGATGCCAGCCATCCGGCGATGCGCGTCAACCTCGATGCCTGCATCCAGTGCGGCCTGTGCGTGCGCGCCTGCCGCGAGGTCCAGGTCAACGACGTCATCGGCATGGCCTACCGCAACCACGGCTCGAAGATTGTATTCGATTTCGATGATCCCATGGGCGAGTCGACTTGTGTGGCCTGCGGCGAGTGCGTGCAGGCCTGCCCGACCGGCGCGCTGATGCCGGCCGTGATGCTTGACGACAAGCAGACCCGTGTGACCTATGCCGACAAAAAGGTGGATTCACTCTGCCCGTTCTGCGGCGTCGGCTGCCAGGTGACCTACGAGGTCAAGGACGAGAAGGTGATCTACGCGGAGGGCCGTGATGGCCCGGCCAATCACAATCGTCTTTGCGTCAAGGGCCGCTTCGGCTTCGACTACATCCACCATCCGCATCGCCTGACAAAACCGCTGGTGCGGCTGCCGAATGCGAAGAAGGACTCCAACGACCAGGTCGATCCCGCCAACCCCTTCACGCATTTCCGTGAAGCGAGCTGGGACGAGGCGCTCGACATCGCCGCCAAGGGTCTCGTCAAGATCCGCGACGAGAAGGGCGTGAAGGCGCTCGCCGGCTTCGGCTCGGCCAAGGGCTCGAATGAAGAGGCCTATCTGTTCCAGAAGCTGGTGCGCACCGGCTTCGGCTCAAACAATGTCGATCACTGCACCCGTCTGTGCCACGCCTCGTCGGTGGCGGCGCTGTTCGAAGGCCTGAGCTCGGGCGCGGTGTCGGCGCCGTTCTCGGCCGCGATGGATGCCGAGGTGATCTGGGTGATCGGCGCCAACCCGACGGTGAACCACCCGGTCGCGGCGACGTTCATGAAGAACGCGGTCAAGCAGAACGGTGCAAAGCTGTTCGTGATGGATCCGCGCCGGCAGTCGCTGTCGCGTCACGCGACCAAGCACTTACAGTTCAAGCCGGGCTCCGACGTCGCCATGCTGAACGCGATGATCAACACGATCATCACCGAAGGCCTGACCGACGACCAGTACATCGCCGGCTACACCGAGGGCTTTGAGGATCTCAAGGAGAAGATCAAGGAGTTCACGCCGGAGAAGATGGAAGCGATCTGCGGCATCCCGGCACAGACGTTGCGCGAGGTGGCGCGGACCTATGCGCGGGCAAAATCGTCGATCATCTTCTGGGGCATGGGCATCAGCCAGCACGTCCATGGCACCGACAATGCGCGCTGCCTGATTGCGCTGGCGCTGATCACCGGCCAGGTCGGTCGGCCCGGCACCGGCCTGCATCCGCTGCGCGGCCAGAACAACGTGCAGGGCGCCTCCGACGCCGGCTTGATCCCGATGTTCCTGCCGGACTACCAGCCGGTCGGCCGCGACGATCTGCGCGGCAGTTTCGAGAAGCTGTGGGGACAGGATCTCGATCCCGTGCGCGGCCTGACCGTGGTCGAGATCATGAATGCGATCCACGCAGGCGAAATCACGGGCATGTATATCGAGGGCGAGAACCCCGCGATGTCCGATCCTGATTTGCAGCATGCGCGCCAGGCGCTCGCCATGCTTGATCATCTCGTAGTGCAGGATCTCTTCGTCACCGAGACCGCGTTCCACGCCGACGTCATTCTGCCGGCCTCGGCCTTCGCCGAGAAGGAGGGCTCCTTCACCAACACCGATCGCCGCGTGCAGCTAGCGCGCCAGGTGATCAAGCCGCCCGGCGATGCGCGACAGGATCTCTGGATCATCCAGGAGATAGGCAAGCGCATGGGCCTGCCGTGGAATTATGCCGGCCCGGGCGAGGTCTACACCGAGATGGCGGAGCTGATGCCGTCGCTCAAGAACATCAGCTGGGAGCGGCTGGTGCGCGAGGGCGCCGTCACCTATCCGGCGGACGATCCGAACAAGCCCGGCAACGAGATCATCTTCACCACCGGTTTCCCGACCGCGAGCGGCCGCGGCAAGATCGTGCCGGCCCATGTCATTCCGCCGGACGAGATTCCGGACGATGAGTATCCGATGGTGCTGTCGACCGGCCGCGTGCTGGAGCACTGGCACACCGGCTCGATGACCCGCCGCGCCCAGGTGCTCGACCAGATCGAGCCGGAGGCTGTCGCCTTCATGTCGCCAAAGGACATGCACAGGAAGAAACTCGCCCCCGGCGACTTCATTCGTCTCGAGACCCGCCGCGGCGCGGTCGAGGTCAAGGTTCGTTCCGACCGCGACGTGCCGGAGAACATGGTGTTCATGCCGTTCTGCTACGCGGAAGCGGCGGCGAACCTGCTGACCAACCCGGCGCTCGATCCGTTCGGCAAGATCCCGGAATTCAAGTTCTGCGCGGCGAGGGCCGAACGCGCGGAGATGCGGGACGCGGCGGAGTAGCAATCCACGAAAACAACCCCATGCACAGTAGAACGGCGGTTGAAAGGCTTGAGGAATTTTCGGTCTTGCCGAAATGACTTGCGACGTCGGGCAAAACACCTGTATCAAGGCATGATCACTAACAGCGCCCGGCTTCGCCGCGCGCAACGACGGTGGTAAACATCTCCCATGTCCAAAGTCACCCCAGCCACCCGCGCGCTCACCGCCGCTGCCGTTGGCTTCACTATCCACGCCTACGATTACGATCCCGACGCCGAGAGCATCGGGCTCCAGGCGGCGGCCGCGCTGGCTGAGGACCCCGCGCGCGTGTTGAAGACGCTGATGGCGCTGGTGGACGGCAAGCCGGTCTGCGTGATCGTTCCGTCCGACCAGGAAGTTGCGATGAAAAAGCTCGCCGCAGCCGTGAGCGGCAAGTCGGCGCAGATGATGATGCCGCCGGAGGCCGAGCGCGTCACCGGCTACAAGGTCGGCGGCATCAGCCCGTTCGGGCAGCGCAAGCAGGTCGGCACCGTGATCGAGCAGACCGCGCTTGCCCATGACCTAGTCTATCTCAATGGCGGTCAGCGCGGCCTGCAGGTGCGGATGAAGCCAACCGATGTGCGGGATGTCCTGAAGGCGATTGCCGCGGATGTGGTCGCGTAGGGCTCTTGCCCTACTGTTTCTGCAACAGCTTGAGCCGGCAGCGCAATGCCTCGCGGATATGCGCGCGCGCGAGCTGTTCGGCCTTGTCGCCGTCGCGCGCGGCGATGGCCTCGATGATGGCCTGGTGCTCGCCGTGGCTGGTCGAAGGACGACCCGTCACGGTGAAGGTGGTCGGGCCGAGCAGGGCGATCCAGTCCTGCAATTCGCCCGACGCGTTGTCGAGATAGCGGTTGCGCGCGGCGCGGCAAATGGCTTCGTGAAAGGCGCGGTTAAGCCGCGCCATCCCGGCAGCGTCGGCCTCGGACACCTCGACAAAGGCCTGCTCGATATCCCTGAGCGCGTCGACCTCCGGCGCGGATGCGTGCTCGGCGGCGAGGCGCGCGGCGGCACCTTCCATGATCTCGCGCATGGCGTAAAGCTCGAGTACCTCGGAGATGTCGAGGTTACGGACGATCAGACCGCGACCGCCGGCGGGCTCGACGAAGCCGCGGGCCGCGAGCCGGCCCAGCGCTTCGCGCACCGGCGTACGGCTGACCTTCAGCCGCTGCGCGACTTCCTCCTCACGCAAGCGATCGCCGGCACGATAGCTGCCGGCCTGGAGCGCCTCGCAGAGCGAGCGGAACACCGCTTCGCCCAGCGCCACGCCGCCGCCACGTGCGATTGATCCGCCTGCCTTTGCCGGGCGTCTGGCCATGAATCCTCACGCACGCAATGCGCATCCTGCCCATGCAGAGATGCCGCTTGCACAGCGTCTGTATATCTTTGTATACAATCGTACGCAATGGCGGATCGGCTTGACCAGGGTCGCCTGCGGGCAGAACGTCTCTAACCTCGTCGCATCGGACAGACGGCATGGGAAGCAAATACGATGTGCTGGTGATCGGCGGCGGCAACGCGGCGCTATGCGCGGCGATCGCGGCACGGCTCGGCGGCGCGTCGGTGCTGGTGCTCGAGGGCGCGCCAAAATTCTATCGCGGCGGCAACACCCGTCACACCCGCAACATGCGTTGCGCCCATGACGCCGCCACCGAAATCCTCACCGGTCCCTACACCGAGGAGGAGTTTTGGGAGGATTTGCTGCGCGTCACAGGCGGGCAGACCGACGAGGTGCTCGCCCGCCACATGATCCGGGAGTCCAAGGACATCCTGAACTGGATCGTGGAGCAGGGCGTGCGCTGGCAGCCGTCGCTTGGCGGCACGCTGAGTCTTGGCCGGACCAACTCCTTTTTCCTCGGCGGCGGACGCGCGATGCTGAACGCGCTCTATCTCACTGCGGAGCGGCTCGGCGTCGACGTCGAATACGACGCCGAGGTCACCGACCTCGTGATCGACGACGGCATGTTCCTCGCCGCGCGCCTGAAGCGGCCAATCAACGGCGAGACCGAGATCCGCGCGACCTCGCTGGTTGCTGCCGCCGGCGGGTTTGAGGCCAACATCGAATGGCTGAAGCAATATTGGGGCGAGGCCGCCGACAACTTCCTGATCCGCGGCACGCCCTATAATCGCGGTTCGATCCTGAAGATGCTGCTCGACAAGGGCGTGCAGGAGGTCGGCGATCCCACCCAGTGCCATGCGGTCGCGATCGACGCCCGCGCGCCGAAATTCGACGGCGGCATCATCACGCGCCACGACTCCGTCGTGTTCGGCATCGTCGTCAACAAGCATTCGCAGCGCTTCTACGACGAGGGCGAGGACATCTGGCCGAAGCGTTACGCGATCTGGGGCAGGCTGGTTGCGGCGCAGCCCGACCAGATCGCCTACATCATCTTCGACTCCACTGTCGTCACGAGCTTCATGCCGACGCTGTTCCCGCCGATTGCCGGGCAGACGATCGCCGAGCTTGCCGGCAAGCTGACGCTCGATCCGGCCGCGCTGGAAAAGACCGTCACCGAATTCAACGCCGCGGTGCGGCCCGGCACCTTCGATCACACCATTCTGGACGATTGCCGCACCGAAGGCATCACGCCGCAAAAGACGCATTGGGCGCGCAAAATCGAGACGCCGCCCTATCTCGCCTATCCGGTGCGGCCGGGCATCACCTTCACCTATCTCGGTACGCGCGTGACCAAGGAGGCGCGGATGCTGATGGCGGACGGCAAGCCGTCGGCCAACATGTTCGCGGCCGGCGAGATCATGGCTGGCAATGTGCTCGGCAAGGGTTATGCCGCCGGCATGGGCATGACCATCGGCAGCGTGTTCGGGCGGATCGCAGGACGGGAAGCGGCGAAACATGCACGGAACTAGAATTTTGGACGAAGCCGACCGTCTGATGACGGTCTGCAATTCCTGCCGCTACTGCGAGGGTCTTTGCGCGGTGTTTCCCGCGATGGAGATGCGCCGCGCCTTTTCCGACGGCGATCTCAACTATCTCGCCAACCTCTGCCATTCCTGCGGCGCCTGCTATGTCGACTGCCAGTTCTCGCCGCCGCACGAGTTCAACGTCAATGTTCCCCAAACGCTGGCGGTGGCGCGTGCCGAATCTTATGCTGCCTATGCCTGGCCGCAGGCGCTGTCCGGCGCCTTCGCACGCAATGGCCTCGTCATCAGCATCGTTGCCGCGCTCAGCATGGCCGCCTTCATCCTCGGCTTTGCGGCCCTCAACGACCGCAGCGTATTGTTTGGCGTCCACACCGGTCCCGGCGCCTTCTACAAGCTGATGCCGCATAATGCGATGGCCGCGCTGTTCAGCGCTGCCTTTCTCTATGCGATCCTCGCACTGGTCATGAGCGTTCGCGCATTTTGGCGCGATATCGGCACGCCGATCGGCGGCCGGGCCGACGGCGGCTCAATCTTCCAGGCGATCCGCGATGCCGGCGAGCTGCGCTATCTCCATGGCGGCGGGGTCGGCTGCTACAACGAAGACGACACGCCGACCGACCGGCGCAAGCTTTTCCATCACTTGACCTTCTACGGCTTCCTGCTGTGCTTTGCGGCAACTTCGGTCGCTACGCTGTACCACTATCTGCTCGGCCGCGAGGCGCCGTATCCGTGGTGGGATCTGCCGGTCGTGCTCGGCACGCTCGGCGGTATCGGTCTCGTCGTCGGCCCCATCGGGCTGCTCGTCGCCAAATCGCGCCGCGCGCCCGAGCTGCTCGACGAGACCAGCTACGGGATGGATGTCGGTTTCACCGCCATGCTGTTCCTGACCGGGTTCACGGGAATGCTGCTTCTGCTCTTGCGCGAGACCGCCGCCATGGGTCCGCTGCTGGCACTGCATCTCGGCGCGGTGTTCGCGCTGTTCATCACCATGCCCTATGGCAAGTTCGTGCATGGCATCTACCGCTTCGCGGCGCTGGTGCGTTACGCGCAGGAGCGGCGCAGCGAAGCGGGCTCTTGAGATTCAGGCAGTCTGGAAGCGTCCGTCGTGCAGAAACGCGATCGTTTGCTCGATCGCGGCGCCGTGACGCGGCAATCCGGTGTGCGATGCCTTGACGACGACGTGGTCGACCATGCCGGCCAGCTTCGCGCTCGCAACGGAAACCCGTCCGTCATTCGGCCGTGGCAGGACAAAGGCCGAGGCGATCGGCGCGATGGTGCGACATCCCGCGATGATGCCAATCGCATAATCGGGTGACGGCAGGTCGGCGAGCACCGGGTCTTGGGTGGTGGTCAGCTGCAGGCCGGCCGGGCCGAAAGCGGCGCGGTAGAGCGACAGGTCTTTCAGGAGATCGGCCACCTCGCTGCCGCCATTGGGCGTGCCCAGCAACACGACGCGGCCAAGCCGCGCCGGCCGGTATCGCGCGATGTAAACCCGCGCAAGCAGCCCGCCCATGGAATGGGCGACGAAGTGGATCGCGCCGTCGCATTGTTCGGCGAATGCGGCGATCGGCGTGTGGATCTCCTCCGCGAGTGCCTCGAGCGGCTTCTTGCGGCTGGAATAGTCGAGATTGAGCGTCGCGAAGCCGCGACGCTGCAGCGCTCGATCCAGCTTCTTCAGCGTCCAGGAGCCGACGCCAATGCCATGCAGCAGCACCACACCGTCGCACAGCGCTTGCGCTGGTGCGACGGCCGTGGGTTGGACGTCACGCAACTTCGCGCTCCGACGCTGGCGTCGCCTGCTCTCGGGCCATCGTCGTTGCCGTGACGTAGTCGGTCTTGCCGGTGCCCAGCAGCGGCACCTTGTCGACCACCATGATCGCTGCCGGCACGGTCAGCTCGGAGGCGCCAATCGTCTTGGCCTGGGCCTGTATCGCGCTGCGCTCGGCATTCTTCTGCGTGGTCAGCAGCACGATGCGCTCGCCCTTGCGCTGGTCCGGGATCGACACGGCGACCGATGCGGCCTGCGGCCACAGCGTCGTCGCGATGCTCTCGACCGCCGACAGCGAGACCATTTCGCCTGCGATCTTGGCAAAGCGCTTGGCGCGGCCCTTGATGGTGATGAAGCCGGCCGGGTCGATCGCCACGATGTCGCCGGTGTCGTGCCAGCCCTCGGCGAGCGGCTCGAGCACGCCGGGATTTTCGGCCCGCAAGTAACCGAGCATCACATTCGGTCCGCGCACCGACAGGCGTCCGCCTTCCTTGATGCCGGGGACCGGATCGAGGCGGCTTTCCATCAGCGGCGAGAGGCGGCCGACGGTGCCGGGGCGGTTGGCCATCGGCGTGTTCATCGCCAGCACCGGCGCCGTCTCGGTGACGCCATAGCCTTCGAGGATGCGGATGCCGTAGCGCTCCATGAACACCTGCCGCGTCCGATCCTTGACCGCTTCGGCGCCGGCGATCACCAGCCGCAAGGTGCGGAAGTCGTAGGCGTGCGCCGAGCGTGCATAGCCGGTGAGGAACGTGTCGGTACCGAACAGGATCGTGGCGCCGGTCTGATAGATCAGCTCGGGTACGATGCGGTAGTGCAGCGGCGAGGGGTACATGTAGATCGGAATGCCCGCGAGGATCGGCATCATCATGCCGCCGGTCAACCCGAAGGAGTGGAACACCGGCAGCACGTTGAACACCTTGTCATTGGCGTTGGCATCGACCCGCGCCAGCGCCTGCGCGGCGTTGGCGAGGATGTTGCGGTGGGACAGCACCACGCCCTTGGGCGTGCCTTCCGAACCCGACGTGAACAGCACGACGGCGGGATCGTTGGCCTGGCGGGCGACGCGCGGTGCGGTGCCGGCAAGCAGGCCCTTGATCTTCTCGGCCGTGCCGATCGAGGCGCGGACGTCCTCGAGATAGACGACGCGCACCTCCGCGGAGATCGCGGCCATCAGCTTGTCGAGCTTACCCTTCTCGATGAATGCCTTTGAGGTCAGCACCGTCTTGACCTGCGCAGCCTTCATGGCGGCGAGAACATTGACCGGGCCGGCCGAGAAGTTGAGCATCGCCGGAACCCGGCCGATGCTCTGCAGCGCCATGAAGACGACGGCAACGCCCGCCGAGTTCGGCAGCAGCACGCCGACATTTTCGCCGGCCGAGGTGCCGGCTTCGAGCTTGCGGCTCAGGACCTGCGCGCCGAGGATCAGCTTGCGATAGGTCAGCTTGGTGCCGAGCGCGTCCTCGATGATGACCTTGCCGGTGTCGCGGTCGCGATAGGCGTGGCCGAGCGCTTCGAACAGCGTGTGGTCGAGCATGGCGTTCTTGACCATCGCGTCGATCATCACGTCCTGGAGTGCGGCGCCCGCGGCATTGCGGCGCGCCTTGCCCTTCAGCGCCGGATCGACCGGAAGCTTGACCGGCGGCAGGATCGTCACCGTCACCCGCGGAAACCAGGAGCGCTTGATCTGGCTGCTGTTGAGATAGCTGAGATGCGAGCGCTGGGCGCCCTCGATGCGAACCGGCACGACCACGGCGTCGGCCTTGTCGGCAATCATCGCGGTGCCGTCATAGACCTTCATCAGCGAGCCGGACACGGTGATGCGTCCTTCCGGGAAGATGACGACCGGTTCGCCGGCGGCGACGAGCTTGATCAGGTCGCGTGCGGCCAGCGGCTTGCTCGGGTCCATGGTGTAGTGCTTGACGACGCGCAGGAACGGCTTGGCCCACCACGCCTTGGAGATACCGGTATCGACCGCGAAGCTCGCGTCGATCGGCAGCACGGCGTGCAGCAGCGGGCCGTCGATCAGGCTGACATGGTTGGGCGCGATCAGCATGCGCGTGCCGGCAGGCGGCAGGTTCTCGAGTCCGCGCACCTCGGTGCGGAACAGCGCGCGGAACAAGAGCCCGCCGAAATCACGCACACCTTCCTTGCCCCATTTCGTCAGCACGAACCACACCGCGCCAAAGCTTGCGACACCCAGGCCGAGGAAGATCCAGCCGACATGCAATCCGCCCGCCTGCAGCAGCGCGACGAACAGCGAGCCGGCCACCATGAAGGCGGCCTGCAGCACGTTGCCGGCGGCGATGATGCGGGCGCGCTCGTTCGGAGCCGACCAGGCCTGCACGGCTGCGAAGGACGGAACGACGAACAATCCGCCGCCGAACGCGAAGACGACGAAGTCGATCAGCATGCGAAGGCCTGCAAGCGAGGTTGCGAAATCGACCGCGGCGATGTCGTTGCCCTTGACCGTGACGCCGATGGCCCATGCGAGGTCGATGCCGGCAAATCCCATCATGATGGCGCCGATCGGCACCAGCGCGAGGTTCGGGCGAACGTGGCTCAGGCTGGCGGCGAACAGCGAGCCGATCGCAATGCCGATCGCGAAGATCGCGAGGCACAGCGTCACCACGCCTTCGCTGCCACCGACGACGTCCTTGACCAGCGCCGGCAGCAACGACAGCACGATCGCACCAACCAGCCAGAACCAGGAGACGATCACCGTGCCGTCCCACAGCCGGTGGTCGGCATGCAGTGTCTTGAGCAGGCTGAGCGTCGAGGTCCAGGGATTGGCATCGACGGGCAGATCGGGCGCGGAGGGCGTTGTTTGCGGAATGCGGGAGGCAAAGGCCCACGACAACAGCGCCAGCACGACCACGGCCGATGCGACCCAGCCCATATGAGCGGAGCCGGCGACGAACTGGCCGCCCGCGACGGTGCCGAGCAGGATGGCCATGAAGGTCGCGCCTTCGACCAGCGCGTTGCCCGTCGCGAGCTCACCGAGCTCGAGCTGGTCCGGCAGCATTGAGTATTTTACGGGGCCGAACAGGGCGGCGATGATGCCGAACAGCGCAAGTGCCGTGAACAGCAGCGGCACCGAGTGCAGGAAGAAGCCGGCGGCGGCGAAGGCCGCAGCGAAGATCTCGGCGAACTTCAGCCGCCTTGCGACGACCGACTTGACGTATTTGTCGGCGAGCTGGCCACCGAGCCCGGACAGGATGAAATAGGGGAAGATGAAGACGGCGCCCGCCACCGTCACCAGCGCATCGCCGTGGCCGGTCGCGGCGCTGTAAAGCAGGATGATGACGAGTGCGTTCTTGAGCACGTTGTCATTGAGCGCCGAGAAGAACTGCGCCCAGAACAGCGGCGCAAAGCGGCGTGACGACATCAAATCCCTGATCATGACGAGTCCTGTTGTGGGAAATCAGCCTGAGGTTGTTGCGTTGTCGGTGAAACGGCACAACCGGAAGGGTGTGGATGGACGATTGCAGGGTGACGACGGTCATCGGCCTGCTCTGTCCCCTCGGTCCCTCCGATCCTGTTGGTCTCCAAGTGGTCTTGTTAGGTTCGCAAATATCCGGTCGCGGTCGCAGTTTCGTGCGGAAATGCCGCGCTTACGGGGATATCGCTCCTCGCCGATAAGAAAAAGCTGAACGGCATCTCTGACATCAGCGGAATCGGCCACGAATGTCCGGACATAGTAAGTCCTTTGTTGCGGCCGGTCCTCGCATTCGAGTGGACTCGCAAGCGCACCGGCCTCTCCTCAGGTGAGGTGGGCGAGATGTCGAAAGGGGTTTAAGCGGCCGAGCAGGCTGAAGCGGCTCCGCTCGCGGCGGGCACGGGCGCGGCTGGTCCGCCACATCCGGAAGGTCGCGCGGCGCTCGGCGAGGACGCCGGCAATGTCGCAGGCATTTGCGATCCGATCGATCGGGGCCATGACGACCCGCAGCAGGGCGCGACCGGAGCCGCTCAAGAGGGCCGCGGCGTCATCGACGAAGGTGGAGGCGATATCAACAGCGAGGGTTTGCATTTTGCAGGTCTCCGGGTTAATTTGAACAATGTTCACGTGAGTTTAAAATGAACAATGTTCAAGAAGAATCGCTGCGGGACCAGAAAAAAAATCGACGGCGTCTCCAGATCCTGGAGATCGCCCGCAGCATTATCGCGACTAAAGGCTTGAGATCGTTGAAGGTTCGGGACGTAGCCGAGGCCGCCGGCTGCTCGGTCGGCAGCGTCTATAACGAGTTCGGTGACTTCGACGGGGTGATCCTGACGGTCAACCGGGAGACGGTTCAGGCGCTGACGGAGCGGTTGGGCGGGGTTCCGGCTGAGGATCCGGTCCGCCAGCTCTATGGTCTGGCCGAGACCTATCTCGAATTCTTCGCCGAAAACGCCAATCTGTTGCGCTCGCTGTTCGAGCATCGGATGGAGGACGACCGTCCTTATCCCGACGACATTCTTCAGATGGTGATGGACGCCTTCGCGTTGATGCATCCGCCTCTGGTGCGTGTGCTACCGGATGCGGACGACGTGAAGATCGCACTGCTGTCGCGCACGTTGTTCTCCGCGGTGCATGGGATCATCTCGCTCGGCCTCGAAGAACGCATGATCGCCGTTCCGCCGCAGATGCTGCGCCAGCAGGTCACGCAGTTCCTGGACGCGCATCTCCTGGGGCTCGGGATCTTGCCGGCGCGATAATTGCGACGGTCACGCGCGGGCAGCCTCGCGCGGCCGGGCTGCGACGAGAACGACGTCCGGTCTTCCGTTGTCGACCTGAACGCGGTTGCGTCCCTTTTCCTTGGCGCGGTAGCAGGCCGCATCGGCCTGGCGCATCGCCTCTTCGAGCGTGGTGTTGGCATCGGCAATGCAGGCAACGCCGATGCTGGCGGTTATCGCAAAGCATTGATCGTCCCAGGCGAAGTTGAACAGCTCGAGCGACCGCCGCAGCCGCTCGGCGATGTCGACGGCGTCGTAAGGCGTACATTGCGGCAGGATCAGTCCGAATTCGTCGCCGCCGAGCCGGGCGACCAGATCGTGCGGCCGCCGGTCCTGCTGGAGCAGGCCCGCGACCTGACACAGCAGCCGATCGCCGGCGAGATGGCCGCAACTGTCGTTGACGCTCTTGAACTGGTCGAGGTCGAGCAGGATCAGGCTGAGCGAATTTTCGCCGCGACAATCGAGCTCGTTCTGCAGGCGCGCCTCGAAGGCACGCCGGTTGGCGATGCCGGTCAACCAGTCATGCGAGGCCTGAAAGGCGAGGCGCTCCTTCTCGGCATGCAGCGCATCCTCGAACGCCTGTCGCTGCAGCACCAGTCGCCGCGTGTGCCAGACCAGGAGCAGGATCAGGGTCGCGGCCGTGGCGATGTTGAGCCATGTCAGCGTCAGCTTGATAGCGCGGGAGCCTTCGCCCAGCACGGTCGAGAACCGCTCGGCATGCCCCGTGAACTGCCTGTTCAGCTCTGAGAGCCGCGACGACAGGAATTGCAGACGGTCGTTGTCCCCGACGGGACCGTCTCTTAGTTCACTCTTGATGACTTCGCCGAAGACGCTGAGCTCCAGCAGCATCGGATCGGTGGCAGCCCACTCCCGGATCGCTTCGCGGAGGAAGCTGACCTGGTTGAAATAGCGGAACAGCCAGATCAAGCCGGGAACGTCATCGGGATGGTTGCCGCCTTGCAGGAAGCCGATGCGCGCGAGCTCGACGTCGACCGGATCGCGCTCAAGCGCCCATCTTGCATATTCGTCGCCGATCGGGACGGCGAGCGAGGCCTGGTATTGCGCGAATTGGCGGGCTTTGCCCGAATGCAGATAGAGGTTGAGGAAATAGACGGCGTTCTTCTGCGAGCGCGACCACATCGCCTCGCCCGCGACATAGGCGCGAACCGACGACATCACCTCCAGGCTGAATCCCGCGATCGCCGCCTGAAGCACGACGACCATCACGAAAGGCGAGACGAGCTTGATGACGTGAAGGAAGCTGCGTTCCTTCGTCGATGTCGCTGTTCTGCGAAACACTTTGCGTTCCCCAAATCGCTCAACGACCCCAGCGGAGCGTCGGCTGATAACGCGGATTACGCGAGAACGCTGCTTAACTCGACCTGAAAGAGTCGAGAGATTGTCTTGCAAGGTGAAAGCGTTGTGAAATGGATGCGCGCAGATCGTTGCAAATGCTGCTGAGCCGGAACTCGCGCGCCGATGCCGCGAATCCGACGCTTGCGATTTACTCGATTGAGAGAATTTGGATCGGGGCTAGACCAGCACCGGCTTGCGCACACGGCCGGCATCGCCGAACACGCGCAGATAGCGCTCGATCTCCGAGGGCATGCCGGTCGCCTTCTCCGGATTGTCGGAGAGCTTGACGGCCGGATGTCCGTCGACCGACGACACCTTGCACACGATCGAGATCGGATCGAGATTGAACGAGCCGTCCGGCGCGCAGCCGACGAAGTCGTTGGTGAGGTTGGTGCCCCAGCCGAACGAGAGCCGCGAGCGGCCGGAGAAGTGGTGATAGGTCTCCTCGATCGAGCCGACATCCATCGCGTCGGAGAACACGAGCAGCTTGTCCTTGGGATTGCGGCCCATCTTTTCCCACCAGGCGATGATCTCCTCGCCGGCCTGGATCGGCGGCGCGCTGTCGGGGCGGAAGCCGGTCCAGTCGGCGACCCATTCCGGCGCATCGCGCAGGAAAACCTTGGTGCCGAACGCGTCCGGCAGCGCGATCAGCAAATTGCCGCCATAGGTCTGGCGCCACTGGTCGAGGATGCGATAGGGCGCCCACCGCAACTCCTCGTCGTCCTTGGCGAGCGCGGCCGCGACCATCGGCAGCTCATGCGCGTTGGTGCCGATCGCTTCGAGATCGTTGTCCATCGCGAGCAGCACGTTGGAGGTGCCGATGAAGGACGGACCCAAGCCTTCCTTCACGGCCTCCACGCACCAGCGCTGCCAGAGGAAGCCGTGGCGGCGGCGGGTGCCGAAGTCGGACAACCGCAAATTCTCGAGCTTGCGCAGCCGTTCCACCTTGGTCCACAGCTTGGCCTTGGCACGGGCGAACAGCACATCGAGCTCGAAGCGGCCGCGCCCCTTCATGGCCGCGCGCGAGCGCAATTCGTTGAGGATGGCGAGTGCCGGAATCTCCCACATCGTGGTGTGGGTCCACGGCCCGTGGAAATGCAGCTCGTACTGGCCCTCGACCTTGCGCAGCTCGTATTCGGGAAGGCGGAATTCGGCGAGCCAGCGGATGAAATCCGCCGAGAACATGTGGGTCTTGCCGTAGAAGGTGTTACCGGCCAGCCAGATCAGCTCCTTCTTGGTGAAGCGGATGGTGCGGGCATGATCGAGCTGGGCGCGCAGCTCGCCCTCGTCGATGATCTCGGCAAGCCGCACATGGCGCGAGCGGTTGATGACCGAGAAGGTCACCTGCTGACTCGGGTACGCCTCCCGAATCATCTGTAACATCAATAGCTTATAGAAGTCGGTATCAAGCAGGCTGCGGATGATGGGATCCAGCCGCCAGCTGTGATTGTAGGTCCGGCTCGCAATATCGGTCACTGTCATGGCCGAATTCTAGCGTGGCCGCCCGCGCGCAACCAGTGGGTTTGGCGAGGGGCTGGCCACCGACCGGCACCGGGCGAGCAACGTCGTTACCGACGCTGAAACAAGTGCTTGGTCCAGCGCAGCGGCGCGGTCACCCGCCAGGAGGTCGAGCTGTGGACCGCCGCCAATTGCGCCCGCGCCTGATCCCTCTCCGATACGACCTCGTACCGTTTGGCGAGGGCGGAATCCCGCTCCCCGGTGACCCAGTCGCGCATGGCCGCATCCTCGCGCCACAGGCCGAACTGACGGGCGATCGCCTGGCGCACATCGGCATCGAGCCGTTCGCGCATCGACGCCGACAGCGCATCCGCCTCGACCATCTTGAGCCGCGTCGACGGATTGCTGATCCCGGCATAGTGGTGAACGATCGGGTCTGGCGCGGTGGCGAGCCCAGGGATCGAATTCCAGGCGGTGTCGAGACGCGCGAGATGAGACCGGTTGGGTTCGTCCGGGCGATCCGGTCCAAGTCCCAGGCAGTCATCGTAGCCGAGTGCGTGGAGGATGGTCGCCTGGTCGAACCACGGATGCTCCAACTGGCCGATGTCCCAGACTCGTTCGAAGAACGCGCGCGACCAGTCGCTCACGCGGATCAGCATGACGCCTGAGTTGAAATGCGGAACGAAATCGGCGGCCATGACCTCCGACGTCTCCGGACCGTGCCAGGCCATGTGCAGATGGGCATCATCCACCGCAGCCGTCCTGACGTCGACATCGTTGCGAAGCACGATGGCATCGACGTCCATCCAGAGCACGAAGTCGAAATTGTCTTCGAGAGCGGCGCGGATCGCCTCGATCTTCAGCCATCCACGTGGACGTTTCCAATCGTTGCCGTGAACGAAGCGCTGCTGGTAGCCGTGCGCTGCCGCGAAGGCCTTCATGCGGGGAATCGTGAAATCCGCAAGCGGCCTCTGAACGGAATCGCAGGCAGTCAGAAGGCACACGCTGGACTTCACAAGGCTTCTCCGAACGCCTTCGCGTTGGCGTTGCCTTCGCACGTCCTTTTGGTGCAGCCAATGAACCGTCGTTCGCAATCGGCGCGTCAGATTCAGGCGGCGGCCGTCGCAGCCACGGACTCCAGTTGCGTGCGAATCCAGCGGTGCGCCGGGTCCTTCTGATAACGCTGGTGCCAGACCATGAACATCGGCAGCTCGGCCAGCGTGCGTGTGCGCGAGGCCAGTGGAATCTGCGCATGCGCGAAGCTGCGCATTACCCCGGAGGCCAGCAGGCTCGGCATGCTCGCCAGCATCTGCGTCCCGTGCAGGAACGACGGCACGCCGGAGAAGCTCGGCACGGAGATGGCGATGTCGCGGTGAAAGCCGTTCGCGGCAAGCCGGCGGTCGAAGTCGAGCCGTTCGTTGTCGGTATAGACCACGGTGATGTGGCGTGCCGCGAGATATGCGCTGCGGCTGCTTGGCGCGGTGCGCGCCTTCGGATCATAGTAGCAGACGTAGTGGTCGCTCAGCAGGCGCTTCTGCACGATGTCGATACCGGATGGCGGCAGCGGTGTGATCAGGAGGTCGCAACGATTCTCGCGCAGCATGGCAGGCGAGGGCGATTGCGAGGGGATCACGCGCAGATTGAGGTTCTTCACCTGTGCGGCGACATGTCCGAAGAAGCGCGGCAGCAGCAAGTCGCGCTGAAAGTCGTTGGCGGCGATCGTCAGCGAAAGTTGCGCAAGCGCCGGTTCGAAATTGACGCCGCCGGCGAAGCTGCGCATCTCGTCGATCAGCGCCCGCGCTTTTGCGGCCAGCGCCTGGGCATGGGCGGTCGCGACGATGCCGCGGCCGGACTTGGCAAACAGCGGATCGCCGGCGATCCGCCGCAGCTTGTTCAGGGCGTGACTGACGGCCGACTGCGTCAAGCCGAGCCGGGTTGCGGCGGCCGTCACCGAACCCTCCTCCAGCACGGCGAGGAACAGTTCGAGGGCGTGGCCGTCGAGGGCCAAATGATCGATTTTCTTCATGCAATATATTATAATCGATCTATTTATCTGTGGAATAGGCCGGCCCATGATCTCCGGATAAGCCGCGCGCCCGGACCGAGGCGCTACAGGGAGAGACAACGCCGATGAATGCCCAGGCGCCAGCCTTAAGGGATCCCCGCCTCAACAGCCCCGAGCCGTTCACGCCGCGTGATGGCGGCTTCTTCCAGCGCGACCGCACCATCCATCCGCCGGCCTACGCGCCCGGCTACAAATCCTCGGTGCTGCGCTCGCCGCGTCAGGCGCTGCTGTCGATCGAGAACTCGGTCTCGGAGATCACGGGGCCGGTGTTCGGCCACAACGATCTCGGGCCGCTCGACAACGATCTGATCCGCAACTACGCCAAGGACGGCGATCCCGTCGGCGAGCGCATCATCGTCCACGGCCGCGTGCTGGACGAGACCGGCCGCGGCGTGCCGAACACGCTGGTCGAATTCTGGCAGGCCAATGCCGGCGGCCGCTACCGGCACAGGAAGGACACGTATCTGGCGCCGATCGATCCGAATTTCGGCGGCTGCGGACGCGCGCTGACCGATGACACCGGCTACTACTATTTCCGCACCGTGAAACCCGGCCCCTATCCCTGGCGCAACTTCGTCAACAGCTGGCGTCCCGCCCACATCCACTTCTCGGTGTTTGGCTCGGGCTTTGCGCAGCGGCTGATCACGCAGATGTACTTTGAGGGCGATCCCCTGATCCCGGTCTGTCCGATCCTGACGACGATCCCGGACAAGGACGCGCTCGATTGCCTGGTGGCGCCGCTCGACCTCAACGCCTCGACCCCGTTCGACTCGCTCGCCTACCGCTTCGACATCGTGCTGCGCGGCCAGCGCTCCACCTATTTCGAAAACCGTCCCGAAGGGAACTGAGCCAATGCCGCAGCCGCTCAACTATCTCAAGGAAACCGCCTCGCAGACCGCCGGGCCCTACGTCCATATCGGCCTGATCCCTGCCATGGCCGGCTTCGACATTTTCGAGAAGAACTTTTCCAACGTGCTGGTGACGCCGAACACACAAGGCGAGCGCATCACGTTGGAAGGCAAGGTGTTCGACGGCAGCGGCTCGCTGTTGCGTGACGTGCTCTTGGAAATCTGGCAGGCCAACGCGGCCGGCCGCTACAACCATCCGGCCGATCGTTCGGTCGGCGCTTTGGACGAGGATTTCCGCGGTTGGGGCCGCGCTGGTTCGGATTTCGAGAGCGGGCTCGTGACGTTCGAGACCATCAAGCCGGGTGCGATCATCGACAAGGCCGGTCGGAAGTGTGCGCCGTACGTCAATATCTGGATCGTCGCGCGCGGCATCAATATCGGGCTCAACACGCGACTCTATTTCTCCGATGAAGAGGCTGCGAATGCCGCCGATCCCGTGCTCAACCTGGTCGAGCCCCCGTTGCGTCGCAAGACGCTGATCGCCACCCGCGGCGAACGCGCCGGCAAGGTCGTGTATTCCTTCACGATCAATTTGCAGGGGCCGGACGAGACGGTGTTCTTCGACGTCTGACGATCCGCGGATCGTCCCGCCGGATTATTCCAGCCTGTCGCTTCGACTAGCCGTTCCGCGCGCGATGAATTGCGGCGGTTGCTGACGCACCTCGCGCGATCCCGGCCGTTCCGCCGGATCGCGCCCCACTCTCGGCTTCAGTTCCGCCAGGTCGACGAAGATGTCCGCCTGCCGGCGCAGTTCGTCGGCGATCATCGGTGGCTGGCTGGCCAGCGTGGAGATGACGGTCACCCGGACGCCGCGGCGTTGCACGGCTTCCACCAGCGAACGAAAATCCCCATCGCCCGAGAACAACACGATCTGATCGACGTGCTCGGCGAGCTCCATCGCCGTCACGGCGAGGTCCACGTCCATGCTGCCCTTGACCTTGCGGCGGCCGGTGGTGGCGTCGACGAACTCCTTGGTGAGCTTGGTGACGACGGTATACCCGTTATAGTCGAGCCAATCGATCAACGGGCGGATCGACGAGTATTCCTGATCCTCGATGACGGTCGTGTAGTAGAAGGCCCGAATCAACGCGCCTCGGCCGCGAAATTCGCTGAGCAGACGCCTGTAATCGATGTCGAAGCCGAGCGCCTTGGAGGTGGCATGGAGATTGGAGCCATCGATGAAGAGTGCGATCTTCTCAAACGAAGACATTATGCACGAAGCTCCAGTTTCGCATGGAAGCCGGCAGTTTCGACCGCGAGGGCTCGATGTGGCGGCCGGGAAATACGAAGGTCGCTGACGGCCTGCCGAAAAAGCAGCGCAGACGACCGGACAGGGTGTGGCCGTCTTGCGCCAAGGTTAGGGAGGTCCCATGCCACCAGCGCCAGGGCGCCGAATGCAGCCACGATAAGGCGCGGGCATTCCGGGCTCAATCGTACGGAGGTAAACGAATCTTATCAAAAGGGTTGGTCGTTCTATACGAAGGTAAGTAGAAGCGCCGGGAATAGCGGCGGGCCCGGTCCGAAGTGGCCTGATCCCGGTTATGGCGCCTTCGATTTTCGAGCGACGAGCGCGCCGTCAAGGTCGTGTATTGCTTCGTGATCAACTTGCAGGAGCCGGAGGAGGTCGTCTTCCTCGACGTTTGCTTCACGTGACCAGGAATGAGCCGGCCGCATCCGATGATGAGGCCGGCTCTCTTGTCGTGGAGGAGCCTGTACCGCCGAGTTCCGTCGGCGACGCGCCAGCTAAAATCCTGTCGGTCCGACTGCTCCGACCCGCTTGACCTTGGTGGGATCCTTTTCGTCCATGTAGAAGAAATGGACCATCGTTGGCTTCACGGCGGCGATGTTGGGATCGTCGAAGCGCATCGCGACCTTGCCGTGGAAGATCTTGAGCTCGGGACTATCCCAGAATTCGACGACGTCGTGGAGCGCCGTAAAGCCGCGGTCGATGAATTGCCGCAGATTGCTGCGGATTGCCTCGCGACCGTGCCAATCGGCGACACCGAGATTGCAAACCGCATCTTCGGCGAAACAGTCAAAGCCCTTGCCGAAGGTCTTGTCGTCGATCTCTTTCCACATCGCGAGAAGCCATTCCGGCGGGGCGGTCTTGGTGAAAGTCTTCGTGGTCATGGTCTCTCCTCGAGGCTGGACAGCGGCAACATAACCGGGCACGCTATGGCGCAAATGCCAAAGACCCCTCGTTTCTCGCCAAGCTCCATGTCGCGCGCCACGCGGAACTCCGCGCGCGTGATCGAAGTGCTGGCTTATCCATCGGTGCAGCTGCTCGACGTCACCGGACCGCTTCAGGTGTTCGCGACTGCCAACGAGCAGATCGTGGAGGCGGGCGGAACGCCGCCTTATGTGCTTCGCGTGGTGGCGAAAGATCGCGCGCGTGTGACGGCGTCCTCAGGATTGGGGATTGCAACGGAGCCGCTGCCGCGCGTCGGCAGCGGGCTCGACACGCTGGTGGTTGCCGGAGGCCCGGGCGTTGACGCCGCCGCCTCCGATCCGGTTCTGCTGGACTGGCTGCGGCAGCGCGTGAAGAAAGCGAGGCGTGTGGCGTCGGTCTGCACCGGCGCATTTCTGCTCGGTGCATCCGGCGCGCTCGACGGGCGTCGTGCGGTGACCCATTGGTCGTATTGCGCCGCGCTCGCGCGGCGTTTCCCGGCCGTGCGCGTCGAGCCCGATCCGATCTTCGTGCGCGATGGCGCGATCTGGACCTCGGCAGGCGTGACTGCCGGCATCGATCTGGCGCTGGCGCTGGTGGAGGAAGATCTCGGCCGCACCACCGCGCTTGCCGTGGCGCGTTATCTCGTCGTCTTCCTCAAGCGGCCGGGCGGGCAGGCGCAGTTCAGCGAGGCACTGTCGCTGCAATCCGCCGAAGACGAGTTCGGCGCGCTGCACCAATGGATCAGCAAGCATCTCGCCGGCGATCTCTCTCTGTCCAGACTGGCGGGTGAGGCCGGCATGAGCGAGCGCAGTTTCAGCCGCCACTACGCCAAGGCCACCGGACTGACGCCGCTTCGGGCGATCGAGCGGCTGCGGGTGGAGGCTGCGCGACGGATGCTGTCGGAGACCCGCCTGCCGGTGAAGCGGATATCCCAGCGCTGCGGCTTCGGGTCGGAAGAGACCATGCGTCGCAGTTTTTTGCGCGTGCTGGCCACCGCGCCGCAGGACTATCGACGGAGGTTCGGCGCGTAAATCCGATCGAGCATGGTTGAATGGGGGCCGGTTGACCCGGCCCCCATTCGTTACTCCACGATCGCAGTCACGATGCCGGCACCGACGGTACGGTTGCCCTCACGGATCGCGAAGCGCGACCGCTCTTCGAGCGCGATCGCCTTGTTGAGCTCGATCGTGAGCTCGGCGCTGTCGCCCGGCATCACCATCTCGACGCCGTCGTCGAGTTGGACGGTGCCGGTGACGTCGGCCGTGCGGAAGTAGAACTGCGGACGATAGTTCTTGAAGAAGGGCGTATGGCGCCCGCCTTCGTCCTTCGTCAGCACGTACACCTCCGCCCGGAACGCCCTGTGCGGCTTCGCGGCACCCGGCCGCGAGAGCACCTGGCCCCGCTGCACCGCCTCCCGGTCGACCCCGCGCAGCAGGCAGCCGACATTGTCGCCGGCCTGCCCCTGCTCGAGGATCTTCCGGTAGGTCTCGATGCCCGTCACCACCGACTTGCGCGTCTCGCCGAGGCCGACGATCTCGACCTCGTCGCCGAGCTTGACGGTGCCGCGCTCGATCAGCCCGGTCACGACGGTGCCGCGGCCGGAGATCGACTGGACGCCCTCGATCGGCATCAGGAACGGACGATCCTTCGGCCGATCGGGCACTTCGATGAATGTATCGAGTGCCTCGAACAGCTTCAGGACGGCCTGGTCCGCGAGCGGACCGGTCTCGCCGCGCAGCGCCTGGATGGCCGAGCCGCGAATGACCGGCGCGTTGTCCCCGTCGTAGCTGTACTTCGACAGGAGATCGCGCACCTCGATCTCGACGAGATCGATCAGCTCCGGATCGTCGGCGACATCGCACTTGTTCAGGAACACCACAAGGCGCGGCACGCCGACCTGGCGCGCGAGCAGGATATGTTCGCGCGTCTGGGGCATCGGCCCGTCTACCGCGGAGACGACCAGGATCGCGCCGTCCATCTGGGCCGCACCCGTGATCATGTTCTTCACATAATCGGCGTGGCCTGGACAGTCGACGTGCGAGTAGTGCCGGGCCGCCGTCGAAAATTCGACGTGGCTCGTCGCGATCGTCAGGATCTTGGAATCGTCACGCGTACCTTGCGCAGCCGATGCCTTGGCGACGTCCTGATAGGAGACGAACGCGCCCCAGCCGTAGTCGGCCGAGACCTTCGTCAGCGCCGCCGTCAGCGTCGTCTTGCCATGGTCCACATGGCCGATCGTGCCCACGTTGCAGTTGGGCTTGAGGCGAGTGAACTTCTCTTTGGACATGGGACACCTGTGGTGCTCGAGCTCCCGTGCTGGATTTGCACGACTCGGGGCACCGCGAGAACTCGTTCGGCACCCGGAGCCGTATCCGCTCCGGGCCGCTTCGATTGTCAGGTGTGACGTTCGTTCAGGCGCAAAGCAGATCCACGGCGGACGAGGGCATTAGCCCTCCCGTCATCATCAGCACTGATGCTTGCTGTGACTGCCGCATTGTCGGTTGCCTGATTACAAAGTGAGGCGCGTACATAAGGGATGGCCGCGCCGTTTGCAAGAGGGCGCGAGCCGGCGGGCTATTCGCCGCCATGCAGCTGCTCCCGAAACGCACGCGGTGACAGCCCGGTGGCGGCGGCGTAGACCCGGCTGAAATAGGCGGGGTCCTCGAAGCCGAGCGCGTACGCAATCGTCGAGACCGGCAGATTTGTATAGACGAGGTTGCGGCGTGCCTCGCGGATCAGCCGGTTCAGGATCAGGTGCGAGGCGGTGTCGCCGGTGGCCGCCCGCGTGACGCGGTTGAGATGGGTCGGCGTGATCGCCAGCGCGTTCGCGTAGTCCGCAACGGTCCAACGCTCCAAATGATGCTGTTCTAGCAGGGCTTCGAAGCGGCGGAACAGATTTGATTCAGAGCTGCTGCCGGTGCCGCTCTCGCCGGTCAGCGCGCGTGCCACGAGTCCGATCATGGCGGCCGACAACGAACGCAGCACATGCGCGCGGCCGAAGTCGCGCGCGGCGTGCTCGGCAAAGATCTGCTTCATCGTCGCGCGGATCTGCGGCGTGCCGCGAACCACGGCCGATCGTGACAGCACGCCGCGCAGGCCCTCGGCAGCGAGCAGTGCCTCGTCCAGGATTTCCGCAGCGATGGTGAGAACCCAGCCCTGGGTCCCCGGTACGAAGCGGAAGCCGTGGACATGGCCGACCGGCACGTTGACGATCTGCATCGGCCTGAGCGGCACCACGCGTCCGTCGAGCGTCGCCTCGCCGCCGCCGCGCTCGATCAGCAACACCTGGTGCAGCCGGGCATGACGGTGCACGGCGAGCGTCCAGTCATGCAGCACCGAGCGCGACGCTATCGTCTCGCAATGGACGACGTCCGGCAGGTCGCCGGCTTCGCCGAACAGATTGTAGACCCGGATGGCCGGGGCGGGGGCTGCGGTTCTCATGTTCGAATAGTACAAGACAATGGCGAAACCCTCCATCGGTCCGGGCTGCGGAATCTGCAAAAAAGTGCCGACGGGAGGACGGAAAAATGAAAGTTCAGGTTTGCATCATCGGCGGCGGGCCGTCCGGGCTGCTGCTGTCCCAGCTTTTGCACCTGAAGGGCAGCGACACCGTCGTGCTGGAGAAATACAGCCGCGATCACGTCCTGGCCCGCATCCGAGCCGGCGTGCTCGAGCACGGCTTCGCCCGGCTGATGCGCGAGGCGCAATGCGGCGAGCGGATGGACCGCGAGGGTGAGATCCACAACGGCTTCGAGATCGCCCATGACGGCGTGCTCTCCCATATCGATCTGCACAAGCATTCCGGCGGCAATTCGGTGCTGGTCTACGGCCAGACCGAGCTGACGCGCGACCTCTATGAGGCGCGCGACCGGCTCAGCGGCAAGGTCGTGCACAATGCCGAGGACGTGACGCCGCATGATCTGACCTCCGACCGGCCCTATGTGACGTATCGGTCGAACGGCGAGACGGTCCGCGTCGACTGCGACTACATCGTCGGCGCCGACGGCTTTCACGGCGTCAGCCGCAGATCGATCCCGAACGATGTGCTGCGCGAGTACGAGAAGGTTTATCCGTTCGGCTGGTTAGGGGTGCTGTCGCGCACGAAACCGGTGTCGCCGGAGCTGATCTACGTGAAGCATGCGCGCGGCTTTGCGCTCTGCTCGCTGCGCTCACAGGTGCTGAGCCGCTATTACGTCCAGGTGCCGCTGACTGACAAGGTCGAGGACTGGTCGGACGATGCATTCTGGGCGGAGCTGAAGCGTCGCCTTCCCGATGAGGTTGCCGACCGTTTGATCACCGGCCCCTCGGTCGAAAAGAGCATCGCGCCCTTGCGCAGCTTCGTCGCCGAACCGATGAGCTATGGCCGCCTGTTTCTCGCCGGCGATGCCGCTCATATCGTGCCGCCGACCGGCGCGCGCGGGCTGAACAGCGCCGCCTCCGACATCCATTATCTCTACCACGCCATGCTCGCGCACTATCAGGATGGCGACGATTCCGGGCTGAAGGGCTATTCCGCCAAGGCATTGGCGCGGATCTGGAAGGCGCAGCGCTTCTCGTGGTGGATGACGATGCTGCTGCACCGTTTCCCGGATCGTTCCGAGTATGAAGAGCGGCTCCAGCAGACCGAGCTCGAGTACCTGTTGTCGTCCGAGACGGCGCAGCGCTTGCTCGCGGAGAACTATGTGGGGTTGCCGTTCTAGGCACCCCCACCGGACCATTAGTTCTGCCGCTACTTCCCCTCCAGCGTATTCACCGGCGTCCAGTCGGCCGACGGTGGATTCGCCGCCAGTGTCCGCGCACGCTTGGCAAAATATCGGCACGGCGGATCGTCACCCGAGGCGCTTTCGAACAGCGCGGCCGCTTTGGCGAAGTCGCGCGTACGCCAGCATGCAAGTCCCTTGGCGTAAGTCGCCGCGCGGATGCCCTGCTCCTGCGTCTCCTGGTTCTTCTCGGCGAGCGGCTCATACACCTTGATCGGCTCGTCGCGTCCCTGCACTCGGACCGTGTCCAGCTCGCGCCAAGTGTACGCGTTGCGGCTTTGGCTCACTGTCATTTCCGAGGCCATGATCGTCGTGCCAAAATATTTATTGGCGCCTTCGAGCCGTGAGGCGAGGTTCACGGTATCGCTCATGACGGTGTAGTTGAAGCGCCGGCGCGAGCCGATATTGCCGACCACGGCTTCGCCGCTGTTCAATCCGATACGGTGGGCGAGGCCACGGCCGTGGAATGCGGGATGATTTTCGTTGAGCTCTTCGAGCCGGTCGCGGCATTGCAGCGCGGCGGCGACTGCGTTGCGTGCATGATCGGGATCGTCGGCCGGTGCGCCGAACATCGCGACGATGGAATCGCCGATATATTTGTCGACATAGCCGCCATGCCTTTCGATGATGTCGGTCATGGCGGAGAGATAGTCGTTCATCAATGCGACCAGCTCGCTCGGCGTCATCTTCTCGGCAATCGAGGAGAAGCCGGCCAGGTCCGAGAAGAACATGGTGATGTTGCGCATCTCGCCGCCGAGCGCCGGCATCTTGCCGGAGGCGACCATGCCGTCGATCACCTCGGGCGCGAGGTAGAACGCAAAGCTCTGGCGCAGGAAGCGCTCCTCACGGTCGGCGACCACGAAGCGGTAGCCGATCATCAGCGCGAGCGCCGTGAGGCCCGCGAGCACGGGCTCGGTCAGGGGCAGTGCGATGGCATGCGTGAATGTGCCGACGGCGACAGCAGCGTAAGCGACGGTGAGCCCCAGCCAGGTAACCGCGGCACCGGTCGGAGCGAGCAGGCAGGCGGCTGCGGTAATGATCGCCGCGAACACAATTGTCAGGATGGTCCGCAGCGGAAAGCCGAGCTCGGTGACGGCGTCATGCTCGAGCAGATTTCGCACGACGGTGGCATGGACGAAGACGCCGGCGACCGCGCTGAGGGCTTGTTGCGCGGTGCTCGCAGGCGCGGGCAGGGCACATCGCGACCCCGGTGTTCCGTCATATCCGCCGGCCAGGCGCATCGAGGTGAGCTTGCGGTCGTCGAAATTGAGGATGCTGCCGAGCAGCACGATCTTGCCATCGAAGGCGCGGCGGAAGAACTCGGTGTCTCCCTTTTCGACACAGGCGCGCAAATCGGCGAAGGAATAGGCGGGGATGTCGCGGCCCATGCCGCGGAAGTTGAGCGTGAGCGTGTTGGGAACCGTGTTCGGGATCGCGTAGCCGGACAAATTCGTCACGCCGGTCGGTCCGGTCTCGGGCTTGGCATCGAGCGCGCGCGCGGCGAGTTCGACGGCCATGGTGGGTACCGGCTGGCCCGCGATGGGAAAGCTCAGCGGCATCCGCCGGATCACGTCGTCGGCGTCGGTATGGACGTTGAGCGCGCGGATATTGTTTTTCACTGCGAGTTGCTGCGCGTGATCGGGCCTGTCCGGATGGTCGTTGCTGAGAATTTCACCAAGCACGAGCTTGCCGCTGTCGGAGAGCTTCCGAAGAGCGATCAGATAGTCGCGATCAAATCCTCTCACACGGTTGCCGAACGACGTGTCGCCAAAGGGAATTTCCGACAGCTCGATCGAGCTCGGAAAGATGACGTCAAATCCAATAACCTTAGCGCCGCCCTCGGTGATGCTGCCGAGCACCCGGCCGATCTCGCGCGTCCAGGTCTGGGTCGGCGATCCCTTGAAGGGCGGGGTTTCGTAGGTCTCGCCGTCAATCGCCACGACGACGACCGGCGATGTCGCGGGATCGCGGCGGTCGCCGATCAGCTTCCAGCGTAAGGCCGTGAGAATGTCGAGCGAGAGACCCTGCAGGTTCTGCAATGGCGGAGACGTGAAAGCCGCGCCCGTAACGAGCGCAATCAGGATCGCCGCAACGATGTCCCGCCTGCCGATCCGCCGCATCGTTGCTGTCGCAGGCCGTCTATTCGAGCCGCAGCAGACGGCCGACGATCGGCGTCGGCGACGATGTCGCGCTGGCGTCGACCTGGAAGGCGTAGCGCTTGGCGCCGAGCTTCGCGAGATAGCTGCCGCCCGGCGTCAGCGACTTGCCGGCTTTCGAGAGGTCATAGAATTTTCCGGCGACCATGATGTCGCTCTTGAGCGGAAGGCTGATCGTGGGCTCCTTGCCGTCGGTGCGTTCGATCACCAGCGTGCTGCCGCTCTTGGCCTGAATCAGCGGGGCTGTGCCGTAGATCGTCGGCAGCTTGGCGGGGGCGCTGCCAGCATCGGCTCGCATGGTGCGGAACGTGGTCGCCGCGCTCTGGCTTGCCTCGCGCTCGGAGAGTTGCGCAGCGTTGGCGTCGCAGGGCACCTTGACGCGCTGGACGTTGCCGAGCTGCACGGTGCTTTGCTCGGCGCCGACCAGCACGACGCCTTCGGTGATGGTCTCGCGCAGGCAGGATTTCAGATAGCTGAGCGTGATGCCGGCCTTGGGGCCGAGCTTGATGATCTTGCCAGGCGCCACATAGTCCATGAATTCGATGCCGTCGACCTTGCCCTGCACGTCCTCGACGATGGCGGCGGGCGTCTCGGCAATGGCGGGAGCCGCGAGGCAAAATACGCCGGCGATGGCGCCGATCAGGCTTCTCATGACTTTTTCATCCAGTTCGAACGATACCCGACTGATCCACGTCCCGGCGGGAGCCTAGCAGCGGATGCCCCAGGCAAGTGTGATCAGAATCACTCTTGGTATTGGTGCACCCTGGCAGGAACAGGTTCAAACCCGTGATGGCAGAAAACGGCGCCGCGGCAAACCGTGACTGTCGACGCAATGTCAGACCGCGGCGGCTTCGTCCGTGCGGTCCAGGTCCGGACGGCTCCCGGTCGCTCCTAATATAAAGGGTGCGGGGGTGGCCCCGGATTTCGGCAACGGCGTCGCAACTGGCCCGGCGGCGATCCCCACCACCTCATCCCAGCGCGACAGAAAGGCCTCGACGCAGGCCGGGTCGAACTGCCGTCCCTGGTTCTCGACCAGATAGTCACGCGCCACGTCCAGCGGCATCGGCTCTTTATATGGGCGCCGCGTCGTCAGGGCGTCGAATACGTCGGCGACCGCGACCACGCGTGCGGCGACCGGGATCTCGTCTGCCTTGAGGCCGTTCGGATAGCCGGCGCCATCCCATCGCTCATGATGGCCTGCGGCAATTTGCGCACCGAGCTGGATCAGCTCGCAGCTGGAGTCGGCCAAAATCTTCTCGCCGATCGTGGCATGGGTGCGGATCACCGCCATCTCGTCGTCGGTCAGCCGGCCGGGCTTGAGCAGGATGTTGTCGGGAATGGCGACCTTGCCGACGTCGTGCAGCGGGGCGGCGAGATAGATGTCGCGGCAGAGCCGGGCGGGGAGGCCGAGCTGCTCGGCGATGATCCGGCTGTAGCGGGCGACCCGCAGCGTGTGCTTGCCGGTATCGTTGTCGCGGTATTCGACCGCGAGCGCGAGCCGCAGGATGATCTCCTCCTCGCGCTCACCGAGCTTGCGCGTTGCGGCAGCGACCTCGCTGGCCAGATGCGCAGCGCGATCGTTGAGCTTGCGTACGGCTGCACCAAGCTGAATCAAATTCCGCAGCCGCACCGTCATCTCGACGCTCTGCGGTGCCTTGGGCAGGAAATCGGTTGCACCCGCCTGCAGCGCTTCCATCTTGATGTCGTCGGTCTGCGGCCCGTGCTCGACGGCATCGAGCGCTCCGCCAACGAATTAAAGGAGTTCCGCGTCCAGGGCGATCCCACGCAGCTCGCCGATCTGGAGCCGCAGATCCTCCAGGCGCTGCGCGAGGTCGAAGCCGGCAACGAACGGCTCGGCACGCTGATGAGACGGCTCGTCGATGAAGGCGCCGAGTTCGAAGGCCTGATGAATTCCGCGCAGGGCCTGATGAGCTCGCTCGGTGAGAGCTCTGCGACGCTGCCCACCGTCGCTGCGCGCCTGGAGACGGCAAGCGCCGGCACGCATCGGTCGCAGCCGCAGGACGCGGCGCTGCTCGACGATCTCTTCGCGCGCTACACGATGGAGCGCGAGCGCGACGTCCACCGGGAATTTTTGCAAGCCCTCGGGCTGTCGAGCGCCGCCGCCCGCCGGGTCGCGGCGGTCGAGCCTGCGGATGACGGCATCGAGTTGTTTTGAGTTGCGGCCGGCGTCGCGCATGTGGCACCGGCAATTTGACGAATTGGTTTTGCGAGGTGTTAACCGTGGTGGAATACCCGCCATATCAGTCATTGTCGCGCCCCAGAGTTCGTCGCAAATACGTTTGAATATTACGACGGATGTTTTTCATGCTGAGAGACGGCAAATACGCTGCCTGGTTCAGGACCCCGCGCGGCCAGGGCACAGGCCTTGTCGAATTGGTCGAGGGGCGGATCTCGGGCCGCGACAGCTTCTTCACTTATGGCGGCTCCTATCAGGTCGATCAGCAACGCTTCACGGCTGTCCTGACCGTGAAGCGCCATGCCGAGGGCAATCCCAGCGTGTTTGGTCCTGATGAGGTCGAGGTCAATTTGACCGGCCTGTGCAGCGGCGCGATGGCGACATGCTCGGGCATGGCGCGAGAGGCGCCCGAGGTCGGGTTCGAATGCACGCTGATCTACAGCCAGGAAGAAGCGCTGCCAGCCGACGCCAAATGCGCGGTCCTCAAGCTCAATCCCGACAAGCTGCCCAAGGGGCTCGACAGCCGGTCGCGGTCACGGCCGCCGTTTACGCCCTCCAGGCCCCCCGCGTCCTGATGTGTGCCTTGCGCCTTAGCTTTGCGTTGACGCTGTTAGCGCGAAAGCGCCTGAGGACCGCGCCGCGGCAAGAGTGCTTTTAGAAGTGAAATCTAGGTTGAGGCCATAACAAAAGGCGGACAGGGATATGCCTCAGATCTGGATGACTTATGACGAACTCGCGACGCTTAGCGGCTGCACAGCCGCTGAAGCCAGGGTGCTGGCGCTGCATCTGTCGCTCGATCGCCGCAAGAGCCGCGATGGAAACACCCGCGTCAAGCTGGACTTTGGCTTGATGACCCGGTTCTTCGAGACCATTCGCGAGGGCGAATTCGGCCTCGATGATGCGGTCACGGCGCTGCGCGAAACCCACCGGCAGATGTCCGGCGGCTTCGACTCCGATCAGGACAGCTTCAGGCGCGGCGTGGCGTAAGTCCGTCGCTCCGGCAGCAGTCGGCTCCGTTCGAATCAGGCATAGTCTCCCAGCCGGAATTTGGCGCGACCTCCGGGGTTTCACACCGGAACAGGTCGAAGCCAACGGGATCCAGGCTGGGAGGTTGCCATGATGAGAGCTGTGTGCCTTGCGGGTGCGTTGGTTTTTGCGCTCCCGCCTCTTCTCGTGACGGCCGCCAGCGCCGAAGTGGTCAAACTGCGGGCCGAACTCAAAGGTAGCAACGAGGTGCCGCCCAACACGAGTTCCGGCTCCGGCAAGGCCGAGGCGGCTTTCGACACCGATACCAAGGTCCTGACCTATACGGTCACCTACGCGGATCTGACCGGTCCCGCGCTCGGCGCGCATTTCCACGGACCGAGCGAATCCGGCAAGAATGCCGGCATCGCGCTGCCGTTCAAGTCGACGCAAAGCCCGATCCAGGGCACCGCGACCCTCACCGAGACGCAGGCTGCCGATCTCCTGGCCGGCAAATGGTATGCGAACATCCATACCGCGGCCAATCCAGGCGGTGAGCTGCGCGGGCAGATGGCAAAATAATCTGTCGGACCAAGCTGCACGTCGCGCTCGCGATGTGAGCTGACGCCGCTCGCGTCAGGACGGCGGTCTGGGCAGGAAAGCCAGAATGGTTTGGGCGAGGCTGACGCCGAAGATGCCGCCGGCCGCCTTTTGCAGCACGTCGAGGAACCGCGGATCGCGGTCGGGCACCAGCGTCTGCAGGATCTCGAGTCCAAGGGCGACGGCGATCACGAATGCACAAGCCAGCCTGAAGCGTCCCGGCAGCAGGAAGGACAGCAGGAAGCCCAGTAGGCAATAGGCGCTGAAGCGCTCGATGACGACGACCCAATAGGCCTCTGCATGGCCCATCAGCACCGGCCTGCCCGCAAGCGTAGCCAGCGTGGCATAGACGATCAGCGCAAGGCAGATGGCCGCAGCTGCAATGAGATGATTTCGGCGCATTGCAGCATCATAGCCGGTCGACCGGCGTGCCGCTCTCGAAAGCGGAAAATATCGTTAAGGGGCGTATGTCGTCGATTGTGTGTTCATGACGGGTGGTTCGCACCGGGACATGTTCGGGCTGGCAACTGTTCGAATTCGGGCCAGCCGGGCAGGGTTACGCCACCAGTGCGCTGTCGCGGGCCGGAGCCGCGGCTGCGCTCGCCGCACGCCGCGACACCATCAATTCGCTGAATTTCGCGAAGGGCAGGGGCGCGGCGACGAGATAGCCCTGGCCCTCCTCGACGCCGCACGAGATCAGCGCGCGAACCTGCTCCTCGGTTTCGACGCCTTCTGCAACCACGGTCATGTGGAAGTCCCTGGCGAGCGCCACCAGCATCTCCACGATCGTCGTGGTCGAGGCGTCCACCGTGATGGTGTCGACGAAGAACTTGTCGATCTTGATCGTGTTGGCGCCGAGCCCCTTCAGCCGCGACAGCCCGCTATGGCCGACACCGACGTCGTCGATGGCCACGCGAAAGCCGTAGTCGCGCAACTCACCCACCACGGCCGCGGCGCGCGCCAGATCGTCGAGCTCGTCGCGCTCGGTCACCTCGAGCACGATCTGCCGCGCGGACACGCGTGCCGCAGCGACGGTGCTGCGGAGCGTTTCGACGAACCCTGCGCCGAGCATGTGCTTGGGCACGACATTGAACGAGAGCTTGAAATCCTTGTCGGCCTTGAGATGCGGCTGGAGGTCGGCCAGCGCGCGGCCGAGCAGCTGCCAGGTCATGGCCTCGATCCGTCCGCTGGATTCCGCAAGCGGAATGAAGTTCATCGGCGGCACCACCGTGCCGTCTTCGCGCAGCCAGCGCGCCAGGATCTCGCAGCCCCTGATCTCGCCGGTGTGAAGATCGAAGATCGGCTGGAAGTAAGGCTTGAATTCACCCCGCGCCAGCGCACGATCGAGATCGGCGACCGGTCCCTCCATCCGCCGCGTTCGCGACAGCAGAACGCCGAACAGCGCGCCGAGCGCAAGCGCGACCGCCATCGCCGGCCAGTAGACGTCGCTGTTCCATGTCGACAGCACGGATCTGTCGATGCGAATGACCGCGCGCAACGGATAGCGCGCTGAGCTTTTCTCAAAATCAATCGGATGCGCCAGCGTCTTGTCGGCGTCGAGCGCGAACTCGCCGAGCTGTGCGCCGTTCTTGAGTGCAAGCAGCACCTCGCCATGGGCGCGCAGCTCGGCCGGCATGATGTCGAACAGGCTGGAGTTGATGCCGAGAATGGCGACCAGTGCCTTGTCGTCGCCGATGTCCCTGAGCACGCCGAGCGCGTCGCCGCCGAACTGCTCGACACGAAACAGCATCAGCTTCGAATCGCGCGACGCAAGCATGTCGGCCCGATCGACCCAGCCCTTGTCGAATTCGAGCGTCTCCGAATAGGCCGAGCAGATCACCGAGCCGTCGGAATTGACGAGACGGACATCCTTCACGGCGGAGCGTTGGTAGACGTGGAGGCGGATCGCCTGGAGCGAGGCGGGGGCGCATGTGGCGAGCCCGCGGCTGGCCAGCTCGTCAAGGCTTGCGGTCGCGAAGTCGACGGCGAATTCGGACCGGCGCAGCACGACTTCGGTCAGCTCGTCGAGCTGGCGCGTCTGCTGATCCCGAATGAACCGCGTCGCCGCGATGTGACCGGCAAGGGCGAACGCAGCCATGCCCGCAAGCACGAGCACCACCAGTGAGAGTTTCGGCCGTGCTGCTTTCATCCGGCCCGCAAAGGTTAAGAGAATGTGACGAGAACTCTAACCTCGGAGGCGCTAAGATAGGGTTTAAGGCGACCGCATGCGGCTGCGTGAACCTCAGTTCACGGATCAACCGACGGGGCAGCTCCCGAAGGTCTCCCGCCGCGATGGATGGTGTCGGCGGCGTAAGGCGTGGCGGCGCAAATGCGATTTCACACTGACGGGACTGAGATGGCGAGCGCCGGTACCAGTTTCCCAGCTTTCCGGCCTAGTCACCCACAATCGCCACGCCACGAACAAGATATTAACGGCGAACCAAATCGACATCGCAATTAGGAAAGAGTTTGCCGTGATGGGCTCCGCCTCCCGCATTCCTTTAGGGCACAATGCTGAGGCGGCCCGAGAGTTCCCCTCGTCGAGGATTGGGCAAGCGATCGGCGCCGCCCAAATTCTCGTCATCCGCGGTTCTCGCCCGTCGGGGCAAGCGCGACGACGATCGTCTCACTGCAAGACGATGGTGCCGGCGGGGCGCGCGCTGTTCAACGCCGATTGTAGGACCAGCCCTTGTCGACGTTGGTCGGCCAGCGCGCCGCGAAGTAGGGATTCTTGAGGCAGTTATGCGCGGGATCATAGATCCGGTCCGCACATTCGTGGAAATTCAGGAATCGGCAATCGAAACCAAACGCACACCAGGGGGCCCCATTCGGGAATCCGAACCCCACGGGAACTTGCGCCGACGCCACGGAAGGCAGACCCAGGAGCAACGCTACGACGAGTGCGCGGGACAACATGGTGCAATCCTCCAACAAATTATCGATCGGGTACCGAGGCCGTCGAGCAATTGCCTCGGCGACAAACAGCCGACTTTCAGTTGGAGAGCCTAACATCCGCGCGCGGACAGATCGAGAGCGCTGCGGCGTCCGGAATGCGTCGTTTTGCGACTTGCATCCGGCTGCTGCCGACGGCAGTGGCCCGCATCCACGAATTGTCGCTCGCGCGGCGTGCGCCCGCTAGCTCTTCTTGGCGGCCTTTGACTTGAGCGCCAGGCCGAGACGCAAGGCCATGCGCTTGATCGCGTCGGGTGATCGCCCGAGCTGCTTTGCGGCCTCCTCCAACGACGTCGAAGATTTGGCCAGCTCCATGAGCCGGCGGTCTTCCTTGAACGACCAGGGCTTCCGCGCCATAACCGAAATGATCCTCTTGCATCGACACAACGACAAAGCCGCCAAGCGGACCCATGTCGCTCGACGGCTTTGCTTGGGTGGGGCCGGGCTCTTGGGGAAGCCCGGTGCGGAGATGGATATGCGATTGGCGAGACTTCGCAACAAACAACGGGGATTAAGCTAACCCCTCAACCTTACCGCGAGGAAATCGGCGCCTGGCGCTCCGTACAACTCCGGGGTTTTCCTTGTCTCGCGCCGATCAGCGACGGTCGCGGCCATCCGGCCTGACGCCCCGCGACCACGTCCGATTGCCGCCGAACCGGTCTCCGCTCTCCCCGCAAGACCGCTTGCGAGATTTTCACATGCGGTCGGACGATCTCGCGTGAAAGTTGCAAACTCTGATTCGTTGAAATTCCTCCAGGCGCGCCATCGGAAAAATTGTTCCGTCACCCGATGCTGCGCGCCGCATCGATTCAAAATTCGTTGAAGATCGATGTCGTGCAGGAGTCCGCGCGCGTATCAGCCGTTTCTCGTCTGCATCCGTCACGAGATCGTCGAATTCGTTCGGCTATGATCGTGTGAGCGATACGAATAACAAGAAGATCGAGATGATTCAAAAAACGCTATCTGCAAAGCCTCTGGCGAAGATGAGAGAACGGGCATTCGAAGGTGCGTTTCTCGGCATTGCGCTGATCGCAATGGCGGGATGGGCCTATTTCATCATTCTGCTGTCGGTGAAATTCTTCTTCTGGCTGTTTGGTTGATGCGAACGGCCAGGAAGCAAGCACGCTGCTGCCCAAAAATTCCCGCCTGTGACGACAAAATCAGCGACCGCGATCACGATCTCGACACAACTCGAAGATGAGAATGTTCGCTCGCCGAATGGAGGCGACGGATACGCGGCCAAAGTGAGAGACGTTCGGATGAGCTGGGTTTCGATTCTGATTTCGACCTTCGTTGGCTTCTGCATCGGCTATGCGATGCGCGCGCGGCGGGCGCACAGGGAACAACGACCGATCCACGCTGCCTGGGAGCGCCAGCACGTGTCCTTTGCCAGGGCGCGTCGTGCGTTCTGAGTGGATTCAGCCGAAACCACATCCCGCGAAGGTAACCATGCGAGGCAGGTTAGGCCGTGCCCGATATCGTTCCCCTCGCATGCCCTCATTAAGTTGCGCACGGTTCTTGCAGGCCTGTTGGTCTGAACGGCCCGTGGATCGCGAAAAAGGTGCGCCATGACGAGCGTCAGGAACAACAATGCGCCGCGGCGATATTTTGTTGATGCGGTCGGCAGGCGCGTTCTGATCGGTCTGACGCTCGAGGAGACCTTTGAGTTCGAGCGGCTCGACAGCGAGCCGGATGGCGGCCGAACCGGAGCAATCTGGATCGAGCGGAGCGCTCAGCCTGCTCCCGGCGAGCAGCGGTGGCTGGAGCTATATGCCAAGCATGAAGACGCATGGAAAGTCTGGATGGCGCAGAGCCGCGTCGATCAGCCTTACCTCTAGTCTTACAGGCCGGAATTTCAGGTCGATTCGTCCGGGAAGGGCGGCGCGGGAAAAAGCTTCGCGAGGCGGTCCAGCCCGATCCCGCGTACTCCAGCGTCCAGAGCATGCCGGGCCATGACGTGCCTGAACTTCCATTCAGGGCCCGAAAACTGGTCCGCGTCCCAGATCTGCGGCTTCGGACGACCATCCAGGCCGCGAATCCAGACGAAGTAGGATGCGTCCATCCTCGTGTGAGTCCCTCTTGCAGATCGACGCGGTCAGCCTGCCGTCACATCTTGCGGGACGGCAGCTGCCACGAAGGGGTGGGTCGATCCGCTAGCCGAGGCCGATGCGCTTCTGCTGATAGCCGCGATCGAGAATGGTTTGCCACCAGTTGCGGTTGTCGAAGAACCAGCGAACCGTCTTGGCCAGGCCACTTTCGAAATTCTCGTCAGCGCGCCATCCGAGCTCGCGCTCGAGCTTCGAAGCATCGATCGCGTAGCGGCGATCATGACCGGGGCGGTCGGCGACGAACGAAATGAGGCCGCGCCGGGGGCCCGCCGTGCGCGGCGACATTTCGTCCAGCATGTCGCAAATACTTTCCACGACGTGCAAATTGGTGCGCTCGTTTCGGCCGCCGACATTGTACGTCTCGCCGATTGCGCCGCGCTCGAGCACGAGCGTGAGCGCCTTGGCGTGGTCCTCGACGTAGAGCCAGTCGCGAATGTTCTGGCCGTCGCCGTAAACCGGCAGCGGCTCGCCGGCGAGCCCTTTGATGATGATGTGGGGAATGAGCTTCTCGGGAAAGTGATACGGCCCGTAATTGTTCGAGCAGTTCGTCACCATCGTCGGAAGGTCGTAGGTCTCGCGCCAGGCGCGAACCAGATGATCGGAGGATGCCTTGCTCGCCGAATAGGGCGAGTTGGGCGAATAGGACGTGGTCTCGGTGAAGTAGCCATCCTTGCCGAGCGACCCGAACACCTCGTCGGTGGAGATGTGGAGAAAGCGGAACTGCGAACGGCGGTCCGGGCTCAGCCCCCTCCAGTATCGCAGCGCTTCCTGCAGCAGCGTGAAGGTGCCGACGATGTTGGTCTGGATGAATTCGCCGGGGCCGTCGATCGAACGGTCGACATGGCTCTCCGCCGCCAGGTTCATCACCGCGGCGGGCTGGTACTTCTCGAACAGCTTGCGAAGCGAGGCCGCCTCGCAAATGCATTGCTTCTCGAACGCATAACGCGGGTTTGCCTCGGCGTCAGGAATCGACTCGAGGTTGGCCGCATAAGTCAGCTTGTCGATGTTGACGATGCGCGCGTGCGTGTCGCGGAGGAGATGACGGACGACTGCGGAGCCGATGAAACCCGCACCGCCCGTGACGAAAATCGTGGAGCCTTCGAAACGCATGTGTGATCTGCCTCAGTCTTGAGCGGCGAAGGAACGGGCAACCGATTGCAGATACTCGCCGTAGCTGCTCTTGGCGGTCCTCTCTGCAACCTTCTTGAAGGCTTCGAGAGAAATGTAGCCGCGCCGCAAGGCGATTTCCTCGGGGCAGGCGATGCGCAGGCCCTGGCGCTGTTCCAGGATCTGAACGAAGTGGCTGGCTTCGACCAGCGAGGCGTGCGTGCCGGTGTCGAGCCAGGCAAACCCGCGCCCGAGCACTTCGACGAACAGGTCGCCGCGCGCGAGGTAGGCGTTGTTCACGTCGGTGATCTCGATCTCGCCCCGCGCCGAAGGTTTGATCCCTGCAGCGATCTCGACCACGCTGTTGTCGTAGAAATAGAGGCCGGTCACGGCCACATTCGACTTCGGCTGCTTGGGTTTCTCTTCGATCGAGCGCGCACGTCCGTCACTATCGAGCTCGACCACGCCGTATTGCTCGGGTGAGTTGACGACGTAGCCGAAGATCGTGGCGCCGCTCTTGCGAGTTGCCGCCCTGGCGAGCATCTCCGGAAGTCCGTGGCCGTAGAAGATATTGTCGCCGAGAACCAGCGCGACGGAATCCGATCCCACGAATTCGCGGCCTACGATGAAGGCGTCGGCAAGACCGCGCGGGGTGTCCTGCGTGGCGTAAGAGAAGTTGACGCCGATCTCCGATCCATCGCCGAGCAAGCGCTGGAACAGCGGCTTGTCCTGCGGCGTCGAGATGATGAGAATGTCGCGGATCCCAGCGAGCATCAATGTCGACAGCGGATAGTAGATCATCGGTTTGTCGAAAACCGGAAGCAGCTGCTTCGATACCACTGTCGTGACGGGAAAAAGGCGCGAGCCTGTTCCGCCAGCGAGTATAATTCCCTTCATAGGTCCCTCTGGTTTACCAATTCGAAAATATCAGATAGTGTGCGCTGCACAAGATTGTTGTATGTGCGGAGCTGAAGTCGCTGGAATGAACGTTATCAAGACAGATCTGCCCGAGGTTTTGATCATCGAGCCGAAGCTATTCGGCGATCAACGCGGCTTTTTCTTGGAGACCTACCAATTCGAGCGCTACGCGCAGAGCGGGGTTGCGCAGCCGTTCGTTCAGGACAATCTGTCACGCTCACGTCATGGAGTGTTGCGTGGGCTGCACCTACAGAATCCAGGCACGCAGGGCAAGCTGGTCACGGCGCTCCGCGGCCGGGTTCTGGATGTTGCTGTCGATGTTCGCGTTGGTAGCCCAAATTTTGGGCGTCATGTCGCTGTCGAGCTGAATGAGGAGAATCGGCGGCAATTGTGGGTTCCTCGCGGCTTCGCGCATGGCTTTGCCGTTCTCTCCGAGACGGCCGATTTCTTCTACAAATGCGACGCGCTCTACAGCCCGAAGGATGAGATCTCGGTTCGATGGAACGACCCGGCGATCGGTATCGACTGGGGCCTCGCAGATCCCTCACTGTCGCCCAAGGATGCCGATGCGCCCTTGCTCGCAGATGTGAAGAATCTCCCGCGTTACGGAGAGATCTGACATGAGGATCCTGCTGACGGGCTCTGCGGGGCAGGTGGGCGGAGCTTTGCTTCCGCTGCTTCGGGAGCGAGCTGATATCGTTACGCCGCCGCGGGAACAGTTTGATCTGTCGCGGCCGGACGAGCTTGCCGGCAGGCTGGATTCGATCAAGCCGGATCTGATCATCAATCCCGCGGCCTATACGGCTGTCGATCGTGCGGAAGACGAGCGAGAGCTCGCGTTCCGGGTCAACGCGGAATCTCCCAGGGCCATCGCCCAATGGGCGGCGCCCCGTGGCGTGCCGCTGGTGCATTTTTCGACGGACTATGTCTTCGACGGCTCCGGCGAAAGTCCCTGGCGCGAGGACAGCACGCCGGCGCCGCTCTCGGTGTACGGCCAAAGCAAGCTTGCTGGCGACCAGGCCATTGCCGAGGCCGGTGCTTTGCATGTGATCGCGCGCACGTCCTGGGTGTACGCTGCAACCGGTGCGAATTTCCTCAAGACAATCGTGCGCCTCGCCGGAGAGCGCGAGCAGTTGCGGATCGTCGCCGACCAGATCGGCGCGCCGACGACAGCCAATGCGATTTCGCAAGCGGTGGTTGCGATGCTGCCGCGGAGTGACGACGACCTTCGCAAGACGTTCGAGCAGCGAAGCGGCGTCGTCAATCTGGTCTGCGCCGGCGAGACCAGCTGGCACGGCTTTGCGACTGCGATCGTTGCCGGGTTGCAGTCGAGGGGCGCGAAATTCGCCGTGAAGGAAATCGTTCCGATCCGATCGGACGAATTTCCGGTCAAGGCGAAGCGGCCCTCCAATTCTCGCCTTGATCTCACGCGGCTGCGCGAGCGGTTCGGCATTACGCCGCCGAGCTGGCAGGAGGCGCTCGATCGCGAGCTGGATGCCCTCAAGGCGACGATCTGAACGCTGGTTCACGGGGCCGCATCAGAGCACAACGTTCCGCGGCCTTTAAACTTTGTTAACCATCCAGGGCCCATTTTCCGGTTTGGTGCCTCGAACCGGAAAGTGCACGCATGTTTCAGCTCTTCTTGCGGGCCCGCACACACAATTTCCTGAGAGACCGCTTCGGCGGAGAGCAGACGTTCCGTGCCCGCTCGCCCGAGCGCGACGCCGACACCGATCGCACGCGCATCGAAGCCATCATGGTCGCGATCGAGGACGCGCTGCATGCGGCGGAGCGTGAGCAATCGGGTCTGAACCGCCGGGTGGAAGACGTGCTGGCGCGCGCGGCAGTGACCATCGGCAACGGCAATGACGAATATCTCGAGCGCGAAGCGCTGGACAATCACCATCAGGATCTGTTCGACAAGGAAATCCTGAACGGCCAGCGCAGGCTCAAGGAGCTCAGCGCCTCGATCGCCCATTTCAAATTCCTGAAGGCCGCGATGCTCAGCCGGTTTCCGGAATACCGGCCGTCGGCCAGCCAGACCAATTGACGCTTCGCGCCGCGTGCGGGCGCGTCGCTAGATCGCGAGCATGCTGTTGCCCTGAATCGACAGCAAGGTCAGATTGCCGGTCGCATACGCTCCGGTGTCGATATTGGCACGGTTCTCGAGCAGCTCGGCCTGGCGCACCGGCGTATGGCCGTGCACGACGTATTTGCCGAAACGCTTCTTGCTCTGCAGAAATTCGTCCCTGATCCACAGCAGATCCTGCTCGCGCTGCTCGGACAGCGGGACTCCCGGACGTACGCCGGCATGCACGAAGAAAAAGTCGCCGCATATGAATGTCGGCCGCAACTGGCGCAGGAACGCGATGTGCTGCGGCGGCATTACGGAGGTGAGCTCGCGCACGAGATCGGACTGTTCGTCCTTGCTGAGATCGGGCGTTGCCGAGATTCCGTAGGACATCAGGGTCTGGAGGCCGCCGAACTGAAACCAGTCGGCGGTGCGCGAGGGATCATCCAGCACCGAGGTGAAATAGGCCTCGTGATTGCCCTTGAGAAAGACCGTGTTGCGGCGGCGGCTGCGGTCGATCAAGAGATCGAGGGTGTGACGCGAGTCCGGTCCGCGATCGATGTAGTCGCCGAGAAAGACCTCGATCGCGCGAAAGGGCCGGCTGTTCGCCATGTCCGCATCGATGACGGCGAACATCTGTTCGAGCAGATGCGCGCAGCCGTGGATGTCGCTGAGGGCGTAGATCCGCACGCCGTTCGGCAACTTCGGCCGGGGCGAGTTTTGAGTCGGGGTCGTGACCATGGGGTCCAACTCTTGGAGAGAGCTTCGCCCGAGATGTCAATATGCTATCGACGAATTCGGGTCGGCACGAGCCGCTTTTTTCGTCCACGTCATGTGAACGACGGTTCGTGCGGCTGTCTTATCACCCGCGTCGTTTGATGAGGCGTCGATTTGCCGCGCTTGGTGCGCTCAGCCGAAGGTGCGGCTGTCGAACGACGGAGCAGCCTTGCCGCGGTACGCTGTTGCACGCGTGCGGAGCAGAAGCGCGCCGCAGAGATAGCCAAGCTGGAGCATGGCCGCAAAGACAACGATCATGACGACAATGTGGGCTGCGCCTTGTCCCTGCCAGGCGGAGACGGCGCCAATCATCGCTCCGCCAAGCACGATCGTCGGAGGCAGAATGAAAACCCGGAATCGGCCTCCAAGCAACGATCCGATCAGCAGACTGAAAATGGCGACGGCACTCACGGCACAACTCCCTCGAAACTGCCATGAGTGTTAATGGCGCCGGCCTAAGGTCGGCTTAAGCAACAGGGTTGAACAACCGTTCAAATGTGCGCGCAATTATGTGTAAAATTAGAATGATTTGATGCGAAACGCAGCGCGATGCTCAGTTAAATGTCAGGCTTGTGACAACACTTTGAGCATGCACGTATGCAGTCGCCGCATTGCAGAAAATAGATTTGATTTTTTGGGTGCGGTGCCGCATTGTTGCTTTGTTTAGTTAAGACATTGTCCAAGACGCACCGCATATTTAATCGACTGCTTGCAATTCGGCGGTTGCGAGTGCGTGACGAGGCAGCGCGAGGTTCGGATGGCTGTAGCAACTTATGGTTCGGAAAACTATTATTCGGTTGTATCGAACCGTCGCGGTGCTCTCCAACGTCCCCTCCAGGTCGCTCTGATCGCTGGTGACTTTCTTGCGCTCCTGCTGAGCTATTTCGCGGCGAGCGGTTTGTATCGTCTGCTTGTTGCCGAGCAGGATTCGTCGGTCGGCGCGGGTCTCGTGGTCGCCGCGGTGTTCGTGATGATCTCCTACTTCCAGGGCATCTACGATCATCATCGTCTTCTCAACACGGTCTGGCAGCTCCGCAAGACGCTGGCGATCTGGGTCATCTCGCTGACCATTCTCGCGGTCGAGGCGTTCCTGCTCAAATCGTCGGCGGATCTGTCGCGCGGAACCACGCTGCTGTTTGCTGCGACCGGTGGTGTTGCGCTCGGTGGGCTGCGGGTGCTGTGGCGCGTCGCGCTGAACTCGAGCTATGCCAGAGGCCGTCTGGTCGATCGCAAGGTCGTGCTGCTCAGCCTGAAGCCGCTCGATTTCACGTCGAGCCGTTTCAAGGATCTGCGCAAGCACGGCTTCAACGTCGTGCGTCATTTCGTTCTCGGGCCGTCCGAAGATGGCTCGGGCTGGGATCACGAGATTCGCGACGTCGTCCATCAGGCGCGCGCGGCCGATGTCGAGGAATATCTCCTGGTCATCGATTGGGACGAGATGCCGCTGCTCCAGAGACTGAGCCAGCACCTGCGCATGGTCCCCCAGCCGATTCGCCTGTTGCCGGACTTTCCGATCGCCGATCTCGTCTCGCGGCCGTTCCAGCCGGTCAGCGGCACGGTTGCCATCGAGATCCAGCGTGCGCCGCTCACCGTATTCGAGCGGGCGCAGAAGCGCTGCCTGGATATCGGCCTTGCCTCGTTCGCCCTGCTGCTGCTGGCACCGCTGCTGATGACGGCGGCGATCATGATCAAGCTCGACTCGATGGGCCATGTGATCTTCAAGCAGTCCCGGCGCGGGTTCAACGGCAAGCCGTTCCAGATCTGGAAGTTCCGTTCCATGACGGTGGCGGAGAATGGCCACACCGTGACGCAGGCGACGAAGTCTGACGTCCGGGTCACTCGCGTCGGTCGCGTGCTGCGACGGACCAGCATCGACGAGTTGCCGCAGCTCTGGAACGTCCTGCGCGGTGAGATGTCGCTGGTCGGACCGCGGCCGCATGCGCTCGCGCATGACAATTATTACGACCAGCTGATCAGCAACTACGTGTATCGGCACCACATGAAGCCGGGCCTGACCGGTTGGGCCCAGGTCAACGGTTTCCGCGGCGAGACGCCGACCATCGACCTGATGGAGAAGCGGGTCGAGTACGATGTCTGGTACGTCAGCAATTGGAGTATCTGGCTGGACATCAGGATCATCCTGAAGACCGCTCTGGCCCTGATCCATCAGGAAGCCTACTGAGAAGCGCGGGCCTCTGCCCGTCGTCGGCAGAGCATTCTCTGCGACGTTCGATCATCAGCTAATAAGGCGCTCCGGTCCCGCGCGCTGTCGATGCAGCCGGGAGCGGCCGGCTAATTCTCGATCAGGTAGCGCGGACGGTCGTCCGCCGGATAGCACCGATGCTGGATCTTTCCTCCGGCGTCGCGGACGAGATACCAGAAAGCCAATTTCTCCCGTTCGGACACGTCGCAGGTCAGATCGAGAAGTCTGCCGCGTGCCGACGCCGGGGATTTGACGTAGAGCGCGGCGGCGCTGGGGTACAGCCGGTCGTGGAAGACGTCGTTGAAATCCTGTACCGCAGCGTCCGTCAACGCGGTGGGCAGCGCGTCGAATGCCCGGAAGGCGAGGGGCACGCGCATCATTTGCAGCCAGACCTCATGCGGTGCCAGGCGGTAGGATTGGTCGAGAAGCGCGACGGTTCTGGCCGTTAGCCCGTCCTGGCGCGAGCCGGCCCAGAACGCCGCCAGCCATCCGAGCGACTCGGTCGGAGCGCATCCCAGCAGGATCTTGCTCATCCGCTGGACGGCCTCAACATCCGCATCCGCCTGTGGCAGGTCGGTGCCGCGGACGGTCATGTCGGCGGCCGACAATTGCAGGACGAGCAATTCCCGAAGCGCCTTTGGTTCGCACTGCTGCTGAGCCGCGGGCAGGTTCGCCGCCACGATGCGCCTCAGCAACGGCGCGTCGTAGCTCTCGCCGGCGGCGATTTGCCGGGCAACCCGCGATACCGTGGGATCGGTCAGATTGGGGAGGGTCGATACTGCCCACGCCAACGCGGAGGCCGCCAGCAAGCAATTGGCGCCGCGCGCGAGCCAGCGCGGGCGAGATGTGCCGGCTTCGGTCTTAGGCTCCCTCGACATAGTACGCGTTGTAGTGCGAGCCTTTGTAGCCCTCGATGCGCTTCAGCATCTTCGGGTTGGCACCGTTGAGAACGGCGCCCAGCACCTTCTTCTGGATGCCTTCGGAGCTCGACATCGATTCCTGCAGGGCCGTACGCGTGGTGCGGCCCCATTCGATGACATAGACATAGGCGTCAATGAGGTGGCTGATGGCCTTGGCGTCGGTCACCGGCATCACCGGCGCCAGATCGATGACGATGTAGTCGTATTCGTTGCGCAGCAGCGCCAACAAATCGGCCATCGCCTTCGAGGCCATGATGTCGGCGGAGTTCACCATGCGCGTGACGGCAAAGGAGGGCAGGAAATCCAGCCCGGTCTCTGCGCTGCGCCGGATGTGGTGTCCGACCGATTGCGGATTCTTGAGAGCCTCGAGCAACCCGCTCTTGGCGGTCGGATCGAGCTCCTTGGTCAGCGAGCGCGTATGGAGGTCGCCGTCGATCAGCAGGACGCGCTTGCCGGTGAATGCGGTGAGGTGCGCGAAGTTGGCTGAAACCGTGGTTTTGCCTTCCTTCGGAAGCGACGACACGATGCCGATGATCTTCACCTCCCGCGACAGGCGGGCGAGATCGATCGAAACCTTGATGTTGCGCATGGTCTCGGCGTAGCGCGAGAAGGGATGGTCAATGACATAGCGGGAGAGCGGGCCGCTGGCGTCGACGCCGCCATCGGGCGATCGCGATCCGCGTACCCTAGGCAAGCCCATCGCCTTGGCGCCGATGGCCGGAAGCACCCCGAGACATTTGACGCCGATCTCGTCCTCGACATCGCCCGGAGAGCGCAGCACGTCGCTCAACATCTCCCGGGCAAAAGCGGCGCCCAGGCCGAAGCACAGACCACCGAACAGGGCTCCGACCAGAGAGAGCACCGTCTTCGGAGAGCTCTTGCGGTCCGGCTTGACGGCGGTGCTGATGATGCGGGATTCGCTGATCGGGAAGCTCTGGTTCTGCAATGCCTGCTGCTGCTTCTCCAGGAAGCTGTTGTACAGGTTGCGGTAGGTGTCGGCAGCGCTCTCGAGGTCGCGCAGCTTCACCTGCGCCTGTCCGGTGTTGCCGGCCTGACTGACCAGGTTCTTGAGGTTTTCCTCGAGCGAAGTCTCGCGGCTTTTGGCGATTTCGTACTCGCTGCGATAGGCATCGCCGATACGCTTGACTTCGTCTGCGATCGACTTGCGCAGCTCGTCCATGCGATTGGCGAGATTGACGGACGCCTGATGGGTCTTGCCGTACCGGGTCGACCAGTCCGAATACTGCGCCGAGAGATCGAGATATTGCGCGCGCAGCCGGGTGATCACGGGATTGTTCAGCGCGTCGGTGACCGTCGGCTGGGCGAGATCCTTGTCGCTGATCCCATCGATGCGGTCCAGCCGTGCCTTGGCCTCGGAGGTGGCGGCGCGCGCCTGAATGAGCTGCGTGTTCACGTCGGTGAGTTGCTGCTCGTTCATCAAGCCGCGGCTGGTGCCGACGATGTTGTTCTGGCTCTTGAAGGTCTGCACGGCGCGGTCGCTGGCGGTGGCCTGCTCACGCAACTCGGCGCTGCGCTGCTGCAGCCATTCGCTGGCGCGCTTGGTGGATTGGTACTTCGCGTCGAGAGCGCCGACGATATAGGCATCCGCGATCTCGTTGGTGATCTGGGCTGCCTTGTCGGGGTCTCGTGAACGAAAGCTTGCCGACAACACGTATGTCGTCAGCAGGCGCTCCACCTTCAGGTTGGCCTGCACGGCGCCAACCGTTCCACGCTCGATGCGCTCTTTCGATGCAGGTCCATCTGATCCGAAAAGTCCAATCACCCTGCCGATGATCGCCGGAATGAGGCCCGGATCCGAGCCGTTGAACTCGGGGTCTTCCGTTAGTTTCATGCGCCGGACAACATACCGGATCAGATCGTCCGAGGTGATGATCTCGACCTGGCTGTCGACGAAGCCGGGATCGATCAGCGCATTGGAGACGCCGGTGTCCTTGTCGAGCACCTGGGTTTGGCGGGTATCCATCAGGATTCGCGTATTCGCCGTATACATTGGCGTCGCGGTCAACAGGTAAACGAGGACGAGCGCGAAAGCGCCGCCGACGATCGCTGCGATCAGCGGCCACTGCCGCCGCAGGATGCCCAATATGCGCTCGATGCTCAGCGTCGCTCCCGCCAGATCTAGAGCGGACCTCTCTTGCAGGTGAAACTGCTCTCTGGGCTGGTACATTTGAATATTCATCGACCTGACGTGAGGTTATTGGGGAGTTGGTGTAGGGGCAAACGGATCGGCGATGTCCGTACTCCACTCGCCGGTCATTAAGCTGTTCGCGGCATCAGAAGGTTTTTTGGTTGATGACGATCGCGCACTTCCGACCGACTGGGAAGCCACTGAATTCGGATTGAATTCCACCGCCTCCAGCTCCGCTGAGTACCCGGAACTCACGGCCGAATCTGCCAGCTTTTGTACAAACTCACTGATCTTCTGGGCGGTTTCAGGCTTGCTGGAAACACAGATCAGCTGCGCTCGGCGCAACGCCGCGCCGATTGTGTTGCGATCGACGTTGGCAGATTCGCTGACGAGGGCCCGCACCGTGGGCAGGACGGAGATATCGGTCACGATGTAGGCAGCAAGCCGGCCGGCAAGCTTGCTTCGATCATTGCGGACCTCCCGCAATAGCGAAGCAGGCTCAAGCTGAAAGGCTTGCAGGACGGCAGCAGGCACGCGGTTCGCTTGCTCGACGCATTGGGCTTCGCAGCGGCCGGCGGCGCACGCAGCGATCATCAGCGTCAACGCGATCGCCAAGCGGTTACCGCCTGTGTCGCGATCGGCAAATTGTCGTCGTCGAGGCAGGGCCAAACCATTCATCGCGTTCATTCAAACAAACCGGCGCAACACTTCGCTCAAACCGAGTGTCGCGCTTAACTATGTCAAATTCTTGTGCGGTGCAAAATATAGTCTGAAACCTCGGCAATTCATAGCAAATTTCGCAGTGCGCGGATGCCGCGTTGCGAACAGAGTATACGGTAACGCCCGCGGCGTAGGCCGCGGGCGTTGCCCTTGAGGAGTGGTTTGGAAGTGCGGTCGATCAGAGCGACGAGCCGGAAAGGGCAGCGAAGCGCTTCTCGCGAAGCTTGCGTCCATGATCGCCGATGTTCACCCAGAAGTGTGGGTTGGCACCGGATTGCATCGAGATCCATTCGTAGCCGAGCGAATTCCAGGGGCGAACGCTCGAGGACAGATTGTCCAGCACCATGTCGCCATCCGAAAGCCGTGCCACCAGCACCAGGTGACCCTGTCCGCCGTCGATCCGCACAACCGCAAGACGCAGGGCGGCTTGCGGCCATCCCATCGCGATCAATTGGTGGCGCTTGGTGACCGCGTAGTCGTTGCAGTCACCCGCTGACGGCGAGACCGTCCAGTTTGCAGTCATCGGATCCGTCGGCTTGCGCATCGGCGCAATGGATCCGTTGACCGAGAGGTTCACCTGACGAAGCATCGCCATGGCGGTGTCCGCAGGCGGTAGTGTGCGCTCACTGGTATCGGTGCCGCATTCCGCATCGTTCTTCATGCAGAACTTGACGAAGTTCATCGGCGCAAGTGCGTTGTCGAATTCTTCGATGAACGAAGCTCCGGCCGGACGCTGAGCGCTATCCGATTCGGCCTTCGCAGTGTTGCCGGCGCAGGCGATGAGGGCTGCGAGCAACGGCGCGTACAACAGTTTCATGTCATCCCCCGTTATCCGTCTTCTTGACGCAACAGGTGTCGCACAAAGCTTTTAGAGCGGAGTTCCCCGAACCTCTAAAATTGAATGCAAATGACCGGCCACGTGTGCGCGTGGCCGGCTTGGTTAATCAATACGCTGAGTTTGAATTCGTTCCGGGAACTAGCGCGACGGGCTAGTAGCCGTGAGCGACGAGGTCCCCGTCGACGCCGCGAACAGGGTGGTCGTGGTTGTCTGGGTGACCGGGGATGCGCCGGAGGAAGGCTGGTTCGTGGGGGTCGAATTGGCCGCTCCACCAGCGCGCTGGTCCGGCGTCGTCCCCTGCCCGCCGCCTGCCGTGGTATCGCCGTTGGCGTCCGCGCCTGTGATTGCCTCGGTCGGGATGTCGCCGGTGATGCTCGTGAAGGACTGGATCAGTCCGGCCTTTTCCGTCTTCAGCGCGGCGGCCTGGATGTCCTGGGCGAACTGGGGCTGTGTCAGCACGCAGACCGCGGCGGCAGTGCCCATTCCGGCGCCAATTGCGCGGCCCTGGTCATCCGAGCTCGCCTTGGCGAGTGAGCCCATGCCTTCCAGCGTCTCGGGCCGATTGGTCAGCATATCCCGGACCTGAGAGGCGAGGCCGCCCTGACCGTCCTTGAACTTGTCGAGAAGAGCCTCGGGATTGCCGAGAAATTGAATTGCCCGCTCAGAGGTCACTGCGTCCGGATTTGGCACGCAGCCATTCTGTGCTGCAAAAGTCGACGTCGCTGCTGTCATTACGAGCAAGGCAGCCCCAAGCCCCACTGATTTACGCATTCGACTCCCCAGCCATGCAATCGAGTAAGTTTGACTTAACATATTGCCAAAACCGCAATTACGCTACTTTTTTTGCTCGGATGAGGGCCTGCTTTGTGCCAGTCCGCACCCGGTGATCGCCGCAAAAAACACGCCGAAACCTGGAATCTGCAACGAGAAATCGATGCTCGTATGCAGGAAGCCAAGCGTCGCCACACTTGCGCCGATAATCGGTATGTAGCGGTCACGCCGCCGATGCAAGCTTCCATTTAACAAATGGTAAAGATACCAGAGACATGTGACCACAATTAAACAAGCAGCCGGGAGCCCGAGCTCGACTGCAAGCTCGAGCGGCGTGCTGTGCGCGCGGTCCCAAACTCCGAGACTGCCGAGCGAATCCGGCCTGTAGGCCGGAAATGCGCTTTCGAAGTTTCCGTAGCCGATCCCAAGCAAAGGATGCTCCTGGATCATGGTCAGCACGGTTCGATACATCGTGAACCGCTGTTCATCCACCAGGCCATAAGTCAGGATTCGCCCCGCGACCGCGCCGCCGACGAGCTGAACCAGCAACAGCGCTGCCACTGCGATTCCCGCGAGCCAGCCCCAGCGGCGAAGCTTGCCGATGCGCAGCGGTGCGAAGAAAAGCGCGGTCGCCATAAAGACGGTCAGGATCAGCAGCAGGAGCCCTGCGCGCGAGCCTGTCATCGCCGTTGCAACCATGCAGACGACAAAGCCGCCTCCCAGCGCGACGGGGGAGGACAGATAGTGCGCAATCAGTGCGGTCATTTGTCGCGAAGGCGGTCGACTTGGTCGATCCTGGCGATAGATGAAGCGCAGCAATGGCAGTAGAAACAGCAAGGCGCAGCTCGCGAAGAAGGTCGCAGCCGTGTTTCTGTTGACGAATGTGCCCGTGACGAAGCCGATATAGGCCTCCTTGCGCCGGAACAGGAGCGAGGTCGGATCGCCGGTCCCCGCGAGGATTCCGTAGAGAGCGTAGGCAAGCCCCGTCCAGGCGAGGATACGCAGCAGTTGCCGCGCATCCTCAGCGTCGGTGGCGATGTAGACGGCGCGCGTGAAGGCAAGCACAAACAACAGAGGATAGCCGAATGCGAGCCATGGGCCGTTGGCGGTGACCGAGACGCGGCCGGACAGATCTCCTCCCACCGCGCCTCGCGCAACCGCCCATGCCGCATCGACCTCGTGAAGGGGTGAATTCGGCCATAACTGAACCGTGATCACGGCCGCGACAACGACGAGTACGGCGAACAGCGGCAGTAACAGGTAGAAATCATCGAGTGTCGCGCTGCGCAGGTCGGCGGTGGCAAGGCTGAACGCGAGCAGCGCCGTCCAGATGCAGATCCAGACCGTCTCGGCGGACCCGAACGGCAGCGGGGCCAGCATGAACACCCCGATCGCCGCAAACCGCGAAGCCTTGTACAAGATCAACTCCCAAAGAGCCGCACCACGGCTCCGCGTTTCAATTCCCAATCTCGGTGCCCTTTTGCCACATTCATGCCGAATGAATAGGCTATTTGCACGGTTTCGCGAGCAAGCGAGACGTACAACATTAACGCGAACCGTGCGTCGCGCGGGAAGTCAGGCGCCTTCTGCAGTTCGCTGCTCATCTTCGATGCAAACAGCTGTTCATCACGCGTCAGGCGAGTCGCCTGCGGCAAATTAATTGTCGCGCTGTTTCATCCGACGGACACAACTCCTTCAACGGAAATGCATGCGACAACTGCTGGGCCGGACGTTGTATTCGCCTCGAATGCCCAGTAGAAATGCTGCACTGCAAAGTGCAAGGGAATTGCCGTGACGGTGACCGTTCATCGCGAGAAAGCGCATGTCCTCACTCTGGACAGCATTCGAGGAATTGCCGCGGTCACCGTGGTGATTCACCATGTGATCCTGATGCCGACCTTTCTTGCGGCGTTTCCGAATCGTGCGTGGATCGACTGTGCGTTCTTCCGCAGCGGCGGATTTCTCGTCGACCTGTTTTTCGTACTCAGCGGCATGGTGATGTCGTTGAGCTATGTGCAGTCGGATTTCGGTCGTTTTTCCTTGCGCGACTTCATGGTCCGGCGCTTCGCGCGTGTTTATCCGCTGCATATCGTGATGCTTTTCGTCACGCTTCTGTTTCGGCTGGTCCGGATCGGGCTTGTCATGGCCGGGATTATCGTTGCGGTCCCAACGGTGTTCGAAGTCAACAATGCATATTCGTTCTTCCTGAACGTCTTCCTGCTCCATTCGTTGGGTTTCGTTCACTACTTGAACTGGAATGCGCCGAGCTGGAGCATCAGCGTCGAGTTTTACACCTACCTGGTTTTCGGTGTCGTCGTGCTGATTGCGCAGAGGCTCGGTTCGCTTCGCTGGCTGTATGTTCTGGCGTTGCTTCTGGCTGCCGCGAGCTGGTTCACGCTTGCGGTGATCCTCGACAAGCGCGATCTCGGAGCACAGTACGATTTTGGTCTGTTGCGCTGCTTTACGAGCTTCTTCCTCGGTGTGCTCACGGTGAAGATCGTCTCGCTGTTGCCAAGCTCTATCCGTGGCGCCAACGTGTATCTGCTTGGCGCGTTTCAGTTGGCGTCGATGGTCGCGACTGTCGGGAATGTCTGGCTTGTGGAGGCCTATCCCTGGATCTCCTTCGCCGCGCCTCTGACCTTTGCGGTGTTCCTTGGCTCCCTTCTCGCATTTCCCAATGCTGCCGTTGTGCCTCCGATGCTTGTTGCCAGGCCGCTGGTTTGGCTCGGCGCGCGGTCATATTCGATCTATATGGTCCACGCCTTTGTCGTTCTGCTCGCGGAGTATTTCGTCCGGGCGTTGGGAGCTCGGCCGGTGGCGGCCCTTGATGCGGTGTATCCCGGGCTGTCCACGACCCTGAACCTGGTTGTCGTTCTCGCCGCCGTTCTGGTCCTGTCGAATCTGACTTTCCGCTACATCGAGCTTCCAGGCGGCAGGTGGACCAAGAATATCCTCGGCAGGATTCCCAATGTGTCGTCGTCCAGCGCCGTGCCGTCCGCACGGCCATCGAATTAGGGAGTTCGGTGCAGATGATGGTCCATACGGTCGCGCCCCAAAACAAGTTGAAGTTTGATTTCGGCTTCAATCTCGAAGCCGTGGCGCTCACGCTTTACATATTCCGCGATGCTTTTGGCGGCGCGGCGCGATATTATACGAGTATCCTTCACGTCGGCGCACTCTGGTTTCTGCCGGACGTTGTCGCGATGCTGTGCATCGGCCTGTTTTTTCAGCGCTGTATTATACGAAACAGAAGTATCGTCGCCGCGCTCGTTCTGCTCCAGATCGTGCTCTCGCTCGGCATCGGGTATTTTTTTCTGGGCACGATCAACGCTCTTTCATCATCCTTCAAGATGATGCTTCCTGTGTTCGTCGGCTTCTCCTTCTGCGACAGCAATTTTGGCTCCTACAAGAAATTGCTGATGATCTTCACGGGTGTGTTCTACGCCTCCATCATTGGCGTGTTCCTGTCCAAATATACGACCATGCCGTGGACTGGCTTCAAATACGAATCGTTCGGCGCGGTTCGAGAGGCGGGGCGGTTGTGGTGGGCCGCCGCGGAGCAGCGTCTCTCGGGCTTTGCAGCCGACAACACGATGGCGGCGTTCTTCATCCTGATCACCTTTGTCGTGACCTCGATCCGGAAGAGCACCTTGTGGTGCCTCATATTCGGTTCGATCGCGGTCTACGCGATCAAGCTGACGACGAGCAAGACAACGATGCTCGTGCTCCTGCTTTACATGGTGCTGATGTTGCTGGTCCGGAGCCTGCCGGAGCGCATGAAATTCACGGCGGTGCGGACGATCGCATTATGGTCGTTCGCCTCGATGTTCGCGCCATTGATTCTCATCCTGCTCGCCTCGGGGGCGTCGGTTGGCAACAAGGATCTGCTGTTCAGCATGATGGACCGGATCAACAACAGCTGGCAGCTCCCTTTCGTGTACATGAGCGAGCTGATGCCGGTTGGCTTCATCACCGGGTGTGGCGCCGGTTGTTTCAACTATCCGCAGCAATTGTTCTCGAACCTGGTTTCGTATTGGGTGCCGGTCGACAACTTCTATATCGGTACGTACCTGATGTTCGGGTTGCCGTTCGTCCTCTTCATGTGGATGGTGTTCCGGACGACTTTTCTGGTCACCGATATCTACAAACTGTCCCTGATATTCACGGTCAATCTCTTCACGATCACGGTTCTGAACTATGGTCCCTCGACGGGGCTGCTGATGATCGCGCTGAGCTTCAGTGAGGTGTTCTCACGTCGCGCGTCTGTTGCTCTGCAGGTGCCTTCTCGACGGCCGGATTCGGGGCGCGCAGGTCTGTCGGAAGAAGAACATCCTACCATCGGAGCGAACGTGCCGCGGCCCGCTTCGTAGGTCGAGCCAGGGAAGAATTGTGATGCATAAACGATTGGCTTTCGTCGACACGCTTCGCGGCATCGCCGTGCTGTCGGTCGTGCTACAGCACGCGCTGGAGCAGATTGTGCTCAACCAGCAGACCGGAAGCTACTATTGGGTGTTTCACCATGCGCTCGGAGAGTATTTCAACTTCGGCCGCTTTGGCGTGGTGCTGTTCTTCTTCGTCAGCGGCTTCGTGATTCCCTACAGCTTTCCGAAGAGTGCCGCGCCGGTTCGGGATTTCGTCGTCAGTCGCTTTTTTCGCCTTTATCCGGCGTACTGGCTCTCGATCGTCGTCCTGCTGGTTCTGTCCCCGACCATTGAAGGAAAGACCTTCCCGCTGTCGCACGTTGCGGCCAACGCGACCATGTTTCAGATGTTCATGGGCATTCCCAATATCAGGATTGCCTATTGGACGCTTGCGGTCGAGCTCATGTTCTACGTCAGCTGTATAGGCTTGTTCGCGACCGGCTTTCTCACGCGCCGCTTGACCGCGTTTCAGATTGTCGTCGCGACGTGCGTCGTCGGCATCGTTGCTTTCCCGTTCGTCAAAGTTCACGCCGTGTGGGGCGTGCTTGAACTGGCTCTTGACCTGACGGCGATGTTCTTCGGCAAGGTGATCCGCGATACCGTCATGGAAGACAAGCTCAGCTGGCGCCATGTCGCGATCTGCGCCGTTTTGTATGTAATCTTTGCCGCGGGCGTTGCGTACAGGCGTTACGGCATCGACTACCAGGAGAATTTCTTCTGTGCTTACGGGATGGGCGGCGCCTATATTCTGGCCGCCTTCGTGTTCGTTGGTTTCGCGGCCCTCGGTGAGAAGGCTGCCTGGCGCTTCATGTCGTTCGTCGGGACGATCAGTTATTCGATCTACCTGATGGGGTCGTTCGCCATGATCGTCATCTTCTACTTTTTTGGCGGCGGCAGCGGCCCCCTGCAGTGGTTTCTCTTCACTGCCGCCGTGATCGCCGCGTCCATTCTCGTCAGCTGGCTGACCTATCTGACGATCGAGAAGCCATCCATCAACTTCGGGCATCGATTCCGATCCCCGCGCGCGTTTGCTTCGGTGCCGCTCCAGCCGACCCTGCGAAGCCAGGGGGCAGAGTGACGATGCCGGCGCGCGCATCCTATGCCGAGGCCGGCGGCGGTTTCGTGCCGTCCATTCAGGGCCTTCGCGGCGTCGCGGCGATGAGCGTGCTGATTGACCATTTTTGTGACATGCCGAAAGGCGGCGTCTACGACATCCCCAATCCCGGGTTTCTGCCGCCGATCTGGCCGTGGCTGCAATCGGTGATCAACTCCGGCGGGCATGGCGTCGAGCTGTTCTTCATGATCAGCGGCTTTCTGATCCCCGCGAGCCTGGTGCGGCACGGGTCGATCGGAAAGTTCATGTATGATCGCATGCTGCGCATCATGCCGGTGTTCGTCGTGCTGCATCTGGCGTTGTTCGTGGCCGGCCCCATTGTTGGATACAAGTTCTTCCGGGGCATCGATCTGCCGACCTATCTTCAGGTGTTTTTCGCCAACCTGTTCTTCGTCCAAGACGCGATCGGGCTTCCGATCGCCCAGCAAAACGCCTGGACGCTGACCTACGAATGGGCGTTCTATATCCTGTTCGCTTTGTGCTTCGGTGCCGTGGTGCGGCTGAAGAGCTGGTGGCTTGCCGCGCCGCTGATCCTTCTCGGATTCCTCTGCATCCTGCATTGGCCGATTACTGCCTTCTTCGTGATCGGCATGCTTTTCAGCGCGAGCAATCTGCGCTTTCGGATTACGGGGGCCGTGGGCGTCGTTGCGGGGCTCACCTGTTTTGCCGCCATGTATGCCGCACTCGACGTGTTGCATCCTTTTGCCGCGCTGGTCCCGGGCTTTCTGCTGTTCGGAATGGTGCTGGCGACGGGATCGGGAATGGCCGGCCTGTTGAGTTTGGCGCCGCTGCAATACATCGGCAAGATCAGTTACAGCCTCTATCTCGTTCACCCCTTCGTGCTGTTCCCGTTGCAGGTCATCGGGTTGAAGCTGGTCGATCGCGGCGTCGATCGCTGGCTGCTATGGAGCGGGTTCGTGATTTTCGGGCTGGTGCTCGCCTTGATCGCAAGCGCGCTGAGCTATGAGATCATCGAGGTGCGCCTGCGCCGGTTCATCGATGGGACGCTCCGGCACATTCTCGCGCGGAAAATGGCGCAGAGCCCGGCGGCCTGATCGCGTCAGGCAGGCCTCTGGTAGAACCGGCGCAGCCGCAGCGCCGGTTTTTCAATGACGTTCCAGGAGAAGGCCGCAAAGCCGAGCGTCAACACGATGACAATCGGCAGGATCATCGCCAGCGAGAGGCGATGATCCGGCCCCAGCACGCGCTGGAAGATGTCGATCGTCGCCTGCGTGATCGGGAAGCCGTAGAGGTAGATGCCGTAGGAGAGATCCTGGCTGAACAGTCGATCGAATGTTTTGAAGCTCTGCATGCCGATATAGACCGTGCAATAGGTCAGGAAGATCCCGGCAAGCGGCAGCAGGACGTTGAGCCACATGATCGCCGCGTAGCAGAGCGCCGAGGCCGCGAAGATCGCCCAGTGGATCGGCAGGTATTTCGCGTTCAGGCGGAACACCATGCCGAAGAAGAACATGTAAACCAGATACCAGCCGGCCAACCTCGTCGAATCGGACCGGACGTTGAAGGTCGCGGGATCGATGAAGTAAGCGATCAGTTCGGCGAGGAGCGCGGCGCCCACCAGCAGCGTGATCCAATGGATCTTTCGCGGCTCATTCGAGATCATGCGCACGAGCAGGAGCGCGAAGGCGAAGACGTAGCACCAGAGTTCCCAGGGCAGGGTCCAGAGATTGGCATTGACCATCTCCGGCCAGGGATTGTGCAGGAACAGGCCGGGCAGCTCGAACGTGACGTGACCGACGATATTGCCGAAATAGCGGTAGAACTGGTACTCGGACAAATATTGCGACAGCGTCAATTGCGTCAGGAGCGGCCCGACCACGAGTGCGCAGAGCGTCACCTCGACGCTGAGCGCCGGGACGATCCGCAGCACGCGGTTGATGAAGAACGTCTTGAGATCAGGGTTCTTCATGGCGCTGCCGGTGACCAGGAAGCCGCTGAGCGCGAAGAACATCCCGACGAGCGCGATCAACCCGGGTCGGAGCAGTTCCTGGATGATTTCGGACGCATGGAGGTGGCTGAAGGACAGCGCGGTCAGTCCGCCCATCTTGTCAAAGGCGGCGGCGCCGGGATCCCTGAGAACGTAGACGGCCATTCCCGGTTCATCGAGCCTCTTGACGAAAGCGGCCCCGGCGAACAGGCCGGCAACGGCGACACGACAGTGATGCGACACGATGACCAGCGACAGCAGGTGCCGCATCATGTTGAAGCCCGGTCCGAGGCCCCCGTTCCTCGCCAAAATGCTTTCCGCGGTTTCCTGCCGCGAAAGGCCAGACTGGATGGTGTCGGGCAGCCGCCAGAGGCGCGTCGGTGCGGAGGGGCGCTCGCGGCCGAGTGCGCCCGGCAACGAAACGGTTGCGAGCTCTGCGTCTCGATCCGGTTGCGACATTCTCGTCAGCCTTTCATGCGCCTGTTTTGGCGGCATCAGCGGATGCCACGGAGTTGGAGCCAATTCATGGCCGTGCGGCCGGCTTGGCATAGGCTTGGCATAGCATCGAATTGCGGCGTTCGCCCAACCGATCGCCGCTAGGCGACGATCGAACGGCGGCGTCCGAGTCTGCGGCAAAAGGCAATGAGCGGTTGCTCGACATACCAATGGATCAGGATCCCGGCGAGGACCGACGCGACCACCGCTGCGATGACGAACGGCGCGGTCGGCAATGGATTGTGGAGACGCGCGGAGATCTGAATCAGCACGACCGCAGTCGCGGCGTGGGTGAGGTAGATTGAATAGGACGCGTCGCCGAGCAGCATGCCGAGGGAATGCAGCGGTCCCGGCTTCTCGGTCGAGACGACGCCCAGCCAGACCACGATCGTCGCGAACAGCGTCCACCAGAGGGCGCGGAGCCCGTTGTCCTCCGACAGTGTCGCCCCGACAAGGGCGGTTGCCAGGATGCTCGCAGCGAGCGTGAGCAGGAATGCTGCGGGATAGCGGCTCTGCACGATGGGATGCCCCTTCAGCCACAGCAGACCCAACGCAAAACCCATGCCGAACTGAAGGTTGGGCATCATGATGTTGCCGTAACCGACCACGGTCGCAAGCGCGAGTCCTGAACTCTCGGGTTGCAGCAGTTCCGGCCACGCCAGCAAGCGAGACGCCGCGTACCACGCCAGCGGCGCAAGGAACCAGGCGGCCAGCACATATGAAAGCGGGCGCGGCCGCAACATGGTGACTGCGAACAGGATGTAGAAAATGAACTCGTGCCTGAGCGTCCAGACCACGTGGGGCCGCAGCTCTCCGATCGGCCAGAGCGCCATGGCGCGCAGGCCGGGCAGAAGATCGATCTTCGCCGTGCCGGCCATCGACAGCAGGTTGTATCCGATCACGCATACCCACATGAAGGGAATGATGCGCACGAAGCGCCGGACGAAGAATTCCGCGCGCGTGCTGCGGATGGTCTCGAATGAAACAATCGTGATGATAAAGCCGCTGATGACGAAGAAGATTGCGACACCGAACAGGCCGGTTTCGGCGAGTGCAAACGGACTCTCGCCGTAAGACGGCGGCAGGCTGACCAGCCAGTTGACGTGCCAGATCACCACCAGAATGGCTGCAAAACCGCGCAGGTATTGAATTCCCGGTACGATCCCGCCCTTGGGGGACCGCGCACCCTCGATATCCGTCAATGTCGCCTCAATGCCGCGCTGGTGCTCGATTTTACCGATCGCATCAGTGATCGGTCAAATCCTGATTTTTTGGCGCGATGATGATGAATGAGGCAATGCCGCAGCGACAAGGCGGCCGCATGCGGGCGCGCCGGCGATCCCGGATGCGTGCGGCGAGGGGGCCCGCCGCACGCTATCCCGGCTCGATCAGACGAACAGGAAGTCGCTGCTGGTCACGTTCGCGGCAACGACGTTCTTCAGCAGGATGGTGTCGTTCGCCGTGACGTGGATCACGGTGTCGGCACCGGACTGGCTGAGCTGGAGCTGCGTGTAGTCGGTGGCCATCAGCTTGGCGATCGCGACCGTGTCGTGGCCCGTGGCCGATCCGGCGTGGAAGCCGTTCACCGTGTCATTGCCGCCGCCGAACGAGATCGTGGTCGATCCGACCCCGGCCGCCGCAAAGGTGTCGTTTCCGGCGCTGCCGGCAAGCGAGATGCCCGCGACCTTGGCCGACGCATTGTGCGTGCCGTCCGAGTTCAGGATGTCGACATAGGCCAGATTGCCGGCCGTGTTGTAGGAGTCGTGCTCCGTGTTGGTCGCGTTGAAGTAGAAATTGTCGTGCGACCCGTCGGCGTTGTTGACGTACATCTTCGCCTTGACGCCGTCCGTGTAAACGGTCGTCGCGTTCGAGCCGTCCGTATTCTGAACGTAGTCGCTGGCGATCTTGCCGGTCGAATAGGTCTGGGTATCCTTCGAGCCGTCGGCATTGGTGACGTAGACCGACGTCTTCACGCCGCTGCTGAAGTTGGTGGTCGTGGTGTTGCCGCTGGCTTTCGCCACCGTTTGGGTCACGCTGCCGGTCGTATCGTAGGTGGACGACAGGGTCGAGCCGTCGGTGTAGTTCTGCACCTCGGTCGTCTTGTGGCCCGTGCTGTCGTAAAGATCCGTCGTGATGCTGCCGTCCGAGTTGACGGCCTTGGTGTATTGCAGGGTGCCGTCGGCGTGCAGATCGGTGATCGACGTGACGGTGCCGTCCGCCTTGCTCTGCTGGATCTCGGTCGTATAGGCCTTGCCGGTCACATTGTAGGCGGTGTTGGTGTGCGTCCCGTCGGCATGGGTTTCATAGGTCGCTGTCTTGATGTCGTTGCTGTAGACCGTCGTCGATGACGAGCCGTCGGTTTTCTGGATCAGCGCGCTGGTCAGGTGGCCGGCGGTGTAGAGGTCGGACTCCTTCGAGCCGTCCGCGTTCGTGATGTAGACCGACGTCTTGACGCCGCTGCTGAAGTTGGTCGTCGTGGAATCGCCGTCGGCCTTCGCGACCGTCTGGGTCACCGCGCCTGCCGCATTGTAGGTGGACGTCAGCGTCGAGCCGTCCGCATGGTTGACGATCTCAGTCGTCTTGTGGCCCGTGCTGTCATACTGGTCGGTCGTTGTGCTGCCGTCGGCGTTGGCGACCTTGGTGTACTGCAAGGTGCCGTCCGCATGAAGATCGGTGATCGCGGTGATGGTGCCGTCAGCCTTGGTGTTCTGGATCTCGGTCGTGTAGGCCTGGCCGGTGATGTTGTAGAACGTGTTGGTGTGGGTGCCGTCTGCGTTGGTGGCGTACACCTTGGATTTCACGCCATTGGCGAAGGTCGTCATCGTCGACGAGCCGTCGGTCTTCTGGACGAGATCGCTGGCGATCACGCCGGCCGTGTACAGCTTGGTTTCCTTGGTGCCGTCGGCGCTGGCGATGATGATCGAGGTCTGGACGCCGGCGCTGAGGTTCGTCGTCGTGGTGGTGCCGTTGGTCGCCTTGGCCACGGTCTGTGTCACGACGCCGGACGTGTTGAAGGTCGTGGTGACGCTCGAGCTGTCGGCGTAGTTGCGCACCTCCGTGATCTTCTGGCCGGCGCTGTTGTAGAGGCCGGTGGTGGTGCTGCCGTCCCCGTTCAGAACCTTTGTGTATTGCGTCGTGCCGTCGGCGTGCAGATTCGTGAAGGCGGTCACCGTTCCGTCGGCCTTGGTGGTCTGGATCTGCGTCGTGTAGGGCTGGCCGGTGACGTTGTAGAAGGTGTTGGTGTGGGTGCCGTTGGCGTTGGTGACATACACCTTGGACTTCACGCCGCTGGCATAGACCGTCATCGACGACGATCCGTCGGTCTTCTGGACGAGATCGCTGGTGATCACGCCGGCCGCGAACAGCTTGGTTTCCTTCGTGCCGTCGGCGCCGACGATGTAGATCGATGCCTGAAGGCCCGCGCCGCTGAGGTTCGTCGTCGTGGTCGCGCCGTTGGCGGCCTTGGCAATCGTCTGTGTCGTCGTCCCGGCCGCGGTGTAGTTCGTGGTGAGGCTCGAACCGTCGGTGTAGTTCTGGACGACGGAGGTCTTCTGGCCGGCGGTGTTGTAGAGGCCGGTGGTGGTGCTGCCGTCCGCGTTCAGGACCTTGGTGTACTGCGTCGTGCCGTCGGCGTGCAGCTGGGTGAGAGCGGTCACCGTTCCGTCGGCCTTGGTGGTCTGGATCTGCGTCGTGTAAGCCTGGCCGGTGACGTTGTAGAATGTGTTGGTGTGGGTGCCGTCGGCGTTGGTGACATACACCTTGGATTTGACGCCGTTGGCATAGACCGTCGTCGTCGACGATCCGTCAGTCTTCTGGATGAGATCGCTGGCGATCACGCCGGCCGTGAACAGCTTGGTTTCCTTGGTGCCGTCGGCGCTTGTAATGTAGATCGACGTCTGCAAGCCGGCGCTGAGGTTGGTCGTGGTCGTGGCGCCGTTGGCAGCCTTGGCGATGGTCTGGGTCACGACGCCTGAAGTGTTGTAGTTCGTCGTCAGGCTCGAGCCGTCGGCATAGTTGCGTACTTCCGACGTCTGCTGGCCGGCGGCATTGTAGAGGCCGGTGATGGAGCTGCCGTCGGCGTTGACCACCTTCGTGTACTGGGTCGTACCGTCAGCGTGCAGGTCGGTGATCGACGTGACCGTTCCGTCGGCCTTCGTCGTCAGAACCTGAGTGGCGTAGGCCTGGCCGGTGATGCCGTAGAACGTGTTGGTGTGCGTTCCATCGGCATTGGTCACATAGATCTTGGATTTCAAGCCATTGGCGTAAACGGTGGTCGTGACCGTCTTGTCGGAGCCGACAACTGTTTCGCTCGAGATGCTGCCGTCCGAATTGTAGTTGATGGTCTGCTTCGCGCCGTTTGCGCTGACGATCATCTCCTGCGTCTTAACGCCGGCCGCGTACAGGATCGTGTCGCTGCTCGAATCGACGTTGACGAGCGATTTGCTGGTGATGACGCCGTTAGAGAAGTTCGACGTCTGCGTTCCCGTCTGCGTGCCGGACGCGTCGAAGAACTTCGTCTCGCTCCAGCTCGACGTGGACGTCGTGACCGAGAACGAGTAGCCGCCCTGGATCGCCGCGAGCGCGTTTCCGTAATGCGAGATGATATAGTTCATCGTCGACACGGAGGCGACGGCAAGCACGTGGGTGTCCGTCAGCGTGATCGAATGCAGGGTGGTGGATGCGGAGAGATCGGCAAGCTCCGCGACGATCGTGGCGGCGGTGCCGGTGACGTCGGTGGCCTGGGCTGGATTCGAGGGTGCGCGGGCCACGCCGTCGATCTCGATGATGATGGGATGATCGCTCACGGGAATCGTGAACGAGCTCACATTGGTGAAGGTCTCGATCGGGTCGGTTCCGCCGGTCGGATCGTAGACCTTGATGGACTGGTGCACGCCGTCGAGCTGAACCGTGACGGTCTGGCTCGGATTGCTGATCTCGGTGTTCGTTTTGGGATCCCAGACCTTCGGCTCGGCCCAGACGACCAGATCGTAGGCGCCGTTGCTCTTGCCGAGCACCATGCTGTTGCCGGAGTCCGGCATGTTGCTGAGCGTATAGCTCAGCGGGCTGGTCGGCTGACCGCTGCCGGTTCCGTCGTCGTTGAGGATCGTCGTGAGATTGTGGACCGCGGTCGCGGCGAGCTTCGGGGTACCGTCGTCGTAGAACAGCCCGAAATGGCTCTGCGCATTGGTATCGCTGCTGGACGAGTTGCGGTCGAGCAGTTCGTAGAGATAGGTCGTGCCGACGCCGTCCTTGAAAGCGTCCATCAAGGTGTTGAGGATCGATTTTGCCTGAACCGACTCGTTCACACCGAGATACGGCGTGCTGCTCAACGTGGTGTAGCCGGTTTCCGTGATGACCGAGGGATCGCCGGGAGACACCGAGCTCGCGAGATTCAACGCTGACGCCAGCGCGGCGGCCGGCGTAGTGCCGGTGCTGACATAGGCGTGGGAGTTGGCGTAGTCCGAGGACGAGCCGAGATTGCCGAGCTTGGCGAAATCGCTGGGATCGTCGTAGCCGAGGGTCAGATTGTAGACCGGAAGCTTCGAAAGATTCGCATCGGCCTTGATCGCGGTGTAGAGCGCCTGCTGAAATTGCGCGGCCGCTTCGATCGTCGAGCTGCCGTTGTAGCTGAAGGCCTGGAGATTGGCCTCGTTCAAGCCTTCGAGCGCGATGATGCTGCCCGGGTGTGCCGCCTGGAACGCGTCGAGCGCGGCGACATATTGCTGCAGGCCGGCTGCGCCCGTCGCCGGGATCGACGATGAGACGCCGAGATCGAACTTGTATCCATCGTTCGCCAGACCGTCGAGCACCGGCTGTGCTGCCGGAATGTTCGTCAAACTGTCACGAAGCGTAGTGACGCCGAGATATTTCAGGTCGGCTTCGACGAGTGCGAGATTGTTGTAACTACCCCACGCATATGAGACGTGCGTGTTGACGCCGATTGAACTTGTGAACGCGCTTGCCGAGAGAACAGTTTGATCGCTGCTGGTGATGGTCGCCATGATTTACTCTGGTGATGCCCGCTATGTTGCTTCATGCGTAGCGGCAGAGTTTGTCAGTGACGTTAGAAAGAAGGCTAAAGATGTAGGTATCCGCGGCCTTTTCGCGGAACGAACTGCAAGTATTTTCAGCACATTGCGCGACACTGCTTGTTCCTCACAGGAACTGGCCGCGATTGCCTAATTACGATTCACAATTGGCCCGTTGTTCTACGGAATGTTCCATGACAGCCACGTGAATCGTTTGCGCAAACGAAAATGATTCGTCGCGCGCTAATGCGCGGACGCGGTGTTCGACGGTGACGCGCCAGGCAATTGATACTCGGTTCGCCACCCGAGTCGCTGTGCGTCGCCGTCGGCGATGGCTTCGAGCAGCGGACGCAACGCCTTTCTGGCACCATTAAGACTGCGGTAAGCCAGGATTGCCTCGATCGCGAGCAGGCCGAGGTAGCTCGTTCGGTTGATACGATAGACAATCGGGGAGGTTGTATACCGTTTCTCAATCAAGATCCGGTTCCGGCAGGCATAATAGAGTCGCCACGCCGGTGCGTCGGGGCTGACGAGCGCGCTGCGTGCGCTGGCGCTCGGCTTCTTGTCCCAGGATTCTTCCGCGTCGTTGATGCAGCCGACATCCGTCAGATAGATGGCAATGCCTGCGTCCATCAGGCGCAGCGAGTAGTCGTGGTCGTCACTATAAAGGACGAACTCCTTGTTCGGAGGCGAGACCTTCCGGACAGCGCCAATCGGCAGCAGGAGTCCGCCATAGGGAGCGGTCTCGATCCGGCGCAGATGAAACTCCCCGTGATTCTCCGGATCTCGCCGCGCGGATCGCGCCAACCGTCGCCATAGTTTTGACGGAAGCGAGGCGAGATGAAAGTTCAGGAACGAGTTGGCGCGGATGGCCACGGCGTTCTGATCGGCGAGCAACGTCGGATAGATGCCCCGATGCCTGCGCAATGCGCACAGCCCGATATCGTCCGTCGCGCCGAGCGCCGTATGCAGTGCGAGCAAGCGGTCCAGGAAACCGTCTTCGCCGACATTATCGTCGTCCAGAATGAGGACGAACCCCAAATCGTCTTCGAGCCGCTGGGCAGCGGTGATGCCGGCGTGAAAGCCGCCGGCCGATCCCAGATTTGAATCGAGCCTGATGACGTCGACGGGAGATATGGTTGCGAAATCGTCAACCGTCACGGGTCGGTTGCATCCATTGTCGACCACGATCACGCGTTTGACCGCGGGGCTGGCCTGAACGGCGGCAACGGTCCGCCGCACCAGCTGCTCGCGTCGCCCGTAAGTCACGATGACACATGCGACCGAGCGCCCTGCTTCGGTCGAGCGATTGAGGACGATCGGTGGCTTCGATTCGAGGGGAGCGTTCGACAATTTACTCTCGCTTGGCGTTAAGTCGTTCCATTCGGGCGACATTATAGATACTCAGTCGAATTGGAACGGCAATTTCTCCGGCAAATTTTGCCACAAAAGCGTGCAAACGTGTTGTTCGCTCCGACAGCGGCTGCGCTTTGCCGGTGAGAGCCTATTGTGATCATATTGTGAAGGTCGGTCGCGCAGATGCAGGTGATGATGGATCGGAAACGGATGCATGCAGTTTCTCGGGCGCACGGAGGCGCAATGTTCCTGGCAATGAAGAGAGTGTTTTTGTCCGCGCTGTTGCTGGCACTCGGTCTGGTGGCATCCGTCGGGCATGCCAGTGCGGGTCCGCTCACTTGGGGGGTCGACGGCCCCGACGCACGGCGCACAGACCTGAAGGCGGTCTTCGAGGTCATGCGAGCCCGCGGCCTCACGCAGTACAGGGTCGGTGCAAATCTCGCGCGGGACACTGATCCCTACGAGGTCCAGATGTACCGGGACATGATTGCGCTGGCCAAGACCTATGGCATCACGCTCAAGCCGATATTGGCGACCCCGTTTGCCTGGGGCGATCGCACCGATGGCGGCAAGTATCCGGCTGGCGACTGGAATGCGCTGTATCAGCAGGCCTATTCGAGAACTTACACCTTCGTGATCAATTTTAAGGATCAGATCAACGACTGGGAGATGGGCAACGAGATCAACCTTCTGGCGCTGGATTCGGGCGGCAAGAAGCTCTACGGCCACGGCTGGACCGCCGAGGAATTCGACATGCCGGTCATGAACGACTGGGTCGCGATCCTCAAGGGCATGTCGGATGCGATCGACAAGATCAATCGTGAACACGGGACGCATTTGCGACGCGTGCTCAACACCACCTCGACGATGTTCGGCTTCCTCGACTTCATGGCGTCGAAGGGCGTTGGATTCGATGTCATCTCCTATCACTACTATGAGGTCCTGAATCAGAATCCGAACCGCGCGTGGGGCGGCAGCAGGCAGTCCTACAATCTGTTCAAGAAGCTCGCGACGTACGGCAAGCCGGTCGTCTTCAATGAAGTCAATTGCGCGGAGATCTACAAGCCGGCTTACGAGAACGAAGCCGGCAAGCCTCTCACCGAGGCGTGCTACAAGAGCCTGCACGCCACTTTGAGCTTCATCGCCAATCAGGTCGATGCCGACATCGAGAGCGTGCTGATCTATGAGTTATTTGACGAGCCGAAGAAGGCCCCGCCGGAAAACCGCTTCGGCCTGATGTATGACCTCAAAACACCGAAGGTGCCACTCTACATGCTATCGCGCTTTGCCGGAAAGGAACTCGCGCCGCACGAGGCGGAGGAGCTGACCAAGCGGGGCATGTAGGCGCGGCACGTGCCGCGCCTGCGGCAACATTCGGCCTAGATCCAGAGCCACGGACAAACGGTGTCCAGTGCGACCCGGATGTAGAACTTCCAGATGTTGTCGGTTGCATATCCCTTGTTGTCGAGGCCGCGGATGCCGCTGACGAGCGGCACCGTTCGGAACCGTGGAATGAATTTCGACGTTTTCGGCGCGGCCTCGAAATCGTCACGCAGCGCCTTTTCGGGGAACGCGGCGGCGGACGTCTCCTCGTAGAGCTTGCACTTGCCCTGGAGGTATTGGCGATAGCCGGCTTTGGTCCACGCCATCATGTACATGTCGACCACCCTTTTGGGGTAGTTCCGCATGTTGACGTAGAAAGCGAACCCTTTCGGGGTCTTCTGGATCAGCTTGGCAAGATTCAGGACGATGTAGCGGCCGGTCATCTTCCAGATCGGGGTGTCGGCATCGCAATCCCTGATGAAGCGCGAATTCGCCATCGCGTGATCGAGCAGGAACAGCTCGCCGTAGCCGCGGCCGTACATCTGAGGATAGTCGAGCCCCGCAAAGGAAATAAACTCGATCTTGTCGACGATGTTCAACTGCTCGGCGATGGCCTTGAGACTGGTCAGGTCGGATTCCGAGTTCTCGACGAAGACAATCTGGTCGATGCACTGGCCGACCAGCCGGCCGTAGAACCAGAGCGCGTCTTCATAGTCCTTGCGGCGGAGGGCGGGATCCTTCCGCCCAAGGCTTCGCACGTCGGCTTTCGGCGTGATGGTCGCCGTCAAAATCAGAATATTCATGGGTCCTTTCGATGTCATCTCATCAATCCCTCGCGGCGGCATGGCTAGGTGGCAGCGACGCGCTCCTTGTTGAGTTCGAGATCGCGCAGGCCGAGCAGGCTTCGTGCCAGTTGGCGATGAAACAGCAGGTAGCTGATCGCGATCGTCAGGACGTATGCGGTCGTGCCAAGCATCCAGGCCGACTTCGGCGTGGCGGCCATCTCCATGACGCGATTTGCGGCAACGAGGCCGAGCATCGTGGCGACCGTTGCGGGCGCAAGCGCCTTGACCAGATCAAGCACCGGCAGCTTGGTTTCCCACGAGGTGATCAGCATTGTGGCGACGGACACGATGAGCGTCACCGCAAGATAGATCTTGATGATCCCGATCAGCCCGAATCTCAGGCCGATGACGAACGCCACGATGGTCGAGATGCTGTTCGCGGTCGAAACCCAGAATTGCAGCTGAGCCTTGCCCCGCGACAGCAGCATGGCGCCGCTATAGGCGGTGATCGACTGCGCTGCGCCGGCAATCGACATCAGCCCGACCAGCGGAATGATGCCGGTCCACTTGGCCGGAAAGAACGCGGTGAAAAGATAGTCTGCGCCGAACGTGAGATAGAGCATGCCGGGAAAGACCACCGCGGCCGTCAGCGACAGCACACCGCAAATGATCTGGTTGCGCTCCTGCAGCGATCCCTTTGCGGCCTGACGACTGAGTGTCGCCATGAGCACGCCGCTGCCGGGCCAGGTGATCACCATCAGCGGAAGGATCATGATCTGGTAAGCCAGACCGTACAGACCGACAGCGGCCGCGCCCACGGCACCGCCGATCAGGACGTTGCCGACCGCGCGACCGGCAAAGTTGAGCAGATTGCTCGCCAGCACCCAACCGCCGAAGGTCAGGATCGAGCGCACGCGGCCCCATTGAAAGTTGAGCTGCACATCCTTTCGCGCGATGATGGCGAAGGCCGCGGCGCGAACGATCTGCACGACGACATAGTAGGCGACCAGCGACCAGACGCCCCAGCCCAGGAAGGCGCCCAGAACGCATGTGAGCACCGACACGATGACGGCGATGATCTCGACGCTCGCCACGACCTGGTAGCGCAGATGCCGCTCGAGCACGGCGCGCGGGCCGAGGGCGGCAATGGAGAGCACCACCGAAATCGACAGCGTGGCGAGGACGCTTCCCAATCCCTCCATCTCGAGACCGGCGGCGAGAGGCGCGGAGATCACCGCCAGGATCACGGCGCAGAGCAAGCCGATGGCGCAGATCAGTGTGATCGCGGCGCCCGCGTCGTTCCGATCGAGCGTCGGCCGCTGCACCATGGCGCTCGACATGCCCAGATCGGTCAACAGCGCGATGAATCCGACGAACGGCAGTGAAAAGGTGACCAGGCCGAATTCGGCCGGCGCCGCGAAATACGTCATCATGACGGTCATCGCGAACTGCAGGCCGGACTTGAGAACGTTCATGCCGGACATCGACAGCAGATTTTTCAGCATTACGTCGATCTCCGGGCGCCACGCGATGACGCCCACTCAGGTTCCATGCGGCCCAGCCCTGCACCCGCGCGTTTATCTCGCACATGCACAACTGGCAAGACAAGCAATCGGGCAGCAGGCATTGCCAAGTTGTTGGGCAGGCCATTTTTCATTGCGAACAGCATCGCGGCGTCACGCTGTCGTTACACATCCGATCGGGATGCGCCGGCAGCCTCGAGGAAGCGCCCCTTCCAGGCGAGGAGTGCGACGATGGCGGTTGCGACCACGATCTTCGCAACCAGCGCAATCGGCGACGCCGAGGGCACGGCCGAAAATGCGCCGATGAAGGCCGAGCCCGCGACGGATGCCGCGACCAGCCCCCATCGCGGCGTTGCGCCGAACCGCACCATGGGGCCCGCCGCGAGCACGATGATGATCGCGGTTGCGACGATCGCACCGACCAGGACATAGGTCGGCGCTCCCGTGATCGCCTGCGTTGGCACCGCGACGGCCAGGACGAGCAGCAATTGGCACAGCGCGACGACGACGAGACGCGTGGCGGACTTCGTCAAATGAGGGGCGATCGCGAGCGTGGATTGCAGATGGCAGTGCATGAAATAGAAGCCCGCTGCGGCGGCCGAGGTCTGGAGAAAGCTTGCCAGAATGGGCGCCGGAACGAACAATTGTCCCGCGTCCGGCAGAAAGCCGATCAGGCCTCCGAGCATCACCAGCGTGGCGCATATGATAAAATCGAGCAGATGCGCGACGGCCGCGCGGGAGTCGTCGGCACTGCCGCGCTCGTATTGATGGACGACTTCGGGATAGTTGACGGTGTGGATGGCCGCGACCAGCACTGCAAACGGCCGCTGCAGCAGGTCGATCGCCATCGAGAAGCCTGCGGTGACCGCTGGAGCGCTCGCACCCAGCGCTGAAACGACGACGAAGCGTATCGAGACCGGGACCGAGAGGTGGAGCACCGAGGCGCCGGCGGCGAGCATCCCGTAGCGGGCGAAGCCGCTCCAATCCTCCAGCAGGGCCGGACGCGTCACTTTCTGAAGTTTGTGGGGATGCAGCAGCTGCCCGGCGATCAGGCTGGCGATCTGGGCGCCCAGCATACCGAGCAGCGCCGCGTGCGCCGTGCCGTGGAGCCACGCGCCGGCCGCCGCGCCGCCCACCATCAGCGTGGCTCTCAGAATGAGGAGAAACGCGGCTGCGCCAAGCCGGTGCGAGACGCGGACAACCATGAAGTGGAGATCCGTCGCGCCCTGCGCCACGGCCAGTGCAAGGCCGACCAGACCTACGCTTGTGGCGATCGGACTAGCGATCGAAACGGCGAGGCCCCCGATCACCAGAAGCGCGAGCGCGCTGGCTAGCGCGGCGCCGAACAGGGACGTTCTCAGTCGCGCCGCGTCGTCATGCATGGCGGCGGCCAGGAAGCGCACGCCGGCCAATTGCAGCCATTCGAACATCAGCACGCTGAGCAGCTGACTGGAAGCGAGCGTGAGCGAGAAATTGGCGTAAGCGAGCGGCGAGAGGATACGGCCGAGCAGAAAGATGAGGATGATCGCCGCCGCACTCTGATAGACGACCCCGACAAGCGCGAACAGACGGGTCATGGCAGCTTCAGGCTGCGGGCTGAAGCGCAGGACGGAGCGGGCTTGTTGCGCAAACCGGTCATCCCAGGGCTATTGCTTGTGCCGGCTCAGGAGCTCGAAGGCGTCGCGATATTCGGCGATGACGTCGGTGAATGTCCGATGGTCGTTCTTCTCGGCGAGCTTGTCGACCATCGCCGCCAGCTCCTCGGGATTCGACATGATGCGCAGAATGCTGTCCGCGAGCGACTTCGGATCCGGCGCGGTCAACCAGCCGACGGCACCGCGCTTGACGGCCTCGGGAATCCCGCCGAATTGGGTCCCGAGGAAAGGCTTTCGTGCGGCTTGCGCGTCGGCAACGACGAGCGGACCCGGCTCCTCCCAGATCGGCGGAATCACGACGACGTCGATCTGACGGTAGAATGTCTCGGGCTCGACGAAGCCAAGAAATTCGATGCTCGCCTTCGGCGCGATGGCCCTGAGCTCGTCCTGTATCTCCGCGTCTGCGACGCCCGCGATGACGAGGCGCACCCGGTCATGGGGAAGATAGGCCAACGCCTTGACGAGATTGTAGATGCCTTTTTCTTCGGTCACACGGCCGATGAATCCGAGGGTCAGGACGGGACCCGCGGAATATTTCGAAGGCGCGGCGACCGGCACCGTCGATGCGTGAGGGATGACCTTGCGCAGCTCTGTATCGGCGAACAGGCCCGTCTCCAGATGGATGTCGAGGATGCGCTCGCTCACGCCGACGACGCCGCGCAGATATCGGGTTGCGCTTCGGCGGTTGATGGTCAGCAGCCTGCAGCTCATGCAGGTATGCTCGCAGGCCTTCCCCTTCGAGAAGCGCGAGCACCGCGGGCAGGTCAGGTAGTAGTCGTGCAGGGTGTGAAGCACCGGCACATTGAGCTCGGCCGCCGTTTTCCATACCGCCGTGGTGAGGCCCGAGAGGTTGTTCGAGTGCAGCACGTCGGGCTTGAATGCCTTGATTCTGCCGGCAACAAGTTCGGCGCTTTGACGCCAGTCCTCCGTCGCGTGCCACAATCCGCGCGCAGGCGCGCTTCGCTGTCCGGTGAAGGGCCGGTAGATGTTATGGACCGGTGCCGAGTACACGTCGATGCCGTTGCTCGTCTCCATCGCCTGTTCAGGCAGCGAGGCGGCGCGAACGACTTCGACTTCATCGCCATTTTTCAGAAGGCCTTCGGCAACGCGGCGCACGAATATCTCGGCCCCGCCGACCACCTTCGGTGCGCCCGGTGTCGGGTACAGTGACGATGTGATCAATATCCTCATGGAAAGGATCTCATCCAATAATCGTATGTGAACGAACCCTGGGAGTCCTTCTCATCTGTCTCCATCGGTGTTCGAGCTGCCTTCTAAATAGACGTCGAGATATTGTCCGGTGACAGCTTCCGGTGTGAAGCTGGCTGCAAAGTCAGGCCGAGGCGGAAAAGTCTGCTTCCATTTCGGTGCCTCACTGATTGCCTGCTTCATCAGTTCGGCGAGTTTGTGGAAGTCACTTGGCTCATAAGAGCCGAGTGAGGTCGAGAAATGAGAGATTTCAGGTATTCCGCCGGCGGTAGAGCAAATGGTCGCACGTCCGGCATTGATGCTTTCTATCAGTGTCCGCGGCAATGGCTCCGGCCAAACCGAGCTAATTAGGCAAACATCCACGGCGGAGTAAAATTCCGCCGACTTTACAAAGCCAAGCCATTTGATCCTCGGATTATCATACCGTCCTTTCAGCTCTCGCTCGTAAACTTCCAAGCCCTTTCCGGCGATTTTGAGTTGCCAGCCGGAATCGGGGAGCAGAGAGACCGCTTTAAGGACGACATCGATGCCCTTTTCGGGCTCAACCCGGCCGATAAAGCCGAAAGTCAGGTCGGCGTCCGGGGACGGCGGGGCAAGTCCCGCGCTGGAGTCCGCGATGTTGTAGATCACCTTGTGAGGTACGCCCGGGAAGAAACCGGGTTTCAGGTGCCGGTCCAGCACATACTGGCTGTTGGAGACCACCGCATCGACCATGCGCGAGGCGTAGAGATATGGCATGGTCATCGTCTTGCATGCCAGGCAGCGCTCCTTGCACGTGTCGCCCTTGCTGAACAGCGTCGACCGTTTGCAGATGAGCGAGTAGTCGCGCAGCGTATGGACGACGCGCATATTGCGACGCTTGGCCTCCGCCCACAGCGACACGGAGAATCCGGTCAGATTGTTGGTGTGAACGACATCCGGCTTCTCGGTGTCGAGAATCGCGGCAAAGCGCTTGGCAGCACGCCTATTCCAGGTATCTCGCAAGTGCCATCGCAGTCGGTCGAGCCGTGGCGGCTTTCGCGTCTGTCCAAACGGCCAATAGGTGTTGTCGATCTGCACGCGGTAGGTGCGGATGCCGTTGCGATCTCCGACCGCGACGTCGCCCTCCTTCTGCAGGGAGACGACGGCGACCTGGTGGCCGTTGCGCATGAAGGCTTCTGCGAGCAGCGATACCGATACCTCTGCTCCGCCCATGATGTCGGGAGGATAGAGGGTGTTCACGATAAGTATCTTCAACGATCGCCTCATGCGTTGATCGTAGATGGGGGCGCACCTCGCTTGCCACGCAATAGCTGGCTCTGCAATCGCATTCGATCCCAAAACGACGTGAACGATCACGTCGGAATGAGGCCGAAATAGTCACCCGATATTCAAGAAGCGGGCCATGACATCCTGCCCGGACCTTCGCGCGTGGCGAGATCCGGGCAAGAGAGAGTCTCGAGCGTGGCCGTTACTTGGAGTTGACCACGACGCTGGAGATGTTCGACGCGTTCGTTGAAGCTGCGTCCAGCGGGGCCATGAGCTTGATAAACTCGGTCGAGGGCGATTCCGCGACCGAAATCACGTCGTGATCGCGCATCCTGAAGGTATCCGCCTGGAACCAGCCGTCAGGCTTGCTCATGTCAAACTTGTAAACGGCCGGGATGGTCTTGGTCGGGAATTGCGAGACATTGATACCGATACGCTCGAGCAGCGGCTTCGGCTCGAAACGATAGACGTAGATCGACTTGGAATCGGCGCGGACGCTATCGAGACCGCCGGCTTTCGCGAGCGCCTCGGCGAGCGACATGTTGTCGTTCTCGAAGGTGAAGCGGCGGTTGTTGGTTCCGCCGATCGATCCCGGCGATGGCGTCGATCCGAACGCCATGTAGACCCTGGGAATGCGGGTCAGGAAGACGACGTCGCCCGGAGCGAGCAGCGTGTCCTCGTTGGGATTATGCACGACCGAGGACATCGACTCGTTGTAGGTGCGTCCTTCGCGCTTGATCGTGATCGTGCTCTCGTAGGACGGGTACTTGGGGCCGCCGGCGCGCGCGATCGCGCCCATCAGGCGGATGCCGCCCGGGTCGACGGGAAAGCGCTGCGGCGAATTGACTTCGCCGAGCACGCTGATCTGGTTGCCGCGCTGTTCTGCGACGCTCACGACCGCCTGCGGATCGATGGCGCGATCCTTGAGGCGTTCGCGGATGATGTTCGAGACGGCGCGCGGCGTCAGACCGGAAACCTTGATCGATCCGGCGTAGGGGATGTTGATGTTGCCGGACTGGTCGACCTGCTGGCGCGGGATGTCGACGAAGTTGCCCGGCCGCACGCCGGCTTCACGCGGAATGAACAGACCGCCCGCCTGCGCTTCATAAACGGTCACGGTGACGATGTCGCCGACGCCGATGGTGATGTCGCGATAATTGCCGCCGGGGAGGCGGGAGAAGATCAATCCGGCGCTGTCGGTAAACCCGTTGGTCGCCTGCAGCACAGCCGGATTGACCGGCATCAGCGCATAGGCGAGCGGCGCGGTCGGTTCGGTGATCAGCGCGGCATTTGTTTGCGTGGAGACGGCATCGGGAGCGTCTAACGGAATGAAGCCCGCGCAGCCGGTCAGCGAAATGCTGATCGCCGCAACGGCCAGAATCCGGCTAATCCCGAAATCCGAATGAGCTTGTTCGGTCCTAGCCAATGTCTTTCCCTCGCGCACACTTAAAATCTGAATTACCGTAGCAACTGTTCAGCTACTGAGTCACTGCTGCGTCTTCGTGATTATGGTAAAGCACTTATGGCTGTGACCTTATTGCCACTTGTGAACATACGTACACGTGCATTCGACTGGTCAAATCTTGTGCGAGATGTGCTCTTTTCCAAGCAACTCGCGAATTTTTCTAAGCAGCTCGCAAATTAGACATACCAGTGTCAGATCGATGTCACGATCGAGGCCTCGGTTCATCCAGCGAGCAGCGCGCAAGCGCGACCGGCGCATTCGACAGCATCTCCGCGAGACGGCGCTGCCGTAAACTTCAGGTGTTGAATTCGAATCAGCGCGCACTCTGCGTTGTATTTTCGCGGGTCTTGCGGTGAGCTTGGCTGTCGCCCGTCAGCATCTGCATCGATATTTCGGTGACGGGATTCCGCCTCCGTTAACCCCTGGATTTGGAAGCTGGCGTCACGCTGGCGTCCCTAAGGTCTTCCTAATCCCGATCCGGCTAGGTGTCGGGCAAACAAAAGGGAAGACGAAGACAATGTTGCAAACCGGGCTGTTCGCGGCGGGCTTTCTCATCTGTGCGATGGCCGTCATGTTCGCGATCGCGTGGTCGTTCTCCGATCAACGCGTCATCGATGCCGATCTGGCGCAGGGCGACGTCCACCGGATGGCCTGATCGACAGGTCTCTACGGTCGCAGATTGTTCGAGAAATCGGACTGCAGCTTTGCCTCGCCGGCCTCGCTTTCGCCCCATTGCAGGACGTCGGCATAGACCTGGCTCAGGTTGCGATGGGTCTGCTCGATGTCGTAGAGGCGGGTGAAACGCTCATACCCGGCCCGGCCGACCGCAGGCAGATCGAGTGTGGTTGCGCGCTTGAATCCTTCAACCAGCTTTTCGGGCGAGGCTTCGTCGCACAACACGCCCGTGGTGCCGTCTTCGACGATTTCCGGCAAGGCGCCGATGCGGAATGCGATGATCGGCTTGGCCGCCCGCATCGCCTCGATGGCGACGAGGCCGAATGCCTCCCAGCGCGACGGAATCGCCACCATGTCGGCCTGATCCAGTTCGGCCTCGATCTGGTTGCGGTCCATCCAGCCCAGCAGCGAGACGTTGGAGGGCAGGTCGCTTCTCCGGAATTTGCTGACGACAGAGGCGCCGATGAGGCGCACATCCAGCGCGTCTCCGAGCGTGCGGGCCGCCTCGATCAGGAGGTCATATCCCTTCTGGCGGTCGAGGCGTCCGATAAAAAGGACCTTGATCTTCGCTGACTGCCATGGCGCTGCGCCGCGCGTGTCGAGCGCGGGGCGCTGCTTGGAAATCCCGTTATGCACAAGGACGAGGCGTTTTGCCGCGATTCCGACCCGCCTGGCGTCGACCTGCTCGCTGTGCGAGATGCAGACGATGCGATGGGTCAGCTTCGACAGCAGAAGTTCGGTGAACTCGGTGACGGCGCGGCTGAGACGGCCGGTCTCGCGGCCGAAGGCCCATCCGTGCGGGCAATAGACGATGCGCGAGCGCCGGTAGGTCAGCCACAGCACCGGACGCACCACGAGCCCGGCGAACGACGAATGCAGGTGAATGATGTCCGGCCGCTGCTGCCGGACCGCGCGCATGGTCGCGGACAGCATGGCAAACAGGCCGACAGCGTTGCGGCCGTCGCGCGGGAACGTGGTGACGGCCTCATCCTCGATGTTGACCAGGTCGTCGCGATGGTCGGACGGAACGACATAGCTGACGTTGCCGCGTCCGAAGCTCGCGCTCTGATGCGGATGAAGCTCGTTGAGATAGGTTGCGATGCCGCCTCTCACCGTTTCGGCGACATGCAGAACCTTCAGGCCGCTGGACAACGGTCGATCCTTCCTTGTCTTGCAGAGACCACGTCTAGCGTCTCCAAGCAGCAATATTTGGGCCGCCTCATCGTACCGCTCCGCCGGATGCGGCCTGCGGAGCCGATTTGGCCAGCACATCGAGCATGGCGGCGGCCGATTTGGTCCACGAATATGTCGCGAGCCGCTCCCGCTGCTTCTCCTGTTCCGCCGGCGAAATCCTGCCGAGATCGATTCTTTCGTGCATTCGCGCCGACAGCTCGCCGGGGTTGAGTGGGTCGAAGTAGACGGCGGCGTCGGCGCAGGTCTCGCGAACGGCTTCCGCGGAACTCGCAATGACCGGGCAGGCGAAGTACATCGCCTCCAGGGGTGGGATGCCGAAACCCTCGTAGAGACTCGGAAACACGAAAGCTGCAGCCCGGGCGAAAAGTGCGGCGACTTCCTCGTCCTTGAGACGGCCGGCGATGACGATTCCGGCTTTCGACTCGGTCGCGCCGTCGCCAAAGACCTTGCTGTTGTCGCCTCCGACCACGACCAGCGGAACATCCGCGCGGCCGAGCCGCTCGGCCGCACGGATTGCGGTGTCGACATTCTTGTTCTTCGTCATCGAGCCGACAAAGAGGAAGAAGCGGTAAGGTTCGAGGCGCAGGGACTCGATGATCGAGAAATCGGGTTCGACCGACGCGAAGTGCTCCGCGCTGTTTGGAACGATCGGGATCGATCCGGGATCCAGTGAGAGCACGTCGGCAAGTTCGTTGCGCGAAAACGTCGAAACTGTTGCAATGGTTGCTGTGCGCGCCAGCAAATGGCCGAGCGATCGATGCAAGGCGAGGTATTGCCAGCTGAAGAAGTCCGGCCGCTTGAACACTTGCGCATCGTGAAGCACGACGAGATGGTCGCGATGGAGCACCGGACCGGAATTGGCGAGGCTGACGAGGCGCGTGCCGGCGGCCGCCCGCGCCAGATCGATCTGGTCCCAGGCGTGCCCGCGCAAAGTTCCAACTTGCTTGACCTTGATGCGGCCAAGACCGGCAAGCGTCTGTGCATCCGGCGGCACCAGAATCTGCCACTCCGCATCCAGGAGTTGCTGTGCTGCCTTGCCGCTCGTGAGCAGGCGGTCCATCGCTTTGACGATCTCGGCGGCATAGCGTTGCACGCCTGTCAGCGATTGTGTCAGGAACCTGCCGTTGATGGAGAGTTTCAAAGCCGATCTTTTTCTTTGCGCGTGTCTTGCGCGAACAATGCCTCAAGACTGGGCATCCGCGCGGAATGGACGGTCGATATGATCTCTAGCACATGCAGCGCTATCGTCCGAGCTTCCTCGCAGGCGGATAGCATGCGTGGATGCATGATGCCATCATGTTTCCTACACATTTCGATGCGCTTACATGGACAAGCCTCAATCGATGATGTCGTCATCGTCGAAACCTTGCCTCTCATGTCCTGGTCTGGCATTGCATTCGCGGAATGAACGAGATGACAACTTTGCGACCAGTGATCGTGACCGGCGCTGCCGGCTTTATCGGAATGCACGTTTGTGAACGGCTGTTGGCGCGTGGCGAACAGGTCGTTGGTATCGATGCGTTCACGCCGTATTACGATCCGGCACTGAAGCGCGCGCGCCTCGAAAAGCTCAAGCAGCTTCCGGGCTTCAGCTTCCACGAGATCGACCTTGCCGATTTTGCCGCGGTGATCCGCGTATTCGATGAAGTCGCGCCCGATCGGGTCGTCCACCTTGCGGCGCAGCCGGGCGTCCGTGCCTCGATCGACGATCCCATCACCAGCATCCGTGCCAATTGTGACGGCTTTGTCACCGTGCTCGAGGCCGGCCGGCGCCATGGTCTGGCGCATCTCGTCTACGCCTCGTCGAGCTCGGTCTATGGTGCCAATCGCACCCTGCCGTATTCGACCGAGCAATCGGTGAACCATCCGGTCAGCCTTTACGCCGCGAGCAAGAAGGCCAACGAGCTGATGGCGCACACTTTTGCGCATGTTCACAAGTTGCCGGTGACCGGTCTTCGCTTCTTCACCGTCTACGGTCCGTGGGGCCGGCCCGACATGGCTGCCTATCTGTTCACGCGCGCGATCTTCGCGAATGAGCCGATCAAGATTTTCAATCATGGCGACATGTGGCGCGACTTCACCTATGTCGACGACATCGTCGAGGGCGTGATCCGCACGCTTGATCGGCCCGCAGCTCCGAATCCCGCGTGGAATGCGGAGCGGCCTGAAAATTCGTCGAGCTATGCGCCGTATCGCGTCTACAACATCGGCAACAACAGATCGGTCAAGCTGCTCGAGTTCGTCGAGACGCTCGAGAAGATCATCGGCAAGCCTGCGATCCGCAATCTGCTGCCGATGCAGGCCGGCGATGTCCTGGAGACGCGCGCCGACATTTCCGCGCTCCAGCGCGACGTCGGTTTCGCGCCGTCGACGCCAATCGCGGAAGGTCTCGCGCGTTTCGTCGAATGGTATCGAAAGTACCACGGCGTGTGATCGCCGAAGCGAACGGCAAGACACAAAAAAATCGGGTGGCGACGGTTAAGGTTTGTTCGGCTCGCGAAGCAGCTTGCCCTAATGTTGGGCGTGCGGCCGGATAGAGAAATGGTCTAGGGTGTTCGGTGGAACATCCGTCGTCAACGGAAAGAGTTTTTCATGCGAATCGCGATGATCGGCACGGGTTATGTGGGACTGGTGTCCGGAGCCTGCTTTGCGGATTTCGGTCACGACGTTACCTGTGTCGACAAGGACGAGAAGAAGATCGCTAGCCTTCATCGCGGCGAGATTCCGATCTACGAGCCGGGCCTCGACGAGCTGGTCGCGACCAACGTCAAGGCCAAGCGCCTCGACTTCACCACCGACCTGTCGAAGCCGGTCGCGGACGCCGACGCCGTGTTCATCGCGGTCGGCACACCCTCGCGTCGCGGCGATGGCCATGCCGATCTCTCCTACGTCTACGCTGCGGCGAAAGAGATCGCGCAGTCGTTGTCCGGCTTCACCGTCGTGGTGACGAAGTCGACGGTTCCTGTCGGCACCGGCGACGAGGTCGAGCGCATCATCCGCGAGGCCAATCCCAAGGCCGACGTGGTGGTCGCCTCCAATCCGGAGTTCCTGCGCGAGGGCGCTGCGATCCGCGACTTCAAATTCCCCGATCGCGTCGTCGTCGGCACCTCCGACGAGCGCGGCCGCAAGGTGATGGGCGACATCTATCGCCCGCTGTCGCTGAATCAGGCGCCGCTGATGTTCACGGAACGTCGCACTGCCGAGATGATCAAATACGCCGCCAACGCGTTCCTCGCGACCAAGATCACCTTCATCAACGAGATCGCCGACCTCTCGGAAAAGGTCGGCGCCAACGTGCAGGAAGTCGCGCGTGGCATCGGTCTGGACAACCGCATCGGCACAAAATTCCTGCATGCTGGTCCTGGCTTCGGCGGTTCCTGCTTCCCGAAGGACACCAAGGCGCTGATCAAGATTGCGCAGGATTACGACGTGAGCTTGCGCATCGTCGAATCCGTGCTGGCGGTCAACGAGAACCGCAAGCGTGCGATGGCGCGGAAAGTAAGCCAGGCGCTCGGCGGTTCCTTGCGCGGCAAGACCATTGCCGTGCTTGGCCTCACCTTCAAGCCCGACACCGACGACATGCGCGATGCGCCGTCGATTCCGCTCGTGACCGGCCTGATCGACATGGGCGCAAAGGTGAAGGCGTTCGATCCCGTCGGCATGGAGCAGGCCAAAAGCGAGCTGCCGAACATCACTTATTCCGAGGATGCGTATTCTTGCGCAGAAGGCGCCGATGCAATCGTCATCGTCACCGAATGGGTGCAGTTCCGCGCGCTCGATCTCGACCGGCTGAAGAGCGTCATGGCGCAGCCCGTCGTCGTCGACCTCCGCAACATCTACCGCCCCGAAGAGATGGCCGAAGCCGGCTTCGTCTATGAGAGCATCGGACGGTCGTCCAAAGCCTAGCACGGCTGAGCGTTGCGGCGTTTCGCTCGCCTCGTCCCGAGGCGAGCGAAATCGTTTCCAATGCGGTATGGTCCGCTCGCATGAGGCCTGCCCTTCGGGCCGTTGGCCTTCGCCGTGATGGAGATTGCCATGACCGACGACACCCACACGATCCGCAGGGGCGGGCTCACCGCGACCATCAAGGCGCATGGCGCCGAGATGTGCTCGCTCAAGCACAAGGACGGTACTGAATTCGTCTGGCAGGCAGGTCCCGCCTGGACCCGCCACGCACCGTTGTTGTTTCCGATCGTCGGGCGTCTCGCGGATGACGAAATGCGGCACCGGGGCAAGACCTACCGGATGACCCAGCATGGCTTTGCGCGCGACAGCCGTTTTGCCTGGGTGGAGCGTGGCGAGAGCCGTTGCGCGCTCGTGCTCGAAGACAACGAGGCGACGCGCGCGCTCTATCCGTTCGCGTTTCGGTTGACGGCGGCCTATGCGCTCGACGAGTCCGGTCTCGATCTCTCGCTCACGGTCGCCAACACCGGCAAGGAGACATTGCCGGCGTCGCTCGGAGGCCATCCCGCTTTCAACTGGCCGCTTCAGGCAGGCGTGCCGAAGGAGAGCTACGCGCTGACGTTCACGAACGAGGAGCCGTCGCCGGTTCGCCGTGTCGAGGGCGGACTCCTGCTCGCAGCAACGGATCCGAGCCCCGTCCGAGGCACTGTGCTTCCCCTGTCGGAAGCCCTGTTCAGCAACGACGCCGTCATCCTCGATCCCGTCAACAGCCATGCGGTCCGCTATGCCGCCACGGATGGCACCGGGCCCTGGCTCAAAATGTCATGGCGTGGCTTTCGCGAACTCGGTGTCTGGTCGAAACCGTCAGGCGCGCCGTTCCTTTGCATCGAACCCTGGCGCGGCTATGCCAGCCCCCAAGATTTCGACGGCGAATTCAGCGACAAGCCGGGCCTCATGCACATCGCGCCCGGGGCAGAGGAACAGTTGTCGTTCCGGGTCGATGTGGGATCGCCCTGAGTTGATCACACGCTGGCGCTGCGGCTGTTCAGTGCAACGCGTGCGGCGGTGACGGACTCTGCGGGTGCCGGCCAAACCGAAGCGGAAGCCCCTTCTTGACGTGAACCAGCGGTTGAATCCGAATTCGGATGAACGGGATTGTTGGTGCTGGCGCCGCCGAAGCCGATCGCGCGAGCCAAGGTCCGCACATCGATGCGCTCAGTGAGAAGTGTGGGCCAATTCATACTTAATACTTCAATACCGTGACCTATATTGTTTGGGCGACACAAGACGCCTAGTATTCCGGCAGGCAATTTCGGGGGCTCGAATTAGCCGTGAATGTACGTTCGCAGGGCAGCGCATCGCGCGGCGACCTGAATCTTCAGGTCGGGTCAAACGCACACAGGACATCCAACATCGTGGCTGATTCCGCACTTCAGGAATTGCGTCCTATTGGGCGCGAGCGATTGATCGTGGTCGAAGACGATCCGGTGACCCGGACGATGCTGGTCGGTTATTTCAGCGAGAACAATTTCGACGTGGTCGGCGCCGGCACCTGCGTGGAATGTCGCCAGGCGCTGCGCGCGCGCACCGACCTCGTCTTCCTCGACGTGCAGTTGCCCGACGGCGACGGCTTCGAGCTCGCCAAGGAGATCCAGGCGACCAGCAATGCGGGCATTATCTTCGTGACCCGCCGCGATACCGACGTCGATCGCATCCTCGGTCTCGAGATCGCCGGCGATCATTACGTCACCAAGCCGATCAATCTGCGCGAGCTGCTGGCGCGTGCGCGCAGCGTGCTGCGGCGGCGCTCGATCGACCGCAAGGCGGCGCGCAACCACAATTCGATCGCCTTCGGCGACTGGATCATCGACCTGACGCGGCGCGAGCTGCTCGGCAGCGACGGCAAGCCGGTGGCGCTGACGCGCGCCGAGTTCGATCTGCTCGCCGCGCTCGTCGGTGCGGACGGACGGCCGCTCAGCCGCGACTATCTGATCGAGGTCGTCAGCAACCGCCAGGCCGAGGTCGACATCCGCACGGTCGATGCGCTGGTGGCGCGGCTGCGCCGCAAGCTCGTCGGCAGCGGCACGCCCGTCATCGCGACCGTCACCGGTGTCGGCTACAAGCTCGCGCTCAGCGAGCGGCTCTAGCCTCATCAGCTCTGCGCAAGGCGAAGTTCCGCACGCAGCCATACGCATCGGCGTACGGGTTGTTCTCAACTATTCTTGAAATGTAAGGTAGCTCACACGCCTCGCTCCGCCATCGGATCATCGTTCGCGCCGTCGCTGCTGGTCGCGTCCCGCGTCCAGATCGATCCACCGATGTGCAGGAGGCAACATGAGCCACGATACAAGCAGGGAAGAGATCGTCCGCAAGTTCCTGGGGTCGAAGGTGTTCGACTTCAATGCCTTCGGGAAGTTCGTCGCCGAGAACGGCGCCAGCATTGCGAGTGCCAGCGAAAGCGAGTTCGGCTTCGTCGTCGGCAACCGCTTCATCCGCTACTGCATCCCGCCGGTGCTGGAAGTGGAGCAGGCGGGCAACCCTGCCGCTATCCGCACCGAGGTCACCGGTCGCTGACACTGCCCTGAGTAGCGCTCCGGCGCGGCCACGATCTCGCTTTGGTCCATCAGCTCCCTCCCTCTCCATCTCGTGAGGCGCCTATGCCAAATCCACAGGATCGGACCGCCGCGCCGGGTTGCGACCGCATTGCGGCTACCGCCGCGATCGCCGCGGAGGCCGGTCAAGATCTCCGACGACGGCTGCACCTCGCCTTGCGCATCGCCGAGCGGACGCTCCAGTTTCTCGGCAAGGACGGGTTCGACGGTGCAGAGGTTCCGGATGGAAATTTTGCCGCGGAAAAGCCGCTCGCCGAGACTGCGATGCTGCTCTATGTGGCCGCGCGCCACGCGCCCGATGCGGGCACGGAGGCGCTGCTGCGAGATCTCGTGCCCTATGCGCGTTCGCAACAGATGCGCTGGGACGTCGTACGCTATCCGTCGGTCTGCCTCCAGCTTGCGACGCCACACATCCTGCTGAGTGCGCTCGGCCATCCCGACCCGGACTTCGACGACCTGCTGGCGCGAAGCTGGTCGGCGTCCGCGCGGGCCGGGCACGAAGCGGTGCCGTACCGCGAGCTCGAGCTGCTCTGGCTGCATTCGCTGTGGCGCAACGAGGAGCCGGGCCTTGCATGCGAGCAGATCGCGCGCAAGACGGCGCTCGGAAACCCGATCGATCTGTTGAACGGCACACGCGATGACGCCTACGCGCACACCCATGCCGCGATGTATGCCACTAATTTCGGGGACTGGCAGGTGAGGTTGCCGCGGCCGCGCGACGAAGTTCTCGACGAGGCGGGGTCCGTGCTCGCCCGCGCGCTCGTCATCGAGGACTATGACCTCGCGGCTGAGGCGCTGATGGCGTGGCCGCTATTGTCGTCGAGCTGGAGTCCGGGCGCTGCCTTCGGCTTTCGCGTCGTCGCCTCGCTGGAGGACAAGGTTGGATTTCTTCCCGCCGGCCGCTCGGCGTCGAGCCAGATCCAGCGGCTGAACGGGCACGATAAAACCAGATGTGCGCTCGCGACATCCTATCACACGGCTTACGTCATGGGCATGTTGTGCGCGGTGTCGCTCAAGGACGGCATGGCGTCGCCCTTCGAGATCGCCGGCGTCACGTACCCGATGGACCTCGTCGAGATGTTGCATGCCCTGATACCGAGGACGGGCGCGCATTGGGAGGACGTCTTCCAATTGCTGGACCCGTGCGAGCAGACGGCGCTCGCGCCGTTTCTGCTCGACGTCGCACTGATGCGCTCGAGCCGGAGCGGCGACGCCGCACGGATGATGCATCTGCTGCAAACGGCCGTCACCCACGGCATGGCGAACACCACGCTGTGCAGCCAGGCCGCCGAGTATCTCTCGAGACTGGGCGCGCTGGCGAGGTGACCGCGCGCGGGCTTATCGAGGACCGCTCAGCTGGTCGTCGACCGCGTAGAGCGTGCAGGCCGGCGACCATTTCATGCAGGCTGCTAGCGAATCGCGCTCCGCATCGTCCACGGTGGTACGCCCCGAGCGCCAGCCGTAACCGCCATTGGGCGACACCGCAAAAGCCTTGTGCGGCGTGGTGCTGGCGAGATAGCGCGCGAACTCGGCTTTCGCCGCGTCACTGAAATGGCCCAGTGGCGGTAGCGGATCGGGCGGGCTGAGAATGTCGTGGGCGAGCCCGCGCTCGCGCAGGAACGCGTCGAGATAGGGCGTCCATTGCAGGCGGCCCGCCACGGAATAGAGATAGTGACCGTCGTCGCCGTAAGGCGGTGCCGAGACGAATTTCGCGTTGCCGCCGCCGGCGCGAAAACCTGCATAGAGGCGGCGCGCCAGATCAGGGCCGAAGTACAGATCGTTGGTCGCGTAGACCCACAGCATCGGTATCCGCGAGGTCTTGCCGAAGCTGGCGAAGGCCTGCACCAGCCCCTCCTCGTTGCAGACGTCCTCGTCCTCGTCGCGCGAGCCGCGGCCGCCGGCGAAGCTGATCGCGGCGACGAGACCGGCCGGAGGCTGTGCGGTCAGCGCGACGGTGGCGAGCCCGCCGGCAGAATGGCCGGCCGCGATCATGCCCGTCGTGGTGACGTCGGCCCGGTGCGCCATCGCGTCGATCGCCGCGCGCAAATCCGCGACCGCAACGGCGGCCGCCGGCAGATAGGCGGCGTTGGCGCAGCCGCCGACGCTGTCGACGCGCCCGCCGGGCGAGGTGCCGTAGCCGCGCCGCATCACGATCAGGGCGGCGAAACCGCGGCGCGCATATTCCAGTGCGATGCCGTAATATCCGTGCGCATTCATCGTCGCGCGATCGGCAAAGCTGCGCGGCGTGCCGTGGCTGAGCAGCGCGAGCGGATAGCGCTTGGTCCCGGCCGGACGGACCAGGAACGCCTCCAGCCCCTGCGGCCCGGCCTCCGCCATCGGGATGCGCAGGTCCTCGGTGTAGAACTGGCCTGCGCGCGCCGGCGTAAAGGCCATGGCAAGTGAGCCGATCAGCAAAACCAAGAGCCTGTGAAACAGCGCCATGAGCCGACTCGAAAAGATTGGTCAAAAGAAGACCATAGCACGATCTCAGGAACAGCTCGCCCATCGCGCGTGTTGTGGTTTGGCGCTAGCCCAGCCGATGCTATGGTGTGGCGCAATCTCTACGACAGGACGAGGATATTTCAGTGGCTGATGTTCATCCCGCGGCGGGCAAGCTGGCTTCGCCGGACACGCTCGCCAACATTCCGCGGCTCGTGACGGCCTATTTCGCCAACAAACCAGATGCGGCGGACCCGGCGCAGCGGGTGGCGTTCGGCACATCCGGCCATCGCGGCACCTCGTTCAAGAACTCGTTCAACGAGGGCCACATCCTCGCGACCACGCAGGCCATCTGCGACTACAGACAGGAAAAGGCGCTGACCGGTCCGCTTTTCATCGGCATCGACACCCATGCGCTGGCCGAGCCGGCGCTCGCCAGTGCGGTGGAGGTGTTCGCGGCCAACGGCGTCGAGGTGATGATCGACAAGGACGGCGGTTACACGCCGACGCCTGTCATCTCGCACGCGATCCTCACCTACAACAAGGGCCGCACGTCGGGTCTGGCCGACGGCGTCGTCGTCACGCCCTCGCACAATCCCCCCGAAGACGGCGGCTACAAATACAATCCGCCGCATGGCGGCCCGGCTGACACCGACGTCACGGGCGTCGTCGAGAAGCGCGCCAACGCCTATCTCGCCGACGGGCTGAAGGGCGTGAAGCGCATCGATTATGCCAGGGCGCTGAAGTCGTCGAACGTTCACGCCTACGATTACATCACGCCTTACGTCGCCGACCTCGGCAATGTCGTCGATCTCGAGCTGGTCAAATCCGCCGGCATCAATATTGGCATCGACCCGCTCGGTGGCGCCGCCGTGCATTACTGGCATCCGATCATCGAGCGCTACGGCCTCAAGGCTACCGTTGTGAACGAGGCGATCGACCCGACCTTCCGTTTCATGACCGTGGACTGGGACGGCAAGATCCGCATGGACTGCTCCTCGCCATACGCCATGGCGAGCCTGATCGCGATGCGCGATCGTTTCGATGTTGCCTTTGCCAACGACACCGACGCCGATCGCCATGGCATCGTGACGCGCACCGGTGGCCTGATGAATCCGAACCATTATCTGGCGACCGCGATCTCCTATCTGTTCGCGCATCGGCCGAACTGGGGCAAGGACGCAGCGATCGGCAAGACCGTGGTGTCGAGCTCGATCATCGATCGCGTCGCCAAGAAACTCGGCCGCAAGCTGGTCGAGACGCCGGTCGGCTTCAAATGGTTTGTCGACGGGCTCGTCACGGGCAGCTTCGGCTTCGGCGGCGAGGAGAGTGCAGGGGCCTCGTTCCTGCGCCGCGACGGCCAGGTGTGGACCACCGACAAGGACGGCATCATCCTCGGCCTGCTCGCCGCCGAGATCATGGCCAAGACCGGCCGCGATCCGAGCCAACTGTTCAATGATCTCACGGCCGAGCTCGGCGTGCCGCACTATGCGCGTATCGACGTCGCCGCCACGACGCCGCAGAAGAACATCCTGAAATCCGTCACGCCCGAGCAACTCGGCCTGAAGGATCTCGCCGGCGATCCGGTTCGCTCGACGCTGAGCAAGGCGCCCGGCAACGGCCAGCCTTTCGGCGGCATCAAGGTCGAAACCGATTTCGGCTGGTTCGCAGCAAGGCCGTCGGGCACCGAGGACGTCTACAAGATCTACGCCGAGAGTTTCCGCAGCACCGAGCACCTGAAGCGGATTCAGCAGGAAGCGCAGGCGGGGCTGGCGAAGGTGTTCGGGGCGTAAGGCGAGCAACGCTCTAGCCACAGCGAAGGTGCGCTCCCTCTCCCGCTTGCGGGGGAGGGCCGGGGTGGGGATGTCTCCGCGTCGGGATTTTCCGAAGTTTCCGGAAACAGTCTTTACGCGGAGAGAGCCCCCACCCGGCGCTCCGCTCCCCCGCAAGCGGGAGAGGTGACTGAGATCCACAACGGCGATCTCATCATCTGAAAATTGTATACACGAAGTAGTATTAAGGTATTATAGTACGCCAATTTTGGCCTTGAGCGATTCTGCCTTTCCTATATTGTATACATAACGCATACATAAGTCTTGGGAGATCGCCGGTGACAAAACCCTTCCCCATGAACGCCTGGTACGCCGCCGCCTGGGACGCCGACGTCAAGCCGGCGCTGTTGCCGCGGACGATCTGCGGCAAGCACATCGTGATGTACCGCAAGGCCGACGGTTCGGTGGCAGCTCTTGAGGATGCCTGCTGGCATCGCCTGGTGCCGCTCTCGAAGGGCCGGCTCGAAGGCGATACCGTCGTCTGCGGCTATCACGGCCTGAAATACAATGCGCAGGGCCGCTGCACCTTCATGCCCTCGCAGGAGACCATCAATCCGTCGGCCTGCGTGCGCGCCTATCCCGTGGTCGAACGCCATCGCTACATCTGGCTCTGGATGGGCGATCCCGCGCTGGCCGATCCCGCGCTGGTGCCCGACATGCACTGGAATCACGATCCGGCCTGGGCCGGCGACGGCAAGACCATCCGCGTCAATTGCGACTACCGCCTCGTGCTCGACAATCTCATGGACCTCACCCACGAGACCTTTGTGCACGGCTCCTCCATCGGCAACGATGCGGTTGCGGAAGCGCCGTTCGACGTCACCCATGGCGAGAAGACGGTGACGGTGACGCGCTGGATGCGCGGCATCGAGGCGCCGCCGTTCTGGGCCAAGCAACTCGGCAAGCCCGGCCTGGTCGATCGCTGGCAGATCATCCGCTTCGAGGCGCCCTGCACCATCGCCATCGACGTCGGCGTGGCGCCGACCGGTACCGGCGCGCCCGAAGGCGACCGCTCGCAGGGCGTCAACGGCTTCGTGCTCAACACCATCACGCCTGAGACCGACAAGACCTGCCACTATTTCTGGGCGTTCGTGCGCAACTATCAGATCGGGGAGCAGCGCATCACCACCGAGATCCGCGACGGCGTCTCCGGCATTTTTCACGAGGACGAACTGATCCTCGAAGCGCAGCAGCGCGCGATGGACGAGAATCCGGATCGCATCTTCTACAATCTCAACATCGACGCGGGCGCGATGTGGATGCGCAAGCTGATCGACAGGATGGTGGCGAAGGAAAACGCGCCGCAGCATCTTCAGGCCGCGGAGTAATCCAAGTGAAAGCAGCGCCCGAGCGTGAGGTCGACCGCTCCGTCTCGCAGACCGTGAAGGCGCAGCTCGCGTTGCGCGACCAGATCCTGTCGGGCGCGTTACGCCCGGGCGAGCGCATCTCCGAGCTTCAGGCGGTGGAGACCACCGGCGCCTCGCGCACGCCGGTGCGCATGGCGCTGGTGCGGCTGGAGGAGGAGGGCCTGCTGGAGGCGATCCCCTCCGGCGGCTTCATGGTGAAGGCGTTTTCCGAGCGCGACATCTCCGATTCCATCGAGCTGCGCGGCACGCTGGAAGGCCTCGCCGCGCGCTTTGCTGCCGAGCGCGGCGTCTCGGCGCGCGAGCTCGAGCCGCTGAAAGAGTGTCTTGCCGCGATCGACGAGCTGCTGCGGCAGGTCCCGATCTCGATCGAATCCTTCTCGTCCTATGTCGCGCTGAACGCGCGCTTCCACGCGCTGCTCACCGAATTGTCGCGCAGCCCGCCGCTGGTCCGGCAGATCGACCGTGCCTCGGCGCTGCCGTTCGCCTCGCCCAGCGGTTTTGTGATGGCGCAATCGGCACTGCCCGAGGCGCAGCAGATTCTGATCATCGGGCAGGAGCACCACCGCGTCGTGATCGACGCCATCGAGAACCGCGAGGGCGCACGCGCCGAAGCCGTGATGCGCGAGCACGCGCGGCTCGCCGTGCGAAACCTGCGACTGGCGTTGCGCAACCGCACCCATCTCGATCTCTTGCCGGCGCTCGCGCTGATCAAGACCGCAACCGATTGAGGGCACCATGCGCTTCGTCGAAACCTGGATTCCGGCCACGCTCGTCTCGACCCGCGATCTTTCGCCCGGCATCCGCGAATTCCTGATTCGGCCCGACCAGTTCGATGGCGCCGCCTATCCGGTCGGCAGCCACATCAATGTCAGCGTGACCATCGACGGCTTGCCGGAGACGCGCGCCTACTCGCTGGTCGGCGAGGCTTCGTCAGCTGGCTTCAGAATCGCGGTGCGCCGCGCCGAGGATTCCCGAGGCGGCTCGCGCTACATGTGGCAGCTCGCGCCGGGCGCGCGGCTCGACATCACGCGGCCGGCCTCGCTCGTCGCGGTCGACTGGACGCGTGAAAACTATTGCCTGATCGCCGGCGGCATTGGCATCACCCCGATCCTCGGCGCCGCGCAGGCGCTGGCGCGGCGCGGCGCCGATATGAAGCTGCACTACGCCGTGCGCGGGCGCGCTGACGCCGCCTATCTCGATGATCTCTCCGGCCTGCTCGGTGACCGCCTGGCCGTCCATGCCAGCGATGAAGGCAAACGGCTAGATCTCGACAGTCTGTTCGCTTCATTGCCGAAGGGCACGCTGACGCTGTTCTGTGGCCCGATGCGGATGCTCGATGCCGCCCGCCATGCCTGGATCGGCGCCGGCCATCCGCTTCCCGATCTCCGCTACGAGACCTTCGGCTCCAGCGGCACGCTGCCAACCGAGACGTTCCGCGTGCGCCTGAAGGGCTCCGATGTCGAGCTGGAAATTCCACGCGAGCGCTCGATGCTGGATGTCCTCAACGCCAGCGGACACGAGGTGATGTACGACTGCAAGCGCGGCGAATGCGGCCTCTGCGCCATCGACGTCGTCGCGGTCGACGGCGAGATCGACCACCGCGACGTCTTCTTCAGCGATCACCAGAAGCAAAGTAACGAAAAGATCTGCGCCTGCGTCTCGCGTGCGCGGGGGACCATCACGGTGGACACGCTGCTGCGAGCGGATGCGATTTGAGGCGGCCTACGCCGCAAAAATCGCCCGCAGTTTCTTCGAGTTGAGCAGCGCCTGCACGGCATCGGCCGATACCGGCCGGCCGATCAGATAGCCCTGCACTTCGTCGCAAGCGATCTGCCTGAGATATTCCAGCTGGTCGGCGGTCTCGACGCCTTCGGCGACCACGTCGATGTTGAGGTCGCGCGCCAGCGAGATCACCGATTTCACGATCGCGGCGCAGTCCGGCTGCACCAGCATGTCGCGGATGAAGGATTGGTCGATCTTGATGCGGCTGAACGGCAGCTTGCGCAGATAAGTCAGCGACGAGAAGCCGGTGCCGAAATCATCCAGCGCCACCGTGGCACCTAACTCCAGCAGCGCATTCAGGATCGATGCCGCCGAGCCATATTTCGACAGCAGCATCGATTCCGTGATCTCGATCTCGAGCCGGTGCGGGGCGACCTTGGCGTCGGCCAGCGCCTGCACGATGGTCTGGAGAATGCTCGCGTTGTGAAACTGCGCCACCGAGAAATTCACGGCGACCCTGATGTCCTCCGGCCAGTCGGACAGCGTCGCGCAGGCGCGCCTGATCACCCATTCGCCGATCTCGTGGATCAGGCCGGTCTCTTCGGCGATCGGGATGAACTCGCTCGGCGGCACCAGTCCGCGCGAGGGATGCTGCCAACGCAGCAGCGCCTCGAAGCCGGTGATGCGGTTGGTGCCGAGATCGAGGAACGGCTGGAACACCAGAAACAGCTCGTCGCGCGCAATGGCGCCTGCGAGATCCACCTGCAACGCCTTGCGGTCGCGCGAGGCCTTGTCGTCGACTTCCTCGAAGAAGCAGATCGTGCCGGGTCCGGCCTTCTTGGCGCGATAGAGCGCGGCATCCGCATTCTTCATGATGTCGAGCGGCGTGTTACCGTCGCGCGGCGCCAGCACGATGCCGACGCTGGTGGCGCCAACGATCTCGCAGTTCTCGATCAGGAACGGCTCAGAGAAGGCCGCGACGAAGCGCTCGGCGATCTCGAGCGCATCTTCGGGGCGTGCCAGATTGGCCATTACCAGCGCGAACTCGTCGCCGCCGATGCGGGCGACGTGCTCGGCCGCGCGGGTGCAGCGCTGCAGCCGGCTTGCGACCTGGACCAGAACTTCGTCGCCGGCGGGATGGCCGAAGCGGTCGTTGACCTCCTTGAAGTGATCGAGGTCGAGCAGCAGCACGGCGAATTCTTCGCCGGACAAAGCGACGCGCTTCAACGCGCCATCGAGCGTCTCGTTGAAGGCGACGCGGTTGGGCAAATGGGTGAGGGGATCCTGCCGGACGATGCGCTCGGCTTCGATCTGCCGGATCACGCGCCGCGCGAAGGCAAAGGAATTGACGAACACGGCGCGCAGCAACACGGTCCCGTAGACCAACACCAGCACGGCCACCAGCACATAGGCGGGATCGCCGTCCCGGCCGAGGCAGATCGCGATGCCGATGAAGATCGGCGTCGTGAACGCGATCGCCGCGATCGGGATGGTGGCGAAGGCCAGCGCGCCGCCGGCCAGCATGCCGGAGCAGAGGCACGTGATGACGAGCTGGCCGCCGGTGGAGGCGTTGGCGAAGAACGCGACCGGCACGATGCCCCAGGCGGCGCCGAGCATGAAGGCGTTGCGCACCAGCCGGTGCATGGCGCGGCGCGAGACGAATTGCGGCTTTGTGATCCGGCGCGACAGATGCGATTGCAGGCCGAAGGCGATCGCAGCACCCGCGACGACCACGGCCCAGGCCAGCGCAAACGTCCAGTCGGGCGAGTGCCGCAGCGCGACCGCGAGCACGGCGGCGTTGCAGGCATTGGCGAGCATGATGCCGACCGAATAACCGAGCACCAGCGACATCTGTTCGGCGCGGATATGTCCGGCGACGGCTTCGTCGGTTGAGGGACCGCCAAAGGCCGACAGATCGCCGGCAAACAACCGCACGACATAGTTGGTCAGGTGAGTCCGCATTCCAGCGCCTGCAGCAGCATGGGCCGTTTGTCCGGCTCGATCGGAAGAATTCGCCGTAAACCTTTGACGAACTATGAATTATCCCCGATTGCCGCAGTTGCCGCGACCACTTCTGCGTGTTCCATCGCGAGTATCGATAACAAATCGATACAAATACGGCGCGTCGGGTTACGGCTGTAACGGTGGCGCATGTTCGCCACCATCTCCGCCGTCATGCCCTGCGAAACGCCGCGGCCAATCGGATGACATCAGCGTCCACCAGCCCCTGCTCAGCCAGAAAACGCGCGAGCGCATCGGTCTGCTCAGAGCCGACGAAGGCGCCAATGTACCCGTCGGGACGCACCAGCACCCAATCCCCTGATGACACGGTGTAGGCGCTGCGGAAGTGCTCGCTGTCGTCGATGAGCTCTGCGCCCGGGCCGATGCAATGGATGTGCAGTCCAGCGCGCGCCGGCACGGCGTCACGTTTCACCTGGTAGCCGAGCAGCGTCCAGTGCGTCCCCCTAAGCAACTTGAACAGGCGGATGGGCTGCCCGGCGGCACCGCGGAGCGGCGCATCCGGCGCACGATCTCCTGCGAATAGACCTGCCGTGCGCCCCGGCTTTTCCAGCGCCAGCGGTGATCCGGGATAGCCGATGTCGAGTTGCTGCACCTCGCGGCCGCGTCTGATGTCGCCGCGTTTGGCGGCGTCCAGAAGATTTGTGGAAAGTCCGAGCATGCCGGCAGCGACCGGGCGGCGTTCTGCCTCATAGCTGTTGAGCAGAGTTGCCGACGCACCGCCGATCACGGCTGCGAGTTTCCAGCCGAGATTGTAGGCATCCTGCACGCTGGTATTGAGGCCTTGTCCACCGGTCGGCGGATGAATGTGAGCCGCATCGCCAATCAGGAATGCGCGGCCGTCCTTGTAACGATCGGCCAGCCGTGCGTTCATCTGATAGGCCGATGCCCAAAGCACGGAGTGAATGCGGATGTCGTCGCGCCCGCTGCGCTCGGCGATCATCGTCGAAAGCCCTTCGGCCGACAGGTCGACCTCGCCTTCGAGCGGGACCGGCGCCTGCAACTGGAAGAGCGCCGTTCCGGCCAGCGGACACAGCGCCATCTGGCGGTCCATCGCGCCGTCGTTGAAGCGGTGCCACGCCGTGCGGTCGAGCCCGGTCAGGACAACATCGGCCACCACGGCGCGCACGCCGAGGGTCTTGCCCGGAAAGCCGATATCGAGTGCGTGACGCACGAAGCTGCGCCCGCCGTCGGCACCGACGAGGTAACGCACCGATATCGCTTCCTCGCCGGCCTCGCCTGAAAGACGCGCCGTCACGCCGTCCTGGTCCTGCTCCAGGGCGACCAGTTCGCAGTCGAACTCCACCCTCTGGCCGAGTTCGAGCAGTCGCTCGCGCATCACGCCCTCGGTCAGGAATTGCGGGATCATCAGCGGCGTGTGGTAGGGCTCGGCGGGCGTCGGACTGATGTGCTCCACGACCTCGGACTCGATGAAGCTGCCGTCGCTACGATATTCGCGCTGCGGCGGGTAGGGACCGCCGGCCGCAACGATGCGGTCGAGGATGCCGAGATCCTCGAAAATCTCCTGGGTTCGCGGCTGGATTCCCTTGCCGCGAGACCCGTGGAACGGACCCTCTCTCTTCTCGACCAGCCGAAAGGAGACGCCCCGCCGGGCGAGATCGATGGCGAGCGTCAGGCCGGCCGCACCCGCGCCGCAGATCAGCACATCCGCCGTGAATTGCTTTGTCATGGGACCCTCAATATGTGTAATATGCACACATTAAGGTGAGGGTCGTCGGGATGTCAAGAAGGGTGCAAAATACACATATTAAAAAACAGGTGCGCTCGCTTCACGAGGCGTTGATCGACATCATCGGCGTCATCAACCGCCGGCAGGGCGACGAGATGATGATCCGCGAGGCGGGGATATCGCTCGATCGCGCGCTGTTTCCGCTGCTCGTCGGCATCGAGCGGCGTGGTCCGATCGGAGTCGTCGACCTCGCCGATCGCATGGGGCGGGACTACACCACAGTCAGCCGGCAGGTCGCGAAACTGGAAAGCCTGGGCCTCGTCAGGCGCCATGCCAGCGAAGCGGACCGCCGCGTCAGCGAAGCCACCGTCACCCCGAGTGGACAAGCGATGACGGACGCGGTCGACAGGGCGCGCGAACGAATTGTCGGGGGAATGTTTGCGACCTGGGACGATCGGGAGATCGAGGATCTCGTGCGCTTGATGCGCAAGCTCGCCGACGCGATGACCGCGCCGGGCGAGCCCGGTTGAAATCGATCACGAGCGCGCGGCTTGTCAGCGTCTGAGCTGCTTCGGATCGTATTGAAACCGCTCCTCGATCAGCTGATCGCCGCGCCACGCCTATCCGTTCGCGGACGGCGCCTGATCACCGATCGCCTCCAGCCGCGCGTGACGCCGCAGCACCTGGGGCGGCTGCCCGAAAGCTCTCAAGAAGGCGCGGCGCATGTGGTCGCGGTCGCTGAAGCCGGTCTGGCGCGCGACCACGTCGATCGAATGCCGGCTCTGCTCCATGAGATTGCGCGCGGCCTCGACTCTCAGATTCTCGATTGCCTTGGCTGGCGACTGACCGGTCTCGGCGTGAAACGCCCGGCTGAACTGCCGCGGGCTGAGATGGGCCGCATCGGCGAGCTCGGGGACGGTCAGAGGCTTGTGCAGATTGTCCCGCGCGTAGGCGAGCGCGGTTTGAATGCGATCCGTTTTGGGAGACAGCTCGAGCAGAGCAGAGAACTGCGACTGCCCGCCGCCGCGGCGGTGATAGACAACCAGCTTGCGGGCAACGGACTTTGCGAGGTCGGGACCCAGGTCGTTTTCGATCAGCGCGAGGCCAAGGTCGATGCCGGCCGTCATCCCCGCCGACGTCCAGATCGGGCCGTCATTGATGAAGATGCGGTCTTCATCCACCTTCACCTCTGGATATTGCCGCTGCATATCCCGCGCATGCATCCAGTGCGTCGTGGCCCGCCGTCCGTCCAAGAGACCGGCTTCCGCGAGCACGAATGCTCCGGTGCAGACCGCGGCGATACGACGGTGCCGTTTGGGTGCGTCTCTCGTGAATGCGGTCAATCCAGGTGACGGCGGGACGAGGGTCGTCGCACCGCCGATCACCAGCGTGTCGAACGGCTTGTCGGTGAAGGCCTCGCTGTCGAGCATCATGCCGGACGAGGTTTTGACCTTGCCCCCACGTTCCGACACGAAGTGGAGGTCGTAGGGCGGCTCGTCCGCCAGCATGTTGGCGACCTCGAACGCCGTGACGACGGCCAGCGCCATCACGGAATAGCCGGGGTACACAACGAACGCGATATCGCGCATGACCGATCCTCGATGTCCTAAATCGCCGTATATATGACATTTGAGACGCGCAGACGCAAGCGTATCCCTTTGCCGCAACGCTCAATCCCGAGCGGCTACCGAAGGAATACATCCATGAGCAGTCCCTCCCAGAAGGGTACCGCCCTCGTGACCGGGGCGTCGTCCGGCATCGGCGCGGTCTATGCCGATCGTCTCGCCAGGCGCGGCTACGATTTGATCCTGGTTGCGCGAAACCAGCAGCGGCTGAACGCGGTCGCCGACCGGCTTCGCGGCGAAACCCGCCGCAAGATCGCGGTGTTGCAGGCGGATCTCAACGAAAAGGCCGGCGTCGCGAAGGTCGAGGCGGTGCTGCGCGACAACGCCGACATCACCATGCTCGTCAACAATGCCGGCGTCGGCTCCGTCGCGTCGATCCTGCAGGCCGACGTCGACACGATGGAGGCGATGATTGCTCTGAACGTCACTGCGCTCACCCGCCTCACTTATGCAGCTGCGCCGGCATTCGTGGCGCGTGGTGCAGGCACAATCGTCAACATCTCCTCGGTGGTCGGCATCGCGGTGGAGGCGCTGAACGGCGTCTACAGTGCGTCGAAGTCCTATGTGCTGAGCTTCGGCCATTCGCTGCAGAAGGATCTGGCCGACAAGGGCGTGCGGGTGCAGACGGTGCTGCCCGGCGCGACAGCGACCGAGTTCTGGGATGTTGCCGGCTATCCGCCGCAGAAGACGTCGGAGGTCACCATGTCGGCGGAAGACTGCGTCGACGCGGCGCTGGCCGGCCTCGACGCAGGCGAGCTGGTCACGATTCCCGGTCTGCACGACGAGCAATTGTGGACGCGCTGGGAAGCGGATCGTCGGGAGATCTCGCCGAAGTTTCGAAATGCGAAGCCTGCGCTGCGTTACGGTGTCGGATCGCGCTAGCTCCGAAAGGATTGGCCCGCAAGCAATTGCGGCCATCACGATCAGCGATCCTTGTCACCGCCCCATCTGCTTCGGGTCGTAATAAAACCGCTCCTCGATGAGCTGATCGCCTTGCCAGGTCTGCCAGGCGATCTCGTCGAGTGTCCGCGTCACGCCTTCCGCATTCGTGAAGCTGAACGTCCAGCGCGTCGCGACATGGTCGCCCTCGATCAGGCTCGGCCCGACGCGAACGGCCTTGACCTCCTTGAAGGCCGCCAGCACGCCGCGCTCCTTGGCGACGAGCTTGTCGCGGCCGACCATCGGCGCGGCGTTGTTCTCGTAGGTCGCGGCATCGGGCGTGTAGTATTGCTCGATCGCTTCGACAAATTTCCCGTTCTCCAGTCGCTTTGCAAAGGCTTCGACGATGTCACGGCTCGGCATGGATCACCTCATCACGATTAAAACCGACTGTTGGTCGGTAAATACCGACTGATAGTCGAAAAGTCAACTGGCCGCGTCCCCAGAATTCGATTAGACGAGACGACATGGCAAAACAGGCGGAGCGGCGGGCGGCGACGATTGAGGCGATCCTGACGGCGGCGCGCCGGTTGTTCGGGACGCAGGGCTTTGCCGCGACGACCATGGACGAGATCGCGGAAGGCGCCCGCATCGCCAAGGGCGCGGTCTATCATCACTTCAAGACCAAGGAGGCGGTGTTCGAAGCCGTGTTCGATCTGGTCTCGCGCGATCTCGTGGTCGAGATCGACGGCGCCGCGCGCGCCGAGAAGGACGTGCTGGCCGCGATGGTCGCGGGCACCCAGCATTATTTTGCCGCCACTGCCAAAGGCCCGACCGGCCAGATCATTTTGCGCGACGGTCCGGCCGTGCTCGGCTGGGAGCGCTGGCGCGAGATCGACGCGAAACATTTTGGCGGCAAGATGCCGCGCGCGCTGTCGGTAGCGATGGAAGCCGGGCTGATCGCCAAGCAACCGGTCGAGCCGCTGGCACGGCTGCTGCTCGGCGCGGTGACGGAGGCCGCGGTCGCCTGCGCCGGACGCGCCGAGATCGCAAGGGCGGGCGCGGAATATGCCCGTGCGTTCAAGTCGCTGGTCGAGGCGCTGCGCGCTAAGCCATGATCGTGCTAGTGACGAACCGGAAACGCCCACACCGACAAGAAGAACAGTAGCGCATGAACGCAAATTCCGCCCTCGCGCCCTCCGATCCCGAGTTCGACTACATCATCGTCGGCGCCGGCTCCGCCGGCTGCGTGCTCGCCAACCGCCTGTCGGCGAACGGCAAGCACAGCGTGCTGCTGCTCGAGGCGGGACCTAAGGATTCCAACATCTGGATCCACGTGCCGCTTGGCTACGGAAAGCTGTTCAAGGAAAAGACCGTCAACTGGATGTATCAAACCGAGCCGGAGCCCGAGCTGAAGGGCCGCCAGGTCTTCCAGCCGCGTGGAAAAACGCTGGGTGGATCGAGCTCGATCAACGGTCTGCTCTATGTGCGCGGCCAGCACGAGGATTACGACCGCTGGCGCCAGCACGGTAATGCCGGCTGGGGCTACGACGACGTGCTGCCCTATTTCAAGAAGGCGGAGAACCAGACGCGCGGCGCCGACCAATATCACGGCACCGGCGGGCCGCTACCGGTCTCCAACATGGTCGTGACCGATCCGCTGTCGAAAGGTTTCATCGACGCCGCGGTCGAGACCGGTTTGCCCTACAATCCCGATTTCAACGGCGCCACGCAGGAAGGCGTCGGCCTGTTCCAGACCACGACGCGCAACGGCCGTCGCGCCTCGACAGCGGTGGCCTATCTTGGCCCCGCGAAGACGCGCAGCAATCTCAAGATCGAAACCGAGGCGCTCGGCCAGCGCGTGCTGTTCGAGGGACGCCGTGCGGTCGGCGTCGAATACCGGCAAGGCGCGACCGTGCGGCGCGCGCGGGCGCGAAAGGAGATCGTGCTGTCGAGCGGCGCCTACAACTCGCCGCAGCTGTTGCAGCTCTCCGGCGTTGGTCCTGCCGATCTCCTGCGCAAGCACGGCATCGATGTCGTGCTGGACGCAGCTGGCGTCGGCCACGATCTCCAGGACCATATGCAGGTCCGCATCGTGATGCGCTGCTCGCAAAAGATCACGCTGAACGACACCGTCAACAATCCGCTCCGCCGCACGCTCGCCGGTGCGCGCTACGCGCTGTTCCGGAAAGGCTGGCTGACGATTGCAGCGGGCACGGCGGGGGCGTTCTTCAAGACCAATCCGCGGTTGGCTTCGCCCGACATCCAGGTGCACTTCCTGCCGTTCTCGACCGACAAGATGGGCGAAAGGCTGCATGATTTTTCCGGTTTTACGGCGTCGGTGTGCCAGCTCCGGCCCGAGAGCCGCGGGTCACTGCGCATCAAAAGCGCGGACCCGACCGTGCCGCCGGAGATCCGCATCAACTACATGTCGACCGAGACCGACCGCACCACCAATGTCGAGGGCCTCAAGATCCTGCGCAAGATCCTGAACGCGCCGGCGCTGAAGTCGTTCGTGGTCAGCGAGTACGATCCCGGCGCGAAGGTATCCATGGACGCCGAGCTGCTGGATTATTGCCGCGAGCGTGGCAGCACCATCTACCATCCGACCTCGACCTGTCGTATGGGCAATGACGCGCTCGCGGTGGTCGACCAGCGGCTGAAGGTGAGGGGCCTCGAAGGCTTGCGCGTCGTCGACGGCTCGATCATGCCCGACCTCGTCTCGGGGAACACCAACGCACCGATCATCATGATCGCGGAGAAGGCGTCCGATATGATATTGCAGGACGCACAGGCATGATCCGGAAAAGTGTGCAGCGGTTTTCCGAATAGATCATGCCTAGCTTGAAGGAGCATTCGGACTTGGCTACGCGATTCAAGATCGGCACCCGCAAGAGCGCGATGGCGCTGGCCCAGACGGAAGAGATTGCGCGCCGCCTGACCGCCGCCATGCCCGATCTCGATGTCGAGATCGTCAAGTTCGACACCACCGGCGATCTCGACCAGACCAGCAAGCTCCTGCCTCATGGCGGCAAGGGCGGCGCCTTCGTGGCGCAGATCCGGGCCGCGGTGCTGGCAGGCGAATTGCAGGCGGCGATGCATTCGCTAAAGGACATGCCGGGCAACGAGGACACACCGGGCCTCGTCATCGGCGCCACGCTGTCGCGCGATCCCGCGAGCGATGCGCTGGTGCTGCGCGACGGCGTTACGTTGGCGGCGCTGCGCCAGTCGCGCGGCAAGGGTTTTAAAATTGGCACCAACGCCGTTCGCCGCGCCGCCTATGCGCGGCGGCTGTTTCCGGAAATCGAGGTCATCCATTTCCGCGGCGCGGCCGACACCCGCGTGCGAAAACTCGACAATGGCGAGAAGCAGAAGCTGCCGGATGGTGGTGCGGTGGGACCAGCGGATGCGCTGATCATGGCGCGCTCGGGTCTCGATCGCGTTGGTCTGTCTCATCGTGTCGCCTACGAATTCTCCGCGACAGAGATGTTGCCGGCGGCAGGGCAGGGCATCGTCGCGGTCGAATGCGCCGCACTGGACTGGCAAACGCGAAGAATCCTGTCATCGATCGACGACCCCGCTGCGCACGCGTCTGCCGATGCCGAGCGCGAGGTGCTCTGGGTGCTGAACGGCCACTGTAATTCCCCGGTCGCGGGTTTTTCGACCATCGCCGGCGATCAGATGTCGCTCACGGCGTCCGTACTCGATCTCTCCGGCAACACCATCATCGAAGCCGCGCGCACAGGCCCCGCCAATCGCCCGCGCGAGCTTGGCCGTGCGGTCGGTCTGGATCTGCTGGACAAGGGCGCCGCCGAGATCATCGAGCGCAGCCGGCCGCGCTAGCCTGGCTGCGAAGTCACGATGAACGGGATCATGCCATCGTGCGCCTGTTTTGCCCGACCGTGTCAAACGTCGTTGCGAAAGGCGCTCAACCCGCGCGGAGCGAAATCCCTCAATGATTTCTACTGTGTATGGGGTTGTTTTCGCGGTTTTTGTTTCCGCCCCCTGAGGCGGTGGGATTTTTTAGCCCCGCACGCGCTTGAGCATCTGCTCGACATGGGCGATCGGCGTCTCCGGCTGGATGCCGTGGCCGAGATTGAAGATGAAGCGCCCATGCGCAAAATTCGCCAGCACATTGTCGACTGCGCGGTCGAGCGCGGCACCACCGGTGATGAGCACCAGCGGATCGAGATTGCCCTGCACGGCGACACGTGACTGCACGCGCTCGCGGATGAAGGCCGGCTCGGCAGTCCAGTCGATGCTGACGGCGTTGATGCCGGTCGCCTCGACATAGCCAGGCAATTGCGCGCCGGCGCCGCGGGGGAAGCCGATGATCTTCGCATCCGGCACTTTGGCACGCACGCCTTCGACGATGCGCCGCGTCGGCTCGACCGACCAGCGCGCGAATTCGGCCGGCGGCAGCACGCCGGCCCAGGTGTCGAAAATCTGCAAGGCGTTGGCGCCGGCTTCGAGTTGCGCCAGCAGATAGTGAATCGAGTTCTCGACCAGCACGTCGATGATTTTCGTGAACGCCTCGGGATGCCGGTAGGCCATCATCCGCGCCGGTGCCTGGTCGGGCGTGCCGTGGCCTGCGACCATGTAGGTCGCAACCGTCCATGGCGCGCCGCAGAAGCCGATCAGCGCAATCTTCGGATCGAGCGCGCCGCGCACGAGCTTGAGCGCCTCGAACACCGGTGTGAGCTTGCCGAAGTCGGCCTGCGCGGCGAGCGTGGCGACCTTCGCCGGATCATCCAGCGGCTCGAGCCGCGGACCTTCGCCGACCTCGAAGCGCACGGAGCGGCCGAGCGCATAGGGGATCACCAGGATGTCGGAGAAGATGATCGCCGCATCGAAGCCGAACCGGCGGATCGGTTGCAGCGTGACTTCGGCGGCAAGCTCCGGATTGAAGCAGAGATCAAGGAAGCCGCCGGCCTTGGCGCGCACCTCGCGGTACTCAGGCAGATAGCGGCCGGCCTGCCGCATCATCCATAGGGGCGGGACGGCTTGCCGCTGGCCGGAGAGCACGTCGATGAAGGGCTTTGTCGCAGACTGGGGCACAAACGTTCCTGATGCAGAGTTGAGGTTCCTGATACACCGTGCGCGGCCCGAGCGGAACAGGGGAACCAGCGCAATTGCGCCGCGTTGACCCCACCAATGGAGGAGGAATTCCATGACTCAGATCTTCAATCCCGCACCGCACGACAAGCACGCCGACAATCTACACGAGGCGCTCGCGGTCGACCGCCACGCCAAGCTCGATACCGGGTTGGAAGACAGCTTCCCCGCCTCCGATCCCGTGAGCGCCACGCAGCCGACGCCGTCGAAGGCCGATGCGGACGCCGACAATCCCTCGCTCTGTGCCAAGGTTAAGTCGATCTTCAGCTAGCGGCCGCCGGTTTCCGATAGGCTTGCTAAGACCTTGTTAGTGATCTGCGGAAGCCCCGGTCCGTAGGAGTACGGAAAAACCCGTAGATGAATGCGAATCCGCGCAGGCGCTTCAGGGTTCAATAAGAGAAGCGGCAGAGTTTTCCACTATTGGAGAATTCTGCCGCATGAACCTCGCCTCACAGAGAGCCGGATGGAGCCGCCTGCCGTTGCGCGCGGCGGCGTTCGTCGTGCTCACCTGCGTGGCGATCCTCGGCGTCAGCGGCTGGCGCGAATGGGCTGCGCGCGATCAGGTGCTCAAGGGCGCCGAAACCGAAATGGCGAACGTCGCCCGTTCGCTGACCCAGCATGCCGAGGACAGCCTCGATCTGCTCGACTCCGGCGTCGTCGGCGTCGTCAGCCGGCTGGAGATGGATGGCGCCGATCCCGCCACCATCGCAAAGCTGCGCAACCTGCTGGAGGCGCGCAAGAAGGCGATGGAGCGCGTCCACAGCCTCGCCATCATCGACGACCAGGGCAACTGGCTGACCTCGCCAGGCACGATCGCCTCGACGCTCAGCGACGACGCGTTCTTCCGTCACCACCAGCTCTCGCCCAAGCGCGAGGCTTTCATCGGCCACCCCGTGAAGAGCCTGTTGGACGGCGAATGGGTCGTCACCCTGTCGCGCCGCTTCAACAAGCCGGACGGCAGCTTCGGCGGCGTGGTGCTCGCGGCCATCGGCTCCAAATATCTGTCGCATTTCTACGAGCAGTTCGAGATCGGCCGCAACAGCTCCGTGACGCTGATGTACGGCGACGGCATGATCATCGCGCGCAACCCGAGCAATGAAAAATTCGTCGGCCGCAATGTCGGCGACACCCCCCTGTTCCGCGACGCCAGCCTGCAGCGGCCGTTTGGCGCCTATCATTTCACGTCGCCGCTGGACGGCGCCGAGCGCGTCAGCTTCTTCAAGCGCAGCGCCCGCTACCCGCTCGTGCTGCTCGCAACCGTCGACAGGGACGAGCTGCTCGCGCCGTGGCGGGCCGCTGCGATCTCCCGCATGCTGTACGTGGTCGCGCTGGTGATGCTGATCGCGGTGATCGGCGCGGTGCTGGTCCGTCAATTGCAGCGCGGCCAGCGCATGGCGGCGGCCCTGATCGAGAAGGAGGCGCATTTCCGCCTGCTCGCCGAAGGCTCCAGCGACATGGTCACCCGCATCGGGCTCGACGAGCGGCTGCGCTACGTTTCGCCGTCGTCCAACCAAGTCGTCGGCTGGCGCGCCAATCAGCTGATCGGCACCGACGCGCTCGCCGGAATCCATCCGGAGGACCGGCCGCAGGTGCAGGCCATCGTCGACGCCATGAAGCGCGGCGACACGGACGAAGCGCGCGTCACCTATCGCAACGTGCACCGGCAGAAGTCCGAGGTCTGGCTGGAATCGACCATGCGCGTCACGCGCAAGGACAACGGCAATGTCGAGGGTGTGGTCGCGATCTCGCGCGACATCTCCGAACAGAAGAAACTGGAGACCCGGCTCGAGACGCTCGCGATCGAAGACAGCCTCACCGGGCTTGCCAACCGCCGCCGCTTCGATGACCGGTTGAAGGAAGAATGGGCGCGGGCCTATCGCGACCGCTCCAGCCTCGGCCTGCTGATGATCGACGTCGATCACTTCAAGGCCTACAACGACGAATATGGCCATCCCGCCGGCGATGCCTGCTTGCGCGTGGTCGCCAAGATCATCGCGACCGAGATGCAGCGGGTCGGCGATCTGGCGGCGCGTTACGGCGGCGAGGAATTCGCCATGCTGCTGCCGAACACCGATGCCGCCGGCTGTGCCCGGATCGGCGAGCGGATTCGCAGTGCGGTCCACGATGCAGGCCTCATTCATGCCTCCAGTGCGGTGGCGCCCTGCGTCACCGTTTCCGTCGGCGGCGCGGCCTGCCGGCCCTCATTCGAGCGCACCGCGGGTGCGGGATCGCTGGTGGAATCCGCCGACCGCGCGCTCTACGGCGCCAAGGCGGCCGGCCGCGATCGTCTGATGATGTCGGGCGAGGTCATGAGCCTGCTGAAGGCATCTGGTCAATAATATCACTCAATAATGTGGTGGGCGCTCATTGCCAAGGCCCGGCTCATTCGCCTCGGTCTCCTGCAGTCGCTCGTTGAGCTGCGCCAGCTGTCGCGTCAGCACATCGATCTGCTTCCACTGTGCGGTGATGGTCTGGTTCAGCGTCTCGATGGTGTCGTCCTGATAGGCAAGACGCGTCTCCAGCGTGTCGATGCGCTCGGCGAGCGTCTTGATGTCATTCGTCACGTGCGTGCCCCAATTCCTGTTCGCGCAAGCCACGTTCGCGCAATCCGTGACCGAGAGCCACGCGCTCGTCGAACACAAAACATTCGCCGCGCCAGCGGCTCTGCGCCTCCGGCACCTGCTCCAGATACTTCAAAATGCCGCCCTTGAGGTGATAGACCTCGGCAAAGCCGCGCGCCAGCAGATGCGCGCTCGCCTTCTCGCAGCGGATGCCGCCGGTGCAGAACATCGCAATGCGCCGGTGCTTCGCGGGATCGAGCTTCTCGGCGGCGAACTCCTTGAACTGGCCAAAGCTCTTGATTCGGGGATCGACCGCTCCCTCGAACGTCCCCATCGCCACCTCGAAGGCGTTGCGGGTGTCGAGCACCAGCGTGTCGGGCGAGGCGATCAGCGCGTTCCATTCGGCGGCCTCGACATAGGTACCGACCTGCCGGGTCGGATCGGCGGCCGCATCGCCAAGCGTGACGATCTCCTTCTTCAGCCGCACCTTGAGGCGGCCGAACGGCATCGCTTCCGCGGTCGAGCATTTCAGTTCGAGATTGTTCAGCCGGCCGCCGAACATGTCGCCGTGTGCGAGTTCGTGGGCGAAGGCGTCGATCGCCTCGGGCGCGCCCGCGATCGTGCCGTTGATTCCCTCCTGGGCCAGCAGCAGGCTGCCCTTCAGGGACAGGTCGTCACAGAACGCGCGTAGGGGCTCGCGCAGCTCGCGGTAATCGGGCAGGGCGGCGAATTGGTAGAAGGCGCAGACCTTGTAAATCATGCGCCCGTTTAGCAGGCGGCCGGCGCCCGGAAAACCCGCAACCGACAGCTCTATTCCCAGCGAATGGCAGCCATTTCCCTGGTATGCCAGCATTGCCCGGGCGGCCCTGAATGTGTCATGAAGGCCCGGTTTTTCCGAGACGGCGCCGCACGCGCCGCAAGACTTCGCCCAGACGCCCCTGAGAGAGCAAAACTTCGATGAGAAACTTCCATTTCCCCGGCAGGTCCACGGTCCACGCCACCAACGCGATGGTCGCGACCTCGCATCCGCAGGCATCTCTTGCCGCGATCGAGGTGCTGCGCGAGGGCGGCACGGCGGTGGACGCGGCGGTGGCGGGGTCTGCCGTGCTCGGCGTGATCGAGCCGCAATCGACCGGCATCGGCGGCGATTGCTTTGCGCTGATCCAGCCGCGCGGCGAGGGCAAGATCATCGCCTATAACGGCTCCGGCCGGGCGCCGAAGGCGGCCAATGTCGATTGGTATCTCGAGCGCAAGATCAATTCCGTGCCGCTGACCTCGGCGCATGCGGTCTCGATCCCCGGCGTGATCGATGCGTTTGCCACCGTGCTGCGCGACCACGGCAAGTTCGGCTTCGACCGGCTGCTGCAGCCCGCGATCAAGGCGGCCGAGGAAGGCTATGTCGTAGCGCCTCGCATCGCGTTCGACTGGAAGAACCAGTTCGAGAAACTGAAGGGTGGCACCAACACCGTGCGTTACCTGCTGCCGGGCGGCAAACCGCCGGTCGCCGGCGACGTCATTCGCCAGGCCGAGCTCGGCAAGACGCTGCGCGCCATCGCCAAGGACGGCCGTGATGCCTTCTACAAGGGCGCGATCGCAGAGGATATGGTCGAGACCCTGCGCGGCATCGGCGGCCTGCACACGCTCGACGATTTCGCCGCGCACACCACCGAGACGACGACGCCGATCGGCACCATGTACAAGGGCTATGACGTCTGGCAGTGCCCGCCGAACGGCCCGGGCGTCACCGCGCTCTTGATGCTCAACATCCTGTCGCGCTTCGACCTGACGAAATATGCGCCGCTCAGCGTCGAGCGCTTCCATCTCGAGGCCGAAGCCGCGCGCATCGCCTACATGAACCGCGAGATGCATGTCGCCGACCCCGAGCACATGAAGATCGATGTCGCCGAGATGCTCGCGAAGGGTTTTGCCGACGAGTACATCAGCAAGATCCGCATGGACGGCATGCTCGACCTGCCGAACGTCGCGCCGCCGATGAATCCCTCGACCATCTACATCACGGTCGTGGACAAGGATCGCAACGTCTGCTCGTTCATCAACTCGATCGCACATTCCTTCGGCTCGGCGATCGTCTCGAACAAGACCGGCGTGCTGTTGCAGAACCGCGCCGGCGGCTTCCGCATCCAGCCCGGCCATCCCAACTGCATCGCCGGCGGCAAGCGTCCGCTGCACACGATCATGCCGAGCTTGCTCACCAAGGGTGGCCGCTCGGTGATGCCGTTCGCGGTGATGGGCGGCCAGTATCAGCCGGTCGGCCAGACCCACGTCGTGACCAACATCCTCGACTACGGTTGTGACGTGCAGGAGGCCATCGATATGCCGCGCGGCCTGCACTACGAGGGCCAGTATCAGCTTGAGGACAGCGTGCCGGCCGATATCGTCGAGGGCCTCAAGAAGCTCGGCCACAAGACCACCAGCGTGGTCGGCCCGCTCGGCGGTGCCCAGGCGATCTGGATCGACTGGGACAAGGGCACGCTCACCGGCGGTTCCGATCCGCGCAAGGACGGCTGTGCGCTCGGCTACTGATCGAAAGACCCGAGGGCTGGAAACGACCAACGCATTGCGCTAGACACCTTCCGCCTCAAACGGAAGGTGTTCTATGCAGCGTTTTCAGCGCGCACTCCTCGCCATCATGTCGGCCCTCGCGATCACTGTGATCGTCGGCGTGTCGACATTCGTCTCCACCACGGCATCGGCCCAGACCGCAGGAAAACCCATGACCACAGCTTCAGGCTTGCAGACTATCGACAGCGTCGTCGGCACCGGCGCTTCGCCGAAGCCCGGCCAGATTTGCGTGATGCACTACACCGGCTGGCTCTATGAGAATGGACAGAAGGGCAAGAAGTTCGACTCGTCCGTCGATCGCAACGAGCCGTTCGAATTCCCGATTGGCAAGGGCCGCGTCATCGCCGGCTGGGACGAGGGCGTCTCCACGATGAAGGTTGGCGGCAAGCGCACGTTGATCATCCCGCCGCAGCTCGGCTACGGCGCGCGCGGCGCCGGCGGCGTGATCCCGCCGAACGCGACACTGATGTTCGATGTGGAACTGCTCGCGGTGAAGTGAGCGGCAAACAAAAAGACCGGCCTTTCGGCCGGTCTTTTCATTTCTACCTTGCGCGCGTTACTCCGCCGCGCGACGTGCCGCCGCAGCGGCGCGATCGATCGCTTCCTTCGTGGCATCCTTGGCGTCGCCCATGGCCTTCTGGCCCTTGCCCTTCACCTCCTGGACAACGCCTTCGCCCTGCAGGCGTTCGGAACCTGTGGCCTCACCGATACCCTGCTTGGCCTTGCCGATGGCTTCGTTGGCGGTGCCCTTGATCTTGTCGCTCGTGCTACCCATGAAACTCTCCTTCCGGTTTGCTCGCCGGGACAACACCTGACGCGTGCGAGCGTTCCTTTTGGTATGGCTTGATGTCGCGGCTTTGGTTAGTTTGCCGCGCACGGAACCAACAGAAAGCAAGTCCCATGACCGGCCATGACCACACGCATTCGCACCATGACCACGATCATCATGATGATCGCTGGAAACATGACGGCGTGCGCGTCATTCCCGGCAACCAGCTCGATACCAACGTGCCGTCGACGGCCGGTATGGATCGCGCGGCCGCGATCAATTTCGCGCGCGTCGGCGCACAGAAATTGTGGGCGGGCACCGTCAGCATAAAGCCGGATGCGAAGACCGGCGCGCATCACCACGGCCATCTCGAAAGCGTGATCTATGTGGTGAAGGGCAAGGCGCGGATGCGCTGGGGCGAGAGCCTGCAATTCACCGCCGAAGCGGGTCCCGGCGATTTCATTTTCGTGCCGCCCTACGTGCCGCACCAGGAGATCAACGCCAGCCGCGACGAGGTGCTTGAATGCGTGCTGGTGCGCAGCGACGGCGAGGCGGTCGCGATCAATCTCGACATCGAGCCGATCGAGAAGCCCGAGACCGTGCTGTGGATCGATCCGGTCCATCGGGATCCGAACGAGGAGAAGTAAGGCCGAAGACCGCGCGGGGTTCGGTGCGACAGAACCCCGCAGGTTATAGGGCACAAAATATTTCGGAAGCCGTGTCGGATGGCAGCTGAGCCATCCGTCCTTGGGCAGAACCCCGCCCAAGGAGCTTCCGATGCCCAGGATGATCTTCCTCAATCTACCGGTGACCGACCTCAGCGCGCGACCGCCTTTTACGAGGCGATCGGTGCGACCAGGAACCCGCAATTCAGTGACGACACGGCGAGCTGCATGGTCTTTTCCGAGACCATCTACGTGATGCTGACGACCCACGACAAATTCCGTCATTTCACGCCGAAGCCGATCTCTGACGCAAAGACCTCGAACCAGGCGTTGTTCTGCCTGTCCGCAGACAGCCGCAACGAGGTCGACGATATCGTCGGCAAGGCCGAGGCCGCGGGCGGGGTGGCCGATCCCAGCCCGAAGGACGAATACAGCTTCATGTACGGCCGCAGTTTCGAGGATCCGGATGGTCATATGTGGGGCGTGAACTGGCTCGACATGGCAGCGGTCCCCCCGAAGCCCGCCATGGCGAACGCCTGATTGAAAGCTGAAGAGGAGCATTCACGATGTCCAAGCTCGTGCCTTGCATGTGGTTCAACGGCGATGCCGAGGAAGCCGCGAAGTTCTACGTCTCGCTGGTGCCGAACTCCGAGATCACGCACGTTCAGCAGAACGTTTCGGACGGCCCGTCCGGCAAGACGGGCTCTGTTCTGGTCGTCGAGTTCACGGTGGCCGGGCAGCCACTCGTCGCGCTCAACGGCGGCATGAAGATGGAGTACACGCATGCGATCTCGTTGATGATCCATTGCGACGACCAGGCGCAGGTGGACGGCGTCTGGAACGCATTCCTCGCCCATGGCGGCAAGGAAGAGCAGTGCGGCTGGCTGAGGGATCGCTGGGGCGTGGCCTGGCAGGTGGTGCCGAAGGTGATGTTCGAGTTCCTGACGAGCCCTGACAAGGCCGCCGCGGCCCGCGCGATGCAGGCCATGATGAAGATGGTGAAGCTCGATGTGGCGGTGCTGCGCCGCGCGTTCGAGGGCAAGTCGGCGGCGTGAGGCCTACATAGGTGCCGGGTGGGCAAAGGCGCGATAGCGCCGTGCCCACCGTCCGTCCGCGATCGAGAGAGTGGTGGGCACGCTTGCGCTTTGCCCACCCGAGACTGTGCTCGCCGCTAATAATTGATCCTCAGCCCCACGCCGCCATGGATGGTGTTGCCGACCGGCTGCGGGCCGAGCGTGCCGTTGGCGAAGAGGTCCACGATCCAGCCCTTCTGCACGCGGAAGCCGAGGCGGCCGCCATATTCGAACCAGCCCTGGTTGCCCATCGTCGGTACCACCGTGCCGTCGCCGGTCACGGTGGCGACGATGCCGCTGTGGCTGGCGAACGACTGCACCCAGCCGCCATTGATGTTGGTCTCGATGTTGCCGGCGAAGAGATGGGTCCACTGGCCGCCGATCTTGACGAGGCCGGTGCGGTCGGTGCCGGTCGCGATGCTGGCGTCGAACGGATTGAACGCGACCGGGCTGTCTGCATAACCCGATACGCGCTGCCAGAGCTGCCAGACCTCGACGGAGGCCGCGACCTCGTCGCGCGGTGACACTCGGCTCATCCAGCCGGCGCGGCCGTAGACCGCGTAGTTCGCGGCGTTAGTCGAACTGGTCACGCTCACTGGACCGAGGCTGGTGTTGTAGCTGCGGGTGTAGCGCGCCTTCTCCCACGGTGTCAGGATCGTGCCGATGTCGAAGAACGGACGCGACGAGCCCCAATCGGTGAAATCATAGCGCAGCGCGAAGGCGCCGATCGGCGCGCTGGTGATGTTGTAGCCGCCCTCGCTGTATTGCGTGTAGGCAAGGCCGGCGAGCAGCGACAGATTGGGCGTCAGCTCCTTGCGGCCGTGGATGCCGGCCGAGAACGAGCCGGCCGAACCAAACGCGCTGATGCAGTCGCTGCAATTGACCTGTTCGTTGACGCCAAGCAGCACCGTGCCAAGCACCCGGTTGGTGATCATCTGGTTGAAGCGCTGGTTGGCGATGCCACCGATCGAGTTTCCGCTCGAATCCGAGCCGGTCGGCGTCGGGCTCGGCGATGGAGACGGGCTGGGTGCCGGCGATGGAGACGGAGACGGACTTGGTGCGGGGGAGGGCGAGTATGTGGGTGATGGGTAGGGTTGCGGTTCGCCGCATTCGAACTCGCAGGTACTTGCGGCCGTGGCCGGGCGGGTATCGAAAGCAAATAGCGCAAGCGCTGCGCCCGCAGTTAATGCGCCGGCCAGGACAAGCCTCGTGAAGCCGAGCTGCGTCATCGTCAGCGCCCGCACAGCATGCCGTCGTCATGGACGGCCGGCGTGATGGTCGGTGAGGCGTCGGCATATTGGTTGACAGCGCACAACCCCGCATTCGCGGCGCAGTTGGCGGCGAAATTCCAGGGCGGCGTGTTGGTCTTGGTGATGGAGACCTTGCCGCCGGTCGAGGTGATGACCGCGGTGTCGCCCGGCTGGGTGAGCTGGATGCACTGGAAGTTCAGCGTGCAGACGCTGGCCGCGCCCTCCTCGAGCACGACGACCGAGCGGGCGCGCTGCGACAGGATATCGAGCGTGGTGCCGCGAACGCCGATGGTCGCGAGCGGTGTCGTGATCTTGTAGGCGGACTTCTCCGAATGTCCGGTGACGAAGCGGAAGGCGCCGGTGGCCATGCGGATCGCGACGTCGCGATAGCTGTGCTCGTCGTTGAAGACGGTGCGGTCGAGCTTCAGCGTGGCGCTCGGTCCGAGCGACAGATTGGTGCTGTCGGCCATGACGAAGCGCGCTGCGCTGTCGGCGCCGGTGCGTACGGTCTCGTCGCGCATCATGCTGTCGCCGACGCTGATCGGCGACGTGGTCGTGGCGACGCGGACCACGTCGTTCTGAACCAGGACGGCTTCGCCGACGCGCGTCTGGGCCTGCGCGCAAGTCGCTGCGCACAGTGTGGCCGATAGCAGTGCAGGGAAAAGCAGAAGACGCAAATTCATATCGTACCCGATCGAAGTCCCTGATCGCGCACGCCCGTGTTGTGGTAGAATTATCACAAGCGGCGCGAGACGAGCGTTAGCTTAGTGACAGTTGCGGCAGAATGCGTTCAATGGATCGGCTGAGTTATTTTTTATTCGCGGTGACGCACATTTGCCACGCAAAATAGCCCCACAGCAGTCGCTTGAAGCACAGGCGGTTCCGAGATTGTCGCGAAGCGCAGTGATCGCTGTCGCGATCTTCCTAGCTGCGCATCTCGCGCTGCTGATCGGGCTCGTGACGCCGGATAAATTCGTCTTCGACGAGGTGCATTACGTGCCGGCGGCGCGGCAGATGCTGGGCTCCACGCCGTCGCAGCCGATGCTCAATCCGATGCATCCGCCGCTGGCGAAAGAGCTGATCGCAGCATCGATCGCAGCCTTCGGCGACAATGCGCTGGGCTGGCGCTATCCGGCGACGCTGTTCGGTGCGCTCGCGATCGTCGCGATCTATCTCTGCGGTCTCGCGCTGTTCGGATCGCAAGGGCCTGCGATCGCAGCAGCACTGATCGCCGCGTTCAACCAGATGCTCTATGTGCAGGCGCGCATCGCGATGCTCGACATCTTTGCACTCGGCTTCGGTCTGCTCGCCATCGCCGCTTTCATGCACGGCTTTCGACGAGAGCGACCGCAGGCGCTGTTCGCGCTCGCCGGTGCGTTGTTCGGTCTCGCCGCCGCCTGCAAATGGAGCGGCCTGTTTCCGCTCGGTGTCTGCATCGTCATCGTGGCGGTGATCCGTCTGATGCAGGGCTGGCACACGCTGTTTGCCGACGCCAAGCCAAGCGATTGGTACCGGCCCGATCTCTGGCCGGCCTTCAGGGCGCATCATGCCGCGCTCTGCTTCGCGCTGCTGCCGGCCGTGACCTATCTCGCCGCTTTCGTTCCGCTCTACGGGGCGTCGTTGCCAGATCTGATCGAGGCGCAACGTCGCATCTTTGCCGACAACACCACCACCGCGATCGCCGGCCACACTTATATGAGCTCGTGGCCGTCCTGGCCGTTGCTCGCGCGCCCGGTTTGGTTCTTGTTCGACAAGACCCCGGACGACAACGTCGCGGCGGTGGTTTTTCTCGGCAATCCGCTTGTGCTGTGGCCGGCGCTGCTTGCGCTCGTCGTGGTGTTGCGCGACTTCATCGTCGCGCGTCGCTGGGATGCTCTCCTGATCGCGGCGTTCTATTTCGGCCCCTGGCTCGCCTGGGCGCTGCTGCCGCGCACGCTGGGCTTCATCTATTATTATCTGCCGGCCGCAACCGCGGCCTCGCTCGCGCTGGTCTATGCTCTGCGCAGGGAAGGCCTGCCGCGCTGGCTGTTGTGGGCCTATGTCGGAATCGCCGCGATCGGCTTTGCGGTGATGCTGCCGATCTCAGCCGCCTTCATCGGTACGTCGATGCAGACCTTCAACCGGCTGATGCTGTTCCAGAGCTGGATCTGACAACAGAAAACCGCCTGCCACTCTCGCGGCAGGCGGTTTGTCGATTGCTGCAATTGCGTCTCAGATCATTTGGACGCGGTCTTGGTGTCCATGTTCACGACCTGGACGCGACGGTTGATCGGGTCGGCGCCGTTGGCGGTGTCCTTCAGCTTGGTCTTGCCATAGCCGACGGTGACGAGATCGCCGTTGTTGAGGCCGTAGTTCTGCACCAGGTACTTCTTGATGGTGTCGGCGCGACGCTCCGACAGGCCCTGATTGTACTCTTCGGTGCCAATCGCATCGGTGTGGCCAGCGACCACGAAGGTCGAGCCCTTCAGCGACGGATCGGACAGCGCCTTGCCGAGTGCCTGCACCGACGGCACCGAGGTCTTGGCGATGTCGGCCGAGTTGTAGTCGAACTGGATCTCCAGATCGATGTTCGGCTTGGTCGACGCGAGCTCGGCGATCTGATCGCGCTCGCCCATCGACAGCGAACGGGTCTGCCGGTTGCGCACGGTGTTGAGGAAGGTCGCTTCCTTGGCTTGCGCCGTCGGATCGACCTGCGGGCCGGCGGACAGGCCGCGGGTAATCGGCTTGGGCTTCAACGCATCCAGGATCTGGTTGGTGGAGACGTTGGTGTCGCCGGCGAAAGCCAGGCCCGCCGTCAACGACAGCGCGGCCGTGAGCGTGATCGCCCTCAGTCCAAAAAACTTATTGAAATGGGTCATTGTCGTATCCTCGCTGTGACGCCTGATGGCGATTTGATGCTGCGAGCATAGGGAAGGTTCAAAGGCTCATATGTGATGCGAGTCACATTCAGAGCCGGCCACAATTCCATGCGCATCTTAGCGCCAGTGCCGGTCGGCATCCATGGCATCCAGCCAGCGGCAGCGGCCTACCGCCGGTGCTGCACAAGGCCCGCGTCAGGAAGTAACGCTGTCTCATTCGATCCTCGAAAGCAGCGTGCAAATCCTGTTCGTCTTTTCGAGATCGTTTCCTGCGAACTGCTGGACTCACGGCCGATGCGGGTACAATCTGCCGTTATTGCTCGTCACCAGCCGTTGTTGCCTGCTGCGTTAGCAGCCTGAAACGCAACCGTCGCAGCGTCTCTCAGCTCGGTTCGAGCAGCAGAAATCCCCGGGTGATCCAGATCACAGTACTTCGTCGTGAACTGGATCAGGTTGCTCTCATCGGATCGGCTCAAGCTGATCCGAGAGCATCGAAGAAGTTTGGATCAGGGGAGAATGATCATGCGCTTCTTGATCGCAGCAATTTCAATCGTCGCATTCATTGTCAGCGGCAACGCGGCTCTCGCGGACAAGCGCGTCGCCTTTGTGGTCGGCAACGCCGCCTACAAGAATGTCCCGCAGCTCCCTAACCCTGCAATCGATTCCAAGTCTATCGCCAGGGTGCTGCGCAACGTCGGTTTCGATGTGGTCGAGGGCGCCAACCTCACCCGCGACGCCATGACCGCAAAGCTCCTGGAGTTCGGCAAGAAGAGCGAGGGTGCGGATGTCGCCGTATTCTTCTATGCCGGCCACGGCATTGCCGTGAATGGCGTCAACTACCTGTTGCCGATCGACGCCGACCTGAAGTCAGAGATGGATGTCAAGCTCGGCGCGGCGATCAATGTCGATCTCACGCTCGACCAGACCATGTCGGATGCGAAGGTGAAACTCGTGTTCCTGGACGCCTGCCGTGACAATCCGTTCGCGGCAAAGATCCGCTCGGCCAAGGCGACACGTTCAGTCAACGTGCAGACCGGCCTTGCCGAGATGAAGTCGGGCGAAGGCACGCTGATTGCCTTTGCCACCGGCCCCGGCCAGACCGCGCTCGACGGCGAGGCTGGCACCAACAGCCCGTTCACCCGCGCGCTGGTCGCCAACATTGCCCAGCCCGGGATCGAGATCCAGCAGGCGATGACCAAGGTCCGCGCCCAGGTCAGCGACGAGACCAACAAGGGGCAATTGCCCTGGGGGCACACCAACCTCACCGGCAACGTCTATCTCAATCCGGTTGACACGCCCGCTGTGACCACGACCGGCACATCGAACGCGCCGGTGTCGTCCGCGACCAGGCAAGGCTCCGATGTCGAGCTCGAGTTCTGGCGCTCGATCAAGGACACCAACAAGGTGGAAGAGCTCAACGCCTATCTCACCAACTATCCGAACGGCACGTTCAAATCGATCGCGCTCGCCCGCATCGCGGCGTTGCAGGATGGACCGTCCAACACCACCCGCAACCTCTCGGCCGGGATCGATCCTGCGACGTTTACCGACGAAGCCAATCAGGTGTCCGAAGACCAGATCGGTCTGGACAAGAGCCAGCGTCGAGACGTGCAGCGCCGCCTCACCGGGCTCGGCTTCGACGTCAAGACGACGGGCAAATTCGACGACGAGACCCGTTCGGTGCTCAAACGATGGCAGGCGGCACGCGCCTATCCCGCGACCGGCTATCTGAACAAGCTCCAGCACAAGGCGCTGTTGTCGGAAATCATCTCGACCCGCGCGGCCTCCTCCGAGGAGCAGGCGGACGATGAGCCGGCGCGTCGCCGGTCCTCCGGTGGTGGCGGCCGGCGCCATTATAGCGGCGGTGGTGGCGGTGGCGGTCCGATGGGCGGCCCCGGCGGTCTGTTCGGTGGTATGATGGGCGGCTTGTTCGGCCGCCGCTGAGCGGCAGCCAAGCAAAAGGCGGCCCGGTTCGGGCCGCCTTTTCGTTATGGAAACCCTTGCTCACCGATCGTCGCAAAGCCGTCGCGTGATGGCCTGCCTGCGAACAAGAATTCGGCCAGATGCGCGCCTAGCAGGACTCACCATCAGACAACCGCCAGCAAGGGGAGCCGAGTTCCGTCCAGTGGCCAGGCCGAGTGATTATCAGTTCTATCGTGGCGGCCCGCCGGATCGGACAGTCTTCCTGGGCTCCATGCCGATCTATATCGGCGCGGCGATGATTGCGGTGGCGATCCTGCTCTCGACGCTGATCACGGGCTTGACCTCCCGCTATGTCGGCCTCGGAGCTCCGACCGACGAGAACATGTGGCTGGTCGACCGCCTCACCGGCAGCGTCTATCGCTGCCAGGCGGAGGGCCGGGGCAGGGCCGCATGCGAGCCCGACATTGCCACCGGGAGCGTAGGGGAGCGCCCAAAAGCCGCACGCTAGATCGAACGAAACTCTCTTCCTCCGCGAGACGCTATCCCGGAAAGATAGATGTCGCGTAGGCTGGCATCACGCTGGTTTCGTTTTCCGGAGGAGGAAATTTGATGAAGACCCTGTTGCTCGCGGCGGCATTCGCTGCACTTGCTCTGTCTCCCGCATCGGCTGCCAAGATGGCCTGCACCAGCGCGAACATGGCCAAGCTCGTTGTCGGGATGGGCGGTGAAGACACGCCCGGCAAGATCGCGGCTCGGAAGTCGATGGCTTCGGCCAATTCCGACATGAGCAAAGGCAACATGCGCGGCGCCTGCAAGCACTACGTGAACGCCGAGAAGGCGATGGCAATGAAGTAAGCTTCGCGCCAATCTGGCGTGACCGGGCCGCGCTGTCAGCAGATGGCAGCGCGGCTTTTCCTTGCCGCGTCCCTTCACCAGTTCTTTTTCCTGGCGCGAATCCCGCTACATTGCCTCTCGCAATGTCCCGCGCACCAAAACCCCTTCCGCTCCCGACGACACAGGCCCGGCAGATCTGGCTGCGCGCCCAGCGGCTCGACACGCGCGCGCCGTTCGGGGAGGGCGCCCAGGCCGTGGCTGATGCGATCGCCCATCTTGGCTATGTTCAGATCGACACCATCAACGTGATCGAGCGCTGTCATCACCACATCCTGTTCAGCCGCATCCCTTCCTATCTCCGCGCCGATCTGCGGCATGCCCAGAGCGTCGACAGAAGCGTGTTCGAATACTGGACCCATGCGCTGTCCTACGTGCCGTCAAACGATTTTCGCTTCTTCCTGCCGGCGATGCGCGAGCACAAGCGCGAGGGGCATAGATGGTATGCCTCGGTGACGCCGGCCGACACGCGCAAGGTGATGCGGCTGTTGCGGGCCGGCCCGCTGACGATCCGCGACATCGAGGACGACGTGCTCACCGAGAAGGAGCATCTGTGGCAGAGCCGCAAGCCATCGAAGCGGGCGCTTCAGCTTGCCTTCTATACCGGCGTCGCGACCGTCAGCGCGCGCCAGGGCATGCTCAAAACCTATGATCTGATGACGCGGCATTTCGGCTGGGACAAGCTGCCGAAGCCGGCGTCGGCCAGGGAAATCACGGCCTATCTGCTCGACCGCGCGCTGCGCTCGCAAGGTGTCGTCAGCCTCGATTCGATTTGCCATCTCGATGCGCCGAGCAAGAAGGCGGTAGCTCACCTGATCGCTGCGCGCGTCCGCCGCGGCGAGCTCTTGCCTGTCGCGATCGAGGGCGCCGGCAAGCAGGAGCATTGGGCCGCGCCTCCGGCCCTTGAGCAGCATGAGGTGTCGCCAGATCTCGTCCACATCCTGTCGCCGTTCGATCCGCTGATCATCCAGCGCAAGCGCACCAATCTCATCTTCGGCTACAACCATCTGTTCGAGGCCTATGTGCCGAAGGCCAAGCGTAAGCTCGGCTATTTCGCGCTGCCCGTGCTGGTCGGCGACGAGATCGTTGCCGCGCTCGATCTCAAGACCGATCGGCAAGCCAAGAAGGTCTTGATGCAGAAATGGACCTGGCTCGGGCAGGGCAAGAAGACGGCGGCGCGGAAGGAGCTCAAGCAGAAGATCGAGGATGAGCTCGATCGTTTTGAGCGGTTCCAGCTCGCGGAGTGAATGTCATCGCCGCCCTTTCTACGGCCTTTCCTTCTCGCGCGTGGCTCGCCTCAAGGACCGGACAGCACATCAGCATATCTATCCAGCACGTCGTCGGCCGAATAGCCCGAGCGTCGTGCAAATTCCTCCCGCAAGCCCAGCCGGGCGGAGACTTTCAATCGTTCCGCCGTGGCGGCCGTCATCAGGGGATCGAAACCCAATTCCCGCAGACCCGCAGCCACGCCGTCCATTTCCACGGCGCGGCGCTCGGCATGCAGCACGTCGGAGCGGACGCACATGTCCAGGAATTTGCTGAACGTGGTGGCATCCATCGACGCGCAAAGCCCGCGCATGGTTTCCTCGCGCACGCCGGCAAGCGTCGCGGCGGTCAGGGCCTCGACCAGCAGCGCTTCCATGCCCTTCGTCACCACGCTCCGCAGCATCTTCACGGCCGCTGCTGTTCCAGCTTCGGGACCCGCTACCTCGATGCGAAAACCGAGTGGCCTGAAAATGTCTGCGAAGCGCTCGGCGCCGCTGCCGGACGTATAAAGCGGGACCGCGGCGCCATAGAGGTCGACCGAACCCATCAGATTCGTATCCGCGAACACGCCGCCGCGTGCCTCCACGGCTTCGGCGACATGCTTTTTGGTTCGCGGGCTCGCGGCGTTGATGTCCACCACGAGACAGCCGGGACGTACGATCCTGGATATCGCTTCGCCGGTGGTGGCTGCGACCGCAACGACGACCGCGGAAAAGATCACGTCCGCGTCCGACAGATCGTCAAGCCGCTCGACCAGCGTGACGCCACAACCGGCCGCCATGGCGCGAAAGGCCTGCGAGTAGGGCGGTGCATTCGTCTTGCCCTGGCAGAACGCGACCATCGGCGCACCGGTCTGCGCCGCGAGATGTTCTGCAAAGCATTGGGCGGCCTCGCCAAATCCAACAAAGGCGACCTTTGGCTGCTGCATGGCTCTTCTCCGGATGCGTCCGATCGAGAGGATGAGGTCTCCTCGTGCGGCTCTCACCGCTGCCGGCATTGTGCCGAGTCCGGCGCTAGAGTCAATGAACCGGTTCATTAATAGCTTAATCGTGGAAAACTGCTTGTTACGCTTGTGCCCAGTTTAGTGGCGCTAGTAACCGTAAAAGCTTGCTCGAGTTGGTGAACCGGTTCATAAAGCGGCAATGTCATCACAGCCGCTCCGATCGCAGACTGTAAAGGTCAAGGACGTCGCCCGTGCGGCCGGCGTCGCGGTCGGCACGGTATCCCGCGTGCTCAATGGTCATCCCACGGTGACCCCAGGGCTGCGCGAGCGCGTCGAAAAGGCCATGGCTCATCTCGGCTATGAGGTCGATGTTACGGCGCAGAGCATGCGCGCGGGACGCTCGCGCCTCGTGGCCTGCGCGATTCGCGATTTCGACATCCCGCGCTTCGCGCTGTTCATCAAGGAGGCCGAGGCGGTGCTGCGCGAGGCTGGATACACCTTGCTTCTGGCCAGCACGACCAACCGCCCCGACGTCGAGATCGCCTTGCTGGGCGCCTTTCGCAGGCGCCGGGTGGATGGCGTGATGATGACGCTGAGCGACGAGCAGCACCGGGACGTGCGCGAAGCGCTGTCGGAGGCGCCGATGCCGGTCCTGCTCATCGACCGCGACAGCATCGCGGCGCTCGATCGCGTCATGGCCGATCATCGCGAGGGTGCGCGCCTTGCGACGAGCCATCTGATTGGCCTTGGGCACCGGCGGATCGCCATGCTTGTCGGCGACATCAAGGCCTTCCCGTCGCGAAGCCGCCTCGACGGATTTCGCGAGGCGTATTCGGCTGCGGGGATCGCGCCGGATCCGAAACTGTTGCGCGATAATGTGCTCTCGAGCGAAGATGCCTATCGAGCGACGGCGTCGCTCATGAGTCTCGCGAATCCCCCGACGGCGCTCTTCGTCGCGGCGATGGACATGCTCGGCGGCTGCTTGAGAGCCCTGCGGACGATGGGCATTGCCGTCGGGGACGGGATTTCGGTGGTGGCTGGCAGCGACTCCGACCTGGCCGAATTGCACACGCCGCCTATCACGGCGATCGCGTGGGATCTTGCGGCCATGGGCCGCCACGCCGCGACCATGCTGCTGGAGCGGATGCGCGGCGACGAGATCGAGCGCGGCCGTGGTCTCACCGTGCCGACGGAGCTGATCATTCGCGGGTCGAGCCGGCCTCTTGTGAATTGAGCTTGCTGCGTCGGGGCAGGATGCGGTCTTGGCCGAAGCTCGCGACATGGCTGTCGAGCCAGACGCCGGCCACGATACCGATGAGGCAGGCGACCAAATTCCACAGCGAGAAGATGCGCCCCAACAACAGCGCGCCGGCGGTGGTGAGCCGAAACGCATCGAGCCAAGGCGCATGCACCAGCCGCGAGAACTCGACCACGATGGCAATTGCTGCCGCGATGGCCGCGATCTGCGTCCGCGACAGCCGTGGCGCCAACGCCCCGACCAGCAGGAACACCATCGTCGCCCACAACAGCGAGCCGCCATACTTCACGACGAAGGCAGGAAGGCCGAGCGGAAAGCCGTACCAGCGCAAGGACAGCCCGCAGACGATCACGACCAGCGCGAGGGCGGCGCGGATCAGCGACCTCTGTCGCGGCACGACAGGTTCATCGGGCTGCGCCCCGTGCATTGCTCGCTCCATTGACTCTTTGCCCGCGATGCTGAAAACCGCCGTTCAGTCCATAAAAGCAACAACCCCGGGGGGAAACCATGAGCCAGACCACAACCTTTGCCGGTTCGGCCGGCAGCGCCAAGAGCGCAATCGAGACTTCGACCATCCGCGCCATTTCCTGGCACCTGATCCCGTTCCTGGTGCTGGCCTATTTCTTCTCCTATCTCGACCGCGTCAATCTCGGCTTCGCCGCGCTGACCATGAACGCGGAGTTGAAGTTCACGCCGCTGATCTTCTCCTGGGGCGCCGGCATCTTCTTCATCGGCTATTTCATCTTCGAAGTGCCGAGCAATCTGGCACTGGAGAAATTCGGCGCCAGCCGCTGGATCGCCCGCATCATGGTGACCTGGGGCATCATCTCGGCGCTGATGGCGCTGGTGAACGGCGTGACCAGCTTCTACGTTCTGCGCTTCCTGCTCGGCGTCGCCGAGGCCGGCTTCTTCCCCGGCATCATCCTCTATCTCACCTATTGGTATCCGGCCGAATATCGCGGCCGCTTCATTGCGGCCTTCGCCATCGCCGTGCCGGTCTCGACCGTGATCGGCGCGCCGATCTCGGGCCTGCTGCTCGGGCTTGACGGCACCATGGGTCTGAAGGGCTGGCAGTGGTTGTTCATTCTCGAGGGCATCCCCTCGGTGCTGCTCGGAATCGTCACCTGGTTCTATCTCACCGACAAGCCGGAGAAGGCGGATTGGCTCTCGGCCGAGCAGAAGGCCTGGCTGAAGGGCCGGCTCGATTCCGAGATCGCGGTCAAGCAGGCGGCGAAGCATATGACGCTCGGTGAAGCGCTGTCTTCGCCGAAGGTCATCACGCTGAGCCTGATCTATTTCGGCTTCGTCGCCGCACTCTATGGCATGCAGTTCTGGCTGCCGCAGATCGTCAAGGCGTTCGGCCTCACCAACGCCCAGACCGGCTTCGTCACCGCGATCCCCTATGTGTTCGGCACGATCGCCATGATCCTGTGGGCGCGGCATTCGGATGCGACGCGCGAACGCGTGATGCATGTCGGCGCGCCCATGATCCTGATCGCGGTCGCGCTCGCCATCTCCAGCTACATCACCGATCCCACCATGACGATGGTGGCGCTGACCTTCGCCGCGATCGGCGTGTTCTGCGTCTTCGGCGTGTTCTGGACCTTGCCGACCTCCTGGCTGTCAGGCACGGCGGCAGCCGGCGCCATCGCGCTGATCAACTCGATCGGCAACCTCGCCGGCTTCGGCGGCCCGTATCTGATCGGCTGGGTCAAGGAAGCCACCGGCCAGACCTCGACAGGCCTGCTGGTGCTCGCCGTGCTGCCGCTGCTCGCCGGCATTTTGGTCTTTGTCGGCGGCCACGAGACCAAGCACGAGTTCGCCGAACAGGGGCGGTGAGCCCCAACTGAACGGCTCCGTATGGTGGGCAAAGGCGCTCTTGC
>NZ_VSSS01000033.1 GCF_008123425.1 Bradyrhizobium rifense
GACCACAGCCTGTCAAAAATGTTCGCTCAAATCGCAATGCACGACAGGGCCGGAGCGGCGGATTCCTCGATGGGAGCATGAACATCTGCTCGAAGCTGTGCAGCAGCGCCTTGATGCAAACGCACAAGCTATGCGCGTGCGTCGCGAGACGGTCGAGCATCCGTTTGGCACCATGAAGGCCCGCATGGGCGCGACACACTTCCTGACCAGAACCCTTCCAAAAGTAGCCGCCGAGATGGCTCTTTCGGTTCTGGCCTACAATCTAACAAGGGTCATGAACATCGTCGGGATCAAGCCGCTGATCGCTGCGATCGCGGCCTGAGACCGAACCGTCCTGGCTTCTCACCGCCCTCCCGCGGAAGGCGTTTTTACACGACCAAGACCCCAAGCCGACTTCGCGACCGCTCAGAGGGGCGCTCTCGCCTTCATCAAAACGAACAGGTGAGAACCGGCGGCGATCAGCGAGAAAATGACTATCCCTAAATCAGCACCGTGCACATGCTGCGGCGCATATGTCGAAGCCGACCAAATGAAGAGCCGAACGGCCGCCATGAAGATAATCATTCCCCACATGGCTAACCATTTTGGAGCGTACCATGTTGGCTCGCCGTTTGGTCCCCATTGCATTGCAACGCGGTCGCGTTCGATCCGAGGACCAATATAAAGGTTGAATGCGACCACCAACGCAACAGCGAAGCCAAATACGTAATCTGCGGGTAGCATGCTTTGCGCCTTCCAAACCGGCCAAACTTATCGCGAGGCGAAGAAGCGATCTATGCTTGTCTAAATGGAACCGCTCGCGTCAATTTCTTATGGTTGCTGTCCGGTTGACCGATTACGCGACGGCCGCTTATGGCCCATCGCGTCGTTTCGACGCGGTGCGGAATGTGATCGCTACCGGGCCATAACGGACATTGGGCAGGCCTGCACCAATCAAGCTCGGTTTATGAGTCCGCGCCTATCGTAATCCGCCACAACTTTCAGCGCACAAGTGGCGGAATGGTTCGTTGTCGGCCGCGGCCGGCATGGCGATCCTCAATGCGGCCCTCTCAAGAGAAATCCTGCGTCAAGATCGTCGCGAACTGCTCGAGCGCCCAGTCGACCTGGTCGCTGGTGATCACCAGCGGCGGGGCGATGCGGATCGTGTGCTCATGGGTATCCTTGGCGAGGATGCCCTTGCCCTGGAGCGCCTCGCAGTAGCGGCGCGCGCGGCCGGCCTCGGGATGCAGCTCGACCGCCAGCATCAGGCCGCGCCCGCGCACGTCGCGGATCGTGTTGGCGCGGATGTCCTTCAAGCCTTGCAGAAAGCGCGCGCCCTGCGTGGCCGCGTTCTCGATCATGCCTTCCTCGACCAGCACGCGCATCGCCGCGCGCGCAACCGCACAGGCCAGCGGGTTGCCGCCGAAGGTCGAGCCATGCTGCCCGGGTCGCAATGTCCCGAGCACGTCGTTGTTCGAGAGCACGGCCGACACCGGATAGAAGCCGCCGGACAAGGCCTTGCCGAGCAGCGTCACATCAGCCTCGATGCCCTCGTGCTGCTCGGCGAGCAGCTTGCCGGTGCGGCCGAGCCCGGTCTGGATCTCATCGAGCACCAGCATGACGTTGTGGGCCGTGCAGAGCTCACGAACCTTGGTGAAATAGCCGGCAGGGGGAATGATGACACCGGCCTCGCCCTGGATCGGCTCGACCAGAAATGCGACCGTGTTCGGCGTGATCGCCGCTTCCAGCGCCGCTGCGTCGCCGAACGGGATGATCCTGAAGCCCGGCGCGAACGGCCCAAAGTGTCCGCGCGTCTCGGCGTCCGTTGAAAAGCCGACGACGCCCAGCGTGCGTCCGTGGAAATTGTCGGCGCAGACGATGATCTCGGCCTGGCCGTCCGGCACGCCTTTCACCTCATAGCCCCATTTGCGCACCGACTTGATCGCGCTTTCGACCGCCTCGGCGCCGCTGTTCATCGGCAGCACCTTGTGGGAGCCGGTCAGCGCCGCGATCTCTTCGTAGAACAAGGCGAGCTGGTCGTTGTGGAAGGCGCGCGAGGTCAGCGTCAGCCGGTGCGCCTGTTCCACCATCGCCGCCAGGATCTTGGGGTGGCAGTGGCCCTGGCTGACCGCCGAATAGGCGGAGAGGCAATCGAGATAGCGGTTGCCTTCGGTATCCCAGACCCAGACACCTTCGCCGCGCGTCAGGACGACCCCGATCGGCTGGTAATTATGGGCGCCGAAGCGTGCTTCCGTTGCGAGGAGATCAATGACCGACGAGCTCATTTTTCGTCACTCCCCTTGGGCCGCCTGGGATGTGCGCGATGCTGCCGATTTGCTCCGGCGTGTCAAATGGTTCTGCGTATCCACCGGGGGATTTTCGGCCGAGCTGTCAGCTACTGTGCATGGGGTTGTTTTCGACTTTTTGGGTTGGCGGGGCCTAGTCAGGAGTCCTGCCTGCGATGCTCGATCTCGAGCGTGACGAGGCGCGCGAGCAACGTCGCCGGATAGAGCTGGCCGAAGATGGCTTCCATGTTGCACAGGCTGCGCGCAACCGGATGCAGCGGGGCGACGTCGCCGTATCCGGTCGTGGTCATCGTCGCGAAGCTGAAATAGATGACCTCGCTTGCGAGCCTCGGACTGTCTTCCACCTTCATGCTGACGAAGGCGTCCGCATCGAGCGAACCGATGAAGGTGTAGAGGGCCGCGAAGATGATCGCGACCGTCAGATAAAGCAGGATCGCGCCGATCACGCGATGATAGGTCACGCGCCCCGGCGCAAAAGTCTGGCGCGCGACCGCCCAGGCCATCGTCGCTCCCACGATGAACCACGAACCTGCGAACAGATTGAGGTCGAGAATGGACGGCGATTTGATCCGCAGGATCGCGCCGGTCACGATCATGCCGAGCGCGATCAGCATACCGATGACCGCGACCGGGCTGCCGGAAATCACGAAGATGCCGCAGACCAGCAGCAGCGCGAGCACCAGCTCGGACACCTGGAATGCAAAAAGCCCAGCGCCTGCAACGGCGAGATCACGAACATCATGATCACCAGCAGCACTGTCAGCACCGTCAGGGCCGGATCGGCCCAGCGTTCGCGCAATTGATCGATGTTCATGACGCCTCAGCCGATCGAGCAGGGGACGCTCAGGAAGCCGCGGAACCGGACGCGGCCGCCGCGCACGGGCTGGCCGCTCACCGCATAGTCCGGGAAGCGCGCCAGGAAACGCGAGATCGCAATTGCGCCTTCGAGCCGGGCCAGCGCCATGCCGGCGCATTGATGCGCGCCCGTGGCAAACGCCAGATGCCGGTTCGGGGTGCGCGCGACGTCCAAGCGTTCGGGGTCGGGAAACTGCGCGGGGTCGCGGTTGGCCGCACCGATGCACAGCGTCACCGACGTGCCGGTATCGAGCAGCACGCCGCCGAGCTCGACCCGCTCGGTCGTCATGCGATTGCCGAGCTGGTTCGAGCTTTCGTAGCGCAGGATCTCCTCGACGCCGGTCTTGATGAGATCTGGATTGTCGATCAGCCGCCGCTTCTGGTCCGGATTTCGATGCAGCGCGACGAGGCCGTTGCCGATCAGATTGGTGGTCGTCTCGTGGCCGGCATTGAGCAGGAAGATACAATTGTGCAGCAGCTCCTTCTCGGTCAGCCGCTCACCGTTGTCTTCACCCTGGATCAGGCGCGTCAGCACGTCGCGCTCGGGATTGCCCGGCTTTTGACGCCGGCGCGCGACCAGCGTCTCGAGATAGGCAAGGAAATCCGTCACCGCCTTGTTGCCGCGCGCGGCGACGTCGGGCGATACGACGGGCTCGAGCGCACCCAGAATGGCCAACGACCAGTCGCGCAGCGGCCCACGTTCGTCATGGGGGACGTCGAGGAGATTGCCGATCACCTCAATCGGGATGGAGGCGGCGAAATCCTCGATCAGCTCGCAATCGCCCTTGGCGGCGATGGCGTCGAGCAGGCTGTCGATCAGCTTGATGAGGTCGCCTTCCATGCCGGCGATCGCGCGCGGCGACAGCGCGCCCATGATCAAGCGCCGCACGCGGGTGTGCGCCGGTGGATCGTTGAACACGAGGCTCGTGGTGTGGTGCTCGTAGAGCGGGGTGTCGCCATATTTCGGCGCGAACTCGCGCTTCTTGTCCGAGCTGAACGACTTCGTGTTCTTGTAGGTGGTGACGAGGTCGTCGTAGCGGGTCAGGAACACGGTGCCGTTCGGCAGGCGCTTGACCGGCTCGTTCTCCCGCAGTGCACGATAAGTCGGGTAGGGATCGTCGTAGAATTCGCTCGTCAGCTTCGCCAGATCGAAATTGGCCGCCAATTCTTTCGCAGCTGCGTTCATGCGCCATACTCACCGGTTGAGACCGATATGCCGTTTTCGCTCTTTCGAGCCGTGCTGATCACCGTCTACAGTCTCGCTGTGATTTGCTAGCCGACCGGACAGAAAAATGCACGCCCGCGCTGATGCTTCCGACACGGCCCCGAACTGGCCGGACGATATTTTCGTGACCTTGCAGCGCTTCGACGTCCGGCAGGTGCCTTACGTGCCCGATGCCGGCCATTCGAAGCTGATCCAGCGCGTGCTCGGCTCTTCCACGATGCGCGGCATTCCGCTGACGACGGAGGAGGAGGGCGTGGCGCTGCTCGCCGGCGCCTGGACCGGCGGCCAGCGCGGCGTGCTGCTGATGCAGTCGAGCGGCGTCGGCAATTGCATCAACATGTTGTCACTGATCCCGATCCTGCGCTTTCCGTTTCTCACCCTCGTGACCATGCGCGGCGAGTGGGGCGAGTTCAATCCGTGGCAGGTGCCGATGGGCTCGACCACGCAGGGCGTGTTCGAACTGTCCGGCGTCAAGGTGTTGCGCTCCTCGAACGCAGCCGAGGTGCCGGCGGTGTTGGAGGCGGCCGCGGCGCAAGCCTACAACGCGCTGACGCCCACCGCCGTCCTGCTGTCGCAGCGTCTGATCGGCGCCAAGGTTTTCACCAAATGAGCAAGGCCAATCTCCTCGACCGCCGCAACGTGGTGTCCGCGCTGCTTGCGAACCGCAACGACGTGGTTGCGATCGGCGGCCTCGGTGCCTCCACCAACGACATCACCGCCGCGGGCGATCATGCCCGCAACTTCTATCTCTGGGGTGGCATGGGCGGTGCTGCGATGATCGGATTGGGCCTCGCGCTGGCGCAGCCAAAATTGCCGGTGCTGGTTATCACCGGCGACGGCGAGATGCTGATGGGGATGGGCAGCCTTGCCACCATCGGCCTGCAGAAGCCGTCCAACCTCTCGATCGTCGTGCTCGACAACGAGGCCTATGGCGAGACCGGCGGCCAGACCAGCCACACCTCGGCTGCTGCCGACCTCGTCGGCGTCGCCAGGGCCTGCGGCATCGCCGACAGCCGGGCGATCTCGACCATGGCTGAGGTGGAAGCCTTCGCCAAAGCCGTCCACGACCTCTCGGCGGGCCCGCGCTTTGCCAATGTGAAGATCGACGGCGCCAGCGTTGAGCGGATCTTGCCGAGCCGGGACGGGACCTACATCGTCAACCGGATCCGCGGCGACCTCGGCTTCCAGCCGATCTGACGCCGGTCCTTGATCTGGTTCCCGCGGGCAGCGTTCACTCGCGCGGCGGTAAGCTGTGACCGATTTCCAACAGATCCCCACCCATCTAGGTTGCGTCGCACCATTTGGCTTGACTTTTGCGTGGGTGAGTGCTTACTCACCAGCATGAGCTCATTGCGTATGACGAGCGACCTGAGGCGTCAATTGATCCTCGGAGCCGCAAAACGCTGCTTTGCCCGGCACGGCTATACCGGCACCACGACCAAGAGCGTGGCGGCCGCTGCTGCCATTTCCGAGGCGCTGCTGTTCAAGCATTTCCCGTCCAAGGCGGCGCTCTATGCCGAAATCCTTGCTGACGAGTGCGAGGCGGACCCGGCGCTCATGGAGTTGCTCGAGCGGGAGCCGTCGACAGCCACCCTGGTCGAACTGATCCGCGGCATGGTCCAGCATTTCCTGCTGATCGTCGATGGCCCCGACCAGGAGGAGGCGCAGCGCCTGCGACTGATGGCCACCAGTCATCTGGATGACGGCGAATTCGCTCGTTTGCTATATGCCAAGATCGAGACGCTGATCGGAGCGGTCTTCGTCGCCTCGCTCGAACGCGCGGTCGGCGCCGGCGATGCGCGGGCGAGTGGCAGCGAACCGCTCAACCTGTTCTGGTTCGCGCATCATACGGTGATGACCGCTGCGCTGACCAGGCTGCCGTCCGTACCCTGTCTCGCTTACGGCAGGGCGAACGAATTGGAGCGGCAGCTCTGTGAGTTTCTTTTGAGAGGCATCGGACTTAACGACGCCGCAATTGCTTCGCATTTGGGCCGCGATCAGGCCGCGGATGCGGGCAAGACGGCGATTGCAGAAAGCGCATGACATGAACATCGTAGCCGAACACAAGATTTCGGGCGAACCGATCGACAGCAAGGCTCCCAAGCGTCCGGTTCGGCCGGTGCTCTGGTTCATCATCGTCGGCACGCTCCTGGGCGCGCTGGTCGGTGGCCTCGTCTGGTTCAATTATTTCCGTGGCCAGATGATCAAGCAGTTCTTCGCCAACAACAAGCCGCCGCCGACCGCAGTCAGCGCGGCGGAAGCGAAGTCCGAGGTGGTGCCGAACCTGCTCACCGCAGTCGGCGGCCTCGCCGCCGTGCACCAGGTCGATGTCAGCGCCGACGTCAATGGCCGCGTCACCGAGATCAAGTTCGAGCCGGGCGCCCATGTCGAAGCCGGCATGCCGCTGGTGCAGCTGTTCGACGCGCCGGACCAGGGTGACCTTGCCAACTACAAGGCGCAGGCAACGGTCGCGCAGCTGTCGCTCGACCGCGCCAAGCAACTGGCGTCGCGCCAGTTCGGTCCGCAGGCGACCGTCGATTCCGCGCAGGCCGCCTACGACCAGGCGCTGGCCGGCATCGCCAAGACCGAAGCGCTGATCTCGCAGAAGCTGGTCCGCGCCCCGTTCTCCGGCGATCTCGGCGTGCGCAAGGTCGAGGTCGGCCAGTATCTCACCGCCGGCACGGCGATCGTTTCGCTGACCGATCTGTCGGAGCTGTGGGCCAACTTCACCGTGACGGAAAAGGATTCGGCCAATCTCAAGGTCGGGCAGTCGGTCCGGTTGAAGGTCGACGCCTATCCGGGTCGCATCTTCGACGCCAAGGTCACCACGATCGAACCGCAGGTCGCGGCCGACACCCGCAACATCCGGGTGCAGGCGACCGTCTCCAATCCGGAGAAGATCCTGAAGCCCGGCATGTTCGTCACCACCACGGTGGTGCTGCCGGACAAGGCGGCCGTCACCACCGTGCCGGAGACTGCAGTCGACTACACGCTGTACGGCGACTCGGTGTTCGTGATTACCGAGAAGACGGGCGAGGACGGCAAGACCAGCCTGAGCGCGGTGCGCACCTTCGTGCAGACCGGCAGCCGGGTCGGCGGTCGCGTCGAAATCCTCAAGGGGGTGAAGCCGGGCGACAAGGTCGTCGCCGTCGGCCAGCTCAAGCTGCAGTCGGGTGCCGCCGTTGCGATTTCGAGCGACCCGGCCCCGCAGATCCCGGCGCAACCGCCGCGCTACTGACAATACACGCACGTGATCCGGCTTGGCCGGATCACGTTTCTTGAGACATAGAAATCGAGATCGCCGCGATGGCCTTTACTGATATTTTCATCAAGCGCCCGGTTCTGTCGGTCGTCGTCAGCCTGCTGATCCTGTTGATCGGACTGCGCGCGGCGATGGTGCTGCCGATCCGGCAGTACCCGAAGCTGTCGAACACGGTCATCAACATTACGACCGTCTATCCCGGCGCCTCTGCGGACCTGATCCAGGGCTTCATCACGACGCCGATCGAACAAGCGGTCGCCTCGGCCGAAGGCGTGGACTACATGACCTCGTCGTCGGTGCTCGGCACCTCGACGATTCAGGTCTACATCAAGCTGAATTTCGATCCGAACCAGGCGCTCACCGAGGTGCTGGCCAAGACGAATTCGGTCAAATATCTGATTCCGAAGGAATCGAACGACCCGATCGTCACCAAGACCACAGGCCAGACAACGGCCGTGATGTATCTCGGCTTCTCCTCCGAGGAGCTGTCGGGCTCGGCGATCTCCGATTATCTGACGCGCGTGGTGCAGCCGGTGCTGTCGACCGTCGACGGCGTGGCCTCGGCTGACATTCTCGGCGGTCAGACCTTTGCGATGCGGCTGTGGCTCGACCCGGTGAAGATGGCCGGCCGCAACGTGTCGCCGGCCGACGTCTCGGCCGCGATCGCCGCCAACAATTTCCAGTCCGCGGCGGGACAGACCAAAGGCTATCTCATCGTTTCCAACGTCTCGACGAACACCAGCCTGACCGACGTCAACCAGTTCCGGAAGATGATCGTCAAGGCCAAGGACGGTGGCTTCGTCCGGATGGAGGATATCGCCACGGTCGAACTTGCCGCGCAGAGTACCGACGCGAGCGTCGCCTTCAACGGCGAGCATGCGATCTTCATCGGTGTGAACGCGACGCCGCAAGGCAATCCGCTGACGCTGGTCAGGGGCGTGCGGGCGCTGTTCCCGGAGCTCGAGCGCAATCTGCCGCCGTCGATGAAGATGAAGGTCGCCTACGACTCGACCAAGTTCATCCAATCCTCGATCGACGAGGTGGAGAAGACGCTGGGCGAAGCCGTGATCATCGTGATCGTGGTGATCTTCCTGTTCCTCGCCTCGCTCCGTTCGGTCATCATTCCGGTCGTCACCATCCCGTTGTCGATGATCGGCGTCTGTACCCTGATGCTGGCGCTGGGCTTCAGCTTCAACCTGCTGACCTTGCTCGCGATGGTGCTGGCGATCGGCCTCGTGGTCGATGACGCCATCGTGGTGGTGGAGAACATCCACCGCCATCTGGAGGAAGGGAAGACACCGGTACAGGCGGCGCTCGAAGGCGCGCGCGAGATCGTCGGCCCCGTCGTCTCGATGACCATCACGCTCGCGGCGGTGTACGCCCCGATCGGTTTCCTCGGCGGTCTGACCGGTTCGCTGTTCCGCGAATTCGCCTTCACGCTGGCGGGGTCGGTGATCGTGTCCGGCGTGATCGCGCTGACACTGTCGCCGATGATGTGCTCGGTGCTCCTCAAGAACACCGAAGAGGGCCGCTTCGCCAAGCTCGTCAACAAGGTGTTCGGCGCGCTGACGCGCTGGTACGGCCGCAGGCTTGACCGCTCGCTCGACTACAAGGCCATCACCGGCCTGTTCGCGATCACGATCCTCGGGCTCGTCGGCTTCCTCTATATGCACACCTCGAAGGAGCTGGCGCCTGAGGAAGACCAGGGCATCGTGTTCGCGGTGACCAAGGCGCCGAAATACGCCAACATCGACTATGTCGATTTCTACGGCGAGAAGCTCGACAAGGAGTTCCAGAAATTCCCCGAGACCGACCTGCGCTTCGTGCTGAACGGCATCAACGGTCCGCAAGGCGGTATTGCCGGCATGCTGCTGAAGTCGTGGGATGAGCGCAAGCGGTCGTCGATCTCGCTGAAGCCGCTGGTCCAGGCCGAGCTCTCCAAGATCGAGGGCGTGCAGGCCTTCGCGTTCAACCTGCCGCCGCTGCCGGGTGGTCCGGGCGGTCTGCCGGTGCAGATGGTCATCAACTCCACCGCGGGCTACCAGACCGTCTTTGAGCAGATGGAGAAGCTGAAGGACGCTGCCCGCAAGAGCGGCATGTTCATCGTCTCCGACAGCGACCTCGCCTTTAACCAGCCGAGCGTTCAGATCACGATCGACCGTAGCAAGGCGCAGGATCTGGGCGTCAACATGCAGAACCTCGGCTCTACGCTCGCGGTTCTGCTCGGCGGCAACTATATCAACCGCTTCAATCTCGAAGGCCGATCCTACCAGGTGATCCCGCAGGTGCCGCGCGCCGACAGACTGTCACCGGAGTCGCTCGGCGGTTACTATGTGACGACCAGCACCGGCCAGCAACTGCCGCTGTCGACCGTGGTCTCGATCAAGACCAGGACCGACCCGAATTCGCTGACGCACTACAATCAGCTCAACTCGGCGACGTTCTCGGCCGTGCCGATGCCCGGCGTGACCGTCGGCGCGGCGGTGGACTTCCTTGAGGGCGAGGCCAAGAAGATGCCGGCCGGCTTCAGCCACGACTATCTCGCGGACTCCAGGCAGTACGTGCAGGAAGGCAATCAGCTCGCGATCACCTTCGGTTTCGCACTGATCATCATCTTCCTGGTGCTGGCGGCGCAGTTCGAGAGCCTGCGTGATCCGTTCGTGATCATGATCTCGGTGCCGATGGCGATCGTGGGCGCGCTGATCCCGCTGTTCTTCGGCGCGGCCACCATGAACATCTACACCCAGGTCGGCCTGCTCACCCTGGTGGGCCTGATCACCAAGCACGGCATCCTGATGGTGGAGTTCGCCAACGAGCTCCAGGTCAAGGAGCGACTCGACCGCCGCTCGGCCATCGAGATGTCGGCCCGCATCCGTCTCCGTCCGATCCTGATGACGACGGCTGCGATGGTCACCGGGCTGATCCCGCTGCTGACCGCAACCGGCGCCGGTGCGGCCAGCCGCTTCTCGATCGGTCTCGTGGTTGTCGCCGGCATGTCGATCGGCACGCTGTTCACCCTGTTCGTGCTGCCAGCGGTTTACGTCGTGCTGGCGACCGACCATCGCGCAGCCGCAGATTCCGATCGGAACAAGCAGATGAACGAGCTCGACCTCGACGCCAAGGCGCTGCGGACGACCTGACCAAGGCTCAATTTGCGTGCGAAGCGGCAACAGCCATCGCTGTTGCCGCTTTTTTTTGTCGCGCGATATCTCGTAGTATGATCGCTGCAGCGCCGTGATTGCGCGCTTGAGGCGGGTTGTCGGATGAAGAGGCGCGCATTTTTGGCAGTGCTTGGCGGCGCGGCATTGGCGCGCCCGGACATGGCGTCGGCCGATACGCCAGGCCGCGTCTATCGCCTGGGTACGGTGACGCCGATCGCACCGGTTACGGCTGAGAGCCGGGGCGGCCAGATTCTGATCAAGGTGCTTGAAGAGCGCGGTTTCAAGCTCGGCCGCAACCTGACCTTTGAAGCGCGGGGCGCGTTGGGCGATGTCGCGATGCTACCCGCGCTGATTGCTGAGCTGAAGGCCAAGAACGTTGATGCCATCGTGATCATCGGCTACCCGACGGCCATGGCCGCCAAGGCGGCCGGCATTACCACAGTTGCGGCCAGTGGCGTCGGTGATCCCGTCGAGACCAAGCTGATCGAGAGCCTGGCGCATCCAGGCGGCAAGATCACGGGCATTTCGGACGTCGCAGCGACACTCAGCGCCAAGCGGCTGTCGCTGCTCAAGGAGGTGTCGCCGAAACTGACCAAGGTCGCGATGCTCTGGAACAAGGACGATCTCGGCATGACCATGCGCTATCAGGCGTCCGCGAAGGCGGCCCAGGCGCTTGGACTGACCGTGCAGGCGCTCGGCGTGCGCGAACCCGACGATTTCAACGAAGCCTTTTCGGCAATGAATGACGATCTGCCCGACGGCATCCTGATGGTGGCGGACGCGCTGACCATTCTCAATCGCGAGCGCGTCTTTGAGTTCGCGGCCGCCAGAAAGCTGCCGGCGATCTACGAATTCGACGAGTTCGCTCGCGACGGCGGTCTGATGTCCTATGGCGCGGATTCCTCGGAATCCTTCGAGCGGGCCGCCGCCCTGGTCGCCCGCATTTTCAACGGGGCAAATCCCGGCGATCTGCCGTTCGAGCTGCCGACCCGCTATCCCCTGGTGATCAATCTCAAGACGGCCAAGACGACCGGACTTGAAATTCCTCCGACGCTGCTGGCACTTGCCGACGAGGTCATCGAGTAGCCTTGTGCGCTGCGGCGAGAGACAAGGTCCGGCCTTCTTGCTAGGCTTGGGGGAATGAGCATTTCCGTCCATCCCGATACCCCGCAAACCAGACCGCTGCCGCGCGCGGCCACGGGCGGCGCCGCGTCCGCTGAGGCGGGACGGGGGATCAGGACGCGGCTGTTCACCAAATATGTCGCGCTGTTCGTGGCCGTGGTCGCCGTCGCCCTGCTCGCCAACGGCCTGTTCGAGGTCTTGTTCTACTATCGGGAGCACAAAGCCTCGCTGATCCGTGTCCAGCACGAGCAGGCCGAGGCGGCAGCCGCCAAGATCAGCCAGTTCGTCAAGGAGATCGAGAGCCAGCTCGGCTGGACTACGCAACTTCCGTGGTCGGCGGGCTCGATTGAGCCGCGTCGGTTCGACGCGCTGCGGTTGCTGCGTCAAGTGCCGGCGATCACCGAGCTCGCCCAGGTCGACGCGACCGGCAGAGAGCGTCTTCGCGTTTCGCGGCTCGCGATGGACGCGATCGACAGCGGCATTGACCTGTCGAGCGATCCGAAGTTCACCGAAGCCGTCGCGCACAAGGTCTATTACGGGCCGGTCTATTTCCGCCGGGAGTCGGAGCCCTACATGACGCTCGCGCAGGCTGGCGCGCGCAAGGATGCGGGCGTCAGCATTGCAGAGGTCAATCTCAAGCTGATCTGGGATGTCGTGTCCCAGATCAAGGTCGGCGAGCACGGACACGCCTATGTGGTGGGCCCGGAGGGGCGCCTGATCGCGCATCCTGATATCAGCCTGGTTTTGCGCAACACCGACCTGTCGGGACTGGCGCAGGTGCGCGCTGCGCTCGCCGGCAGCGGTGTCATGCCGGACGCCTTGCAGGAGGCGACCAACATTCAGGGGCAGAAGGTTTTGACGGCGTCCGCGCCGATCGCCCCCCTCGGCTGGACCATGTTCGTCGAGCTGCCGGTCGAGGAGGCCTATGCGGCGCTCTATGCCTCGTTGCAGAGGCTTGCGATTGTGCTGCTCGCGGCGTCGATCTTCGCGGTGCTCGCCGGGATCTTCCTTGCGCGCCGCATGGTCGGCCCGATCCAGGCATTGCGCATCGGCGCCGAGCGGATCGGCGCCGGCGACTTCTCTCAGCGCATCTCGATTAAGACCGGGGACGAGCTCGAAGGCCTTGCCGACCAGTTCAACGACATGGGCGCGCGCTTGCAGGAATCCTATGCCGATTTGGAAAAGAAGGTCGAGGTACGTACGGCTGAATTGAGGGAGTCGCTGGAGCAGCAGACAGCGACTTCGGAGGTGCTCCAGGTGATCAGTTCGTCCCCCGGCGAACTCACGCCGGTGTTCCACAAATTGCTCGAGAATGCCACGCGCGTCTGCGGCGCGAGTTTCGGGATCATGAACCTGTGGGACGGCGAAGGCTTCACCATCGCGGCTGACTACAACGTGCCGCCTGCGTTCGCAGCTTCGCGACGGGATGTTGCGATCCGTCCTCATCCGGAGAGTGCGCTCGCCGCCGTGGTCGAGACACGTCAGGTCGTTCACGTTCACGATGTGCAAAACACGCCTGCCTATATTGCTGGAGGAGCAAGCATTCGCGGAATCTCCGATGTGGCCGGCGCTCGCACGATCGTCGTCGTGCCGATGCTGAGGGAGAGCGAGCTGATCGGCACGATCGCAGTCTATCGCAAGGAAGTCCGTCCGTTCACCGACAAGCAGATCTCTGTCGTCGAGAATTTCACGAAGCAAGCCGTCATCGCCATCGAGAATGCGCGGCTGCTGAATGAGTTGCGCAAACGCACGATGGAGCTCTCGCAGTCCCTTGATGAGTTGCGCGCGGCTCAGGGCCGCCTGATCCAGACCGAGAAGCTGGCTTCGCTCGGCCAGCTGACGGCTGGCATCGCCCATGAGATCAAGAACCCGCTCAATTTCGTCAATAATTTCTCGTCGATCTCGACCGAGCTGATCGACGAGCTCAACGAGGTCCTGCAAACGGCATCGCTTGACGGCAAGACCAAGGACGAGGTGGACGAGCTGACCGGGATGCTCAAGAGCAATCTCGAGAAGGTCGTGCAGCACGGCAAGCGCGCCGATTCCATCGTCAGGAACATGCTGCTGCATTCGCGCGAAGGCTCAGGCGAGCATCGCCCCGCCGACATCAATGCGATCGTGGAGGAGAGCCTCAATCTGGCCTATCACGGCGCGCGCGCCGAACGGCCGTCGTTCAACGTGACACTCCGGCGCGACCTCGATCCGAACGCGGGGGTAGCCGACGTCTATCCGCAGGAGATCACCCGCGTCTTTCTCAATCTGATCTCGAACGGCTTCTATGCTGCGACCAAGCGCAAGGAGAGCGCCGCGGATGGATTCGAGCCGACCCTGAGCGCCGCGACGAAGAATCTCGGCGACAAGGTCGAGATCCGGATCCGCGACAATGGTACAGGCATTCCGCAGGACGTGAAGGAGAAGATGTTCAATCCCTTCTTCACCACCAAGCCTGCCGGCGAGGGCACCGGGCTTGGTCTGTCCATGAGCCATGACATCGTCGTGAAACAGCATGGCGGCACGATCGACGTGACCACCGAGCCCGGTGTATTCACCGAATTCATCATCACCCTGCCGCGCGTCATGCCAGCAGGCGGCACTTCCGGAGGCAAGACGTGAACGTTTACATCCTGGTCGTCGATGACGAGCCCGATGTCGAGGCGCTGTTCCGGCAGCAGTTTCGGCGCGACCTGCGCGCCGGCCGTTTCCAGATGGAGTTCGCACCCTCGGCGCCCGATGCGCTGAAGCTCGCGGCCGAGGTTCGCGACCCATCGTTGATCCTGATCCTGTCCGACATCAACATGCCCGGCATGAGCGGGCTCGACATGCTGCCCAAGGTGCGCGCCGAGTATCCGAACGTTCCAGTCATCATGATCACGGCGTACGGCGATGCCGAGACGCGTCGCAAGGCGATCGAGCGGGGCGCCACCGGGCTTCTCACCAAGCCGATCGATTTTGCGCTGCTGCGCCAGCAGATCGACACGAGGCTCGAGCAGGCGGCATGACTCCGACCATCCTCTTCGTCGACGACGAGCCCGACCTCGAGGCGCTGATCCTGCAAAAATTCCGCAGGAAGATTCGCGACGGGCTTGTCGCCATCATATTCGCGCGCGACGGCCTGGAGGCGCTGGAATCGCTCGAGCAGAACCCGCAAGTCGACATGGTGGTCTCCGACATCAACATGCCCAGGATGGACGGGTTGTCGCTATTGCAGAAGCTGCAGGAAGCCGAGGAGAAGAAGTCGACCATCATCGTCTCGGCCTATGGCGACATGAGCAACATCCGCACCGCCATGAACCGCGGCGCGTTCGACTTCCTGACCAAGCCGATCGACTTCGCCGACCTGGAGACCACGATCGAGAAGACCCTTCGCCACATCGAGATGTTGCGCGAGGTGAGGCGCCGTCAGGCGGAGGCCGAGCGGGCTCATGCGGCCCTGTCGCGTCACTTCTCGCCGGAGCTCGCCAAGCGTCTGGCGGCGGGCGCTGAGGGTCAGGGGATCGAAGTGCAGTGGCGTGATGTCGCGACCATTTTCACCGATATCACCGGCTTCACCTCGCTGGTCGAGACCGCGCCGCCCGAGACGCTGGGCGCGCTCCTCAACGAATATGTCGGCGGGATGACGGAGGTCGTCTTTGCGCATGACGGGACGGTCGCAAAAATCATCGGCGACGCGATCCAGGTGCTGTTCAATGCGCCCGGCGATCAGCCTGACTACGCGACGCGTGCGGTTGCCTGCGCCCACGATCTCGATGCCTGGGCGCAGGATTTTTGCGCGCGACAGAGCGCAAAGGGTGTGAGGTTCGGCACCACCCGCATCGGCATTCACGCAGGCTCCGCGCTGGTCGGCAATTTCGGCGGCAACCGCTTCTTCGACTACACCGCGTATGGGGACACGATCAACATCGCCGCGCGGCTGGAAGCTGCGAACAAACAGCTGGGCACCCGCATCTGTGTCAGCTCCAGTGTCGCCGAGGCAGCCGAGAATTTTCAGGGGCGTCCCGTCGGCGATCTGATGCTCCGCGGGCGCAGCGAGCCGCTGCGTGCGTTCGAGCCATTGCCGCGTGAAAGGTTCGAGGCGCCCGAGGCGGCGCAATATTCCGAAGCCTTTGCCAAGATGGAAGCCGGCGACACCGCGGCCATGCCGGCCTTTGCCGCGCTGGTCGGCGCGCACGCGGATGATCCTCTCGCCGGATTTCACCTGAGGCGCCTGCTCAACGGCGGCAAGGGTATCCGCATTCAACTGGATTAGGAGTTCGTCATGATTCGTGAATTCTCCGCCGGCAACTATCGGTTCATTCCCTCCGTGTTCCAGTATTCTGCTGGTGCTGCAGCCGATGATGGCTATGAGATTGAACGCGTCCGGTTCGATCGCCTCGTGCCTCTGGCCGAGGGGTTTGCCCTTGCGGCAAAGTTCATTCAGGAGGCAGGTCGTCCGTTGACGGCCTTCTGTGCCTGCGAGCTGCGCTCGCCGGCCGCCTTCAGCGAGGAAGGATTCCGCGCGTTCAACCTGCATTACGTCAAGACGCTGTCGGAATGGCGCATCTTCGACGGCACCACCAATCCGGTGGCGCGCAGCAATGTCTGTCCTGAACTCGATCCGCCGTCCGAGCCGTCGTTCTACGCGTTCTCCTTCACGCGCCCGACGAACTCCAAAGCGCCGTCCTTCGTCATTGCTGGCGGCGCCGAGGCGCGCGAGGGCAGCGGCACCTATGTCGAGCGCACAGTACGCTATCGCGACCTCAGCCCGGAGGGATTGCGCGAGAAGGTGCGATTCACCACGACGTCGCAGATGGAGAACCGGATGACGGCGTTCGGATTCGGCTGGAAGGACACCACCGGCGTGCAGGCCTATTCCGTGCACGACTTCCATCACGCGCTGGTCGATGAACTTGTTCGGCACGGCGCATTGCGCTCGGGTCTCACCTGGCACTTTGCGCGGCCGCCGGTGGTCGACCTCGAATACGAGATGGATTGCCGGCGCGTGATGCGGGAGACTGTAATCTAGCGCTGACGCGGGTCGAGGGCATCGCGCAGGCCGTCGCCGAGCAGGTTCAATGACAGCACCACGAGGAAGATCGCCAGCCCCGGCCAGATGGCCATCCAGGGCGCCTGGGTCAGGAAGCGTTGCGCTGCGTTCAGCATGCTGCCCCAAGATGGCGCCGGTGGTTGCTGGCCGAGGCCGAGGAACGATAGTGCCGCCTCGGCGATGATCGCCGCCGCGATCGAGAGCGTGGCCTGAACCAGCAGTGCGGGCAAGATGTTCGGCAGGATGTGCGAGACTGCGATGCGCCAGGGCGGATTGCCGAGTGCGCGTGCCGCTTCGACATAGTCCTCGGCCTTGACGCTCAGCACCTGGCCGCGGGTCAGGCGGATGAAGATGGGCGTTGCCGAGATGCCGATCGCGATCATGGCGTTGCCAAGGCTCGGACCGAGGAACGCCGCCAGCGCAATCGCCAGGATCAGGAACGGGCAGGCCAGCATCGCGTCGGTGATCCGGCTGATCAGCGCATCGACGAACCCGCCGCGGTAGCCGGCGACGAGGCCAAGCGGCACACCGATGCCGAGCGCGATCGCGACCGAGATCAGACCTGCCAGCAGCGAGGCCCGCGCGCCGTAGACGACGCGGCTCAGGATATCGCGGCCAAGCTCGTCAGTGCCGAACCAGTGCCCCATTGTGGGCGGCTTACGCACCAGGCTCCAGCTCGTCGCGATGGGATCGTAGGGCACGATCAGAGGCGCCAGCAATGCAAGCAGGATGAAGATGGTGAGAATCACAAGGCCAGCGACTGCTGCCTTGCGCTTGAACAGGCGGCGCCGGGCGCGGCGCGCCGGGCTGTCCAGCTCGTCGGCTCGCACAAGGGGGCCGGACAGGGCGGCATCGGTCATGGCCTAGCCCCTCAGCCGCGGATTGACGAGGATATAGGCGACGTCGGCAACCAGATTGAGCGTGATGTAGACCGTGGCGGTCACCAGCACCACGCCCTGCACGACGGCATAGTCGCGGTTGAACACAGCGTCCACGATCAGCTTGCCGAACCCGGGAATGGAGAAGATCTGCTCGGTCAGCACGGCGCCGGACAGCAGCGTGCCGAGCTCGAGCGCGCCGAGCGTGATGATCGGCGTCAGCGCATTGCGCATGGCATGTTTCAGGATCACGGAGCGCTCAGAGAGACCCTTCGCGCGCGCGGTCCGGACATAGTCGCTCTCCAGCACCTGGAGCATCGCGCTGCGGGTATGCCGCATCAGCACCGCGGAAATCGCGTTGCCGAGCACGAAGGCGGGCATGATGGTGGCGGCAAGGCTCGCCCGCCAGTTCTCGCTAAGCGGCACATAGCCCGAGGCCGGGAGCCAGCCGAGTTCGATCGAGAACAGGAAGATCAGCAGGATCCCGAGCCAGAAATTCGGCGTCGAGATGCCCCAGAGCGCAAACAGGTTGGCTCCATAATCCCACATCGTGCCTCTCTTCACGGCGGAGACGATGCCGGCGGGAATGCCGATCAGGAAGGCGATCAGCATCGCCATCGAGCCGAGCTGGAGAGTCACCGGCAGCTTCTGCGCGATCAGCTCGCGGACCGGCATCTTGTTGCGCAGGGACTCACCGAAATTGCCCGAGAGAACGCCCTTGAGCCAATAGACATATTGCACGGGGATCGGCTGATCGAGCTTGTACTGCTGGCGGATCTGCTCGATCACGGCGGGATCGCGCTCCTCACCTGCCATCACCAGAGCGGGATCGCCCGGCAGCAATTGCTGGAGCGAGAAGATCAGCACCGACACGAAGAACAGTGTCGGTACGATCTGCGCGATCCGGCGGGCGAGGAAGTTCAACATGTTCGCGTCCCGGGAGTTGCCGCGATCACTTGAACTTCAATCCGACCACGCGCACGAGGCCATCCGGCATCTGCCGGTAACCCTGAAGCTTGGTCGTGTGCGCGATCAGGAGCGTGCGGTGGTAGATGTAGATGATCGGCAGATCGTCGAGCAGGATCTTGGTCAGCTTTTCGTAGATCGCCTTGCGCTCATCAAAGCCCGCGACCGTCCGGGCTTCTTCCAACAGCTTGTCAGCGTCCGGGTTCGAATAAACGCCATCGTTCTGCGGTGCCTTGCTGCGCATGAAGATGTAGGAATTGCCGTCAGGATCGATGCGGCCGCTCCAGTTGATCTGGAACACCTGGAACTCGCCGGCCTGGGCCTGCTTGAAGGTGGTCGCGAATTCGACGGCGCGGATCTTGATGTCGAAGCCCGCTTCCGCGGCCATCGACTGCACGACCTGGGCGACGGCCTCATACTCCGTTCCCTTCGGGACCATGTAGTCGACAGTTACGGGGAGGCTGACGCCCGCCTCCTTCAACAATGCCTTGGCCTTGGCGATGTCGCGGCCCTGAACGGGGAATGATTTCTGGTAGTAGGGATGCGTGGGGCTGACCCACTGATTGCCGGCAGTGAACTCGCCGTTGAAGACAACCTGATTGATCGCCTCGCGATCGATGGACAGATCGAGCGCTTTGCGCACTTTCGCCGACTGGCTCAGCGGCCCCTTGGTCTTGTCGTTACCGATGTTGATGGTCAGGCCCTGATAGCCAAGCTCGGGCGCCGTCGACAGCACCAGCTTGGGATCGGCGCGGACGTCCTTGATGTCGGTGGCGAGCACACGCTCGATCAGGTCGAGTCCGCCGGACTTGAGGTTCGCCAGCCGCACTGTCGAGTCGACGATCGGCAGGAACACGACGCGGTCGATATGGATGTTGTCCTTGTTCCAGTAATCGGCGAATTTCTCGAAGACCATGCGGTCCTGCTGGACACGCTCGACGAACTTGTAGGGCCCCGCACAGACTGGATGCAGGCCGAACTTGTCGCCGGCCTCCTTGGCCGCCTTCGGCGACACCATCATGCCCGAGCGGTCGGTGAGCTGGGCGATCAGCGGCGAGTAGGGCGTCTTCAGGACCAGCTTGATCGTGAGGGGATCCACGACCTCGACGTGGTCGACGCTGGCAAGCTCCGATTTCCGGAACGAGGTCGGCAGCGTCATGTGACGCTCGATCGAGAATTTTGCGGCCTCGGCGTCGAGCGGCTCGCCATCATGGAATTTGACGTTGGGCCGCAGCTTGATCGTCATCTCCTTGCCGTCGGCCGAATTTTCGTAAGACAGCGCAAGCTGCGGCACGATGTTGAGCTTCTCGTCGATGTCGAACAGCTTGTCGCAGAAAGCCGAGAAGACGATGCGGCCGACATAGGTGCGGCCGATGCTGGGATCGAGGATGTCGGGGTCTTCGGCGATGCCGATGCGAAGGGTGGTCTGGGCCTGGGCGGCCCCAAGCGATAGCAGGACAGCGGCGGCGGTTGCGGCCCAGCGAAACATCTTCATTGGATAGTCCCCATTGCTCCGGCTACGTCGGTGTAGGCCTTGCACTTTGTATACCAACCCCGGCCGGGGCCGCGCCTTCCGTCTTTCGGCTGAAGGCTGCGACTAATTTTGCCAGTTCCGGCGTAAACCCGGCCGCTACGGGCAGGATGGTGTCGGCCGGGGGCAACTCGCTGACGCGATGGCAGGCGGTGGCGTGGCCAGCGCCGTCAGCCACTAGCGCCGGCGCTTCGGTGCGGCAGCGATCGATCACGAAGGGGCAGCGGGTGTGGAAACGACAGCCGGCCGGCGGATTGAGCGCGCTCGGGATCTCGCCCTGCAGCACGATCTTCGCCCGCCTGGCGTGAGGCTGCGGTAGAGGGATCGCGGACAACAGGGCGCGGCTGTACGGATGGCGTGGCTCGGCGAACAACTCGTCTACATCGGCTTCCTCGACGATCTGGCCGAGATTCATCACTGCGACGCGGTCGGCGATGTGCTTGACCACCGCGAGATCATGCGAAACGAAGATATAGGCCAGACCAAGCCGGTCCTGCAGCTCGCGCAGCAGGTTCAATATCTGGGAGCGGATCGAGACGTCGAGCGCCGAGACCGGTTCGTCGCAGATGATCAGCTTCGGCTCGACCGCAAGCGCGCGTGCGATGGCGATGCGCTGGCGTTGGCCGCCGGAGAACTCGTGCGGATAGCGCCGCGCCAGCCGCGGCTCGAGCCCCACCAGCCGCAAGATTTCCGCGACGCGCTCGCGCCGCTGCGCCGATGGCACGAGATCGTGCAGCGCCAGCGGCTCGGTCAGGATCTGGCCGACCGTCATGCGCGGATTGAGCGAGGCGTAGGGGTCCTGAAAGATGATCTGCGCCTCGCGGCGGAATTTGCGGAGCGCATCGGCGTCGAGGGCGAGCAGATCGCGGCTGTCGAAGCGTACCGTGCCTGCATCGGGTTCGATCAGCCGCAGCACCAGACGGCTGACGGTGGATTTGCCGCAACCGGACTCGCCGACCAAAGCCAGCGTCTTGCCGGCCTCGAGCGAAAACGACACGCCATCGACGGCTTTGACATGCGCCAGCGCCCGGCCGAACAGCGAGCGCTGGGCGACGAAATGCTTGACCAGGCCGTTGACCTCGAGCAGCGCCATCACGACACCAGACGTTCGAGCGGCGCGCGGATGCAGCGCGAGAGGTGGCCGGGACTGACTTCCACCAGTGGCGGCGGCGCCCTGGTGCAGTCGTTCAGCACGAACGGGCAGCGCGCTGCGAAACGGCAGCCGGCGGGTGGCTGTGCCATGTTGGGCACCATGCCCTCGATCGTTGCAAGCTGTTCGGCGCGATGGTCCAGACGCGGGATTGAGCCGAGCAGTCCGACCGTGTAGGGGTGCTGCGGCGCGGAGAACAATTCGTCGACCGGCGCGCGCTCGACGATCTCGCCGGCATACATCACCGCGACTTCGTCGCAGACTTCGGCGACGACACCGAGATCGTGGGTGATCAAAATGATCGCGGCGCCGCTCGCGGCCTTCAATTCGCGCATCAGCTCCAGGATCTGGGCCTGCAGGGTGACGTCGAGTGCGGTGGTCGGCTCGTCGGCGATCAAGAGCTGTGGATCGCAGGCGAGCGCCATCGCGATCATGACGCGCTGGCGCATGCCGCCAGAGAGCTTGTGCGGGTATTCGTCGATCCGACGCTCGGGCGAGGGGATGTGGACGCGACGCAGAAGCTCGATCGCGCGGTCCCGTGCGCTGCGGCGCGAACCGCCGCGATGGCGCAAAATGGTCTCGATGATCTGGTCGCCGATGGTGAAGCTCGGGTTGAGCGAGGTCATCGGCTCCTGGAAAATCATCGCGAGCCGGTTGCCGCGCAGGTCGCGTAGCGTCTGGTCGGGGGTCTTCAGCAGGTCGAAGCCGTCGAAGCGGATCGCGCCCGATATCTCCGTCGTTTGCTTCGGCAGCAGGCCCATGATCGCCAGCGAGGTCACGCTCTTGCCGCAGCCGGATTCGCCGACGAGGCCGAGCGTCGCGCCATTGGCGACGCTGAGATCGACGCTGTCGACGGCGTGGGTGACGCGGCCGTCGTCGCCGTGAAAGCGGATGCGCAGGTCGCTGATCTCGATGAGAGGGCTTGCGCTCATGCTTGTCTCGCCCGAGCCGCGGCGATGCTGGCGTCGATGACGCTGCGATCGGTGTTGCCGGACGGGTTCTGCCGGGTCGGCATGGAAGAGCGGAAGTGAACCCAGAGTTCGTGGCTGACCCGTTCGAGCCGCTCGAGTTCGCCGAGCGGGTCGGGATGGTCGTCGGCGCGAATATCCAGCGCCGGCCATTCCTCCTCGCCGTGGATCAGCAGGGCCGCGGACTGCTTGCCGCGCTTGTCGCCGCCGGCGGCTTCGCCTGCGCGCATGGCCGCAAGCAGCCGGCGCGGGAAGGGCAGGCTGTCATTGGCAATGTAAGTCTTAGCCGTCTCGGCGAGAACGTCGGCGCCGGCGAGCATGTTGCCCGCGATCGAAAAGCCGCTGCCTGCGATGTGCCCGCACCAGTCGACGCAATCGCGCCCGGTATGCGCAGCGATCGCACCACTCGCATCCATGATGTGGATCTGACGGCTCTCGCGCCCGTCGTCGGTCGCGAGCAGGGCGGCGAGCACGTCGTGCGCGTTCAGGCCTTCGCGCAACAGCTTGACGCCGTCGATGCCGTAATAGGGATTGACGAAAGCTTGCGTTGCAATGGCCCCGACGCCCGCCGCGATGTAGGGCACGCGTGCGCCGACGGCGAAGAAGCGAGTCGCTACCGCAATGCCGAACTGGCCGGTGGCAGGATCGCGCGCGATGATCGACCAGGTCATGTGCTGCCTTCAGCGTCCCGCGGCGTAGCCCTGCATGCCGCGCGGATTGGCGGCGGCGCGCCGGCGCACACCGACGCGCGAGGCTGCGGTGAGGCGGCCTTCGGACCAGTCGGGACCGACCTCGACGATATGCCCGCGCTCGCGCAGGTTCTCGATCGTTGCCTTCGGCACCCGGTTCTCGACCACGAGCACGCCGGGGCGCGAGGTGCGCGGCCAGAACGAGATCGGGAAATGCTCGGAGTGCCAGGCCGGCGCGTCGATCGCCTCCTGGAGATTGAGGTTGCAATGGACGTGGCGCAGGAAGAATTGCGTAATCCACTGATCCTGCTGGTCGCCGCCCGGCGAGCCCCAGGCGAGGTACGGCTCGCCGTCGCGCAGCGCCATGGTCGGCGACAGCGTGGTGCGCGGCCGCTTGCCCGGTGCGAGCGAGCCGGGATGGTTTTCCTCCAGCCAGAACATCTGGGCGCGGCTGCCGAGGCAGAAGCCGAGTTCCGGAATGATCGGCGAGGATTGCAGCCAGCCGCCAGACGGCGTCGAGGACACCATGTTGCCGGCCTTGTCGATGATGTCGAAATGCACGGTGTCGCCCCGCACCTCGCCGAACCGTCCGACCGTCGGCTCGCCGGCGCCGAGTGCGCCGACCGCTTCGCGCTGTCCTTCGGCACGGCGCAGCTTGACCACGCCGCCGAAGCCTTCGACGGTGCCGGGTACGAAATCGAGCGAGGCCTTGTCGGTGACGAGCTTGCGGCGCTCGTTGTTGTAGGCGTCCGACAGCAGCGTCGCGATCGGGATTTCGCTGAACTTGGGATCGCCATAGAACTTCTCGCGGTCCGCGAAGGCGAGTTTTGCGCATTCGATCTGGAGATGGATGAACTCCGGCCCGGTCGGATCGAGTCCGTCGAGCGCAAAGCCTTTCAACAGCGCGAGCTGCTGCAGCGTCACCGGACCCTGGCTCCAGACGCCGGCCTTGCAGACGGTGTAGCGGCCATAATCGTAGGTGAGGGGCGCCTCGATCGTGGGCTGCCAGCGTGCCATGTCGTCGGCGGAGAGCACGCCGCGATGCGGCGAACCGCTAACGTCCATCACCTCCTGCGTCCGGCAGAACTTGTCGATGGCTTCGGCGACGAAGCCGTGCGACCAGGCTTTTCGCGCACGCTCGATCTCGGCGTCGCGGCCACCGCCGCCGCTTTCGGCCTCGTTGAGCATGCGGGTATAGGTCGCCGCAAGCGTCTTGTTGGTGAAGAGCGTGCCGGGCTTCGGCACCTCGCCATTCGGCAGGTAGACAGCGGCCGAGGTCGGCCAGTGCTTGCGGAACAATTGCTCGACGGTCTGGATCGTGGCGCAGGCGCGCTCGACCAGGGGATAACCGTCGCGGGCATAGGAGATCGCGGGCTCCAGCACGTCGCGGACGCGCATCGTGCCGTAGTCGCGGAGCAACATCATCCAGGATTCGAAGGTGCCTGGGACGCAGGCCGCAAGCAGGCCGGTGCCGGGCACCATGTCGAGGCCCTCGCTCTTGTAATGTGCGATCGTGGCGCGCGCCGGTGCCGGGCCCTGGCCGCAGATCACCTCGGTGCGGCCGCGCTTCACGTCATGGACGATGACAGGTACGTCGCCGCCGGGGCCGTTCAGATGCGGCTCGACGACCTGAAGCGTGAAGGCGGTGGCGACACCAGCGTCGAAGGCATTGCCGCCCTTTTCCAGAACAGCCATGCCGACGGCGGTCGCGATCCAGTGCGTGGTGGCGACGACACCGAACGTGCCCTCGATCTCGGGGCGCGTCGTGAAGGGATCGGGATTGACGATGCTGGCCATGGGCTACCTCATTTACGGCGCGCGCAATTGATCACAGGCGATGCCTGGCGGCCAATGCGCAGGCCGCATGGCACGCGCGCGTCATGCCGGGACCGGCGCGGTGTTAACCGCATGGCAGGCGACGCCGTCGATCAGGCTCGGTGCCTCCTTGCGGCAGAGGTCGAACGCCAGCGGGCAGCGCGGATTGAAGGCACAGCCGGGAGGCGGATTGATCGGGTTCGGGATCTCGCCCTTCACCGGAATGCGCTGGCGACCGGACATCGCAAGATCAGGCACGGCGCCCAGCAGCATCTTGGTGTAGGGCATGCGCGGACTGGCGAACAACTCCTTGCCTTCCGCGATCTCGACGATGCGGCCGAGATACATCACGCCGACGCGGCTCGCCATGTGGCGGACCACGGCGAGGTTATGGCTGATGAACAAATAGGTCAGGCCGAACTTGTCCTGGAGGTCGCGCATCAGGTTCAGGATTTGCGCCTGCACTGAGACGTCGAGCGCCGAGGTCGGCTCGTCGCAGACGATGAATTCGGCGTCGGAGGCGAGCGCCCGCGCGATTGCGATACGCTGGCGTTGGCCGCCGGAGAATTCGTGCGGGAATTTCAGGCGATCGTCGGGATGCAGGCCAACGAGGTTGAGCAGCTCGCCGACGCGCGCCTGGATATCGCGTTCGCCCTGGATCAGGTCGAAGGCGCGGATCGGCTCGGAGATGATGGCGTCGACGCGGAAATGCGGGTTCAGGCTCGCATAGGGATCCTGAAAAATCATCTGGATGCGGCGGCGCAGCTTTCGGCGTGCCTGCCCTTGCCGCGGATCGGTCATCGAGACGCCGTCGATCAGGACGTTGCCAGCACTTGGCGGCAACAGGCCGACCACCATCCGCGCCACCGTGGTCTTGCCCGAGCCGGACTCACCGACCAGCGCAAAGGTCTCGCCCTTCCTGATGTCGAAGGTGACGTGATCGACGGCCTTGAGATATTCGAGATGCCCGCCTTCCAGCAAGCGGTTGAGCCAGGGCTTTGAGACGTCGAAGACGCGGCGGAGATTTGTCGCCTGGACGAACGGGGCGCTCATGCCGCGGTCTCCGTGGGCACGCTGTCATAGAGATGGCAGGCAACCGACTGCGTGCCACGCGACAGCGGCTCGGGCCGGTCGACGCGGCAGCGATCGAACGCGGAAGCGCAGCGCGGGTTGAACGAGCAGCCGCGCGGGATCGCCGAGAGGCGCGGCATGGAGCCTGGAATCTGCACCAGGCGCTTGTCGTCGCCGGCAAGCGTCGGGATCGCGCCCATCAGGCCCTTGGCGTAGGGATGCAACGGGTTCCTCACGACGTCCTGCACCGGGCCGATCTCCGCGACGCGGCCGGCATACATCACCGCGACGCGGTCCGAGGTCTCGGCGATCACGCCCATGTCGTGCGTCACCAGCATCACGGCGGTGCCGTGGTCGCGGCCGAGACGCTTGATCAGCGAAATGATCTGCGCCTGCACGGAGACATCGAGCGCGGTGGTCGGCTCGTCCGCGATGATCAGCTCCGGCTCGGCGCAGATCGCCAGCGCAATCACCACGCGCTGCCGCATGCCGCCGGAGAATTCATGAGGGTAGCCGTCGATACGTTTTTCGGGCGCGGGAATGCCGACCTCGGCAAGCAAGTCGATGGCGCGGCGGCGGGCAGCAGTCTCGGAGAGATTCAGATGCGTCCGGATCGTCTCCACGATCTGGTCGCCGATCTTGTACAGCGGATTGAGCGAGGTGAGGGGATCCTGGAAGATCATGCCGATGCGTTTACCGCGGACGCGGCGCATCTCCTCCGGCGGCAGATTGTCGATGCGTAGGCCGGAGAGCAGTATCTCTCCGCCGGAGATGCGGCCGGGCGGATCGATCAGGCCGATCACCGAGAGCCCGGTGACGGATTTGCCCGCGCCGGATTCGCCGACCACGCCGAGCACTTCGCCCTTGGCGATGTCGAAGGAGACGCCGTCGATCGCGCGCAGCGTGCCGCGGCGGGAGGCGAACTCGACCTGAAGATTACGGACGGAGAGAACGGGTTCGGTCATGAACGCTGCATACTCATCGGAGTTTCGGGTTGAGTGCGTCGCGCAGCCAGTCGCCGAGCAGGTTGATCGACAGGATCAGGGCCGCGAGCGCGATTCCGGGGAATGCGACGATCCACCATTCGCCGGCGAACAGATAGCCGTTGCCGATGCGGATCAGCGTGCCGAGCGACGGCATGGTCTCGGGCATCCCCGAGCCGAGGAACGACAGCGTCGCCTCGGTGATAATGGCGAGCGCGAGGTTGATGGTGGCGATCACGAGGATCGGCCCCATTGTGTTCGGCAGCACGTGGCGCAGCATGATCACGGGGGCGGGCAGGCCGATCAATTGCGCGGCTGCGACATAATCCTTGTTCTTCTCGACCAGCACCGAGCCGCGCACCGTGCGCGCGTATTGCACCCAAAAACTCAGGCCGATCGCGAAGACCAGGACCGCCAGCATGCTCATCTCGTCGAGCTTGTTGCCAAAGACCGATTTGGCGATGCCGTTGATCAAGAGCGCGATCAGGATGGCCGGAAAGGAAAGCTGCACGTCGGCGATGCGCATGATCAGTCCGTCGACGGCGCCGCCGAAATAGCCGGCTGTCAGCCCGAGCATGATGCCGAGCGCGCCGGACAAGACGACGCCGAGCACGCCGACGAGCAGCGAGATGCGCAGGCCGTAAAGGATCGCTGACAGCACGTCGCGGCCCTGCTCGTCGGTGCCGAGCAGGAACGGGCTCTGGCCGTCGGCGGTCCAGAGCGGCGAGATGCGCGAATTCATCAGCTGGAGCTGCGCCGGGTCGAACGGATTTTGCACCGACAACACCGAAGCGAAGATCGCGATCAGAAAGAACAGCAGCGTTACACCGGCTGCGATCATGGTGATCCTGGAGCGGCGGAACGAATAGAACAGGTCGCTGTCGAGCGAACGCCTGAACCAGCCAGGTGGGGCAGCGCGCTTCTCGGTGCTGTGTGGAACGACGGCCTCGCTCATGTCAGTGCGCCCGGCTGACCGTCGAGCGCAGCCGCGGATCGACGATGGTGTAGAGGATATCAACCACGAGATTGATGGTGACGAAGATTAGGGACACCATCATCAGATAGGCCGCCATGATCGGGATATCGACGTTCTGAACGGCCTGCACGAACAGGAGCCCCATGCCCGGCCATTGGAACACGGTCTCGGTGATAATTGCGAATGCAATGACCGAGCCAAATTGCAGGCCGGCGACGGTGATGACGGGAACCAGCGTGTTGCGCAGCGCGTGGCCGAAATGGATCGCCCGCGTAGTGAGCCCACGGGCGCGGGCGAAGCGGATGTAGTCGGTCCGCATGACCTCGAGCATCTCGGCGCGGACGAGCCGCATGATCAGCGTCATCTGGAACAGGCCGAGGGTGATCGAGGGCATGATCAACGCTTTCAACCCTGACCAAGTCAGGAGCCCGGTCGTCCACCAGCCGATATGCACGACATCGCCCCGCCCGAACGAGGGCAGCCAGCCGAGCGTCACCGAGAACAGGTAGATCATGAGGATGCCGATCAGGAAGGTCGGCAGCGAGATGCCGATCAGCGAGACGGCCTGGAATACATGCGCGAGCAAGCTGTCACGGCGAAGTGCCGAATAGACCCCCATCAGGATGCCACTGACCATTGCGAAGATGGTGGCGCAGATCGCGAGCTCCAGTGTCGCGGGCATCCGCTCCATCAGCAGGTTGGAGACCGGCAGGCGGAACTGGTACGACACCCCGAACTTGAACTGCGCGGCGTTGCCGACATAGCGGCCGAACTGCACGATCACGGGATCGTCGAGGCCGAGCGATTTGCGGATCGCGGCGCGTTCGGCGCCCGACGTATCCATCCCGACCATCTGGTTTACCGGATCGCCGGCGAAGCGGAACATCGAGAACGAGATGATTCCGACGGCGATCATGACACCGATGGCCTGGATGGCTCGGCGCAGTGTGAAAGCGAGCATCTGTTCCTTTCACATCTCTTCAGCAGCACGCATCATCGCGTTAGCCCGAAAAAGCAAGTCCCGGAAGCCTTGGCTTCCGGGACTTCACAACTTGTCGACACCTACTCGTCCTGCTTGGTCGCCCAGTAGAGCATGACCATGTTGTCCGCACGTTGGGTCAGCTTCACCTTCTTCGACACGCCCCAGGCGAGCGCCTGCTGGTGCAGCGGGACATAGGCCCAGTCCTTCATCGAGACCTCGAAAGCCTGCTTGATCAGCTGATCGCGCTTGGCCGTATCGGATTCCACCAGAACCTTGTCGGCGAGCTCGTCGAACTGCTTGTTGCAATAGCCGGCGAGATTGGCTTCACCGCGGTTGGGGTCCTTGGGGTCGTCCCGGCAGCCCATGATGTCGTGCAGCACGTTCTGGGAGTCGAGCGTATCCGGGGTCCAGCCCAGCATGAACAGCGAGGTCTTGTAGCCACCGGGCTTCAGCACCTTGGCGAAATACTGGGCCTTGGGTTGCGCCAGCAGCTCCACCTTGATGCCGATCCGGGCGAGCATGCCGACGACGGCCTGACAGATCGCGGCGTCATTGACGTAGCGATCGTTCGGGCAGTCCATCGTCACCTCGAAACCATCAGCATAGCCGGCGTCTGCCAGAAGCTTCTTGGCGGCGTCGGGATCGAACTTCGGCCGGGTGAAGTCCTTCGAGGCAAAGATCTCTGGTGCGACCATCAATGCGGACGGCGTGGACAGTCCGCGCATGACGCGATTCTTGATCAGGTCGACGTCGATCGCCCGGTAGACGGCTTCGCGGACGCGAACGTCCTTGAACGGGTTCTTGCCCTTGATGTTGGAATACAGCAGCTCGTCGCGTGCCTGATCCATGCCAACGAAGATGGTGCGGAGCTCGGGTCCCGTCAGCACCGTGGCGTTGGGGCTTGCCTTGACGCGCTCGATGTCCTGGACAGGAACCGGCTCGATCACGTCGACCTCGCCTGATAACAGCGCCGCGACACGCGTGGCCGGGTTTGCTATCGGCGTGAAGATGATCTCCTTGAGATTATGTTCCGGCTTGCGCCACCAGTTCGGATTGGCCTTGAAGACGGTCTTCACGCCCGGTTGATGGCTCTCGATCGTGAAGGGGCCGGTGCCGTTTTCATGGAGCGAGGCATAGCTCGGGGTCGTTGCGGCTGCCGGCGTCGGTGCCACCGCATCGTTCGCCTCTGCCCATTTCTTGTCCATGATGTACCAGGTCGCCCACAGCGCCGTCAGGATGGGATTGGGCGAGGTCAGGATGAAATCGACGGTGTAATCGTCGATCTTGACGGCCTTGGCGTCGGCGGGAACGCGGCTCTGGAAATTCGAGCCTTTCGCCCGTACGCGCTCGGCCGAGAACACGACGTCATCCGCGGTGAAGGGGTCGCCGTTGTGGAATTTCACGCCCTTGCGCAGGTGAAAGCGCCAGCGTGTCGGTTCCGGCGTCTCCCAGCTTTCGGCGAGCGCCGGGATGATCTTCAGGTCCTTGCCGCGCGCGACCAAGCCCTCATAGACATGACCGAGATGCGCACTGGTGGTCGACTCGTTCAGCGTGTAGGGGTCGAGCGACTTCAGCTCACCCTGGTTGGCGTAGCGCAGCGTCTGGCTCAGCGCCGGCGAGACCGCCAACGCAAGCGCACCGGCGAGCGTCGCCGCAAACAGACTTCGTCCGACTGACATTCTTGACCCTCTCCACTCGCCCGCACCGTGATTTTTGATTGTTCGGCGGGGCTGATCGATCCATGTTGCCCAGAGTTCTCGACCCGTGCAAGCGCCATTCCAGCAAGGAACGCGCCAAGTTGCACCGCTGTGCAGCAATGCTGACCAACAATTTAGGGGTGAGAGGCATATGGGCGACATTGGACTTTCGGCCAGCCCGGTCCCGAGAATGAGGGCGGAAACGGCCCCGCCGGCGTCCATTCGCGCCGACAATTTGATTGACCATACCCGCCGATTGGGGAGGCCCGTGCCCGGCCTCACGTCTCAGGTCGCTTGCGTCGCACACCATGTCGCGGCGATACTGTGTGACGCCGCTCGAATCTCATCCGGAGGGGACATGAAAGTTAATATCGAAATCGACTGCACCCCCCTCGAGGCCCGCCAGTTCATCGGGTTGCCCGACGTGTCGCCGATGCAGACCGCGGTGATGGACAAGCTGCAGCAGCAGGTCCTGAGCAACATCGACAAGGTCTCGCCGGAATCGCTGATCCAGAGCTGGTTCACCTTCGATCCCAAGATCGCCGAACGGTTTCAGGACATGTTCGTGACCATGGCCGGTCTCGGCAGCCCGCGCAGCGGCGACAAGAAGAAATAATGCCGACCGCGCGCGACGGGGCGCCAGGCTCGGGCCGGCTTCGTCCGCCGGCCCTTGGCCTGCTGCTCGCGGAGGCGCGCAGCCTGTTCGAATTCAACGCCAGCGTCCTGCTGTCGCCGCTGCTGATGCGCGCGCCCAGGGGAGACGGCCATCCGGTGCTGGCGCTTCCGGGCTTTCTCGCCAGTGATCTCTCGATGGCACCGATGCGGCGCTATCTCGGCGCACTCGGCTATGAGGCGCATGCTTGGCGGATGGGCCGCAATCTCGGCGGACTGGCGCGGATGCGGGAAGCCATGCACACCCGCCTCAGCGAAATCCACGCTGCAAGCGGACGCAAGGTCAGCCTGGTCGGATGGAGCCTCGGTGGTGTCTATGCCAGGGATCTCGCGCTCCAGGCGCCCGACATGGTCCGCTCCGTCATCACGCTCGGCAGCCCGTTTGCCAATGATGTGCGGGCCACCAACGCGACAGCGCTCTATGAGGCGTTGTCCGGCGAGCGGGTCGAGGATTTCGCGGAAGCGCGCGCAGCGATCGCCGGCGATCTTCCGGTGCCGGCGACGTCGATCTATTCGCGCACAGACGGCGTCGTGAATTGGCGGACTTGCCTGCTTCACCCCTCCGACCGGGCCGAGAATATCGAGGTGCATTTCGCAAGCCATATCGGGCTCGGGGTGAACCCGGCTGCCTTGTGGGCGGTGGCGGATCGCCTGGCGCAACCGGAGGGGGAGTTCTGGCCATTTGACCGGTCCGGTCCGTTTGCCATTGCATATGCCCCGCCGGAGCGGGCAGTATCGGCCTGACGAGAAGCGCTACCTAAGGCGCCCGTCAAATTCTACGGGAGGGAACTATGGCTGACGGTAAGAAGCTGTCGTCGCTAGATGCGTCATTTCTTTATCTGGAAACGCCGGAAATGCCGATGCATGTCGGCAGCATGGCGATCTTTCGCCTGCCTGAGGATTACAAGGGCGACTTCTTCGAAGACTTCAAGGCGATGATCGTCTCGCGGTTGCACATCGCGCCGATCCTCAAGGCGCGCCTGGAGAAGGCGCCGCTCGACATCGATCATCCGACCTGGGTCGAGGACGACCAGTTCGACATCGACCGCCACATCTTCCGCGCCAGCCTGCCGGCGCCACGCGACCGCGCCACGCTCGAGCGCATCGTCGGCTGGATGCATGCAAAGCTCCTGAACCGCGCTCGCCCGCTCTGGGAGTTCTACGTGTTCGAGGGCATGAAGGACAACGAGGTCGGGCTCTATTCCAAGATGCACCATGCCGCCATCGACGGCGGTGCCGGTGCCGCCCTGACCAACATGATCTACGACATCTCGCCGATCCCGCGAAAGGTCGAGCCGCCGACGGGCGGATCAAGGCCGGGACAGGAGCCGCGCGATATCGCGGCGAACCTGCTCGATTCCTATCAGCAGCTCTTCACCCAGCCGCTCGATGCCTCGGCGGCCGCGAAGAACCTGCAACTGCCGCGCACCGGCAAGAGCGACATCGGCTCGATCCTGTTCGACAATGCGATGTACCAGATCGAGAGCGCTGTGCGCTTCGCCGGCAATATCCCGACCATGGTCAAGAGCGTCTCCGAGGTGCTCGGCAAAATTTCCGATCCGAAGTCGCGCGAAAGCCTCGCCAGCATGGTGTCGCCTCCGACCATGCTCAACAAGTCGATTTCGTCGGAGCGCAGCTTTGCCGGCGTGTCGATCTCGTTGTCGCGCTCCAAGGCGCTGGCCAAGCAGGCCGGTGGCAAGCTCAACGACGTGGTGCTGGCGCTCGCCTCCGGCGTGGTCCGCCGCTATCTCCAGCAATACGGCACATTGCCGGCGAAATCGCTGACCGCCGCCGTGCCGATCTCGCTGCGTGAGGAGGGCAACACCGAGGCCAACAACCAGGTGTTCGGCATGATCTGCTCGATCGCGACCAATATCGAGGATCCCAAGGCGCGGTTAGAGGCCATCATCGCGCAGTCGGCCAAGTCCAAGGAGATGTCGCATCCGTTGCGGGCCTTGATGCCGCAGGTCTCCAACATCTCGATGCTGGGCGCGCCGATCATCGTGCAGATCATGGCGCTGCTGTACAGCCGCTCCGACCTCTCGGACGTGCTGCCGCCGGCGGCCAACATCACGGTGTCCAACGTGCCGGGCCCGCGGCAGACGCTCTACGCCGCCGGTGCCGAACTGCTGCACATCTTCCCGGTATCGATCTCGACACATGGGCAGGCGCTGAACATCACCGTGCAGAGCTACCGCGACCAACTCGATTTCGGCTTCATCGTCGGCGCCAACATCATTCCGCATGTGCAGGTGATGTGCGACATGCTGCCGGAGGAGTTTGCCGCGCTCGAAGCGGCCTATACGCCACCCGCGGCCGACATCAAGGGCGCGGCGGAATAGGAAGTTTGTCAGGATTTTTGCAATGATCGAAATGCCGCCGCTCAAGTTCGTGCAGACGAACGGAATCCGGATGGGCTATTACGAGGCGGGCCCAGTCACCGACAAGCCGCCGGTGGTGCTGTGCCATGGCTGGCCCGAACTCGCCTTCTCCTGGCGCCACCAGATCAAGGCGCTGAGCGAGGCCGGCATCCGCGTGATCGCCCCGGACCAGCGCGGCTATGGCGCGACCGATCGGCCCGAGCCGGTCGAGGCCTATGACATGGAGCATTTGACTGGCGATCTCGTCGGGCTGCTGGATCATCTGAACATCGACAAGGCGATCTTCGTCGGTCACGACTGGGGCGGCTTCGTCGTCTGGCAAATGCCGTTGCGCCATCCCGCGCGTGTTGCCGGCGTTGTCGGTGTCAACACACCGCATTGGGACCGCGCGCCGATGGATCCGATCGCACTGTTCCGCCAGCGCTTCGGCGACCAGATGTACATCGTCCAGTTTCAGGATCCCGCGCGCGAGCCGGACCGGATTTTCGGCAGCCGCGTCGAGCAGGCCTTTGACGCCTTCATGCGCAAGCCGGTCGCCCGGCCTGCCGGTACGCCTCAGGAGGAGCCGATCGCCGGCGTCGGCGCATCACCCCGCATCAACCTCGCGTTCCCGCAGATGATCGCGAATTACGACGCCAGGCACGATCCGCGCACGCCGATCCTGTCGGCTGACGAGAAGAAGGTGTTCGTCGACACATTCACGAAGACCGGCTTCACCGGTGGCATCAACTGGTATCGCAACTTCACCCGCAATTGGGAGCGGTCGCAGGGGCTCGATCACCACATCAGCGTGCCGTCGCTGATGATCATGGCCGAGAACGACGCGGTGCTGCCGCCGTCGGCGGCCGACGGCATGGAGAAGCTGGTGGCGGATATCGAGAAGTATCTCGTGAAAGACAGCGGCCATTGGACGCAGCAGGAGAAGCCGGAAGAGGTCAGCGCCAAGCTGATCGAATGGCGTAGAAGGCGGTTTGGCTGACCACGCAGTCGTCCGTGTGAATGGCGACTATCAGGGGGATACGCACGTCAATGTCATCCAAGAACCGTCTGGACCCGATTCCGCAGCCGCCGACCAAGCCGGTGGTCGGCAACATGCTGTCGCTGGATTCGGCAGCACCGGTGCAGAACCTGACGCGGCTTGCCAAGGAGCTCGGGCCGATCTTCTGGCTCGACATGATGGGCTCGCCGATCGTCGTCGTCTCCGGCCACGATCTCGTTGACGAGCTTTCCGACGAGAAACGCTTCGACAAGGCCGTGCGCGGCGCGTTGCGGCGTGTGCGCGCGGTCGGCGGCGACGGTCTGTTCACGGCGGATACCAAGGAGCCGAACTGGAGCAAGGCGCACAACATCCTGCTGCAGCCGTTCGGCAACCGCGCCATGCAGTCCTACCACCCGAGCATGGTCGATATCGCCGAGCAGCTCGTTCACAAATGGGAGCGGCTCAATGCCGACGAGGAGATCGACGTCGTTCACGACATGACGGCGCTGACGCTCGACACGATCGGCCTCTGCGGCTTCGACTACCGCTTCAACTCGTTCTACCGGCGCGATTACCATCCCTTCGTCGAGTCGCTGGTGCGCTCGCTCGAAACCATCATGATGACCCGCGGCCTGCCGTTCGAGCAGCTCTGGATGCAGAAGCGGCGGAAGACGATGGGTGAAGACGTCGATTTCATGAACAAGATGGTCGACGAGATCATTGCCGAGCGGCGCAAGGGCGCGGAAGGCATCGACGACAAGAAGGACATGCTGGCCGCGATGATGACCGGCGTCGATCGATCGACCGGTGAGCAGCTCGATGACGTCAACATCCGCTACCAGATCAACACATTCCTGATCGCGGGGCACGAGACCACCAGCGGCCTGCTCTCCTACACGCTTTATGCGCTCCTGAAGCACCCGGACCTTCTCAAGAAGACGTATGACGAGGTCGATCGCGTCTTCGGTCCTGACGTCAATGCGAAGCCAACCTATCAGCAGGTGACGCAGCTCACCTACATCACGCAGATCCTGAAGGAGGCGCTGCGGCTGTGGCCGCCGGCGCCGGCCTATGGCATCTCGCCGCTCAAGGACGAGACCATCGGCGGCGGCAAGTACAAGCTCAGGAAGGGCACCTTCACCACGATCCTGGTGACCGCGCTGCATCGCGACCCCAGCGTCTGGGGCCCCAATCCCGATGCGTTCGATCCAGAGAATTTCAGCAAGGAAGCCGAAGCCAAACGTCCGGTCAATGCGTGGAAGCCGTTCGGTAACGGCCAGCGCGCGTGTATCGGCCGCGGCTTCGCCATGCACGAGGCTGCACTCGCGCTCGGCATGATCCTCCAGCGCTTCCGGCTGATCGACCATCAGCGTTATCAGATGCACTTGAAGGAAACGCTGACGATGAAGCCGGAAGGCTTCAAGATCAAAGTGCGGCCACGTGCGGATCGCGAGCGCGGTGCTTATGGCGGTCCGATCGCGGCGGCGGCTTCGGCACCGATGGCACCGCGTCAGCCGACGGCGCGGCTCGGCCACAACACGCCGATGCTGGTGCTCTACGGCTCCAATCTCGGCACGGCCGAGGAGCTTGCGACGCGCATGGCCGATCTTGCGGAGATCAACGGCTTTGCCGTGCATCTCGGGCCGCTCGACGACTACGTCGGCAAGCTGCCGCAAGAGGGCGGCGTGCTGATCATCTGCGCCTCCTACAATGGGGCGCCGCCTGACAATGCGACGCAGTTTGTCAAATGGCTCGGCGACGACTTGCCGAAAGACGCCTTCGCCAATGTCCGCTACGCCGTGTTCGGCTGTGGCAACAGCGACTGGGCGGCGACCTATCAATCGGTGCCGCGCTTCATCGACGAGCAATTGTCGACGCATGGCGCACGTGCGGTCTATCCGCGCGGCGAGGGCGATGCGCGCAGCGATCTAGATGGCCAATTCCAGAAGTGGTTCCCGGCCGCCGCCCAGGTCGCGACCAAGGAATTCGGCATCGACTGGAATTTTACGCGCACCGCGGAGGACGATCCGCTCTACGCGATCGAGCCGGTCGCGGTGACCGCGGTCAACACCATCGTTGCCCAGGGTGGCGCTGTGGCGATGAAGATGCTGGTCAATGACGAGCTCCAGAACAAGTCTGGCGCCAATCCGTCGGAGCGCTCGACGCGTCATATCGAGGTGCAGCTTCCGTCCAATGTCTCTTATCGGGTCGGCGACCATTTGAGCGTCGTTCCGCGAAACGATCCGACGTTGGTGGATTCGGTTGCCCGCCGGTTCGGTTTCCTGCCGGCCGACCAGATCAGGCTTAAGGTCACAGAGGGCCGTCGCGCGCAATTGCCGGTCGGCGATGCCGTGTCGGTCGGCCGGCTGCTCAGCGAGTTCGTCGAACTGCAGCAGGTGGCGACGCGGAAGCAGATCCAGATCATGGCTGAGCACACCCGCTGCCCCGTCACCAAGCCGAAGCTGCTGGCTTATGTTGGCGAGGAGCCTGAGCCGCTCGAGCGTTATCGCAGCGAGATTTTGGCCAGGCGTAAATCCGTGTTCGACCTGCTGCTGGAGTATCCGGCCTGCGAATTGCCATTCCACGTCTATCTGGAAATGCTCTCGCTGCTGGCACCGCGCTATTACTCGATCTCGTCCTCGCCGTCGGTCGATCCGGCGCGTTGCGGTGTCACGGTCGGCGTGGTCGAAGGGCCGGCCGCTTCTGGGCGCGGCACTTACAAAGGCATCTGCTCGAACTATCTCGCCAACCGCCGCACAGGTGACACGGTTTACGCGACGGTGCGCGAGACCAAAGCCGGCTTCCGGCTGCCGGATGATCCATCCGTGCCGATCATCATGATCGGCCCGGGCACGGGACTGGCGCCGTTCCGCGGCTTCCTTCAGGAACGCGCCGCGCGCAAGGCCAAGGGTGCTGCCCTTGGGCCGGCGATGCTGTTCTTCGGCTGCCGACATCCCGACCAGGATTTTCTCTACGCGGATGAGCTGAAGGGGCTGGCAGCGAGCGGCATCACCGAGCTCTTCACCGCGTTCTCGCGCGCGGACGGACCGAAGACCTATGTGCAGCACGTGCTTGCCGCGCAGAAGGACAAGGTCTGGCCGCAAATCGAGCAGGGCGCGATCATCTATGTCTGCGGCGACGGCAGCAAGATGGAGCCGGACGTGAAGGCGGCGCTGGTTGCGATCCATCGCGAGAAGAGCGGCGGCGACGCGGCTGCCAGTGCGCGCTGGATCGAGGAGATGGGCGCGAAGAACCGCTATGTGCTGGACGTTTGGGCCGGAGGGTGACCGCCAGCCCAATCGTGTTAAACGTCAGGCATGATTCCTTGGGAAAAGATCGACACCGCCAAAATCCCCGGCTCCGACGAGGAGCTCCGCCTGATGCGGCGGGGCAAGGAGTTTTCGATCAAGCTCGGCACCAACGAGCTAATGAACAACCGCCTGTCGGGCTCCGAAGCCGCGCTTGCGACGCTTGCGGCGAAGAGAATCGAGACGGTAGCAAAGCCCGTCGTCCTCATCGGCGGCCTCGGCATGGGATTTACCTTGCGTGCGGCGCTCACCGTGCTCGGAGCTAAGGCGAGGATCGTGGTCTCCGAGCTCGTGCCGGCGGTCGTTGCCTGGGCGCGAGGTCCGATGGCGGAGGTCTTCGGTGACAGTCTCGATGATGCGAGGGTGAGCATCCGGCAGACCGACGTCGGCGAAATCATCCGGGCGAAGAGCTCGGCCTTCGACGCCATTCTCCTCGACGTCGACAACGGGCCGGAAGGGCTGACAAGAAAGGGCAACGACGCGCTCTACAGCGCGAGCGGGCTGAGAGCGGCGAAGACGGCGCTGCGGCCGGGTGGGGTGCTCGCCGTCTGGTCGTCGGGACCCAACCCCGCCTTCACCAAGCGTCTCGGCTGCGCCGGTTTCGACGTCAACGAGGTCAACGTGCGCGCCACCGGCAGGGGCGGCGGCGCGCGCCACGTGATCTGGATCGCGAAGAAGAGCTAGAACATCGTGTTGTTGTTCGCCGGATTCTCCGGGATCGACTGCACCACGTCCCAGTGCTCGACGATCTTGCCGTTCTCGAGCTTGAAGATGTCGACAATTGCGTTGCCTTTGGTGCCGGGTTCGCGGACCGCGTGAACGTGGAGAATGACGTAGTCGCCATCCACGAAAGAACTCTTGATCTCGCTGTGCGAGTTCGGGAACTTTTCACGCAGGAAGCCGATGAACTTTCGGAAGCCTTCCGGACCATCGGCAGCGTTCGGATTGTGTTGGGTGTAGCGGTCGCCGACATAGGCGAGGGCCGCGTCGACGTCCTTCTGATTGAGACCTTTCTCGTAGAACGCCAGCACCGCTTTGCGATTGGCTTCCTCTTGCGTGCTGCCGGCCATCGCGGCGCCGCCGGCGAAGGACAGCATGAGAATTGAAGCGGCGACCATTGCGGCCGACCGGACGATGAGATGCATGTGAGCTCCGAGAGGCCGCAGCCCCTGTCTTGCGATTGAGGGAGGCCTGTATAGCCGTCGCGCCGGCACTCGTTAAGAGAGTAACCGGCACCTCACATGGTCACCGCAAGGAGACCGAGGGCGTCGGTCTACGCCGCTTTCGCCGCCGCGCCGTGCGCGTGCTTGTCGATGGCGTCGATGATCTGCGGCCAGAACCGTGCCGGCAGCGCGTGGCCCATGCCTTCGATCATCAGCAGCTTTGCACCGGGGACCGAGGCCGCTGTGTCCTTGCCGCCCTCGGGACGGACCAGCGGATCGACCGTGCCGTGAATCACGAGCGTCGGCGTCTTGACGCCATGCAATCGCTCCTTGCGGCTGCCGGAGGCGAGCACGGCGCGGAGCTGCCGGCCGACGCCCGCCGGATTGAGCCCGCGCGCAAACGTGCGTTCGGCCCGGCCGGGATCGAGTGCTTCTTCCTCCGGAAAGGAACCGGCGCGCAAGACCTTCCAGGTCTCGCCGAAACGCGCGATGTATTCCTCCTTGCTGCGTGGGGGCGGCGCCATCAGCATCGCGGAGGCCTCACGTGTGGGCGGCGGCACGCGTGGATTGCCGGTGGTCGACATGATCGAGGTCAGCGAGCGCACGCGCTGCGGAAACGACAGCGTCACCTCCTGCGCGATCATGCCGCCCATGGAGGCGCCGACCAGATGCGCCGACTTGATGCCGAGCGCATCCATCAGGCCAACCGTATCTTTCGCCATGTCGATCAGCTTGTAGGTTGCGGCCACGGGAATCCTGAGGAAGCGAAGCTTGAGCAGCTCGAGCGGCGTCAGCCGCTTGCCGCCGGCGAGATGGCTCGACTTGCCGATGTCGCGATTGTCGAAACGGATCACGCGAAAGCCTCGCGCAGCGAGCTGCTCGCAGAACCCATCGTCCCAATGGATCATCTGCGCCCCGAGCCCCATGATCAGCAGCAGCGGCTCGGCATTGTCATTGCCGAAAATCTCGTAGCAGATGTCGATGCCGTTGGCGCGGAGGGTCTGGGGCGGCTGATGGGCGTTCACAGGCGTATTCCCTTAACTTTGACCAATTTGGCTTTTGATCAATGCTGTATCGCACGGTTTCCCGCGGCAAAGAAGCCGTGTGCGCGGCACCCGCCGCTTGCCGGTTGACCGGCACCCCGCAACGGTGTGGTATGGCGGGAAAAGAAGGGCACAAGCCCTCCACATTGGGAGGACGCTGATGACCGACAAGATCACCGATCCAGTCGCCTTGTGGCAGAAGATGGTCGGCGACATGGAGAAGGGGTTCAACTCCTTCGCCACCAAGGCGATGGAGACGCCTGAATTCTCGCAAGCCATGAATCGCGCCGGCGGCGCTGCTGCGGGTGCTCAGAAGCAGTTCGGCGATCTCATGGAGAAGTACCTGCTCTCCATGAACCTGCCGAGCCGCGAGCAGATGACCGGCATCGCCGAACGGCTGCAAGCCATCGAAGGCCAGATTGGCGAGATCAAGTCGATGCTGAGCCAGATGTCGGCCAATTCGGGCGATGCGCAGATCGGCGTCGCGCCGCGGCCGCCGCGCACAAAACGCCCGCCCTCCGAAGGCGGAGAGCAAAAATGAACGGGCCGACTGGACTTGATTTCGCGGCGATCCCGGACCGCATCCAGTCCGAGGTGCAGCGCGCCATTCAGCGCAGCATCAAGGGCGTCGAATATTTCTCGAGCTCCGGTCCCACACTCGGGTCGACGCCGAAGGATGTGCTGCACTCACGCGGCACGATGAGCCTCTACCACTATCGGCCTATGTCGGACGAGATCTACCGCGTGCCGGTGCTGGTCGTGATGGCAACCACCAACCGCGGCTACATCCTCGATCTCGTGCCCGGTCAGAGCTTTATCGAGTTCCTGCTCAAGCGCGGCTACGACGTCTACATGCTCGACTGGAGCGCGCCGCGGCCGGAGGAGAAGAGCCTGCGGATGGAGGACTATGTCCTCGACTTCATCCCGGATTGCGTCCGCCGCGTGCAGGCCGATTCCGGCGAGCAGGACGTCTCCGTCATCGGCTATTGCTTCGGCGGCGTGTTGTCGCTGCTCTACGGCTCGATCTTCCCGGACGGACCGATGAAGAATCTGATCTGCTTCACCACGCCGATCGACTTCCGCGAGATGAAGCTGTTCTCGAATTTCTCCGATCGTCGCTATTTCGATGTCGACCGTCTCGTCGACAGCGTCGGCAATGTGCCGCCCGAGATGATCCTGTCGTCGTTCGAGATGCTGCGCCCGGCCTCGCGCACGGTGAGCCAGATCCAGCTCTGGGAGAACATCTGGAACGACGAGTTCGTCAAGTCGTACCGGATGTTCGACCGCTGGGCGACCGACACGCTGCCGCTGGCGGGCGAGTATTTCCGCACCATCACCAAGGACTTGATGTGGGACAACAAGCTCTACAACGACACCATGTCGGTCGGCGGGCGGCCAGCGAAGCTCGAGAACATCAAGGTGCCGATGCTGCACGCGGTCGCCGAGCACGATCACATCGTGCCGTATGAGGCCGCAAAGCATCTGATCGCGAAGATCGGATCTGACGACAAGGAAGAGGTGATGCTGAAAGGCGGTCACGTCTCCCTCGTCGCCGGCGCCAACGCGGTGAAGCGGTTGTGGCCGAAACTGGATTCCTGGCTGGGGACAAGATCGACATGAGTGAGCAGCGTTCCTATCCGCGTCACGTCAAGACCGAGGCCGGCGATATCGAAATCCGCCTGATGTCGCCTGCAGACGAAGCCGCAGTGCTGGCCTTCGGCAAGGGCTTGCCGACCCATGACTTGCTGTTCCTGCCGCGTAACATCAGCGAGCCGAAGGTGCTGTCCGCCTGGGTCAAGGAGATCGAGCGCGGTGCCATTCAGAGCCTGCTCGCGGTGAAGGACGGCAAGGTCGTCGGCTGCGGCACGCTGGTGCGCGACCCTCACTCCTGGTCGCCCCATGTCGGCGAGATCCGCATGGTGGTGTCGCACGACGTGCGCGGGAAGGGGGTGGGGAAGGCGCTGTCGCAGGAGACCTTTGCGCTCGCGCTCGGAGCGGGGCTGGAAAAGCTCTCCGTCCAGATGACAGTCGACCAGCAGGCCGCGATCGCGCTGTTCGAGAGCCTCGGCTTCAAGGCCGAGGCGCTGCTGCGCGACCACGTCCGGGATGTCGGCGGCAAGACCCACGACATCGTCGTGCTCGGCCACAACATCGCGCAGGTCCAGGCCCAGATGGAGGCCTACGGGCTGCCAGGCGCCGTCGAGCACTAGGAGCGCCGTCCAGCACTGAGACGCCATTCGGCAACCAAAAACTGGAAATCAACCCCATGCACAGTAGGCGGCGGGCCAGGAAAGGCAGCAGATTGCCTGCTCTTTCGGCTGTTCACGGTTTCGTGATATCGCAGTGCAATACGAATGTTGCATCGCACCATTAACTATGCGATATAAGCCGTGCCCCGGGCCAAACGGACGGGGTGAGCCCATAGCTCAACCAATGAGGATGGAGAGACCCCAATGACCACCGAAACCAACACCGCTTTCGAAGGCTTCAAGGACGCGTTCAAGAACATCCAGAACCTGGAAGTTCCCGAGGCGGCCCGCGAGTTCGTCAAGAAGTCCGCCAACACCGCCAAGGACCGTGCTGCCGAGGCCTTCGCTGGCTCCGAGCGCGTGACCGCCGCCGTCGAGAACGCGGTGACCGAATCCGTCGCTGAGGCCGGCAAGATCAGCCGCAACATCCAGCAGGCGATCTATGAGGACGCCGAGGCGTTCTTCTCGGGCATCGACAAGCTCGCGTCCGCCAAGTCGTTCAGCGAAGCCGTCGAGATCCAGTCGGGCCTGCTCCGCGCCCGCGGCGAAACCTTCGTCTCGCGTGCCAAGGCGACCACCGACTATCTCGGCAAGCTCGCCGCGAACGGTGCGAAGTCCGCTCAGGACAACTTTGCCAAGGTCTACACCAAGACCGCCTGATTTGGCGCCCTGAGTCCAAACTGAAATTTGAGGCCCGCTTCGGCGGGCCTTTTGTTTTTGCGCCGCCGTCGTTGCTTCGCTTCGTTAGCAATGACGAGTAGGGTGATACAGTGATGACTCCACCCGCCACCTTTTCCTTCGACACTCCCGGCGATGCCGAACGCGCGGCCGAGCTGCGCCGCGTGAAAGCGCTGGCGACGCTGGTGCTGGCTTCGACGCTTCTGCTGTTCATCGTCGCGAAGTGGCTGTTGCCCGTGCATCCCGTGTTCGGCTTCATCGCCGCCTTCGCAGAGGCCGCAACCATCGGCGGGCTCGCCGACTGGTATGCCGTGGTCGCGCTGTTCAAGCGACCGCTGGGCCTGCCGATCCCGCACACTGCGATCATCCAGAGCAACCAGGCCCGCATCGCCGACAAGCTCGGCGAGTTCATCCAGGTCCATTTCCTCGAGGCCGGTCCGGTCGAGGCCAAGCTGAACGAAATCGATTTTGGCTCCTTCGTTGCCGACTGGCTGCGCGACCGCAAGCGCAGCGATGATCTGGCGCGCTTTGCGCTGCGCCTGCTACCGGAGGCGTTCTCGGCGACGGAAAGCTCCGGCCTGATGACCTTCATCATCCGCCGCATGTCCTCGCAGCTCCAGGCGATCGATCTTGCGCCGCTCGCCGCCGGCACGCTGCGCGGCTTTGTTGCGGAAGGGCGGCACCAGATCCTGTTCGACGATCTCCTGCGCGTAATGCACGAGACGCTGAACCAGAAAGAGACGATGGCGATGATCCGCGAGAAGGTGCGCGCGGAGTTGCCGACCCTGCTCAAGCTCTACCGCGCCGACAAGTTTCTGGTGAACAAGATCGTGTCGTCGGCAACCGCCTTCTTCAATGAAGTGCGCAGCGATCCCAAGCATCCGTTCCGCGGCGAGTTCGACCGCATGGTGCTGAGCTTCGTCGACCGGCTCGGCACCGATCAGGCCTATATCGACCGTATCGACGGATTGAAGCGCGATCTGTTGGCGCGTCCCGAGCTTGCCGATCTCGCCCGCACCGTCTGGGCCAACACGCGCTCCTTCATTGAGCGCAGCGCGTCCGGCGAGACCCAGGTGCTCCAGCATCATCTCGCCGGCATGTTCGTGTCGGCAGGCGATGCGCTCGCCGGCGATGCGGAGCTGCGTGGCGAGATCAACAAGGGCCTGGTGACGGTGCTGCGCAGCTTCGTTGCCGACCAGAAGAGCGGCGTCTCGACATTCATCTCCGACCAGGTCAAGGCGTGGGACATGGCGCAGCTGATTTCGCTGATCGAAATCAACATCGGGCGCGACCTGCAATACATCCGCTTCAACGGCTCGCTGATCGGTGGCCTCGCCGGCCTCGCGCTCTACTCCGTAGAATTCCTGCTCCGATTGTTGTGACTTTTGCGTCACGCCCGTTAGCATTAACGCGCGGGCCTATTGTGGCGCAGTGCTGCACCGGGTTGAATGTCGGGAACCGGCCGCCTAGCTGATTCATGTTGCGCTGCGGAACGTTCAAGAAGCCGGCGTATTGGAATTCATGCCCATTGCCGGCATCGCGGCCGGCGGGCTTTCCAGGAATTCTTGCCAAGGGGACTCATTGATGACCGCTACTGCCCAGACGCTGCGTCCGCCGTCCCGTACTCTGATGTTTTTGGAAGGACGCGCGATCCACGAATTCGGCGCATTCCTCGGCGCGCTGCCGCTGCTGAGCCTCGCGCCGCGCGGCGACGGGCATCCGGTGCTGGTGCTGCCGGGCCTGGTGGCTTCCGATGAGTCCACGCGCGCGCTGCGCACCTTTCTGACCAGCAAGGGCTATGCGGTGAGCGGTTGGCGCCAGGGCCGCAATTACGGCCTGCGCGAGGGCGTGCAGCACGCGATGGTCGATCTGGTCGAGGAGCTCAGCGACAAGCATGGTCGCAAGATCAGCCTGGTCGGCTGGAGCCTGGGCGGTCTCTATGCGCGCCAGCTCGCCAAGATGATGCCCGAGCGCGTGCGCCAGGTGATCACGCTCGGCAGCCCCTTTGCCGGCGATCCCCGGTCGACCAATGCCTGGCGCGTCTATGAATGGGCGAGTGGGCGGAAGTCCGACGAGGTCGATCCGCGCTTCGGCGGCGAGCTCGCCGTGCCGCCGCCGGTGCCGACCACTGCCATTTTCAGCCGCACCGACGGCGTCTGCGCCTGGCAGGGCTGCATGGAAAAGACGGGTGCGCAGACCGAAAGCATCGAGATCGACAGCAGCCATTGCGGCATGGGTCATCATCCCGCGGCGGTCTATGCGGTGGCCGACCGCCTCGCGCAGAAGGAAGGCGCGTGGCAGCCGTTCGATCGCGGCGGTTGGCGCAGCCTGGTCTATCCCGACCCGCATCGGTGAACTCTTTCTTCGCCTCTCCCCGGTTGCGGGGAGAGGCCGACACGCTCGGCAGCGCAATTGCGCGCCTGAGCGTGGCGGGTGAGGGGCGCTCTCCGCGAGTCCGTCTGGTACCGTCATTGCTGAAGCAGCCCCTCTCCCCGTAAGAACGGGGCGAGGGAGAAGAGACGGCCTCGCGACAGCTGTCGTTTCCGTCCATTGTCGCGCCTGCACCAAACGCGCTATGCCTCGCGCATGGCGCATCCGCTCTCCCGCATCATCGACCAGCTCAAGCGTGAGCCGTCACGCACGGGCTCCATCGTCATCACCATGTTCGGCGATGCCATCGTGCCGCGCGGCGGTTCGGTGTGGCTCGGCACGCTGCTGGCGTTCTTCGAGAGCCTGGACATCGATGCCGGCGTGGTGCGGACGGCGATGTCGCGTCTCGCCGCCGATGGCTGGCTGACGCGCGAAAAGGTCGGCCGCAACAGCTTTTATCGTCTTGCCGAGAAGGGCCGCGAAACGTTCGAGGCGGCGACGCGCCACATCTACGATCCGCCACCGTCGGACTGGACCGGCCGCTTCGAGCTGCTGCTGATCGGCAACGGCGAGGACCGCGACGCCTCGCGCGAAGCCTTACGCAATGCCGGCTTCGGCAGCCCGCTGCCGGGCGTCTGGGTCGCTCCGTCAGGTGTTCCGGTGCCGGAGGAAGCCGCGGGCGCCATCCGCCTTGAAGTGTCGGCGGAGGATGACAGCGGGCGTCGTCTGCTCAGCGCGAGCTGGCCGCTGGAGCGCACCGCCGACGCTTATCTGAAGTTCATGAAGACGTTCGAGCCACTACGTACCGCGCTTGTGCGCGGCACGGACTTGTCCGAGGCCGACGCCTTCACCGCGCGCATCCTCCTGATCCACTACTACCGCCGCGTTGTGCTGCGCGATCCGCGGCTGCCCGAGAGCCTGCTGCCGGCGGACTGGCCGGGCAGGGCTGCCCGCGAACTCTGCGCCGAAATCTATCGCGCACTGCTGGCCCCGTCCGAACAATGGCTTGATAGCCATGGAACCAATGAGAAGGGGCTGCTGCCGCCGGCGCGGAAGCAGCTGGAGCGCAGGTTCAGCGCCTGATTTTTATGTTACAGAAATATCTTGTATGAACTAATTTCTGATATATATTGTCTCCCAATCAATCGGGAGGATGCGCATGTACACCCAAGCGCTGAACACGGCCGAGGCGGATGACCGCCACCTCGAGGATGCGGCGCAGGCCGCGCATTTCCAGGCCCGCATCGATGCCGAAGAGCGCATCGAGCCGAACGACTGGATGCCGGCGGCCTATCGCAAGACGCTCACCCGCCAGATCTCCCAGCACGCTCATTCTGAAATCGTCGGCATGCTGCCCGAAGGTAACTGGATCACGCGTGCGCCGACCTTGCGCCGCAAGGCCGCGCTGCTCGCCAAGGTGCAGGACGAGTGCGGTCACGGGCTCTACCTCTATGCCGCGGCCGAGACGCTCGGCACCTCGCGCGAAGAGCTGGTCGACGCGATGCTCGCAGGCAAGGCCAAATATTCCTCGATCTTCAACTATCCGACGCTGACCTGGGCCGACATTGGCACCATCGGCTGGCTGGTCGATGGTGCCGCGATCATGAACCAGATTCCGCTGTGCCGCTGCTCCTACGGTCCCTATGCGCGCGCGATGATCCGCGTCTGCAAGGAGGAGTCGTTCCATCAGCGCCAGGGCTACGAGATCATGCTGACGCTGTGCGGCGGGTCTGATGAGCAGAAGGCGATGGCGCAGGACGCGCTGGACAGGTGGTGGTGGCCGGTGCTGATGATGTTTGGCCCACCCGATGCCACCAGCCAGCACAGCGACGTCTCGACCAAGTGGAAGATCAAGCGCTTCTCCAATGACGAACTGCGCCAGAAGTTCGTCGATGCCACCGTGCCGCAGGCCCAATATCTCGGCCTCACTATCCCCGATCCCGGCATGACTCAGGACGCAGAGGGGCACTGGCGCTACAGCGAGATCGACTGGACCGAATTCAAGCAGGTGCTCGCCGGCAACGGTCCCTGCAACCGCGATCGCGTCGCTGCGCGCCGCAAAGCGCATGACGATGGCGCCTGGGTGCGTGAGGCGGCAGCCGCCTACGCGGCGAAGCGCGCACATCGCCAGACCGCACAAGCCGCCGAGTAGGAGATTATTATGGCCACGCCGAACACGCCGCTGTGGGAAGTCTTCATTCGCAGCCGAAACGGGCTCGCGCACAAGCATGTCGGCTCGCTGCATGCGAGCGATGCCACCATGGCACTGCATGCCGCGCGCGATATCTACACCCGCCGCGGCGAGGGCCTGTCGATCTGGGTTGTGCCGTCGACCGCGATCACCGCAAGCGATCCCGCCGAGAAGGGCATGATGTTCGAACCGGCGGAATCGAAGATCTACCGGCACCCGACGTTTTATGAGGTGCCGGAAGAAGTGGGGCACATGTGATGCCCGCCGCCAACATCCAGGTCTCCGAAACGCCGCTGGTGCTCTACGCGCTGCGTCGTGCCGACGATGCGCTGATCCTCGGCCATAGGCTGTCGGAATGGTGTGGGCACGCGCCGATGATGGAAGAGGATATGGCACTCTCCAACATCGCACTCGACCTCATTGGCCAGGCGCGCGAGCTCTATACCTACGCCGCCAAGACCGAAGACAAGGACAACGACGAGGACAAGCTCGCTTATCTGCGCGACGTCAGGCAGTACCGCAATCTGCTGCTGGTCGAGCAGCCCAATGGTGACTTTGCCCAGACCCTGGTGCGGCAGTTCTTCTATTCCGCCTTCGCCGATCTCTATTGGCGCGCGATGATGACCTCGCGCGACGCGACGCTCGCGGCGATCGCCGCGAAGTCGGAGAAGGAGAGCGCCTATCATCTGCGCCATGCCTCGGAATGGATCATCCGCCTCGGCGACGGCACGGACGAGAGCCATCAACGGGCGCAGGCCGCGATCGATCACCTCTGGGCCTTCACGGGAGAGATGTTTGCCGTGGACGAAGGCGAACGCGCTCTGATCCATGCCGGTATCGCCGTTGATCCCGGCACCTTGCGCAGCCGCTGGCTGACGACACTGTCTGATGTCGTTGGTGAAGCGACGCTCCGGCTGCCGCAGAATGACTGGATGCAGCAGGGCGGCCGTTCGGGCCGCCACAGCGAGCATCTCGGCCATCTCCTGTCCGAACTGCAATCGATGCAGCGCACTTTTCCGGGGCAGACATGGTGACGGTGCTGGAGCACGATAGCGAGCTGCGCCAGCGCGCCTGGGATGCCGCGGCAAGCGTTGTCGACCCGGAAATCCCGGTGCTGACCATCGCCGATCTCGGTGTGCTCCGCGACGTCGTTCTCGACGGCGACCATGTCGAGGTTGCGATCACGCCCACTTATTCGGGCTGCCCGGCCATGAACATGATCGCGCTCGAAATCGAGGTCGCGCTGGAGCGCGCAGGCTTCCGCGAGCCAAAAGTGCGCACCGTGCTGTCGCCCGCTTGGACCACGGATTGGATGAGCGAAGAGGGGCGCCGGAAGCTGCACGCCTACGGCATCGCGCCACCGCAATCCTCACACTCACGTCGCGCGCTGTTCGGCGAACAGGCCGTGACGTGTCCGCAATGCGGCTCAGGGAATACGGAGGTCTTGTCCGAATTCGGCTCGACCTCCTGCAAAGCGCTTTGGCGCTGCAAGTCCTGCCGCGAACCCTTTGATTATTTCAAGTGTCATTGACCATGTCAGCAGCCGCACCGCGCTTCCATCGCCTGGCCGTCAACGATCTCCGCCGCGAGGCCTCGGACGCCGTTTCGATGACCTTCGCCATCCCGCGCGAGCTCGCCGATGACTATGCTTTCAGTCCCGGCCAGTATCTCACGCTCCGCGCCACGCTCGACGGTGAGGAGGTGCGCCGCTCCTATTCGATCTGCTCAGGCCCCGACGACGGCGAGATCCGCATCGCCGTGAAGAAGGTCGACGGCGGTGCGTTCTCGAGCTGGGCGGCCGACGAGCTGAAGCGCGGCGATGAGCTCGATGTGATGACGCCGACCGGGCGTTTTGGCGTGGTCCCGCCGGCTGAAGCCGGATGTATCCATGTTGGCTTTGCGGCCGGCTCCGGCATCACGCCGATCCTGTCGATCGTCAAGGGCGTGCTGTCGCGCGAGCCCGACAGCCGCTTCTTCCTGTTCTACGGCAATCGCGCGACCGACAACATCATGTTCCTCGAGGCGCTCGAGGAGCTCAAAGACCGCTTCATCGACCGCCTCTCGATCTTCCACGTCATCTCCGGCGAGGAGCAGGACATCCCGATCCTGCACGGCCGGCTCGATGGCGACAAGGCGAGGGTGCTGCTGCGCTCGCTGGTGCCAGCCGAAAGCGTCGATCACGTCTTTGTCTGCGGGCCGCTTGGCATGAGCGAGGAGATCGAGGCAACTTGTCGCGATATCGGCATTGCCGACGATCGCATTCATGTCGAGCGTTTCGTCTCCGAGTTCGGCGGCAAGCCGCGGCCGAAAAAGGCCGTTGCCGCCGACGCGCCACCGAAGGCGATTGCCTCCCTGATCATCGACGGTAAGCGCCGCGACGTGCCGGTCGCCGAGGACGAGGCGATCCTCGATGCTGCGCTGCGCGCCGGCGTCGATCTTCCCTTCGCCTGCAAGGGCGGCATGTGCTCGACCTGCCGCGCAAAACTGGTCGAGGGCGAGGCGCCGATGGACCTCAATTATTCGCTGGAGCCGTGGGAGCTGAAGGCCGGCTTCGTCCTGACCTGTCAGGCGAAGCCATCGTCGGAGCGGGTCGTTGTCGACTACGACCACGTTTGACAGTGTTGGCCAACCAGCAGAACATCATGAGCAAGCATTTGGTCGGGAGAAGCGCGTGAACGTCAAAGCCGCCCTGTCGCCTGAGGATGTTGCCCGCGCCTGCGCGGATGCGATGTGGTCGGAGGACGATGCCTCCAAAGGCCTCGGCATGGAGATTGTCGAGGTCGGTCCGGGTTTCGCGACGCTCGCCATGACGGTGCGGCCGGACATGGTCAACGGCCAGCGCATCGCCCATGGCGGTTTCATCTTCACGCTCGCCGATTCCGCCTTTGCCTTTGCCTGCAACTCGCACAATGACCGTGTCGTGGCTGCACAGGGCCAGATCACCTTCATCAAGCCCGGCAAGCTCGGCGATCGCCTCGTCGCGAAAGCGCGGGAGGTCACCCGTGGCGGCCGCTCCGGTATCTACGACGTGCGCGTCACCGCGGGTGACACTGTCCTCGCTGAATTCCGCGGGCATTCGCGTGTCATTCCCGGCACGTGGCTGCCGGCGCAAGAACAGTAAGAGATCAATAGAGAAAAGAACAAATCAATGTGGGGAAACGAGGATGGCTTTGACCAGGCTCAAGGAAGGCGGCCACACCTATAAGGCCGAGCTGGATGCGCATGAGCGCGCGTCACGCGATGAGATCATGACGCTCCAGACCCAGCGCCTCGCGTGGTCGCTGAAGCACGCCTATGACAACGTCGCGCATTATCGCAAAGCCTTCGACAAGGCCGGCGTGCATCCGTCCGACTTTCGCGACCTCTCCGATCTCGCAAGGTTTCCGTTTACGGTGAAGACGGATCTCCGCGACAACTACCCCTTCAACATGTTCGCAGTGCCCCGTGAAAAACTGGTACGTGTGCATGCGTCCTCAGGCACGACGGGCAAGCCGATCGTCGTCGGCTACACCCAGCGCGATATCGAGACCTGGTCGGAGGTGATGGCGCGCTCGATCCGCGCAGCCGGCGGCCGCACCGGCATGATCATCCACAATGCCTATGGCTATGGCCTGTTCACGGGCGGGTTGGGTGTGCATTACGGCGCCGAAAGGCTCGGTTGCACGGTGGTGCCGATCTCGGGAGGCATGACCGAGCGGCAGGTGCAGCTCATCAACGACTTCCGGCCTGATATCATCACGGTGACGCCGAGCTACATGCTGGCGATCCTCGACGAGTTCAAGCGCCAGAAGCTCGATCCGCGCCAGTGCTCGCTCAAGGTCGGCATCTTTGGTGCCGAGCCCTGGACCAATGCGATGCGCGGCGAAATCGAGGACGCCTTCGACATGGACGCGACCGACATCTACGGCCTCTCCGAGGTGATCGGCCCCGGCGTCGCGCAGGAATGCATCGAGACCAAGGACGGCCTGCACATCTGGGAAGATCATTTCTATCCCGAGGTGATCGATCCCGTAACCGGCGCGGTGCTGCCGGACGGCGAGAAGGGCGAACTGGTGTTCACCTCGCTCACCAAGGAAGCCTTCCCGGTGATCCGCTATCGCACCCGCGACCTGACGCGGCTGTTGCCTGGCACAGCACGGCCGGGCATGCGGCGCATGGAGAAGGTGACGGGCCGCTCGGACGACATGATCATCCTGCGCGGCGTCAACCTGTTCCCGACCCAGATCGAGGAAGTGCTGCTCGCCACCGACTGGTGCGGCGGTCACTTTATCCTCGAATTGACCCGCGAAGGCCGCATGGACGAGCTGACCATCATCGCCGAGGCGCGGCCAGAGAGCTGGGATGGCCGCGGGTTGGTCGACCACGCCGATCGGATCTCGACCCATATCAAGAACACGATCGGCATCACCTCAAGGGTGCAGGTCGTCGCGCCCGCCACGCTGGAGCGCTCGCTCGGCAAGGCCAAGCGCCTCTACGACAAGCGGCCGAAGGATTGACTTGACCGCCCCCAGAGGCGACAAGGCCCGCGAGACATCGCGGGTCTTTCTTATGTCACCAGCAGATACCAAAGCCGTCGAGGCGCGTTGCGTCCGCCTCAATGCCAAGGCCGAAAACGCCGCTGCGGTTGCACCCAGCGTCGAGCGCCATACGCTGACGCGCGGCCCGAACGATCTCCTGATCGAGGTGAAGGCTGCCGCCGTCAACCCGTCCGACGTCAAGGCTGCCACGGGGCTGATGCCCTATGCCGTGTTCCCGCGTACGCCCGGCCGAGACTATGCCGGCGTGGTGATCGACGGGCCGGCCGGCACGATCGGCCGCGAGGTGTTCGGCTCCTCTGGTGATCTCGGCATCCGCCGCGACGGCACTCATGCGAGCCATCTCGTGGTCGAAGCTGACGCGGTCGTGGAGAAGCCGGCGAGCGCATCCTGGGAGGAGGCCGCCGGCATCGGTGTGCCCTTCGTCACCGCGATGGAAGGCTTTCGCCGCGCGGGCGTGCCGAAGAGCGGCGAGACGGTTCTCGTGTTCGGCGTCAACGGCAAGGTCGGTCAGGCCGCGGTGCAGATCGCGACATGGCAGGGTGCTCGTGTCATCGGCGTGGTGCGCAAGGCGGAAGCCTATGAAGGCCACAGCAATGCGCCGATCGAGGTCATCGACGCTTCAACAACGGACGTCGCCACACGCGTGCGCGAATTGACCGGCGGCAAGGGTGCCGACATCGTCTTCAACACGGTCGGCGATCCCTATTTCCAGGCGGCGCACAAGTCGCTTGCGCTGCGCGGCCGCCAGATCCTCATTGCCGCCATCGACCGCATCGTGCAGTTCAACATCCTCGAATTCTACCGGGGACAACACACCTATGTCGGTATCGACACACTCGGCCTGTCGTCGGTCGCGACCGCTGCCGTGCTGCGCGATCTCGGTCCCGGCTTTGCGAGCGGGCAGCTGAAGCCGTTCCCGATCAACGCGAATGCGATCTATCCGCTCGAGCGCGCGAAGGAAGCCTACGTTGCGGTCGCCGGCTCCTCGCGGGATCGCGTGATCCTGAAGCCGTAATCATGGAGTCGCCCGCCCAGCTCGTCATCCTCGCCGGCCTCATCATTGGCCTGGTCTATGGCGCCGTCGGCCTGCTCAGTGGCTTCTGCCTGATGAGCAGCATGCGCGGCTTTCTGACGGATGGGGACGGGCGGCTGGTGCGCAGCTACGCGTTGGCGATCGCGGTCGCGATTGCCGCGAGCCAGTTCCTCGCTGGCAAGGGCATGGTCGACCTCGGCAAGTCGATCTACCTGCAAGCAACCTTTTCGGTGCCGGTGCTTTTCCTGGGCGGCCTGCTGTTCGGCTACGGCATGGTGCTGTCGAACGGCTGCGGCTCGCGCGCGCTGGTGCTGCTCGGCCGCGGCAATCTCCGCTCCTTCGTCGTCGTGATCGTGCTCGCCATTGCCGCGCAGATGACGCTCAAAGGCCTGATCGCGCCGGCACGCATTGCGCTGGTTCAGGCTTCTCAAACGACCGTCAGCGTTAATTCGCTGCCGACACTATTGACGACGCTTGGCCTCGGTGAAGCCGGTTCGCGCGCGCTGGCCGCAGCTGCGATCGTCGCCGCGCTGATCCTTTTTGCTTTCGCGCATCCAGTGTTTCGCCGCTCGCCGGGCCAGATCGCGGCGGGCGTCATTGTCGGTCTGCTCGTTGCCGGTGGCTGGTACGTCACTGGCTATCTCGGTGCAGACGACTTCAATCCCGTCCCGGTGACCTCGCTCACCTTCATCGCGCCGATCGCCGATAGCCTGCAATACGCGATGCTCTCGACGGGCCTGATGCTCAACTTCGGCATCGCGACCGTTGTCGGCGTCTTTGCCGGCAGTCTGGTGACCGCGCTCGCCACGGGCCGCTTCCATCTCGAAGGCTATTCATCGCCACGCCACATGCTGCGATCGGCTGGTGGCGCCGCCCTGATGGGGATCGGCGGGGTGATGGCGTTCGGCTGCTCGATCGGGCAGGGGCTTACCGGCATATCGACGCTCGCGCTGGGCTCGTTCATTGCGGTCGCCGGCATCCTGCTCGGCACGACGGCAGGCTTGCGCGTTCAGCCGCTGGCGGTGGCCTGACGGCGCAGCAGCCGGTCGCCCAGCGTCGCAAGGCCAATGCCGGCCACGATCAGTCCGGCTGCAACGGCCAGACTGATGTCGATGGGCTCACCCAGCAGGATGGCCGCACTGGCGATGCCGACGAGCGGCGTCCCGGTGGTGCCGAGCGCCGTCGTCAGAGCCGAGATGCTCTTGTTGACCATCGACATCGCCCAATAGGCCAGCGCGGTCCCGATCAGGCCGGAGTACAGGAACAGCAGCACGAGCCTCCACGACCATTCCGCATGCGGCAGGCCATCCGTGATCAGCGCCGACCCTGTGAGCACGATGGTTGCCACGAGCACCTGCCAGATCAAAAGCTGGAGCGGGGACGCGATCCAGCGATGCGCGCGGATATAGATGATGTTCGCGGCCCAGGAGATCGCGGCCAGGATCACCATGCCGGCGCCGAGCACGACGTTTGCGTTGGTCCAGTCGATCGACGTCGGGTTCAGGATCACGGCAAGCCCAACCAGTCCGAGCAGGGCGCCGGCGAGCTTCGGCGCCGTCAGGGTGTCCTTCCCGAGCAGGGGGGCAGCGATCGCGACCCAGAGCGGCGTCGTGTAGCCGAGCACGATGGCCTTGCTCGCGGGCAGGAACCGCACACCGGCCGCAACCAGGACCGAAAATATCGTCATGTGCAGCAGCGCGACGCTCAGGACCACAGGAATGTCGCGCCGCTTCGGAATCACCAGATTGTTGCTCAGTCCCAGGATCACGAACAGGCCAGCCAGCGCGATCCAGCTCCGGATAGCCGAAGTCCACAATGGTGGAAGGAATTGCACGAGCTGCTTCGTGATCGACCAGTTCACGCCCCAGGCCAGCACGACGATGAGGAACAGCCCGATGGCTGTGCGGGGAGAGAGGGAAGAGTTCATCGCAGAATCCTTGAAGCAATTTGGTCTGCGAGATAGCATCCCGACTGGCACCTGAATAAGTGCCAGATCGGAGAGGAATAAGGTGCCAGTTTCAGAAAGCATGATCTCCGGCTTGATCGGCCTGAACCGGGCCGACGATGAAGGGTTGGTGGCGCAACTGACGAGCCAGCTTCGAAGCCTGATCGCGGCCGGCCGCCTCGCCAGAGGCCGCGCGCTGCCGTCGAGCCGCCGGCTTGCGAGCGATCTCGGCGTCTCCCGCAACACCGTCACCTATGCGTTCGAGCAACTCGCCGCTGAAGGATATCTGGAGGCGTCGCACGGACGTCGTCCCGTGGTGACGATCGATGGTGCTGAGCGCATCGAAGCAGCGGGCGCCGTCGCTTCGCGCGTTCGCTCCGCCAGGCCGCAGCTCTCGCCTTGGGCTTCGCAGCTCAGGCAGACGGACTGGCCGATGTCCTATCAGGCGCCTCAAAAACCGTTGCGGCCGGGGCACGGCGATTTCAGGGAGTTTCCGAACGAGGTGTGGGCGCGCTGCCTGCGCCACAGCGCCGTGCGCGCGGCCAGGCGCGAGCTTGGTCCGGTCAACCGCACACGCCTGCGCGAGGCGCTGGCGCATTATCTCGCGACTAGCAGAGGCGTTCGCGCCACGGTGGACCAGATCCTGATCCTGCCAAGCGCACAGGCTGCGCTGACCTTGATAGCGGCTGCACTCGTTAGGCCGGGCGACGACGTCTGGGTCGAGGATCCCGGCTATCCCGGCGCCGCGGCCGCCTTCCGTGCGTCAGGCGCGCGCGTGACTGGCATCAAGCTGGATGAGCAGGGCATGCAGCCGATGCCGGGAATGGCCGTGCCCAAGCTCGTCTTCATGACGCCATCGCACCAGCATCCGACCGGACGGCTGATGTCGCTGGCCCGGCGCACCGCGTTTCTCAGGTCGAGCAGGCCCGGCAAGACCTGGATCGTCGAGGACGATTACGACGGTGAATTCCACTATGACAGCCGGCCGGTGCCAGCCTTGCAGGGGCTCGATGCCCATGGCCGCGTGTTTTATGTCGGCACGTTCTCGAAGGCGATGACGTCGGATATCCGGCTCGGCTATCTCGTCGTGCCGCCGGCGCTGGTTAGCACATTCGAGATCGCGCAGCGGCATATCGGCTTGATCGCTTCCAGTCACATCCAGGAAGCGCTCGCCGAATTTATCGCCGATGGGCATTTTCTGGCGCATCTGCGCCGGGTGCGCCGTCTCTATCACGCACGGCGCGATCACCTCGTCGAGGGACTGGAGCGTCATCTCGGCGAAGTGCTCTCAGTCGAGGTGCCCTCGGGCGGCATCCAGCTCGTCGCCCGCCTCAAGCGCGGGCGCGCCGATCAGGCGGCGGTGAAGCGATTGGTCGACGCAGGCGTTGAAACCCGCGCTCTATCCAGCCTGGCGCTGGGCAAGCCGTGCGATCATGGCCTGTTGCTCGGCTTTGCGGCCTGGCGCGAGAGCGAGATCAGTGCTGCGGTACGAACGATGGCGTCGTGCTTCTAGAGCATGATCCGGAAAAGTGTGAAGCGGTTTTCCGAAAAGATCATGCTCAAACAATAACGTGCTAGTCCACCGCCTTCGTGACGATGCGGATCTCCGAGGTCAGCGTCCGGTGTACCGGGCACTTGTCGGCGATCTCCATCAGCTTCTTGCGTTGCTCGCCATCAAGCGCGCCGTCGATTGCGATATCTCGCTCGATCTGGTCGAGCATGCCGTCCCGCGTATCGCACTCCGCGCAGTCCTTGGCGTAGATTTTTGAATGCTTCAAAGTGACGGTAACGCGGTCGAGCGGCAGCGACTTGCGGTCAGCATAGAGTCGCATGGTCATGGAGGTGCAGGCACCGAGACCGGCGAGAAGGAAATCATAGGGCCCGGGACCGGTATCTTCGCCGCCGGCCGCCACCGGCTCGTCCGCCACCAGATGATGCGGCCCGACGGTGATGATCTGGTTGAACTTGCTCTTGCGGGTCTCCTGCACCACGACCCTTCGCGGCTCCTCCGAGGAACTCGACGTTTGTACCGGCTTTGCCGCGTCGATGTAGCGGCTCGCCCAGGCTGCGATCACATCGGCCGCGTAGAGCGCATCGGCCGGCTTGGTCAGCAGATGATCGGCATGGTCGAGCGAGACAAAGCTCTTGGGGTGTTTTGCCGAAACAAAGATCTTGGTCGCGTTGTCGATGCCGACGGTGTCGTCGACTGGTGACTGCATCACCAGCAGCGCCTTGTGCAAGCCGGTGATGTCCTTCATCAGCTCGTGTTCGGCGACGTCGTCGAGGAACTCGCGCTTGATCCGGAACGGTCGCCCGGCGAGCGAGACTTCGACCTCGCCCTGCGCTCGGATGTCGTCGATATGTTCTTTGAAAAGACCGGTGACGTGAGCAGGATCAGACGGCGCCGCGATGGTTGCGACCGCCTTGGCTTCCGGAATCTTTCCGGCGGCCGCCAGGATCGCCGCGCCGCCGAGACTGTGCCCGATCAGGATCGATGGTGCCTTGCGGGTCGCACGCAGGTGATCGACGGCATGCACGAGATCGGCGACGTTGGACGAGAACGTCGAATTGGCGAAATCGCCTTCGCTGGAGCCAAGCCCGGTGAAATCGAAGCGCAGCACCGCGATGCCCCTGGCGGCAAGTGCAACGGAGATGCGCCTGGCGGCCAGCGTGTCCTTGCCGCAGGTGAAGCAGTGGGCGAACAGTGCGTAAGCTACGGGCTCGCCGTCAGGCAGCTCCAGCGCGGCTGCGAGCTGATGACCGCCTTCGCCGGTGAATTGAAAGCGTTCCGTCGGCATGGGCTCCCCCTTGTCTTTGCTCGACCTTAGTCGGCTGAATAGCGCTGCTCTGCCCAGGGATCGCCGCGGTTATGATAGCCGCGGACTTCCCAGAAGCCCGGCGCGTCCTCGGTGACGAATTCGATGGCCTGGAGCCATTTCGCGCTCTTCCAGAAATACAGATGCGGCACCACGAGTCGTACCGGGCCACCATGCTCGCTGGACAGCGGCTGGCCCGACCAGCTATGGGCGAGTAGCGCGTCCTCGGCGGCAAAGTCTTCCAGTGCAAGGTTGGTGGTGTAGCCATCAGATGAATGCAGCACCACGAAACGCGCATCGTCCCGAGGCTGGCAGGCTGCGAGCAATTCGCGTGTCGCGAGCCCTTCCCACACATTGTCGTAACGCGACCAGGTCGTCACACAATGGATGTCGGAGGTGAACTGCACCTGCTTCTGCGCGGCGAACTCAGCAAAGGTCCAGAACACGGGGGTCTCGATCGCGCCGTAGACGTCGAGCCGCCAGCGCTCGCGGGAGACCGGTGGCAAGACCCCGAGATCAAGTACCGGCCAGTCTTTTGTCAGATGCTGGCCTGGCGGCAGCCGCTGGTCTTCCGGGCGCGTCACCTTGCCGGTGAGGAAGCGGCCCTCGCGCGCCCATTTCTCCTTGGTGCGCGTCAGCTTGCTGTCGGATGGCGTTTCGTCGGCCATGATCTACTCGAAAATGAGCTACTCGTGGCGGTGCATCGCGGAGGCATGCTTGGTGTCGCGCATGGTAGAATAGATGATCAGCGACAGGAAGATGACGCCGGCGAGATAGTAGTAGAACCACTCCTCGTGCCCGATGCTCTTGAAATAAAGCGCGATCGCGGGCGCCGTGCCGCCGAAGATCGAGACGGTGATGGCATAGGGCAGGCCAACACCGAGGGCGCGGACATTGGTCGGGAACAGCTCGGCCTTCACCACCGCATTGATCGAGGTGTAGCCGGCGACGAACAGCCAGGCGCAGCAGATCAGGATGAAGGCCATGAAAGGCGACTTGGTCTCCTTCAGCGTCATCAAAAGCGGCACGGTCGCCAGCGAGCCAGCGACACCGAAGAAGATCAAAAGCGGCTTGCGGCCGATCTTGTCGGAGATCGCGCCATAGATCGGCTGCAGGATGGTCGCAAAGATCAGCGTGCCGAAGATCACGAAGGTGGTCTGGTCTTCGGTCAGGCCCACCGAGAGCTTGACGAAGGTCTGCATGTAGGTGGTGAAGGTGTAGAACGCCGCGGTACCGCCGGCGGTGAGGCCGACCACGAGCAAAAGCTCGCGCGGATAGCGCAGCAGATTGGTGATCGAGCCGGTCGGCTGCACGACCTTCTTGGCTTCCTCAAAGGCTTCAGTCTCATGCAGGTTGCGCCGCATCACCGCGGCGAAGATCGCGAGCGCAGCGCCGATCGCGAACGGGATGCGCCAGCCCCAGGCCTTCAGTTCGTCGGGCGTCAGGAAGACCTTTTGCAGGAGCAGCAGCACGATGATCGCGGTGAGCTGGCCGCCGATCAGGGTCACGTACTGGAAGCTCGAATAGAAACCGCGATGCTTGGGATCGGCGACTTCGCTGAGGTAAGTGGCGCTGGCACCATATTCGCCGCCAAGGCTCAGGCCCTCGATCACGCGGGCGAGCGCCAGAATCACCGGGGCGGCAAAGCCGATCGTGGCATAGGTCGGCGTCAGCGCGATAATCAGCGAACCGAAGCACATGAACACGACCGACAGCGTCAGCGAGATGCGCCGGCCGTAGTGATCGGCGATATAGCCGAACAGCCAGCCGCCCAGCGGGCGCATCAGGAAGGTCGCCGCGAACACCACGGCGATGTTCAATTGCTGGACCACGGGGTCGCTGCCGGGGAAGAAGGCCGGGGCGAAGTAGAGCGCAAACGCCGTATAGGCGTAAAAGTCATACCATTCGACGAGATTGCCGATCGAGCCGATGAAGATCGCCTTGATCCGGCGTTCGGCGTCGGCGATGTCAATGTGGTCGGAGGCCGGTTTGATTGCCTGCTCTGTCACGTCCGGCCTCCCAGAAATCCTGTGTCTGAGAGCCTACATCGCCTTTCCAAGCAGAAATGGCAACTGGCGGGGGCCTCTTACCGTGCCTTGTGACCAGGTCACGGTGCCCGCCGGGTCGAGCCGGAAGTCCGGAATCCGCTTCAGCCATTCCTCCAGCGCGACCTGCATCTCCATCCGCGCCAGGTTGGAACCAACGCAGCGGTGGATGCCGAGGCCAAAGGCGGCATGGCGGTTTTCCCGCCGGTCGATGACGACCTTGTCAGCGTCCGGAAACATTTTGGGATCGCGATTGGCGGCCGGGAACGACAGCAGCACCATGTTGCCCGCCTTGACCGGGCAGCCTGAGACCGTGGTCTCCTTGACCACCTCGCGGGCCATCGTCACCGGCGAGTAGGCCCGCAGCAGCTCCTCCACGGCGATCGGGATCAACCCGGGCTCGGCGATCAGCCGCTCGCGATCGGCCGGCGTCCGGGCGAGATGCCACAGCGAGGAGCCGATCGCGCTCCAGGTGGTGTCGATGCCGGCGATCAGGAGCAGCCGCAGCGAGCCCAGCACGTGCGACTCCTCCAGCGGCTGGCCTTCCTTGTCCTTGGCATTCATCAAATAGGAGATGAGATCTTTGGTCGGCTTCGACCTCCGTTCCTCGATATGCGTCCTGAAATAGGCGCTCATCTCCTGCACCGCCTGGAGCAGCTTGTTCTCGTCCTTGATGCCGAGCTCCAGGATCATGTGGATCCAGTTGATGAAGAGATCGCTGTCGCTCTCGGGAATACCGAGCATGTGCGCGATGGCCTGAACCGGAATGTATTTGCCGTACTGCGCTGCGGCATCGACCTTGCCGTCGGCGATGAATCCGTCGATCAGCTCGTTGCAGATCGCACGCATGCGCGGCTCGAGCTTCTTCATCGCATCCGGCGTGAACGGCGGCAGCAGCAATTGCTTGGCCGGCTTGTGGACGGGCGGATCGGAGGTGATCGGCGGGGCCGCGTTTCGGGCGACCTCGGGGCGCACATCGCGGACGATGATGCGGCGCGACGAAAAATGCTCGGCGTCGTTGGCGATTTCGCGCACCGCCTCATAGGTCGTCGGCATATAGCAGCCGAGGAAGCGCTCGGTATGCACGACCGGGCTCGCGGCGCGCAGCTCTTCCCAGATCGGGAAGGGATCGTCCGTCCATTGCGGATCGGTGTGGTCGAAATCATTGACCCAGTCGGTCACGGGCGGATGGGCAGTGGGCTGGCTCACGTCGGACATGGCAGGAAAATCCCTTGAATATCCCTTGGGGCTCGTGTTCGCTGAAGGCACTCAAAGCGCGCGCGGGCAGGGGCCGCGCTACTCCTCGATCACATCGATCGCGATTTCCGGGCAGTTGGATTTGGCAAGCCAGGCCTTGTCTTCGAGGCCCGGCGGAACCGTGCCGTCTCCGGCTTCGTGGGCGTTGCCGTATTCATCGAGCTCGAACAGCTCCGGCGCCAGCGCCTTGCAGCGTGCGTGGCCCTGGCATTTGTCGGGATCGACGTGAACTCTCAGTCGTTCTGCCATTGCGGCTCCCTCGATCGTCTGCGCGTGGCCCGAAGGGCGGCGCGTTCCTCTTGTCAATGTTGTCTGCGACATTTGCCGCTTATTCTAAGTTATATGCTATTACATTCGCGGCAGGCTTCCCCTGTCAAGCGCAAACTTATAGGCTTCGCCGTAACATGCGTTCACAACTCGCTCGCAAGCCCGAAAACACCTACCACCATGGCGATCTCCGCGACGCCTTGATCAAGGCCGCGTTACGCGAGGCGGAACAGGGCGGAGTGGAAGCGATCAGCATCAAGGCGCTGGCAAAGCAGCTCGGGGTTTCGCAGCCAGCGCCGTACCGTCATTTCGCTGACCGCGAGGCATTGCTTGCCGCGGTGACGGCGGAGGCGTTCCGGCAGCTCAGCGCGCTTCTCAGGGAGGCGATGGCGAAGCCGTCGAAGCAATCAAAGCTGTCGCGGCTGGCGCAGGCAACGCTCGATTTTGGCCTGCGCCGCAACGGCATCTATCGGTTGATGTTTGCCTCGCGCACGGTGTCTTGCGCAGCCAAGGGCAGCGAGCTGCACGAGGCGACCCGTGAAACATTTGCGCTCGTCATCGAAGCGCTGGAAGCGCCAGCCGTCAGATATTTGCGCGAGCGCCAGGCGCTCAAGATCTGGGCGGCGCTGCACGGCGTCGTGATGCTGGCCGAGCAGGGCCTGTTCACCGGTGAGGCCGCACATGCCACGCGCGAGGAACTGGTCGAGGATTTTGTGAACGAGACGAAGGCCGCGCTCGCCCTCGCGATCAAGGACGCGCAGCGTCGAAAGAAGGCCGACGCTTAGGCCGTCGCTTTCAGCAGCCGCATCAGCTTTTCGACTGCGCTATCCGGCGTGGTCACGACGGGGCGGCCGGTGGCCTCCGCAACGAGCGGCGCAGTTGCGGCGATGCTGAACTGGGCCAGCGCGATGACGTCGCAATCGCGAAGGTCCCTTGACGCCTCGACGATCAGCCGGTCATGCGTGGCTCGGTCGCCGCGGTCGAGTGCGGCCAGCGCGCCGTCGGCAAGCTTCGGCACGATCTGGACGGAGGCTGGAAACTCCGGCGGCATCGAGACCAGCGTCGGCGGGAAGGTCGAGAGCAGGCCGATCTTCTTGCCCATCGTCACGGCCCGTTCGATCATCGCTTCGTTCGGCTTGAGCACCGGCATCGGCGCATGCGCCCGCGCGACGGCATCGATGCAGGGACCGAAGGCCGAGCAGGTGAACAGGATCGCGTTCGCCTCCGTCGCTGTCACATAATCGCCGAGCGCAAGAAAGCGCTCGGTCATGGCATCGCTAAGCTTGCCGTCGCGCGCCAGATCCGCCGACAGGCTGTCGTCGAGCAGGTTCATCAGCCGCGCCTCCGGCCACGCCTGCGCGAACGCCGCCTCGATCGGGGCGATGGAGTGCTTGAGGGCGTGGATCAGGGCGATGCGCATGGGTGGTGTCTCTTTTCCCTCGCCCCGTTCTGACGGGGAGAGGGCTGGGGTGAGGGGCTCTTTACTTGAACGGCACCGCGTACATCAAGCCGCCCTTGCTCCAGAGGCCGTTGAGGCCGCGCTCGAGCTTGAGCGGGCTCGCCTTGCCGACGTTGCGCTCATAGATCTCGCCGTAATTGCCGGTGGCCTTGATCGCCGTGACCAGCCATTTGTTGTCAAGACCAAGCCGCGAGCCGAGATCGCCGGAGGCGCCGAGTAGCCGCTGGATCGCGGGGGTCTGCGACTTCGTCATCTCGTCGACATTGGCCTGGGTGACGCCGAGCTCCTCGGCTTCGATCAGGCCGTAATGCAGCCAGGTGATGATGTCGCTCCAGACCTCGTCACCGTTGCGGCTGAAGGGCCCGAGCGGCTCCTTGCTGATGGTCTGCGGCAGTACGACGTAGTCGGCCGGGTTTGGCGCGGCGGTCGTCACGGCACCGGCAAGCGCGGAGGCGTCCTGGGTCATGGCATCGCAGCGGCCGCCGAAGAAGGTCTGGTACATGGTGTCGACGCGGTCGAACACCAGCGGCTTCCAGTCGATGCCGTTGGCGCGGCCGTAATCGCCGAGCGTGACTTCGTGCGTGGTGCCTTGCGCAACGCAAACGGTGGCGCCCTTCAGGTCCTTGATCTCCTTCACGCCGAGGTCCTTCTTTACGACAAAACCTTGGCCGTCGTAGAAGTTGATCGGACCCTGCCGCAGGCCCAGCGTGACGCCGCGCAGATAAGTCTGCGTCGAGTTGCGGTAGAGCACGTCAATTTCGCCCGATTGCAGCGCGGTGAAGCGGTTCTGCGCGGTCAGAGAGACGTAACGCACCTTGTTGGCATCACCGAGCACACCGGCCGCGAGCGCGCGGCAATAGTCGACGTCGAGACCCTTGTAATTGCCTTGCGAGTCCGGTGCCGAGAAGCCGGCAAAGCCCGCGCTGACGCCGCACACCAGCGTGCCGCGGCTCTTGACCGTGTCGAGCGTCGCCGCCTGGGCGACCACCGCCGATGCCGCGAGCACGCTCGCCGCGATAACCATTGTCCTCATCATGTGACTCTCCCCTCAGTGATTGACACTACGCAAAACGTTGTCGACGGCTGTACCCAACTTGTCGACGATCTGATCGATCTCGTCAGCCGAAGCGATATAGGGCGGCGCCAGCAGCACATGGTCGCCGCGGACGCCATCCACAGTGCCGCCGCCGGGATAGCAGCCGAGCCCGTTGGCGAAGGCTCCCGCCTTGATCTTCTGATTGAGCTTGAGTGCCGGGTCGAACGAGATGCGGCTGGCACGATCGGCGACGAGCTCGATCGCCCAGAATAGCCCGCGTCCCCTGATATCTCCGACATGGCGGTGATTGCCGAGGCGCTCGGTGAGCCGCTGTTCGAGCTGCTTGCCGCGCTGCTTCACTTGCTCAAGCAAATTGTCCTCCCGTATCACGTCCTGCACCGCGAGCGCAGCCGCGCAGGCGAGGGGATGCGCCAGATAAGTATGGCCGTGCTGGAACGCGCCCGAGCCGGAGCGGATGGTGTCGATGATCTTGCCGCTCGCAAGCATTGCGCCGATTGGCTGGTAGCCGCCGCCGAGCCCCTTTGCGATCGCCTGGATATCCGGGGCGACGCCTTCCTGCTGCCAGGCGTGCGTGGTGCCGGTGCGGCCCATGCCGCACATGACCTCATCGAGAATGAGAAGAGCGCCGTGCCGGTCGCAGATCTCGCGCACCGCCTTGAAATAGCCGTCGGGCGCGGTCACCGCGCCGGCGGTGGCGCCGACGACCGGCTCGGCGAGGAATGCAGCAACGGTGTTCGGACCAAGACGCTGGAACTCGGCCTCGAGTTCTGCGGCGAGCCGCGCCACGAACTGCGTGTCGGACTCGCCGTCGTGCTTCTCGTGATACGCAAACGCCGGCGTGACGTGGCTGAAGGCGGCCGAGAGCAGGGGCGCATAGGGCGCGCGGCGCCAGGCGTTGCCGCCGGCGGCCAGCGCGCCGAGCGTGTTGCCGTGATAGCTCTGCCGCCGCGCGATGAAATGCTGTCGCTGCGGCTCGCCGCGCTCGATGAAATATTGTCGCGCGAGCTTGATGCTGGCTTCGATCGCCTCCGATCCGCCGCTGACGAAATAGGCGTAAGCGAGACCACCGGGCTCATGCCCGACCAGCGCCTCTGCGAGCGCCTCGGCCGGCTCGGAGGAGAAGAAGGCGGTGTGGGCATAGGCGAGCGTCGAGGCCTGCTTCGTCATTGCCGCGATCACGCGCGGATGCTGATGGCCGAGGCAGGACACCGCGGCGCCGCCGGACGCGTCGATCACGCGCCGCCCATCCTCGGCAAAGAGATAAACGCCTTCGCCGCCGATCGCCTTGGGGGGCGTCTCACGCAACGAGCGATGCAGCACGCGGCTGGTGCGGGTGCTCATGGATCAACCTTTCTCTGAGACGTAGGTGGAAGTCGCGGCCAGCCGCGCCTCGGTGTCCTGGAGCCGTTTCTTGGCGGCGGTGCCGCCGAGGGAGAACGTCACTGCGGCCAGCGACTGCGCAATCGCGAGCGCGCCGGTGAGGCTCGGGAAGAAGCCGGGCGAGGAGGCGGCTTCGAACAGCAAGACGTGGTCGGCGCCCTCGGCCATCGGCGCGGCTACGCTGTCCGCGATCGCGATCAGCCTCGCGCCGGCACGATAGGCAGCCTGTGCGACCCGGACGCTGGCATTGGTGTAAGGCATGAAGCCGATGACGATCACGGCCTCGCCGGGCCGGAATGCGCCGAGATCGAGATCGTCGGGGCCGGACGCGCCGACGATCTGCACCTGCTCGGGGCGAAACAGCCGGAGTTCGTAGTTGAGCAATTCCGCGACGCTGCGGCAGCTGCGATAGCCGGTGATCCAGATCCGTTTTGCATCGTGCAGGGTGCGGGCCGCGTCCGCGATCGCGTGGGCGGAGATGCGCGGCAGGCCCGCAGCCTCGGCCTCGAGCTTGTCGGTGATGAGCGTGACGTCTGAGTCCGGGCCGTGGCGGCGGCCTTTGGCGCGAGCCGAGAAGGGCGAGGTCGGCGACGGCCGCCGTGCCTCCGTCAGCGCGGCGCGTAAGTCGTCCCAGCCGGAATAGCCGATCGCCTTCGCAAGGCGCGTGAACGCCGCAGGATCTGCACCGGCTTCCGCCGCCAGATCGCGCATCGAACGCGTGGTGGCGTCATAATCGTTGGCTGCGACGAAACGTCCGACCTCCTGCAACCGCATCGGAAGCGATGGCAATGCAATGCGCAGTTCGCTCAGCGGCGAGGATTTCGCGGGCTCGACCATGAAACATTTGTTGCACGGTTCTTGGTTTGGTGCAACAGTTGACGTGAGCCGCCGGAAATCGCTGTTTTCAGGAAGGATTTTTGTGCCGTGACCTCAGACGATCCCAGGCCGCCGCCGCGCCGCAGCTTTTTCGGCGCGCTCGGGCCGAACGAACTGAAGGGCCTGTTCTGGCAGGTGTTGGTGGTCGGCATTGCGGTCGCCGTCATCGTGTTCCTCTGGTCCAACACCGTCACCAACCTCTCGGCTCGCCGCATCACCACCGGCTTTGCCTTTCTCGGCCGCGAAGCAGGCATGCCGATCGCCGACAGCCTGCTGGCCTACAATCCGAAAGACAGCTACCTCTGGGCCTTCGTCGTCGGCGTCGCCAACACGTTGCGTGTCGCCGTGATCGGCATCGTGCTTGCGACCATATTTGGTACGCTGATCGGGATATCGCGGCTGTCGGCGAACTGGCTGCTGTCGCGGTTCGCTGCCGTCTATGTCGAAGTCCTGCGCGACATCCCGCTGCTGCTTCAGCTGTTGTTCTGGTACGTGTTGATGCAGGCGTTGCCGGCCGCGCGTGCGGCGTGGCGGCCGGTCGAGGGCGTCTTCCTCTCCAATCGCGGTCTGATCCTGCCGGCGATCCCGGTGGGCTCGCCGCAGCTCTGGGTGCTCGGCGCGGCCGTGCTGGGCTGCGCTGCTTTCTTTGTCATTCAGCGATGGCTGGTCGCGCAGCAGATCCGTGACGGCAAGCCGCGGCCGGCCTGGCCCTTTGCGCTTGGTCTCATTGTCGTGCTGCCGGTAGCGGTGTCGCTGTTGCTCGGCGTGTCCTGGACAATCGAATGGCCTGAGCTGCGCGGCTTCAACTTCGTCGGCGGGCTGACGCTCGCGCCGGAATATTTCGCGCTGCTGATCGCCCTCGTCACTTATACGTCGGCTTTCATCGCCGAGATCGTGCGGAGCGGCATCCAGTCGGTGCCGCGCGGGCAGTGGGACGCCGCCAGCGCGCTCGGCCTGCGCCGCAGCTTCATGCTGCGGCAGATCATCCTGCCGCAGGCGCTGCGCGTGATCGTGCCGCCGATGACGAGCCAGTATCTCAATTTGACCAAGAACTCCTCGCTCGCCGTCGCGATCGGTTACCAGGACGTAGTCTCGGTCGCCAACACCACGCTGAACCAGACCGGGCAGGCGATCGAGGCGATCTCGCTGATCATGGCTGTCTTCCTCACGATCAGCCTCGGCATCAGCTTCTTCATGAACTGGTTCAATGCGCGCATCGCGCTGGCGGAGCGCTGAGCATGACGGCAATCACTGATATGCCGGACTTGCCGCGCGCTGCCCGACGTCCGCAAATCGGCAATCCGGTGCTGCGCTGGCTGCGTACCAATCTGTTTTCATCGATCCCCAATGGCATTCTGACGGTCGTTCTGCTGGCGGTACTGACGAAAGGCGTGGTGAGCTTCGTTCAGTGGGGCATTGCGAACGCGGTCTGGTTCGCGCCGGCCAACGATTCCAGCGCCTGCAAGGCAGCGCGCGGCCTTGGTGCCTGTTGGGCCGTCATCCCCGAGAAATACCGGTTCATCCTGTTCGGCACCTATCCGTTCGACGAGCAATGGCGGCCTGCGCTCTCCGTCGTGCTGTTCATCGCGCTGTTCTTTCTCTCCACGCGCCGCGCGCTCTGGCGGCGCGAACTGGCCTATCTCTGGATCGGCGCGCTAGCGCTGATCAGCGTGCTGATGTGGGGCGGCGTGTTCGGGCTGTCCTTCGTCTCGCAGGATCGCTGGGGCGGGCTGCCGGTGACATTGATCCTGGCAACGTTCGGATTGGCGTTCGGCTTCCCTCTCGGCATTCTGGTCGCGCTCGGCCGGCGCTCAAAGCTGCCGGCGATCCGCTCGCTGAGCGTGCTCTATGTCGAACTGATTCGCGGCGTGCCGCTGGTCAGCCTTCTCTTTATGGCGAGCGTGATGTTTCCGCTGTTCATGCCCAGCGGATTCAACATCGACAAGCTGTTGCGAGCGCAGATCGCGATCATTCTTTTTGCGGGCGCCTATCTCGCCGAAGTTATCCGCGGCGGCCTCCAGGCCGTGCCGCGGGGGCAATATGAGGCCGCTGACGCGCTCGGGCTGTCCTACTGGCGCAAACACCGGCTGGTCGTCCTGCCGCAGGCGATTCGCCACGTCATCCCGCCGCTGGTCAACACCTTCATCGCCTTCTTCAAGGATACCAGCCTGGTCCTGATCATCGGCATCTTCGACCTGCTGACGACGGCGAAAACCGCGATCATCGATCCGGCCTGGCAGCAGTTCTCGGTCGAGGTCTATATCTTCGTCGCCGCGATCTATTTCGTCTTCTGTTTCGCGATGTCGCGCTATAGCCGCAGCCTGGAGGCGACGAGCGCGAGGTGAGGGCTTCTTAACCTCGCCCCGCAAGAGCGGGGCGAGGGAGCGCACCGAGCGCGTAGCGCCCTACTTCTTCACCCGCGGATCAATCGGCGTCTGCCCGCGCAGGCCCAAAATGTCCTCCAGCACCTTCGCGCCCGCGATCACCTGCGCATCCGCGCGCGGCGCACCGACGACCTGTACGCCGACCGGCAAGCCGGAGGCGGTGAAGCCGCAGGGCAGCGATAGTGACGGGCAGCAGGCCAGCGTGATCGCGTAGACGATGCCGAGCCATTCGACATAGTTCTCGAACTTCTTGCCGGCGCATTCCGCGACATAGCGATGCTCGATCGGGAAGGGCGGCACGATTGTGGTCGGCGTCAGCAGGAGGTCATACGTCTTGAAGAACTCGATCGCGCGCGCGGTCATGCCGACGCGCTGGGCTTCGGCGCGCGCGAGCTGTTCGACGGTGAGCTTGAGGCCCTCCTCAATGTTCCAGATCACTTCGGGCTTGAGCAGGTCGCGCTTGGTGCGCAGCAGATTGGCCTTGGTGAGCGCGAAATCGAAGGCGCGCAGCACGTGGAAGCATTCATGCGCCTCGCGCCAATCGGGATGCGCCTCCTCGACGATGGCGCCGGCTTCTGCGAAGCGCTCGGCCGCCTTGCGCGTGATCGCCTTCACCTCGGGATCGACCGGTGTGATGCCGAGATTGGGCGAGTAGGCGATACGCTTTGGCTTCCTGCCCGATTGTGCCGCCGACAGGAAAGAGGTTGCAGGCGCCGGCAGTGACAGCGGATCGTCCGCATAGTCGCCGCTCATGGCGTCGAGCAGCAATGCGAGGTCCTCGACATTGCGCGCCATCGGGCCGACGACGCCGAGATTGCGATCGATGCCGGATTTGGGAGTATGGGCGACGCGGCCGATGCTCGGCCGCATGCCGACGACGCCGCAGAAGGCCGCGGGGCTGCGCAAGGAGCCGCCCATGTCAGAGCCCTGCGCCAGCCACGCCATGCCCGTCGCAAGCGCCACCGCGGCGCCGCCGGAGGAGCCGGCTGCCGACTTCGATGTATCCCAGGGATTGAGCGTCGCGCCGAACACTTCGTTGAAGGTGTTGGCGCCGGCGCCGAATTCCGGCGTGTTGGATTTTGCGTAGACCACCGCGCCATTGGCCTCGAGGTTCTCGACCATGAGGTCGGACGTCACGGGAATGTTGTCCTTGAAGATTGGCGAGCCCTGGGTGTTCAGCACACCCGCGACATCGGTCAGGTCCTTGATCGGCACTGGCAGGCCCGCCAGCAGCCCGCGTGCACCGGCCGGCTTCTGCATCAGAGCTTTCGCGTTGCTCCGCGCGCGGTCGAAGCACAGCGTCGGCAGTGCGTTGACCTTGCCGTCGACCTCACTGATGCGCCTCTCCACCACGTCCAGCAACTCGAGTGGAGAAATGTCGCCGGAGCGCAGCTTGTCGACGACGGTGCAGGCGGTTTCGCGGATCAGGTCTTGAGACAATTATTTTACTCCTATGCTTGTTGGGTCGTCGTTGCGACCGCCGCGAAGCAATCCAGACTGCCACAGCGGATGCATTCCTGGATTGCTTCGCTGCGCTCGCAATGACGGATCAACTAACCCCATCCTGCGCTGATGCCGCCGTCGACCGTGTAGATCACGCCGGACGTATAGCCGGCGCGATCCGACGCGAGGAACGCCATGAGGTCGCCGATCTCGCGCGCATGCGCGGGGCGGCCGAGCGGGAGGCTCTTCTGGAATTCCTTGTAACGGTTCTCGTCGCCGAACTGGTGCTTTGCGCGCGTCTTGAGCAGCGTGACGTGACGGTCGGTGCCGACAGGGCCGGGATTGATGCCGACCACGCGGATGTTGTCGGCGAGGCTCTTGCCCCCGAGCGCGCGGGTGAAAGCCATCAGCGCGGCATTGCCGGCGCTCCCGCAGATGTAATTCGCGTCGAATTTTTCGCCGGCAGCACCGATGTCGTTGACGATGACGCCGCCGCCCTTGGCCTTCATCTGCGCGTAAATCTGCCGCGTCAGGTTGATATAGCCGAACACCTTCAATTCCCAGGCGTGGCGCCAGGTGGCTTCATCGATCTTGTCGATCGAGCCGCCGGGGATGTCGCCGGCATTGTTGACGAGCACGTCGATGTCGGCGGCCTCTTTTGCCAGCCGCGCGAGATCCTCGGCATCGCGCAAATCCACGATGCTGGTCGCAGTATCGATCTGATGCGCCGAGCGCAAGCGGTCGGCCAGCGCCTTGAGTTGCTCGCCGTTGCGGGCAGCAAGCAGGAGATGCGCGCCTTCCTCTGCAAACGCTTCGGCGGCAGCAGCGCCAATGCCCTTGGACGCGCCTGTGATCAGGACGCGCTTGCCACGCAGATGCAGATCCATGAGAGGTACTCGCTCGGTGGGAACTGAATGAAATCAGTAGGCGGTACGTCGCGCCACGGTCAACATTGCAGTGCAGCGTTGCACTGCCGCTGACTTTGGTCCATTGCAGTGCGGTCAAAAAGGCGGCGGCTGCCGGACTAAAAAAGGACGTTCTCGATGAGCAAGAAACAATACCGGATCGCAGTCATTCCCGGCGACGGCATCGGCAAGGAAGTGATGCCGGAGGGCCTGCGCGTTTTGGAGGCAGCCGCGAAGAAGCACGGGGTCTCCCTGCATTTTGATCATTTCGACTTCTCGTCCTGGGAATATTACGAGAAGCACGGCCAGATGATGCCGGACGACTGGAAAGAGAAGATCGGCAAGCATGACGCGATCTATTTCGGCGCGGTCGGCTGGCCGGCCAAGATTCCGGATCACGTCTCGCTGTGGGGCTCGCTGATCAAGTTTCGGCGCGAGTTCGATCAGTATGTGAATCTGCGCCCGGTGCGGTTGATGCCCGGCGTGCCGTCGCCGCTGGCGGGCCGCAAGCCCGGTGATATCGATTTCTGGGTGGTGCGTGAGAACACCGAAGGCGAATATTCCTCGGTCGGGGGCCGCATGTTCCCCGACACCGACCGCGAGTTCGTCACCCAGCAGACGGTGATGACCCGGGTGGGCGTCGACCGCATCCTGAAGTTCGCCTTCGAGCTCGCGCAGTCGCGGCCGAAGAAGCATTTGACGTCGGCGACCAAGTCCAACGGCATCTCCATCACCATGCCCTATTGGGACGAGCGCGTGGAGGCGATGGCGAAGAAGTTTCCGGGCGTGAAGTGGGACAAGTACCACATCGACATTCTCACCGCGAACTTCGTGCTGCATCCGGACTGGTTCGACGTCGTTGTCGGCTCCAACCTGTTCGGTGACATCCTGTCCGACCTCGGCCCAGCCTGCACCGGCACGATCGGTATCGCGCCGTCAGGCAACATCAATCCCGAGGGCGATTTCCCGTCGGTGTTCGAGCCGGTGCACGGCTCGGCGCCTGACATCGCAGGGCAGGGCATTGCCAACCCGATCGGCGCGATCTGGTCGGGCGCGATGATGCTCGAGCATCTCGGTGAGAAGGTCGCCGGCAAGTCGATTGTCGATGCGATCGAACGGACGCTGGCTGAGCGTACGCTGCGCACCAAGGACCTCGGCGGCAACGCCGACACGACCGCCTGCGGCAAGGCGGTCGCGGATATGGTGGATTAAGGCGCGCTGCCAACGAAGACGTCGTCCCGGCCTTCGCCGGGATGACGCCAGTTGTGATGGCTTATCCGGCAATCTTCTCAAGCGCCGCCTCGTCCAGCCCGAACTTCTTCCCGGCTTCCAGAATTTCCTGCCAGGTGGTTGGATCGACCGGAATGCCTTCGGCGAGCCGCTTCTTTTTGGTCTCGCGCTCGGGTTCGCCGGCGATCTTGACCTTGTCGACGCCGGGGCCTGGAGGCGAGCCGGTGTGCCAGGCGACGAAGCTCTCGACTTCGCGCGCCAGGTTCTCGCCGGTGCCGAGCTTGCCCGGATCGATGATGATCGAGAGCATGCCGTTGAGGACGTTGTACTTACCGTCGGACGGGCCCTTGACCACCTGCCCGCCGGAGAGCGCGCCGCCGAGGATTTCACACACCAGCGCGAGCCCCGAGCCCTTGTGCTCGCCGAACGGCAGGATGGCGCCGTGCGGCGGGATCACGGTGTAGCGCGGATTGGTGGTCGGCTTGCCCTCGTTGTCGATGATGGTGCCGGGCTCCAGTTCGACGCCCTTGTTGTGGGCGACGCGGGTCTTGCCTTGCGCAATCCTGCTGGTGGCAAAGTCGAGCACGATCGGGTCCTTGCCCCTGCGCGGGATGCCCACGCAGAACGGGTTGGTGCCGTGGCGCGCATCGCTGCCGCCCCAGGGCGCCACGATCGGACGCGAGATCACGTTGACAAAGTGGATCGACACCAGTCCGTGGTCGATGCACTGCTCGGCCCAATGGCCGATGCGGCCGATGTGGTGGGCGTTGGAGAGGCCGACGAGACACACGCCGTTGCTCTTGGCGCGCTCTGCCGCCAGCTCCATCGCTTCATGGCCGATCACCTGGCCGTATCCGGTGAGACCGTCGAGGGTGAGGAGCGGACCGGTGTCGAGCACGATCTTGACGTGCTGGTTCACGGCGAGGCCGCCCGTGGTGACGCTCGAAACATAGCGCGGGATCATGCCGACGCCGTGCGAGTCATGTCCCTTCAGATTAGCCTCGACGAGATTGGTGGACACGAGCTCGGCTTCGCGATCCGTAGACCCGCCTGCCTTGACGATGGCGCGGATGACGTTGATGAGCGGTTCTGCCTTGATGGTGCGATAGTCGGCCATTGTTGTTGCTCTTATCCCTTCACGATCCTGCGGCAGTGGACCCATGCCGCTTCAATCAGGTTCTCGCTCGCCTCCGGCGTGCGGAAGGCAGAATGCGCCGACAGCGTCACGTTCGGTATCTTGGTCAGCGGATGATCCGCGGGCAGCGGCTCGATGTTGAAGACATCGAGGCCGGCATGGCGTATGTGGCCCGACTTCAGTGCGTCGATCATTGCTTGCTCGTCGACGACGGCGGCGCGCGCGGTGTTGATGAGAATGACGCCCGGCTTCATCTTCGCGATCTTTTCGCGCGTGATCATGCCGCGCGTCTCGTCATTGAGCAGCAGATGCAACGAGACCACGTCGCTCTTCGCCAGGACCGTGTCGAGATCAGTGAACTCCACACCGGGATAGGTCTTCGGCGAGCGGTTCCAGGCAATCACCTTCATGCCGCTGCCGGACGCGATGCGCGCGACTTCGGCGGCGATACCGCCGAAGCCGATCAGGCCCAGCGTCTTGCCGGTGAGCTGCATGCCGTCCTCGCGCAGCCAATTGCCGACGCGCATCTCGCGATCCATCATCGCGATGATGCGCGCGGAGGACCACATCAATGCGATCGCGGATTCAGCCACGGCCGTGTCGCCATAGCCCTTGATCAGATGCACGGAGATGCCGAGCTCGGCGAGTTCTTCGGGATTCATATAGCTGCGCGCGCCGGTGCCTAGGAACACGACGTGCTTGAGGCCCGCGCATTTTCTCGCGACTTCGGTGGGAAGCGCGGTGTGGTCCACGATCGCGATCTCGGCGCCGTCGAGGATCTCCGGATATTGCTCGGGCTTGATATCGGGATCCCGGTGGATCCGCACCTTGGGATCGCCGGGCTTCTCCAGCCGCTCCATGATCACGGCAAGCGCTTCATTGGCGTCGACGAAAACTCCGCGCATGTCTGTCTCCGATCAGGATGCGACGCCGGCGATCGCCAGCACGGTATGCATCAGCACGTTTGTGCCCGCGGCGCAGTCGGGCTGCGTGGCGTCCTCCAGCTCGTTGTGGCTGATGCCGTCCTTGCAGGGCACGAACACCATCGCCGCCGGCATCACCGTATTGAGGTTGCAGGCATCGTGGCCGGCGCCGGAGGTGATGCGGCGGGAGGAATAGCCGAGCGTCTTGGCCGCATTCTCGACAGCCGCAATGAGCTTCGGGTCGAAATGCGTCGGCGGCTTGCGCCAGACGAGATCAATCTTGACCTCGACCTTGCGGCGCGCGGCGATCTCCGAGATCGCGGCACGCAGGTCATGATCGAGCGCATCCATGATCGCGCCGTCCGCGCTGCGGCAGTCCATAGTGAACGCGATCTCGCCGGGAATGACGTTGCGCGAGGGATTTGCGATCACGGCCTCGCCGATGGTGCCGACCGCGTTCGGTCCGTGCTTCTTCGCGATGGCCTCCATCGCCAGCACGATCTCCGACAGCGTTGCGAGTGCGTCGCGACGCAGCGGCATTGGCGTCGAGCCCGCATGGCTCTCGAAGCCGGAGATCTTGCCGTCGTACCACAATACGCCCTGTCCGGAATCGACGACGCCGATGGTCTTGCCTTCCGCTTCGAGGATCGGACCTTGCTCGATATGCAATTCGACAAAGCAGCCGAGCTTCTGAAAACCGACCGGCTTGTCGCCGCGATAGCCGATGCTGTCGAGCGCCTGGCCGACGGTGGAGCCCTCGATGTCCTTGCGCGAGAGAATGTCGTCGGTGGTGAAATCGCCGACGTAAGCTGCGGACGCCATCATCGCCGGGGCGAAGCGCGAGCCTTCCTCGTTGGTCCAGTTGACGATGCAGATCGGCGCCTCGGTCTCGATGCCGGCGTCGTTCAGCGTGCGGATCACCTCCAGCGCGCCGAGCGTGCCCAAAATGCCGTCGTATTTGCCGCCGGTCGGCTGGGTATCGAGATGCGAGCCGATGCCGACGGGCAGCTTCGACATGTCGCGACCCTTGCGCAGGCCGAACTGCGAGCCGAGTGCATCGACGTGCACCTCGAGGCCGGCGTCTTCACATGCTTTCCGGAACCAGTCGCGAACCTGCTTGTCTTCGCCGCTCAGCGTCAGCCGCCTTACACCGCCCTTGGCCGTCGCGCCGAATTGCGCGGTCTCGTGGATGGAGCCCCAGAGGCGGGCGGAATCGATCTGCAAATTAGTCGCGGCTCGGCTCATGCGTCAGTCTCTCATTGGTCCGGCGCCTGTTTCAATGACGCGCCAACGCGGGCGCGTCAACCGCGAGGCTGCTCTGCGCAATCTGACATGCAAGCTCGGCGACGCGCTCCACCGCGACGACGTCGGGCGAGGCGAGCCAGCTTGCTGTAAACGTCAGCGGCGCGATCTCCAGATCGGTGTCGAGCAATTGCAGCCGGCCATCGGCGAGCTCGTTCTCGACGATGGCGTCGGGGATCACGGCGATGCCGAGCCCTTCCACCGCCATGTGGATCACGGTGGCGAGAGAGGCCGAGGCGTGGAGACGGATCGGTGGCAAGTCCGGCCGGTCGAACACCTCGCGCACGACCTCGTATGGCCTGGTCTTGCGCGGAAAAGTGATGATCGGAAACCGCGCGAGATCGGCGGGCGTCACCGGGCCATGGCCGAGCCCGAGTGACGGGCTTGCGAGAAAGCCGATCGGATAATCGGCGAGCACGCGGTTGTGCACGCCCGAGGCCGACAGCGGCCCGACCACGAAGGCAAGCTCGATCTCCTGCGCGAGCAGGCGCGCGGTGAGGTTCGGCGTGATGTCGACCTCGATCTCCAACGACAGGTTGGGGTAGATCTGGTTCATGCTCTTCACCAGCCGCGGCAGCCAGGTGTGCACGATGGTCTCGGCGACGCCGAGCCGCATCACGCCGCGCATCGCCGAGCGGTCGCCGATCTCGGCCATCATCTGAGCGCGCAGGCCGATCAGCTTTTCCGCATAGACCATCATCTGCCGGCCGCTCGGGGTGGGCGACGCCACGCGATGATCGCGGTTCAGGAGTTTTACGCCCATCTCGCGCTCGAGCTGGGCGATGCGCTGGGAGATCGCCGGCTGGGTCGTATTGAGCCGCGCTGCGGCGCCACGGAAGCTGCCGAGCTTCACGACCCAGAGGAAGGTTTCGATCGACCTGAAGTCCAGCATTGGAGTGATTTTCCTGATCGATAAAATAGATTTATCGATATCGATTAAAAAGGACGATTAGACTTTATAGTATGCTTGATGTTGGCTACGCTTGTCGAGTTCATAGGCAGGTCGATCACATGACTGTTTTAGTGGCAGCGCAGCAAACTGGAACACCCGACACTCTCCCGAGCCGCCAGGCCCGGCTCGCCTATCGTGGCGGCGAGGTCGGCTCCACCGCAGGGATCGCGCCCGGCTTCGTCCAGGGCAATCTGGCGATCCTGCCGGCTGAATTCGCCGGCGCCTTTCACCGCTTCTGCCAGCTCAATCCGAAACCGTGCCCGATCATCGGCATGTCCGACGTCGGCAGCCCGCACATCCCGGCGCTCGGCGCCGATCTCGATATCCGCACCGACGTCCCGCGCTACCGCGTCTGGCGCGACGGCGAGGTCGTGGACGAGCCGACCGACGTGACCAAGCATTGGCGCGATGATCTCGTGACCTTCGTGCTCGGCTGCTCATTCTCGTTCGAAGAGGCGCTGCTCGACGAGGGCATGCCGATCCGCCACATCGAGCAGAACGTGCGGGTGCCGATGTACCGCACCAACATCGCCTGCGGCGAGGCCGGCCCGTTCGCGGGGCCGATGGTGGTCTCGATGCGTCCGTTCAAGCCGGCGGATGCGATCCGCGCGGTGCAGATCACCTCGCGCTATCCCGCCGTGCACGGCGCGCCGGTGCATCTCGGCCATCCGCATCTGATTGGCATCAAGGACATCGCCAAGCCCGACTATGGTGATCCCGTACCTGTCGCCGATGACGAGATTCCGGTGTTCTGGGCCTGCGGCGTGACGCCGCAATCAGTCATCAATGCAGCCAAGGTCCCGTTCGCGATTACGCATTCGCCCGGCCTGATGCTGGTGACGGATCTGAAGAACAGGAACATGGCCGTGATTTAGTGGGCAGCATTTGCTGCTTCTTCAGGCTTTACGCAGTTTGCCAATCGTTTCATTCGATACGCGCAATAACAGGGGACTTTGCCAATGACGATCACTCGCCGCGACGTTCTGCTCGGAGCCACCGCCGCTGCCGCGCTGTTGCCGCTAGCCGCGCGCGCGCAAACCTCTGAGGTGGTGATCGGCGCGACCTATCCCTTGTCGGGCGCCGGCGCCCAGGTAGGGGTCGACGCGCAGCGCGCATTCGAAACCGCAATCGACATCATCAACAACGATCAGGACTTCGATCTTCCGCTGGCGAAGGGTGTCGGCTTGCCGGGTCTCGGCGGCGCCAAGATCCGCATGGTGTACGCCGACCACCAGGGCGACCCGCAAAAGGGACGCGCCGAAGCCGAGCGACTGATCACCCAGGAGAAAGTCTGCGCGGTGCTCGGCTCCTATCAGAGCGCAGTCGCGGTCACGGTCAGCCAGATCTGCGAGCGTTACCAGATCCCGTTCTTGTCGGCGGACAATTCTTCGCCGAGCCTGCATCGCCGCGGACTGAAGTACTATTTCCGCGCCTCGCCGCATGACGAGATGTTCTCGGCCGGGATGTTCGATTTCCTCGACTCGATGAAGAAGAAGGGCGTCAAGGCCGACACGCTGGCGCTGTTCCACGAAGACACGATCTTCGGCACCGACTCCGCCAACGCCCAGACCAAGCTCGCAGCCGAGCGCGGCTACAAGATCGTCGCCGACATCAAGTACCGCGCCAACTCGCCGTCTTTGTCTGCCGAAGTCCAGCAGCTCAAGGCCGCCAATGCCGACGTGCTGCTGCCCTCGAGCTACACCACGGACGGCATCCTGTTGGTCAAGACGATGGCGGAGCTCGGCTACAAGCCGAACGCGATCCTGGCCCAGGCAGCCGGCTTCTCCGAAAAGGCGCTTTACGACGCCGTCGGCGACAAGCTCGAAGGCGCAATCACCCGCGGCAGCTTCTCGCTCGATCTTGCCGCCAAGCGGCCGATGGTCGGCAAGATCAACGATCTGTTCAAGGCGAAATCGGGCAAGGATCTCAACGACAACACGTCGCGGCAGTTCATGGCGATGATCGTGATTGCGGACGCCATCAACCGCGCCAAGTCGACCGACGGCGAGAAGATTCGCGACGCGATGGCCGCAACCGACATTCCGGGCGAGCAGACCATCATGCCCTGGAAGCGGGTCAAGTTCGACGACATGGGCCAGAACAACGACGCCGATCCGGTGCTGCTGCAATATATCGGCGGCAAGTTTGTCACCATCTTCCCGTCGCAGGCGGCGGTGGCCGAAGCTGTCTGGCCGATGAAGTGAGGATGGAATCGGGAGCTCGGACGATAGCTCCCGATCCTGGTCCTGCGAGTAAGACGGAGCCCGCGTCGGGAGAGACGAGGGCGGCCCGTTCTTTGCGATGCGCGTTCGATGACGCCCCTCGGGGGTGAGAGCTTTTCTGGGGGACAAGTTGCTGACAGTCGAAACCGTTGTCCAAAGTCTCGCGAGCGGCCTGCTGATGGGCCTGCTCTACGGACTGATCGCCGTCGGCCTCGCGCTGATCTTCGGCCTGATGGACGTCACGAACTTCGCCCATGGCGAGTTCCTGATGATCGCGATGTACGCGTCCTTCTTTCTGTTCACGTTCTTCGCCATCGATCCCTTGCTTTCGGCGCCGCTGGTCGCGGCGGCGATGTTCGTGTTCGGCGCGGTGGTCTACCTGTTGATTGTACGCTTCGCCATGCGCGCCAAGGCCAATGCCGGCATGGTGCAGATCTTCACCACCTTCGGCCTGGCCATCGTCATGCGCGGACTGGCCCAGCTGTTCTTCACGCCGGACTATCGCAGCATTCCGCAATCCTGGCTCGGCGGTAAAACCGTCTCGATTGCAGGCATTTTCCTGCCGGAGCCGCAGCTGGTCGGTGCGCTGGTCTCGATCGCGGCTTTTGCCGGCCTCTACTTCTTCATCCACCGCACCGATTTCGGCCGCGCGCTGGAAGCCACCCGTGAAGATCCCGGTGCGGTCGCGCTCGTCGGTATCGACAAGAACCGCGTGTTCGCGTTCGGTTGGGGCCTTGGCGCTGCGCTTGTCGGCCTCGCCGGCGCGATCATGGCCGTGTTTTTCTACATCTATCCCGACGTTGGCGCATCCTTTGCGCTGATTGCCTATGTCACGGTGGCGCTCGGCGGCTTTGGCAGCGTGTTCGGCGCCTTTGCCGGCGGTATCATTGTCGGCCTGGTTGAAGCGGTGACCGCCCTGATGCTGCCGCCCTCCCTGAAGTCGGTCGGCATCTATGCGGTGTACTTGCTCGTCGTCTTCATCCGGCCGCGCGGCCTGTTCGGGTCAATGTGATGGACAAGAATTATACCGCGCGGCGTCGTCGCGATCTCATCATTGCCGCAGTGCTGGCCGCACTGGCCGCGCTTGCGCCGCTGTTCGTCAAGAACGTCTACATCCAGAACATCCTGGTCCTGACCTTGATGTATGCGGCGCTGTCGCAGAGCTGGAACATCCTCTCTGGCTATTGCGGACAGATCTCGTTGGGCCACGCTCTCTATTTCGGCATCGGCGCCTACACGACCGAGCTTTTGTTCACGAAGTTCGGCGTGTTGCCCTGGTTCGGTATGCTCGCCGGCGGTGCGATCGCGGCTCTCATCGCGATGGGGCTCGGCTATCCCTTCTTCCGCCTGCGCGGCCATTACTTCGTGATCGCGACCATCGTCATCGCCGAGATCGGGCTGCTGCTGTTCCAGAACTGGGAATGGGCGGGGGCTGCGATGGGCATCACCATTCCGGTGCGCGGCGACAGCTGGCTGAAATTCCAGTTCATGCGCAGCAAGCTGCCGTATTTCTATTTCGCGCTGGCGCTTTGCTGCCTCGCCTGGTTCGTCACCTGGTGGCTTGAAGACTCCAAATGGGGTTTTTGGTGGCGCGCGGTGAAGGACAATCCGGAAGCCGCTGAAAGCCTCGGCGTCGTCGTGTTCAACTCCAAGATGGGCGCGGCTGCCGTGTCCGCTTTTCTTGTCGCGGTCGGCGGTGCGTTCTACGCGCAGTTCCTCGCTTACATCGATCCCGAAAGCGTCATGGGCTTCCAGTTCTCGCTGCTGATGGCACTCCCGGCCGTGCTCGGCGGCATCGGCACCCTCTGGGGTCCCGTGCTGGGGGCGGCCATCCTGATCCCGATGACGGAGCTGACGCGTTCCTATATCGGCGGCTCCGGCCGCGGCGTCGACCTCATCGTCTATGGCGGGCTGATCGTGGCGATCTCGCTGGCTCTGCCGCAAGGTTTGGTGAGCCTGTTCTCCCGTTCGAAGGCAAAAGGGGCCACGCGATGACCGCGCTCCTTGAAACCCGCGGCGTCTGGCAGCGCTTCGGCGGCCTCGTCGCCAACTCGGACGTCTCGATCTCGGTCGGCCGCGGCGAGATCGTCGGCCTGATCGGCCCCAACGGTGCTGGCAAGTCGACGCTGTTCAATCTTATCGCCGGCGTTCTGCCGCCCACCCAAGGCTCGATCTGGTTCGATGGCGAGGATGTGACAAAACTGCCGGCGGCCGAGCGCTGTCAGCGCGGCGTGGGGCGCACCTTCCAGGTCGTCAAGAGCTTTGAGACCATGACGGTGATCGACAACGTCATCGTCGGTGCGCTCATGCGCAACACGGTGATGCGCGAGGCGCGCCGCAAAGCGCATGAGGTGCTGGAGTTCACCGGCCTTGCCGCGCGCGCCGACGTGCTTGCGAGCGACCTCGTGCCGGCCGAGAAGCGCCGCCTCGAAGTTGCGCGTGCGCTCGCGACCGAACCGAAACTGCTTTTGCTCGACGAAGTCCTCACCGGCCTCACGCCGACCGAGGCGCAGACCGGTGTGGCGCTGGTGCGAAAAGTACGCGATGCTGGCATCACGGTGCTGATGGTCGAGCATGTCATGGAGATCGTGATGCCGCTGGTCGATCGCGCCATCGTGCTCGACCTCGGCAAGGTGCTCGTCGAGGGCAAGCCCGCCGACGTCGTCCGCGATCCCAAGGTGATCAAGGCATATCTGGGAGATCGTCATGCTGTCGGTGCATGAAGTCACGACCGCCTATCAGGGCCTGGTCGCGATCTCCGCGGTCAGTATCGAAGTCACCAAGGGCGAGATTGTCTGTGTCGCCGGCGCCAACGGCGCGGGCAAGTCGACGCTGCTGAAATCCATCGCCGGCGCCGAGCGTCCGCGCTCGGGCACGGTGACGTTCGACGGCAAACGCCTCGACGGCATGGCGCAGCATCACATCACCGCGACAGGCATCGCCTATGTGCCGGAGAACCGCCGGCTGTTCCCGCGCCTGTCGGTGCGCGACAATCTCCGCCTCGGCAGCTATCTCTATCGCGGCGAGGCGGATCGCGAGGGACCGCTCGATCTCGTCTTCAAGCTGTTCCCGCGCCTGTCCGAACGCCTCGATCAGCGCGCCGAAACGCTCTCCGGCGGCGAGCAGCAGATGCTCGCGATCGGTCGCGCCCTGATGACGCGTCCGCGGCTTCTGATGCTCGACGAACCCTCGCAGGGCATCATGCCGAAGCTGGTCGATGAAATCTTCCAGGCGGTGAAAAGCATCCGCGACGCCGGTATGACCGTGCTGATCGTCGAACAGCGCATGGCCGAGTGCCTGGAGATCGCCGACCGCGCCTACATCCTGCAAACAGGTCGCGTGCTGATGCAGGGACCGGCGGCGGAGATCAGGGGCAATCCCGACGTAAGAAAGGCGTATCTGGGGCTGTAGCTGCTGCCGTCATCGCCACAATCTCCGCCGTCATCCTGAGGTGCGCGCCCTTGCGCGCCTCGAAGGATGAGCCGCAAGCGCCCGTAGCCCATCCTTCGAGGCTTCACCTTGCGATGCGTTGCATCGCAAGGCTCGCACCTCAGGATGACGTCGTTGGGTGTCGCTCGTGGCCATGCTCCGGCAACGTCACCCCGAACACCTTCACAAGATCCGCCACCTGCTCCGGTGAGAGATGGCGCGGGTTCATCCCGCGCAGCAGCAGATAGAGCTTCGCCGTCTCCTCCAGCTCCTCGGTCGCGAACACCGCCGCTTCCAGCGTGTCGCCGGCGACGACCGGGCCGTGATTGGCGAGCAGCACGGATGAATATTTCCCGGCCAGTCCCTTGATCGCATCCGCGACCGCGGGATCGCCAGGGCGGTAATAGGGCACAAGCGCGGTGGCGCCGCATTTCATCAGATAATAAGCCGTCATCGGCGGCAGCGCGGCGCGCGAGTCGATCTCGGGCAGCATCGAGAGTGCGACCGAATGGGTGGAGTGCAGATGCACGATCGCCCGCGCGCTTCCGCGCGTATCGTAGAGCGCGGTGTGCAGCGGAACTTCCTTGGTCGGCGCATCGCCGGACATGAGCCGGCCCTGATCGTCCAGCCGCGACAGTTTTGCAGGATCAAGGAAGCCGAGCGAGGCGTTGGTCGGCGTCACCAGCCAGCCGCCGCCATCCAGCCTGACACTGATATTACCGGAGGAGCCCGGCGTCAGCCCGCGCTCGAACAGGGACCGTCCGAAGCGGCAGATATCCTCACGCAGCCTTGTCTCGTTGCTCGTTTCAGTTTTCATGGCCGTCATGCCCGCTTGTCTCACGCTTTGGCAGCGCGGCCAAGCCGTGTTATTCGAGATCACGAGCCGCCGCAAAGGCCGGCCTGCCGGGAAACGTTCGCAAGGGTGAGTTGCATGTCTGCCTCCACGTCACAAAATCAGCGCATCGCCGTCATCGGGCTCGGCTCGATGGGGTACGGCATGGCGACCTCGCTGAAGCGCGCCGGCCATACGGTCACCGGCTGTGACGTTTCGGCTGATGCGGTGGCGCGTTTTGTCAAGGACGGCGGCACCGGCGCCACAACGCCGGCCGAGGCGGCCAAGGGCGCGGACATCGTCGTCAGTGTCGTCGTCAACGCCGCGCAGACAGAGACGATCCTATTTGGCAAGGACGGCGTCGCCGAGACCCTGCCGAAAGACAGCGTGTTCATCTCCTCCGCCACGATGGACCCGGATGTGGCGCGCCGCCTCGCCAAACAGCTGGAGACGACCGGCCGCAACTATCTCGACGCGCCGATCTCTGGCGGCGCGCAGCGCGCAGCCCAAGGCGAATTGACGATCCTCGCCTCCGGCAGCTCCGCCGCATTCGCAAAAGCGCGTCCCGCGCTCGATGCCATGGCGGCAAAACTCTACGAGCTCGGCGATGCAGCGGGGCAGGGCGCCGCGTTCAAGATGATCAACCAGCTGTTGGCCGGCGTGCATATCGCTGCCGCAAGCGAAGCGATCGCGTTCGCCGCCAAGCAGGGCCTCGACATCCGCAAGGTCTATGAGGTGATCACGGCGTCTGCCGGCAATTCGTGGATGTTCGAGAACCGTATGCCGCATGTGCTCGACGGCGACTACACGCCGCGTAGCGCGGTCGAGATCTTCGTCAAGGATCTCGGCATCATCCAGGACATGGCGCGCAGCGCCAGATTCCCGGTGCCGGTTTCCGCCGCGGCCCTCCAGATGTTCCTGATGACATCAGCCGCCGGCATGGGGCGTGACGATGATGCGTCGGTGGCGCGAATGTATGCGCAAGTCACCGGCGTAAAACTTCCCGGCGACAAGTAGAAGAGGATTCCAATGCCCCGTTTCGCCGCCAACCTCTCGATGATGTTCACCGAGGTGCCGTTCCTCGACCGGTTCGACGCCGCCGCGGCAGCCGGCTTCACCGCCGTCGAGTTTCTCTTTCCCTATGAGCATCCGGTCGAGGCGATCGGCGAGCGGCTCAAGCGCAACGGCCTGACACAGGCGCTGTTCAACCTGCCGCCGGGCGACTGGAATGCCGGCGAGAAAGGTTTTGCCGCACTGCCGGCGCGCTTTGCCGACCTCAAGGCGAGCCTGGAGACGGCGCTGCCTTACGCCAAGGCGACCGGCGTCAAGCGGCTGCATTTGATGGCGGGCATCGCCAACCGCGGCGAACGGGTCACAATCGAGGCCTTCTACAAGTCGGTGGCCTGGGCCGCAGAATTCTTCGCGCCGCATGGCATCGACATCGTGCTCGAGCCGATCAATTCCCGCAACGTGCCAGGTTATTTTCTCAATGATTTCGGCTTTGCCCGCGACCTGATCCAGGAGTTGAGGCTTCCCAACCTGAAACTGCAGTTCGACATCTATCACTGCGGGATCATCCATGGCGACGTCACCATGCGGCTGCGCGAGATGATGCCGATCATCGGCCACATCCAGATTGCCAGCATTCCCTCGCGTAACGAGCCCGACGGCGAGGAGCTCAATTATCCGTTCCTGTTCGATGAGCTCGATCGCCTCGGCTATGCCGGATTCGTCGGCTGCGAATACAATCCGCGCGGCAAGACCACCGATGGGCTCGCCTGGTTCAAGCCCTATGCGGGAGTGAAGCCGTGACACTTGCGCTAGGCTGCATCGCTGACGACTACACCGGCGCCTCCGATCTCGCCAATACGCTGACGCGCGCCGGTTTGCGCACGGTGCAGACCATCGGCGTGCCCGCCGACGATCTGAAGCTGCCCGAAGTGGACGCCGTCGTGGTGTCGCTGAAAAGCCGCTCGATCGAAGCGGGCCTTGCGGTGTCGCGCTCGCGCGCGGCCGAGAAATGGCTGCGCGGGCGCGGCGCGAGCCACGTGCTGTTCAAGATCTGCTCGACCTTCGATTCCACGGATGCCGGCAATATCGGGCCGGTGACGGATGCGCTGCGCGCGGATTGCGGCGAGGACGTCGTGCTGGTGACGCCGGCCTTTCCCGAGACCGGCCGCACCGTCTACCAGGGTAATCTGTTCGTCGGCGCCGTGCCGCTGAACGAGAGCCCGCTCAAGGACCATCCGCTCAACCCGATGCATGATTCCAACCTGGTGCGCATCTTGGCGCGCCAGAGCAAGACGCAGATCGGTCTCGTCGACCTCGCGACCCTCTCGCGCGGGGCGCAGGCCGTGCAGGCCCGGCTTGCTGAATTGTCAGGCAAGGGCGTCGGCGCCGCGATCATCGACGCCGTGTTCGACCGAGACCTCGAGACCATCGGCCTTGTCGCGGCAGAGCACCGGCTGTCGGTCGGCGCGTCCGGTATCGGCCTGGGCCTCGCTCGCGCACTGGTGTCGACCGGCAAGGTCAAGTCGGCCGCCGCCAGCAGCGAGCAGGGTGCCGCCGTCGGCGGCCAGGTGGCGTGCCTCGCGGGAAGCTGCTCGCAGGCCACCTTGCAGCAGATCGCCAACGTCGAACGCGTCATGCCGGTGCTTCGTCTCGACCCTGACCGTATTCTTACGGGCGTGAACGAAACGCAGCGTGCGCTGGACTGGGCGAAGGAGCGGTTGGCCAAGGGTCCCGTGCTGATTGCTTCGAGCGCGACGCCGGCTGACGTCGCTGCGCTCCAGGCGCGTCACGGTCGCGACGCTGCAGGTCACGCCATCGAGCAGACCATGGCCGACATCGCCGAAAACCTAGTGAAATCAGGCGTTCGGCGCTTGATCGTGGCCGGTGGCGAGACCTCCGGCGCCGTCGTCGACCGCCTCGGGATTCCCGGTTTCCTGGTCGGCGCGGAGATCGCCGCGGGTGTGCCGGTGCTTCGCGCCGTCGGCGCCGCCGCGGGCGATATGCTGCTCGCTTTGAAGTCGGGCAACTTCGGTGGGCCTGAGTTTTTCTCAGACGCGATTGGGCTCATGCGCTGAGCGCAGAGCATTCTTAGTCGCCTGTTCATCTCTTTCAGGCTCCGTACTCGTACGGAGTCGTAGTTAACAACTGCTCAGTCGCTTTGTTGTTGGATATCGGCGCCGCTCCTTTAGTTGACTCATTTAGGACGCGCGACCGCGCCAACGCAAAGAGACCTATTATGTTCGCCACCATCTCCATCCGCGCCAAGATCATCAGTGTCGTGGCGTTCCTGTTGGTTGCGATGACTGGCATGGGCCTGCTCGCCGTCATGAAGATGCGGTCGATGAATGCCAATACCACCGACATCACCACAAGCTGGATGCCCAGCGTGCGGGTGCTCGGCGAGATCCGGGCGAGCGTCATCACTTATCGCAACGTGGTCCGCCAGCACATGCTGGCCGAGACGCTGGAAGACAAGCTCGCGAACGAGAAGACCGCCGGCACTGTGATGGAGGCGCTCGGCAAGGCCCGCAAGAGCTACGAGCCGATGATCACCTCTCCGGAGGAGCGGGGGCTGTACAACGAATGGGCCAAGCTCTGGGACCAGTACAAGCAGGGCACGGACGAGGTCTTTGCGCTGTCGCGCAAGGAGGCCGGCAAGGTCCCGCATGACGCCCAGGAGCTGAATACCAAGACCGTCAACAAGATCGGACTTGCGTCGGATGAGGTCCTGACAAAGGACATCGAGCTCAATACCCAGGGCGGCGATCAGGCTGCCAAGGATGCCGGCGACAGCTACTACTATGCCTTCATGCTGGTCTCGATCATCCTCGGGGCTGCCGTGATCATCGGCATCGGCGTCAGCTTCTACCTCGTGCAGGACGTCTCCAGCGGCATCAACTCGATCATCGAGCCGATGCAGGCGCTGGGCAAGGGTGACCTCTCCGCCGAGGTCCCGCACCGGGGCGAGAAGACCGAGATCGGCGCCATGGCCGACGTGCTCCAGGTCTTCAAGGAAGCGCTGATTGCCAAGAAGGCTGCCGACGAGGCTGCTGCCGCCGACGCCGAAGCCAAGATCGAGCGCGGCCGCCGTGTCGACAACGTAACCCGCGAATTCGAGACCATGATCGGCGAGATCGTCCAGACCGTGTCGTCGGCCTCGACCCAGCTCGAAGCCTCGGCCTCGACGCTGACCTCGAGCGCAGACCGTTCGCAGCGGCTCGCGACCACGGTTGCCGCGGCTTCGGAAGAAGCCTCCACCAACGTGCAGTCGGTGGCCTCGGCCACCGAGGAGATGGCATCCTCGGTCGGCGAGATCAGCCGTCAGGTGCAGGAATCGGCGCGAATGGCGGGCGACGCCGTCGGCCAGGCCCGTGCCACCACCGAGCGCGTCAGCGAACTCTCCAAGGCGGCCTCGCGCATCGGTGACGTCGTCGAACTCATCAACACCATCGCCGGCCAGACCAACCTGCTGGCGCTGAACGCCACCATCGAGGCGGCGCGTGCCGGTGAGGCCGGCCGCGGCTTCGCGGTGGTCGCCTCGGAGGTGAAGGCGCTTGCCGAGCAGACCGCCAAGGCGACCGGCGAGATCGGCCAGCAGATCTCCGGCATCCAGGCGGCGACCAACGACTCGGTCGGTGCGATCAAGGAAATCTCCTCGACCATCGAGCGCCTTTCGGAAATCTCCTCGGCGATTGCGGCCGCGGTGGAGGAGCAGGGTGCCGCGACCCAGGAAATCGCCCGCAACGTGCAGCAGGCGGCCCAGGGCACCCAGCAGGTCTCGTCCAACATCACCGACGTGCAGCGCGGCGCGACCGAGACCGGCACCGCCTCCTCGCAGGTGCTGTCGGCCGCACAGATGCTGTCCAACGACAGCACCCGACTAAAGACTGAGGTCAGCAAGTTCCTGACCAACGTCCGCGCGGCCTGAGTCTGAAAGAGACGACAGTTCTGAAAGCGGCGCCTCCGGGCGCCGCTTTTTACTTGGGGAAAGCTGTTTCTGTAATCTTCCTGGCAGAGGCTGCATATCTGGAATGCGATTTCGCTGTGCGATAGCAGGGAAGTGACCGCGCGTGACTCGCTGTCGTTGGCCATTTCGGCGATGTTCGGGTAAATCAGCCGAGGAACCCGCGGGGGCGTGTTCCCCGTCCCCTGATTTGGAATTGCCTACGAATGATTGCTCTGGTCCGTATTGCCCTGAGCCGGCCCTACACGTTTGTCGTGCTCGCGCTCCTGCTCCTGATCATCGGACCGCTGGCGGCGCTCCGAACGCCGACCGATATCTTTCCGGAGATACGTATCCCCGTGATCGGTGTGGTCTGGCAGTACACCGGCCTGCCGCCGGACCAGATGTCCGGCCGCATCACCACGCCGTTCCAGCGCTCGCTCACAACCACTGTCAACGACATCGAGCACATCGTCGCCAACTCCTATAACGGCTTCGGCATCGTCAAGATCTTCTTCCAGCCGACCGTCGACATCCGCACCGCCAACGCCCAGGTCACTGCGATCTCGCAGACGCTGCTGAAGCAGCTGCCCCCCGGCTCAACGCCGCCTTTGATCCTGAACTATTCGGCTTCGACCGTGCCGATCATCCAGGTGGCGCTGTCGGGCGAAGGACTCTCCGAGCAGAACCTCGCCGACATCGGCATCAACCAGCTCCGCACGCCGCTGGTCACCGTGCCGGGTGCTGCAATCCCATACCCGTTCGGCGGCAAGCAGCGCCAGGTCCAGATCGACCTCGATCCGACTGCGCTCCAGGCCCGCGGCCTGTCCGGCCAGGACGTCGCCAACGCGCTCGCAGCCCAGAACCTGATCACGCCGGTCGGCACCCAGAAGATCGGCATTTTCGAGTACAACATTCAGCTCAACAACTCGCCGCTCAAGATCGACGAGCTCGGCAATCTGCCGATCAAGACCGTCAACGGTGCGATGGTCTATGTGCGCGACGTCGCGACCGTGCGCGACGGCAACCCGCCGCAGACCAACATCGTCCACGTCGACGGCAACCGCTCGGTGCTGATGATGGTGCTGAAGGCGGGCGCGACCTCGACGCTCGATATCATCGCCGGCATCAAGCAGAAGGTGATCGACGTCAAGGATCAGCTGCCGGATGCGCTGAAGATCGGCTTCATCGGCGACCAGTCCGTGTTCGTCCGCGGCGCGATCCAGGGCGTCGCTTTCGAAGGCGTCATCGCGGCGCTGCTCACCAGCGTCATGATCCTGTTGTTTCTCGGCAGTTGGCGCTCGACCGTCATCATTGCGGTCTCGATCCCGCTGTCTGTGCTCGGCGCCATCATCATGCTGTCGGCGATCGGCGAGACGCTGAACATCATGACGCTCGGCGGGCTCGCGCTCGCGGTCGGCATCCTCGTCGACGACGCCACGGTGACTATCGAGAACATCAACTACCATCTGGAGCAGGGCAAGCCGGTTGAGCAGTCGATCCTCGATGGCGCCAACCAGATCGTGACGCCGGCCTTCGTCTCGCTGCTCTGTATCTGCATCGTGTTCGTGCCGATGTTCTTCCTCACCGGCGTCGCGCGCTTCCTGTTCGTGCCGATGGCGGAAGCGGTGATGTTCGCCATGATGTGGTCGTTCATCCTGTCGCGCACGCTGGTGCCGACGATGGCGAACTATCTGTTGCAGCCACATGTGCACCACGAGGGCGCGCCGCCGAAATCGCGCAATCCTTTGGTGTGGTTCCAGCGCGGCTTCGAGGCTCGCTTCGAGCGCATTCGTGGCGGCTACCATGGCTTTCTCGGCCTCGCGCTCGCGCACCGCTCGGTGTTCGTGATCGGCTTCCTCTGCGTGGTCGGCGCATCGTTCGCACTGGTGCCGTTCCTGGGCCGCAACTTCTTCCCCGCGGTCGACGCCGGCAACATCCTGATGCATGTCCGCACCCAGGTCGGCACCCGCGTCGAGGAGACTGCCAACCAGCTCGCCGACGTGCAGAAGGCGATCCGCAAATTGATCCCGGGTGAGATCGAGACGCTGACCGACAACATCGGCATGCCGATCTCCGGCATCAACATGACCTACAACAACACCGGCGTGATCGGTCCGCAGGACGGCGACATCCAGGTCAAGCTGAAAGAGGGCCACAAGCCGACCGAGGAGCACGTGAAGGTGCTGCGCGAGCAGTTGCCGCGGCTGTTCCCCGGCGTCAGCTTCGCCTTCCTGCCGGCCGACATCGTCAGCCAGATCCTGAACTTCGGTGCGCCGGCGCCGATCGACCTCCAGGTCCGTGGCGCCAATGCCGCGGCTAACTTCGCCTATGCCAACAAGCTGCTCGCCAAAGTCCGCCGCATTCCCGGCGTCGCCGATGCGCGGATCCAGCAGTCGCCAAGCAACCCGACCTTCAATATCGATGTCGACCGCACCCGCGCGCAATATGTCGGCCTGACCGAACGCGACGTCACCAACAGTCTCGTGGTCAATCTCGCCGGCTCCTCGCAGGTGGCGCCGACCTACTACCTCAACCCCGACAACGGCGTGTCCTACTCCATCGTGATGCAGACGCCGCAATACCAGATCGATTCGCTCAGCGCGCTCCAGACGCTGCCGATCACGGCGACCGGCAATTCGCAGTCGCCGATCCTCGGCGGCATCGCCGACATCAAACGCTCGACGTCGAGCGCAGTGGTGTCGCAATACGACATCCAGACGCTGGTGCAGATTTTTGCGACGACGTCAGGCCGCGATCTCGGAGCGGTCTCCAATGATATTCGCCAGCTGATTGCCGATACCGCCAAGGAAGTGCCGAAGGGCTCCTCCGTGGTGCTGCTCGGTCAGGTGCAGACCATGAACAGCGCCTTCACCGGCCTCTTGTTCGGTCTCCTGGGCGCCGTCGTGCTGATCTACCTCCTGATCGTCGTGAACTTCCAGTCCTGGTCCGATCCTTTCGTGATCATCACCGCGTTGCCGGCAGCCCTCGCCGGCATCGTCTGGATGCTGTTCACGACCCAGACCACGCTGTCGGTGCCGGCGTTGACAGGCGCGATCATGTGCATGGGCGTGGCCACCGCCAACAGCGTGCTCGTGATTTCCTTCGCCCGCGAGCGCTATGAGGAGCTCGGCGACCCCATCGCGGCCGCGCTGGAAGCCGGCTTCGTTCGGTTCCGCCCGGTTCTGATGACCGCGCTCGCCATGATCATCGGTATGGCGCCGATGGCCTTAGGGCTGGGCGAGGGCGGCGAACAGAACGCCCCCCTTGGCCGCGCCGTGATCGGCGGCCTGATCTTTGCAACCTTCGCCACGCTGATGTTTGTTCCCGTGGTGTTCAGTATGGTACACAAGAAACAAGGCGCCGAAGCCGCCGCCCCATTGGAGACTCCGCATGTCGCCCACTGAACCCCGCTCCCCGGTGTCGCACCGGAAACTGGGCATTTTCGGCGTGGTGGCGCTGATTGCGGCAGGCCTCGTGGTCGGCACCGGCATCCGGGCCCGCGAGGACCAGAGCTCCAAGCTGAAGGAATGGACCGACGACCAGGCCGTTCCCAGTGTTGCGGTGGCCCTGCCCAACGCCAAGGCGCTCAATTCCACCATCGATCTGCCGGGCCGGCTTGAGGCCTATTATCGCGCGCCGATCTTCGCGCGCGTCTCCGGCTATCTCAAAAGCTGGAGCGTCGACATGGGCGCCCGCGTCAGGGCAGGCCAGGTGATCGCCGAGATCGAGGCGCCCGACCTCGACCAGCAGCTTTTGCAGGCCCGCGCCGACCTCGCCAGCCAGCAGGCCAGCGCCAGGCTGTCGGAAGCAACCCTGAACCGGCGCAAGACGCTGGTCGCCTCCAACTTCGTCTCGGCGCAGGAGATCGACGAGCGCACCGCTGACCTCTCCAACAAGAACGCCGCCGTCCATTCCGGACAGGCTAATGTTGAGCGGCTCGAGGCGCTCGCGGGCTACAAGAAGATCACCGTGCCGTTCGACGGCGTGGTCACGGCGCGCGACACCGACGTCGGCGCGCTGATCAACGCCGGCGGCGGGTCCGGACCGGCGATGTTCGTGGTCTCCGACATCACCAAGCTGCGCGTCTACGTCAACGTTCCCCAGAACTACGTGCCGGCGATCAAGATCGGCGCCAAGGCTACGATGGTGATGCCGGAATACCCAAACCGGACGTTCCAGGCGACGGTGGAAGCCTCCTCGCAGGCCGTCGATGTCGCCTCGGGCACCACGCGCATGCAGCTTGGTCTCGACAACTCGAGTGGCGAGCTGATGCCTGGCGGCTATGCCAGTGTGAAACTCAATTTGCAGCGCGACACCGCGCCGCTGAGCATTCCCGCCAGCGCCCTGATCTTCAACGGCAGCGGCCTGCGCGTCGCGACGGTCGGTGCGGACGACAAGGTGCAATTCAAGACCGTGACCATCGCCCGCGATCTCGGCAAGGAGATCGAGCTTGCCTCAGGGATTGCGCCCGACGACCGCGTCATCACCGCTCCGCCGGACGGCCTGTCCGACGGCGATGCGGTTCGCGTCGTCGGCGCCGGCGGCAAGCCGGCGACGGCGTCGGAAAAGCAGGCGCCGAAGAGCTAAGCCACCCGCCACTCCGGTGTGCCATCGGCTGCCATGGTGATCTCGCCAATTGAGCCGACTGGCGTCTTGTCCATGTTCAATAGATGCCCCAGCGTCGCACCATCGCTCGCCGGGATCCGCGCCAGCGTGCGCCGGTCATCTGCCGTGCGCAACATCACCACACCGTGCTCGGCATCGCCGCCACGGCCGTAGAGCACCGTAAAGCTCTCGACCTGCCCCTTTCCTGAAGCCTCGGTGGCGAACCCCGGCACCGCACGCTTGTTGCGGTCGGCCTCGCCTTGCACGCTGGTCTCCTGCGCCAGCGCATCCTGCGGCGGTGTCTTCGAAACGACCAGGGCGTGATGCTTGGTGACGAAGCCGCCCTGGCCGTAGAGCAGGCCGAGCCTGTCGCCACCACGCAGGCGCCGCACCATCGCGCAGGCTGCATGCGTCATGTAGGTGTTGAGCGGCGCGCCGAAGAAGGTGAGGCCACCGTTCACGGTGGGCTGCACGTCGGCGGAAAGACCCAGCGTCCGCCGCGCCATCTTCGGCACGCAAGGGAAGCAGCTATAGAGCTCGATCGCGTCGAACTTCTTGCCGTCGCCGCCGGCGATATCCATCACGGTCTTCAGCACCGCGTTCTGCGGATGGCTCTCGTAAAACTGGTCGCGCACGAGATAGTCAGGCGGCTCCTCTGCCGAGGCGCCGCCGAGCGGGTAGACCAGTCTGTCCTCAGCAATGCCAGCCGCGCGTGCCTTGGCAAGACTGGTGAGCAACAGCGCGCCGCCCATGTTGACGCTGGGGTTGGCGACCATGAGCTTGTTGTAGGGCCACGCAATGAGCCGGTTGTCCGCGGTCGGCGTCGTGATCTCGTCCGGCGCGTAGCGCCGCTTCAACCAGGAATTGGGATTTTGCGCGGCGACCGCCGAATAGCGCGACCACAGCGTGCCTGATTCCGCCATCGCCTCGCGCGGGGTCTGGCCCCAATGCGCGGACGATGCCGCTTCATAGAACGGATAGACCGTGACGGGGCGGAACACGCCGAGCTTCATGGCGAGCGGTTTCTGGAACGACGCGCCGCGCTTCGGCTCCGGGACATCGTGGGCGAACGGCGTCCATGGCAGCTTGACGCCCGCGCGCTCGGCCTTGGTTGCCGTCGATTGCGCTTCCGCGCCGCAGACCGCGGCGACGGTGCATTCGCCGCGCGCAATGCGCTTTGCGGCCTCGTGGATGAAGCGGATCGGGCTCTCGCCGCCGACCGGACCGTAATAGCAATGCGCCGGCGAGACGCCGAGCCGTTGCGCCAGCAGCTTCTCCGGATCGCGATAGCGCCAGCTCAGGAAGTTGACGACGTCGAGCGACTGCACCTCGCCGAGCAGCTTCGCGCCGGCGTCAGCTTCTGCGCGTCGCAGTGCCTGTTCGAGCAGATCGAGCGGCTCGAGGCCCTCAATGATCTCCTTGGGGCGGTCGACGATCTCGCCGATGCCGACGATGACGGGGATGCGGTCTTCGGGAATAGGGGAGTTGGACATTTCTTCTTGCTTCACGTGTTAGATTTTCGGCACGTCGTCGCCCTTCGAGGGCCGCTGAAGAGGCGGCCACCTCAGGGTGACGGCTACGGGGACAGCGTCATCCTGAGGTGCGAGGCCGACGGCGCAACCCGCCGTTGGACGAGCCTCGAAGGATGGGCCGCGAGTACTGTTCCGGCCACGAGCAACTACTCCGCCACCAGCGCATTCATGTGCTCGACGGCTTCGGCAAACTCTTCCTTGAACTCCTGCACCACGGCGCCGGCGGACTTCACGCTGTCGATCAGGCCGACGCCCTGGCCGACGAAATAGCTGACGAGGTCGCGCGCCCTGGCATTGCCGGCGGCCGCGGCCCGGTCGATCGAGTTGAAGGCATCGCGGCTGATGATGCTCTGCAGCGGCATCGGCAGGGCGCCGGGGCTCTCCGGCGCGCGGTCCCAGGCATCGGTCCAGACCGAACGGAGCTGTCGCGCCGGCTTTCCGGTGCGGCCCTTCGAACGGATTGCATCACGGGACGATGCGGCGATCATCTTCTCGCGAAAGATCGCAGAGGTCTCGGACTCGACGGTCGCAAGCCACACCGAACCGGTCCAGGCGCCGGCCGCGCCCATCGCCATGCAGGCCGCCATCTGCCGGCCCGTCATGATGCCGCCGGCTGCCAGCACCGGCACGTCGCGGATCGGCTTGATCGCCTTGATCACCTCCGGCACCAGCACCATGGTCGAGACCTCGCCGCAATGGCCGCCGGCCTCGGTGCCCTGCACCACGAGAATATCGACGCCGGCAGCGACCTGGCGCAACGCGTGCTCCTTGGCGCCGACGAGGGCTGCCACCGGCACGCCGTGCTTCTTGCCCATCTCGATCATCGCTTTCGGCGGCACGCCCAGCGCGTTCGCGATCAGCCGGATCGGATGATTGAACGAGACTTTCAGCAGCTCCAGCGCGGTCTCGGCGTCGAACGGCTGCGGCTGGTTGTCGGCCACATCGGTGGTGATCAGCTCGATGTCGTATTTCTTCAGGAGGTCGCTTGTGTATTTGCGGTGCTCCTGCGGCACACGCGCTTCCAGGCTCTTCCAGGTGACGTCCTTCTCGCCCGCCGTCGAGATGTTTTCGGGGATCAGCACGTCGATGCCGTAGGGCTTGCCGTCGACGTGATCGTCGATCCATTTCAGCTCGCGTTCGAGCGTATCGGGCGTATGCACGGTGGCGCCGAGCACGCCGAAGCCGCCGGCGCGGCTGACGGCAGCAACGACATCGCGGCAATGGCTGAAGGCGAGCAGGGGGAACTCGATACCCAGCATGTCGCAGATCGGCGATTTCATGGTCCTCTCCCGGCGGCCTTCGACGACGCTAGCCCATCGTCATGTGCGATGCCATGCCGGATTCCCGCGCGCATCTTGCGTGCAGGCGTCGCGTCGCGCGCTGAGCCATTCCGTCGCGCAAAATAAGCGGGAGAGGGGCTACGGATTAGCCTCTTGCGCTTTCGTTGATGTCAGAGAATGCTGGCTCACAACAACAGAAAACGATCAGGGAGCGCTAACCAATGTCGCCAGCGCAAGCGAGCCAGGCTCAAGCCGCCGAGGCCTACGATGTGGTTGTCGTCGGCGCCGGCTTTGCCGGCATGTACATGCTGCATCGTCTGCGTGGGCTCGGCTTCTCGGCGCGAGTCTACGAGCAGGGCGGTGGCGTCGGCGGCACTTGGTACTGGAATCGCTATCCAGGTGCGCGCTGCGATGTCGAGAGCATGCAATATTCCTACTCGTTCTCCGAAGAGCTCCAGCAGGAATGGGACTGGAGCGAGCACTACGCGCCGCAAGCAGAGATCCTGAAATACGCCAATCACGTCGCCGACCGTTTTGACCTGCACCGCGACATCCAGTTCGACACGCGCGTCGAGCGCGCCGTATTCGACGAACGCGCGAACAGATGGTCGGTCACGATATCTGACGGCAGGGCAGTTCAGGCGCAATTCGTCGTGCTCGCCACGGGCTGCCTCTCGAATGCGCGCAAGCCCGACATCAAGGGCCTCGAGAATTTCAAAGGCCCCGTCTACCACACCGGAAACTGGCCGCATGAAGACGTCGACTTCACTGGCTTGCGCATTGGTCTGATCGGTACGGGATCGTCAGGCATCCAATCGACACCTGTCATCGCCGAACAGGCCAAGCATCTCACGGTGTTTCAGCGAACGGCGAATTTCTCGATTCCCGCCCGCAACGCCGCGCTGACGGAAGAGGAGCGCGACGCGTTTCGCAAAAAGTATCCGGAGATCCGCCGCTTCGCCCGCGAGATCGCGCGCAACGGCATCTATGCCGAGCAGCCCGATCACGGTGCGCTCGACGATAGCGACGAGACCAGGAACGGAAAGTACGCTTCGCGTTGGGAGCGCGGCGGACTGACCTTCATGTACGTCTACAACAATCTCGGTCTCGACCGGACCGCCAACGACACGGCCGCCGATTTCGTCCGCGGCAAGATCGCCGAGATCGTAAAGGACCCCGCGACTGCAAAGCTGCTCCAACCGAACAGCCATCCGATCGGTACCAAGCGCATCTGCGTCGACACCGATTATTTTGCGACTTTCAACCGGCCGAACGTCTCGCTGGTCGACATCAAGTCCAATCCGATTGAGGAGATCACGGCGAGCGCGGTGCGTGTTGCTGGCAAGGACCACGAGGTCGATGCACTGGTGATGGCGACAGGTTTTGACGCTATGACCGGATCGGTGGCGAAGATCGACATCAGTGGGCGCAGCGGCGAGATCCTGAACCAGAAATGGGCGGAAGGCCCAAAAACCTATCTCGGGCTGATGACCGCGGGCTTTCCGAACCTGTTCATCATCACCGGTCCCGGCAGCCCGTCAGTGCTGTCGAACATGATCGTGTCGATCGAGCAGCATGTCGACTGGATCGCCGACTGCCTCGTCCATATGCGCAAGCAAAACCTTGCCACGATGGAGGCGGGCAGGGACGCCGAGGAGAAGTGGGTGGCGCATGTCAACGAGGTCGCCCATGGCACCCTCTATCCGCAGGCCAATTCCTGGTACATGGGCGCCAACATCCCCGGCAAGCCGCGCATCTTCATGCCCTATATCGGCGGGGTCGGCGTCTATCGGCGGATCTGCGATGAGGTCGCAGCCAAGGGATATGAGGGATTCGTGATGGAAGCGGAGGGGCAGCCGCGCAAGGTGGCGGCGGGGTAGAACGCGGACATCACCGAAACGCCCCTAGTTAAATCGGCAAAGCGTACCGGGATCGACGCCGTGCGCTCAACATTTCAGCGCGGCCGTCTAACGGAACGTAATTATTCGGTAAGTCGCCTCCATTACAACGAACGCGCGCAAGCGCGGAATGACTATCTGGAATGGAGAGTGCGATGGCTTGGTTCAACAACATGTCTGTTGGGCGCAAGCTCCTGCTCACATTTTCGGCAGTCGTGCTGCTGGTGGTGGTGCTCGGAGGTTTCGCGCTGAAATCGCTGTCCGACCTGCATGGCGCGGCGCGCGAGCTGTCCGGCAATTGGCTCCCGAGCGTCGACAAGGCGAGGGGCCTGCAATACCAGATCGCCCGCATCCGGACCAACCAGCTCTCGGTGCTGATGGCGAAGGAGGGCGACCGCGAGGAGATCCGCCAGACCCTGCGCAAGATCGAGCAGACCGTGACCGACAGCCTCAAATCCTATGAGGCGCTAGTGACCTCGCCGGAGGAGCAGGCGGCCCTCAAGCGCCTCAGCGCTCACTACGCCACCTTCCTGGAATCGGACAAGGCGCTCGACATGCTGGGCACCAATCCCGACGGTACCAGGGACGCTTTCTTCGCAGGCAGAAACCAGTTTCGCGAGCTGCTCGAGGACGCCGACAAACTCGTGAAGGTAAACACCGACGGTGCCGGCCGTTCCGTCGCCACGGCGGAATGGACCTATGACAATGCGCGCGCGGTGATCATGATTGTGCTGCTGGTGATGATGGTGCTCGCGGCGGCTGCCGGCTTCGTGCTGCGCTCGGCAATTGCCAAGCCGCTGCTCGCGCTCGACAAGGCGATGGGGCGCCTGGCGCAGAACGACACCACGACCGAAGTGCCGGCGACGTCGCGGCGCGACGAGGTCGGCGCCATGGCCCGCGCGGTGCTCGTCTTCAAGGAGGGCATGGTCGCGGCCGATCAGATGCGTGCGCGCCAGGAAGAGGAGCGGCAAGCGAAGGAGCGTCATGCCGCCTACATCATGGGACTGGCGCAGGAATTCGACGTGGCGGCAAGCTCGGCCATCGGTGGCGTCGCCGATGCAGCGAGCCGCATGCAGGTGACCGCAGGCGGCCTGTCGTCCACCGTCGGCCAAACCGGCCAACAGGCCATGACGGTGGCTGCGGCCGCGCAGCAGGCTTCGGCCAACGTGCAGACGGTGGCCTCCGCCGCCGAGGAGCTGACGTCCTCGATCCACGAGATTTCCCGGCAGGTCGCGCTCGCTGCCCAGGTGAGCCATAAGGCGGTGAAGCAGGCCAACCATACCAATGACATCGTCGGTGGCCTCCAGCAGGCGGCACGCCGCATCGGCGAGGTGATCGACCTCATCAACCAGATTGCCAGCCAGACCAATTTGCTCGCCCTGAACGCGACCATCGAGGCGGCGCGTGCGGGCGATGCCGGCCGGGGGTTTGCCGTGGTCGCCAATGAGGTGAAGAGCCTCGCCGCGCAGACCTCGCGGGCGACCGACGAGATCAGCCAGCAGATCAATTCGGTACAGCAGGCGACCGCGCAGGCGGTCGACGCCATCACCGCGATCGGCGGCACGATCCAGGAGATCAGCCAGATCTCGACCACGGTCGCCTCGGCGGTGGAGGAGCAGGGCGCCGCGACGCAGGCGATTGCGCGCAGCGCCGAGCAGGCCTCCGCCGGCACCGGCACGGTGACGCAGAACATCGAGGGCGTGAGCCAGTCGGCGCGTTCGGGCGGCGGTGCCGCGCAGGAGGTGCTGTCCGCGGCCACCTCGCTGTCGCACGAGGCGCAAGCAATGCGCTCGCTGGTCCAAAACTTCCTCGGTAAGGTCAGGGCTGCATGACGCAGCCTTGAGGCCCGCGCCGGACGCAGACCCGACAGGCCTTGTCATCGGCGGTCCGTGGGCTAATTAATGCAGGCGCATCTTTTCGCCGGAGCCCTTCGCATGACCGATACCCCTTACGTGCCGCCAAAAGTCTGGACCTGGAACAAGGAGAACGGCGGTCAGTTCGCCAGCATCAACCGGCCGATTGCCGGGGCCACCCACGACAAGGAGCTGCCGGTCGGCAAGCATCCGTTCCAGCTCTATTCGCTGGCGACCCCGAACGGGGTGAAGGTGACGGTGATGCTGGAGGAGCTTCTGGCGCTCGGCCACAAGGGCGCCGAATATGACGCCTGGCTGATCAAGATCGGCAATGGCGACCAGTTCGGCAGCGGCTTCGTCGATATTAATCCGAATTCGAAAATCCCGGCGCTGATGGACCGCTCCGGCCCCGAGCCCGTCAGGATCTTCGAATCCGGCTCGATCCTGTTCTACCTCGCCGAAAAGTTCGGCGCCTTCCTGCCCAAGGACATCAAGGCCCGCACCGAGGCCATGTCCTGGCTGTTCTGGCAGATGGGCAGCGCGCCCTATCTCGGCGGCGGCTTTGGCCATTTCTACGCCTACGCGCCGTTCAAGATCGAATACGCCATCGATCGCTTCGCGATGGAGGTCAAGCGCCAGCTCGACGTGCTCGACCGGCGCCTTGCCGACAACGAATATCTCGCGGGCAGGGACTACACGATCGCCGACATGGCGGTGTGGCCCTGGTACGGCGCGCTCGCCAAGGGGCTGGTTTACGGCGCCGGCGAGTTCCTGTCGGTGCAGGACTACAAGAACGTGCAGCGCTGGACGGACCAGATCGCGCAACGCCCCGCGGTAAAGCGCGGCCGCATGGTCAACCGCGTCTCCGGCGACCCCGCCAGCCAGCTCCACGAACGCCACGACGCGTCTGACTTCGAGACGAAGACTCAGGACAAGATCGAGACGGCGAAGACTGCGTAACGTCGCTCGCCGATATCGTAGGGTGGGCAAAGCGAAGCGTGCCCACCATTTGTCCGCAAACTAATCCGCCCTACGATCTCTTCACACCCTCCGCCGCAGGAAACACCACGCGGTCATCGGTGCGGCAATAGCGGTCGGCGAACATACGGCCGATGGGGTGATAGCGGTCCATATGCACCCGCATCGCCTCGTTGTCCCAGAGCTCGTCGCGGATGTGGAAGTGGATGCCTTCGCCCATGATCAGCCGGCGATCATCATTGACGTCGATCATCTTCCACAGCTTGCACTCCATCGCCCAGGGCGTGTCGGCGAGCCGCGGCACTGCGATCCTGGTCGAGGGCGCGAGCTTCAGGCCGAGATAGTCGGGCTCGCCGATGTCAGGCGGAAAGTCGCCGCTGCTCTCATGCATGGCCTTCGCCAGTGGTTCGTCCGCGAGATTGACCACGAACTCGCCGGTCCGCTGGATGTTGAGGAAGGTGTCCTTGTCCTGACCATTCGGCTTGCGGTTCGCCGCGAACATGCAGAGCGGCGGATCCTCACAGAACGCGTTGAAGAAGCTGAAGGGTGCGGCGTTGACCACGCCGGTCGGCCCCATTGACGTCACCCAAGCGATCGGCCTCGGCAGGATGAAGGACGTCAGCACCTTGTAGCGCTCGCGTGGCGTCAGATCGCTGGCGGCGTAGTCCATGGGGGCTCCGTGGGAGGTTCTTCACCTCGCCCCGCTTGCGGGGAGAGGTCGAATTCGATCGCAGATCGAATTCGGGTGAGGGGGTACAGGTCCCTCGACGATCTCATGTGTGGAGAGAGGCCCCTCACCCCAACCCTCTCCCCGTAAGAACGGGGAGAGGGAGAGGAAAGACTCTACGCCATGCTCAGCTCGTGACGTCCCACCACCATCCAGTGCACCTCGTCCGGACCATCGGCAAAGCGCAGATGACGGACGTCCTGGTACATCTCCGCAAGCGGCGTCCAGTGCGAGATGCCGGTGGCGCCGTGCATCTGGATCGACTGGTCGATGATCTTGCAGGCGCGCTCCGGCACCATGGCCTTGACCATGGAGACCCAGACGCGGGCCTCCTTGTTGCCGAGCACGTCCATGGCCTTCGCGGCCTTCAGCACCATCAGCCGCATCGCCTCGATCTCGCAGCGCGCCTGCGCGATGATCTGCATGTTGCCGCCGAGATGGGCGATCTTCTTGCCGAAGGCTTCGCGGGTGAGGCCACGCTGCACCATCAGGTCCAGCGCCTTCTCGGCCTTGCCGATGGTGCGCATGCAGTGATGGATGCGGCCCGGTCCGAGGCGGAGCTGCGAGATCTCGAAGCCGCGGCCCTCGCCGAGCAACATGTTCTCCTTCGGCACGCGCACATTGTTGAAGCGCATGTGCATGTGACCGCGCGGCGCGTGGTCCTGCCCGAACACGTACATCGGGCCGAGTACCTCGACGCCGGGCGTGTCGCGGGGGACCAGGATCTGCGATTGCTGCTTGCTCGGCGCCGCGTCCGGACTGGTCTTCACCATCACGATGAGGATCTTGCAGCGGGGATCGCCGACGCCGGAGATGTAATACTTCTCGCCATTGATGACCCACTCATCGCCGACGAGCTTTGCCGTGGTCGAAATGTTCTTGGCGTCGGAGGAGGCGACATTCGGCTCGGTCATGACATAGGCCGAACGGATCTCGCCGTTCATCAGCGGCTTCAGCCACTTCTCCTTCTGCTCCTTGGTGCCGACGCGCTCCAGCACCTCCATGTTGCCGGTATCCGGCGCCGAGCAGTTCATGGTCTCGGAGGCCAGCGGGCTCTTGCCGAGCTCGGAGGCGATATAGGCGTAGTCGAGGTTCTTCAGGCCCTGGCCAGTCTCGTCATCGGGCAGGAAGAAGTTCCAGAGGCCTTCCTTCTTGGCCTTGTTCTTGGCGACCTCAAGCACCTCGAGCTGCTTCGGCGTAAAGCTCCAGCGATCCTGTTTGCCTTCGCCGGCCTTGGCGAATTCGATCGACATCGGCTCGACGGTGTCGCGAATAAATTTCCTGACGTGATCGTAGAGCGGCCGGACCTGGTCCGACATGCGCAGGTCGTTGAGCTCGTCGCCGGGATTGAGCGTGTAGTTGGTGGTACGGGGAATGTAGGCGTGCTTTGTCATTGTTCCTCCCGGGGTCACTGAGATCGCGTTGGGCCGGAGAATAGTCGGAGCGCGGCCAAAGGGCGAGCGCGTATTTTCTCACGCAAGCCATGCCATGCGATGGAATTTCGCAAGGGCGTTTGAAATGTTGTTTGAATGGAGGGGCGCAGGCTCGATGTGCCTGCCGTACTCTCCGCTGTCATCGCCCGGCGAAGACCGGGCGATTCAGTATTCCAGAGACGGCGGTGATTGAATCGAGAGGCCGCGGCGTACTGGATTCCCCGCTCTCGCGGGAATGACAGTGTCGGCCGGCTCAGTTCGGCATCCGGTGCATCGCGCAGATCTTGTTACCGTCGAGATCGCGCAAATAGGCGATATAGAGCTTGTTCCCTGCGCCCTCGCGGATGCCGGGCGGATTTTCGATCGGCGCTCCGCCGGCGGCGACACCGGCGGCGTGCCACTTGTCGACCTGCTCAGGCGAATTGGCGGCAAAGCCGATGGTGCCGCCGTTCGCACAGGTCGCCGGCTCGCCGTTGATCGGCTTGGTCACCGAGAACACGCCGGTCTTGGTGAAGTAGAAGATGCGGTGGCCGTCGACCTTGGCCGGGCGCACTTCGAGCGTGCTGAGCAGGTTGTCGTAGAACGACTTGGCCTTGTCGAGGTCGTTAGTGCCGATCATGATGTGTGAGAACATTTGCCCATTCCCCTCAGAGTTTGTAGCCCGGATGGAGCGCAGCGAAATCCGGGTCTTGCTTAGTTTTGAAAATCCCGGATTACGCTTCGCTCCATCCGGGCGACGAAAATCAAAACGCGGTATAACCGCCGTCGATCACGAACGTATCCGCGGTGTGATACGACGACGCCTTGCTCATCAGATACACCGCGATCCCGCCGAAATCGCTGGCTTCGCCGAAGCGGCGCATCGGAATCCGCGGCATCACGTTGGCGACGAATTTCTCGTTGGCCATGATGCCGGCGGTCATGTCGCTCTTGATCCAGCCGGGCAGGATCGCGTTCGCGGTGACGCCGTGGCGCGCCAGCTCGACACCGAGCGCGCGCACCAGCGCGTTGATGGCGGCCTTGGTCGCCGCATAATGCTCGTTGCGCGCAGTGCCGAAGATCGAGGCGAGGCTCGATGTCGCGACCAGCCGGCCGAAGGGATCGCCGGCATTGGCGCGGTCGGTCATGTGTTTTGCGGCGGCCTGAAAGGCGTGGAACACACCGTCGAGATTGGTCGCGAACATCGTGCGCCATTCCTCCTCGGTGCGCTCGATGAAGGACCGGCGGCCACCGCCGCCGATGCCGGCATTGGCGAAGCAGCCATCGACGCGGCCGAAGGTGTCGAGCGTCGCCTTCATCGCGGCATTGACCGAAGCCGGATCGGTGACGTCGCAGACGCGGGTATCGACCTTGCCGGACAGGCCCGCCATGCTCGCGGCAGCGGCCTTGTTCTTGTCAGCATTGCGGCCCCAGATCGAGACGTTACAGCCCTGGCCGGCCAGCGCCTGCGCGATGCCGAGCCCGATACCGCCATTGCCGCCGGTGATCACCGCGACGCGGCCAGTGAGGTCGAAAAGGTTCATGGCGCGTTTCCTGTTTTTGGCAAGGTTTCTTGGTATGACGCGCGTCAGCCGGTGCGCGCAAGATCATGCGATATGACGGTGGGGTATGCTTTCGTCACCATGGACAAGACCGTGCCAAAAATCAAATATGCGCCGCGGCAAAATGAATTCCGGCCTGCGAAACTGACGCAGGCGGTAACTGACGAGGAAACGATGCAGTTCAAACACGTCACGCTCGATCTCGATGGTTCGGTTGCGATCCTCAGGCTCGACCATCAGGAGGTGATGAACGCGGTATCCATGGACATGCTGGGCGGCCTCTCCGATGCGCTCGACGCGATCGAGGAGAAGAAGGACCAGGTGCGCTGCGTCGTGCTGACCGGCGCGGGCCGCGCGTTCTGCACCGGTGCAAATCTCCAGGGCCGCAACAACCAGTCGAAGAAGACCAAGGCCGGCCTGACGCTCGAAACCGGCTTTCATCCGTTCCTGCGCCGCATCCGCAATCTGCATTGCCCGATCGTCACTGCGGTCAACGGCCCCGCCGCCGGCGCCGGCATGAGCTTCGCGCTGCTCGGCGACATGATTTTGTGCGCACGCTCATCCTACTTCCTTCAGGCTTTCCGGCGCATCGGTCTCGTGCCGGATTGCGGCTCGACCTGGCTGCTGCCGCGCCTGATCGGCAAGGCGCGTTCGGTCGAATTGTCGCTGATGGGCGAGCGCCTGCCGGCCGAGAAGGCGCTGGAATGGGGCCTCGTCAACCGCGTCTATGATGACGGCGTGCTGATGGACGAGGCGATGAAGCTCGCGCGCGACCTTGCCAGCGGCCCGACGATCGCGCTGTCGCTGATCCGCAAGCTCTATTGGGACAGCCCGGAAAATTCCTTCGAGGACCAGCTCAATCTCGAATTCCAGTGCCAGCTCCGCGCTGGCGACACGCAGGATTTCCGTGAGGGCGTCGGCGCGTTCCTGGAGAAGCGCCCTGCGCAGTTCAAAGGCAAATGATCGAGGGGGAGCTTTCCCGCAGCGTCCAGCGCTGGTGTGCCGGTGCGACCGGCGTCACCGGCGCGGCAAAGCTTTCGGGTGGCGCCAGTCAGGAAACCTGGCGCTTCGACATCACGCATCCCGACGGGCCGATCGGCGCGATCCTGCGCCGCTCGCCGAAAGGCTATGGCGCAGCGCCGACGCGCGCGGCTGGCCTTGCCGCCGAGGCGCAACTGATGCAGCTCGCCTTTGAGGCGGGCGTGCCGTCGCCGCGCGTCATGCATGTGCTGACGCCGGACGAGGATCTCGGCACTGGCTTCATCATGCAGCGCGTCGAGGGCGAGACCATCGCCCGCAAGATTCTTCGCGACGAGGAGTTTGCCGCGGCGCGGCCGCATCTCGCGCGGCAGATCGGCGGCGTGCTTGCCGGCCTGCACAGGCTGCCGCAGGACAAGCTGCCGGAGCTGCGCAGCCGCTCCGCGACCCAGGAGATCTCCGAGTTCGAGCGCGACTATCGCAGCCTGAATTGGCCAAAGCCGGTGTTCGAGCTGGCGCTGCGCTGGCTGCGCGACCACGATCCGGGCCCCTCGGTCGAGACGACGCTGGTGCATGGCGATTTCCGCAACGGCAATCTCATCATCGGCGCCGATGGCGTCCGTGCGGTGCTCGACTGGGAGCTCGCCCATCTCGGCGATCCCATGGAGGATCTCGGCTGGGTCTGCGTCAACTCCTGGCGCTTCGGCGAGATCGACAAGCCTGTCGGCGGCTTTGGCTCGCGCGTAGAGCTGTTTGCGGGTTACGAGGCGGCCGGCCGCAAAGTCGATCCGTCGCGCGTAAAATTCTGGGAAGTGATGGGTACGTTGCGCTGGGGCATCATGTGCGGCGGCATGATGCAGCGGTTCCGCGAGGGGCCGGATCATTCCATGGAGCGCGCGATGATCGGCCGCCGTGCGTCCGAGACAGAGATCGATCTGCTGCGGCTGCTCGCGCCGCGGGGAGGTTAGGCATGCAGGACGAACCGACACCGATCGAGCTGACGAAGGCGGTCGCCGATTTCCTCCGCAATGACATCACGCCGCTGATCACGGGTCACCAGGCGTTCAAGCTGCGCGTGGCGATCAACATCCTCGACCTTGTCACGCGGCAGCTGACACAGGAGGAGGGGCGTGACGCGAGTGAAGTGGAGCGGCTGCGTGCGCTGCTCGGCATGGATGGCTCGGTGACGGAGCTCAATCGCGCGCTCGCGGAGCGTATCGCCAAGGGCGAGGTCGATCTCGCAACGCCGGGGCTGGCGGAGCATCTGTGGGCGACCACGATGGACAAACTCGCCGTCGATCAGCCAAATTACGCCTCCTACAAGCGCGAGCTGTCGCGAGGCGGGTAGACCTCTCCCCGTCATTGCGAGGAGCCCTTGCGACGAAGCAATCCAGAGTACTTCCGCGGATGCATTTCTGGATTGCTTCGCCGCGCTCGCAATGACGGCGGAGGGATGGCCTTCTACTTCCCCATCCATTTCGGCGGCCGCTTCTCGGAAAACGCCTTCGGGCCCTCGATGTAATCTTGAGAAGCCATCATCGCCTTCACCGCCGGATATTCCCGCTGCTCTTCGATCGCCTGCTCAAGCGACACGGCAAGGCCCTTCCGGATGGTTTGCTTGGACGCCCGGATCGACATCGGCGAGTTCTTGGTGATCATCTCCGCCCAGCGCAGCGCGCCCGCAAGCGCCTCGCCCTGCGGCACCACCTCGTTCACGAAGCCGAGCTCCTGTCCCTCCTTGGCGCTGACATGACGCGCGGTGAGGATCATGCCCATGGCGCGCTTGAGGCCAATCTGTCGCGGCAACCGATGCAGCCCGCCGGCAAGCGCAGCGAGGCCCACGCGCGGCTCGGGCAGGGCGAAGGTGGCATTCTCCGACGCGATGATCAGGTCGCAGGCGAGCGCGATCTCGAAGCCGCCGCCCATGGCGACGCCGTTGACCGCGGCGATGATCGGCTTGTCGCAGTCGAAGCGCGAGGTGAGGCCGGCAAAGCCGCCCTTGTCCCAGCCGCGTTTGCCGCCCGCTGCCTGCCACTTCAGATCGTTGCCGGCGCAGAAGGCCTTGTCGCCGCCGCCGGTGACGACCGCGACCCATTGTTCTGGATCGGCGGCGAAATCGTCAAACACCTTGTTGAGCTCGAAATGCGCGTCGATGTGCAGCGCGTTGTAGACCTCGGGCCGCGACAGCGTGATGATCGTGATCGGCCCCTTGCGTTCCACCTTTGAGAATTTCAGCTCCATCGCGCGCTCCCGCAGTTTCTCGTGAAGGAATATTGGCGTCATACTACCGCGCGTCAGCGCCGGAGCACCATCGAATTGCGTGGGTGCGCCTTGCGCCGCTGACACGCCTCGCTTTGCTTGACTCGGAGACGCTCTTCTCACCTTAATCGTGCGAAGCAAAACGCGCCTAGCGCCTTAACACAAAACGATAAAATCAATCCGGGAGAGAACCGTGGATTTCTCACTGCCTGCCGATCTCGTCGCCTATCTCGGAGAGCTCGATCGTTTCATCGAACGCGAGATCAAGCCGCTCGAACAGACCGATGACAACATCCGCTTCTTCGATCATCGCCGCGAATGGGCGCGCACCGATTTCGAGAATGACGGCCTGCCGCGCCACGAATGGGAAGCGCTGCTGCGCAAGGCCAAGGATCTCGCCGACGCCGCCGGCCATCTGCGTTTCCCGGTGCCGAAGCAATATGGCGGCAAGGACGGCTCCAACCTCTGGATGGCCGTGATCCGCGAGCATTTTGCGGCAAAGGGTCTTGGCCTGCATAACGACCTCCAGAACGAGCATTCCATCGTCGGCAATTTTCCCGTCGTCACCATGCTCGACCGCTACGGCCGCGACGACCAGAAGGCGATGATCGATGGCTCGATCAAGGGCAAGTATCGCATCACCTTCGGCTTGACCGAGCCAAATCACGGCTCGGACGCGACCCACATGGAGACGCGTGCGGTGCCGGCGACCCGCGACAACGTCAAGGGCTGGATCATCAACGGCGAGAAGATGTGGACCACCGGCATGCACGTCGCCACGCATTGCGCGTTGTTCGCGCGCACGTCGGGCAATGACGGCGATGCCCGCGGCATCACCTGCTTCCTGGTGCCGGCCAAGAGCCACGGCGTGAAGGTCGAGGAATATATGTGGACCTTCAACATGCCGACCGATCACCCGCGCGTCAGTTTTACGGACGTGTTCGTGCCCGAGGATGCGCAGTTCGGCGAGGTCGGCCGCGGCCTGTCGCTGGCGCAGTGTTTTGTCCATCAGAACCGCATCCGCCAGGCGGCGAGCTCGCTCGGTGCCGCCGTCTACTGCATCAACGAGAGTGTGAAATACGCGCGCGAACGAAAGCCGTTTGGCAGGGCGCTTGCCGAGAACCAGGCGATCCAGTTTCCGCTGGTCGAGCTTGCGACCCAAGCCGAGATGCTGCGCCTGCTGATCCGCAAGACTGCCTGGGAGATGGACCAGCTCAACGAGGAGCAGATCGAGCGCACGCTGTCCGACCGCGTCTCCATGTGCAACTACTGGGCAAACCGCCTCTGCTGCGAATCCGCCGACCGCGCCATGCAGGTCCACGGCGGCATGGGCTACTCACGCCACAAGCCGTTCGAGCACATCTATCGCCACCACCGCCGCTACCGCATCACCGAGGGCAGCGAGGAGATCCAGATGCGCAAGGTGGCGGGATTCCTGTTCGGGTATATGGGGCCGGGGAAGCATTGAGGCTTGCACCGGTGCGGTAGGGTGGGCAAAGCGAAGCGTGCCCACCGCGCCTTGAATGCGGGACAAGATGGTGGGCACGGCGCGCGAAGAGCGCGCCTTTGCCCACCCTACGGCACTTCGTCGCTACGCGATCAATTCACCCTTCTATCCTTCCCCGCCCAATAAGGCTCGCGCAGTTGCCGCCGCAGGATCTTGCCGCTCGGATTCCTCGGCAGCGCCGGCAGAAACTCCACGCTCTTGGGCGTCTTGAACCCTGCAATGCGCTCGCGGGTGAAGTTGATGATGTCGGTTGCGGTCGCCTGCTTGCCCGGCTTCATCACCACGACAGCTTTCACGGCCTCGCCCCATTTGTCGTCGGGGATGCCGATCACGGCGGCCTCGGCGACGTCAGGATGATCGCACAGCGCGGTCTCGACCTCGGCCGGATAGATATTCTCGCCGCCGGAGATGATCATGTCCTTGATGCGGTCGTGGATGTAGAGGTAGCCGTCCTCGTCCATGTAACCGGCGTCACCCGTGCGCAGCCAGCCGTCGCCGCGCAGCGTCGAGGCGGTCGCTTCCGGCAGATTCCAGTAGCCCGCCATGTTGGAGCCCGAGCGCGTCGCGATCTCGCCGACCTCGCGCGGCGGCAGCGGCTTGCCGTCGGCGTCGAGGATGGCGATCTCGACGCCCGGCAGCGCCTTGCCGGCCGAGCGCATCCGCTCGAGACCCTCGACGTGATCCTCCGGCGGCAGCGCGACGATGGTGCCCGTCGTCTCCGTCATGCCGTACATCTGGACAAAACCGCATTTGAAGACCTCGATGCATTCCTTCAGCAAGGCCGCGGGAATGGGCGAGGCGCCGTACAGCATGTATTTTAGCCGGGAGAAGTCGACCGTCTTCGCGCGCGGCTGCCGCACCACGAACTGCATCGCCGCCGGCACCATGAACAGCTTTGTGATGCCCGACCGCTCGAAGAAATCCAAAACCTTGGTCGGATCGAACTCGCGCGCGATCACGCCGCGGGCGCCGTGATAAAGCCCCATCACGCCCCAGCCGGAGCCGCCGATATGGAAGATCGGCATTGCGACCAGCGAGACGTCGTTGGTGGACCACCGGTTCCACTCCGGCTTGTCCGCGGCATTGCCGGTTTGCACGAGGTTGAGGAAGTTCGCGTGGCTCAGCATCGCGCCCTTCGGCTTGCCTGTCGTGCCCGACGTGTAGAGCTGGATCGCGATGTCTTTCGTGTCGATCGCAACCTTCGGATCGTCGCCGCTCTGCGCATCGCGCCATGCGGTAAAATCCTGCCATTCCGGCGCGCCACCTTCGGTGGTGATGATGGTGCGCACGCCCGGGAGCTGATCCCTGATCTGGCGGACCTGCGTGATGAACTCCGGCCCTGCGAATAGCACCGGCGCCTTGCAATCCGCGACGATGAAGGCGACCTCGGGCCCGGCGAGCCGCCAGTTCACCGGCGCCATCACCACGCCGGCCTTCATCGCGCCCATCAGCAGCTCGAAATAGAGGTCGCTGTTCTTGCCGAGATGGGCGATGCGGTCGCCCTTCTTGACGCCCATCGCGATCAACGCGTTCGCGACCTTGTTGGTCTTGACGTTGAACTCGGCAAAGCTGGTGACGCGGCCCTCGAACTCATAGGCGATGGCATCGCCGCGGCTCGTCGCGCGTTCGCGCACCATGTCGGCGAGATTCGCCAATGGCTGTGTGGTCATGTTTCTCCCGTGGGCGTTTTGTTTTTATGCTGCGGAGTGTGGCGTCATCCGCGAGCAAAGACAATACGGGAGAGGACGCTACCCCCGCTTCGCCCGATCCTTCTCGTTCTGCGCCATGATGCTCTCGCGCGCGGTCTTCCAGTCGTCGTCGCTCCAGTCGCGGAGCTGGTAGAAATTGCCGCCCATCGCGAGGGCCTGCGCACCGTCCATGGCGATGGTCTCGCCGGTGATCCAGTCGCAGCCGCCGGAGATCAGGAACACTGCGAGGTTCTGCAATTCCTCCATGGTGCCGACGCGGCCCATCGGGTTCATCGCCTTGGTGCGTGCGCCGGCTTCATCACCCGGCTTGATGCGCTTGCTCATGCCCTCGGTCGGGATCTCGCCCGGTGCGATGGTGTTGAGGCGGATGCCGTGCCGGCCCCATTCGGTCGCGAGCGACATCGTCATGGCGTGGATCGCGGACTTGCTCATCGCCGACGGCACCACGTAAGGCGAGCCGTTGCGCACCCAGGTCACGGTGATCGAGACGACGTTGCCGGGTTGCTTCAGGGCGATCCAGCGCTTGCCGACCGCATGCGTCACATAGAACGTGCCGTGCATGACGATGTTGGCGACGGCGTCGAAGCCGCGCGGCGAGAGCTCTTCGCTGCGCGAGATGAAGTTGCCGGCGGCGTTGTTGATGAGATCGGTCAGCGGCGCATCGCGAAAGATGGTCTCGATCATCTCGTCGACCGCGAGCGCGTTGCGGATGTCGACGCCGTGGCTGGTGACGCGGCCGCCATACTCAGCCATCAGCTCGGTCGCGGTCTCGTCGCAGACGATCTTGCGCCGGCCGCAGATGTGCACCTCGGCGCCGAGTTGAAGAAAGCGCGCCGCCATCGACTTGCCGAGACCCGTGCCACCGCCGGTCACGAGAATACGCCGACCAGCCAGAAGATTTTCCTTGAACATGGCTGTTTCTCCCGTACGGATTGTCAGTTAATTGGTCGATTGACTAAATCCGGCCGTCAGCTTTCTGTAAAGCGGCACCGAACGAGAACAGGGGAGAATTCATCCATGGAAGAGCGCGTCTCGATTTCGATCTCGGAAGGCGTCGCCGACGTGCGGCTGGTGCGTGCGGACAAGATGAATGCGCTCGATCAGGCCATGTTCGAGGCCCTTGTTGCGGCAACCGAGCGGCTTTCGAAGGAAAAAGGCGTGCGCGTCGTAGTGCTATCAGGTGAAGGACGCGCCTTCTGCGCCGGTCTCGACATGGGGCGTTTTGCCGCCATGAAGGAGGGCGGTGGCAACGGAATTCCGGGTGGCGAAAATCGCGACCTCACCAAGCGGACGCACGGCCAGGCAAACTTTCCGCAACAGGCGGTATGGGGATGGCGCAAGCTTCCGGTTCCCGTGATCGCGGCCGTGCATGGCGTTGCCTTCGGCGGCGGCTTCCAGCTCTCGCTCGGCGCCGACATGCGCTTCCTCGCGCCCGATGCGCGGATGTCGGTGATGGAGATCAAATGGGGCCTCGTGCCGGACATGGCCGGCACGCCGATCCTGGCTTCGCTGGTGCGCGACGACATCTTGCGCGATCTCACCTACACCGGCCGCATCTTCTCCGCGCAGGAGGCGATAACATATGGCCTCGCCACGCGTATCTGCGATGATCCGCGGGCCGCGGCGCTCGAAGTCGCGCGCGAGATCGCCGGCAAGAGCCCCGATGCGATCCGCGCCGCGAAGCGCCTGCTCAACAATCTCTCGGTCGATCCGGGCCCCGCGCTGCTCGCGGAGTCGGTTGAGCAGCAGAAGCTGATCGGCAGCGCGAACCAGACCGAAGCCGTGCGGTCGAATCTGGAGAAGCGTGCGGCGAAGTATGCGGATTAGCACGGTCCTCATCCCGAGGAGCCGCGAAGCGGCGTCTCGAGGGATGGGCCACGGGCTCTCATGGTTCGAGACGGCGTGGAGTTTATCATCGGTCCGCGCTTTGCGCGGACCCGGTGGCGCCTCCTCACCAAGAGGGTCGATTTCAACAAAAAGAAAAAACAAATGAGCGAAACGTCCCCATTCCTCGGCATTGTCTCCGGCGAGCGCCATCGCGCCCATGCCGAGGTTGCCAATCGCGCCGACCGCATCGCGTCCGGTCTCGCCAAAATCGGCGTCAAGCAGGGCGATTGCGTCTGCATGCTGATGCGAAACGATATCGCCTTCCTGGAAGCTGCCTACGCCGCGATGCGATTGGGCGCCTATGGAGTGCCGGTCAACTGGCATTTCAAGCCGGAGGAGATCAACTACATCCTTGGTGATACCGGCACGTCCGTGCTGATCGGACATGCCGATATGCTGCACGCCCTGCGCGATGCGATTCCCGCTGGCGTCACGGTGCTCAGCGTGCCGACGCCGCCGGAGATCCTGAAGAACTACAAGATCGATCCCGATCACCTGACGACTCCTGACTTTGCGATCGATTTCGAAAGCTGGCTCGCGCAGCACCAGCCCTATGACGGTCCGGTCGTGCCGCAGCCGATGAACATGATCTATACGTCGGGGACGACAGGCCATCCCAAGGGCGTGCGGCGCAACGCGCCGACGGCGGATCAGCAGGCCGCCGGCGAGCGCATGCGCGCGATGATCTACGGGCTGAAGCCCGGAGCCCGCGCGATCCTGCCGGGCCCGCTCTATCATTCCGCGCCGAACTCGTTCGGCATCCGCGCTGGAAAACTCGGCGGCGCGCTGGTGCTGATGCCGCGCTTCGAGCCGGAAGAGTTTCTGGAGCTGATCGAGCGCTTTGAGATCGACACCATCTTCATGGTGCCGACCATGTTTATCCGCCTGATGAAGCTGCCGGCAGAGGTGCGCAAGAGATACGACGTCTCCTCGCTGTGCCACATCATTCATGCCGCCGCGCCGTGTCCGGCCGACGTCAAACGCGCCATGATCGAATGGTGGGGGCCGGTGATCTATGAATTCTACGGCTCGACCGAGTCCAGCGCCGTCACGTTCGCGACCTCCGAGGACGCGCTGAAGAAGCCCGGCACCGTCGGCAAGATTTCGCCCGGCGCCGAGCTGCGCTTCATCGGCAATGACGGAAGCGTGCTGGGCGTGGGCGAGATCGGCGAGATCTATTCGCGCATGGTCGGGATGGCGGACTTCACCTACCACAACAAGCCCGAGAAGCGCGCCGAGATCGATCGCGACGGTTTCATCACCTCGGGCGACGTCGGCTATATCGACGAGGACGGCTATGTCTTCATTTGCGACCGCAAGCGCGACATGGTGATCTCGGGCGGCGTCAATATCTATCCGGCCGAGATCGAATCCGTGCTGCATGCCGTGCCCGGCGTCCATGATTGCGCCGTGTTCGGCATCCCCGACGCCGAGTTCGGCGAAGCGCTGATGGCGGTGGTCGAACCGCAACCCGGCATCACGCTCGATGCCGCCGGCATCCGCGCGCGGCTGAAAGCGTCACTCGCCGATTACAAGATACCCAAGCATATCGAGATCCGCTCGGGCCTGCCGCGCGAAGACTCCGGAAAAATCTTCAAGCGCCGCCTGCGCGATCCCTATTGGGAGCAGGCAGGGCGGAAGATTTGAACTGTGTAGCCCGGATGGAGCGAAGCGCAATCCGGGGCGGTGCTTGCGTCGAAAACCCCGGATTTCGCTGCGCTCCATCCGGGCTACGAACACAGGGGTGAGAAGGCCTTCATGGAGAAGCGCGCGCCGAAATTCGAGGGGCGGTAGGCGCCGCCCGCCGGCACGCGCTGGAGTAGCAATCATCGATCGGCTCGGCTAGGTTGGCGCTCCCGTTTCCTGCCGCTTGCGATCGCCGATGCCCTCATACCGCGCCAGCTTCTTCGAAGTCCCACATGCGGCCGTCTACGCGTTGATGACCGTGACCGTCCTCGCGTCGGGATTCTGCTTCATCCAGGCCGGCGGTCCGGCCGCGCCGGCGGAGCTGCTGTATCGCTACGGCGGCATGTATTCGGGCGCAATTGCGCGGCATGAGTACTGGCGCCTGCTCGCCTATGGCTTCCTGCACGTCAACTTCGTCCACCTCACCATGAACATGTTGTGCCTCGTGCTGTGGGGCGGGCATCTCGAGCGGCGGGTTGGGCCGGCCTATTTCCTCAGCATCTATCTCTGCGCGATGGTGTTCGGCGCGGTCATCGGCAATGGCATCCATGCCACGCCCTATTTGACGGTCGGCGCGTCCGGCGCCACATCGGGCATTTTGGGCGGGCTGCTCTGCCTGTGGATCCTCGGCAAGCTCGACGTCAGGTTCGACTTCTTTGCGATCAACATCGGATTGAACATCGCGTTTGCGCTCGGCAATTCGCGGATCGACTGGGGCGTGCATCTCGGTGGCTTTGCGGCCGGGCTGATCGCCTGCGCATTGCTGGACCTCATCGAGAAGGTGAATCCCTACGCGCTTCGTTGCAAGTTTCCCGAAGCTGTGAAGGTCAATCTCACCCTGTTGGCCTGTGTTGCGGCAGTGTGGGCCTGGAGCGGTCAGGCCCAGGCCATCGCCGCCGTGATCGCATGTTGTGCAGTCGTGAAGATCGTCGATCTCGTCCTCTCCATGAGGAAGGGTCTTGCGATCGTCGTGATCGCTTTGGCTGGCGCGAACGCCGTCACCGTCCTGCTTTGCGGTTTGGCTCTGGCATCTTCTTGCAGTCCGCGCTGGCCAACCGGGTCCGTTCCGCTCGATAATTTTCTCGTCACATTTTGTCCCAATCCTGTTCTCATCTCGGGACTGGCCGCGATCGGTGCCGCCGCAGTGACGCTGTGGCTCTGCGCGAAGGAGATTTCGCGCGGGATCGAGGATGTCGGATTTGTCGGCACATCGCTGCGTGCCGAACGCGGCCGGCGTCATGGACTATGACCGCGGAGGTCGTGCTATAAGAGGGCTGATAGACCCCGGATCATCCCAAGGTTCCTAAATCTAATGGCCCCCGTTTCCATTCTGCTCAACGTCATCTGGATTCTCATCGGCGGTGCCTGGATGGCCGTCGGCTGGCTGATCGCCGCGGTGATCATGGCCATCACCATTATCGGCCTGCCTTGGGCGCGTGCGGCGTTCAATATCGCCGTCTACACGCTGCTGCCGTTCGGTTCGCGAGCGGTCAACCGCGACCAGGTCACCGGCGTGAGTGATATCGGCACCGGTCTGCTCGGGGTGATCGGCAACATCATCTGGTTCGTGCTGGCCGGCTGGTGGCTGGCGCTGGGCCACGTCCTGACCGCCGTGGTCTTCGCCATCACCATCATCGGCATTCCCTTCGCCTGGGCCCATCTGAAGCTCGCGGGCATCGCGCTCTGGCCGATCGGCAAGGTGATCGTGCCGGCCTAGCTCCGCCCTTGGTGTGCGCCGCCCCCAACTTCATCTTGCGCTGCGGCAAAAAACTTGCACACTTGGTAGGCCGGGCATCCAAGCGAGCTCGAACCAGGGAGCGAGCCATGTCCCTCCAGACAATACCATCCGACGCCGCCGAGCTTCGCCCGAACCGGCCTGAGGACGCCCAGGCGCTGGAGGCTGATGCGCGGCTGCGCGACGATATCCGCCTGCTCGGGCGCATCCTGGGCGACACCGTGCGCGACCAGGAGGGCGCAGATGTGTTCGACCTGGTCGAGCGCATCCGGCAGACCTCGATCCGGTTCCACCGCGACGAGGACCGGGTTGCACGGCGCGAGCTCGAGCAGATCCTCGACGGCATGTCGACCTCCGAGACGGTGCGGATCGTCCGCGCCTTCAGCTACTTTTCCCACCTCGCCAACATCGCCGAGGACCAGAACAACATCCGCCAGTTGCGCGCCGGCAAGGGCGGCGGCTCCGGCGTGCTGGCGGAGACGCTGGCCAAGGCCAAGGGTGCTGGAATCGGCACAGACCAGCTGCGCAACTTCTTCAGGACGGCCCAGGTCAGCCCGGTCCTGACCGCGCATCCCACCGAGGTCCGCCGTAAGAGCACGATGGATCGCGAGATGGAGGTCGCAGCCCTGCTCGATCGCCGCGAGCGCGTGGCGCTGACCGCAGACGAGGCCGCCGCCAGCGACGAGCAGCTGCGTCGCGAGGTGCTGACGCTGTGGCAGACCAATCTGTTGCGCCGGACCAAGCTCACCGTGCTCGACGAGGTCGCCAACGGCCTGTCGTTCTACGATTACACTTTCCTGCGCGAGGTGCCGCGGCTGGTCAACGCGCTGGAAGACAAGCTGGAGGAGGGCGGCGAGCAGGCCGCCAGCGAGCTCGCTTCGTTCCTGCGGATGGGAAGCTGGATCGGCGGCGACCGCGACGGCAATCCCTTCGTCACCGCCGACGTCATGCGCGGCACGCTGCGGCTGCAATCGAGCCGCGTGATGCAGTTCTATCTGAACGAGCTGCACGTGCTCGGCTCGGAGCTGTCGATCGCAGCCCATCTCGCCGACGTCTCGGAGGAGCTGCGCACGCTGGCGGAGCATTCGCCTGATACCTCGCCGCACCGGAGCGGCGAGCCTTATCGGCTCGCGGTCTCCGGCATCTATGCCCGCCTGACGGCCACGGCGGAAAAGCTCGAGGTCGAGATCACCCGCCGCCCGGTCGGCAAGGGCGCGCCCTATGACAGTGTCAAGGAGTTGCAGACTGATCTTGACGTGCTGCACCGCTCGCTGATCTCCAACAACGCCCGCGTCATTGCCCGCGGCCGGCTGCGGCTGTTGCGACGCGCGGTGGATTGCTTCGGCTTCCACCTGGCGCGGCTCGATATCCGCCAGAACTCGGCGGTGCACGAACGCACCATCGCCGAGCTGATGGACGCGGCCAATCCCGGCATGTCCTATCTCGCGCTCGGCGAGGACGCGCGCATCTCGCTGCTGACCAACGAATTGCGCAGCACACGCGCGTTGGTGTCGCCGTTCATCAAGTACAGCGACGAGACCATGGGCGAGCTCAACGTCTTCCATGCGGCTGCGGAGGCGCATGCGAAGTTCGGCTCTGACGCCATTCCCCAATGCATCATCTCGATGTGCAAGGGCATGTCCGACATGCTCGAGGTCGCGGTGCTGCTGAAAGAGGTGGGCCTGGTCCATCCCTCCGGCCGCAGTGCGATCAATGTCGTGCCGCTGTTCGAGACCATCGAGGATCTGCAGGCGTCAAGCGGCATCATGGATCGCATGCTGTCGCTGCATGATTACCGCCGCCTCGTCGACAGCCGCGGCAGCGTGCAGGAGGTCATGCTCGGCTATTCCGACTCGAACAAGGATGGCGGCTTCGTCACGTCGGGCTGGGAACTCTACAAGGCCGAGATCGGCCTCGTCGAGGTGTTCGAGCGCCACCACGTGCGCCTGCGGCTGTTCCACGGCCGCGGCGGTTCGGTGGGTCGCGGCGGCGGTCCCAGCTATGACGCCATCGTTGCGCAGCCGGGCGGGGCCGTGAACGGCCAGATCCGCATCACCGAGCAGGGCGAGATCATCTCGTCGAAATATTCGAACGCGGAGGTCGGCCGCAACAATCTCGAAATCCTGGCGGCGGCGACGCTGGATGCCAGCCTGTTGCAGCCGAGCCAGAGCGCGCCGCGCCGCGAATATCTCACTGCGATGGACGAGCTTTCAAATCTCGCCTTCAAGGCCTACCGCGGCCTCGTCTACGAGACCGACGGCTTCGTCGAATATTTCTGGTCCTCGACCGTCATCAACGAGATCGCGACGCTGAACATCGGCAGCCGCCCGGCCTCGCGCAAGAAGACGCGTGCGATTGAGGATTTGCGTGCGATCCCCTGGGTGTTCTCCTGGGCGCAGTGCCGCCTGATGCTGCCGGGCTGGTACGGCTTTGGCAGCGCGGTGGAGCAATGGATCGCGGAGCATCCCGACAAGGGCATGCCGTTCCTGAAAGAGCTCTACAAGGAATGGCCGTTCTTCCGCATGCTGTTGTCGAACATGGACATGGTGCTGGCGAAAAGCTCGATCGCGATCGCCTCGCGGTATGCCGAGCTGGTGCCGGACGAAGCCCTGCGCGAAAAGATCTTCGGCCGCATCCGCCGCGAATGGCATTCCTGCATCGAGACGTTGCTCGACATCATGGATCAGGACCGGCTGCTGCAAGGCAACCCGCTGCTGGAGCGCTCCGTGCGCCACCGCTTCCCCTATCTCGACCCGCTCAACCACGTGCAGGTCGAGCTGTTGAGGGAGCATCGTGCGCAGAATCCGGACGAGCAGGTGCTGCGCGGGATTCAGCTGACGATCAACGGAATCTCGGCGGGGTTGAGGAATACGGGTTGAGGACCGAATAGCGAAATGGCGAGTGGAGAATGGATTCCACTCGCCACTCACTATTCGCATCACTCAGCAGAAATGCGCCCCCTGCGTCTCCACATAGACCGAATAGAGCGACTGGCTCGCGGTCATGAACAGGCGGTTGCGCTTCTTGCCGCCGAAGCACAGATTGGCGCAGGTCTCGGGCAGCAGGATTTGGCCGATGCGCGCGCCGTCGGTCGACGCGAACACCTGCACGCCGTCATAGCCAGGTCCGACCCAGCCCGCGCCGACCCAGATATTGCCCTCGGTATCGACACGCAGGCCATCGGGGAAGCCCGATTTGCCATCGAGCTTCATGTCGATCAGCCGCTTCGGGTTCGATAGCTTCTGACCGTCGAGGTCGTAGGACCACACCACGTTTTCCGCTTGCGGATAGTGTGTGATCCCGGTGTCGCAGACATAGACCTTTTTGTAGTCGTGGGAGAAGGCGATGCCGTTTGGCTTGAACGGCTCGTCCGCGACCTTCGTCAGCTGGCCGGACTGCGCGTCGAGGCGATAGACGGCTTCCTTCTGATAGGGCTGCAGGGAGCCGGTATTGGCGAGCTTGCCCTCGTAGATGCTGATCGCGCCATAGCCGGGATCGGTGAACCAGATCGACTTGTCGTTGGGATGCACGACCATGTCGTTCGGGCCATTGAGCGGCTTGCCGTTGGCCTGCTCGGCGAGCGCCGTCACCGAACCGTCGTGCTCGTAGCGGACGAGGCGGGTGCGCTCGGCGGTGATCTGGCGTCCCTCGGTGTCGAACGAATTGCCGTTGCCCTCGTTCGACGGCTTGTGGAACTGCTCGGAGATGTGGCCGTCGTCGTCGAGGTAGCGAAGCTGTCGGTTGGCGGGGATATCGCTCCAGACGAGGTACTGGCCCTGTGCATTCCAGGCCGGTCCTTCCGCCCACAGACAGCCGGTATAGAGCCGCTTGATCGAGGTGTTGCCGACCTTGGCCTTGAAGCGCTTGGGATCGATGGCGATGATATCGGGATCGGGATAGCGCTGCGGCTCGGCATTTGCGCCGTAGTCGCGCGCGTCCGCCTGTGAGGCGAGCACAGTGGACGCCGCGAGCACCGCCGCGCCTCTCAAAATATCGCGGCGGCCAAGGCCGCCGGGTTCCGTTGTGGAAGAGTTGTCGTTAGGGTTGGTCAGTATTCTTGTCATGGTTTCCTCCCAAAGTTGTGTTGGGAGGACACCATTCGCCCGCATTCAGGCATAAAGCGGGGCGATCTCTGGACAAGACAACCAGAGATCGCGGCGCAGGAATGCCAAAAATGTGGCTAGACGGGATCCCACGGGAAGATGTCGGCGGAGCGGTCGAGCTTGTAGAACGAGCCCTTCAGCGCCGGCATTCCGTGTTCCGCGATCGATTGCGGCGTCCAGCCTTCACTACGATGGACCGAGCGCAACGGGCGGTTTTGGCTGAACAGGAACAGCTCGTTCATGCGCGCGCCGAAGATCTGGCCGGAGACATCCTTGGCGGCATCCGAGAGCAGATAGGCGCAGATCGGCGCGATCTTCTCCGGACCCATCTGCTTGATCTTCTCGACGCGCGCCTTCTCGGCTTCGGTCTCGGTCGGAATGGTGCCGATCATGCGGGTCCAGGCGAACGGCGAGACGCAGTTCGAACGGACGTTGAAGCGGCCCATGTCGAGCGCGATCGATTTGGACAGGCCGATGATGCCGAGCTTGGCGGCGGCGTAGTTGGCCTGGCCAAAGTTGCCGATCAGGCCAGAGGTCGAAGTGAAGTGCACGAAGGAGCCAGACTCCTGCTCGCGGAAGATGCGCGCGGCGGCGTGGCTGACATAGAACGAGCCCATCAGATGAACCTTGATGACGGCCTCGAACGCCTCCACGCTCATCTTGTGGAAGATCATGTCGCGCAGGATGCCGGCATTGTTGACGACGCCGTCGAGCCGGCCGAAATGATCGGTCGCGGTCTTGACGATCTTGCTCGCCGGGACGGCTTCCGCCACCGACTCGAAGTTGGGGACGGCAATGCCGCCGCGCTTCTTGATCTCCTCCACCACCTCCTCAGCGGGAGAAGCGCTGGAGCCCGCGCCGTCGGCGGCCCCGCCGGGATCGTTGACGACGACCTTGGCGCCTTCCGCCGCGCAAAGCAGCGCGATCTCGCGCCCGATGCCGCGGCCTGCGCCGGTGACGATGACGACCTTGTCCTGCAGTGATTTGCTCATGTGGATTACCTCTCGTTCGTAAACACGATCGTGCCACTGGCGGCGAACATGCCGCCGACGCCGTGGCACACTGAAATCTTCGCGTTCGGCACCTGCGCCGGCGCGATGCCGCGCATCTGGCGCACGCTCTCCTGGAGCGCGTACATGCCGTACATGCCGGAATGCATGTAGCTCAAGCCGCCGCCATTGGTGTTGAGCGGCAGCTTAGCCCCGGGGCGGGTGTTGCCGTCGGCGATGAATTTGCCGGTTTCTTCGTGCGGCATGAAGCCGAGGTCGCCGAGGCCGAACAGCGGCAGATGCGCAAAGGCGTCGTAGATCATGAGATGATCGACGTCTTTGTGGGCGATGCCGGCCTCCTTGAAGGCCAGCGGCCCCGCCGTTTTGAACGCGCGCGAGGAATTAAAAGTCTCCATCTGGCTGACCATCGGCGTTTCCACGCTCTCGCCGGTGCCCATGATGTAGACGGGCTTGCGCGGAAAATCCTTGGCGCGGTCGGCCGAGGTCAGGATCAGCGCGCCGCCGCCGTCGGTGACGAGGCAGCACTGCAGCAGCCGGAACGGATAGGCGATCATGCGCGAGTTGAGGACGTCGGCGACCGTGATCGGGTCCTTCATCATCGCCCGCGGATTCTTCGCCGCCCATTCCCGCTGCACCACCGCGACCGAGGCCAGCTGCTCATGCGTGATGCCGTAGGTCTTCATGAAGCGCAGCACGGGGATCGGGAACATGCTGGGCGGGCCGTAGACGCCGAAGGGCGCCTCGAACTGGCCTTGCAAACTGTCGGCGGGGATCGAACGCGGCGCCTTGCCGATCATCGACTTGCCGCTCTCGGCATGCGTGATCAGCACGGTCTTGCAAAGACCGGCCTCGATCGCCGCCGCCGCATGGCGGACGTGCAGCATGAACGAGCAGCCGCCGACGGAGGTGCCGTCCACCCAGGTAGGCCTAATGCCCAGATAATGACAGACCTGCTGCGGCGTCTCGACCGCGGTGGCGAAGCCGTCGATGTCGGACAGCTTCAATCCGGCATCGGCAATGGCATTGAGCGCGGCATCCGCGTGGAGCTGGAGCTGCGACACGTTGGGGATGACACCGAGCTCGGTGGTCTCGGCCGCGCCGACGACGGCAACCTGGTTGCTGCGCATGGCTTACCCCTTCGCCGGACGGAACACGGGGAGGGTGATCTTGTCGTCGAGGGCCTCGAACGCGACCTCGAGCTTCATGTCGAGTTCGAGCGCCTCCGGTGTCTGCGGGCAGTCGATCATGTTGCTCATCATCCGCGGCCCCTCGGCGAGCTCGACCACCGCGATCGCGTAAGGCGGCGTGAAGCCGGGCGCGGCGGGGCGGTGGTTGATCACATAGCTGTAAAGGAAACCCTTGCCGCTCGCCTTGAAGACGCTGACCTTGCGCGAGGCGCAGGACGGGCAGAACGGGCGTGGTGGGAAAAAGACATGCGCGCAGGCGTCGCAGCGCTGCAGGCGCAGCTCGCCCGCTTTCGTGCCGTCCCAGAAATGCTGGGTTTCAGGCGTCGGTTTCGGGCGCGCGCGCTGCGGTTCGGCCATGTCGGCTGGTCCTCCCAGAGAACAGGCTTCGCGCCTGCCCGTTTCGATCTTGATGCGACAATTGACTATGCGTCAACGGTCCAGCTGACAGCATGCATGCCATCATGCGCACAATGCTTGTGTCGAACTGAGCCGGCGCTATAGATTGCGCGCGCAATATTCCGTGAGACAGACATGCCCGATTTTCCGACACTGGCGAAGCTCGCCGACGACCTCGAAAGCGGCCGTACCACATCCCGAAAGCTGGTCGAGGCGTGTATCGCCAAGATCGCCGATCCCGCCGGCGAGGGGCAGCGCACCTTCATCCACGTCGACAAGGAAGCCGCGCTCGCGACGGCAGACGCGATGGACGCCTTGCGCAAGGCCAAGGCTGCGCCGTCGCGCTATGCCGGTATCCCCGTCTCGATCAAGGATCTGTTCGACATCAAGGGCCAGGTGACGCGCGCCGGCTCCCGCGCGCTCGACGATTCCCCGCCGGCCGAGCAGGATGCCACCACCGTGGCGCGGCTGCGCAAGGCCGGCTTCGTCGTGATCGGGCGGACCAACATGACCGAGTTCGCCTATTCCGGCATCGGCATCAATCCGCACTATGGTACACCCAAAGGCGCCTGGAACCGGGCCGAGGGCCACGTGCCCGGCGGCTCGTCCTCGGGCGCCGCGGTCTCCGTGCTCGACGGCATGGCGCATGGCGCGCTCGGCACCGACACCGGTGGCTCCTGTCGGATTCCGGCCGCCTATAACGGCATCGTCGGCTACAAGCCGACGCAGCGGCGCGTGCCGCTTGATGGCGCGGTGCCGCTGTCGTTCTCGCTCGACAGCATCGGGCCGCTGGCGCGATCGGTCAGCTGCTGTGCCATTCTCGACGCCGTGCTCGCGAACGAACCGATCGTCGCGCTGAAGCCGCGCCCCGTGAAAGGCATGCGGCTTGCGGTGCCGACCACGATCGCGCTGGACGATCTCGACGCGGCCGTGTCGGAAACGTTCGAGCGCGCGCTGAAATCGCTCGCCGATCATGGCGCCATCATCGAGCGCATCGAGATGGCCGAATTCCACGACATCGGCCCGATGAACGCCAAGGGCGGCTTTGCGGCGTCCGAAAGCTATGCCTGGCATCGCTATCTCATCACGTCCAAGGGCGACGTCTACGATCCCCGCGTTTCCGTGCGCATCATGCGCGGCGAGGCGCAGAGTGCGGCCGACTACATCGATCTCCTCAACGAGCGCCGCTCGCTGATCGCCCGCGTCAACGCGCGCATCGCGCCCTACGACGCGCTGGTGCTGCCGACCACCGCCAACACGCCGCCGAAGATTTCAGATCTCGCCGACGACAAGGCGTTTACCGCGCAAAACATGCGCGCACTGCGCAATTGCACCCTGATCAACATGATCGACGGCTGCGCCATCTCGCTGCCGGCACATCGCGAGGGCGATGTTCCCGTCGGCCTGATGCTTGCAGGCGCGGGTGGATCTGACCGCCGTATCTTTGAACTTGCTGCCGGCATGGAGGCCGTCATTCGTGTTTGACCTGACTTTCACCGTCGACGCCCAGGACACCACCACGCCGCTGACGCTGGCGATCGACCGGATGGTCATCGCCGGCTGGACCGGCCGCGACGCGATCGCGCGCGACAAGCACATCGACGAGCTCGAGGCCATGGGCATCGCCCGGCCGGCCTCGACGCCGATCTACTACCGCGCCTCGGCGCGCCGACTGACCCAGGAAGACAGCATCGAATGCTGTGGCGGCGATTCCTCCGGCGAGGTCGAGTTCGTGCTGATCGGCTGGCAGGGCCGCATCTTCGTCGGCTGCGGCTCCGACCATACCGACCGCAAGGTCGAGGCCTATAACGTCACCGTGTCCAAGCAAATGTGCGACAAGCCGATCGCCTCCACGCTGTGGGAGCTCGAGGACGTCATCGGCCATTGGGACAAGATGATTTTGCGCTCCTACGCCACCATCAAGGGCGAGCGCGTGCTCTACCAGGAAGGCACGTTGGACGCGATGCTGCCGGTCAACGACCTCATCGCGCGCGGCTTCGAGGACGGAAAGTTCCCCGACGGTTGCGCCATGTTCGGCGGCACGTTTGCGGCCAAGGGCGGCATCCGGCCGGCGGATCGCTTCGATTTCGAGCTTGAGGATCCCGTGCTGAAGCGGACGATCAGGCACGGGTATGACGTGGTGACGCTGCCGGTGAGGGGCTAAGTCCGTCCCCACCCGTCATTGCGAGCGTAGCGAAGCAATCCAGAATCTTTCCGCGGCGGCAGTCTGGATTGCTTCGTCGCAAGGGCTCCTCGCAATGACGGGGAGAGAGTCGGAAATCGGGTGGCGGAGCGCGGGCCGGTCTTGCGAAGGTCGTCGCCATGACAGCAACAGCACGCAAATCGCTCTCTCAGTCGCCCGCAGACCCCGCCACCCGCGTCGACGCCCTCGACTGGTCCCAAATCACCGCCGAGCTCGACTCCCAGGGCTGCGCCGTCCTCAAGGGCCTGCTCACGCCGGACCAATGCCACGCCGTCTCCGCCCTCTATCCCGACGACGCGCACTTCCGCAGCCGCGTCGTCATGGGCCGCCATGGCTTTGGCCGCGGCGAGTACAAATATTTCTCCTACCCGCTGCCCGATCTCATCGCGCAGTTGCGGCCGGCGCTTTATGCGCATCTCCAGGGCGTCGCCAATCGCTGGAACGAGGCGATGGGGATCGACATCCGCTATCCCGCAGCGCATGCCACGTTCCTCAAGCGCTGCCACGACGCCGGGCAGGCGCGGCCGACGCCGCTGCTGCTGCAATATGAGGCCGGCGACTTCAACTGCCTGCACCAGGACCTCTATGGCGAGCACGTGTTTCCGCTTCAGGTCGCGATCCTCCTGTCCGAGCCCGGCCGCGATTTCAGTGGCGGCGAGTTCGTGCTGACCGAGCAGCGCCCGCGCATGCAGTCCCGCGCCGAAGTGGTGCCACTCGCGCAGGGCGACGCGGTCGCCTTTGCGGTGCATCATCGTCCGGTGCAGGGGACACGCGGCACGTATCGCGTTAATCTGCGTCATGGCGTCAGCCGTATCAGGTCCGGCCAACGCCACACCGTGGGTGTGATCTTTCATGATGCCAAATGAGTGGGACGATTGACGGCTGATTTGTTCGACAGCGTTGCCGAGGCGCAGCCGTCGCGCGAGGAGATCGCCGACGGCGCCGTTCTGCTGCGCGGTTTCGTCAAGCCGATCGAGCGCGAGCTGATCGAAGCCGTGCGCGTCATCGTGGCGCAGTCGCCGTTCCGCCGCATGACCACTCCCGGCGGTCATCTGATGTCGGTGGCCATGACCAATTGCGGCGAGCGCGGCTGGATCACCGATCACACCGGTTATCGCTATGATCCGATCGACCCGCGAACCGAGGCGCCATGGCCGGCGCTGCCGCCGCTGCTCCGTGATCTGGCCCGTCACGCGGCGGAGCAGGGCGGCTTCCAGAACTTTGCGCCCGATGCGTGCCTCGTCAACCGCTACGAGCCCGGCACGCGGCTGTCGCTGCATCAGGACAAGGACGAGCTGGATTATTCGGCGCCGATCGTCTCGGTCTCGCTCGGCCTGCCCGCGACCTTCCTTTTCGGCGGCCTCGCGCGCGCAGACAAGCCGCGGCGCTACCGGCTCGTCCATGGCGACGTCGTGGTCTGGGGCGGACCGTCGCGGCTTGCCTATCACGGCGTGGCGCCACTCGCCGAGGGCGAGCACGCGCTGCTCGGCCGGAAGCGGATCAACTTGACCTTCCGTCGGACGCGCTGAGGTCTAAGGCTTCGGCGGGTGAATGAACGCCCACGGGCTGACTTCGGAGTCCCGCGTCACCTCGACCGAAATCAGATACGGCCCGCTGTGGCTAAGCGCCTTCTCCATCGCTGCCTTGAACTGATCTGGCGCGGTGACGCGTGCGGGCGCGACGCCGAAGGATTCCGCGAGCTTGACGAAGTCCGGATTGACCAGATCCGATGCCACCACGCGGCCATCAAAGCGTTCGCGCTGGTCGCGGCGGACATTGCCATAGGCGTTGTTGTTGAACACCAGCGTCACCACGCCGATGTTGAACTGCACGGCGGTGGCAAGCTCCTGCACGCCGAACATAAAGCCGCCGTCACCGGTGATCGCCACCACCGGCTTGTCCGGGTTCGCGACCTTGGCGCCGAGCGCGGTCGGGAAGCCCGAGCCGAGCGTGCCCTGATAGCCCGAGGTGATGAAGGTACGTGGCTCGTAGATCGGAAAGCCGTACCAGGAGGCGAAGCCGAACTGCGACAGCTCATCAGTGACGATCGCATTCGCCGGCAGCACCTCGCGCAGGATGTTGAGATACGCCATCTGCGGCTGGATGCGCTGGATCTCCTGCTGCGCGATCGCGGTCGCCTCGCGGATCGCGGCGCGGCGGCCGGCGGTCTTGCTGTAGCCGGCCTTGCTGACGGCAGCAGTGAGATCGGCCGTCGCGGCCTTCGCATCGGCCACGATCGCGGTGTCGGAGATGAAGCGCCGCATCTCGACGGGGTCGATGTCGATGCGGATGCTCTTCAACCCGTCGGGGCGATAAGGCCAGCGCGACATGGTCGGCAGCTCGAGCCGCGAGCCGATGCCGATCATCAGATCGGTCTTCGGCCAAAGCTTGTAGGCGGCGGCCATGGTGAGCCCAAGCTCATGCGCATTGGAGACGATGCCGCGGCCGCTGCGGAAGGCGACCACGGGCGCATCGATCATCTCGGCGAGCTCGAGGATTTCGTCGCGCGCGTCGATCGCACCGCTGCCGACGAAGATCATCGGCGCCTTGCTGCCTTTGATCAGCGCTGCCGCCTGCTTGATCATGTCAGAATCGGGCAGCGGCGCGGGCAGGGGCTCCAGCACCTGCGCGGCGGCGGTGTCCGCGCGCTGGGTAAAAATGTCCCAGGGCATCTCGACCGACGCGGGACCGCGGCGGCCGGACGTCATTTCCTGGAAGGCGCGCGCGACCGTGGTCGGCGCGTTGCCGGGATGTTCGATGCGGTCGGCCCACTTCACATAGGTACGCAGCGTCGCGAGCTGGTCCGGCATCTCGTGCAGATGGCCGCGGCCCTTGCCTAAAAACTGCGTCGGGACCTGGCCGGTGACGCACAGCACCGGCTCGTTGCAGCCATAGGCGGTGAGCAGCGCCGCGCTGGCGTTGAGCACGCCGGGGCCGGGCACCACACTGAACACGCCGGGCTTGCCGCTGGAGCGTGCATAGCCGAACGCCATGTAGCCGCAGGCCTGCTCGTGCCGCGCGCCGATCACCTTGAGCTGGGCCTGGTGGAAGGCGTCGAACAGGCCATAGACCTGCGCGCCGGGCAGGCCGAACACGGTGTCGACGCCATGGGCGACGAGCCCGCTTACGATCGCTTCGCCGCCGGTGAGGGTGGTCATTGCATCATTCCATTCGTGTTGTTGGTCAGGCTTCGTCGACGACGCCGTTGCGTAAGGATCCGATGCCCTCGGCCGCGACCTCAATGACGTCACCGGGCTTCAGATAGCGCGGCGGATCGAACCGCGCACCGGCGCCGGTCGGCGTGCCCGTGACGATGATGTCGCCGGGGACCAGCGTCGCGAAGGTCGAGATATAGCTGATGAGATAGCGGAACGGAAACATCAGCCGGCTGGTACGGTCGTCCTGCCGCAGCTCGCCGTTGACATGCGTGGTCAGACGGATGTCGGCGATCTGTGCTTCCCTCATGTAGGGCACAAGCCAGGGCCCGAGGCTGCCGCTGGAATCGAAGTTCTTGCCCTGCGTGACGTTGAATTTTGCGTGACGCAGCCAGTCGCGCACCGAGCCTTCGTTGCAGAGCGTCAGCGCGGCGATGTGGTCGAGCGCGGCACTTTTCGCGATGTGCCGCCCGGGCTTGCCGATCACCAGCACGATCTCGCCCTCATAGTCGAGCTGCTCCGACGCGCGCGGGCGCACCAGCGGCGTGTCGTGGCCGACGAAGGAACGGGGCGAGCGCATGAACATGCTCGGATATTTCGGCGCGTCCTGGCCGTCCTTGTACTCGGCGTTGCGATCAGGGTAGTTGACGCCGATGCAGATGATCTTTTCCGGCGCCGGCACTGGCGGCAGCCATGTGATCTCGCTGAGCGCGTGAACTGGCGTGCGGCCCGCGGCCTCTTCGGCGAGGCTCACGAGCTTTCCGGCTGCGATGACTTCGCGCAGCGTCGGATAGTCTTTTGCGTAGCGCGCGGAGAGATCGACGATGCCGCCCTCCAGGACGGCGCCATAGCGGGTTTCACCCTTGACTGAGTAGGTGGCGAGGCGAGGGAGCTTCATGACTTAATCCGCCACCAGCACGTCGGCCACGAACTTTGGTTCACGCACGGCCTGGCCTGAGAACGGCGAGCCCTGCTCGAACCATGAGCGCGGCGCCGGCGCGCCCCACAATGTCTGGCGGCGCGGATCGCGCAGCGACCAGCGCAGCGGCTCGTGGTCGTGATCCCCAGTGAAATAATCGCTGGTGTAGAGCTCGAGGCGGTGTCCATCGGGATCGCGCACGTAGAGGAAGAACGCGTTCGAGATGCCGTGGCGGCCGGGGCCGCGCTCGATGTTTTTCACGAAGCCTGCGGAGGCCATGACGTCGCAGAGATGGATGATGTTCATCGCGGTCGGGGTCCAGTAGGCAAAGTGATGCAGCCGCGGGCCCTTGCCATTGGTGATCGCAAAATCGTGGACGTTACCCTTGCGATGCATCCATGCCGCCGCAATGCGCCCATTCGGTCCGTCTTCCTCCGCATATTCGGTGAGACGGAAGCCCAGCCGCGCATAGAACTCCACCGTGTCCTGCACCTCGGCGGCGAAGACGTTGAAATGATCGAGCCGCTGCGGATGACAGCCCTTGTAGAGATCGAAACGACGCAGCAGATGCGGTCGCCGGTCCATCGACGCATAGAGCTCGATCTGGAAGCCGAAGGGATCGGTGAATTGCAGCGTGCGGCCCTGGAAGGGCTGATCGGCGAAGGCGTAACCAAGACCGTTCTCGGAAAGAAACTTGGCCGCCTTGTCGAGGTCTCCGTCATTGCCGACCTTGAAGCCGAGCCGGGCGCAGGCCGCCGCGGCTGCCTTGCGTAGCACCAGCGAGTGATGCTGATGCTCCTCCGCCGCGCGCAGGTAAACGAACTTGTCGTCGGCGTCCTCGACATGCAGGCCGACGATGGTCTCATAGAACGCGCGGCTCAGCTTCAGATCGGTCACGTCGAGCACGACGTGGCTGGAGCGGATGATGTTGAACGGCGGCTCGAAGATGTGTTGCGGTACGGGCATTGCATTTCCCCTCGGAACGACGAGCGTCAGATTCCCAGTTTTTGAATCTTGTGCGTGCCCCGCGCCAGCGAGACGTGCTTGGTTTCCATGTAGAAATCGAACGAGTAATCGCCGCCGTCACGGCCGATGCCGCTCGCCTTCATGCCGCCGAACGGGGTTGGCAGATGGCGGACATTCTCCGAGTTCAGCCAGATCATGCCGGCCTCCAGCGCATCGGCGACGCGCAAGGCGCGGCCAACGTCGTTGGTCCAGACATAGCCGGTGAGGCCATAGCGGATGTCGTTGGCTATCTCGATCGCCTCGGCCTCGTCCTTGAAGGGCAGCACGGTGAGGAAAGGGCCGAACACCTCTTCCTGCGCCACGCGCATTTTGCCGCTCGCGCCGGTCACCAGCGTGGGCTCGACATAATGTCCGCCGCCGGGGCCGTCATAAGCTTTGCCACCGACCGCGATCGTGGCGCCGTCCTGGCGCGCGACGTCGAAATAGGAGCAGACCTTTGCCAGATGCCGCTCGTGGATCAACGGCCCGATCTCGGTGGCGGGATCGAGGGGATGACCAACCTTCAGCGCCTTCACGCGCGCGGTCAGCTTCTCGATGAACTTGTCCGAGATGCTCTGCTGGATCAGCAGGCGGCTGGAGGACGTGCAGCGCTCGCCATTGAGCGAGTAGATCATGAACACCACCGCATCGAGCGCACGGTCGAGATCGGCGTCGTCGAACACGATCACGGGGTTCTTGCCGCCGAGCTCGAAATGCACGCGCTTCAAGGTCCGCGCGCCCTGAACCATGATCGCCGATCCTGTCGCACTCTCGCCGACGAAGCCGATTGCCTTGATCGCGGGATGTTCGGTCAGCGCCTTGCCGGCCTCTTCGCCAAATCCGTGCACGGTGTTGAGCACGCCGTCGGGCACGCCGGCTTCCTTGACGAGCTTTGCAAGAATGGCGGCCGTCACCGGTGACCATTCGGCGGGCTTGTGCACGACCGTGCAGCCGGCCGCCAGAGCAGGGGCGATCTTCCAGGTCGACAGCATGAACGGCGTGTTCCACGGCGTGATCACACCGACGGGGCCGATCGGCACGCGAGTCGAGATATTCCAGTGCTCGTCGCTCGGCGTATTCTGCCCATCGCGCGCCTCGGCGCATTTGTCGGCGAAGAACCGGAAGTTTTCCGCGGCGCGGATCGCAGCCTTGGCCATGAAGCGATAGGCTTGCCCGGTGTCGATGCATTCGAGCACGGCGATGTCTTCGGCATTGTCCTCGATGGCGTCGGCGACGCGATGCAGCAGCTTCTTCCGCATCGCTGGTCCCATGTCGCGCCACGACTTGAAGGCGAGCGCAGCGGCCGTCGCCGCGGCGTCGATATCCTCCGCATTGCCGCGAGCAACGCTCGCGAGCGTCGCGCCATCGACCGGCGACTTCGTCTCAAACCTCTCGCCGGAGATCGACGGGACGATCTTGCCGTCGATCATGTGACCGATGCCGTCCGCCTGCAGCTTCTTCAGCAGCGGTGCTGCGCGGTCGCGGTTGGCCTGGAAGACATCGGCTTTCGGCGTGGGCTTATCCATGGGCGGCCACCACTTTCAATGCGTCGTGGATGTTGTTGCGCTTCCAGCTGGTGTCCTTGTCGTTGATCTGCATGTCGAAGGACAACGCGAACTTGCTGCCAGCGAAGACGGGATCGAGATGTTTTGACAGCGCCTGAAAGACATGCTCGCCGGCCTTCTGCCGCGTGGCGAGATCGCGGCCCTCGCCAATGCGCAGCACCATGTCGAGGAAACCGTAATCGCGCTCGGCATCGGCGATCGCGTAGTGCTCGCAGCGGATGGCACGAACGCGGATGCCGCCAAGCGGGAAGATGCCGGTTTCGACGGCGGCCTTGCGCACGATCTCGCAGACGGCGCCGATGTCGAGACGGCTGTCGAGATTGGCCGAATATTCGATCGTGAAATGCGGCATGGCGGTTTCACTCCCTGTGTCGTCTCATTGTTTTAGGCGAAGTAGCAGCTGACCGAGCCGTAGGCGCCATAATCGGCTTGAATTGTGTCGCCCTTGCGGGTCTCGATCGGACGGATGAAGGAGCCGGCGAGCACGATTTGGCCGGGCTCCAGCGCTAGCCCAAGCGGCGCGATCTTGTTGGCGAGCCAGGCGACTGCAGTTGCGGGATGATTGAGCACGCCGGCGGCAAGGCCGGTCTCTTCGAGCTGACCGTTCTTGAAGCAGAGCGCGCCGATCCAGCGCAGATCGGCGTCGAGCGGGCGGATCGGCCGGCCGCCGAGCACGATGCCGGCATTCGCCGCATTGTCGGCGATGGTGTCGTAGATCTTTCGCGTGGCTTTCGTCGTGGGATCGACGCGCTCGATCCGCGTGTCCAGGATCTCCAGCGCCGGCACCACGAAGTCGGTGGCGTTGAGCACGTCGAACATCGTGCAGTCGGGGCCTTCGAGCCGCTTGCTCATGACGAAGGCGAGCTCGGCCTCGACGCGCGTCGCGATAAAACGTTCGGTCGGGACGAGGCCGCCGTCGGCGAAGAACATGTCGTCGAGCAGAACGCCGGAATCCGGTTCGTCGATATTGAGCGCGCTCTGCATCGCCTTCGAGGTCAGGCCGATCTTGTGACCTTTGACGAGGCGTCCCTCGGCGATCTTGATGTCGACCCACGCCTTCTGAATCGCGTAGGCATGGGCAATAGTGATGTCAGGGAAATCCTGCGAGAGCTGCCGGATCTGCACGCGGGTCTTTTCCGCCTGGTGCAGACGGTTCGCGCAAGCAAGGATATCGTCTTTGGAAAGCGCCATTGGTGATCGACCAAAATCGTGGTGCCCGGAAATACTTAACATGTTAAGTGAATGCGTCAAACTGAATCTGGGCTTGCTGCACTGCAAACTTTTTGCGGCTTGAAAGGGCGATATGGCGAAGAGACCGGCTGATCCCACCAACGGAAACGCGCCTGCCGCGCGCCAGGTGCCGATGCGCGATTTCTCGCGATCGCTGCCAATGTCGCTGCTGCGGGCACGCGAGGCGGTGATGCGGCAATTTCGCCCATCGCTGCGCGAGCACGGCCTGACCGAGCAGCAATGGCGCATTCTGCGCGCGCTCGCCGCCATCGACGGCGCCGAGGTCACGGAACTCGCGCGCACCGCGTTTCTCCTGGGGCCGAGCCTGTCGCGCATCCTGCGCGACCTCGAGGCGCGCAATTTGATCGAGCGCAAGACCGCGAAGGCGGATCAGCGCCGCAGCATGGTCTCGATTTCGAAAGAGGGCGTGAAACTGATGGCCTCCGTCGCGCCGTCCTCGGAGGCGATCTATGCCGAGATCACGCAGCGTTTCGGCGCGCGCAAGCTCGCCGAGTTGCAGGAGATGCTCGGAGAGTTGGAATTGTGCCTCGCTTCCGCGGAAGCGCGTGACGAGATCACGGACGACGCGTAACGGCAAATTTGCATGATGACTTTCCCGTCACGCATGACTGTCGTCATTGCATAACGCGTGGGCAGCGCGCGCGACGTGAATTGCGCGAGATCCCCTGGAAAAGCAGCTGAGAATAGATCGCCGCCGCAGGTGTTAATCACTTCTGGGGCGTGACCTCTCCGCACTTAGTCGATGACATCTCAATATCAATTTACTCACGCCGGAAGAGTCCGTAAGTAGCATCCGGCTCTGTATTCAGAACAAAGCCAAAAGAACGCGAAGACAAAGAAGGGCCGACAAGGATGCCCGGCCCCAGGGAGGAATGTATGAGACTGACGAGACGCGATTTCGCTGCCGGAATTGCTGCCGGTATTGCCGCGCCATACCTCATCAAGAGCGCGAATGCGCAGGGCGCCACCATCAAGATCGGCATGTGCGCGCCCGTCACCGGCCCCGCCGCTGAATCCGGCGGTTACGCCATCAAGGGCGCCAAGCTCGCGCTTGAAGCCGTCAATAAGGCCGGCGGCATTCTGGGGAAGCAGGGCGAGTTGATCGTCGAGGACGATCAGACCACCAATCCCGGTATCGTGCTCGCCTTCTCCAAGCTCGCCTCTCAACCCGACATCGTCGGATTCCTCGGTTCGATCCGTTCGACCCAGGTCCACGCGATGGCGCCGGACGTCATCAAGCTCGGCAAGCCCGTGATGATCGGCGGTACCGATCCGAACCTCACCCATATGGGCAACCAATGGCTGTTCCGTTTCCGCCCCAATGACAGCTATTCCGGCCGCGTCATCGCCGAATACGGCGTCAGCACGCTCGGCAAGAAGAAATGGGCCGTGCTGCATTCGACCGACGCCTTCGGCACCGCCGGCGGCAAGGCGCTGACGGGCGCACTGGAAAAGCTCGGTGCCCCCTCGGTGCTCGACCAGGGCTACGCCAACCAGAGCCAGGACTTCACGCCGGTCGTGCTCGCGATCAAGCAGTCGGGCGCCGACATCCTCGGTTCCTACTTCACCTTCGAGAACGACCTCGGCATTTTTGCCCGCCAGCTCCGTCAACTCGGCGTCAACATCCCGTGGGTTGGCTCGCCCTCGATCGTCAACATCACCGCGCTGAAGCTCGCCGGTCCCGCGCTCTACAACACCTATGGCGTCGCCGACTATGCCGAGGATTCCAGCGAGGGCTCGAAGGCGTTCGGCAAGATCTACCGCGATGCGGTCAAGGTCGCGCCTGACAACCAGAGCTCCTGGACGTTCGATGCGATCAACGTCTTGTCGGCGGCGATCAACAAGGCAGGTTCCACCGATCCCGCCAAGATCCGCGAAGCCATCCTGGCGACCAAAAAATTCGCCGGCGCCGAGGGCGAATATAATTTCGACCAGAACGGCGACGGTCTTCACGGCTACAACATCGTGAAGAACGAGAAGGGGAATATCGTCTTCGACAAGCACATCGAGTTCAACGACTGACGTTCTCGCGACCTCCCCGATGATATCGGGGAGGTCGATACGTCATTCAGTGGACGAATCTGACCCTCCAACAGAAGCTTGTCATGGATCTCGCCCTGCAACTGCTCTTTACCGGGATCGGTATCGGCGCCGTCTACGCGCTGGTCGCGCTCGGCTTCGTGCTGATCTTTCGTGCCACCAATGTGGTGAATTTCGCCCAGGGCGAATTCTCGATGGTCGCGGCCTATCTGATGGTGGTCGCAGTCGAGGCCGGTTTGCCCTATTGGGCGGCCTTCATCGTCGCGCTGCTCGGCATGGCGCTGCTCGGTGTGGTCTTCAATCTCGGCGTCTATTATCCGCTGCGCCACCGCACCTATCTGCCTGTCATCATCGCCACCATCGGCGCCTCGATCCTGCTCGCCAATTCCGTGCTCGCGATCTACGGCCCGCAGCCGCAGGTGCTGGAAGGCTGGTTTGAAACGCCCGGCATTCAGGTCGGCCCGGTCTATCTCGACAGCCAGTATCTCCTGATCATCGGCGTCACGATCTGTCTCGTGATCTTCAATTTCTGGTTCTTCGAGAAGACCTTGCTCGGCAAGAAGCTGCAGGCGACCTCGCAGGACAAGGAAATGGCCTCCCTGCTCGGCATTTCCGTCTCCACGATGATCATGATCACCTTCATCTATTCCGCGGTGCTCGGTGGCCTTGCCGGCATTCTGGTCGCGCCCGTGCTGTTCGTCTCGATCCAGATGGGCTCGACCATCGCGCTGAAGGCGTTCGCGGCCACCATCATCGGCGGGTTCGGCGACGTCACTGGCGCCATCATCGGCGGCCTCGCGCTCGGCGTGATCGAGACCTTTGGTGCGGCCTATATCTCTGTGCCCTACAAGGACGGCTTCGCCTTCCTGGTGCTGATCGCCTTCCTGATCTTCCGGCCGCAGGGCATCTTCGGCGAACGCGTGGCGGAGAAGGCATGAGCGCTCCCAGCGACAACATGCCGATTCCGGCACAAGCCATCCACTCGAAGCCGTTGCTCGTCCGGCACCTGCCGTATTTCATCGGCGCGGCCATCCTGGTCGTGCTTGCGGCCAACATGAACTTCGACGGATACGTTCATAACATCCTGCTCCAGGCGACCACGTTCGCGATCGCAGTGTTCGGGCTCTCGGTCGTGCTCGGCCTGTGCGGCCAGATCAATCTGGCGCAGGCCGCGTTCTTCGGGCTCGGCGCCTATGCGGTCGGCATCGGCACGACGGATCTGCAGGTCAGCTTCTGGCTGTGCCTGATCGGCGGCTGCGTGATCTCGCTGCTGGCCGGCGCCCTGCTGGGCGCGTCGACCTTGCGGCTCGGCGGTCATTACCTTGCGATGGTGACGATCTCGTTCCAGCAGATCGTCACGCTGGTGATGATCAACGCGATCTGGCTAACGCATGGTCCCGACGGCGTCTCCAACATCAGGCGTCCGGACCTGTTCCAAAGCTCGCAGAGCTATCTCGCCTTCTGCGTCGCGATGCTCGCGATCGTCGGCTACCTGGTCTGGCATCTCTCCGACACCAAGCTCGGCCGCGCTATGCGGGCGGTGCGCGACAACGAGCTTGCGGCCGGGGTCAACGGCATCGACGTCTTCCGCACCAAGATCTACGCGTTTGCGCTGTGCGCGCTGCTCGGCGGGCTCGCGGGCGGATTGTTCGCCGGCGGCTTCGCCTATGTCAGCCCCGATCAGTTCTCCTTCGCGGAATCGATCGTGTTCCTGACGATGTCGCTGCTCGGCGGCGTGGCCTCGCCGATCGGCTCTGCCATCGGCACGGGTCTCCTGATTCTGATCCCGGAATGGCTGCGCTTCCTCAAGAGCGTGCCGGGCCTGTATCTCGCGATCTACGGCCTGTTCGTGATCCTGATCATCCGCTTCATGCCCGACGGCATCTGGGGCTTTGTCGCGGATGCCTTCACGCGCTGGCGCGCCAAGATCAAGACACCGCCGGCATCAGCGGCCTTGCAGCTCAAGCCCGCGACGGTCGGCGGCGACATCGTGCTGGAAGTGACGGGGCTCTCGAAATATTTCGGTGGCCTCAAGGCCGTCGATGGCGTCGACATCGCCGTGAAGCGCGGCGGCGTGCATGCGCTGATCGGGCCGAACGGCTCGGGCAAGACCACGACGCTCAACGTGCTCTCGGGTCTCTATGTGGCGACCGCCGGCAAGATCGTGCTCGACGGCACCGACATCACCCACATGCCGCCGCATCAGCGCACGGCGTCGGGGCTCGGCCGCACCTTCCAGAACATCCGCCTGTTCCGTTCAATGACGGCGCTGGAGAATGTCGAGATCGGCGCGGAGCGGCCCGGCAACACCATGGTCGGGAAGGGCGATGATGCGCTCACCGAGCGTGCGATGGAAGCGCTGACCTTCGTCGGCCTGGGAAGCCGCGCCAACGAGCTGATCTCGAGCTTCTCCTACGGCCATCAGCGCCTGATCGAGATCGCGCGCGCTCTGGCGTCGAACCCGACGCTGCTGCTGCTCGACGAGCCCGCGGCCGGCCTCAACTCGACGGAAAAGCTCGAGCTGCACGAGCTTCTCAAGCGTATCGCCGCGCAGGGCTTGACTATCCTGATCATCGATCACGACATGACGCTGGTCTCGGAAGCAGCCCAGCACATCACTGTGCTCAACTTCGGACGCCGCATTGCGGATGGCGAATCCATGGCCGTGCTGCGTCATCCCGACGTCGTCTCCGCCTATCTCGGGAGCGAATGATGCCGTTGCTCGAAATCCGCAATCTCGTGGTGCGCTACGGCGAGATCGAAGCGCTGCGCGGCGTGACCTGCGCCGTCGAAGAGGGACAGGTGGTGACGCTGCTCGGCGCCAATGGTGCCGGCAAGTCGACGACGCTGCGCGCGATCTCGGGGCTCGCAAAACCAACGTCGGGCGACATCCTGTACGACGGCAAGTCGATCGCGGGGCTCGGCCCGGAAGCGATCGTCCGCATGGGTATCAGCCACGTGCCGGAAGGCCGCCGCGTCTTCCCCGGGCTGACGGTGAAAGAGAACATCATGCTCGGCGCGTCCAACCGCCGGGCCGCGACCTCGGAGATCTCGCGCGAGGCGGATGCGATGTTCGACCTGTTCCCGGATATCCGCAAGTTCACCAACGCGCTCGGCTGGACGCTGTCCGGCGGCCAGCTCCAGATGGTGGCAGTCGCGCGCGGGCTGATGGCAAAGCCGCGGCTGTTGCTGCTGGATGAGCCGTCGCTTGGGCTAGCGCCGGTCATCGTGCAAGCCGTGTTCAAGATCATTTCCGAGATCCGCCGCAACACGACCGTGTTGCTGGTCGAGCAGAACGCGCGCATGGGCCTGTCGGTCGCTGATTACGGCTATGTGCTCGAGACCGGCCGCATCGTGCTCGGCGGCAAGCCCGACGAGCTCTGGGGCAACGAGGCCATCCGCGCCGCCTATCTCGGCGGCCATGCCAAGGTGAGCGCGTAACAGGAGGGTTCCGTCCAGGGTCCCGATCCGGGTCCCCTTGCCGGACGGCACCCGGGCGGCGATAGTGTCGCCGCCCGCGAGGCCCGCACCCAGTGGGCGAGCGCATAGGTCTTGCGTCATCGCGAGCGTAGCGCGGCGGCCCGGTTCGCGGTAACAGCGAGGGTGTGCCGTCGCGGCGCTCGGCTGGTGACGACGGTCCAGACAACGCGGTCCAAAAAACACGCGTCCAAACAACGAAGAAGGAAGGCAACGTGGCGAACAAGGTCAAGGAAATCTGGAAGTCGGGCAAGGCCGTGGTCAACGCGTGGCTCGCCATTCCCTCCGGCTTCTCCGCCGAGATGATCGCGCAATGCGGCTTCGACAGCGTCACCGTCGACATCCAGCATGGCGTTCAGGATTATCAGTCGATGGTGCAGTGCTTCCAGGCCATGGACAAGCATCCGGTGACCCCGATGGTCCGCGTGCCCTGGAACGAGCCCGGCATCATCGGCAAGGTGCTCGACGGCGGCGCCTATGGCGTGATCTGCCCGATGGTCAACACGGCGCAGGAAGCCAAGAACCTCGTTTCCTATTCGAAATATCCGCCGAAGGGCGTCCGCTCCAACGGCCCGATCCGCGCCGGCATGTACGGCACCGCGGGTTCCTACCAGAAGACGGCCAACGACGACATCGTGCTGCTGCCGATGATGGAAACCAAGACCGCGGTCGAGAACATGGAAGCGATCTTCGACGTCGAGGGCATCGACGGCGTCTATATCGGCCCGTCCGATCTCGGCTTCTCCTACGGCCTCGAGCCGAAGCTCGACCGCACCGAGCCCGAGATCCTCGCGATCTACGACAAGATCATCAAGGAGTGCAGCAAGCGCGGCCTCAACGCCGGTATCCATTGCAGCGGCGCCGAAGGTGCGGCGCGCGCCATCAACATGGGCTTCAAGCTGGTGACGCTCTCGAACGAGGTCGGCCTGATGACGACCTACGCCAAGATGCAGGTCAACGCGACCCGCAAGGATTCGGGCGGCAAGGCCTGAAGATCCTCTTCCTCTCCCCGCTCTTGCGGGGAGAGGCGAAATACCAAGACCCAAGGAGACTCTCATGACCATCAGCCCCGTCATCCGCCTGCATCCCGCTGATGGCGTGCTGATCGCGCGCGCGAGCCTGCCGCCCGGCACCGTGGTGGCGGACGGCGTGACCACGGTCGAGCGCATTCCCTCCGGCCACAAGGTCGCGATCAAGCCGATCGCGGTGGGCGAGCCTGTGATCCGCTACGGCCAGATCATCGGCTTTGCGACCCACGCCATCGCGCCGGGCCAGCACGTGCACGTGCAGAACATCGGCATGGGCGATTTCGCCAAGGACTACGCCTATTGCGCCGACGTCAAGCCGACGCCGAACTTCGATCTGCCGGCGACCTTCGAGGGCATCCGCCGCCCGGACGGCCGCGTCGCCACGCGCAACTATATCGGCATCCTCACCTCGGTGAATTGCAGCGCGCATGTCGCTGGCCTCGTCGCCGATGTCTTCAAGAAGAATCCCTTCACCGGCGACAATCCGCTCGCCGACTTCCCCAACGTCGACGGCGTGGTCGCGCTGACCCACAAGACCGGCTGCGGCATGACGCAGAACGAGCCGCTGGCGCTGCTCCGCCGCACGCTCGGCGGCTATGCGCGTCATGTGAACTTCTCGCACGTCATCGTGCTCGGGCTGGGCTGCGAGGTGAACCAGATCGGTGGGCTGATGGAAGAGCAGAAGCTCGCCGGACGCCTGCGCGCGATGGATATTCAGGAGGTCGGCGGCACCCGCAAGACGGTGGAGGCCGGCATTGCCTTCGTGCGCGAGGCGCTCGCTGACTCCAACAAGGTCAAGCGCGAGTCCGTGCCGGTGAGCGAGCTCACCGTGGCGCTGCAATGCGGCGGCTCGGACGGCTATTCGGGCGTGTCGGCAAATCCGGCGCTGGGCGCTGCCAGCGATCTCATCGTGCGTCACGGCGGCACCGTGATCCTGTCGGAGACGCCCGAGACCTACGGCGCCGAGCATCTGCTCACGCGCCGCGCCGTGAGCCGCGAGGTCGGCGAGAAGCTGGTCGATCTCATGCGCTGGTGGGACGAATACACCGAGCGCGAAGGCGCCGAGATGAACGCCAATCCGAGCCCCGGCAACAAGGCCGGCGGCCTTACCACCATCCTGGAAAAATCGCTCGGCGCGATGGCCAAGGCCGGCACCACCAATCTGGTTGACGTGCTCCGCTACGCCGAGCCGGTGACCAAGCGCGGCTTCGTGTTCATGGACACGCCCGGCTACGATCCGGTCGCCGCCACCGGCCAGGTCGCCGGCGGCGCCAACCTGGTCTGCTTCACCACCGGCCGCGGCAGCGTGTTCGGCTGCAAGCCCGCGCCCTCGATCAAGCTCGCCACCAACACGCCCATGTACAAGCGCATGGAAGAAGATATGGACGTCAATTGCGGCACCATCCTCGAAGGCGAGGAGAGCGTCCAGGAGTGCGGCCAGCGCATTTTCGATCTGGTCCTCAAGACCGCGTCCGGCCAGCCGACCAAGAGCGAAAGCTTCGATTTCGGCGGTGCCGAGTTCGCGCCCTGGGTGCTTGGCGCGACGATGTAGGGTGATCTCGTAGCCCGGATGGAGCCAACGGGTCGGCGCGAAGCGCCGACCGATGACAGGCTCCGCGAAATCCGGGGCCTCGCGCCGCGGAGAGACTTTCCCGGATTACGCTGCGCTCCATCCGGGCTACGGGGATACTTCCTAGGCACGGTCTGCCCGTTGTTAGTGCTTGATCGAGGTCACCAGCGGTGTTCTGCTCAAAAAAGCTGCTGGAGTACCGCACCCCGTGTCGATCTACGTCGCATTACACCACGTCACACACTACAAATACGACCGCCCGATCGATCTGGGACCGCAGACCATCCGCCTGCGGCCGGCGCCGCATACGCGCACGCCGATCCTGAGCTATTCGCTCAAGGTCACCCCGGCCAATCACTTCGTGAACTGGCAGCAGGATCCGTTAGGTAATTGGATTGCGCGTTACGTCTTCCCCGAGAAGACGACCGAGCTGAAGATCGAAGTCGATTTCACGGCACAGATGACGACGGTCAATCCGTTCGACTTCTTCGTCGAGCCTTACGCCGACAGCTTTCCGTTCGAATACCCGAAAGACCTCAAGGCCGAGCTGGCGCCGTATCTCGAGACCATCAAGCCCGATCCCGCCTTCGCAAAATATCTCGCCTCGATCCCGCGCGAAGCGCCGAACACGGTCAACTTCCTGGTCGATCTCAATCGCGAGTTGCAGCAGAAGATCAACTACGTCATCCGCATGGAACCCGGCGTGCAGACGCCGGAGGAGACGCTCACCTCCAGCGCCGGCTCGTGTCGCGACTCCGCCTGGCTCCTGATCCAGACCTTCCGCCATCTCGGCCTCGCCGCGCGCTTCGTGTCCGGCTACCTGATCCAGATCCGCCCTGACATCGATCCGATCGAGGGGCCGCCGGAGGTGGAGAATGACTTCACCGATCTGCACGCCTGGGCCGAGGTCTATCTGCCGGGTGCTGGCTGGATCGGGTTCGACGCAACGTCCGGCATGCTCGCGGGCGAGGGGCACATCCCCGTCGCCGCCACGCCGCATTATCGTTCGGCCGCCCCGATCTCCGGCGGTGCCGGTTTTGCCGAAGTCGAGTTCTCTTTCGACATGAGCGTCCGGCGCATCCGCGAGGCGCCGCGCATCACAAAGCCGTTCTCCGACGATTCCTGGACGCGGCTCAACGATCTCGGCGAGCAGGTCGACGGCGATCTTGCCGCGCAGGACGTGCGGCTCACCATGGGCGGCGAGCCGACCTTCGTGTCTGTGGACGATCTCGAAGCGGCGGAGTGGAATACGGAAGCGGTGGGCCCGACCAAGCGCGCACTCGGCGACGATCTGATCCGTCGCCTGCGCACGCGTTTCGCGCCGGGCGGCCTGCTGCATTACGGCCAGGGCAAATGGTACCCGGGCGAGAGCCTGCCGCGCTGGGCGTTCGGTCTGTACTGGCGCAAGGACGGCATGCCGATCTGGAAGAATGGCGACCTCATCGCCAAGATCGAGAATCCCAAGCGCGCCGTGACCGAGGACGCCGAGGATTTCATGGAAGGCACGGCCGCGCGGCTCGGGCTTGATCCGGGCTACATCATTCCGGCCTATGAGGACACCGCCTACTGGCTGCTCAAGGAGGCCGAGCTTCCCGTCAACGTCGATCCCTCCGATTCCAAATTGTCCAATCCGGAGGAGCGCGCGCGCATGGCGCGAGTGTTCGATGAGGGCCTCCGCAAGCCACGCGGTTTCGTGCTGCCGGTGCAGCGCTGGAACGCGCCGCCGCGCTGGCGCAGCGAGCGCTGGCAACTCCGGCGCAATCATCTGTTCCTGATGCCGGGTGATTCCCCTCTCGGCCTGCGCCTGCCGATCGGCTCGCTCGGCTACGTCCCGCCCAGTGAATATCCCTACATCGTCGAGCAGGACCCGATGGAGGCGCGGGGCAAGCTGCCGGTGTTCACGCTCCCGGAGCGCCCGAAAGCGCCGCCGTCGCGGGTCGCGCCCGAGAAGCTCAACACATCGATCCCCGTCCGCACGGCACTGTCGATCGAAGTCCGCGACGGCGTGATCTGCGCCTTCATGCCGCCGGTCGAACGCATCGAGGATTATCTCGAGATGATCGCGGCGGTCGAAGCCACGGCCGAGGAGATGCAGCTCCAGGTCCATGTCGAGGGCTATGCGCCGCCGTTCGATCCGCGCATCGAGGTCATCAAGGTGACGCCTGACCCCGGCGTCATCGAGGTCAACGTTCAGCCGGCAAAGAATTGGCGCGAAGCGGTCGACATCACCGTCGGGCTCTATGAGGATGCCGGCAAGATACGCCTCGGCGCCAACCGCTTCCTGGTCGATGGCCGCCACACCGGCACCGGCGGCGGCAATCACGTCGTGGTCGGCGGCTCCAGCCCGCAGGATTCGCCGTTCCTGCGCCGGCCTGATCTGTTGAAGAGCCTGGTGCTGTACTGGCAGCGGCATCCGTCGCTGTCCTACTTCTTCTCCGGCCTCTTCATCGGCCCGACCAGCCAGGCGCCGCGCATCGACGAGGCCCGCCACGACAGCATCTACGAGCTCGAGATTGCGCTCTCGCACGTGCCGCCGCCGGGCTACCAGACGCCGCTGTGGCTCGTCGACCGGCTGTTCCGGCATCTGCTCGTCGATATCACCGGCAACACCCATCGCGCCGAGATCTGCATCGACAAGCTCTATTCGCCGGATGGTCCCACCGGCCGGCTCGGCCTCGTCGAATTCCGTGCGCTCGAAATGCCGCCGGATCCGCGCATGTCGCTGGCGCAGCAGCTCCTGATCCGCGCGCTGATCGCAAAATTCTGGCGCGAGCCGCAACAGGGCAAGTTCGTGCGCTGGGGCACCGCGCTGCATGATCGCTTCATGCTGCCGCATTTCATCTGGGAAGATTTTCAGGATGTGCTCTCCGAGCTCAAGAGCTCCGGCTATCCGTTCGAGCCGGAATGGTATCTGGCCCAGCTCGAATTCCGCTTCCCCGCCTTTGGCCGCATCCATCATGGCGGCGTGACGCTCGAGCTGCGCCAGGCATTGGAGCCCTGGCACGTGCTCGGCGAGGAGGGCTCGGCCGGCGGCACCGTGCGCTATGTCGACTCGTCGGTCGAACGGCTCCAGGTCAAGGCCGAAGGTTTCATCGAGGGGCGCCACGTCGTCAGCTGCAACGGCCGCCGCTTGCCGATGACGTCGACGGGCCGGTCCGGAGAGGCCGTGGCCGGCGTCCGCTTCAAGGCCTGGCAGCCGGCCTCCGGCCTGCACCCGACCATTCCGGTCCATGCGCCCTTGACCTTCGACCTGATCGACACCTGGAACGGCCGCTCGCTCGGCGGCTGCGTCTATCACGTCGCCCATCCCGGCGGCCGCAGCTACGACACCAAGCCGGTCAACACCTACGAGGCCGAGGCGCGGCGGCTGGCGCGCTTCCAGGACCACGGCCATACCCCAGGTCCCATGCAGCCGCCGCCCGAGGAACGCACAAATGAATTTCCGCTGACCCTCGACTTGCGGACACCGCTCCTGCAATGAGTATGATGGAGGGGCAGGGAGAGGCGCATGGGCGAGGGCGCAACCGAACAGAATGACAAGGCGGGTAAGGCGCAAGGTCAGCGCGAAGGCCAGCGCCGCCTCGCACAATGGGTCCGCGACTATCGCCGCCTGCCCGGCATCCCGGACGAGTTCCTGGGGCCTGACGGTGCGCCGCGCGCGGTCTGGAGCCGATTCTTCGATGCCTTCGGCGCCCTCGCGCCCGACGAGGTCGAGCGGCGCTTCGGCATGGCCGACCGTCACCTCCGCGAAGCCGGCGTTACCTACCGCGCCCCCGGCGACACCGCCGACCGGCCGTGGTCGCTCAGCCATCTGCCGCTGCTGATCGACGAGGCCGACTGGAAGCAGCTCTCCGCCGGCATCACCCAGCGCGCCGAGCTTTTGGAGCTCGTGCTGCGCGACATCTATGGCGAGGGCCGGCTGGTCGCGGAAGGCGCGCTGCCTGCGGGTGCGATCGCCGGCAGCCCCGAATATCTCCGTCCTGTCTGTGGCGTGCCGCCGCCGGGCGGGCGCTACCTCTCGCTCTATGCCGCCGATGTCGGCCGCGGGCCCGACGGCCGCTGGTGGGTGCTCGGCGATCGCACGCAGGCGCCGTCAGGCGCGGGTTATGCGCTCGAAAATCGCCTGGTGCTGTCGCGTGCCTTCTCCGATCTCTACAAGTCGATGAACGTGCCGCGCGTCGCGCCGTTCTTCGAGGCGTTTCGCGACTCGCTTCGCGCGCGCGCCGATCGCGACGAGCCGCGGATCGGCGTGCTCTCGCCCGGCAGTTTCAGCGAGACCTATTTCGAGCACGCGACGCTCGCGCGCTATCTCGGCTTCCTCCTGGTCGAGGGCGACGATCTCGCCGTCAGCGACAATCGCGTCCACATCCGCACGGTCGCAGGATTGAAGCGGCTCGACGTGCTGCTGCGTCGCGTCGATTCCAACTCGCTCGATCCGCTCGAGCTCGACGCCTCCTCGCATCTCGGCGTGCCCGGCCTGATCGACGTGCTGCGCAAGGACGGTGTCGTCGTCGCCAACATGCCAGGCTCGGGCGTGCTGGAGGCGCGGGCGCTGCTCGGTTTCCTGCCGGCCTTGAGCCGCCGCCTGCTCGGTGAAGAGCTGAAGATGCCGCATATCGCGACCTGGTGGTGCGGGCAGAAGTCGGCGCGCGACGAGGTGCTGTCGCGGCTCGACCAGGTCGCGATCGAAGGCGCCTACCGGCGCGGCGTGCCCGGCTTCGACAGCAACGGCCCGGTGCTCGCCAGTGAACTCGACGCCGCCGGACGCCAGCGCCTGACCGACGCCATCGGCGCGCGCGGCATGGACTATGTCGGCCAGGAGGTGGTGCGCCTCTCCACGATGCCGGTGTGGGAGCAGGGGCAGATCACGCCGCGTCCCTTCGTGCTGCGCGTGTTCGCTGCCGCAACGCCCGAGGGCTGGGCCATCATGCCCGGCGGGTTCTGCCGCATCGCAGAGCAGGCGGATGCGCGCGCGGTGTCGATGGGCGACGGCGCGCGTGCCGCCGACGTCTGGGTGGTCTCGGACAAGAAGGTCTCGACCGCGTCGCTGCTGCCGGCGACCGACAAGGTCCGCATTCGTCGCATTGCCGGCGTGCTGCCAAGCCGCGCCGCCGACAATCTGTTCTGGCTCGGCCGCTATCTCGAGCGCGCCGAAGCGACGCTGCGGCTGGTGCGTGCGCTGGGCTCTCCGAGCGGGCCCAACAAGGGCACCGCGGCCTCGCTGCAATCGGCCGAGCGGATTCAGCGCCTGCTGGTGACCTGGGGCGCGATCTCGCAGACCTCGCGCGCGGCACCGGGACGCATCGTCGCCGAAGCCTTGCAGAGCCCGGAGCGCTTCGGCTCGGCGCTGTCGCTGGTGCGCTCGGCGCAGCGCACCGCGACCTCCTTGCGCGAGCGGCTGTCGCCCGATGCCTGGCAGGTCATCACCGAGATGGCCGATCGGCTTTCCTACGAGGTCGAGGACGACGACAGCGTGCTGAGCGCGGCCGAACTGACCTTGCAGGAGCTTGCGAGCTTTGCGGGCCTTGCACAGGAGAACATGAACCGCGCCGCCGGCTGGCGCTTCCTCGATGTCGGCCGCCGCACCGAGCGCGCCATCAACACGGCGCGTTTTGCGCGACAATTCGCTTATGACGAGGCGGGCGACGAGGACCTCGATATCCTGCTGACGCTGGTCGATTCCCAGATCACTTATCGCTCGCGCTATTTGCTGGCGCCGATCCTGGCGCCGGTGCGCGACCTTGCCGTGCTCGATCCCTACAATCCGCGTTCGGTAGCGTTCCAGGTGACGACCTTGAACGAGCATATCGCGGCACTGCCAAGCCTGAAGGAGCTCGGCCTGATCGAGCAGCCGCAGCGGCTTGCGGTCGCGGTGCAGTCCATGCTGGCCACGGCTGAAGCCGAGAAGCTCGAGGTCAAGAACCTGTTCGCCCTGGAGCAGGATCTGCTCAGCCTCGCCGAGGCGATCGGGCTGCACTACTTCCCGCACGGCACCAATGCGAGCCGGCCGGAAAAGCTGACGGGGCTGGCGTGATCTACGACATAAGGCACGTCACCACCTACGAATATGAGAGCCCGGTCAGCTTCGCCCGCTGCACGCTGCGGCTCGAGCCGAGGGACGGCAACGGCCAGGAGCTGATCTCGCACAAGATCGAGATCCGTCCGCGTCCGTCCGAGCGCAACGCCCGCCGCGATTTCTTCGGCACGCTGACCGAGAGCATCGTGATCGAGGCCGCGCATCGCAATTTGCGCATCGACTCGCGCTCGCGCGTCTCCGTCGCGCGGAAGCCACCGGCGCGCGATACCGCGAGCCCGTCCTGGGAGAGCATCCGCGACATCGCGTTTGAAGCGACAAGCCTCGGGCCGTCCTCGCCGGTCGGTTATGTCTTTGCGAGCCCGCTGGTGCCGGTGCTGCGTCCCGTCAGTGCCTATGCTGCCGAGAGCTTTGCGTCAGGTGCGGGTATCCTCGCCGGTGCAGTCGATCTCATGCATCGCATCCGCACCGAGTTTCGCTACGACCCCAAGGCCACCGTGATCTCGACGCCGCTCAACGAGGTCTTCGACAAGCGCCACGGCGTCTGTCAGGATTTTGCCCATGTGATGATCGCAGGGCTGCGCGGGCTCGGCCTGCCTGCGGCCTATGTCAGCGGATATCTGCGCACCATTCCGCCCGCGGGCCAGCCGCGCCTGCAGGGCGCGGACGCGACCCATGCCTGGGTGTCGCTGTGGTGCGGGGCGGAGCTCGGCTGGATCGACTTCGATCCGACCAACGATCTGCTGGTCGCCAACGATCACATCGTCCTGGCGGTCGGCCGCGACTTCTCCGATGTGTCCCCCGTGGACGGCATCATCGTCGGCTCGCGGAAGCAGAAGCTTGGCGTTGCCGTGGACGTGCTACTGGTGGAGTGACCGTAGTTTCACCGATTCCATTTTGTGACCGAATGCGTCCAAGTGCAGGAAATTTGTTTCACCGTGTTTCCTGGGTGTGACGAACGGCCGTTCATTAACACGCTGTTAACGCTACCCCGCGACATATTGGCTCACTTTTAACGCTGCTGAAGCCGAGCCGATGGTCGAGGGACTTGCATTGCTGACGGACGCCGCCGAACAGGTGGCCCTGTCGCGGATCCTGCGAAGTTTCAGGCCGGATCTGACGATCTGGCCGGTGTCTGATATCGCCGAGCTTCGCAAGCTCGCGCCCGCGTCTCTCCGCAAGGCCCGGCTTGTCGCCTTCGCCTCCGGCGTCATCGTGCCGGCCGATTTGCTCGCGCGCTTCGGCCATGGCGCCTACAATTTTCACCCGGGGCCGCCGAACTATCCGGGCTGGGCTCCGGCCCATTTCGCGCTCTATGACCGCGCAGACAGCTTTGGCGTGACCTTTCACGCCATGGCGGAGCGGGTCGATTCCGGCGCGATCCTCGATGTCGTGTCGTTCCCGATTCCGCAAGGCAGCACCCTCATGGGGCTTGGCGAACTCGCCTACGCGCATCTGCTGCAATTGTTCGAAGTGTGGGCCGAGCCTTTGGCACGCGAGACGTCGCTGATGCCGCGCTGCGCGCTGTCCTGGAGCGGCCGCGCCAACACACGCCGCAGATACAAGGACGCCTGCGACATCCCGCTGGACATTTCCAGGGACGAGCTATGGCGCCGCATGCGCGCCTTCGGCGGCAATCATTACGGCATCGCGCCGGCGATCAATCTACATGGTGTCACCTTCACGGCGTCACCTCCGGAGAGCACATGACGTCACCCTCGATGGCCCTCCCGCTGCCTGCCACCGGTACGCCTGATATTTCCGACATGCTGCGCGCGGGTCGCGAGCACTACCGGCGTGGCGAGATCAGGCACGCGATCGCCGTCTTTCAGGTCGGGCTCGCGCGTGCGGCCACGGCGTCGATCGGTGTCGCGGTCGATTGTGTTGCCGATCTTCATGCCGCTCTCGCCAACGCCTTCATGCTCTGCGACGACATCGCGTCAGCGGGGGAGCACTACAAGGCGGCCTTGCGCATCGCGCCGCATCTCGTCGCCTGCTGGTGCAATCTCGGCATCGTGCATCAGCGCAGCGGCCAGACGCAGGACGCGATTGCACTTTACCTCGAGGCACTCCGGCGCAATCCGGGCCATCGGCCGTCGCGCACGAATCTGGTCCAGGCGCTGGTCGCAACCCGGCAGTTCGCAATCGCGAAGACGCTGCTGCTCGAATTGCTCGAAGAGACGCCGGAGGATGCAGACCTGCGCAGCCAGCTTGGCAAGGTCTGCTTCGAGCTTGGTGAGACCGAGGAGGCCGTGGCGCAGTTCGAGCGGGCCGTGGCGATCGCTCCCGGACAGGTCGAGAATTTCTATTGGGTCGGGGCGATCCGTCAGGCGCGGGGCGAGCAGGCCGCGGCGCAGGCCGCCTACGCCCTCGCCGCGCAAGTGCATCCGATCCTGCGCAGGCAAGCCACCAAATCGCCGCCGGCGTTTCGGGCGCTGGCGCTGTTTGCGCCCTTCGTCGGCAACACCCCGGTCGAGTTCCTCTTCAGGGATTGCGCCTACCAGACCAGTATCCTGTCGCTGCTGCCCGGCAGCGAGCCGGATCTCGCGCTGCTCGCGCGCGAGGCGGATGTCGTCGTCAATCTCGTCTCCGACGCCGATCAGGGCGCGGAGGTGCTTCCGCTCGCCACGGCGATTGCACACAGCCTCGGCAAGCCGGTCGTTAACGATCCCGCAAAAATCCAAAACACCACGCGCGACGCCACGGCTTTGGCACTCGCCGACGTCGAGGGCTGCCGGGTGCCGCGCACGATCCGCGTTGCGGCCGGCGACGGGCTTCCCGACGGCCTCAAGCTTGTCTTTCCGCTGCTGGCGCGCCAGGCCGGCATGCATGGCGGCGACGTCTTCGAGAAGCTCGACGACGCCGCGGCGCTGACCGCGTTCCTCGCGGCCCACGCCGACCATGACCGCTACGTGATCGATTATATCGACTATCGCTCCGCCGACGGCTTCTTTCGCAAATACCGGTTCTTGTTCATCGGCGAGGACATCGTGCCCTATCATCTGGCGATCGGAGACGACTGGAAGCTCCATCGCGATGCTACCGACATGGCGCATCACGCCTGGATGCAGGACGAGGAGGAGCGTTTTCTGCGCGCGCCCGAGAACGTCTTCGGCATGGCCCGTTATAAGGCTTTGCAAGTCATTCGCGATCGCATCGGTCTCGACTATTTCGGTATCGATTGCGGGCTCGACCGGGACGGCCATCTCGTCGTGTTCGAGGTCAATGCCTCCATGCTGGTGCACGACCAGAATCCGGAATTTCCTTACAAGGACCCGTACATCCGCAGGATCAAGGTCGCGTTCGACGGGATGCTCGCGCGCTTCGCACGAGGGAATTGACGCGTCCGTCCGCAACGCGGTGCAGGCGCCTTAGCCCGATCGCGGTGGGTGCCCACCTCGCGCACCGTCCTTCCTCACAAGATGAACAAGTCGGCCATTGGCCGGGCAGGCGAACGCCCGCACGGACTGGCAGCCGGGTGCATCGAACCGTGGCCGCAACCGTGATGCTACGCGGCGGCACAATATCATATTTACGTATTTTTGTTCCCGGATTTGGCCAGTCGCCCCAGATTGGGCTATGCTGAGCCTGCGTCGAGGGCGAGTATGAGGCGTCAGGAGCTTGCGTGGGACATCACCGACAGACGGGGCTGCATCCATGATGACGTTACCGCGACTGGCGGCTGAATCCCTGGAGAAGTTGCTGGGTACGTTCATGCGGCGTCGGTATGACGAGACCACTGCAAGTATAGTCGAGAGCGCAACCCGCACGGCGATGGAGTGCATCGGCAACAGCGATGCACTTTACCATAATATCGAGCATACGATGCTGGTGACGCTAGCGGGCCATTCCATCCTCAGTGGCCGAAGCCTCCATACCCACCTGACGGCCGAGGACTACGTCCACGTCATGATCGCCTGTCTCGCCCACGATATCGGCTATGTGCGCGGCCTGTTCGAGGAAGATGACATCGACGGCTTTATCATCGACGCCGCCAATTCCAAGATCTCGTTGCCGCGCGGTGCATCGGACGCCAGCTTGATGACGTATCACGTCGATCGCTCGAAGCTCTATGTGACGCGGCGGTTGCGGCACATTCCAGGGCTTGATCCTGAACGCATCGCCCGCGCCATCGAGGGGACGCGCTTCCCGGCCCGGGAAGGCCAGGAGTATGACGTCGATGCCTCGATCCTGCGCGCCGCCGACTTCATCGGGCAGCTCGGCGATCCCAACTATCTGCGCAAGGCCAATGCCCTCTATTACGAGTTCGAGGAGGTCGGCATGAACCGTCAACTCGGCTACGACTCGCCCGCCGACATCGTGAACCGCTATCCACAATTCTATTGGAATAGCGTCGCACCGCACATCCAGACCGAGATCGGTTATCTCAACAAGACCGAGATTGGCCGGCAGTGGATCGCCAATCTCTACAGCAACGTGTTCCGCGCCGAACGCGAGATCTCGCTGTCCGGGCCGCAGAGATAAAGGCAGGCAGCGAGCCGCGGCACGAAGTTGGTTCGCAGAGAATTGCTGTAGCCATGCAACAAAAATCCGTCACGACCGACATCCTCGACATCGCCTATCTCGACTACGGCGCGCCGGATGGCTGGCCCTGCATTATGGGTCACGGCTTTCCCTATGACGTGAATGCCTATGCCGAAGCCGCGCCGCTGATCGCGCAAGCGGGCGCGCGGGTGCTGGTGCCGTATTTGCGCGGCTACGGGCCGACGCGCTTTCGCTCGCCTGCGACGCTGCGCTCCGGCGAGCAGGCCGCGCTCGGCGCTGATCTCCTCGCCTTCATGGATGCGCTCGGCATCCAGCGCGCCGTCGTCGGCGGCTATGACTGGGGCGGGCGCGCGGCCTGCGTCGTCTCCGTGCTGCATCCCGAACGCGTGGTCGCTCTCGTCTCCGGCAATTCCTACAACATCCAGAACATCGCCCGTTCCATGGAGCCGGCCTCGCCGCCGGAGGAAGCGGCGCTGTGGTATCAATATCTCTTCCACAACGAACGTGGCCGCCGCGCGCTCGAGCGCAATCGCCGCGGCTTTGCCCGCCAGCTCTGGTCGATGTGGTCGCCGACATGGCCCTTCGATGATGCGACCTTCGAGAAGAGCGCGGCGGCGTTCGACAATCCTGATTTCGTCGATGTCGTGATCCATTCCTATCGCCACCGCTATGCGCTGGTCGAAGGCGATCCCGCCTATGCGGCGATCGAGGCAAAGCTTGCCCAGCAGCCGCCGGTCCGCGTTCCCACGATCGCGATCGACGGCGACAGCGATGGCGTCAATGCCGGCACCGCGCATCACGCGCGCAAGTTCGAGGGCTTATTCGAGCGGCGCGTCTTCGCCGGCGCCGGTCACAATCTGCCGCAGGAGCGTCCCGCCGATTGGGCCCAGGCGGTGCTCGACGTGCGCAAGGCGGCCGCAAAAGCCTGATTTTCGCGATCGCAGGAACTTTTCGCTGTCGCCGTCGTCCAATCCTGAGCTGCGCGCTATCCTGCCAGGGAGATGACCATGACCGAGGACAACAAGCCAAGCGGCCCCGACCTGACCAAGGGCGTGACGCTCGCCGAGCTCAAGGACGGCAAATTGCTCGGTCATGTCGGCGAGGAGGACGTCCTGCTCGTGCAGGCCGGCAGCGAGATCTTTGCCATCGAGCCGTCCTGCAGCCACTACCACGGCCCGCTCGCCGAAGGGCTGGTGGTTGGCGACACCATCCGCTGTCCCTGGCATCACGCCTGCTTCTCACTTCGCTCGGGCGAGGCGACGCGTCCGCCGGCGCTGAATACGCTCGCGGTGTGGGACGTCACGCGCGATCGGGACAAGATCATCGTCCAGCGCAAGCGCGAGGCGCCGAAGCCCTCGATGGCTCATCGCAGCGCCCCGACGCCGGACAAATTCGTCATTGTCGGCGGCGGTGCAGCCGGCTTTGCGGCGGCCGAGACGCTTCGCCGCGAGGGATTTGCCGGCGCCATCACCATGCTCAGCAGTGACGGCGCGATGCCGGTCGACCGGCCAAACCTCTCCAAGGACTATCTCGCCGGCAATGCACCGGAGGACTGGCTGCCGCTGCGGGGCGAGGACTATTATCAGGACGCCGGCATCGATCTCCGGCTCAACACCAACGTCTCCGCGATCGATCCGAAGACGCGCAGCGTCACGCTCGGCAATGGCGACAGGCTGCCGTTCGACCGCCTGCTGCTCGCAACCGGCGCTGAGCCGGTCAAGCTCCAGATCCCCGGCGCCGATCAGCCGCATGTCCACACCTTGCGGTCGGTGGCCGACAGCCGCGCCATCATCAAGGCCGCCGGCAGCGCGAAGCGCGTGCTGGTGATCGGCGCGAGTTTTATTGGCCTCGAGGTCGCAGCGTCGCTTCGCGCGCGCAAGCTCGAGGTGCACGTGGTCGCGCCGGAGGAGCGGCCGATGCAGAAGGTGCTCGGGCCTGACATGGGCGACTTCGTTCGCGCGCTGCACGAGGAGAACGGCGTCAATTTTCATCTGAAGGACACGGTCGAGAAGCTCAATGGCACCCGCGCGACGCTGAAGAGCGGCGCCGTGATCGAGACCGACCTCGTCGTGGTCGGCATCGGCGTCAAGCCGCGCCTCGCGCTCGCCGAGCAGGCAGGGCTTGCGGCCGATCGCGGCGTCAGCGTCAGCGAATATCTCGAAACCAGCGCATCCGGCATCTTCGCCGCCGGCGATATCGCCCGCTGGCCCGATCCGCATTCGGGTCAAAACATCCGCGTCGAGCACTGGGTCGTCGCCGAGCGGCAGGGCCAGACCGCCGCGCGCAACATGCTCGGCAAGCGCGAGCGCTTCGACGCGGTGCCGTTCTTCTGGAGCCAGCATTACGACGTCCCGATCAACTATGTCGGCCACGCCGAGAGCTTTGACGACATCGCGATCGACGGCAGCATCAGGGATAAGGACTGCCTGCTCAGATATCGCAAGGACGGCCGTGTGCTTGCGGTCGCCTCAATTTATCGCGATCTCGACAACCTCAAGGCCGAGCTCGAGATGGAGCGGTTGCGCGCTTGATCTGCGTCAACGCCGGTGGTCGCCGGCCTGATCTGCTGGCTGTCGTCCCGGTGCCATCAGTGCTATCCTGAGCTGTGCTCTGGGGCTTAACATGCAGGAGGTGCCGTCATGACAAGCGCTTCGGATACGTCTCAACACCAAAGCCTGGGCTCAGGCATTGCCGCGCTGCACGCCAAATGGGGCTGGATCGTCGCCCTTGGCGTGGTCTATCTCGTCACCGGCTTCATCGCGCTCGGCAGCATGGTGATGGCCACGGTGGCGAGCGTGCTCGTGGTCGGTGTGATGATGATCGTCGCAGGGTTCACCGAGGTGATCGGCGCCTTCCAGATGAAGAACTGGGGCAAGTTCGTGCTCTGGGCCTTGCTCGGCGTGCTCTACATCATCGCGGGTTTCCTGACCTTCGACAACCCGCTGTTTGCAGCAGCGCTGCTGACCCTGTTCCTCGGCGCCTCGCTGCTTGCCTCCGGCGCGGTGCGGCTGTTTCTCGCCTTCAGCATGAAGCGCGAAAGCCCGTGGGTGTGGGTGGCGCTGTCGGCCGTCATCACGCTGCTGCTCGGGCTGCTGATCCTGGCGCGCTGGCCGGTCAACAGCGTCTACATCCTCGGCCTGTTCCTCGGCATCGATCTCATCATGGCCGGCGCCGGCTGGATCAGCCTGGGCTTCGCCTTGAAGCGGCGCGGCTGATCCATCAGCAACTCGACGCAAGACCATCTTGCGGAACTCCGCTGATCTGACGTGCTGGCAAAAGGCAGCACGCCGCGTGGTCGCCTCGCGCGGACGATGAAGCTCCGGGGAGAAACCATGAAAGCCGCTTTGGTCCTGGCCGCAGCGCTGGCTGCCGCCTGTCTGTCCGTGCCTGCCTCCGCACAGAAATCCTACGGTCCAGGGGTTACCGACACCGAGATCAAGATCGGCAACACCATGCCCTATAGCGGGCCGGCGTCGCCGCTCGGCATCACCGGGCGGGTGCTCACCGCCTATTTTGAAGAGATCAACGAGAAGGGCGGCGTCAACGGCCGCAAGCTCAATCTGCTCTCGCTCGACGACGCGTTCTCGCCGCCCAAGACCATGGAAGCGGCACGCCGGCTGGTCGAGGGCGATGGCGTCGCCTTCATCTTCGCGACCATGGGCACGGCGCCGAGCTCGGCGATCGCAAAATATCTCAACAGCAACAAGGTGCCGCAGCTGTTCCTGATCAGCTCGGCCTCGAAGTGGAACGACCCCGCCAACATGCCGTGGTCGATGGCGCTGCCGTGGGCGCCGAACTACACAAGCGAGGCCGCCATCGACGTCGCCTATGCCCGCGCCAAGAACCCGAATGCGCGCTTCGCCGTGCTCTATCAGAACGACGATGCCGGCAAGGAGTATTTCCGCGGCGTCAAGGAAGCGCTTGGCGCCGACGCCGACAAGGCAATCGCGCTGGCCTCGAGCTTCGAGGTTACCGATCCCACCGTCGACTCCCAGGTGCTGACGCTCGCCAACACCAAGGCCGATGTCTTCATGATCTACTCGGTGACGCCGCGCGCCTGCGCGCAGGCGATCCGCAAAGCCTATGAGGTCGGCTGGCAGCCGACGCGCTTTCTCGCTTCCGGCTGTGCCAACAAGGCGACCGTGATGGCGCCGGCCGGCCTCGATGCCGGCAAGGGCGTGCTGTCGCTCGGCTCGCTCAAGCCGTTCACGGCCGAGCCGAAGGATGATTCGGCAATGTCGGCCTATATCGACTTCATGAAGCGCCGTTTGCCCAATGCCGACATCAACAACGTCGCCGCGCTCTACGGCTATACGGTCGCCGAGGCGCTGGTGGTGGTGCTGAAGCAGTGCAAGGACAATCTGACCCGCGACAACATCATGGCGCAGGCCTCCAACCTGAAGAACGTGCCGCTGTCGCTGCTGCTGCCCGGCATCACCCTCAACACCACGCCGCAGGATTTTCGCCCGATCAAGGACGGCTATATGCTCCAGTTCGACGGCAACGATTGGGTCGTGGCCAGCGAGCTGCTGCGCGGGACGTGAGGGGCGCTCTCCGCGCGTTCGGTGCCGTAGCGTGGGCAAAGGCGCACTTGCGCCGTGCCCACCACCTATCAATGATTCGAGAGAAATGGTGGGCACGCTTCGCTTTGCCCACCCTACGATACTTGGTGCTTGTGGAGAGACCCCCATGGATTTTCAACACTCCGCCCGTTCGCTGGAGCTGCAGGAGCGCGTCCGCCAGTTCATGCGGGCGCATGTCGAGCCGGTCGAGGAGCTCTATTACGAGCAGGTGAAGCCGGAAGCCGCACGCTACAAGACGCCGCAGGTGCTGCAGGATTTGAAGCGGCTGGCGCGGGAGCAGGGGCTCTGGAACCTGTTTCTCTCAGGCGAGCACGGACCAGACCTTACCAATCCAAGCCTGACCAATCTCGAATACGCGCCCGTGAAGGAGATCATGGGGCGCATCCTCTGGGCGCCCGAAGTGTTCAATTGCTCGGCGCCCGATGTCGGCAACATGGAGGTGCTCGCAAACTACGGCACCAAGGCGCAGCGGGAGCGCTGGCTGAAGCCGCTGCTGGAAGGGCGCATCCGCTCCGGCTTCTCGATGACCGAGCCGCAGGTCGCCTCCAGCGATGCCACCAACATCCAGTGCGCGATCACGCGCGATGGCGACAACTACGTCATCAACGGCCGGAAGTGGTTCACCTCGGGCGCGATGAACGAGGATTGCGAGATCCTGATCGTGATGGGCAAGACCGCGCCCGACCATCCCGACCGCCATCGCCAGCAATCCATGATCCTGGTGCCGAGAGCCACGCCCGGCGTCCGCATCGTCCGCGACATGCTGACCTACGGCTATGATGACGCGCCGGTCGGTCATCCCGAGATCGTCTACGAGAACGTCCGCGTGCCCGCGGAAAACATGCTGCTCGGCGAGGGCCGCGGTTTTGAGATCGCGCAAGGGCGGCTCGGTCCGGGCCGCATCCATCATTGCATGCGGCTGATCGGCTGCGCCCAGCGCGCGCTGGAATTGATGTGCCAGCGCTCGGTCTCGCGCGTGGCGTTCGGCAAGCCGCTCGCCGAGCAGGGCTCGGTGCGCGAGGACATCGCCCACTCCTTCTGCGAGATCGCGCAGGCGCGGCTGTTGACCTTGCAAGCCGCCGACAAGATGGACCGCGAAGGCAACAAGGCCGCGCGCGACCTGATCGCCGCGGCCAAGATCGTGGTCCCCAGCATGGCCGCCCGCGTCATCGACCGCGCCATCCAGATCCACGGCGCCGCCGGCGTCTCGCAGGACACGTTCCTCGCCCGCGCCTATGTCTATGCCCGCTTCATCCGCATTGGTGACGGCCCGGACCAGGTCCACCTCGCCGCCGTCGGCAAGGAGCTGATCAAGCGCGGCGGGGTGATAGGGTAGGCGCTACGGCATCTTCAACAAAGGCTCAAAATGGCATTTCGCGTCTTGATCATCGGCGGCACGGGACAGGTCGGCGATGTGGTGGTGCGGGCACTGGCGGCGGAGCCGTCGTGCGCTGAAGTCATAATGGTCAATCGCAGACCGGCGTCTCTCAACGCTGGTTCCCGCGTGCGGCAGGTGGTCCTGGATACGGCATCTCCTCAGTTTCCGGCGGAAGTGACCAGGCTCGCGCAGGGCCTGGCTGCGCAAGGTGATCCCGTCTACGGGGCGTCCTGTGTCGGCGTCGGCAAAGGCAGCACGAAGTGGAGCGAGGAAGAGCTGACGGCCCTCGAAATCGGCGTCGTCGGCGGCTTTGCGCGCGGTTGTCATGCCGGCGGCACCACGCGGTTTTCGCTGCTCTCGGCTGCGGGAAGCACCGCGAAAAGCAGAATCCGCTATGTGCGAATTATGGGCCTGAAGGAAGAGACAGTCCAAAATATTGGCTTCCAGCGCCTTGCGATTTTTCGCCCCGGAATTATCGCGGGCAATGTTCACACGCCGGGTTACGTCGCCTGGTTGGGGCGTCTTGTTCCCGGACGTTTCGGCACGATCGAGCAGGACGATATCGGGCGCGCCTTTGTCGCTGAATTCATCGACGGCGCGGCCCCGGACGGGATCGTCTATCTCGAAAACGACGCGATGAGGCAGAGGTCTCACGCTCTGACGAGTCGCGACTAAAGTCCCCCAGTTGCAAAACCACGATAGGCAAATGTCCTGAAGTTCCGCGTCATTGCGGTTTTCACGGGCGTTGCGCAATGGCTCTCACGCGCTGAGCGCGTAAGACTCCGGGGATCAAGACCCAATGACTCCAGAGGTCACGTTGCTGACTCATTCCCTGTCTTAGACGGCGACAACGAAAACACGACGCGGGAACCACTCAGGTTCTCGCAACGGTTCCGCAGCCCAAGGGTTGGCGCGAATCCGCAAGAGACTGGCGCAAGTGCGAAAACGCTGACGCGTTCGCTTGGCCAAGTTCTGCGGCATCGGGAACCGTACGAAAAATCAAAGGAGATCTGATGGTGTTCCGCTCGAGCGCCGCAATTTGCGGCGCCCTGGTTACGCTTGCCGTGTCCGTTACCGTTGCCCGCAGTGAAACAAGCGGGGTTCATTCAAGCACCCTCGTCGATGCCGCCTGTGGAGATGCGATCGCTGGCGCAGCATCCACGTATAATCCGTTCAAGCCCGGCAAGGAGGAGGGTGGCCCGAAAACAGCCTCCGGCGAGCGTTATGATCCCGAGGTGTGGACAGCCGCCATCAAGACGAGCTTGCGTCAGAAATTTGGCGGGGTTCAGTTCGGAGCGAGACCGACATTTGCGCTCGTCGAGGCCGTCGGCAAGAAGGTCATCGTCAAGATCAATGACGTGGGGCCGCTCAGGCCCGGTCGCATCATCGATCTCAATGAGCGGACGATGCGCCATTTCGATCCGAGCATGGAGCTCGGAGTGATTCCCGACGTCACGGTCAGGCCGCTGTCCGGCGACGATTGGACGCCTGGGCCGGTTGGCTGAATGCCCATTGCAGGCCGTAGCAGGCCGATGGATGATGACGCATGACAGGCGGGCAACCCATTCTCATCGTCTTCGGCGGCCTTCCCGGCACCGGGAAGACCACACTCTCCCGCGAACTGACGAAACGGCTCGGAGCCACCTATATCCGCGTCGACGCGATCGAACAGACGTTACGTGCGGCGGGCCACGATGTCGGCCCGATGGGCTACGTCATCGCCAATGCACTGGCGGCCGAGAACCTGCGGCTCGGCCGGGTGGTTGTCGCGGACTGCGTCAATCCGGTGCCGGCAAGCCGCGACGGCTGGCGGCAAACGGCGATGCAAGCATCGGCGCGCATCGCCGAGATCGAAGTGGTCTGCAGCGACGTGGCTCTGCACCGGCAGCGCGCGGAAGCGCGCACCTCCGATATCGCCGGCCTCAAACTGCCCACCTGGCAGGACATCGTCGGCCGGCATTATGAACCGTGGGATCGCGACCATCTGGTGCTCGATACCGCAAATGATTCGATCGATCGCCTGCTCGAACTGACGGAGATCTATCTTCGCGACGGGATTAGGTGATCTGGTTCCGCTCCCGCGACATTTTGTCGGATGCCCACCCCCGTCGTCATCCGTTCAAAAATCCGTTGCTGGTCTTTCATTCGACGCTTGGTTCGCCGGATGTACGCGAACTGCATCGCAAGCCTCGGCTCTCATGGTGAGTGCCTCTACTTGCTCTAAGCTGATCGAAGCACATCCCCATGTCGGTCAAGCCGAACCGTCTCCGTGAGTGCTGGATAGGATGGGCAGATCGAGCAGGAAATGAGTGCCCGTTCGATCTCTTGAAAGCGTAAGATCGCCCTGAAGCTGCCTCACCATGCCGGTGACCACCTTGAAGCCCAGGCTTGCCCGCGGCTGATCGATGTCGAACCCTTCCGGAAGACCGACGCCATGGTCGGAGATTTCGACGTGGAGGTTTCCGTCGATTTCCCGGGCCGAGACTTCGATGTCGCCGCTTCCTTCCGGATAGGCGTACTTGACTGCGTTGGTGACCAGTTCGTTGATCAGCAGTCCCAGGGGAATGGCGTGGTCGGCCGCGAGCAGCATCGGGTCGGCGCGGCAGTGCAGAGCGTGCCCTTCGATATTGCCCCGCAGCTTCTTGCAGAGCTCGGTCATGAAGTCCGAAAGTTCGACAAAGCCGATGTGCGAACTGCGCCACAGGTGATCGTGCACCTCGGCAATGGTCGACACCCGCAGACTCGCGTCTTGCAGTGCATTTTTGACATCCTCGGACTGGGCGCTGCGCGCCTGGACGCGGAGTAGGCCCACGACCGATGCGAGGCTGTTCTTGACGCGGTGGCTCATCTCCCGCGTCAGCAGCGCCTGGTGCTTGAGCGCTTCATGAAGTCTCGCATCAGCCTGTTGACGCTCGATCGCGATCCCGAGCAGGCCGGCAAAGCCGGCGAGAAAATTGGCGTCGTCCTGGTCGAACTGGCCGGGATCGGCACTGTCGACTTCGAGCACGCCGAAAAATGCCTTACCTTCTCCGCCCTTTTCGATCAGCACGTTGATGGCGCGCCTGATGCCGTGATCCGCCAACAGCTGTGGCATGCGGAAGCGGGTATCCACGTCCACATGGTTCGAAATGACGGGCGCTCCGGTCCGATAGGCGTAGCCGGCCGGCGATCCCGTGTCGGAAGCGAGCGAGACGACATCGATGGTGCCCGGCGCCCAGCCGACCCCCGCGCGCACCATCAGACGTTCTTCATCCGGTTCATATTCGAGAACCTTGACGAACGGCGCCTGCAATCCGATGGCGCACAGTTCGGTGGCGCGTTGCAGAATTTCCCGCAAATTGCGGGTCTGCATGGCGGTGCGACCGAATTCGCCGAGTAGCGACTGTTGTCGCAGCCGATAGCGAAGTTCGTCTCGATTGAGAGGGGCGGACGATGTGTCGAGTGATTCCCGGCTCGCGTCATATACCTCATGCATACGAACTCTCCGAACACGGGTTGCGCCCGGCAGTGCATCCCGAAACTTTCAATGTGGTTCAGTTGAAGTGTGGCCGTCCTCTTTCGGGAAATCTGAGCAAAATTGATCACCTGCCGAGTTCCAATCGCTCCTGTAGCGGCTTCGGCTCTGTGGTCTGGACCACCGACACCGGCAACGTCGGTGTGCGATTACTCACCTCCGGTTTCGGAGGACCATGCCTGATTCAGACAACGATCGTAAATCCGAACTCGAGCGCCTGCGCTTGGCTTCGGACCTCAGGCAACTCGCCAAGGAAACGAGTGCCCCCGATTTGAAAGAACATTGGCTGCGAATGGCAAGGCAGTGGTCCGGCGAGGAAAATGAACCGGCCCAAGACGATAGCGAAGTGAGCGATACCGAAGTGGACGATACCGGGGTCGATAAGGATTTAGGCGAATGATGAGCGCCCCTGCCGGCAAATCACTGCCAGTCGTCCTTGTCGTGGAGGATGAACCGCTACTGCGGATACTCGCCGTCGAAGTCGTCGAGGAAGCGGGCTTCACGGCGATCGAGGCCAGCGATGCGGACGAAGCGGTTGCTCTACTGGAACTGCGTACAGATATTGCTCTGGTTTTCACGGATATCAACATGCCCGGCAGTATGGACGGGCTGAAACTGGCCCATGCGGTGCGCAACCGCTGGCCCCCGATCAAGATCCTTGTCGTGTCGGGCAAACAGCCATTTCAATTCTCCGATCTCCCGTCGAACAGTTGCTTTCTCAGCAAGCCTTACCAGGCGTCGGCATTGGTCGAGGAGCTTCGATCGATCATTGCTTCCTCTTGATCGCGCGAATCCCACGCCGGTGAATGAGCGTTTTTGCTCAGACTCAGTGCAGAATGAGTGCGCAAATCATGGTTCCGATCCCACGCGCTCCCATCGACATGCCCGTTGTCCGGATTGGGCAGGAAGGCGAACCGGAACGATATGAGGCCATGGCCAAGGTGCAAACGGACCATGATCTGCGAAGCAACCGACTCCTGGGCGCGTTGGAGTCCGCCAGCCGCAAGCGAATAGATCCCCATCTCGAGCCGATCTCGTTCAAGCTTGGCGATATGGTCTGCGACGCGGGAGGCCTGCTCAAGCACGCCTATTTTCCTCAGGGTTCCGTGCTGTCGCTTCTGACCGTGCTGGAAAATGGCGCGGGGATCGAGACCGCCAATATCGGCCGGGAGGGGGCGTTCGGCCTGTTCGCCGCCATGTACAGCCGCGTCTCCTTCAACCGGTGCATCGTCCAGCTCGAGGGCCATACGGTTCGCTGTCCCATTCAGCTGTTGCAGTATGAGTTCAGGAACAGCGAGCACGTGCGCGATCTCTTCGTAAGCTACTCGGAAACGCTGCTGTCCCAGGTCCAGCAGACGGTCGCATGCAATACGATGCATTCGACGGAGGAGCGGATGTGCCGCTGGCTTCTGATGATGCACGACAGGGCCGAGGGCGAAGCTCTTCCCTACACCCATGAATTTCTCTCACACATCCTGGGCGCCAACCGGAAATCCGTGACGCTGGCCGCGCAGTCGATGCAGACCGCGGGCCTCATCAGCTATCACCGGGGAGCGATTCAGGTACTGGATCGTCCGGCCCTGGAAAAGGCCTCGTGCGAATGCTACGCGATCGTGCAGGAGCGCTTCGATGCATTCCTCACGCCGCCGTCGACTGCGGTCCCGGGCCACAACAGAAGCCGAAGCGACCAGAACGAAAAGAATTGAGGGCTCCTTCGACGCCATGATTCAATTGATCGCCTGCTCGAACGGGTGGAGATCCATATTCGTGACGAGATCGGGTGCCCCGCTGTTGGTTGACCCATGCCGCGAGGCGATCGAATCGCGTATGCTTGCTGTCCTGCATGATCCGGTCCGACCCCGCCGCGACATTTTGTCGGCGTCAAACCCCGTCATCATCCGTTCAAAATCCGTTGCTAGTCTTCCACGTGACGATTGGTTCGCCGGATGTACGCGGACTGCATCGCAAGCCTCGGCCTTCGTGCCGGGGCTTTTCGTTTTGATGTAAGCATCAGCGTGGCTAGCCGCGCTTTCTTCGCGCTTCGTTGTAGCGGAGCGCGTCGACGATCACCTTGAATGCAGCCGAGTTCTGCCGCGAGGTCGGATAATAGATGTAATAGCCGTCGAATTTCGGCGACCAGTCGTCGAGCACGATGACGAGCTCGCCGGACCGGACATGCGGCGTCACCATGTCTTCCGGAAGATAGGCGATGCCGAAGCCTTTGACCGCGGCTTCGATCATGGCGCGGGAGTCGTTGAAGGTCAGTTGCCCCTCGACCCGCACCCGGAGGTCGGGACCGTTTTTGGCGAACTCCCATACATAATGACCGCCGGCCGCCGCGCGCCGCTTGATGCAGACATGCTTCAGGAGATCCTGCGGATGCTTCGGCTTCGGATGCTCTTTCAGATAGGCGGGCGAGGCGACGGCGACGAGCCGCCAGTCCGGACCGATGCGCACCGCGATCATGTCTTTCTCGACGCTCTCGCCGAGGCGGACGCCTGCATCGAAGCCGTCTTCGACGATGTTGCGGAAAGCCGTGTCGACGTTGAACTCGACCTTGATGTCGGGATATTTCGTCAGGACCGGCGCCAGCTTCGGCCAGACCGCTTTTTCGAGGGCATGGTCCGCGAGCGTGATCCGGATGGTGCCCGACGGCTTGTCGCGCAGGGACATCAGCGCGGCGATATCGCGCTCGATCTCCTCGATGCGCGGCGCAACCGATTGCTGAAGCCGCTCGCCGGCCTCGGTCAGACCGACGCTGCGGGTCGTACGCGTGAGCAGCCGCAGGCCCATCTGCGACTCCAGGCGCTTGATCGTATGGCTGAGCGTCGACTGTACGACCCCCAGTTTCGCGGCGGCCTTCGTGAAGCTGCGCTCGCGGGCGACGGCCACGAAGGCCAGCAGATCGTTGAAATCCTGAGCTGCCATGGCCGCCACTATTTATGGCCCACATCGATTAATGCAAGCAAATTATACCGGCTAATCGAATGCTGCCGGCGGCGCTATGTATTGCTGTGACCAGCGCCAGTCTGGGCGCTTCGATCGTTGCAACGAACACCTCGAGGAGGAATGACATGCAAATCCGGCACGCAGGCTCCCAGCCCTCGGCCCGGGCTCCGGCGGAGTATTTCAGCGGCACGGTCCGTATCGATCCCTTGTTTCCGGCCGTCGATCCCTCTCGTGTCGCCGGCAATCACGTCACCTTTGAGCCCGGCGCGCGCACCGCGTGGCACACGCATCCTTTCGGCCAGACGCTGATCGTCACGTCCGGCCGCGGCCACGTGCAGCGCTGGGGCGGCCCGATCGAGGACATCCGTCCGGGCGACGTGGTCTCGTTCGAACCCGGCGAGAAGCACTGGCATGGCGCGTCAGCGACGGCAGCCATGAGCCATATCGCGATTCAGGAAGCGCTCGACGGCAGTCCGGTCGCGTGGATGGAAAAGGTAACAGACGAACAGTATGGCGCGGCCGCCGCCATCGGAGACCAACAATGAAGGCAACCGTCCTCTACGGACCCGGCGATGTCCGCTACGAAAGCGTTGACGATCCCAAGATCATTCGCCCGACCGATGCCATCATCAAGCTGTCGGCCACCTGCATCTGCGGTTCCGATCTCTGGCCTTATCGCGGCCTGCAACCGAAAGATGGCCCCGCGCATATGGGCCACGAATATTGCGGCGTCGTCATTGAGGTCGGCAGCGCGGTGCGGACCATCAGGCCAGGCCAGTTCGTCGTCGGCTCGTTCTGTCTTTCGGACAACACTTGCCCGCACTGCAAATTCGGTTTCCAGTCGTCGTGTGAGCAGCGCGAATTCATGTCGGGCGCGCAGGCCCCTTACGCGCGCGTTGCACTCGCCGATGGCACGCTGGTCGCGACCAGGGAGATGCCGGGACGCGATCTCATCCCGCATCTGCTTGCGACCTCCGACGTGCTCGGGACCGGCTGGTACGCGGCGGACGCTGCGAATGTGAAGCAAGGCTCCGTGGTCGCGGTGGTCGGCGACGGTGCGGTCGGCCTCATGGGTGTGCTTGCAGCGAAAGAGATGGGCGCGGAGCGCATCATCGCCATGAGCCGCCACAAGACGCGGCAGAATCTCGCCCGGGAATTCGGCGCCACCGATATCGTCGTCGAGCGTGGCCTCGAGGGCATCGCGCGCGTCAAGGAACTGACCCGGGGCGTCGGCGCCGACTCAGTGCTCGAATGCGTCGGCACGCAGGAAGCCATGTCACAAGCGCTCGAATGCACGCGTCCGGGCGGCACGATCGGCTATGTCGGCGTTCCCCATGGTGTGACTTTCGATGGCCAGGCGTTGTTCTTCGGGCAGCGGCGCATGCTGGGCGGTCCCGCTCCGGTGCGGCGGTTCCTGCCCGATCTCATGGATCGGGTGCTCAATGGACGGATTCAGCCGGGCAAGGTGTTCGATCTCACGCTGCCGATCGACCAGGTCGCCGAAGGCTACAAGGCGATGGACCAGCGCCGCGCGATCAAGACGATGCTGACGGTGTGACGGCGGGGCAGGGCGCTGTCTATCGCTCCCGGCTTTGCAGGTTCCCGATCAGTCGCCCAACCAGCTCATCGATCTTGCTCAGCGCCGTCGGCGGATCGAGGAATTCGATATCGTCCACGTTCCAATATTCGACGCGATGGGCGACACCGGCAAAGCGGCGCTCGATCATGGGGCGATGCTCGGCATCCTTCAGTGCGACCACAAGGGCTGCTTGCGCAAAGTCGTGGACAGTGCAGAGCACCGGATCGCGCGCAGCGCCTTCAGGCACAATGCCTTTGGCTTGCAAGGCATTCACCGTGTAGGGCGACATCGGCCCCACGTTTTCAGGAAAGAGAAGATCTTCGGCGACGCCGCGCGAGAAGGCCTGCCAACCCAGCCCTTCGAGCACGGCCTGATGGTTGAAAATCTCCTCGGCATAGCGGCTTCGATAGTAGTTGCCCGTGCAGAGAAACAGCACGCGATTGGTCTTGTTCATCAAGTCGTATTTCCATCAACGATCTGCCACATGCCATAGGCATGTCATGTGGTCCCGCAATTCGAAGAAGCTAACACGGGTTCGTGCCGAAAGACACGTGGCTTCTTAACAGCGCAGCCGCGTAACAACCTGTGGCAGTGACGCCAGCAGCAGCACGACGCAGACGCAAAACAGCACAATGTCCTTGAACAGGAACTCGCCTGCCAGATTCCAGGCCATCGGGTCGGTTGAGATGCTCCATGTCACGACGCCGGGCGTGGTGAAAAAGAACGACCAGGTGACGGCGAAAGTGACCACTCCCATCAATGATCCCAGCGCCGAGAGGATCGGGCTGAATGCACCGGCAACCAACAGGGCCGCAATCACGAATTCGGTGACACCGAGGACATAGGCTTCGCCCCTCAATCCGAAGATCGACAGCCACGAGACAAACGGGCTGTTGCTGATGAATTGCGCGATGCCCTGGGCCGACTGCAGCGTGAACTTCTGCATGCCGAACGACACGAAGATCACGACCATGACCCAGCGCAGGATCGCCAAAGGTCGATAGGACCCCGCCCCGTCCTCTGCAATGTGGAAGGTTGCTCTTGCTAGCTCTTTCATTTCACCGGCCCTGGATGATGCATTACTGGCGGTACGGCCGCACATTTGGGCTCGTTACGTGCGGAGGGGCGCGTTTCAGTTCACGATTGTGTGCAGCACGGCCCGGCTCGGATCACGAAAATAGTCGTTGGACACGTCCGCTGTACGTGTGTCCCGATCGTCTCTGGCCCGCCCTGGGGTTCGGTTCGGGGAGCATCGCCATGATGACATCATGCCGGTGTTTTGCCCGACGTGTCAAACAAATTTCGTAAAATCAGCAGTCGTGTGGCTCCAGCGGTCAAGCCATTGATTTAGCTCATCCCGTCTACTGCGCATGGGGTTGTTTTCGCGTTTTTGGTTGAAGCGAGCCTGCTCTGTGGACGGCAGACGCGCGCGATCATCCCGCCTTCGCGACGCGGCTGTCCGAGCGCAGGTTCTGGAAGAACTTTTCCACCTCGCGCGACAGCGTGTCCGCCGTCGCGGTCAGGCTGCTCGCGGCCGTCAACACGGACGTCGCCGCCGTGTCGGTCTCGCCGATAGCGTCGCGCAGCGAGGTGATGTTGGCGACCAGCGTCTCGTTGCCCTGGGCGGCCGATTGCGCATTGGAGGAGATCTCGCGCGTCGCCTGGTCCTGCTGGCCGACGGCGCCGGCAATCGCGGAGGTGACCTCGTTGATCTCGCGCACCGCGCCGCCGATCTCGCGGACGGCATCGACCGCGTTGCGAGTGGACGACTGGATCATGGCGACGTTCGCGCTGATGTCGGCGGTCGCCTTCGCGGTCTGTCCCGCCAGTGCCTTGACCTCGTGCGCGACGACGGCAAAGCCGCGGCCGGCGTCACCGGCACGCGCGGCTTCGATGGTGGCGTTGAGCGCGAGCAGGTTGGTCTGCTCGGCGATGGTCTGAATGAGGGTCAGCACGCCGTCGATGCGCTGCGTGGCCGCGGCGAGGCTCTCGATCTCGGCGATCGATTTCTCGGTGCGCTGGCCGGTCTGCTCGACCGCGCCCGCGGAAGCCCGCACCTGGCGGCCGATCTCTTCCACCGACGCCGACAGCTCCTCGGCGGCACTGGCCACGGCTGTGACGTTGTGCGAGGCCTGCTCGGTGGCGTTGGCCGCCGTGCCGGCGCGGCTATTGGCATCCGCGGTGACGCGGGTGATGGTCTGCGCGGTCTCGCGCATGACCGAGGCGTTGTCGCTGAGGCCGCGCATGATCGCGCCGATCGCCTCGCGGAATGCTTCGACGGATTGCTCGATGTGGTGTGCGCGCTGTTCGCGTGCCGCGGAATCCTGCGAGACCTGCGAGGCGAGGTTACGGTTGCGCCCCATCGCGTCCTGGAACACTTCGATGGCGCGGGCCAGTGCGCCAATCTCGTCGGCACGGCCGGAGTGCGGCACCACGACATTCTCGGCGCCGTCGGCGACCTGCTTGATGGTCGCGGTGATCGCGGCAAGTGGCCGCGCGATCGAGCGGGCGATGATGATGATGCCGATCACGACCAGCGCCAGCGCGACGCCGCCGAGGCAGGTCAGCACGAAGGATAGCGTGCGGTTGGTCTCGGTCTCCTGCGCGATCTGCCTGGCACGCCCGGCATAGACCTTGGAGAGCGCCTCGAGATCCTTGTTCAGCGCCGAGCGCACGGCGCGGTTGGCGTCGTTGTCACCCCATTCGCGGCCCGCGGCCGCATCGATCTCGACGCCGCGGCGCACCAGCTCCTTGCGGAAGTCGACGAATTGCTCGATGCGTTTCTTGAAGGTGGCGAACTGCTCGGCATCGTCGGACCTGACGATGGTCTCCCAGCCTTTCACGACATTGAGGATTTGCTCGTTGAACTTGAGCAGGCCCTCGCCGTATTTCTTCACGACGGCCGGCTCGGACGACATGTAGACGCCGCGCGACTCCATCACGACCGCATAGACCAGCGAGTTGACGCGCTCGACGTTCAGCGCGGCCGCATTCGCCGTCTCGATCGCGCTGGTCAGCTCGGCGCTGCGGCGGCTGTTGTAGTCGGACAGCATCGCGATTCCAGCGGTGAGCAGGGCGAACAGCGCGAAGATCGCGTAGAGCTTGGTGGTCAGCGTAAAACGGCCTGCCAGGCCGGCGGCATTCCCAGATCGGTCGGTTTGCATGATGTTCGGGGCCCGAATGGCCAGGAGCGGCCGGACAGCGCGGTCTTCTAAAATTGATGCAAAACTATGCAGAATGAAGATGGACGCAGCGTTAACGCGCAAGTCAGGGGTGTGCGCCAAAGGTCGCAGGAAAGGCGAGCTATCTCAGGGATTTGGTGCAATTCTATCGGTTCTCGGCAAGTCGCCCAGGGGATTGTCCGGAATGCCCCAAACATCGGCGTGCACGCGGGCCGCCAAGCGCGTATTCACTGGCCGACGAACCTGCGGAGCTGCCTTTGGTCTACCGCCACACTATCGACGCCACGACCTACACCTTCCCGGACCTGCGCGACCTCCTCGCCAAGGCGACGCCGCCGCGCTCCGGCGACCGGCTGGCCGGCATTGCCGCAGGCAGCGCCGAGCAGATGATTGCCGCTCGGATGGCGCTGGCGGACGTTCCCTTAAGTCAATTCCTGAACGAGGCCGTCATCCCCTATGAGGCCGACGAGGTCACCCGTCTCGTCATCGACAGCCATGACGCCAGGGCGTTCGCCCCCGTGGCCTCGCGGACGGTCGGGGCCTTCCGCGATTGGCTGCTGTCGGACGCCGCCACGGCGGAGGCCTTGCGCAAGCTCGCGCCCGGCATCACGCCGGAGATGGCGGCCGCGGTGTCCAAGCTGATGCGCAACCAGGACCTGATCCTGGCGGCGCGGAAATGCGAGGTCGTCACCGCCTTCCGCAACACCATCGGCCTGAAGGGCCGGATGAGCACGCGGCTGCAGCCCAACCATCCCTTCGACGATGCCAGGGGCATCACCGCCTCGATCCTTGACGGCCTGCTGCTGGGGGCCGGCGATGCCTGCATCGGCATCAACCCGGCCAGCGACGATCCGGCCGTGATCGCGCAATTGCTGCGGCTCCTGGACGAGGTCATCGCGCGGCTGAAGATCCCGACCCAGGGCTGCGTGCTGACCCATGTCACCACGACGCTGGCGCTGATCGGGCAGGGCGTGCCGGTCGACCTCGTCTTTCAGTCTGTCGCCGGCACCGAGGCCGCCAATCGCAGCTTTGGCATCGACCTCTCTTTGCTGAAGGAGGCGCAGGAGGCCGGGCTGTCGCAGAAGCGCGGCACGGTCGGCGAGAACGTGATGTATTTCGAGACCGGGCAGGGCTCGGCGCTGTCGGCCAACGCCCATCACGGCGTCGACCAGCAGACCTGCGAGGCACGCGCCTATGCGGTGGCCCGTGCTTATGCGCCGCTGCTGGTCAACAGCGTGGTCGGCTTCATCGGCCCCGAATATCTCTATGATGGCAAGGAGATCATCCGGGCGGGGCTGGAGGATCATTTCTGCGGCAAGCTGCTCGGGCTGCCGCTCGGCATCGACATCTGCTACACCAACCATGCCGAGGCGGACCAGGACGACATGGACAATCTGCTGACGCTTCTTGCCGCTGCCGGCGTCACCTTCATCATGGGGGTGCCCGGCGCCGACGACGTCATGCTGAACTACCAGTCCACCTCGTTCCACGATGCGCTCTATGTCCGCGACGTCTTCGGCGCGGCCCGTGCGCCGGAGTTCGATGACTGGCTGGTCCAGACCGGAATTACGGGTGCCGACTTCCGGCTTGCCGGTGACGCAGGCCTTTTGCCCGATTTTGCCTCCCGGCTGATTGCGTGAAGCGAAATTGGCGCGAAAAACCCATCCGCCGGCGTGAACCGGGGAAACCATTGGCGCGTCTCACGAATTAGTTCGGTGCCACAATATTGAGGAATTCCGGTTGCAGCGTTACGCTATGTTTCTGGAGACCTCGTCAGTACCGTTCCTAGAACGTGGTTGGGGGAAGTTCGATGCGCGCTGAAAGCAACGGAACGAGCCGGCATATTCTCTGTGTCTTCCCGCGTTACACGTCGTCCTTCGGCACCTTCGAGCACGCCTATCCGCTGACCGACGGCGTCCGCGCCTTCATGCCGCCGCAGGGCCTGTTGCTGCTCGCGGCCTATCTGCCGAAGGAGTGGCAGGTCAAATTCGTCGACGAGAATCTTCGCCGTGCGACGAAGGAAGAGTTCGAATGGGCGGAGGCCGTCTTCGTCAGCGGCATGCACATCCAGCGCCAGCAGATGAACGACATCTGTCATCGCGCGCATGACTTCGATCTTCCGGTAGCGCTCGGTGGGCCCTCGGTCAGTGCGTGCCCGGATTATTATCCGTCGTTCGACTATCTCCATGTCGGCGAGCTCGGCGACGCCACCAATCAGCTGGTCGAAATTTTGGCGCGCGACACCTCGCGTCCCGAGCAGCAGGTCGTGCTGAACACTAAGGATCGCATTCCGATGACGGAGTTTCCGATCCCGGCCTATGAGCTCGCCGATGTGAAACGGTATTTCCTCGGCAGCATCCAGTATTCCAGCGGCTGTCCCTATGAGTGCGAGTTCTGCGACATCCCCGGCCTCTACGGCCGCAACCCGCGCCTCAAATCGCCGGAGCAGATCATCGCCGAGCTCGACCGCCTGCGCGAATGCGGCATGACCGACACGGTCTATTTCGTCGACGACAATTTCATCGGCAACCGCAAAGCGGCGATGGACCTGTTGCCGCATCTGATCGAGTGGCAGAAGAAGACCGGTTACGTCGTGCGGCTCGCCTGCGAGGCGACGCTCAACATCGCCAAGCGCCCCGAGATCCTCAAGAAGATGCGCGAGGCCTATTTCATTACGATCTTCTGCGGCATCGAGACGCCGGACCCGGACGCGCTGAAGGCGATGCACAAGGACCACAACATGATGGTCCCGATCCTCGAGGGCGTGCGCACCATCAATTCCTACGGCATGGAGGTGGTGTCCGGCATCATCATGGGGCTCGACACCGATAAGCCGAACACGGCGGAGGCACTGCTTGCCTTCGTCGATGAGTCCAAGATTCCGCTGCTCACGATCAACCTGCTTCAGGCCCTGCCGAAGACGCCGCTTTGGGATCGGTTGGAGAAGGAAGGGCGCCTGGTCGATGACGACGGCCGCGATTCCAACGTCAACTTCCTGCTGCCTTATGACGAGGTCGTCGCATCCTGGAAGCACGCCATGAGCGTCGCCTACGAGCCCGAGAAGGTCTATGCGCGCTTCCAGTATCAATGCGACGAGGTTTATCCCCATCGCCTGAAGATGCCGGTGCCCGACGAGATGAAGACCTGGGCCAACATCCGGCGCGGCCTCGTCATGATGCGCAACATCTTCTGGAAGGTCGGCGTGCTCGGCGACTACAGGCGCGTGTTCTGGAAATTCGCGCTCGGGCGGATCCGCCGCGGTGACATGGAAGGCCTGATCGGCTGCACCATGATCGCGCATCACCTCATTACCTTTGCGCGGGCTGCCACGAGCGGCAGGCAGAACGCGTCGAACTATTCGATCCGGCTGCGCGAAGCGTCCGTTCCTGCCGAATGAGCGACAAGCCCGTTCCGGCGCGCCCGACCGTCGACCTGAGGTCGTTCACGCCCGCGCGCGTCGCGCTCGGGCGTAGTGGCGCGAGCCTGCCGACCAAACCGCTGCTTGATTTCACGCTGGCGCATGCCCGCGCCCGCGATGCCGTGCACGCCGCCTTCGACGCGCCGGGTCTGGTTGCCGGGGTGAGGGCGCTCGGCCTTGGCGCCATGGAGGTCACGAGCCGGGCCGCCGATCGCAGGGATTATCTGCGCCGGCCGGATCTCGGACGGCAGCTCGACGCCGGCTCCGCCGCGGCACTGGCGGATGGTGCCACCGCGCCGTGCCAGCTTGCGATCGTTATCGGCGACGGATTGTCGGCGGCGGCGGTTCATGCCCATGCCATCGCGCTGCTGCAAAGCCTGCTGCCGCTGCTCGGCGAGGGCGACGCTGTCGCGATCGGCCATGTCGTCGTCGCATCAGGCGCGCGGGTTGCGCTCGGCGACGAGATCGGGGCCATTCTCGGCGCCCGCATGGTTTTGATGCTGATCGGCGAACGGCCGGGCCTGTCCGCGCCCGACAGCCTCGGGGCCTATCTGACCTTCGCGCCGAAACCGGGCCTGACCGACGCCGAGCGCAACTGTGTCTCGAACATCCACCACGCCGGGTTGAGCCATGACGAGGCAGCCTTCAAGATCGCCTGGCTCATCCGCGAGGGACTGGCGCGAGAAGTCACCGGCGTGGCGCTCAAGGACGAGAGCGGCGACCCCCCGGCTCGAATCGGGACGATCCCGCCGCAATGACCGATATCAAGGGTCGAAATCGCCGCATGTTGATCCAATTTGTGCGCTTGCACGCGCTTGCGAGAGGGCGTTTGGACCTGCTAAACCCGTCGCGGCGATTTCCCGCGCTTTTTCAAAGGGCAAGCCTCCCATTTGTATGGCGTTTTCAAGCCGTTATGCGGGGCGCATAAGCTCACTGACCGAACCGAATTAGGAACTGGACAAGGCATGCTCGAGAAGCACCGCGAGAATGAGGTTCATGTCGACAAGGTCGAGCAGGGGCCTACGTCCTCCATCGCCTTCGGGCTGGAGCGTATCGGGCTGATCGCAGTCCGCGCGCCGATCGTCTCCTGCATCATCCTGGTCGCGCTGATCGTCGGCGCAGTGTTCGGCATCTATCGGATCAAGATCGACGATTCGCTGTCCCAGCTGTTTCGCTCCAACACACCGGAATTCCGCCAGTATGAGGCGGTGACAAAGAAGTTCCCGGCCGAGGAATTTGACGTTCTCGTCGTGGTCGAGGGCAAGACCCTTCTGGCGCGGAACAACCTCGAGAAGCTGCGCGACTTCATCACTGACATGCAGCTGGTCGAAGGCACCCGCGGCCTGGTCTCGCTGTTCTCCGCGCGCCAGGCGCCGGCGCCGGGCAAGCTGCCGGCCGCGCTGTTCCCGGCCGAGCTGCCCGAGGGCGCGGCCTATGATCAGTTCATCGAGACCGTCAAAAACAACGAGATCATCCGCGGCAAGCTGCTGTCGGAGGACGGCACGCTCGCGCTGATCGTGCTGTCGCTCGATCCGGAAGTGGTCGCCTCCAACAAGCTCACCAAGACCGTCGGCGACATCCGCGCGCTGATGAAGGAGGATCTCGGCGACACCGGGCTGAGTGTGCAGCTCTCCGGCGTGCCGGTGATGCAGCTCGAGATCCGCAACGCGGTCGAGCGCGACGGCCTCACCTACAACATCCTCGGCATTCTCGCCGGCTGCGTCATCGCCATCATCTTCTTCCGCAAGATCTCGTTCATGGTGGTGGCGGCGTTCCCGCCGATGATCGCGATCCTGATCGCACTCGGCGCCCTCGGCTGGGCCAATTTCAACCTGAACATGTTCCTGAACGTGATGACGCCGCTCATCATGGTGATCTCGTTCTCGGACTCGATGCAGCTCACCTTCGCCGCACGCGACCGGCTGATCGCGGGCCAGGACAAGTTCACGGCGTTCAAGAACGCAGTGCTTGTGGTCGGCCCGGCCTGCGTGCTGACGCATGGCACCGCCGGCATTTCCTTCATCGCGCTTCAGTTCTCCGACTCCGACCTGATCCGCAAATTCGGCGAGGCGGGCCTCGCAGCGACCATCATCGCGCTGGTCACGGTGTTGTCGCTGGTGCCGGTGTTCGGCGTGCTGTTCGTGCGCAACGAGAAGCTCTTTGCGGTCAAGTTCCAGAGCGCGGATGCCGGCGTGCAGGCGCTGCGCAACTTCTGCTACTGGATCGCGGTGCGCATGGTCGGCCGGCCCGGCCTGTTCAGCCTGATCGCACTGGTGTTCGTCGCCAGCCTCGGCGTCGTCTACGCCAATCTTCAGCCGCGCTACCGGCTTGCAGACCAGGTGCCGGACAAGCGCCAGGCGGTGGCCGCCAGCAATAGGCTCGACGCCAAGCTGACCGGTGCCAATCCGGTCAATGTGCTGATCCAGTTCCCCAAGGGTGAGACGCTCTACTCGCCGGAGACGCTGCAAACCATCGCTGATGTCCACGCGACCGTGGAGAAGGCGGCCGGCGTCGGCAATGTCTGGTCGTTGGAGACGCTGCGCCGCTGGCTGGCCGAAAAGGCCGGCAGCGACGACGTCGCGACTCTGAAGGAATATGTCAACGTTATCCCCGAGCATCTGGTGCGACGGTTCATCGATGCCGAGCAGGATGCCGTGGTCGTAGCCGGCCGCGTGCCGGACAAGGACTCCAGCCAGCTCTTGCCGATCGTCGACAAGCTCGACTCCGAGCTCGACGCCGTCCGCAAGAAGCACCCCGGCTACGAGGTTGCCGTCACCGGTCTCGCCGCCATCGCCGCGCGCAATTCGGCCGGCATGATCGAGAAGCTGAACCGCGGCCTCACCGTGGAATTCGCGCTGGTCGCGATCTTCATCGGCCTCGCCTTCCGCTCATGGGTGGTGATGTTTGCCTGCATCCTGCCCGGCATCTTCCCGGTGGTGATGTCGGGAACGGTGCTGTGGGCAATGGGGGAGGGGCTGCAATTCGCCAGCGTCGTGGCGCTGACCGTCTCGTTCGGCCTGGGCCTGAGCGCCACCATCCACTTCCTCAATCGCCTGCGATTGGAGAGTAAGCCCGGTGTCGGTTCGGCGCTGGCGGTGGAACGTGCGACCGTGCTGGTCGGCCCGGCGCTGATCCTGACCACGGTGGTCCTGGCCAGTGGCCTCGTCGTCACCGTGTTCTCGGACCTGCCGTCGCTGCGGCTGTTCGGCTGGCTCAGCGCCTTCTCGATGGTGGCGGCGCTGGTGGCCGACCTCTTCATCCTGCGGCCGACGGCGATGTGGCTGATCAACCTGCACGCCAAGCTGCAGGGGCCGGACAAGCCCGCGATCTGAACGGGGTCATCACGCGGCCACCGAATCGCAGCACTCTGGCTGCTATTCGGAGGCTCCATGCCGGATGTGCGACACGATAGCTCCATCACGGAGTTTCAGCAGAAGCGAGGCGGCGACTCGGCCGCCTTCTTTGTACCCTTTCTGACGCCGGATATGACCCTACTCGACGTCGGTTGCGGTCCGGGGACCATCACGGCGGCGCTTGCCGGGATTGTCGGCATGGCGATCGGCGTCGATATCGAGTCGAACGCAATCGCGACCGCTCTTCGGCTTGCAACAGGGGCCGGCCTCGCCAATCTCGCTTTTGTCGAAGCCGATATGACCGCGCTTCCGTTCGAGGACGAGACGTTCGACGCGGTGTTCTTTCACGCGGTGCTCTACCATCAGAGCGAGGCGACGCTGACGCGAGCGCTGGCGGAGGCGCGGCGGGTGCTGAAGCCGGGCGGGTTGCTGGGCACGCGCGATGCCGATGTCGGCGGCAACATTCTTCATCCCGAGCTCGACGGCGTGCGCCTCGCGCTCGATCTCTGGCAGCGCTGGTATGAGCACGACGATCCCAAGGCGCTCCGCTTCGGACGCAGGCAGAGCTCGATCCTTCGCGCGCGCGGGTTCACGCCGGTCTGGGCCGGCGCGAGCTACGTCAACCACAGCGCCGATGCTGCAAGTCGCGCTGAGGCCGTTGCGGATGCGAGGCGGAGCCTGCTCGGCCTCGCGCCGCAGCTCCTGCGCAAGGCGCGCGCGACAGATGATGAAATTCAAGCCGCCCTTGCCGGATGGGATGCCTGGGGGCGCGATCCCGATGCGGTGTATTTCCGATGCCGATGCGAATGCGTCGCGCGCAAGGATTGATGCGGCGGTGCTCTGCTTACGCTCGATGCGGCGAGCAGCTGTCTGCGAAATCGGTCCATGTCAGTAAAAAACCCCCGGCTCGCGAAAACCGGGGGCGTGTCCTCTTGGAAGCCGGAAGGGCGGTCAGCCCTTCGTCATCGTGATGTTGACGCCGCGGATCTCACCCTTGGACGAGATCTGCACCGTTTGCTTGGAACCGTTGGTGCGCAGCGACAGATTAGCGGCGAAACCATTGGCCTCGACGAACACGTCGATCTGACCACCGCCGGCGGTGCCCTGCAAATTGCCGAAGATGTTGCGGTTGGACTCGCTCCAATTGCCGGAGATCCGCTCGCCCTGGCTGGTCACGTCGCTGGTGAGGTCGAACTTGTAGCTGTCGGAGGCGCAGTGCAGGGCCTGCTTGAGGCTGAGGCCGGTGCCGGCAACCTTGTAGTCCGCCTTGCAGCGGATGCGCTCGGTCGAGCCGTCGGACAGCGACACCGTGCCGGTGCCGGTCCACGCTCCGTCGAAGCCGGCGAACGGCCCGGACGACTGAGCATGGCTTGCCGCAACTGAGAAGAGCAGCGCCGCACCAATGCCGGCCGCCTTGATCGCCAGTTCAGATCGCCCAAAGAATTTCATCATCAATATCCCGTTTTGGAACGACGCCTGTTCAGGAAAGGACGTCTCGCCACATCGAAAGTTTAGTGTTGCGAGCCCGTGTCAGGTTCAAGAGCCTGCGTCGGGTTCAAAGCCTAGCGGCCCACAATGTCAGGCTCGCGAAGCGGTCTTGCCAGGGGCTGACCCCCGGATTCTCTCTGTTTCCATGTATTTCTGGTCGAAATGCCGGTCGGACAGATGCAGCTCTGCAACAGGTATGCAGTAAAACGCGCCGTGCCCGAATTATGACGTAGTATCAACCTCTTACATCTGTCAATGAAGACCGAGAGAAGACCTGATTTGGCAGATGCGGCGCCAATTTGGCCGCATTTACCAGCGCTTGTGCCTTCTCCGGTGCCGCACTTGTCCCGCGGCAACTTGCCATCAGAACAATCCGTTCCCGTCGTCCGCCCTGTGCTGTCCGGGATTGGTGCGATTCTGCCGTCAGAATGAAGGAATACAATGCGTAAGCTTCTCGTCGCTCTCACCCTGCTGTCGACAACCCTTTCGACGGCGGCTTTCGCCCAGGCAGGACGCGGCACGGACGCCGAGCAGAAGGCCTGCACGCGCGATGTGCAGAAGTTCTGCCGTCCGGTCATCGACCAGGGCGATTTCACCGTCCTGGCCTGCCTCAAGGAGAACCGGGCCAAGATCTCGCAGGCCTGCGACCAGGTCCTGAAGAACCACAACCAGTAAGCTCGGCCACTGGCCTACAAAGGCGGCCGCGGGGCCGCCTTTTTCAGGCCGGATCCGGAAGGGCTGCCATCGAGAGACAGGATTGGTTTTGCGGCCGTATTCCCCTATATGGGGGCCGCGGCGGCGCCGGCACGAGCCCGCGCGAGCGCAAAAGCCCCTTCCTGTCCAAACGATTGTTGATCAGCCCTCGATGACCTCTGCGAGCGAATTGCGATCCGGCAAGGGTGACCGCGACGAGAATTTTCCCGTCGCGTCCTGGATCATTCATCCGCGTCATCGCGCGCTGATCCTGGCGTATTACAATTTCGTCCGCACGGCCGACGACATCGCCGATCATGCGACCCTGCCGGCGGACGAAAAGCTTCGCTATCTCGACCTGTTCGAGGCGGAACTGCTCGGCAAGGGCGACACCCAGGCCGAAGCCGTCGTGCTGCGGCGCGCGCTGGCCGAGCGGGGCATGGCGCCGCGCCACGCGCTGGACGTGCTGATCGCGTTCCGCATGGACGTGACCAAGCTGCGCTACGAGAACTGGGACGAGGTCATCCACTATTGCCGCTATTCGGCGATGCCGGTCGGCCGCTTCATGCTCGACGTCCATGGCGAGAGCACCTCGACCTGGGCGGCATCGGATGCGCTCTGCGCGGGCCTGCAGATCAACAACCATCTCCAGGATTGCGGCAAGGATTTCCGCGAGCTCAATCGCGTCTATCTGCCGCGCGATGCACTGGCCGCAAGCGGCGCCTCGGTCGAGCAGCTTGGACTTGCGCAGTCGCCGCCGGCGATGCTGGCCTGCCTCCAGGGGCTCGCGGTGCGCAACGAAGCGCTGCTCAAAGAGGGCAGGTCGCTGAGCGCGGAGATCAGGGATGTCCGCCTTGGCGTCGACGTTGCGGTCATCCAGGCCTACGCCGACCGCATCGTTCGCCTGCTGAAGGTGCGCGATCCCCTGCGCGAGCGCGTGCATCTGAACAAGTTTGAACTGCTCATTTTCAGCCTCGCCGGCATGATCGGCGAAGTCGGCCGCCGTGCGATCGGCCGCAAGGCCATCTCGAATCCGGGGGCTGCCCATGACGCTTGAGGCGACCGCGCCCAGCGCCAATTATGGCTCGTCCGCATCGAACAGCTCCTTCTATGCTGCGATGCGCATCCTGCCGCGCGACCAGCGCGAGGCGATGTTCCAGATCTACAGCTTCTGTCGCCAGGTCGACGACATCGCCGATTCCGACGGCCCGCGCGACGAGCGACTCGCCGCGCTCCAGGAATGGCGCAACGATATCGACGCGCTCTACCAGGGCAATCCGCCGCCGCGGCTGAAGGACTACGTCACCTCGGTGAAGACCTTCGGGCTGAAGCGCGAGGATTTTCTTGCCATTGTCGACGGCATGGAAATGGACGTGCCGCAGGACGTCCGCGCACCCGACATGGCAACGCTGGACTTGTATTGTGATCGTGTTGCGAGCGCCGTCGGGAGGCTGTCGGTGCGGGTGTTCGGCCTGCCGGAAGAGGACGGCATCCTGCTTGCGTACCACCTCGGCCGCGCGCTGCAGCTCACCAATATTCTGCGCGACATCGACGAGGATGCAACGCTCGGCCGGCTCTATCTGCCGCGCGAGGCGCTGCTGCATGCCGGCATCACCTCCAACGATCCGAACCGCGTGATCGCCGAGCGCGCGTTGCCGAAAGCCTGCCTGCCGCTGACGCAGCGCGCGAAGGTGCATTTCGAGAAGTCGGACGAGATCATGAACCGCAACAGGCGCCGCGCGGTGCGCGCGCCGCGGATCATGTCGAAGTACTATCACGCCATTCTGGACCTCCTGATCGCGCGCGGCTTCAACGCGCCGCGCGAGCCGGTGCGTGTGTCGAAGGTCACACGCTTCGCGATCCTGTTCCGCTACGCTTTCATCTGATGCAAAACACAGCTCACATCATCGGCGCTGGAATTTCCGGCCTCTCCGCCGCTGTGCGGCTCGCCAATGCCGGCTTCAAGGTCGCCGTGCACGAGGCGACGCACCAGGCCGGCGGCCGCTGCCGCTCTTATTTCGACGGCGCCACCAATCTCACCATCGACAACGGCAATCATCTGCTGCTGTCGGGCAACAGCCACGCGCGCGCCTATGCGCGCTCGATCGGCACCGAGGCGGGCCTGGTCGGTCCTGAGACCGCGCAGTTTCCCTTCGTCGACATCAAGACCGGACAGCGCTGGCAGATCGATCTCGGCGCCGGCCGGTTGCCGACCTGGGTGCTCGACGAAAGCCGCCGCGTGCCAGACACCGGGCTCACCGATTACCTCAAGCTGGCACCGCTGATCTGGGCCTCGGAACAGACGCTGGTCGGCAAGTCCATTCCCTGCGAAGGCATTCTCTATCAGCGCCTGGTACAGCCGTTGCTGCTCGCGGCGCTCAATGTCGATCCGCCCGAGGGTTCGGCCGGGCTTGCCGGCGCAATCGTGCGCGAGACGCTGCTGGCGGGCGGGCAGGCCTGCCGTCCACTGATCGCGCGCGACGGCCTCAGCGCCGTGCTGATCGAGCCTGCCGTGAAATTCCTGGCGGAGCGCGGCCACTCCGTTCAGCTCGGCCATGAGCTGCGCTCCTTCGTCACCAGTGACGGCAAGGTCAGTGCGCTGAATTTCGGCGGCGAGGATGTGGTCCAGCTTGCTGCGGGCGATGTGATCGTGATGGCGGTGCCGCCGCGCTCTGCCGCGAGCCTGCTGCCCGGGCTGAAGACGCCGACCGAATTCCGCGCCATCGTGAACGCGCATTTCCGCATTGAGCCGCCGCCCGGTTCGGCGCCGATCCTCGGCGTGATCGGCGGCGTCGTGGAATGGCTGTTTGCGTTCCCGAACCGGCTCTCCGTCACCATCAGCAATGGCGACCGCCTCGTCGACATGCCGCGCGAGGAACTCGCGCAGGCGATCTGGAACGATGTCTGCGAGGCCGGCGGCGTGTCCGGCGAACTGCCTCCTTGGCAGATCGTACGCGAGCGCCGTGCCACATTTGCGGCCACGCCGGCACAGAATGCCCTGCGTCCGGGGCCGGTCACCGCGCTGAAAAACCTGTTCCTCGCCGGCGACTGGACTGCTACGGGATTGCCGGCAACGATCGAGGGATCGGTCCGGTCCGGTGATCGCGCCGCCGATCTGGTTTTGGCCGCAAAGCGGCCCTGACGGGCAATGTCTCCGTCACCTTCAATCGACACTCGGAGCAATCGAGCCACATGGATTCCGTGAACGCGACCAGCGGCGAAGCTTTGGAATTGAGCATTGCATCGGCCACGCAAGGCGTGCTCGGCTTTCAGCAACCCGACGGCCATTGGGTCTTCGAGCTTGAGGCCGACTGCACGATCCCGGCCGAATACGTCCTGCTGCGCCATTACCTCGCAGAGCCCGTCGACACCGCGCTCGAAGCCAAGATCGGCAACTATCTGCGCCGCGTCCAGGGCGCCCATGGCGGCTGGCCGCTGGTGCATGACGGCGAGTTCGACATGAGCGCCAGCGTGAAGGCCTATTTCGCGCTGAAGATGATCGGCGATTCCGTCGATGCACCGCATATGGTTCGCGCGCGCGAGGCGATGCACGCCCGCGGCGGCGCCATTCACAGCAACGTCTTCACGCGCTTCATGCTCGCGATGTTCGGCGTCATGACCTGGCGCGCGGTGCCGGTGCTTCCGATCGAAATCATGCTGCTGCCGTTCTGGTCGCCGTTCCACATCAACAAGATCTCCTATTGGGCGCGCACCACCATGGTGCCGTTGATGGTGCTCGCCGCGCTCAAGCCGCGCGCGAAGAATCCGAAGGGCGTCGGCATCGACGAGCTGTTTCTCCAGGATCCACGCTCGATCGGCATGACCGCCAAGGCGCCGCACCAAAGCATGGCCTGGTTTCTGCTGTTCCGCGCGCTCGACGGCATCTTGCGCGTGGTCGAGCCGATGTTTCCGAAGAGCCTGCGCCAGCGTGCGATCGACGCCGCGCTCGTTTTCACGGAGGAGCGGCTCAACGGCGAGGACGGCATGGGCGCAATCTATCCGCCGATGGCCAACATCGTCATGATGTACGACGCGCTCGGCAAGGACGAGAATTATCCGCCGCGCGCCACCACGCGCCGCGGTCTCGACAAGCTGCTCGTGATCAAAGACGACGAGGCCTATTGCCAGCCCTGCGTCTCGCCGATCTGGGACACCACGCTGACCGCCCACGCGCTGCTTGAAGCCGGCGGTGACAAGGCGGTGCCTGCTGCGAAGCAGGGCCTCGACTGGCTGATCCCGAAGCAGGAGCTCGAGGTGAAGGGCGACTGGGCGGTGAAGCGGCCCGACGTGCGTCCGGGCGGCTGGGCGTTCCAGTACAACAATGCCCATTACCCCGATCTTGACGACACCGCCGTGGTGGTGATGTCGATGGACCGCATGCGCCGCGAGCATGGCGCGACTGGCTATGACGCTGCGATCGATCGCGGCCGGGAATGGATCGAGGGCATGCAGAGCGACGATGGCGGGTGGGCTGCCTTCGACGTCAACAACCTCGAATACTATCTGAACAACATCCCGTTCTCCGACCATGGCGCGCTGCTCGACCCGCCGACCGAGGACGTCACGGCGCGCTGCATCTCGATGCTGGCCCAGCTCGGCGAGACCGCGAAGACCAGCAAGCACGTCGCCGACGGCGTGGCCTATCTGCGCAAGACCCAGCACCCGGAAGGCTCCTGGTACGGCCGCTGGGGCATGAACTTCATCTACGGAACCTGGTCGGTGCTCTGCGCCCTCAACATGGCCGGCGTTCCCCACACCGATCCCATGATGCGCAAGGCGGCCGGCTGGCTGGCCTCGATCCAGAACCAGGACGGCGGCTGGGGCGAGGACGCCGTCAGCTACCGGCTGGACTACAAGGGCTGGGAACCGGCTCCCTCGACCGCCTCGCAAACGGCATGGGCCTTGCTTGCCCTGATGGCTGCTGGCGAGGTTGATCACCCGGCCGTCGCCCGCGGGGTGGAGTACCTGATTGCAACACAGAACGAAAAAGGACTGTGGGACGAGAGCCGCTACACCGCCACAGGCTTCCCCCGCGTGTTCTATCTGCGGTATCATGGTTATCCAAAGTTCTTCCCGCTGTGGGCGTTGGCGCGGTACCGGAACTTGCGGAGCACCAACAGCAGGGTGGTAGGGGTCGGGATGTGACTTTGGGGATGGGGGACTATGTTACCGCGGGGCAAGCTATTGACCCGCGCCCGATATTGATCGTGACCGGACTGGTTCAGGAGGCCCGCATTGCTGCCGGGCCCGGAATGGCGGTCATTTGCTCGTCGAGCAGCCCGACCCAGTTGCGCGCACTTCTGACGGTGGTGGATCCCGAGACCATTCGCGGCGTGATCTCGTTCGGCGTGGCCGGCGGGCTCGACCCGACGCTGCGCTCCGGCGACGTTGTGGTGGCGACCGAGGTGCTCGCGGGCGATACCCGCTGGGCCGCCGGCCTGTCGCTCAGCGACGACCTCATCGACAAGCTGACCTCCGGCCGCCGCCGGGTTGTGCGCGGTTCGCTTGCAGGCGCCGAGGAAGTGGTCACCGGCAGCACTTCGAAGGCGGCGCTGCATTCGGAGACCGGCGCCTCCGCCGTCGACATGGAAAGCCACATCGCGGCCGCCTACGCCGCCGAGGCCGGCTTGCCGTTCGCCGCGGTCCGCGTCATCAGCGATCCCGCCCACCGCGCGCTGCCGGCACTTGCGCGTGCCGCGATCAAGCCGAACGGCCAGATCGACCTCGTCGCCGTGCTCCGCGGCATCGTGCGCAATCCGGGCACGCTGCATGCGCTGGTCTCGACCGGCATCGACTTCAACCGCGCGCTTCGCTCGTTGCGCGGCTGCCGCGACTTCCTGATCGGCACCGAGCTGGTCGACAGCGAGGCGCTGGTGTCAGAGACGGCCTGAGCGGCGTCGTCGATCTGACAAAAGATGAAGACCCGGTCGCCATTGGCGATCGGCCTTTTTCGTTCGTGGTCGCTGTTTGGCGCTTGCGCGAAATGACAGTGCATTCAACCGACGTTGTCCGCTTTCCACGGAATGGCGCGGCGCTTACGTTATGCTCGACCCGGTCGCGCGCGGAGCCAGAAACCACGTGGAGAACGGCGGTTAAGTGCACTGTAATTCTCGACTAAGGTGGGAGGCCTTCGTCTCGCGCCATACACACTGAAAGCCATCAGGTCTCAGAGCGGATTAGTGTCCACGGGTCGGTTGATGCGATTGCCCAGTTGCATCAATATCGTGGTCAGTCGAACGAGCGGTGTCGGGGAATGGTCGATCCGGAATTTTTGTCGCAGCTGATCGGCGATATCTACGACGCAGCACTCGACTCCAGATTGTGGGTAGGAGTTCTCGAGCAGGCGACGCAATTCATCGGCGGTACTGCGGCCGGAATCTACTGGAAGGACATCACCGTTCAGGGTGAACTTCACTACGTTTACAATGTTGAGCCGTCCAGCGTGGACGCGTATTTCAACAAATATATCCGCTTCGATCCGAGTTTGACGGCTCAATTCTTTTTCAAGGTTGAGGAGATCTACAACACGACCAACGTTTTGCCTTATGACGAGTTCGTCGAGACGACTTTCTACAAGGAGTGGGTCAAGCCGAACGGGTGGGCCGATCATTTGGCCGCCACGCTCGACAAATCCGCAACGAGCTTCGCTCAGTTCGGAGTATTCCGAAACGAGCGCCAAGGGCTTGCCGACGACAAGATGCGGCAGCGCATGCATCTGCTGGTTCCTCACGTGCGCCGCGCGGTGTTGATCGGCAATGTCATCGACCTTCAAAAGGAAAAGGCCGGAAGTCTATCAGATGCGCTCAACCGGCTCGACGCCAGCGTTTTTCTGTTGGACAAACACTGTCATATTGCATTCTCCAACATAGCCGCGCAGGCGCTGCTCGACGATGCGACGATCTTGCGAACCGCCAACAATAATTTGATCGCCCTGGACCCACATGCGGCGCAGGTATTGCGCAATGTCGTCGCCGCCGCGAGCGGTGGCGATGGCGCTGTCGGCGCGGATGGTGTTGCCATTCCGCTGTCCAGTAAGGTTGGCCAGAATTGGGTTGCTGATATCCTGCCGCTGACGTCGGGGGCGCGCCGTCAAGCCGGGGGCCTTCACTCTGCGGTCGCTGCCGTCTTCGTCCGAAAGGTATCAATGTCGGCGCCTTATCCGACCGAAGTGGCGGCGCGACAATTCCAACTCACGCCGAGCGAAGTGCGGGTACTTGATGCGGTGCTGAAAGTAAGTGGAGTATCTGAAATAGCGGAGGTGCTTGGCATCAGCGAGGCCACCGTGAAAACTCATCTCCAAAATATCTTCGGAAAGACCGGCGTGCGCCGTCAGGCTGACTTGATCAAGCTTGTTGCGGCACATGCCAGGCCGTTTCCCGGGTAGGAGAGGACGAAACGTGGCGCTGCCACCAGTCGCGCTTTCCGAAGACGACGGCAGCATGAAGCTGGTGGATTGCACGCCGGCCTAAGCCGATGCCGCTTTCGAACGGAGCCAGCATGGCATAGTGGCACTGTTTTGCCCGACGATTTCGGCAGGGTTAAGGAAAGATTGAAACTTCGCGGCTAGAGTTGGGATGACGACGTCTCGACGAAGCATGCCCTTCCCGAAGCCATCCACGCCGGACCATTCATGCCGCATCTTATCGACATATCGATCCGCGTCCGGACTTTTGTCGCTTTTGGATTGGTCCTGCTTGTTACGATCGGTCTCGGCTCCTTCGCGCTCGTTCAAATAGCGGTCGTCGACCGGGCGGCAAACGACCTCGGCGGCAAGGCTATGCCCGCATTGTTCCAGAGCAGCGAGATGCTCAATGCGGTCATCAATTTTCGGCGGGAGGAAGCCAATCGTCTCCTGAGCGTGACGCCTGAGGATGGACGATACCGCGAAGGGCTGATGGACAAATACGCGATGAAGGCCGTCGACGTCAGGAAGACCTATCAACCCAATTCCGCCGAGGAAAAAACGGCGATCGCCCAGTTCGATTCGACCTGGCCGGAATACCAGAAATCCACAATCTCGGTCGTGGATGCGCTGAAGGCCGGGGACAACGCCGCGGCTCGCAAATACTACGTCGGTGAAAATAGAAACCAGTTTGACGCTCTCAACCTGACCCTTGCCAAGATCGTCGAGCTGAATGAACGGGCGGGACGCCAATCCTATGATCTGGTCAATGCCGCGACGGATCGGGCGCGCCTCGGCGTCATTGTTGCCCTGGTCGTGGCGACGTGCATCGCGCTTGCCGCCGGCATGGTGACGGTCCTGACCACGGCATCGCCGATCCGGCGGTTGACCGGCGTGATGGCGCAGTTGAGCGGCAACGATTTGCAGGTCACGATTCCGGATGCGGACCGGCGAGATGAGATCGGCGCGATGGCGCGCGCCGTCGGGATCTTCAAGAGCGGTCTCATCGAAGCCGACAGGCTGGCCGCGGTTCAAAGGGCGGACGAGGCGGAAAAGACCCGCAGGGTCGGCATGATCGATGCCCTGGTGTCCGACTTCGACGCACGCTCGTCCGACGCGCTGGCGAGCTTCGGAGCGGCGGCAACGCAGCTCGACTCGACGGCCCAGAGCATGTCGGCACTCGCAAAGGAGTCGGCCCAGCAGACCAACATTGCTGCCACGGCAGCGGCCTCGACGACGACCAATGTCCAAAGCGTGGAATCGGCTGCCGAAGCGATGGCGACCAGCATTGCCGACATCAATAGCCAGGTTGGATACGCCAAGGAGATTGCGGACCGCGCGTCCGACGACATCCGGCGAACCAGCACCACCGTTGTCGGCCTGACCCAGGCCACCCAGAAGATCGGGGAGATCGTCACGCTGATCCAGGCGATTGCCGCCCAGACCAATCTGCTGGCGTTGAACGCCACGATCGAAGCGGCCCGGGCCGGCGACGTCGGCAAGGGATTTGCCGTCGTGGCAGCAGAGGTGAAGGGGCTGGCCAACCAGACGGCGGAGGCGACGGACGAGATCGCGACGCAGATCGCCGCGGTTCAGAAGGTGTCCGGCGAAACCTCGTCGGCGATCCAGGGAATCGGCACGACCATCGAGGAGCTCAACGCGATCTCGACCCGCATCGCCGGCGCCATGGACCAGCAGGGCGCTTCGACCCACGACATCAGCCGCAACGTCAAGCAGGCAGCCGCAGGCACCCGGGAGATGGCCGACACCATGGTCCACGTGACCCGTGCCGCCGGCGAATCCGGCACGGCGTCCGCCCAGGTCTTGCAGGCGGCGTCAGATCTCTCGCGTCGCTCCAAATCCCTGCAATCGCAAGTCGCAACCTTTCTGACAGCGATCAAGACCGCCTGATTGCGCGTGAGCCGAACAAACGAAAGGCCCGGTCGCGATGGCGACCGGGCCTTAGCTCATGAGGGCTACTAAATTACTAAATTACAGTCCAGCACCGTCACCGTAATTCTGGTTCGTCCGAATGAGCCGTTCATCACGTTCACACCGCAGTGAGAAAGCCATGGCTACACAAGTTGATCTTCTGAGCCCGCCAATAAACTTCGCGGTGGTGCAATTGCCTGAGCGCAATTTCCCGGGTGTGGTCGTGCAGGGGGACACCTTGCACTCCCTGTTGCGGCAGGTGGAGCGGATGAAGCGGTCGCTTGATAAGGGAGACCTTGACGAGCTATCGGACGAGATCGAAGACGTCAGGGAGCAGCTATTCGGCGCTCAGGCGCACCTTGAACGAGTTTGCATGGAGCGAGGTATTAAACTGCCGTACTGATTTCTTGTCGTGATTTCGCAACGATTTCAGCTGGTCGCTAAAAATCTGCAACTGCAGTGATGGTGCTGGACTGCACCCCTGAAGTGAGTATGACCTGGTGGCAGCACGAGGAAACGAGCCTTGATTTTCCGACAGCTTGCAGTTTGCAGGTGATCAAGCGCGCCGCATGGTCGGCGGATGTTTGACGAAGCAAGCATGGAATGAGGATCGCTCGTCCATTGGATTTCGGGACAGCAGGGAGCCCGCCCGCCGCGACTGGCCGGAAGCGATTTCCGAAAGGGGCAGCATGGCATAGTGCCACTGTTTTGCCCGACCAGGCTG
>NZ_VSSS01000034.1 GCF_008123425.1 Bradyrhizobium rifense
ATCCGCGCAGGCAGAAGACTGGGTTGCTCCCGGCTCTCGCCGGTCTTGAATGTGCGATTCGCCATAAGACGAATCCTACATCAACTCCCAAAAAACTTGCCCAGCCTCGACGGGTCAAATCTCATGGCCGCGCGGCTCAAACCAGATCGAGCCAAATTGTTGAGCAATTTCTACTGTGCATGGCGCTGTAAGTTATGTGCTCATTCGCGCTCGAGTGTCAGGTCCTGGAGTCTAAGCGGAAACGTCCTGCCCGGTCAGAGCATTGCCGGTTTTTGACCCGCGTCGACCAAGGGTTGAACAGGTCAGCATCTGTGGCGCCTCGACCCGCCAGCCCTTCCACGTTCGGCATCTGGCAATGTAGATGGGTGACCAAACTGGGATGCCGTTCGATCTCTGCCCATCGTTTCGATTCCGCTCGATTCCGCGACCCCAAAAATGCTTCCACATCGTCGCTCAACGACCGCACGAGCGTCACAATGAATCATCAAAGCGCCGTTTCAAGAGCAGTCAATGAAGCAGGAGCTGGGTCTACTCTGCACGGAGGGAAACCATGGCGCTCCATTTCCGCACCATCGACGGTTCAGACAACAACCTTGCGGACCCGGCCCTCAATCAGGCCAACACAGACTTTGCACGAGTGGGGCCGGCGAATTTCGCCGATGGCTTTGACGCTATGCAACCTGGTCCCAATCCACGTGAGATCAGCAACATCGTGGTGGCGAACGGTCCGGACACCCATCTTGAGGTCAACGGCGTAGCGCTGTCCGGGATGATGTATGCATGGGGTCAGTTTGTCGACCATGACCTCGACCTGGAAAAGAGTGGAGTCAACACGGCGGATATTTCAATTCCCGTTCCGGCGGGCGACACGCTACCTCAAGGCACCGTGATTCCCGTGACGCGGGTGGCAATCGATCCGGCGACCGGCATGCCTGGACATCCCGCAACTGCCATCAACACAGTGACCGGCTGGCTCGATGGTTCGCAGGTGTATGGTTCCGACCCCGTCACCGCGGCCAGCCTGCGCACCGCGGATGGTCACATGAAGGTGTCGGCCGGGGACAATCTGCCAATCGTGATGACCGCGCAGGGACCCGCCTTTGCGGCGGGGGATGTGCGGGCGCAGGAAAATCCCGATCTGACGGCGCTGCAGACCTTGTTTGTTCGCGAACACAATTACCAGGTCGATCAATTGCAGCAGGAGCATCCGCGCTGGAGCGGCGACCAATTGTACGAGACGGCCAAGGCGATCACGACCGCGGAAATGGTCAACATCACCTATAAAGAGTTCCTGCCGCATTTGCTGGGACCAGATGCGATTCCGGCCTATCACGGCTATGATCCGAACGTTAACGCCGGCATCACCGAGGAATTTGAAGGAGCGGCCTATCGTTTCGGTCACTCCATCGTGTCGGCCGACATCAATGGCATAAGCAATCTGGGCGCGACCACAGCCGAACAATCGCTGGCGGACACCTTCTTCGAAGCGCCGGCGGCGTTCACTGCCAGTGGCGGCGCCGATGGACTGTTGCGGCATCTTGCCAGCGATACCGCGCAACCGCTCGATACTCATATCGTTGAGGAGCTCCGAAGTTTCCTGAGTGATCCTCCGGATGCGATCGATCTGGCCGCTACCAACATCCAACGTGCGCACGATCTGGGTCTCGGGACGCTGAACCAGACGCGGGAGGCGTTGGGACTTGCTCCCTACAAGAGCTTCGACCAGATCAGTTCGGATTCGGCCACGGCTTCGGCGTTGAAGCAAGCTTATGGCACGGTCGATGCCGTAGACCTGTGGACGGGCGGGCTGGCGGAGGATCATACGGCGGGAGCGGCCATCGGTCAGACCTTTGGCAGGATCATCGCTGACCAGTTTACGGCTTTGCGCGATGGGGACCGGCTGTATTTCGAGAACCAGGGTTTCGATCAGCAAACCCTGAATGAGATCAAGTCGACCACACTCTCGGACATTATCCAACGCGATACGACAGGTACGACCGCCATGCAGGCGGATGCGTTCGTATCAACCGAGCGACATTCCGGCACGCTTGGTGGGGTTGATCCGGCCGGGGCGAACGCAGTGAGCGGTCAGGCTCAGCTTGTGGTGGGATCTCCAGGCAAGGACACGCTGACCGGCGGAAGCCTGGACGACACATTGGTGGCGGCAAGTGGTCACATGACGATGACCGGCGGCGCCGGCGCTGACACGTTTATTTTCGATCTTCGCAACCTCACGGGACAACACAACACGGCGGTGATCACCGACTACGATCCCAAGGTCGATAAGTTGCAACTGCCGCCGAACGATGGCTTCGCTGCCGTCAGAGTATCCTCCGATTATCACGGCGGAACCCTTTTGCATCTCCGCAACGAAACTATCGACCTGCTCGGCGTGAACCCCAACGAATTGCACCATCACGATTGGGCATGAGTCCAAAATGCTGCGTCGCTCAAAGCGAGCGGCGCAGCAGCGGAACAAAAGTCACACGGTGTCGCAGTCGGCGCGAGGTTGGAATCGGCTGGTGTTTTGCCCGACGTGTCAAACCTCGCTCTCGCATGGCTCCCAGCCCGGGCCAAATTGCTGAGCAATTTCTACTGTGCATGGGGTTGTTTTCGAGATTTTTGCTGGCGCGACCGGACGCCGAGGCTAGTTCCCCGAAAACTGCGGCTTGCGCTTCTCCATGAAGGCCTGCCGGCCCTCGCGGAAATCCGCAGAGTCCATGCAGGCTGTGCCGATCGCCTTGATCGCGTTCATGTCGCGCTGGCTTTCGTCCTTCAAGACCTGCGCGATGGTGATCTTGGCGGCCTTGATCGCAAGCGGAGCGTTCCCTGAGATCGTTTCCGCAATCAGCATGGTCTCGCCCCAGAGCTGATCGTCCGGGATCATCCGCTCGATCAGCCCGATGCGCAGCGCTTCCGCCGCGTCGATGCGCATGCCCGTGTACATCAAGAGCCGCGCCCAGGACGGGCCGACCAGCGATACCAGGTGCCGCAGGCCGTCATAGCCATAGGCGATGCCGAGCCTCGCGGCAGGAATGCCGAACTGGCTGTCATGCGCTGCAATGCGGATGTCGGCGAGCATCGCCACCTGCATGCCGCCGCCGAGACAAAAGCCCTGGATGCAGGCAATCGTCGGCTTCGGGAAGTCGGCGAGCAGCGCGCGCTGGGCGGCGCTGCGCTTGCCGTACTCCTCGGACGCCGCCGCGTTGTGGCGGGTTTTCTCGAACTGGCTGATGTCGGCGCCGGAGACGAACGCCTTGCCGCCGGCGCCGCGCATGATCACGACGCGCACCATATCGTCGTCGCGCAGGCTCGTGAGCGCCTCGCCAAATCCCTCCCACATCTCCAGCGACATCGCATTGCGCTTGTCGGGATTGTTGAAGGTGATCACACCGACGCCGTCGGTGACCTCTGTGAGGATCTTGCCGTCGGCGTAGAGAGTTTCATGGGAGAGCTCAGTCATCGCGCGCTCGCTTGTATGTGGCGAGGCGCAATGTGCGACTTTGGCGAGGGCCGGGTCAACCGCGGCAGGGCAGGGGGATCTGCATTCGCCCGTGCCGCGATTGCATGCCTACTGCGCCATATGCGCGGTCAGCGGATGGTTGCCGGCATTGCTGAAGAACGCGGCCTCTTCGGCGGTGGCCTCCAGCAACTGCTCGTCCTGGTTATAGACGTCGTTGCGGAACTGGATGGTCTGGTCCTTGCTCATCCAGGCCGTGAGGTAGATCCAGGCCACCGGCACCTTCTTCGCCATCGCGACCTCCTGATGCTGCCCGGTGGCGATCTCGGTGTCGATCGCGGCGCGCGTCCATTTCGGCTGGTCCTTCAGCAGCCAGGCGGCGAGATCGCGCACATTGTCGACGCGGGAGCAGCCGTGGGAATCGAAGCGGTAATCGTCGCTGAACAGATTGCGCTGGTTGGTGTCGTGCATGTAGACCGAATAGGAGTTCGGCATGTCGATCTTCACCGCGCCGAGCGCGTTGAAGGTGCCGTTCTGCTGGCGCACGGTGAAGTTCGGCGTATGCGTGCCCGACCAGTCGACCGAATGCGGATCGATCGGATTATCATGGCCGTCGAGCACCTCCATGTGCATGCGCGACAGATAGGTCGGGTCCTTGCGCATATGCGCGGAGATCTCGGTCTTGGCGATCGAGGACGGCACCGTCCAGGTCGGGTTCAGCACCACGCCGGTGATCTGGGCCGTCAGCGTCGGCGACGGCTTTTCGGTCTTGCCGACGATGACGCGATAGCGCCGCACCACGACGTCGTTCTCGACCGCTTCGGCGAAGGCGGCGGGGATGTTGACCACGACATAGCGCGGGCCGAAGCTGAAATTGGTGTTCTCGAGCCGCTCGAGCGACGCCTCCAGCTGGCGGATGCGCTTTTGCACCGTGACATTCATGGCCGCGAGCGTGCGCGGCGTCATCGTGCCCGTCGGCGCAAGACCGTGCCGGGCCTGGAAGCGTTTTACGCCGTCGGCGAGATCCTGGTCGAAAGCGCCACTCGCCTTCTCGGCAGCGAGGTCGCCCGAGAGAATCAGCCGCTTGCGCAGGAGGTCGTCATTGGCGCCCTGCACGCCGAGCGCGAACTTGGCGTCCGCGGGAATCGCTGGCCAGCCGCCGCGCACCGCAAGATCGGAGTAGCTCAGCGCCGCGTCCTTGATGCGCTGGGCGGTGCCCTCGTCATAGGTCGGCTCATGCGTCAGCGCGAGCGCTGCGGCCGAGCGGCCCTCGGCGGTCGAAGCCGGTGCCGCAGTGACGGCTTTGGGGGCGGCGGCGTGAGCCGGGTTGGCGGCTGTCGGAACTGTGCCGGACGGGGTGGCCGGCCTGGGTCCTGCCTGACCCGTGGTCTCGGTCTGCGCGAGCGCGGAGGCGCTGGCGAGGAGGCCCATGGCAACGATCACGGCATGGCATTTCGACATCTGTCTGGTTTTCCCCAAGAGGACGAGGCGGCAATTCCCGGCCGCCGCGAGAAGCTAAGGCATCAGGGTTGCGGTCCCATTAAGCACGACGCATCGAGGCCCCCCGCGCGTCCGACGCGGAGGCTCTCGATTGGGTCGCAACAAGGTTGGGACGGGTTCGCGTAAACTGCGACGAATGCCAAAAAAAAGGGGCGGCCATGCCGCCCCAAGAATCCAAGGCCGCGCGCGTAAGGCGCGCAAGCCTCTATCCTTCCAATCAGGATTCATTCTGCCAATCAGGCCTCGCCCAATCCAGCCGCGCCCCCCGACGCGGCGGATTGAACATTGGCCGTGAAGGCCGGACCGTCGACCGATCAGGCTTCGTTCGCCGCGATCGATTCCATCAGCGAGACGAGCTGACGCTGCACCGTCTGATCCTTGATCTTGCTGTAGGCGCGCAGCAGGCGGAGGCTGAAAGCCGAATCCAGGAACAGGAGGCTTTCGACTTCGCGGGCCTTGTTGTCGCCATCATAGAAGAAGGTCACGGGCACATCGAGGGCGGTGGCGATCTGCTGAAGCCGAGCCGCGCCGACGCGATTGACGCCCTTCTCGTATTTCTGGACCTGCTGGAAGCTGACGCCGAGCTTTTCACCCAGCTCGGCCTGCGAGATCTTCATCTCGACGCGCCGCAAACGAATCCGCTTGCCCAGCTCAATGTCCGGCTTGCCGGCACTGCGCTGCTTCATTCTCTTCGCCGCTGCTTTCATTTTGGTTTTCACCTTTGTTCTTCGGTTGAAAATCCCCCGAAGAGCTGGGTCAGGGGTTCGCCCATATACGAGTCCTTGAATTCATGCGGATGCACGAATTCTTCCTTAAACCACGGGAAGCGAGCTGGATTGAAAGCTTCTATCAGCCAGTCAATCATGTGCCGCACGCGGGGAATCCGGCCGCTACCAGGGTGGTAGGACAACCAGATATCCAGCGGTCGGTTCAACTCGACCTCCAGTGGAATCAACTTCCCGCCAAGCGCAATGGCATAGCTCGGGAATACGCCGATTCCGGCTCCATTCGCGACAGCCCAGTAGTTGGCGCTTGAGACGTTGGTCTTCATGACCAGAAGGTCACGTTCAGGAACGCCCGGGAAGAAGCTCTCAAAGGTTTCCTTGGCGGCGAGCTGGTCGGCGAATTGCAGCACCAGGCGGTGCTTGATCAATTCGAGGGCCGAGCGCGGCGTGCCGTGTTTCTCAAGGTATTTTTCCGAAGCCCAGAACATCAAATGCATGCGGCCGAGCCGCACCAGCTTGACGTCGAGTGCCGACGGTCGCGACAGATGGATGGCGACGTCGGCCTCGTGGCGGGAGACGTCGGCCGAGCGCATCGCGCAATGCAAATCGACCAGGATATTCGGATAGGCCTGCTGGAATTCGACCAGCCGCGGGGCGAGCCAGAAGGTGCCCAATCCCTCGGTGACGGCGACGCGGACCTCGCCGGTGAGGGCGTTGGCAGTCGAATCGCTGGTGCGCAACACGTCGAAGGCGGCCGCCTCCATGCGCTCGACAGCGGAGACCACCAGCGCGCCTTCATCGGTGAGATGGGTGCCGTGGACGTCGCGTGTGAAAAGAGTGGTGCCGGTCTGGCGCTCGAAATCGTCGATCCGGCGGCGGACAGCGTTGATCGACAGCGACAAGCGTTCAGCCGCCGAGCGGAAACTGCCGCATCGAACGACTTCCAAGAAAATGCGGGCCGCATCCCAATCGGAGAGGCCGCTGATATTTGTCTTTAGGCGTTCCTCCAGTGGAACGCCCCTTTCCGCTAAGGAGTGCATACAAGTCCCTTCGGGGCGCTAAACTGGCAGAATATATCGTAAACCACAACCACGACGGGTTGGGGAACGGTGAGTTTTGAACGCCATACTTACCGCGCCCGAAGTGGTATTTGAGTGTGCTTGGGGCTGGGAATCGGGCAAGTTATTGCCCGGAAGAGGGGTCAGTCGTGCGTTCCGTTGCGAGCCTTGAAGTGGCTGCGGGATTGCCGGGTCTACGTGGACCGGAGGATGACGTGCGATGTGTCGTGCGCCCTCGTGGGATGGATCGATCGCGCGGGACCAAGCGTTTGAGCTTTGACCGTTGGGACCTCCGCCACTTGGCGATGCCGTCTGAAACTGCAGTTTCGACGCAGAAACACATTGAAATCATCTTCGAAGGCACGGACTCCTCATGCTATCCTTGGCTCTCTTTGGGGGCCAAGGGGATCGTTTCAAGCACGTCTCGCAGCCCGAATTAACGGAAAGAACGCCGTGTCGCATTCAGACGAACAGTTGCAGTCGGTGCTCGAGACGCTCGAGGAGTGCCGCAAGGTTCTCAATGAGAGCAACAGCCGTGAGTCGGCTGAGCTGCTCTCGATCGTCATCCTCGATGTCAGGATGAAGCTCAAAGGAATTGACAGTGCCGACCTCAGGGCGCTGTGCGACGAAATGCTGCGGAGCGCTGCCAGCGAACCGCTGCCCCCCTCCAAGCAGACGCAGGACCAGCCCCGGCGTCCGCTGCTCCGCGTGGTGAAGTAGCCGCGCCGCCGAATCTCGCTTTTTGGCGAGATTCGTGCGCGTCCCGATGCCGCATCTGTGATCGCAGACGGCATCGGGAGGAGCCTTGGTTTGATCGCGCCTCTGTTGCGCATTCCCCGGCATCGGCTACACCAGAGCCGGTTAGGCTCCGGTCGCGTGCGCATTTCCCGCGCCCAGCCCGAGGGCCCGGGATGGCTCCGACTGCATCATGCAAAATGTCTCGATTACGGCGGCGCTGATTGCCGGCCTCGTCAGCTTCCTCTCGCCGTGCGTCCTGCCCCTGGTTCCGCCCTATCTGATCTATCTCACCGGCGCCACGATCGAGCATGTCGAGAGCGACGAGCCGGCCTCGGCCTCCAAGCGCGCGATCATGATGGCGGCGCTGCTATTCGTGCTCGGCTTCTCCACGGTGTTCGTGGCGCTCGGCGCCAGCGCCTCGCTGGTCGGCGGGCTGATCCGCGCCTGGTCGGCGGAGCTGTCGATCCTTGCCGGCATCGTCATCATCATCATGGGCCTGCACTTCCTCGGGCTGACGCGGATCGGCCTGTTGATGCGCGAGGGACGGCTGACCGCGCCAAAACCCGTCGGCCTGTGGGGCGCCTATGTGATGGGGCTCGCCTTCGCCTTCGGCTGGACGCCGTGCATCGGCCCGATCCTCGCCGCGATCCTGTCGATCGCCGCGGCGGAAGCGACGGTGACGAAGGGGGCGGGGCTGCTCGCGGTTTATTCCGCAGGCCTCGGCATTCCCTTCCTGATCGCAGCCCTGATGATCGAGCAGTTCTCAAGACTGTTCGCGCGCATGAAGGGCCAGCTCGTCAATGTCGAGCGTGCCATGGGCGTGCTGATGGTGATCACCGGCATCGGCTTCCTCACGGGCGCGGTCTCCAATGTGAGCATCTGGCTGCTGGAGACGTTTCCGGCACTGCAGACGATCGGCTAGCGCGCACGGCTAAGCACGCAACCTCGGAATGAGGCGCGTTGCATTCTCATGGCCGATGGCATCGAGATCCTCTGCCGAGAGGCCAAGCTTCTGCAATTGCGCAAACTGGCCAAAGCCGAAATAGGGATAGTCAGTGCCGTAGGTGATCTGCGAGGCCGGCACGAGCTTGAGCAGCGCTGCCATGGACGGCGCGAACGTCGCATTCGCGGTGTCGTAATGAAGCCGGCGCAGCTCGCCCTCGATCCCCTCCGGCGCAAATTCCTTCAGGTCGGGCCGCGCCCCGTAAAACGAATTGATACGCCCGGCCATCATTGGGATCGTGCCGCCGGCGTGCGAGAACAGCCATTTGATGTCGCGATAACGGGCGAATGAGCCGCTGAGCAGCAAGCTCGTCACCGTGCGCGTGGTGTCGTGCGGGACTTCGATCACCGCCGGAAACGTGCCGACGCTGAGAGCACTGCAGCAGCTCGCGACCAGCGGATGGACATAGACGACCGCCTTGCGGCGATTGAGTTCTTCGAGCACTGGTCTGTAGGCCGCATTGCCGAGCCATTTGTCGCCGTAGCTCGTCTGCAATCCAATCCCGTCGGCCTTCAGCGTGTCGAGCGCGTATTCGATTTCCTTGAGCGTGGCGTCGATGTCCAGCATCGACAAGGTCGCGAACAGGCCGAAGCGGCCCGGGTGGTCGCGCATCATCTCCGCCGCATAGTCGTTGCAGCTCCGCGCGAGCCGGCCGGATTCCGCCGCGTCAAGGTCGAACCACACGCCGGGGGTCGAGGCGACCGACAGGATGCCGGCTCGGACCCCATTGCTGTTCATATCCTCCACCAGCTTCTCGCGGGTCCATGCGACCTGACCGGGGAAGTGTGGCTGCTTGCGCGCGTCTTCGTAGCCAAGCCAGAGCTTTTGATATTCGGGCGGATAGAAATGCAGATGGGTATCGATCAACGTTGGCTTGGTTTGTCCGAGTGCCGCAATCGACGGGAGGGTCGAGGCCACGCCAAGTGCACCTAATCCCGCGAGAAGCCCGCGTCGCGACCATTTCGGATCGCAACAGGTGCAGCTGCGGCCATGCCCTGGCGATTTTTGATCCCTCGTGTTCATCTTGCGATTCTCCGATGACGATCCGACAAAGCAAGGACCCATGCGGGCAATGGGGACTTCGCCCATCTGCAATCGTCTGTCTGGATAGACGACCTGTCGTGATCGTCGGGGATTGGATTGCGCCGTTTTATCGCCGTTGAACGATGTCTGCACCAAGCCCATCGCGTCATGCCAGCAACTTTATGTGAAAACGGCTCGCCGCTAGGGCGCCGCTCGATAGCTGGGTGCTTCTGTTCGCGCGTGTCGCGATCGCGCCGCTGTTTCTCTACAGCGGCGTTGGAAAGGTGATGGCATTCACCGCGACGGCGGGTGCAGCGACACATACCCAGACCGTACGGGGATTTGCACCAACCGCCAGAAAGATTACCTTTGTGACCATCGACATCTGGCGTGTCGAGGGCGAAAAATTCGCCGAGCATTGAGATCTTGTTGACCTTGCCGGCATGGAGAAACAGCTGGCCGGGAAATGAAACTCCCTGGAATTCGAAATCACCCGTAGCGCTTTGTGTAGCGCGTGACACCAGATAGGAAGCTGGCGGTCTTCATCGCCGATATCCTTCGTTCACCGGGTTTCGTCGAGCGCGCAGATGACGGTGCAGACCACGCCGCGCGGCAGGAAGTCGACCGTTGCCTCGCCGCCGAGCTGGTCGCGTGCGCTGCGCTCGATCAGGCGCGAGCCGAAGCCGCGCTGCACCGGCGCCGTCACCGGTGGCCCGCCAGTCTCGGTCCAGATCAGCCGGAGCCGCGGCTTGGGCGTATCTTCCATAATCTCCCAGTCCAGGGTCACCCGCCCGGTTTCGTTGGATAGTGCGCCGTATTTCGCGGCGTTGGTGGCGATCTCGTGCACGATCATTGAGAGCACGACGGCAAGCCGCGGCGACAGCGGCACGGCGGGGCCGGCCATGCGGATGCGTTCGGGACCGGAAAGCAGAAAGGGCTGGAGCACGCGCGTCACTACATCCTTCAGCTCCGAGCCCTGCCACTTCTCCTGGCTGAGGAGATTATGTGCTTCGGCGAGCGCACCGAGACGGCCCTCGAATTTCGTCCGCTCGTCGCGGCTGGCGCTGCGAAACGTCTGCACCGCGATGGCCTGCATCAGCGCCAGCGTGTTCTTGACGCGATGGTTGAGCTCCTCGATCAGCAGATTGTGCAGCATGTCGCCGCGCGCAATCGTGGTCGCCATCCTGACGGCAAAGGTCAGGCCGATCAGCAGCAACACGCCGCCGATCAGGCTGGTGATCGCGATGTTGCGCCAGAGCGGTGCGATCAGCGAGCTTTCCGGAACGCCGGCGGCGACGGTCCACCCCGTGAGCTGCGATCGCGTGTAGGCGGAGGCGAGTGCGATGCCGTCGAGCGAGATCGACGAGAGGGCGGCCTCGGGTGCGCGGAACATGGCCTCGTAGAGCGAAGGCGAAGCGCGCTTGCCGAATGTTTCGCCGGGGTTCGGCACGCGCGCGAACACGGTGCCCTTGGCGTCGAGCAGGGATGCCGTCCACTCCTGGTCAGGCCGCTGCTTCTCGACGAGATTCTGGAAGATGCTGATCGGTGGGCCGAAGCAGAGGTCGTAGATCACCTCGCCGTTGCGCAACACTGGAACTTCGACGGTGAGAACCTGCCGCTGATTGAGCGTGCCCGTGAACAGGTCGGAATATTGCGGGGCCTTGGTCGCGAACACTTTCTCGACGATCTCGATATTGCCGCGCGACGGCAGGCTCGCAATGTCTTCCGTCGCCGAGGAAAACAGGATCTTGCCCTTGCGGTCGGAGATCAGCACCAAGCCGCCCTTGCCGTATTGATCGAGGAAGCCGAGCGCGATGCGGCGAAAATTCGGGAAGTCGTCGTTTTGCAGCGAGTTCGTCAGCGCAAGCACCTGCAGACTGCCGGTCATCCGCTGGACCTCGGAATCCAGCACCAGGCGCATGCTGCGCACGTTCTCCAGCACGCGCCGGGTCGCGTCGTTGCGGTCCTGCTTGTAATTGTAGAAGGCGATGCCGACCGCGAACACGATCATTGGCAGCGTCGTTCCCGCGACCAGGAGAGCGAGCCGGACCGGCAGGGTGAGCTTTGGCAAACGGGGATATCCTGGTTCCGGCGCGACGGCGCCGGACAGGCGAAGCATAATGCAGCACCGGTGTTCCGCCACTGCACTTTTCGGGGGGCTTGCGCGCCGGCATCCGTGCGGCGCGCAAGTTGCAGTGCAAAAGCAGCCTACAGATTGGTCTCGGTGATCGCGGCGTAGACCATGCTGCGCAGCTCGCGCCGGATCGGGTAGGCGCTCGACGGCAGCACCTGCGTCATGAAGATTGTGATCAACTCCTCAGCGGGATCGATCCAGAACGAGGTTGTGGCCGCGCCGCCCCAATTGTATTCGCCGGGGCTGCCGGCGATCAGGGTTTCGGACGGGCGCATGGTCACGGCGAAACCGAGGCCGAAGCCGATGCCGTTATAGGCGGCCTCCGCGAACATCGAGCGCGACACTTCGGGCAGCGTGCGGCCACCCGGAATGTGGTTGCTCGTCATCAGCGCCAGTGTCTTCGGTCCGATCAGTCTGACGCCGCCGAGTTCGCCGCCGTTGAGCAGTGCGCGGCAGAAGGCGAGATAATCGGCCATCGTCGAGCAGAGCCCGCCGCCGCCGGAGATGAAGGAGGGCACCGACAGGAACGAACTCTTGGTCGGATCGTCCTGGAGCGTCAGGCCCTCGCGGCGCTGGCCGGCATGGAACGTGAAGCCACCACTGGGATCGGCGTTATAGCAGGCGGCGAAACGGTGCGCCTTGGAGGCCGGCACGTGGAAGTCGGTGTCGGTCATGCCGAGCGGATCGAGAATCCGCGTTTTCAGGAACTGCTCGAAGGGCATGCCGGAAATCTTGCCGACGAGATAGCCGAGCACATCGGTCGACACCGAGTAGTTCCAGGCTTCGCCCGGCGAGAATTCGAGCGGGATTTTGGCAAGGCTCTCGATCATGGTCTGCAGCGTGCCGGCTTTCTCGACCTCGCCGATCTTTTCGGCGCGATAGGCGGCATCGACATTGGAGCGCTGCTGGAAGCCGTAAGTAAGCCCCGAGGTGTGGCGCAAGAGGTCGACGATCTGCATCGGCCGCGTCGGCGGCCTCGTCAAAAACGCCGGCGAGGTACCGGCGACGAACACGCCGAGATCCTTCCATTCCGGAATGTATTTGGCGACAGGCTCGTCGATCGCGACCAGGCCTTGCTCGACCAGCATCATGAAAGCGACGGTGGTGAGCGGCTTGGTCATGGAATAGATGCGGTAGATGGTGTCGTCCTTGACCGGCACCTTGCGCTCGACATCGGCAAGGCCCTGCACCGAGCTGTGGGCGATCTTGCCGCGGCGGTAGACGAGGAGATGCGTACCCGGGAAACGGCCGGCATCGATGTAGCGGTTCTTCAGATGCGCATCGACGCGGTCGAGCGCGGCCTTGGACATGCCCACGGATTCGGGCGAGGCGGGGGTTGGGGCGAGCATCGGTTCCTCCGGGCAGTTTTCTCAGGCGTTGATAGCCGAAATGACGGCCTCATTCCAAGCGGGTCGCGCTTAACGCGGGCAGGCCTACTGGTGTAGGCTCCAGTCTGGAACGCCTCCAGGGAGCCCCAAAGATCCGATGGGGCCAACGAGAAACTCAGGGCAAACGCACCATGACCCAGTTCAACGAGACCGAACTCACTGAAGCCGTCGTCAAAAGCTTCGACAACACGCCCGATACGCGTGCGAAATTCCTGCTCCAGGAATTGGTGAAGTCGCTGCACGATTACGTGAGCAAGACCGGTCTCACCTTCGAGGAATGGGAATACGCCATCGATTTCCTGACCCGCACCGGCCAGAAATGCACCGACACCCGCCAGGAGTTCATCCTGCTCTCCGACGTGCTCGGCGTCTCCATGCTGGTCGATGCCGTCAACCACCGCGACCGCGATGGTGCGACCCAGACCACGGTGCTCGGCCCGTTCTATGTCGGCGAGCACAAGATCACCGCCCACGGCACCGATATCTCGCCGAACAATCTCACCGGCGAGCGCATGTTCGTGCAGAGCCGCGTCACCGATCTCAAGGGCAAGCCGCTGGCGAATGTCCCCGTCGACGTCTGGCATGCCGACGATGACGGCTTCTATGATTCACAGAAGGCGAATTATGATGAGGTCGGCGCCTCGGCGCGGGCGCGCTTTATTACGGACAGCGACGGCAAATTCTTCTTCCGCACGATTTTGCCGTGCAGCTACCCGATCCCGACCGACGGGCCGGTCGGCGAGATGATCGTGCAGACCAAGCGCCACCCGATGCGCCCGGCGCATGTGCACTTCCTGGTCAACGCAAAGGGCTACGAGCCGCTGATCACCCACGTCTTCATGGACGGCGACAAATACCTCGATTCCGACGTGGTGTTCGGGGTCAAGGACGACCTCGTCGCCAAGGTCGAACCGCGCAACGACCTGGAGATGCCCGACGGCGCCAAGGCGAACGGGCAATGGCACCTGATGACCTATGAATTCCACCTCAAGCCCGGCGGCGGCCTCGCGCCCAAGCCGCTGGGGACGAAGGCGGCGGAGCCGGCCTGACAGCCCTGCTGGGCGCACCATTTCTCAATTCCCGATATGGGCCGCAAGCTCCTCGGGCGTCCCCATCGGAAAGGCTTCCTTCAAAAAGTCGAGGAAGGCGGACACGCGCGCACTTAGCAACCGTCGCGATGGATAGAGCGTCCAAAGCGCGATGTCTGGTCCGTCGACATCCCCCCAATGCACCAGCGTGCCGGCGGCAAGATCGTGACTGACCAGTGACACCGGAAGGCGTCCGGCGCCGACGCCCGCTCGGACCGCATCACGGACCATGATGAGCGACGACAGTCGAAGCACTGGATCAACCGCGATGCGCGATCTTCCCGCTGGCATCGTTACGTCCCAAGACGTGGTTTGCTCACCCGCTCCGCGCACGACCGCCGGAACAGCCAAGTCGTCCGTCGGTCGTCTCAGGTCCGGGCTCGCCACGACCACCAGCCGGTCGCGCAGAAAGATTCGTCCGACAAGACTTTCGTCCGGATCCGGATTGACCCGAATGACCAAGTCATAACCTTCCTCCACCATGTCGACGGTCCGATCTTCCGTCGTGACCTCGAGCCGAACCTCCGGATATCTGAGCGCGAACCCGGCCGCGAGCTTCCCCATGGCCGTCTGCGAGAACAGAAGGGGCGCGCTAATCCGCAACCTGCCTTGCGGCCTGTCGCCACCGGAAGCGATCGCGGCGGCAGTCTCGTCGAGTTCGGTCAGGAGCGTGCCAGTCCGTTCGTAGAGCGCGCGTCCTTCCTGTGTGAGCTTCAGTACACGCGCTCCGCGCTCGAAAAGGCGCAGGTCGAGACGACTCTCCAGTTCTGCGACCCGGCGGGACAGGGTCGCTTTCGGACGTCCTGCGGCACGGGCGGCTCGTCCGAACCCTCCGTGCCGGGCGACGAGATTGAAGTCAGCGAGAGCAAGGAGATCCATGTGTTCCACTCGTGAGACGGTCTGTCCAAATATACCGTCTATCGATCCGAATGTGGATCACTAACTTCCGGGGTGTCTTCTGACCCAACCCGGAGTGAGCCTCATGACCATCCTCGTTACCGGCGCGACCGGCAATGTCGGCCGCCAAGTCGTTGAACAACTCGTCAAGCGCGGAGCCGATGTCCGCGCCATCGTCCGCGATCCTGCGAAAGCCAACCTGCCGTCGGGCGTCACCGTCGTGCGGGGCGACCTGCTCGACGTCGATTCCCTTCGCAGCGCACTCTCCGGCGTTTCTACCGTGTTCCTGCTCAATGCCGTGGTGCCCGATGAGTTTACCCAGGCGCTGATCGCGCTCAATCTGGCTCGCGAGGCGGGCGTCGAGCGGATCGTCTACCTGTCGGTGATCCACAGCGATCTCTACGTGAACGTGCCGCACTTCGCGGGCAAGTTCGGCGTCGAGCGGATGATCGAGCAGATGGGATTGAACGCCACCATCCTGCGGCCGGCCTACTTCATGAACAACGATCTCACGATCAAGGACGTCGTGCTCGGACACGGTGTCTATCCGATGCCGATCGGCAGCAAGGGGCTTGCCATGATCGACGTGCGCGACATCGGCGAGATCGCTGCCATCGAACTGATCCGTCGCGAGCAGGCCGCGGGGCCATCCCCGGTTAGCCGGATCAATCTCGTCGGTCCGGACACCCTGACCGGCATGGATATCGCTGCCATCTGGTCGGAGGTGTTGGGTCGCACGATCGCCTATGGCGGCGATGACACCGGCGCGTTCGAGCAGAACCTCAAGCAGTTCATGCCGGGCTGGATGGCTTTCGACATGCGGCTGATGAGCGAGCGCTTTCTCACCAATGGAATGATCCCCGAGGCCGACGACGCCGCGCGTCTGACCGCGCTCCTGGGCCGTCCTCTGCGCTCCTATCGCGATTTCGCCTCCGAGATCGCAGCCTCGGCCGCAGCAGGCCGGCACTGATCATCACCACGAACATCAATCACGGGGCGGCCTTTGGGAGGCGTCCCGCTTTCCGAGGTCGCTTCCATGCAAACTTCCGAAACCAACACGATACAAACCGCCCAGCCGAAGATACTGGTCCTTGGAGCGACCGGCGGCACCGGCCGCCTGATCGTCAGCCAGGCGGTGGCGCGGGGTTACGACGTCACCGTGCTGGCGCGTTCTGCCGAGAAGGCGCGTGATCTGAAGGGGGCGAAGTTCGTCGCCGGAGACGCTCGTGACGAAACCGCGTTGCGCCAAGCGCTCCAAGGCCGGGACGCCGTCGTCAGCGCACTCGGCACCGCTGCAAGCCCGTTCCGCGAGGTGACGCTTTTGTCGACGGCGACGCGCGCGCTCGTGAACGCAATGAAGGCCGAGCATGTCTCGCGTCTGGTTTGCATCACGGGCATGGGCGCCGGTGACAGTGCCGGGCACGGCGGCTTTCTGTTCGACAAACTGTTGTTCCCGCTTCTCCTGCGCAACGTCTACGCCGACAAGGATCGGCAGGAAGCGATTGTCAGGGACAGCGGCCTCGATTGGGTTCTGGTTCGCCCCGCCGTCCTGAATGACAAGAGCAGCCGCGGCGCGATCCGGGCCATCACGGATCTCTCCGGCTTCCATGGTGGAAGCATAGCGCGAGAAGACGTCGCAAGATTTGTCCTGGACCAGCTGGGTGACGATGCCTGGCTGCACCGTTCGCCGTTGATCTCATGGTGAAAGGCCATGCGGGGACAGAATCCGTTTCTCATGGTGTGAATCGCGCCTGCCTAATTTAGGTGCGTCGCACAAAATCTAGGCGAATCGCAAATTTGACATGCGCGCCGGGGCTGCGGCAACCGGGCGCACACGATCTAACTCATTAATTTGAAAAGACTTTCTAGGTCCTTTGGCTTGGCACGAAGCTTGAATTGTTCAAGCCGACGCCATTGATGCCGTCCCGCGAGACTTCTCATCCGATTTGCTGACGCCACCAGGCGGGGGTTCCCCCGTCGCGCGTTGGCATGCGCCAAAGCCGGCGCCACGGACGGACGGGCTGCTCGCGCGCACTGACGCCAACAATTCTGCAACGATGCAAAGGACGACACCGCCTATGACCAAGCGCACCCGCCAGCTCTCGGGCCTGAGCCGCCGTCAATTGTTGAAGGCGACCGGCTCTACCGCCGCTCTTCTCGCCGCCGCCAAGCTGAATTTCCCCGCCGGCGCCTTCGCGCAGGATGCAGGCCCCGAGGTCAAGGGCGCCAAGCTCGGCTTCATCGCGCTGACCGATGCGACCCCGCTGTTCGTGGCCAAGGAGAAGGGCATCTTCGCCAAATACGGCATGCCCGATGTCGAGGTGCAGAAGCAGGCCTCCTGGGGCACCACGCGCGATAACCTCGTGCTCGGTTCGGAAGGCAACGGCATCGACGGCGCCCATATCCTGACCCCGATGCCGTATCTGATCTCTTCCGGCAAGGTGACGCAGAACAACCAGCCGACGCCGATGTACATCCTGGCGCGGTTGAACCTGAACGGTCAGTGCATCTCGGTCTCCAAGGAATATGCCGACGTCAAGGTCGGCATCGACACCGCGCCTTTCAAGGCTGCGCTGGAGAAGAAGAAGGCCGGCGGCAAGGCCGTGAAGGCGGCGATGACCTTCCCCGGCGGCACGCATGATCTCTGGATCCGCTACTGGCTCGCTGCCGGCGGCATCGATCCGGACAAGGATATCGAAACCATCGTGGTGCCGCCGCCGCAGATGGTCGCCAACATGAAGGTTGGCACCATGGACTGCTTCTGCGTCTGCGAGCCCTGGAACCTGCAGCTCATCCACCAGGAGATCGGCTACACCGCGATCACCACCGGCGAGCTCTGGGACAAGCATCCCGAAAAGTCGTTCGGCATGCGTGCGGCCTGGGTCGACAAATATCCGAAGGCGGCGAAGGCGCTGCTGATGGCGGTAATGGAAGCCCAGCAATGGGCCGAGAAGGCCGAGAACCGCGAGGAAGCCGCGGTGATCTGCGCCAAGCGCCAGTGGATCAACTGCCCGGTCGAGGACATCACCGACCGCATGAAGGGCAAATTCGACTACGGCACCGGCCGCGTCGTCGAAAACTCGCCGCAGCAGATGCGCTTCTGGAAGGACCAGGCCTCCTATCCTTTCCAGAGCCACGACCTCTGGTTCCTCACCGAGGATATCCGCTGGGGCAAATACGAGCCCGGCTTCGACACCAAGGCGCTGATCGCCAAGGTCAACCGCGAAGACCTCTGGAAGGATGCGGCCAAGACGCTCGGCGTTGCAAGCGCCGACATCCCCACCTCCACCTCGCGCGGCAAGGAGACCTTCTTCGACGGCAAGGTGTTCGATCCCGAAAATCCGGCTGCCTATCTGAAGTCGCTCGCGATCAAGCGCGTCGAAGTCTGATGGAGCCTGCGGCCGCCCCAGGGCGGCCGCATCCTTTGAAGCCGGAGAGGGATTTCGATGAACATGCCTGCCACGAAGATTGAGGTCGAGACTGCGGCGCCCGCTTCCATTGCCGCGCCGGTCGTCGCGATGACGCCGAAGCGCCCGCCGCGCGCGGAAACATACGCACGCATCGCGCGGGAGACGGCTGTGCGGGTCATTCCGCCGCTCGTCGTGATCGCGCTTCTGTTGCTGGTGTGGGAGCTGGTCTGCCGCCGCGCAGGCTCCGCGCTGCCGCCGCCGTCAAAGGTGTTCAAGGACACCAAGGAGCTGATCTTCGATCCGTTCTTCGACCATGGCGGCATCGACAAGGGCCTGTTCTGGCATCTCTCCGCCAGCCTCCAGCGCGTTGCGCTCGGCTATTCGCTCTCCGCGATCGCCGGCATCGCGCTCGGCGTGCTGGTCGGGCAATCGGTCTGGGCGATGCGCGGGCTAGATCCGCTGTTTCAGGTCTTGCGCACCATTCCGCCGCTGGCCTGGCTGCCGCTGTCGCTTGCCGCGTTCCGCGACGGCCAGCCGTCGGCGATCTTCGTCATCTTCATCACCTCGATCTGGCCGATCATCATCAACACCGCGGTCGGCATCCGCAACATCCCGCAGGACTATCGCAACGTCGCTGCCGTGGTGCAGCTCAATCCGCTGGAGTTCTTCGCCAAGATCATGATCCCGGCGGCGGCGCCCTACATCTTCACGGGACTTCGCATCGGCATCGGCCTGTCCTGGCTCGCCATCATCGCGGCGGAAATGCTGATCGGTGGCGTCGGCATTGGCTTCTTCATCTGGGACGCCTGGAATTCCTCGCATATCAGCGAGATCATTCTGGCGCTGTTCTATGTCGGCATCGTCGGCTTCGTGCTCGACCGCGTGATCGCGGGCCTCGGCAAGATCGTCACCCGCGGCACGGCGCAGGGATGAGAGGAGAGCACACATGACCGCCTATCTGAAGCTCGACCACATCGACAAGATCTTTACCCGCGGCGCTGCCACGACCGAGGTGCTGAAGGACATCAACCTGACGATCGAGAAGGGCGAATACGTCTCGATCATCGGCCATTCCGGCTGCGGCAAGTCGACCCTGCTCAACATCATCGCAGGCCTCACCACCGCCACCACCGGCGGCGTCTTGCTGGAGAACCGCGAGGTGAATTCGCCGGGGCCCGATCGCGCGGTGGTGTTCCAGAACCACAGCCTGCTGCCGTGGCTGACCGTGTACGAGAACGTCAAGCTCGGCGTCGACAAGGTCTTTGCCAAGACCAAGACGAGGGCCGAGCGCGACGCCTGGGTGATGCACAATCTCAACCTCGTGCAGATGGCCCATGCCCGGGACAAGCGCCCCTCCGAGATCTCCGGCGGCATGAAGCAGCGCGTCGGCATTGCCCGCGCGCTCGCAATGGAGCCGAAGGTGCTGCTGCTCGATGAGCCCTTCGGCGCGCTCGACGCGCTGACCCGCGCCCATCTGCAGGATTCGGTGATGGCGCTGCATCAGAAGCTCGGCAACACCATTCTGATGATCACCCACGACGTCGACGAGGCCGTGCTGCTGTCCGACCGCATCGTGATGATGACGAACGGGCCCTCCGCGCGCATCGGCGAGGTGCTGGAGGTGCCGCTCGCACGCCCGCGCAAGCGGCTCGAGCTCGCGACCAATGCGACGTATCTGAAGTGCCGGCAGCGCGTGCTCGAATTCCTCTACGAGCGTCATCGCTTCGTCGAGGCCGCGTAACGCATCGTTAACGCGTGAAAACGTTGCGCCTAATTTTGAATCATCAAGCTCAATCCTTGTGCGTCGCACAGGGATTGAGCGAATCGCAAAATTTGCGTGCGAAATCAGCCTGCAAATATTTCGGTCAATTCGAATAAGCTGCTGAATTCCCTGTATTTCCCGATCGCGCGCAGTTGGCACGGAAGTTGAATTACCTTGTTCGACGCCAACGACGACGTCCCTCAACATCATCAATCAGCATCGTGAACTCGCCACCGGGGCCTGGCCTCGGAGCGCGCCTCCGTGGCCGGAGGCAGAGCCTGCAACGACGCAGCGGTGAGCCTAGAAGGGATATGCAATGACCAAGAGTCCGTCTCTAAGTCAGACTTGGATTTCTGACTGGCGCCCCGAAGACGAGGCGTTCTGGAATGCGGGTGGCAAAGCCGTCGCCCGGCGTAATCTGATCTGGTCGATCGTCGCCGAGCATATCGGCTTCTCGGTCTGGCTGATCTGGAGCATCGTCACCACCAAGCTGCCGCAGGCTGGATTCCACTACTCCACCGACGAGCTGTTTCAGCTCATCGCGGTGCCGGGGTTGATCGGTGCATTGATGCGTTTTCCCTACACGTTCGCGGTTACGACCTTCGGCGGCCGCAACTGGACCATTTTCAGCGCAGCCGTGCTGTTCATCCCGACGCTGTCGCTCGCCTATTTCGTGAGCCAGCCCGATACGCCGTTCTGGCTGATGCTGCTGGTGGCCTCCACCGCCGGCCTCGGCGGCGGCAATTTCGCCTCCAGCATGACCAACATCTCCTTCTTCTTCCCTGACCGGATGAAGGGATGGGCGCTCGGCCTCAACGCCGCCGGCGGCAATATCGGCGTCTCCAGCGTGCAGCTGCTGACGCCGATCCTGATGACGCTCGCAGTCATCAATCTGTTCCAGGCCACGCCCGTCGACGGTGTCTTCCTCCAGAACGCCGGCCTGATGTGGGTGCTGCCGATCGCGATCGCGGTGTTCGGCGCGGTGTTCTTCATGAACAACCTCACCACGGCCAAGTCGTCGATCAAGAACCAGCTCGCGGTGGTCAAGCGCAAGCACACCTGGATCATGGCCTATCTCTATATCGGCACGTTCGGATCCTTCATCGGCTACTCCGCTGCGTTTCCGCTGCTGATCAAGACTCAGTTTCCGACGGTGACGATCGGAATCGCGTTCCTCGGGCCTCTGGTCGGCTCGTTGTCGCGACCGCTCGGCGGCCTGCTCGCCGACAAGATCGGCGGCTCGGTCCTCACCTTCTGGAATTTCATGGCGATGGCTGCTGCGACGATCGGCGTGCTCTATTTCGTCGGGCACAAGGACTTCACCGGCTTCCTGTCGATGTTCCTGATCCTGTTCGTCACGACAGGCATCGGCAATGGCTCGACCTATCGCATGATCCCCTCGATCTTCCGTGAGCAGAACCTGTTCAAGGTGCGTGGCAAGGGCGACTCGGAGCGCGCAGTCGCGTTGAAGACCGCAAGCATCGAGAGCGGCGCAGCGGTCGGCTTCATCGGCGCGGTCGGGGCGGTCGGCGGCTATCTGATCCCGAGCGGCTTCGGCAAGTCGATCGCGATGACGGGCGGCCCGCAGCTCGCGCTCGCGATCTATCTCGGCTTCTACGCCTCCTGCCTCGCTCTGACCTGGTGGTTCTACCTGCGTCGCAGTCCGCAGGCTGAAGGCGCGCCAAGCCTTGCTGAGGCGCGGGTGTGACACTTGGTACGAAACTCGCTTCTCCCCGTACGCGGGGAGAGGTCTCGCTGATGACGTTTGACCCATGAACCTTGTTCGCAACGGCGCGGACCAAGGCAAACCGAAACAGGCAGGAGAACATCATGACGCCCGAACAGATCACCCTTGTCCAGCAGAGCTTTTCCAAGGTCGCGCCGATTTCAGAAGCAGCCGCCGTGCTGTTCTACGATCGCCTGTTCGAGGTGGCGCCGTCCGTGCGCGCGATGTTTCCCGAGGACATGACCGAGCAGCGCAAGAAGCTGATGGGCATGCTCGCGGCTGTCGTCAGCGGCCTGTCGAATCTCGAAACAATTCTTCCCGCGGCCTCGGCGCTCGCCAAGCGCCACGTCGCCTACGGCGCCAAGGCCGAGCACTATCCGGTGGTCGGTGCGACCTTGCTGTGGACCCTGGAGAAGGGGCTTGGCGAGGCCTGGACGCCCGAACTCGCAACCGCCTGGACCGACGCCTATGGCGTGCTGTCCGGCTACATGATTTCCGAGGCCTACGGCGCACAGTCGCAGGCCGCCGAATAGGAGATGCCTTGTGAGTGAGCCACTGGTCATCGTCGGTAACGGTATGGCGGCTGCGCGTCTGGTCGATGAACTCGCCAAGACTGCGCTCGGCCGCTACGCGGTTGCCGTCATCGGCGATGAGCCGCGGCTCGCTTACAACCGCGTGCTGCTCTCCTCCGTGCTGGCCGGCGAGACCGGCTCGCACGAGATCGAGCTCCGCCCGGCGGACTGGTGGCGTCATCGCGGCGTCACCGTGCGCTACGGCTATCGCGTCACCGAAATCGACACCGGCCGCCGCGAGCTCAAGATCGCCGGTGAAGAGAGCATGGAGTATTCCAAGCTCGTGCTCGCCACGGGATCGACGCCGCTGCGGCTCAACGTGCCCGGCGCCGATCTTGCTGGCGTGCACACGTTTCGCGATACGCGGGACGTCGATCTGCTGCTGACGCTGGCGGCCGGCAAGAAACGCGTCGTCGTGGTCGGTGGTGGTTTGCTCGGGTTAGAGGCGGCCTACGGTCTTGCAAAGGCCGGTGCGCCAGTGACGCTGCTGCATCTGATGGACCGGCTGATGGAGCGCCAGCTCGATGCGCCGGCCGCTGACCTGCTCAAGACGCTGGTCGAGCGCAAGGGCATCCGCATCCTGCTCAACGCCAGCACCAAGTGCATCCACGGCGATGGCCGCGTCGAGGCCGTCGAGCTCGCCGACGGAAGCCGCATCGAAGCCGACGCCGTGATCTTCGCCGCCGGCATCAGGCCCAACATCGCGCTGGCCAGGGAGGCCGGCATCGCGGTCAATCGCGGCGTGGTCGTCAACGATGTGATGCAGACGGCGTCGTCCGACATCTACGCGCTCGGCGAATGCGCCGAGCATCGCGGCACCTGCTATGGCCTGGTCGAACCCGCCTATGAGCAGGCGTGCGTGCTGGCGCGGCATCTCGGCGGCAAGCCTGCGTCCTACCCGGGCAGCGTGGTCTCGACCAATCTGAAAGTGTCCGGCGTCAGCGTGTTCTCCGCCGGCGACTTCATGGGCGGGGAGGGCAGCGAGAGTCTCGTGCTCACCGACCTGAGGCGGGGTACCTACAAAAAGCTCGTGATCGCCGACGGCCGGCTCACTGGCGCCGTGCTGATCGGTGATACCATCGATGCGCTCTGGTATCTCGAGTTGATCCGCACCCGCGAGAAGATCGCCGGGATCCGCGCCGACATGATGTTCGGCCGCGCGCTCGCGCGTCCGTCCAAAGCGGCTTGATGGAGGCGGCTTGACGATGACCGCGATCGACCCAAACCTCCGCGCCACCAAGACGACCTGTCCCTATTGCGGCGTCGGCTGCGGCGTGCTCGCAACGCCCGACGGCGCGGGTGGTGCTGCGATCGCGGGTGATCCCGATCATCCCGCCAATTTCGGCCGGCTGTGCTCGAAGGGCTCTGCGCTCGGCGAGACCGTTGGGCTCGAGAGCCGGCTGCTGTATCCGATGATCCGCTGCAAGGGCGTGCTCGAACGCGTCGCCTGGAGCGATGCGCTCGATCACGTCGCTCACCGCATGAAGCACATCATTGCGCGCGATGGTGCCGATGCGGTCGCGTTCTATCTGTCCGGCCAGTTGCTGACCGAGGACTATTACGTCGCCAACAAGCTGATGAAGGGCTTCGTCGGCACGGCCAATGTCGACACCAATTCGCGGCTCTGCATGTCGTCCTCGGTCGCTGGCCACCGCCGCGCCTTCGGCGCCGACACCGTGCCCGGCTGCTACGAGGATCTCGACCAGGCCGACCTGCTGGTCTTTGTCGGCTCGAACGCGGCCTGGTGCCACCCGGTGCTGTTCCAGCGCATGGTGAAGAACCGGCAGGAGCGCGGCGCGCGGATGATCGTGATTGATCCGCGCCGCACTGATACCGCGAGCGACGTTGATCTGTTCCTGGGCCTCAAGCCCGGCACCGATACCGCGCTGTTCTCCGGCCTGTTCGTCCATCTCGCCGACAGCGGTGCACTGGACCAGAAGTATATCGCTCAGAACACGTCGGGCTTTGATGATGCGCTGGCGCGCGCGCGCAGCATCGCCGGCAGCGTCACCGCGACCGCGCTGGCGACTGGACTGTCCGAGCAGGACGTCGCCGCCTTCTTCAAGATGTTCCGCGACACCGAGCGTGTCGTCACGCTCTATTCGCAGGGCGTGAACCAGTCGGCGCAGGGCACCGACAAGGTCAACGCGATCCTGAACTGCCATCTCGCCACGGGCCGCATCGGCAAGCTCGGTGCCTCACCGTTCTCGCTCACCGGCCAGCCCAACGCGATGGGCGGCCGCGAGGTCGGCGGGCTCGCCAACCAGCTCGCCGCCCATATGAACTTCACGCCGCCCGACATCGACCGCGTCAGGCGGTTCTGGAAGGCGCCGCGCATCGCGACCCATGAGGGTTTGAAGGCGGTGCAGCTGTTCGAAGCGATCAACCGCGGCGAGGTCAAGGCGCTCTGGGTGATGGGCACCAATCCGGCGGTCTCGCTGCCCGATGCGGATTTCGTGCGCGAGGCGCTGAAGAAGCTCGAGCTGTTCGTCGTGTCCGAGAATGTGCTCTCCAACGACACGGTCGAGGCGGGGCCGCATGTGCTGCTGCCGGCGCTGGCCTGGGGCGAGAAGTCGGGCACGGTGACCAATTCCGAGCGCCGCATCTCGCGTCAGCGTTCGTTCCTCCCCGCACCCGGCGAGGCGCGTCCCGATTGGTGGATCCTCAGCGAGACCGCAAAACGCCTCGGCTTCGGCGACAGTTTTAATTACAGATCCGCGGCCGATATCTTCCGCGAACACGCCGCACTCTCGGCGTTCGAGAACAATGGCAGCCGCGATTTCGACATTGGCGCGCTGACGTCGCTGTCCGACGAAGACTTTGACGCCTTGAAGCCCGTGCAATGGCCGGCGCGCGAGGGCGAGGCGCCGGGCGAGCGCTTCTTCGCAGCTGGCGGCTTCTTCACCAATGACGGCAAGGGCCGCTTCGTCGCGCCGGAGGTGCCGGCGCTGCGCAGCGAGACCGGGCCGTCGCGCCCCCTGCGGCTCAACACCGGCCGCATCCGCGACCAGTGGCACACCATGACGCGCACGGGGCTGAGCAAGCGGCTCGGCGCGCATCTGCCCGAGCCATTCGTCGAGATCCATCCCGCCGACGCCAACAAATACAGCATCGCCCATGACGGCTTCGCCCGCATCACCACCGATTACGGTCAGTGCATCCTGAAGGTCGTCGTCAGCGACCGGCAGCAGCGCGGCATGCTGTTCGCGCCGATCCACTGGAGCGCGATGAACGGCTCGCATGGCCGGGTCGGCGCGCTGGCCGCGCCGTTCACCGATCCGTTCTCCGGACAGCCGGAGTCGAAGGCGACGCCGGCCGCGATCGCGCCGTATGAATACGTCTTCCGCGGCTTTGCGCTGTCGCGAAAGCAGCTCGACCTCCCGCCGAACCTGCTGTGGACCCGCGTCACGGTCTCAGGCGGCTTCGGCTATCTCTTCGCCGACAATGCGGATCTGTCGCGCTGGCCGGCCTGGCTCGATGGCCTTGCCGGCGAAGACGTCGCCGACTATCGCGATTTCGGCGGCGGCGTTTATCGTGCGGCCTCGTTCGCGGGCGATCGCATCGAGACCTGCCTGTTCGTCGGCCCCGCGCACGATGCCGGCGACTGGGAGGTGGTGAAGAGCGTGTTCGCGGCCGATCGCGTCACCGACGATCAGCGCCGCATGCTGCTATCGGGCAAGTCCAGCGAAGGCGCCGCCTCGACCGGCCCGATCGTCTGCGCCTGCTTCGGCGTCGGCCGCGGCACCATCTGCGACACCATCGCAAGCGGTGCCTGCACCGCCGCCGAGATCGGCGTCAAGCTCAAGGCCGGCACCAATTGCGGATCCTGCATCCCCGAACTGAAGCGCTTGATCGCGACGACCGAGGTGACACCGGCGAAGCAGGCGAAGCTCGCGGGCGCGGCGAGCTAAGCGAGCGAGGTCTCGTGCCCCGGACGCTGCGCGGCACGCAGTGATGCGGCTGCAGAGCCGGGGCCCATCTAACAGCGGAGTGTCTGGCCTTCCTGGGTCCCCGCTCTGCGCAGCAACGCTGATGCGTTGCAGCGCGTCCGGGACACGAGAGTGGTATGGGCTGATACGCAGCCATGCCGCTGCCCCAATCGACGCGCCCGCGATTGTGCCCTATGTTGCCGCGCTCCCGCCTCAACAATCATAAAAGCCAAAATGTACCTGGAAACGCCGCCGCGCCTGATCGAAACCAAGATCTTTTCCGCCATGCCCGACAATTTTCGCCGCAAGGGCGTGCGGACGGATTGGGCTGACGCCAATCGGCCGGGCGTGCTGACCGATAGCTTCATCGAAGGCCCGTCGTTCGACAGGGACGGCAATCTCTACGTCGTCGACATTCCCTTCGGTCGCATCTTCCGCATCGCACCGGATGGGACGTGGTCGCTCGTCGTCGAATACGAGGGCTGGCCGAACGGGCTGAAGATCGCGGCTGACGGCCGCATCCTGGTGGCCGATTACATGCACGGCATCATGGAGCTCGACGCCAAGGCCGGTCGCATCAAGCCCGTCCTGACCGCGCGCAATTCAGAATCGTTCCGCGGCTGCAACGATCTGCATCTCGCCTCGAATGGCGACATCTATTTCACCGACCAGGGTCAGACCGGCCTGCACGACGCAAGCGGCCGCGTCTACAAGCTGGCGCCGAACGGCCGGCTCGATTGTTTGATCGACACCGGCATCAGCCCGAACGGACTGGTGCTTGACCCGACCGAGACCGTGTTGTTCGTCGCGATGACGCGCGACAATGCGGTGTGGCGGCTCCCATTCATGAAAGATGGCAGCGTGTCGAAGGTCGGCCGCTTCTGCTCGCTGTTCGGCACATCAGGCCCCGACGGCATGAGCATGGATGCGAGCGGCCGCCTGTTCGTCGGCCACGCCTCGCTCGGCCATGTCTTCGTGTTCGCACCGAATGGTGAACTGATCGCGCGGATCAAGTCCTGCGCGGGGCCGAATTGCACCAATGTCGCCATCGGTGGCGCGAGCAAAGATCGGCTCTATATCACGGAGTCAGCGACCGGCAGTGTGCTGGTCGCGGACATCGGTGGTCTCTAGAGCATTTGAAGGAACAAACATGAACACAAAACCCTTCGGCCAGACCGGCGCCAATGTTTCCGTGGTCGGACAGGGCACCTGGTATCTCGACCATGGCGATCGCAAGCGCGCGGTCGCGGCGCTGCAGCGCGGGCTCGATCTTGGTATGACCCATATCGATACCGCCGAGATGTATGGCGATGCCGAGCTCGTCATTGCCGATGCGATCGCCGGCCGTCGCGAAGAGGTGTTCCTGGTCTCAAAGGTGCTGCCGAGCAACGCCTCGCGTCGCGGCACCATCACCGCCTGCGAGCGCTCGCTGAAGCGGCTGAAGACGGATCGTCTCGATTGCTATCTGCTGCACTGGCGCGGGTCGTATGACCTTGCAGACACCGTCGCTGCATTCGAAGATCTGGTGAAGGCCGGCAAGATCAAATCCTGGGGCGTCTCCAATTTCGACGCTGACGATCTCGACGAGATTCTCGATGTCTCCGGCAAAGGCCGCATCGCCTGCAATCAGGTGCTCTATCATCTGAAGGAACGTGCGATCGAGCACGCCGTCATCCCCTGGTGTGAGAAGCACGGCGTCGCCGTCGTCGCCTATTCACCGTTCGGTCACGATGATTTTCCCGATGAGCGCAGCAAGGGCGGTGCGGTGCTGGCGCGCATCGCGGAGGCGCGTCGCGCGACGCCGCGTCAGATCGCGCTGAGCTTCCTCACCCGTGCGACTACGGTGTTCGCTATCCCGAAGGCGTCGTCCGCGGAACATGCCGGCGAAAATGCGGCTGCCGGCGATCTCGTGCTGACGAAAGAGGAGATTTCGGCGCTGGATGCGGCGTTTCCGCGCGGTCCGAAACCGCGTGGCCTGCCCATGCTGTAGTGCACAAAAGCCTATTATTAATGGAGTATTGACGCGCGCGGACGTGAGCGCATATCGGCATCCTGTTTTCGGAAGTTGTGAAAGGGACGCATTTGTCGTTTTTTACGGCCGTCCCCGATTCGTATTTCCCAGGTTCAGCCGTGACACCGCCGCCCGCCGCAGCCGCAAGGCTCGACAGTATTTCCATGCCCATGCCGGAGAAGAAGCAGCAGACGCGCCGCGCGCCTGCGCGCGTCGATCATCCCTTCAAGGGCATCGCGCTGGTGCTGCTGTCGACGGTGTTTCTCGGCTGCTCCGACGTCACCGCGAAATACCTCTCGACCAGTCTGCCGTCGATCGAGATCACCTGGATCCGTTTCGTCACCTTCGCGCTGATGTTCACGCCGGTGATGCTGCCGGGCTCGCCGCTGCATGCGATGCGCACCGAACGTCTCGGGCTGCAATTGATGCGTGGTGTCGCACTGCTCGGCTCCTCGCTGTTCTTCATCACCGGCCTGCGCTTTCTCCCCATCGCGGAAGCCTCCGCCACCGGCTTCGTCTCGCCGCTGTTCGTCACCGCGCTCTCGATCATCTTTCTCAGCGAGCAGGTCGGCATGCGCCGCTGGATCGCGACGGCGATCGGGCTGATGGGCGTGATGATCATTCTGCGGCCGGGCTCGAGCGCGTTCCATGTTGCCGCCTTCTTCCCGATCGTCTCGGCGTTCTGCTGGGCCGCCGCGCTGATCATGACGCGCCTGATGAGCGGGCGCGAAGCCGTGGTCACCACGATGGCGTACTCGGCGCTCACTGGCGTTGCGATCCTCAGCGTGATGGTGCCGTTCGTCTGGGTGACGCCGACCTGGACAGGCATCGGGCTCGGCATCCTGATCGGTCTTGCCTCCACGATCGGCCAGTGGATCGTCGTGCTCGCCTATCGCTACGGCGATGCCTCGGTGCTGGCGCCGTTCTCCTACACGCAGTTGCTGTGGGTCAGCATTCTGGGCTTCTTCCTGTTCGGCGAGTTGCCGGATGTCTGGACCGTCACGGGTGCGGCCTTCATCGTCGCCAGCGGCCTCTACATCGCCCATCGCGAGCGCATCCGCCGCGCCCAGCTGCTGGTGTTGGAAGAGCGTTCTCCGAACCCCTGACGCAAGTCCAGGCGTCCCTGTTCATGCTATCAACGGCTCCAACGATATGGGAGGAGCCGAATGCGCGCTGCGATTTTCAGGAACGGTGAGATTGTCGTCGACCGGATGGCCGAGCCGAAGCCGGGTCCCGGCCAGGTGCTGGTCAAGACGCTCGCCTGCGGCATCTGCGGCTCCGACCTGCACGCGCGCCAGCACGCGCCACGAATGGTGGAGATGGCGAAGAAGACCGGGCGACCACCGATGGATCTGTCGCGCGACGTCGTCTTCGGCCACGAGTTCTGTTGCGAGATCGTCGACTATGGCTCCGGCACGACGCGCAAGCTCAAGCCGGGCACGCATGTGTGCTCGCTGCCCGCACTGCTGACGCCGGAAGGCATCAAGGGCATCGGCTATTCCAACGACTTTGTCGGCGGTTATGCGGAGCAGATGCTGCTCAGCGAGCCGCTGCTGCTGGAGGTGCCGAACGGCCTTGCGCCGGAACATGCCGCGCTGACCGAGCCGCTCGCGGTCGGTGTCCACGCGGTTGAAAAAGCCAACATCCGCGGCGGCGAGGTGCCGCTCGTGATCGGCTGCGGTCCGGTCGGCCTCGCGGTGATCGCCGCGCTCAGGATCAGGGGCCTCCATCCGATCGTCGCCGCCGACTACTCGCCGGCGCGGCGTGCGCTCGCAGCTCAGCTTGGCGCCGATATCGTCGTCGATCCCAAGGTGTCGCAGCCCTATGCGACCTGGGCCGAGCACGCGCAGATGTCGGAGGCGGAGAAGGCGGCGCGACCGCCGCTCAAGGCCATGCTGCCGGCACTGAAGCCCGCGGTCATCTTCGAGTGCGTCGGCGTGCCCGGCCTGCTGCAGCAGGTGTTCGAAGGCGCACCGCGCGATGCCAAGATCGTCGTGGTCGGCGTCTGCATGGAGAGCGACAAAAGCGAACCCATGCTGGGCATCATGAAGGAGCTCAACGTCCAGTACGTGCTGGGCTACACGCCGGAGGAGTTTTTGGCGTCGCTGCGCCTGATCGCCGAAGGGCAGGTGGATGCGGCGGCGATGGTGACGGCGGAAGTGGGCATCGACGGTGTCGCCAAGGCATTTGCCGATCTCGCCAATCCCGAGGCGCACACCAAGATCATCGTGCAGCCGTGGAAATAGGGAACGGCTGAAGCACGGCGCCATCGGACTTTTGTGTGACATCGGCGTGGCTCATCTGGGCGATCACGGCCCGGCGGTCGACGATGGCCTGATGGAATTGCGCCAGCACAAGGCCGAAGGCGGCGAGGTCGCCGTCCTCGATGGCCCCGTCTTCGTGACAGACCAGTGTCTCACGCAGGATGTCGTCGGCCGCGCTTTGCATCGCCGCGAGATCGTCCACTGACGTCGTTTCGCGCACATTCGTGATCGCAGTCAGCAGCCGGTCGCGATGCAGCGCGTTCTCGCTGCGCTCCTCGCGCCGCAGATAATGCCGCAGCCATGCGGCAACCGAGCCGAGGCCGGAGAGCAGCAGCACCACGCCCCAGATGTAGTCGCTGTACTTGTCCATGAAGCTGCGTTCGTTGCCGTCGATATAGGCGGCGGCTCCCGCATGTGCCGGCAGCGCGGCATCCTTGTCGGTGTCGGGCTTCTGGATATGGCTCGCCCCGGGCAGCTCCTTGACCAGCGACGGCTTGATCGTAAACAGCTCGCGGGTGAAGGCAGCCACCGCGTCTTCAGACAGCGCGCTTGGGGCCACGATGAGATGATTGACGGCGATGGTCTCGATCTTGTCGTCGGGCCGCTGCGGTGTCGCCGCAAATGCGCCGGCCGGGATTTCCTCGGACTCATAGAGCGGGTGCCGCTCGGCAATGGCCTCGGAGACGTCGACCGGGAGGAACTTCGGATCGCCGCGCAGGCGCGTGGTGGCGGCAATCGTCTCGGCGATGACCTTGTCGTCGAGCGCGCCCACCATCATGAAGGCATCGAGCGTGGTGTCCTGGGTCATCTCGGAGATGCGGTCGGTGCCGAACTGGGTGGTCGTCACCTTCTGCGGATTGACGCCGGACTCGGCCAGGATGACGCGCAGCAGATTGGGATTGGCATCGCCGAGTCCGACGATGCCGATGCGGCGGCCGCCGAGCGAAGCGATGTCCGTGACCTTCGACTTAGCCGCGCCCTTGCGCCCCGTCGGCGCCCACAGCACCACAAAGTTCCGGCGCAGGATCGCGACCGAATTGGCGTCGGCTGGCATAGCGAGATCGCCGCGCGCGACCGCGAGGTCGGCCTTGCCGCCGCCGAGCAGATTGAGGCTTTGCAGCGTGCCGTCTGTCTCGATCGGCGTCAGCCGCACGGTGCCGCTTTTCGCCTCGATCGCCTTGGCGATGGCCAACACCAGCGCCTGGTCGTCGCTACCGGCAGGTCCAACGGCGATGCGCAGCGTCGCCGGCTGCCAGAGCCAATAGGCAAGCGCGAGCGCGACCGTCAGAAGCGACAGGAGGCTCGCCACCGCGAGCCACGGGCCGAGGCGATTGCGGCGGCGGGACGGGGCGCCCCTCGTTACGCTCAGATCGCTCGGCACGGGCATCGCGCTTTCCTCATCGGCAAGCTGGCCCGCCGGTCAACGCGGCGGGTGCCGTCAGTATTTCGAAGGCACGTACATCTCCGGCGGGATCGGACCGCGGTGATAGTCGGGATTGCGCACGCGTGGCGGCAGCACCACGGGCGTGTGGCCGACCTCCTGGTAGGGGATCTGGGTCAGGAGATGCGCGATGCAGTTGAGTCGCGCGCGCTTCTTGTCGACGGCGTCGACGATCCACCATGGCGAGTCCGGCAGGTGCGTGTGCTCCAGCATCGTCTCCTTTGCCTTGGTGTAGGCTTCCCAGCGGCTGCGGGCCTCGACGTCCATCGGGCTCAGCTTCCACTGCTTGAGCGGAACCTTGATGCGCATGGTGAAGCGGAACTGCTGCTCGTCGTCGGTGATGGAGAACCAGTACTTGACGAGGATGATGCCGGAGCGGATCAGCATCCGCTCGAACTCGGGAACCGTCTTGAAGAACTCCTGATACTGCTCGTCGGTGCAGAAGCCCATCACGCGCTCGACGCCGGCCCGATTGTACCAGCTGCGGTCGAACAGCACCATCTCGCCGCCCGCGGGCAGATGCGAGACGTAGCGCTGGAAATACCATTGGGTGCGCTCGCGCTCGCTCGGCGCCGGAAGCGCTGCGACGCGGCAGATGCGGGGATTGAGGCGTTGGGTGATGCGCTTGATGACGCCGCCCTTGCCGGCGGAGTCGCGGCCTTCGAACAGCACGACGACCTTCTTCTTCTCGCCCTGCACCCAGTCCTGCAGCTTGACCAGCTCGCTCTGGAGCCGGAGCAGCTCCCGGAAATAGAGCCTTCGGTCAACCGTCGGGTGGATCGCGTCGGTCTCGTCCAGCAGTTCGTCGAAGCGGCTGTCGTCGAGCTCAAGCTCCAGCTCTTCGTCGAGATCGTCGGTCATTTCCCGGATGATGCGCTCGCGTTTGGCCATTTCAGGGGTGCGGTCGGATGCGGTCATGGATCCTTCTCTCGGCTCAGATGCCTGTCGCCCACGACCATTGACGGGGTTTATTGCGTCCATGTGACACGGGCGGCCGGCCGGGCCGACCGGCCCGAAAATGGCCCGGCAGGGGCCGTCAGACCGGCAGCGCGATCGAATATTTGACCTGGCTGAGCGCAAAGCTCGACTCGATCGAGGCGATGCCGTCGAGCCGGGTCAGCTTGGTCTTGAGGAAGGTCTCGTAGGAGGCGAGGTCGGCTGCCACCACGCGCAGGAGGTAGTCGCGGTTGCCGGTCATCAGATAGCATTCCAGCACCTCGTCCCATTTCGAGATGGCGCGGGCGAAACGATTCAGATCCTCCTCCTTCTGCCGCGCCAGCTTGATCGAGATGAAGACGCTGACATGCAGCCCCAGCGCCTTCTGGTCCACGGTCGCGATGTAGCGCGAGATGACGCCGCGTTCCTCCAGCAGCTTGACCCTGCGATGGCAGGGCGAGACCGACAATCCGACCTTGTCGGCGAGCTCCTGCATGGTCAGCCGGCTGTCGGTCTGCAGAGAGCTGAGAATCTTGCGGTCGATGGCGTCAAGCTCAGGCATTGGGATGGAACCTGTGTTTGGTCGGGTTTCATTGGTAAAATATCCCAATATTTGGAGGTATGGCGCGAAAAATTGAGAAATCTGGCGACGCCCGCAGGCGTATCATCGCTTGACCTGTTTTCCGGGAGCATTGCCATGCCCGTTGATTCCGCCCGTCTCGACACATTGACCGCGCTGGCCCGCAAGGCGCTGTGGCTGTCGTCGTGGACCATCCACCACGCCAACCATGTTCGCTCGAACACGGATGGACTGAAGGTCGGAGGACATCAGGCCTCCTCGGCCTCGCTCGCCACTATCATGTCGGCGCTGTATTTTAGCGTGTTGCGGCCTGAGGACCGCGTCGCGGTGAAGCCGCATGCGAGCCCGGTGTTTCACGCCATCCAGTATCTGTTCGGCCGGCAGAGCCGCGAGAAGCTGGAGAATTTCCGCGGCTTCAAGGGCGCGCAGTCCTATCCCTCCCGCACCAAGGACGTCGACGACGTCGATTTCTCGACCGGGTCGGTCGGCCTCGGCGTCGCGCAGACGCTGTTTGCCTCGCTGGTGCAGGACTACGTCAAGGCGCATGGCTGGATGAAGGATCGCCGCGAAGGGCGGATGATCGCGCTGGTCGGCGACGCCGAGATGGACGAGGGCAACATCTTCGAAGCCTTGGCCGAAGGCTGGAAGCACGGCCTGCGCAACACCTGGTGGGTGGTTGACTACAATCGCCAGTCGCTCGATGCCGTCGTGCGCGAAGGTCTCTGGGAAAAGTTCGAGACCATGTTCCGCAATTTCGGCTGGGATGTGGTCATCGTGAAATACGGCCGCCTGATGCGCGAGGCCTTTGCCGAGCCCGGCGGCGAGGCGCTGAAGCGCTGGATCGACAATTGCCCGAACGCGCTCTATGCGGCGCTGTGCTTCCAGGGCGGCGCTGCCTTCCGCAAGCATTTGCACGACGAGATCGGCGACCAGGGCCCGATCACGAAGTTGATCGACAAGCGCAGCGACGAGGAGTTGCTGGCGCTGATGTCGAATCTCGGCGGTCACGACATGGCGAGCATGCTGGACGCCTTTGAGTCCATCGACCACGACCGCCCGGTCTGCTTCATCGCCTACACCATCAAGGGCGTCGGCCTGCCGTTCCAGGGCCACAAGGATAACCATGCCGGCCTGATGACGGTCGCGCAGATGGAGAAATATCGCGAGAGCCAGAACATCCGTCCCGGGCACGAATGGGACAAGTATGAAGGCCTGACGCAAGACGCCGCCGATCTCGACGCCTTCCTCGCGCGCGTGCCGTTCAACACGGACGGCCGCCGGCTCACCGCGCCGGTCGTCGAGGTGCCGCAGCAACTCGCCTTCAAGCCGTCGCCGCAGATGTCGACGCAACAGGGCTTTGGCCTCGTGCTGAACGAGATCGCGCGCGGCGACAGCGAGCTGGCACAACGGATCGTTACCACGTCGCCCGACGTCACCGTCTCGACCAATCTCGGCCCGTGGGTGAATCGGCGCGGCCTGTTCGCGCGTGGTGAGAAGGCGGATTTATTCCGCAGCGAGAAAATTCCATCCACCTTCAACTGGGACTTCTCGCCCAAGGGCCAGCATCTCGAGCTTGGCATCGCCGAGATGAACCTGTTCATCATGCTCTCGGCGCTCGGCCTGTCGCACCAGATCAACGGCGCGCGGCTGCTGCCGGTCGGCACGCTCTATGATCCCTTCATCGAGCGCGGCCTCGATGCGCTGAACTATGCCTGCTACCAGGATGCACGCTTCATGGTGGCGGCGACGCCATCAGGCATCACGCTCGCGCCCGAGGGCGGCGCGCACCAGTCGATCGCGACGCCGCTGATCGGCATGGCGCAGGACGGGCTCGCCTCGTTCGAGCCGGCCTTTGTCGACGAACTCGCCGTCATCATGGGTTGGGGTTTTGACCACATGCAGCGCGATCCCGGCGAAGGCGGCTCGGTCTATTTGCGGCTGTCGACGCGCTCAATCGAGCAGGCACAGCGGATCATGACGCCGGAACTGCAGCAGGGCATCACCGACGGCGCCTATTGGCTGCGCAAGCCGGGCCCGAATGCCGAACTCGTGATCGCCTATACCGGCGCGGTCGCGCCCGAAGCGATCGAGGCGACCGGCTTCATCGGCGAGAGCCGCCGCGACATCGGATTGCTGGCGATCACCTCGGCGGATCGCCTGCATGCGGGTTGGACTGCCGCGCGAAAATTGCGGCGCGACCGGCGTGGCGTGCAGCATCTCAGCCACATCGAAAAACTGCTGGCGCCTCTGCCGCGCGACTGCGGCATCGTGACCGTGATCGACGGCCACCCGGCCTCACTCGGCTGGCTCGGCAGTGTCCGCGGCCATCGCGTCGAGGCGCTCGGCGTCGAGCAGTTCGGCCAGACCGGCACCATCGCTGACCTCTATCGGCACTATGGCATCGACGCGAATGCCATCATCGACGCGGCGGAAAGCCTCACCACCGGCGCGCCGATCGTCCATCGCAAGATGGCGGTGTAGTCGAGGTAACCAGGCCGTGATTCCGAGGCGATCATGCGCCCCCCGGAATGACGGCTGTGCCACCTTGCCACGTTCCCGCCATCGGCTCATATAACCTCCGTCCGCCGCAACGCTGGCCCCGCATATGGCGGGTTCAATTGCCGGCGCTTTCGTGCAAGGATGCCTGCCGAAACGCCCCCCAAGCCCCCAAGAAGAGGTTAACGATGGTCAATCGCATGCAATTCTACATCGACGGCGCCTGGGTCGATCCCGCCGTCAAGAAGTCCACCCCGGTCGTCAATCCGGCGACGGAAGAGGCGATGTACGAGATTGCGCTCGGCTCCAAGGCTGACGTGGACAAGGCTGTCGCCGCCGCCAAGCGCGCCTTTGCAACGTTCTCCCAGACCAGCCGTGACGAGCGCGTCGCGCTGCTCACCAAAGTCATCGAAGTCTACAAGGGCCGTCTCAAGGAGATTGGCGCTGCCGTGTCCGACGAAATGGGCGCGCCGCTGCCGATGGCTGAAAAGCTCCAGGCCGGCGCCGGCCTTGGCCATCTCATGACCACGCTCGACGTGCTCAAGAACTATCATTTCGAGGAGCCGATCGGCACTGCCATGGTGCTGCGCGAGCCGGTCGGTGTGGTCGGCATGATCACGCCCTGGAACTGGCCGCTCAACCAGATCGCCTGCAAGGTCGCGCCCGCGCTCGCCGCCGGCTGCACCATGATCCTGAAGCCGTCGGAGTTCACGCCCACGTCGGCGCTGATTTTCGCGGAAATTCTCCATGAAGCCGGCGTGCCGAAGGGCGTGTTCAACCTCGTCAACGGCCTCGGCCCCGAGGTCGGCGCCGCCATGAGCGAGCACCCCGACATCGACATGATCTCCTTCACCGGCTCGACCCGCGCCGGCATCGACGTTGCGAAGCGCGCGGCGCCGACCGTGAAGCGCGTCAGCCAGGAGCTCGGCGGCAAGTCGCCGAACGTCATCCTCGAAGGCGCCGACCTGACCAAGGCGGTGACCGGCGGCGTGATGCACATGTTCAACAACTCCGGCCAGTCCTGCAACGCGCCCTCGCGCATGATCGTGCCGCTGTCGAAGATGAAGGAAGTCGCCGCGATCGCGAAGGCTGTCGCCGACAAGACCAAGGCGGGCGATCCGCGCGCCGAAGGCACCACCATCGGCCCGGTCGTCAACCGCGGCCAGTGGGACAAGATCCAGGCGCTGATCAAGAAGGGCATCGACGAGGGCGCAACGCTCGTCGCCGGCGGACCGGGCCTACCCGAAGGCGTCAACAAGGGCTTCTACGTCCGCCCGACCATCTTCGCCGACGTCACCCCCGAGATGACGATCGCCCGTGAAGAAATCTTCGGACCGGTGCTGACCATCCTCGGCGCCAAGGACGAAGCCGAGGCCGTGCACATCGCCAACGACACGCCGTATGGCCTCGCTGGCTATGTCTCCGGCGCTTCGGTCGAGGACGCCAAGCGCGTCGGTCGCCAGATCCGCGCCGGCAACGTCAATCTCCAGGGCGTGCCCAACGACCGCACTGCTCCGTTCGGCGGCTACAAGCAGTCCGGCAACGGCCGCGAGTGGGGCAAGTATGGCCTCGAGGACTTCCTCGAAGTGAAGGCCGTCGCCGGCTTCAACGCGGCGTAGGTTTTAGCGCCTGAACAGAATGACGCCGGAGCGGGAAACCACTCCGGCGTTTTTTTGTGGTGTCTCGACAAACGCGCGGTGCCGTAGGGTGGGCAAAGCGAAGCGTGCCCACGTCTTCGCGACCGCGACGGCGTGATGGTGGGCACGTCGCTTTCGCTCCTTTGCCCACCCTACGAGACCGTCGCCCGCCGTTGTAAGGCTATCCCCCCACCGCACCCTGCGTATTCACATACAGCGCGTAGATCGACTGGCTCGCGGCCATGAACAGGCGGTTGCGCTTGACGCCGCCGAAGCAGAGATTGGCGCAGCGCTCGGGCAGCGCGATGCGGCCGATCATGACGCCATCGGGCGCGAACACGACCACGCCGTCGAGCTCGGGATCGCCCATGCCCCAGCCGCACCAGAGATTGCCGTCGATGTCGCAGCGCATGCCGTCGGGCGTGCCAGGACCGGCATCGATATGGACGCGCTTGTTGGAAATCGTGGTGCCATCCGCCGAGACGTCATAGGCGAGAATTTTGCGGTTCGGCACGCCGCGCGATTCCACGACATAGAGAATCTTCTCATCCGGCGAGAAGCACAGCCCGTTCGGCCCCAGCACGCCTTCCGCGACGACGGTCGCCTTGCCGGTCGCGGGATCGAGCCGGTAGACATTCGGCTCGATCTCGGGCTCGGCCTTGTAGCCCTCGTAATTGCCGAGCAGGCCGAAGGTCGGATCGGTGAACCAGATCGAGCCGTCCGATTTAACAACGACATCGTTCGGCGAGTTCAACCGCTTGCCGTTGAATTGATCCATCAGCACGGTGATGCTGCCGTCATATTCGGTGCGCACCACGCGGCGCCCGCCGTGCTCGCAGGTGACGAGCCGGCCCTGCCTGTCACGCGTATTGCCGTTGGCGAAATTGGAAGGTTTCCGGAACACCGACACCGCGCCGGTCTCTTCCTCCCATTTGATGATGCGCTGGTTCGGAATGTCGCTGCACAGCAGGTACCGCCCGTCGCCGAACCACACCGGGCCCTCGGCCCAGCGCAGGCCGGTCGCCAGCCGCTCGACGGCCGACAATTTCAACCAGTATTTTTCGAAGCGGGGGTCCAGTGCTTTTATCGCCGGATCGGGGTAATAGGTCGCCGGCTGCCAGCCTTGAGTGCGGGACGGTGCATCGTTCATGTGCAATTCTCGTTGTTACGTTCCCTCTGCCCAAGTCTGCTATCATTAGAGACCTGTGACCGCAAATCGGTCGCCAAATACGAGGAAAGACATGCCGCGCATCTTGATGTCAGGAGCTTCGGGCGGAATCGGAACGCGCCTGCGGAAATTGCTGCCGCCGATCTATCCGGACCTGCTGCTCTCTGACATCCGCCCGCCCGCCGATCTCGGAGCGAACGAGCAGTTCAAGGCGGCGGACCTGTCCGACCTCGCGCAAGTCGAGGCGATCTGCGAGGGCGTCGACGGCATCCTCCATTTCGGCGGCTATTCGGTCGAGGGCCCGTGGGACGACATCCTCCAGGCCAACATCATCGGCGGCTATAATCTATTCGAGGCGGCATATCGCAAGGGCGTCAAGCGCGTGGTGTTCGCGTCCTCGAACCATGCCGTCGGATTCTATCCGCGCCACCACAAGATCGGGACCGACGTCACGCCGCGCCCCGACGGCCGCTACGGCGTCAGCAAGGTGTTCGGCGAGGCACTCGGTGCGCTCTATGCCGATAAGCATGGCCTGAAAGTGACTTGCCTCCGCATCGGCAATTTCGGTGACGTGCCGCTGGACCTTCGCCGGATTTCGATCTGGCTGAAGCCTGAAGACCTGGTGCAGCTCTGCCAGATCGGGCTTGAGCATCCCGATATCCATTTCGAAGTGTTCTACGGTGCCTCGCTGAACGAGCGCGCCTGGTGGGACAACCACCGCGCCTACGAATTCGGCTATCGCCCGACCGGCCGTTCCGAGGATCACGTAGCACACGCCATGGCCGAGCAGGCCAAGCTCAAGCCGGATCCGGTCGGCGACCACTACCAGGGCGGCGCGTTCTGCAGCAACGAGTTTGACGGCGACACGAGCCGGATCATCGATTGGAATAAGCGGTAATGCTTGCCGTCATGGTCGGCCTGTCCCGGCCATGACGGCCCATTGACTTGGATCAACGTTGCTGCAGTCGTTTGGCTTTCGATCGGTGTGATCGGAATTCGGTAACGTCACCCTGATCAAAGCTCAGGGCGGCGGCGAGAGCCACGACAATGAAAATCAAATTGTCTGTCTTCGCGATGCTCGCGACGATCGGGTCAGGACCGTCGCAAGCCGCAACGCTCAGCGACGCGGAAGCGACGTTTCTCGACCAGCTCGTCACCGCATCCGCGGTGCTCGAACAGCGATGCATCGGCTACGAGGTCGATGGCGCGGGCGGCGTTCGGCTCGGCGCCCGGCTTCTCGGCAGCCCCAATGCGGCGATGGCGATGATCGACGCCTTTTCTGCGGCGATAAAGGCCCACGACGGCGAGAGCTACGATCCCGGCAAGTTTCGTCCCGAGGTGTTCGAGGCGGCCAGCAAGACGATCAAGCGCGTCTTGGCGGATTTGATCAAAGACCCGAAAGGGGCTTGCGCCGACTATGGTGATGCCAGCGTGGATCGCGGCCTGTTGCGGCGGTACTGAACTGGGACTTGAGGAATTTAGATCTCCACAAACGAAAGGGCCGTCTCGAGAGACGGCCCTTGTCGTTATTCGACTATCTCAACGATCCGGTGTGTTCGTGGTTCGACCAGGACCGTGCGACCGTTGACCACCGTATAACGATACTCGCGGGCGCCGTATTCGGGTGGCACCTCGTAATAGGTCACGCCCTCTTCCGGAAGAACCGCCCCAACTCTCACATCCTCGCGATACTGATATGAGGGGCGTCGCTGTTCGACCACGTAGGAGTGAAAGCGCGGACGCTGATCGACACCAAGGACTCCGGCCACGCCGCCAACGACGCCGCCGACTACGCCACCCACAACTGCACCGACGGGGCCTGCCGCTCGCTCACCATCCCGCGCACCGCGTTCGACGCCTCCGGGGACGCCCTGGGCCTGGGTCGTTACGGGAAGCAGGACGGCGACGGCAACAGCGGCGGCTCCGACAAAACGGCAAATCATGGCAGCTCCTATGGTGGGGGATTGGTGAGATACCAAGTAACAAGCCGACAATAGGTTCCCAAAGATTGCGGACATGCGGCGTTATCGCCGGAGCGGTCGCGATGTCCGAAACCTCGCGACCACTAGCGCTCAACCCTTCAGCAGCAAAAGGCCTGCGATAAAATTGCCGGTCAAATCCTTCAGATGGCCGATCGAGTAAGCTGCATCACCGCTCGAAGCAGATCTCAGCTACGAGTGAGCGCTCGACCGTTCAGCTTCCTCTCCCGCGATCCTTGCCAGATAATCCGACTTGCTGAACTGCATGTGATCCACGCACAGCTGCGCCAGTGCCCAGCTGTCGCGGCCCTTCAACAGCTCGATCATCAGCTCGTGCTGGCGGCGCGACTGCGCGAGGCCGTCGCGGTCGGCGAGGTTCTTGGCGCGCATCGGCAGCGTCAGGCTCATGTAGTCCTGGAGCGAGCGCACCAGATAGGGATTGCCGCAGGCTGCGAACAGCGCGACGTGGAAGGCGTCGTTGGCCTCGTGGATGCCGCGCAGGTCGCGGATGTCGGCCTTCGCGCAATAGTCGCGTTGCAAGGCGGTCAGTTCGTCGATCAGGCCTTGCGGCGCGGGCAGGGGGATCATCAGCGCGGCCTGCCGCGTCAGCATCTCCCTGACTTCGTAGATCTGCCGGACCTCCTCGGCGGAATAGAACCGCACGGTGGCGCCGACATTCTTCTCGCGGCGGACGATGCCGCGGCGTTCGGCGTCCACCAGCGCCTGGCGCACGAAGTGTCTGGAGGTGCCGTAGCGCGACATCAGCGCATCCTCGGTGAGGCGCGCACCCGGCGGCAGGCGGCCGAAGATGATGTCCTCCTCCAGCCGCGCGACGACGTCGTCCGGATCGTCGCGCCGGACCGGCATGGCGTCTGTGGTGTGAATGTCGGACATGCCCTCAGCCTCCGGCGTCTCGCCGGTTCGCCTTGTGGAGCAGGCAGAGGCCGGATTGTCAATAATTTGTGTCCGATAGCGGCGTCTGAGGCCAGAAAGAGCGCCGATGAGGCCCAATCTTATTGACAATCGGGGGGCAGGCTGTAGCACAATGGCAACTGAGACGGAGTGGCATGATGACGAGTGGTTTGCGCAAGGGTCTGACGAGCTATGGCGATGCCGGCTTCTCGCTGTTCCTGCGCAAGGCGTTCATCAAGGCCATGGGCTATTCCGACGACGCGCTGGAGCGCCCGATCGTCGGCATCACCAACACCTACAGCGACTACAATCCCTGCCACGGCAACGTCCCGCAGATCATCGAGGCCGCCAAGCGCGGCGTGATGCTGTCGGGGGCGATGCCGTTCGTGTTTCCGACCATCTCGATCGCCGAGAGCTTTGCGCATCCGACCTCGATGTATCTGCGCAATCTGATGGCGATGGACACCGAGGAGATGATCCGGGCCCAACCGATGGATTCGGTGATCGTGATCGGCGGCTGCGACAAGACACTGCCCGCGCAGGTGATGGCCGCGATCAGCGCCGACCTGCCGACCGTGGTCATTCCCGTCGGCCCGATGGTTGTCGGCCATCACAAGGGCGAGGTGCTGGGCGCCTGCACCGATTGCCGCCGTCTCTGGGGCAAGTATCGCGCCGGCGAGATTGACGATGTCGAAATCGAAGCGGTGAACGGCCGCCTTGCGCCGTCGGTCGGCACTTGCATGGTGATGGGTACGGCCTCGACCATGGCCTGCATGATCGAAGCCATGGGCCTGTCGCTGCCGATGAGTGCGACGATCCCCGCGCCGCATGCCGAGCGTTTCCGTCTGGCCGAGGCGAGCGGCCGGGTTGCGGCCGAAATGGCCAAGACCAAGGGCCCGAAGCCGAGCGAGTTCCTGACGCCGGCCTCCTTCAAGAACGCGCAGGTCGTGCTGCAGGCGATCGGCGGCTCGACCAACGGCCTGATCCATCTGACCGCGATGGCGCATCGCTCGCCGCACCGGCTCGATCTCGAAGCGTTCGACCAGATCGGCCGCGAGGTGCCGGTGCTGGTCGATCTCAAGCCGTCGGGCGAGCATTACATGGAGCATTTCCATCACGCCGGTGGTGTGCCGAAACTGCTGGCGCAGCTTGGCGATCTCGTCGATCTCGACGCGAAGACGATCTCGGGCCAGACACTGCGCGATGTCGTCGCGAATGCGGAGGACGTGCCCGGCCAGGACGCGATCCGCTCGCGCGATAATCCGATCAAGAAGGAAGGCGGCCTTGCCGTCCTGCACGGCAACCTCGCGCCGCGTGGTGCTGTGATCAAGCAGTCGGCGGCGAGCCCCAAGCTCTTGCAGCACACGGGGCGCGCGGTGGTGTTCGAATCCGTCGAGGACATGACCTTGCGGGTGGACGATCCCGAGCTCGACGTCACCGCCGATGACGTGCTGGTGCTGCGCAATGCCGGCCCCAAGGGTGCGCCGGGTATGCCCGAGGCGGGTTATCTGCCGATCCCGAAGAAGCTCGCGCGTGGCGGCACCAAGGACATGGTGCGCATTTCGGATGCGCGCATGAGCGGCACCGCATTCGGCACCATCGTGCTGCACATCACGCCGGAATCGGCTGTCGGCGGGCCACTGGCGCTGGTGAAAAACGGCGACAAGATCAGCCTCGATGTGGCCAAGCGCAGCATCGAGCTCTTGGTCGATGCCGCCGAGCTCGAGCGCCGGCGCGCCGCCCTGAAGCCGGCCACGGCGCCGGACGAAGTCAAGCGTGGCTACGCCTGGCTCTTCGACAAGACCATCTTGCAGGCCGACGAGGGCTGCGACTTCGACTTTATGCAGAGGACTGGACCAAAGACTGAAAAGGGCTGACAACCACTCGAACGAGCGCCCAGACCGCTAAAAGCGGCGGGCGATAAAAACAGGGGGAGACGATGATTGTACGATCCATGCCAGGATTCTTACGCGGCTTGGTGGCTACGGCCGCCATGCTGTTCGTCACGGGCGCCGGGGCCCAGGAGGTGAAGCACTATCGCTTCGCCTATGACCAGCCCCGCAACACCGGCTACTCGATCGCCGGCGACCTCTTTGCCGACAAGCTCAAGGAATTGAGCAAAGGCACCATGATCATCGACCAGTATCCGGGCGCGCAGCTGGGCCAAGAGCCGCAACTGCTCCAGCTCGTGAAGGCCGGCGATATCGAGTTCGCGATCATTTCCTCGGCCAACACCGCGACGATCTCCCCGCAGGCCGGCGTGATGTCGCTGCACTTCCTGTTCCGCGACGAGAACCACGTGATCAAGGGGCTGGCCGATCCCCGTGTGTTCGAGGCGCTCAAGACCATGATCGACGAGACCACGCAGGGCCTGCATGTGATCGCGACCGGATCGCAGGGCGTGCGCCACATGTACTCCAAGAAGGAGATTCACAATGTCGGCGACATCAAGGGGCTGAAGATCCGCGTGCAGGCGACCGCGACCGAGGATGCCATGTTCCCGGCCTATGGCGCCCAGACCGTGCACATGCCGTTCGGCAGCGTTTACACAAGCTTGCAAACCGGCGTCGTCGACGTCGCCGAGAACAGCATCAACGTCTATCTCGTCAACAAGCATTACGAGGTGGCGCCGGTGCTGAACATTACCGAGCACGAAGCCAACAATGCGCTGGTGTACATCTCCGACAAGCTCTGGCAGAGCCTCTCGGCGGAGCAGAAGCAGTGGGTGCAGACGGCGGCCAACGAGATCAGCTCGAAGGAGCCGGCCAAGGCGTTCGATCTCGAGCGCAGCGCGGCCGAAAAGCTCAAGAAGATGGGCGTGAAGGTTGTCGATAACGTCGACAAGAAGAGCTTTACGGCGATCGCCGACCCCTATCTCGACAAGCTCGCCAAGGAGCTCGGCCCGCACGCCGAGAAGATCAAGAACCTGATCCGGTCGATTAATTAGGTCGTCTGCGGCCATCCTTCGAGACGCCCGCCACAGGCGGGCGTCTCGAACCATGCAGGCCGAGCAAGTTCGGCAGCTTCCCAGCTGTCGCATGCGGCAGCTCCGGGACGACGAGGACATTGATGGCCATCGCCGACAAGCTCGTGTTGCAACGCCAACGCCACCTGAAATGGCGCTGGCTCGACTGGCTCGAGCTCGCGCTCATGATCCTGTGCGGTGTGCTGTGCTTCGGCTTCTCGCTGTCGGTCACGGCCGACATCGTTACCCGCACCATCGGCCATCCCTGGCTATGGCTCCAGGAAGTCACATCGACGCTGTTCATCTATGCGATCTTCATCGGGACGGCGGTCGCGACCCGTCGCAACGATCACCTCTATCTGACGGCGATCTCCGAGGCGATGCATGGCGTCCCCAGGATCATCGTCGAAGTCATCATCCGCCTCATCGTCCTCGGCGTCGCCTTCTGCCTGATCTGGTACGGCTACCAGAACTATCTGCGCGGCTTCGGCAGCTTCCGCCTGCCGTCGGGCACGCCGATCGCCTCGCTTTACGCCATTATTCCAGTGTCCGGCATCCTGATCGGACTGTTCACCATCGAGCAGCTCGTCAACGGCCTGCGCAACGGCTTTGACCATCCGGAGCCGCTGGACGAGGATGCCGCGCCGGTCGTGACCGAGGCGCAAATGAGGGCGCAGCCGTGAGCGCACCCGTTGTCCTGGCGTTGATGTCGATCTGCTTCCTGTCGTTCGGCTATCTCGGCGTGCCCGTGCCGTTTTCGCTGATGGCCGGCGTGTTCATCGGCGCGGTCCTGTCCGACGTCTCGCTCGCCGCGATCATCCAGAAGATCTTTGACGGCGTCGATTCCGAGGCGCTGCTGGCGATCCCGTTCTTCCTGCTGGTCGGCGAGCTCATGAGCTCGGCCAATGTGGTGGTTCGAATAGCAAATCTCTCGGTATCGCTGGTGGGGCATATCAGGGGCGGGCTGTCGCAGGTCGTCGTCGTCTTCAGCATGTTCTTCTCGGAAATGTCGGGTTCGACCACCGCCGACGTCGCCGTGATGAGCCGCGCACTCGGCGGCCCGATGAAGCGCGAAGGCTACGAGCCCGCCTTCATCGCCGCCATCATCGCATCCGCGTCGACCATTGCGGCGCTGGTGCCACCGAGCATCACCGCGGTGGTCTATGGCGCAGTCGGCAACGTCTCGATCGCCGGCCTGTTCATGGCGGGCGTGGTGCCCGGCCTGATGATCGGCTTCGGCCTGATGATCTATTGTTATTTCTTCGGCCCCTCCGGCTTGCGCAAGCCGCGCGCGCCGCTGCGGCAGATCGTGTTCGCCGCCGGCGACGCCGCGCTGCCGCTGATGATCCCGGTCATCCTGCTCGGCGGCATCCTGACCGGCTGGTTCACGCCGACGGAAGCCGGCGTTGTTGCGGTGGTCTGGATCATCCTGGTCGTGATCCCCGCGCTCAACCGCGGGCATTTCCGGAAGATCCCGTATGATTTCTGCCTTGCCGGGCTGATCTTCTCGCTGCCGCTGATCACCATCGGTGCCGCCAACGCCTTCGGCTGGATGCTCGCCTATTTGCGCGGCGCCAGCTACATCGCCGACATGATCACCTCGATTGCGGGCAACGATCCGCATCTGATCATGCTGCTGATGGTGCTGCTGTTCACCGTGGTCGGCGACTTCATCGAGCCGGTGCCGACCATCATCATCTTCATGCCGCTGGTCAACACGCTGACGGAAGCGGGCGACATCAACGGCGTCCATATGGGCGTGGTGCTGATCGCGACGCTCGCCTTTGGCCTGATCACGCCGCCTTATGGTCTGGTGCTGCTGATGGCGTCGAAATTCGTCGGCGTCAGCTTTGCGAAGGCGTTACGCGCGGCGCTGCCGATCTATGTCGTGTTCTTCGCGACCATCGCGTTTGCGATCTATTTCCCGAGCGTCGTGCTGTGGCTGCCGCAGCATGTGCTGCCGGAATCGGTCGGCTGCTTCAAATCGCCGGCGGGGACCGGCTACATCTGTCCCAAGTGATCTTCCTAAGTGACGATCTGCTCAACGCGCCACTGCGCGTCCTCGCGGACGTAGTGGAACGGTGCGCCGTGGCTGTTCTTGAAGTAGCTGCCGGTGAGCGCGTTCGCCATGCCCTGCATCACGGCGTCATGGCAGACGAACAGCAGATGGTCGCCGGGATAGCGGTCGAGCCAACCGGCCACGCAGCGCAGTGAGCGTTCGGCCATGGCGTCCCAGTTCTCGCCGTCGGCGGGCAGGATCGAGACGAGTCCCGTCGCGGAAGCGACGCCGTGCTTGATCATGAGGTCGCGGACGGGCAGGCCCTCGAAGCTTCCGAAATCGAACTCGATGATGCCCTCGTCGATCGTGAGCGGCACCGAGATTGCTTCCGCGATGATCTCGGCGGTTTTCGCCGCGCGCACCAGCGGGCTCGCGACGATGCGGCTGACGCCGGCCCCGCGTAACAGGTCCGCGGCCTCGTGCGCTTGCCGGAGGCCATCCTCGTTCAGCGGATTGTCGGTCCGGCCTTGAAAGAGTCCCTGCCGGTTCCAGTCGGTCGCGCCGTGACGCAGGCCGCAGAACGAGCGTGACGGCGTGGGCGCGCTCACTTGCTCTTGCTCGTGAACTTCTTCACGGCAACACGAAAATCTTCCGTGTTCATCGCCATGATGATTTTGTGCTCCTCGGCATCGAGCTGCTGTTTTACCGGCGTGGTGGTGGCCGCATAGACCAGCGACTTGGTGCCGGCGATGGCCGCCGGCGGGTTCTGCGCCAGCCGTTCGGCCAGCTGCCGCGTCGCCGCCTTTAGCTCGGTTGCGGGAACGGTCTTGGCGACTAGGCCCCATTCAAGGGCTTGCTGCGCCGTAAAATTGTCCTCGGCCAGAAAGATCTGCAGCGCCCGGCGCGAGCCAACGGTGCCGACGATCCCGACCGTCGATCCGCCATCCGGCGAGACGCCGATCTTGGCATAGGCGGGCGTGAACTTGGCGTCCTCGGCGGCGATGCAGAGGTCGGTGACGAAGGCCAGCCCCATGCCGGCGCCGGCGGCCGAGCCATGCACGCTCGACAGCGAGATCTTCGGCATGCGCCGGATGATCTCGATGAAGGAATGATAGTGCTTGAGCAGCTCGCCGACCACCGGCGTCACCGTGTTGGCTTCAGCCGCAGCGCCAATCGTCTGCAGATCGCCGCCGGCCGAGAAGGCGCGGCCTTCGCCTTCGAGGACCACGACTCTGATCGCGTCATTGCCCTCGATGTAGGTCGCGAGCTGCTCGAGCTTCTGCGCGATCGCAAGGTTGATCGAGTTGAACGCGGTCGGGCGGTTGAGCGTAATGGTCGCAATCGGGCCGTCGATCCGCAGCAGCGCGGGGTCATCGGGTTGGGAGATGGGAGCTGGCATTTGAGGAATCCCCGGCATGAGGTCTGTTGCTGCAACTAGATCGCAGAAGGCGAGGGGTGACAATCCCCCGCCGCCAATGCCTCGCCTACGGCCCCTTGCGCAAGCCGGAATGATCGGCTCAAATGGGGCCGCCTTCGTTTAGGGACGGACACGAGCGCCGGCTCCTCCTAGGCTAGCCAAGCCAGTATGAGCGAGAGAGGAGACGACATGGGTGACGCTCGTGTCTTGCGGAAATGGGCTGTCCAATGACGGACGGTCCGGTGATCATCGTCGGTGCCGGCCATGGCGGCTACCAGGTCGCGGCATCCCTGCGGCAGGCAGGTTTTTCGGATCGCATCCGCCTGATCAATGACGAGGCGCATCTGCCCTATCAGCGGCCGCCGCTGTCAAAGGCCTACATCAAGGGTTCCGCCGGGCCGGAGAGCCTGATGTTCCGGCCGGAGAAATTTTACCACGATCAGACCATCGAGCTGATCGCGGGCCGTGCCGTGTCGATCGACCGCGCGGGGCGCAAGCTTCTGCTCGCATCCGGCGAGACGCTGCCTTACGGCCATCTGGTGCTGGCAACCGGCGCGCGCAACCGGCTGCTCGATCTGCCCAACGCCAATCTCCCCGACGTGAAATATCTGCGCATCCTCGACGAGAGCGAGGCGCTGCGAAAGATCATTCCGTCGAAGACGCGCGTTGTGGTCATCGGCGCCGGCTTCATTGGCCTCGAATTCGCCGCGACCGCGCGGATCAAGGGGCTCGAGGTCGACGTGCTCGAGCTTGCGCCGCGGGTGATGGCGCGCGCGGTGACGGCGGAGGTCTCGGAGTATTTTGAGGCGCGGCATCGCGAGGCCGGCATCCGCATTCACCTTGGTGTGCAGGCAACGTCGATCGAGGCCGAGAACGGCAAGGTCACCGGCGTCTCCTTGAGTGACGGACGGCATCTGCCCGCCGACCTCGTCGTGGTCGGTGTCGGCGTGCTGCCGAATATCGAGCTCGCGGCCGAGGCGGGGCTGCCGGTCGCGGCCGGCATCATCGTCGACGAATATCTCTCGACGGCTGATCCCAATATCTCTGCGATCGGCGATTGTGCGCTGTTTGCGAGCCCGCGCTTCGGCGGCTCGCTGCGGCTGGAATCGGTGCAGAACGCCACCGATCACGCCCGCTGCCTGGCGGCGCGCCTGACCGGCGACAAGAAGGTCTATGACGGCCATCCCTGGTTCTGGAGCGACCAGGGCGACGACAAGCTCCAGATCGCAGGTCTCACCACCGGCTACGACCGCGTCGTGCTGCGCGGCGATCCCGCGAAAAAGGCGTTTTCCGTGTTCTGCTACCACGGCGACAAGCTGCTCGGCATCGAATCGATCAACCGCGCCGGCGATCACATGTTCGGCCGAAGGTTGCAGGCCATGAACCGCTCGATCACGCCGGAGCAGGCCGCGGATGAGAGCTTTGACCTGAAGAGCGCGCTGGCTTGAGTCTCTCTCCCTCTCCCCGTTCTTACGGGGAGAGGGTAGGGGTGAGGGGCTCTCACCGCGTATGAGACTGTCGTGAGACCTGTACCCCCTCACCCGGATTGCATCTGCGATGCAATCCGACCTCTCCCCGCAAGCGGGGCGAGGTGAAGACAGCGCTCCGCCCTACAGAATCGCTGCCACTTCCGCGGCCGTCGGCATCGACGGCCCGGCCCCCATGCGCTGCACGCTGATCGAGGCGGCGGCGTTGGCGAAGGCGAGGGCGGCGCGCAGCGGCACGCCATCAGCGAGCTGCGACGCGAGCGCGCCGACAAAGCAATCGCCGGCGCCGGTGGTGTCGATCGCCTTCACCACGCGGCCGGGTACGGAAAATTCCTCGCTGGAAGCGAGCGCGAGCACGCCGCGCTTGCCGAGCGTGACGCAAATCGTCTGGTCCTCGCGCGCCTGAAGTTTTCGCGCGACCGCGATGATCTTTGCGGTCTCGTCGTCGTCGGTGAGCTCGGTGCCTGCGAGGAAGCCGAGCTCCGTCTCGTTCAGCACCAGGATATCGACCAGCGCGAGAAGCTCGGGCGACATCTTTTGCGCCGGGGCAGGATTGAGCACTGTGGTGGCGCCGGCCGTGTGCGCGCGCTGGAAGAACGCGGCAATGGTCGGCAGCGGAATCTCGAATTGGCTGACGGCGACATCGCCCTTCGCCAGCGGCGCATCCGCGACGTCATCCGCGCTGACCAGTGCGTTGCTGCCGGGAATGACGACGATGGTGTTGTCGGAGGCCGCGACCGTGATGATCGCGGTGCCGGTGTGTGTCTCGGGCGTCTCCTTGATCGAGCCGGGATCGATGCCCTGCGCGTTAAGGAACGTCCTCAGTTCAGCCCCGAACGAATCCGTGCCCAGCCGCCCGATCAGCGTGGTCTTCGCGCCGAGCCGTGACGCGGCCACGGCCTGGTTCGCACCCTTGCCGCCCGGAAAATACAGCACCTGCTTTCCGGCGACGGTCTCGCCGACCCTGGGATGGCGATCGGCGGTCGCCACCACATCCATGTTGATGCTGCCGGCGACGAAGACACGCCCCATGACAAACCTCTTCGAAGTCTAAACTCGGACTTCGAACTCGTGCCTGACTTTGGCGATGTCCACAAGGGTCGGAAGTCCCGCCTCGTTGCCGAGGCGCTGGATCTTGAAGGTCGAGGCGGCGCGGGCAAAATCAAAATGCTCGCGCCAGCTTTTGCCGGGATGGGCCAGATAGGAATAGACATAGGCGCCGTGGAAGACGTCGCCGGCGCCGTTGGTGTCGATCACGCGCTCGCGCGGGATCGGCATCGCCGGCATGGTCTCGACCGCACCGGTTTCGTTGTACCAGAGCAGGCCCTTCTCACCCATGGTGATGCCGCCGATCTTGCAGCCGCGGCCCTTGAGGTAGTCGAGCATCTTTTCCGGCGTGAGATCCATCTGTTCGCAGAGGCGCTCGGCGACGATCGCGACGTCGATGTATTCAAGCAGTTCATGCGTGTTGGTGCGCAGGCCGCCGCCGTCGAGCGAGGTCAAAATGCCGGCCTCGCGGCAGACCTTTGCGTAGTGGATCGCGGCATCGGGCTGATGCCCGTCGATATGCAGCGCGCGGCAGCCGCCGAGATTGAGGATCGGGAACGGATGGATGTGCTCGTCGTCGCGGCAGCGGACGATGGCGCGCTTGCCGTCCTTCGGCATGATGAAGGAGAGCGAGGACTGGTTCACCTTCCGCCCGTGCAACGAGATCGCGTATTTCGCGCACATGTCCATGAACATGCGGCCGAGCCAGTCGTTCGCAGCGGTGGCGACGAGATCGGGCACGATGCCGAGCTTGGCGCAGCAGAACGCCGCCGTGACCGCGTTGCCGCCGAAAGAGACCGCGTAGTCGGTTGCCACGTGCTTTTCGTCGCCGGTCGGCATGTGGTCGGTGATGAAGACGACGTCGATATAGGTCTGTCCGATAAAGAGAGCCTGCATTGCTTGTCCGTGATGCGCTTTGGTGGTCCCGGCCGGCGGGTTTACTCTAACACCGGTTCCGTGTCCGGGACGCTGAAATTATTCGCAAAACAACCCCGAGGCGCTTGAGGCCGGCATGGGGCCGGAATACGACCATGTCAGGCCCATGCCAAGCCCGGACAAATGCCGTTTTTCGGCCGGTTGTTCCTGGTCCATAAAGAGGGGGGAATATGATCACCGGCCTCGATCACATCGTTGCTCTGGTCAGGGATATCGGTGCGGCCAAGGCGGCCTATCAGACGCTCCTAGGCCGCGCGCCGGCCTGGCAGAATTCCGGCGAGGGCGCCGATCGCGTGCTGTTCACCCTCGACAACTTGACCCTCGAATTGATGGCGCCGAGCGGCTTCACCGCCACCGCGGACCGCATGCGCGCGCTGCTCGACGACCAGGAGGGGGTGCTCGCCAGCCTGTGCTTTCGCGTCGCAGACATGAGCAAGATGCACCGGCGGCTGGACCGGGTGGCGCTGAAGCCGGATCCCGTTGCCGAGGTCGAGAGCAGTGACGCCGCGACCGGCGCGGCCCTGCACTGGAAGCGCACGCGGGCCGCGACCGAGCTCACGCGCGGCGTGCGCATGTTCTTCCTCGAGCTGGCCGAGGAGCGTCCGAAGTCGGTTGCGATCGATGTCGCGCCGATCGACGGGCTCGACCACATCGTGATCACCACCGAGGATTCCGATCGCGCCGCCGCGCTCTATGGCGCCCGGCTCGGGCTCGATCTGGCGCTCGACCGCTCGCATCACGATTGGGGGCAGCTGATGTTCTTCCGCTGCGGCGATCTCATCGTCGAAGTGGTCCGCCGACCCGTGGCGGGCGGGGATTCCCTGCACGACCGGCTCTGGGGCCTGAGCTGGCGCGTCGCCGACATCGACGCCACCCGCGCCCGCCTGCTCGCCGCTGGTCTCGACGTCACCGAAGTCCGCAACGGCCGCAAGCCGGGCACGCGCATCATGACCGTGCGGAACGGCACCTGTGGGATCCAGACCGTGCTGCTGGAGCGTTCGCCGAAGCCGGTGGAATAGGCTCCGTTCTCTCCACGCGTCATTTGCGAGCGAAGCGAAGCAATCCAGAATCCCGCCGCGGTGACCGTCTGGATTGCTTCGTCGCAAGGGCTCCTCGCAATGACGGCGGGGGCGTGGTACATGGCATACCGTAAGCACCCAGCGAGCACCCGGTTTGGCGAAGGCAACGGCAAAGCGAACTCCGAAATGGCAGCGCGATCCCGAGGGGATGCGGCTGCGCATTCTCGAGGCGGCCAAGCAGGAGTTTTCCGCTCATGGGCTCGCCGGCGCGCGCGTCGACCGCATCGCAGTTAAGGCCGGCGCCAACAAGCGCATGCTGTACTATCACGTCGGCAACAAGGACGACCTCTATCTCGCGGTGCTGGAAGGCGCCTATGACAAGATCCGCAGCGAGGAGCGGGGGCTCGATCTCGAACATCTCGATCCGCCCGAGGCCATCAAGCGGCTGATCGAGTTCACCTGGGGCTACTTCCTGCGCAATCCCGAGTTCCTGTCGCTGCTCCAGACCGAGAACCTTGCGCGCGCCAAGCATTTGAAGCGCTCGACCAAGGTCAAGTCGATGCACTCGCCCTTCGTCGAGATGATCCGCACCGTGGTGCGGCGCGGCGTCGAGAGCGGCGATTTCCAGGTCGCGGTCGATCCGGTGCAGCTCTACATCTCGATCGCGGGCCTCTGCTTCTTCTACCTCTCGAACTCGGCGACACTGAGCGTGATCTTCGGCCGCGACCTGCTCGCCAAGGACGCCAAGGACGAGCGGCTTGCCCACATGGTCGGCCTCGTGCTGGCCGCGTTGACGGGACAGTCCGCTGCGCTGTTCGAGATCGCCAAGGCGCCGAAGTCGCGCGCTGCGGTGGCGCAGACGGTGTAGGCCGTAGTGCGCGCATTGGTGGATGTAGCGCCCGCCGTTTCCACAATCTCCGCCGTCGTTGCCCGCGAAGGCGGGCAATCCAGTATTCCAGAGACGCTGGTGGGATACGGAGAAGCGGCGGCGTACTGGATTCCCCACTTTCGCGGGGAATGACACCAAGGGTGGCGAGACGGTCCACCCCTTCACGCACCTTTCGCGCCCCAAAACCGGCACAAAACGTCACGGGGAAACCTCTGGACAGTATTTATCCAACGGGTTAATTTCTCCCCGAACGAAAAAGAATGCCGGGAGTGAGGCGTGGCTGAGCTGAAGCCGCAAGGTGCGGTGTCCAAGATGCTGAATGCGGCCTGGATCAGGCCGTTTGTATTCTTGGTTTTCATCGTCGTGGCTTGGGATCTCGCGATCCGGCTGTTTAGGATTCCCGCCTACCAAATCCCGTCACCCGCTGATGTCGTTGCGGTGCTGTGGACCGACTGGCCGGAGCTGCTGCGGCAGTCCTGGCCGACCACCTATGCGACCGTTTGCGGCTTCATGCTCTCGGCGCTATTCGGTATCCCCGTTGCCATGCTGATCGCGGGCTCGAAGACGGTGGAGAGCTACGTCTATCCGCTCTTGGTATTCTCCCAATCCGTGCCGAAGATCGCCATCGCGCCTTTGTTCGTGGTCTGGTTCGGCTTCGGCATTATCCCGAAGGTGATCTCGGCGTTCCTGCTCGGCTTCTTCCCCGTCGTGGTCTCGGCGGTGCAGGGCTTCAAGTCGGTCGACCCTGACATGGTCGATCTCGCCCGCGCCATGCAGGGCAGCCGCTTTCAGGTGTTTTGCGCGGTGAACCTGCCGCATGCGCTGCCGGCGATCTTCTCCGGCCTGAAAGTCTCGGTGACGCTCGCCGTGGTCGGCGCGGTCGTCGGTGAGTTCGTCGGCTCCAACTCCGGCATCGGATACGTGATGCAGCGCTCGATCGGCACCTTCGACCTGCCGACGATGTTCGCGGCCCTCGTGATCCTCGCGCTGCTCGGCGTCATCCTGTTCTGGATCGTCGACCGGATCGAGAAGCTGGTCATTCCCTGGCATGTCAGCCAGCGCGAAGACGTGATTTTCGCCTCTTAACTTAAGCAACGGCCACCAACGGCCGAAACATAACGAAGGGAGAGTGACGATGAAGCGATGGATTGGGGCTGCATCTGTGGCGCTGATGGCGTTTGCAGTGTCGCCGGCGCGGGCGGCCGACAAGGTCGTGCTGATGCTCAACTGGTACGTCTATGGCGAGCACGCGCCGTTCTATTACGGCAAGGCCAAGGGCATTTACGCTGCCGAGGGCATCGACCTCGAGATCCAGGAAGGCCGCGGTTCGGCTGCGACCACGCAAGCCGTGGCTGCCAAGACCGCCGATTTCGGCTATGTCGACGTTCCCACCATGATGCGCGCCGCGATCAAGGGCGCGCCTGTGATCGCGACCGGCGTGCTGCTGCAGACCAGCCCGATGTCCGCGATGGGCTTCGTCGACAAGAACATCAGGAAGCCGGAAGACATCAAGGGCAAGACGGTGGCGATCACGCCGGCCGATTCCATGACCCAGATCTGGCCGCTGTTCCTGAAGAAGACCGGCCTGAAGGAGAGTGACTTCACGACGGTCGCCGGTGATGGCCAGACCAAGCTCAACGCCGTCATCAACGGCCAGGCTGATCTGCTGCTCGGCTACGTCATGGACCAGTCGATGAAGATCAAGGACGCCACCGGCAAGGACGTCTATCCGATCAAGTTCGCCGACTACGGCATCAACATGGTCTCCTCCGGCATCATCGCCAACTCCGACTATGTGAAGGCCAATGCCGATCTCGTTCGCCGCTTCATGTCGGCGACGACCAAGGCGGTCGAAGCCGCCGAGAAGGAGCCGAAGGCCGCCGCGCAGTCGATCCTCGATGCCAACCCGAAGGGCGGCAAGATCGACACGCTGACGCAGGGCTTTGAGCTGACCATTCCGCTGTACCGGACCGTCGAGACCAAGGGCAAGCGGCCGTTCCAGGTCACCGATCAGAACATGACGGATAGCGTCAACCTGATGGTCGAATATGGCGGGCTCGACGCCAAGGCCAAGGAGAACCCGAAGGCCTTCTACACCAACGATTACCTTCCGAAGAGTGGCACGTGAAACCAGCGACGATCGTGAGTGAAGCCGTGCAGCCGGCCGCGCATCTGAGACTGGTGAGCGACCGGGCTGCCGGCGATACGTCGGGCATCACGCTGTCCGGCGTGTCCAAGACGTACCGGACGCGTGACGGCGACGTGCCGTCGCTGCGGCCGCTCGACTTCCACATCAATGACGGCGAGTTCTTCGTCGTGGTCGGCCCCAGCGGCTGCGGCAAGTCCACGCTGCTCAAGCTGATCTCGGGGTTGCTGCCGCCGACATCAGGCGAAGTTCTGGTCGAGGGCGAGAAGGTGACGAAGCCACATGGCAATGTCGGCATCGTCTTCCAGAACGCGCTGCTGCTGCCCTGGCGCAACATCCTGTCCAACGTGATGCTGCCGATCGACATGAAGCGGCTGCCGCGGGACGAATATCTCGTGCGCGCCAAGGCGTTGCTCAAACTGGTCGGGCTCGAAGGGTTCGAGAAGAAGCTGCCCTGGCAGCTCTCCGGCGGGATGCAGCAGCGCGCGTCGATCTGCCGTGCGCTGGTGCACGATCCCAAGATCATGCTGATGGACGAGCCGTTCGGCGCACTCGATGCGCTGACACGCGAGCGCATGAATGTCGAGCTGATGCGGATCCAGCGCGAGACCAGGAAGACGGTGCTGTTGATCACGCATTCGATTCCGGAGGCTGTGTTCCTCGCCGACCGCGTGCTGGTCATGACCGAGCGGCCCGGCGCGGTCGCAGCGATCTACGACGTGCCGATGCCGCGCCCGCGTTCGCTCGACGTGATGGCCGATCCTGTTTTCACCGAGCTTGTACAACGAATCCGCAAGCATTTCTTCTCGCAAGGTACGCTGGACTAGACCATGGCGCCGCGCCTGAAGCTGCGAGACATCGCCTTCTTCGAACGTCCCGTGCATTTCGCGCGGCCGTTCCGCTTTGGCGCTGTTACCATCAATGCGACGCCGCAGCTGTTCGTGCGGGTCGAGATCGAGGTCGAGGGCAAGGGAACCGCCGTTGGCGCCAGCGCCGAACTGCTGGTGCCGAAATGGTTCGACAAGCGATCGGAGCTGTCGCCGGCGCAGACGGTTGATGGACTGCGGCGTTCCCTGGAGATCGCACGTGGGCTTTATCTGGCGCGGACTGGATTCCAGACAGCGTTCGATCTGCATGCCTCCTGCATCGGGGCCCAGATCGCGACGTGCGCGAAAAAGAACATTCCAGCGCTGGCCGCGGCCTATGGTCCAGCAGAGATCGACAAGGCGATCCTCGATGCGCTGCTGCGTGGCGTCGAGACCAATTTTTTCGACGGGATGGCCGGGAATATCGCCGGCATCGATGCGCGTCTCTCGCCTGATTTGAACGACGGCGATATCACGCGATTTCTTGTCCTTGCCAATCAGCACCGATCGGAACGCGTAGCGATCCGCCATACCGTCGGCCTCGACGACAAGGTCGAGGGCAACGGCGGCGTAGCCGATCCGAAGGAAAACGCTGGTGCACGCTATTTCAAGCTGAAGCTCGGCGGGGATCCCGATGTCGATGCCGCTCGGCTAACCCGTATCGGCCGGGAGCTGGCGACGCTGCCTTATGATTACAAGGTGACGCTTGATGGCAATGAACAGTACGCGGACCTGACGGCGCTTGCGGCGCTGGTCAACCTGTTGGAGCGCGACGACGCGCTAAAGCCGATCTTTCGCAAGCTGATCTATATCGAACAGCCCATGCCGCGCGACGTCACGCGTCAATCGCCGCTCGGTGACACTCTGCGTCGTCGCGGTTTCATCATCGACGAGGCGGACGATTCATATGACGCCTGGCCGGCCGCCCACAAGCTTGGTTACAGCGGCATCTCGTCGAAATCCTGCAAAGGTATCTACAAGTCGATCGTGAACTTCACCCGCATCGCCAAACTGGACGAAGAGGGAGCGGAGTGTTTCATCACGGGTGAAGATCTGACCTGCCAGCCCGGTCTCGCTCTGCAACAGGATTTGGCACTCGGCGCGCTGCTGTGCCTCGAACATGCCGAGCGCAACGGCCATCACTATGTCGACGGTTTTGGCGACACGCCCGTCGTTGAAGCGAAGGCCTTTGCGGCCGCGCATCCCGATCTCTACGCCGATGCCGGGCAGGGCATCCGTCTCTCGATTCACGACGGCGGTCTCCTGACGGGATCGCTCAACGTGGCGGGCTTTGCGACGTCGGTCCATCCGGACTGGTCGGCACTCCGCCCACTCGAACAGCCAACATCACTCTGGGAGCAATCGGCATGACCACCCAACGCCTCGGCCTTATCATGAACGGCGTCACCGGCCGCATGGGGCTCAACCAGCATCTGATCCGCTCGATCGTTGCGATCCGCGACCAGGGCGGCGTTCGCCTGAAGAACGGTGACCGCATCATGCCGGATCCGATCCTGGTCGGCCGCAGCGCCGAGAAGGTGGAGGGGCTTGCCAAGCGCTTCAACATCACGCGCTGGACCACCGATCTCGATGCCGCGCTCGCCGACAAGAACGACACCATGTTCTTCGATGCCGCGACGACGCAGGCGCGGCCGGGTCTGCTGACCCAGGCCATCAATGCCGGCAAGCACGTCTATTGCGAGAAGCCGATCGCGACGAACTTTGGAGAAGCGCTTGAAGTCGTGAAGCTCGCCAATGCCAAGGGCGTCAAGCACGGCACCGTGCAGGACAAGCTGTTTTTGCCCGGCCTGAAGAAGATCGCCTTCCTGCGCGACTCCGGCTTCTTCGGTCGCATTCTCTCGGTCCGCGGCGAGTTCGGCTATTGGGTGTTCGAAGGCGGCTGGCAGGAAGCACAGCGGCCGTCCTGGAACTATCGCGACGAGGACGGCGGCGGCATCATTCTGGACATGGTCTGTCACTGGCGTTACGTGCTCGACAACCTCTTCGGTAATGTCCAGAGCGTGGTCTGCATCGGCAACACCGACATTCCCGAGCGTTTTGACGAGCAAGGCAAGAAGTACAAGGCGACCGCGGATGACTCGGCTTACGCGACCTTCCAGCTCGAGGGCGGCGTCATCGCCCACATCAACATGTCCTGGGTCACGCGTGTCTATCGCGACGACCTCGTCACCTTCCAGGTCGACGGCACCCACGGCTCGGCGGTCGCAGGCCTCTCCGACTGCATGATCCAGGCGCGGCAGGCAACGCCGCGGCCGGTGTGGAATCCCGACGAGAAGCGGTTGCATGATTTCTACGGCGACTGGCAAAAGCTGCCGGACAACGTCACCTACGACAACGGCTTCAAGGAGCAGTGGGAGATGTTCATCCGCCACGTCTACGAGGATGCGCCCTACAAGTTCACGCTGCTCGAAGGCGTCAAGGGCGTGCAGCTCGCCGAATGTGCGCTGAAGAGCTGGAAGGAGCGGCGCTGGATCGACGTCGCCCCGATCAAGGCCTGAGGGAGGGAGACATGAACAGGCCCGTCCAGCCCAATCCTATTCCTTCAATGTCGTCCTTGTCGCTCAAGCTGCCGAAAGCCGATCGCTCGATCGAGACCTACCGGCTCGCGGCCTCGCGAACGTTCCCCGCAAAGCTCGAGGGACCGCTGAACCGCATCGCGTTCTCGGCCGTGCATACTGTCGTCGATCCCTTTGCGGACAACGACCCCTGGCTCTCGGCCGCCGTCGACTGGGACAAGACCCTTGCCTTCCGCGAGCACGTCTGGGACCTCGGCCTCGGCGTTGCGGAGGCCATGGACACCGCGCAGCGCGGCATGGGGCTAGACTGGCCGACCTCGCTGGAGCTGATCACGCGTTCGGTGGCGGCTGCCAAGCGGCGCAATGCGCTGGTGTTCTCCGGCGCCGGCACGGACCATCTCGCCGTGGACGACGCCAAGACCATCGACGATGTGATCCGCGCCTATGAGGAGCAGCTCTCTGCGGTCGAGAAGGTCGGCGGCCGCATCATCCTGATGGCGTCGCGCGCGCTGGCAAAAATCGGTCGCGGCGCTGACGACTACGCGAAGGTCTACAACCGCGTGCTGTCGCAGGTCCGTGAGCCCGTGATCATCCACTGGCTCGGCGACATGTTCGATCCTGCCCTGACGGGATACTGGGGCACCAGGGATCTCGACAAGGCGATGGACATTGCGGTGGCCATCATCAACAACAACGCCGCCAAGGTCGATGGCGTCAAGGTCTCGCTGCTCGACAAGCAGCGCGAGATCGACATGCGCCGTCGCCTCGACAAGCGCATCAAGATGTACACCGGCGATGATTTCAATTACGCGGAGCTGATTGCCGGCGACGAACAGGGCTTTTCGCACGCGCTGCTCGGCATCTTCGATGCGATCGCGCCGGCAGCGTCCTACGCACTGTCGCGGCTGGCTGCCGGCGACGAGGCCGGCTTCCACGATGTGCTGGGGCCGACCGTCCCGCTGTCGCGTCACATCTTCAAGGCGCCGACGCGCTTCTACAAGACCGGCGTCGTCTTCATGGCGTATCTCAACGGCCACCAGGATCATTTCACCATGGTCGGGGGGCAGGAGAGCACGCGCTCGACGCTGCATCTGGCCGAGCTGTTCCGGCTCGCCGATCAAGCCGGTCTGCTCGCCAATCCTGAACTGGCAACGCGGCGGATGAAGACCGTGCTGGCCTCGCACGGACTGGAAGACTGATGCGCGATTTTTCGTCCGACCACAGCTGGCTGTCGCTGAACACGGCAACTGTCCGCAAGCAGGGTGATCTCCTTCAGATCATCGACGCTTGCGCCAGGCACGGCATCCGTGCCATCGATCCCTGGCGCGATCAGGTCGCCGCCGTCGGTCTCGATCGTGCAGTGCGGGCGGTACGTGATGCCGGGCTCGAGCTCTCAGGCTATTGCCGTGGCGGCATGTTCACGTCGGATGCATCACGCCGAGGCGAAGTGCGTGACGACAACCGCCGCTGCGTCGATGAAGCCAAGGCGCTGGGGGCGCCCTGCGTCGTGCTCGTCGTCGGTGGCCTGCCGCAATATTCGCGGCCTGGCAGCGAAGCGTCGAAGGATATCGTGGCGGCGCGCGGGCAGATCGAGGAAGCCCTCGCCGACATGCTCGACTACGCCAAGCAGGCGGAACTGCCGCTGGCGATCGAGCCGCTGCATCCCGCTTACGCGGCGGACCGCGCTTGCGTGAACACCACAAAGCAGGCGCTCGACATCTGTGATCGTCTCGACCCAGCCCGCAGCGGGATGCTCGGTGTCGCGCTCGACGTCTATCACATCTGGTGGGACCCGGAGCTGATGGATCAGATCGCACGGGCCGGCAAGGATCGCCTGCTCGCGTTCCATGTCTGCGACTGGCTGGTGCCGACCAGGGACATCCTCAACGACCGCGGCATGATGGGCGACGGCGTCATCGATATCAAATCCGCGCGCGCTGCCGTCGAGGCGCAAGGTTTTGCCGGCTATTCGGAGATCGAAATTTTCTCGAATGACTGGTGGGGCAGGCCGATGGACGAGGTGCTGCGCACCTGCATCGAGCGGCACAAGACGGTGGTGTAGCTCCCGCGAGCGTGGTCTTCAAGAACGTCGTCTCAGCGAACTATTAACCACTTTCAAGTTGCGTGCTGATAAGTCGATGGACAACCTATTGTTGTGAATCTTTTAAGAGGTACCAGCATACTTAGACACAATGTAAGATTGTGTTGCGGAATGTTGAAATGCCCTCTTCGGACCTCGCAACTGAGGACCGCGATCTAGCGTCGCGTTGCGATCAGGACCTTATGTTGCGCCCCTCAGGGCGCGGTGAGCGCGCAATCTGGCTCATCATAGGCGGAAGTCTGGCTGGTCTGCTCTTCGCCTGCCATCTCCTCAACTTCAGGATCGCGCTTGGAAGCGGGCTCCTGACGGTCGCCGCAAATGTAATTTTGCTCGTTGGCGGTGTTGTGATCGAAAAGCACGGCTGGCCGAGGCTGTCCGCATGGCTCAGGGCGACAGCCCTAATGACCTTCGTGACCATTCTCCTGACAGCCCTTAGCTATGTCCTTGCGAGCACAAACCTGCCTCTGCGCGATACAGCCCTTATCTCACTGGATCAGGCGATCGGGATCGATTGGCGAAGCTTCGTCAACTTCATGATGAAACAACAAGTGTTGATGATTGTTCTCAACGCTGCCTATGTCAGTCTCCACGCTCAATATCCCTTGCTGTTGCCGCTACTCTTTCTGCTCGGCCAGCACGATGAAGGAATGCAATTCGCTCTCGTCTGGACGATTAGGTTGGCCGCTACGGTTCTCATTTTTCCACTCGCGCCTGCTCTGGGCGGTTATCTTCACTATCAGCTGGATCCCAAGGATGTTCCCGAAGTTCGCGTTTTCGGCGCATGGTTGTTCGCGCCGCCCTTCCAGGCCGTTCGGGACGGCAGTTTGAATGTTCTTGACCTTTCAAAGCTCGACGGCATCATCACGTTTCCGAGCTTTCATGCTGCCGCGGCGGTTCTGATGGGGTGGCGCTGGTTTGCGGTGCCACTGTTGCGGTGGCCGATGCTCCTGCTGAACATTCTGATGCTGGTATCGGCTGTTCCGGTTGGTGGCCACTACATTGTCGACGTAATTGCCGGAAGCCTGCTGGCAATCCTCGCGATCATCGCAACCTCGCGCCTGCATCCCGTTTCGGAAGGGAAATCGTGACCTTTGGCGAGGGTGGTATTGCAGGCATGCCGTTGGCTGCGGCCGGCGTGCGCTCTGCGTGGCCGGGTTCTCGATCATACCTTCCTCGACCAGCGCGCGCTGCCGTCGAGGCGCAGCGCTATGCCGGCTATTCCGAGATCGAGATCTTCTCCAACGATTGGTGGAGCAAGCCGATCGGCGAGGTGCTGCGCACCTGCATCGAACGGCACCGGACGGTGGTGTAGGTTCCGCGAGCGGCGTCCTCATAGGCTTGCGAGCCTTGCGGCGCGTTGAAGCGCACCTTCTGCTCGCTGTTCAGCGTGACAAAAGACTCGTCCAGGGTTGATTGTCTCCTACATCCGTTTCGAATTGCTTGGGGGCAAACCTCGGCCCTGTAGGACGCCAAGCTATTAATGATGCTGAGGCCTGTAGCTTTTCCGCGTCGCGATACGATACTGCAGGGCAGGCCTCCCGTTGCAGCATGGGCCAATCTTCGCTTCAATCGTCTCTCACAGTCCGCGGGCGGCATAGCCAGAAACAAGTCATAGAGGATCCATGCCATCAATCGTCATCGCCCAGGGCGGCGGCCCCACCGCCGTGATCAACCAGACCTTGTGTGGCGCCATCCTTGCCGCGCGCAGGCATGATCCGTCCGTGCGCATTCTGGGCGCGCGCTATGGTGTGCGAGGCCTCACGCAGGGGAACGTCGTCGACCTAACCACCATGCCCGAGGCCGAACTCCGCCGCCTCGGCAACACGCCCAATTCGGCTCTCGGATCGACACGCGACAAACCAGATGCTGGCGCATGCTCTGATATCCTCGCGGCTCTGGACCGGCTAGGCGCCCGCGCCTTCGTCTATATTGGCGGCAACGACACCGCCGGAACGCTCGAACTGCTGCGGCAGCAGTCAAGTGGCGACTGCCATTTCGTGCATGCCCCCAAGACCATCGATAACGACCTGATGGAGAACGATCACGTCCCCGGCTTCATCTCGGCAGCCGCCTTCGTCGCCAATGCCCTTGTCAGCATAGATCTCGATTTTCGCGCCATGCCCGGCATCTATGTAGCCATCGTCATGGGCCGCCATGCCGGTTTCCTCTCCGCCGCGGCCGCAGGCTGGCAGCAATCGCCCGACGATGCTCCGCATCTGATCTACACGCCGGAAAAGCCGTTCTCGGTGGTTCAGTTCCTCGACGACGTCGACGCGGTTTACACGCGGCTGGGCCGCTGTATCGTCTCGATGTCCGAGGGAGTGCAGGACGAAGCCGGCCGGCCTCTCGCCGAGGTGCTGGCGGGCGCGGCCGTCGAGCGCGACGCCCATGGCAATCTGCAATTGACGGGCGGTGATCTCGGCATCGAGATCCAAAAGGCGCTGAAATCGCGTTTTCCCAAGGCAAGGGCGCGTGTCGACACGCTGGGCTATCTGCCACGCGGATATATCGGCGTGATCGACGAAACCGACCGCAAGGAGGCTTTCGACGCTGGCGCATTTGCCACGCAAAGCGCCTTAACCGGCAGCGGCTCGGTGGTGCTGCATTATGACGGTGAGCGTATCGAACCCCTGCTCGTGCCGCTCGATCGCGTGGCTGGCAAAACACGCCATATGCCCGACGATTTCCTTGTCGGCAGCAATACCGTTTCGGAAGAAGGACGGCGCTATTTTCGGCGGCTTCTACCCAAGCGGCCCGATATCTTCCTGCCGTTCGTGTGAAATTGCCGGAGAGAGCATTCTCAACATGAGGCTCTCAGGAATGTTCTTTGGCACAACCGTGGACGTCCGCTCGTTGACGGTGCAGGGCTCCCGTAGCTTGGTGAAATAGCCGACTGGTGGGCCGATGACACCGGCCTCGCCCTGGATCGGCCCGACCAGGCCCGTAGGATGGGTTGAGCTCTTCGCTCTACCCATCCTACGAGCTTCCGCTTCCAGCGGCAGAACGGACATTGGTCGGACTTGCTGCCGGCTCGACCCGGTCGCGAATGACCCTGGCTGTGTGAAAAC
>NZ_VSSS01000035.1 GCF_008123425.1 Bradyrhizobium rifense
ATCGACCCAGAGGCTCCACCCGCGCGGCCTGAGCGCCACATCCCGAACTCTATAGCAACCATGCGCGCCCGATTGATCCGCGCGCTCATCAAAACCCTGCCGCGATGTCCCTGCTGTGGCGTCGGCGCAGCATCCAACGGACGTCGACGCCCATGACGCAGTAAGACTAATCCACCCTACAGCACTCTCATCAGCCCCTAATTCAACACCCGCTTGTTGTCCGGGCTGTCCAGCGAAAACGTCGGCACGTCGATCTCGAAACGTTCGCCGCTTGCGCTGACCATCTGGTAGCGGCCGGTCATGAAGCCGGAGGCGGTCGAGAGGGGCACGCCGGAGGTGTATTCGAAGCGCTCGCCGGGGGCGAGCGTCGGCTGCTCGCCGACCACGCCTTCGCCCTTGACCTCCTGCTGCCGGCCGGAGGCGTCGGTGATGATCCAGTGCCGCGTCTTGAGCTGCACGGTCTCGTCGCCGGAATTGGTGATGACGATGGTGTAGGACCAGAAATAGCGCGAACGGTCGGCCGACGACTGCTCCGGAACAAAGTTCGGCTCGACGGTCACTTCGATCTGGCGGGTCACGGCGCGGTACATGATTGCCATCATAACGAAAACCCGGCCGGGAACCAAACGCCGCAGGCGGCTTTCGCGACATCGTCCCGCCAGAATTGACAGGGAAGTACACCCCCAAAGAATACACCCGTATGTGATCCGGCCGCTTTGCGAGGCGGCGACTGGACCGGTACACTCCTTTGAACGTCGCGATTTGCGGAAGGGTTTTTGGGCCCCGATGACCATTGCCGATCAAGTGACGGGATCGACGATCGCGGGAACCGCGGGTGCCAAACCTGCGGACGTCAAGCCTGCGGATGCCAAACCCGTGGCAGCGAGGCCGCGCGCGCCGGCGATCACGCTGCCCGCCATCGGCGAGCGCGAACTCAGGCTCGACCTGTTCCGGGGCCTCGCACTGTGGCTGATCTTCATCGACCATCTGCCGCCGAATCTGCTGACCTGGTTCACGATCCGCAATTACGGCTTCAGCGACGCCACCGAGATCTTCATCTTCATCTCCGGCTATACCGCCGCCTTCGTCTATGGCCGCGCCATGCTGGAAGGCGGCTTCGTCATCGCCACCGCGCGCATCCTGCGCCGGGTCTGGCAGATCTATGTCGCCCACGTCTTCCTGTTCACGATCTTCCTCGCCGAGATATCCTACGTTGCGACCAGCTTCGAGAACCCGCTCTACACCGAAGAGATGGGCATCATGGATTTCCTCAAGCAGCCCGACGTGACCATCGTGCAGGCGCTACTGTTGCGCTTCCGTCCCGTCAACATGGACGTGCTGCCGCTGTATATCGTCTTGATGCTGGCGCTGCCGTTGATCCTGTGGTCGATGAAATGGCGGCCCGACGTGACGCTCGCGCTCTCGGCTTTGCTCTATGTGGCAACCTGGGAATTCGACCTCTATTTCTCCGCCTATCCGAACGGCTTCTGGGCGTTCAATCCGCTCGCCTGGCAATTGCTGTTCGTGTTCGGGGCATGGTGCGCGCTCGGAGGTGCGCGACGCATGTCACGTATTCTGGCGTCGCCCGTGGCAATGTGGATCTCGATCGCTTATCTCGTCGCGGCGTTCTACGTGACGCTGACCTGGTACGTGCCCCAGCTCGGCCATCTCATGCCGAAGCGACTCGAGCAGTGGATGTATCCGATCGACAAGACCGACCTCGACGTGCTGCGCTTCACGCATTTCCTGGCGCTGGCCGCGCTCACCGTGCGTTTCCTGCCGCGGGAGTGGCCGGGCCTGAAATCGCCGTGGTTGCGGCCGCTGATCCTGTGCGGCCAGCACTCGCTGGAGATCTTCTGCCTCGGCGTCTTCCTGGCCTTTGCCGGCCATTTCATCCTGGCAGAGGTCGCCGGGGGACCGGCCATGCATGCGCTGATTAGTCTCTCCGGAATCCTGATCATGTGGGGCGTTGCCTGGGTGATTTCGTGGTACAAGCAGGTAGCCGACAAGAGCGGTACGAAAACCAAAACCGCCGCCGGCAACGCCGATCTGGCGGGAGGGGGCTGATGAAGGCGAAGGTTCTCCTGAGCCTGATCCTGCTGTGCGCTGGTCTCGTCGCGCCTCCGGCGCGCGCGGGCGAAGCCGTGCCTGCCGCGCCCGCAGCCTGCGAATTGCCGCCTTATCTGCTCACCACCGAAAGCCAGCTCCACAAGGTTGCCGAGACCGTCAAGGCCGGCAAGTCGCTCGAGATCCTGGTGATCGGCAGCCGCTCCACCACCATTCCGTCCTCGGAGGACAGCTCCTATCCCGCGCGCATGCAGGCCATTTTGAAGGACAAGCTGCCGCCTGCGGAGACCGTGCACGTCTCCGTAGAAATACAGAGCAAGAAGACCGCGGAGGAGGCCGCCGGAACCTTCGTTAAGCTGATGGAAGCAAAAACACCTACTTTGGTCATCTGGCAGACCGGGACCGTGGATGCTATCCGCTCCATCGATCCCGACGATTTCCGCGGCGCCGTGACCGAAGGGGTCACTGCGTTGCAAAATGCAGGGGCTGACGTCGTCTTGATGAATTTGCAGTACAGCCCGCGTACCGAAACCATGATCTCGGCGCCGCCCTATCTCGATAATATGCGGGTGGTGGCGCAGGAGCATGATGTCCCGCTGTTCGACCGTTTCGCAATGATGCGGCAGTGGAATGACCAGGGTCAGTTCGACCTGTTCAGCCCCTCCCGGGGCCCTGAGCTGGCGAAACAGGTCCATGACTGCATCGGCCGGGCGTTGGCACAGTTTGTGATCGACGCTGCCCATCTGGGGCCGGCCCAGCAGCAAAATTGAGGTCTAGCGTTAATGAGTTCTCTCCGCCCTTTTGGCCTGTCGACATGGCTGGCCGCGTCCGCAGCGGCGGCGCTGCTGATGCTGATGCCTGCGATGCAGGCACCTGCTCACGCTCAAGCCGCCCAGGCGACGCCCGCGCCGCAGCAGGCTGCTAATCCCGCACCGGCATCACCGTCCCAGACGACTGTCGCCGCGACGTCGCCCACCGAGCAGCGCGGGCTCACCTCGCGCGCCATCGACAAGGTGAAGCAGGTCGCGAAATCCGCTGGCGACATTTTCAGCCGCGTGCCTTGTTTGTCGCCGAAGGGCAGTTCGAAGACGATGGGCTCGCTGCCGCATGTCGCGGGCAAGCTCGTCGCCGGCAAGCCCGTCGTGATCGTCGCGTTCGGCTCGTCGTCGACGGCGGGCTATGGCGCAAGCTCGCCCGACTTCAACTATCCGAACCGTCTCGCCGCGCAGCTGCGCCGGCAATATCCGACCGCCGACATCACCGTCATCAATGCCGGAATCGGCGGCGAGGACGCGCCCGAGATGATGAAGCGCCTCCAGAAGGAGGTGATCGACGTGCATCCGGATCTCGTGATCTGGCAGGTCGGCACCAATGCCGTGCTGCGCAATCTCGATCCCGGTGACACCGCCAAGATGGTCGAGGAGGGCATCACCCGCATCCAGGCCGCCGGCGATGCCGACGTCGTGCTGGTCGACCCGCAATATTCACCGCGCGTCACCGAGCGTCCCGAAAGCGCAAGCAAGATGGTGAAGCTGCTCGGCAAGGTCGCCGAGCTCCGTCACGTCGGCATCTTCCCGCGCTTCGAGGTGATGCGCGAATGGCACGAGAAGCAGGCGCTCCCGGTCGAGAGCTTCGTCATCGCCGATGGCCTGCACATGAACGATTGGGGCTATGCCTGCTTCGCCCAGCTGCTCGGCGACGACATCATCCGCTCCGTCGGCCAGATCAAGCTGGGCGTGAACGTGCCCGCGGACGTGCGGACGTACCGGCCGATGTAGGCGTCGGTGCGTAGGGCGGGTTAGCGGAGCGTAACCCGCCGTGCATCAGCGATTGCGGAACGAAGTTGGCGGGTTACGCTTCGCTAACCCGCCCTACGACCCTACGAAACCGAGCCCTTGGCTCGCCTCACGCCTTCTCCAGCGCCGCCGTCAGATCCTCGATCAGATCATCCGCATGCTCGAGCCCGGCCGAGAAGCGGATAAAGCCTTCGCTGATGCCGAGCGCGGCGCGATCCTCGGGCTTCAGCCGCTGATGCGTCGTCGTCGCCGGATGCGTGACGAGGCTCTTGGCGTCGCCAAGATTGTTCGAGATTTTTGCAAGCTTGAGCTCGTTGAGCACGCGGAACGCACCCTGCTTGCCGCCCTTGACCTCGAAGCCGACCAGCGTCGAGCCGCCGCGCATCTGCTTTTTCACCAGCGCGGCCTGCGGATGATCGGCGCGGCCGGGATAGATCAGACGCGAGATTTTCGGATGGCTCGCCAGCACGTCGGCGATGCGCGCCGCTGTCTCCGTCTGCGCGCGCACGCGCACGCCGAGCGTCTCCAGGCCCTTGAGCAGCACCCAGGCGTTGAACGGCGAGATCGACGGGCCGGTCTGGCGCATGAAATTGTGAATGTGCTCGGCGATGAAGGCTTCCGAGGACAGGATAATACCGCCGAGGCAGCGGCCCTGGCCGTCGATATGCTTGGTCGCGGAGTAGACCACGACATCCGCGCCGAGCGCGAGCGGGCTCTGCCAGATCGGCGTCGCAAACACGTTGTCGACGACGAGCCGCGCGCCGCCGCTATGCGCGATCTCGGCAATCGCGGGAATGTCGAGCACGTCGAGCGTCGGATTGGTCGGGCTCTCCAGGAAGAACGTCTTGGTGTTCGGCTTGAGCGCACGCTGCCACTGGTCGAGATCGGCTCCGTCGACCAGCGTGGTCTCGATGCCGTAGCGGGGCAACAGATCCTGAATGACGTAGAGGCACGAGCCGAACAGCGCGCGAGATGCGACGACATGATCGCCGGCCTTTAGCGGCGCCAGGATCGCGGTCGTCACCGCGGCCATGCCGGTTGCGGCCGAGCGGGCGGCCTCAGCGCGTTCGAGCTCGATCATGCGGCGTTCGAACATCGAAATCGTCGGGTTGGAGTAGCGCGAATAGATGAAGCCGGGGTCCTCGCCCTTGAACCGCGCCTCGCACTCCTCGGCGCTGTTGTAGACATAGCCCTGGGTCAGGAACAGCGCCTCCGACGTCTCGCCATATTGCGAGCGCAGGGTGCCGGAATGAACCAGACGGGTTTCGGGACGGTATTGCGTGGTGGACGCCGGGGACTTCGACATAGGATCTCCTCTGCTGACCATCGAAAATGGTCACAAAAAAACCGGCCTGGATAACTTCCACGGGCCGGGATCACAGAGGTCCCCGGCCTGTTTAGCGACTTATTTAACGTGGCTGCAAGCCGGCCGGCTCAAATCACCACGGGATAAGTGATGCTCATATTCCGCAATGGCCTTTCCGTCAAGGCGTCCATCGGATAGCCGTAAAAGGCTAGTATTTCCCGCATGTCCGGATGTATTTGACCCCGATGAGGACCCCCGGTTGACGTTCACGGTTGCCGCCGACGCCAATGGTATCCTGCCCGACTGCATGATTGCGGCGATGGCGGAAGCGGGCCTCATCCTGCCTGCCTACGACTTCGTCGAAAGCCAGATCCAGCCGGCGAGCCTCGATTTGCGCCTCGGTGACATCGCCTACCGCGTGCGCGCGAGCTTCCTGCCCGGCCCCGGTGCCACCGTCGCCGAGCGCATCGACCAGTTGAAGCTGCACGAGTTCAGCCTCGCCGACGGCGCGGTGCTGGAGACCAACTGCGTCTACATCGTGCCGCTGCTCGAGAGCCTGGCGCTGCCGCCGGAGATCGTCGCGGCAGCCAATCCGAAAAGCTCGACCGGCCGGCTCGACGTCTTCACCCGCGTGATCGCCGACGGCACGCGTCGTTTCGACATGATCGGCGCCGGCTATCACGGCCCGCTCTATGCCGAGATCAGCCCGAAGACGTTCCCGGTGCTGGTCAGCGAAGGTTCGCGCCTGTCACAGGTGCGTTTCCGCACCGGTGACGCCATCCTCAATGCCGACGAGCTCGATGCGTTGCATGCGTCCGAGCGTCTCGTCGACATCGATGATGCCGATCTCGCCGGCGGCGTCGCCGTCTCGGTCGATCTCTCCGGCGAAAGGGGTACGGGCTTCGTCGGCTACCGCGCGAAGCGCCACACCGGCGTGGTCGATGTCGATCGTCGCTCCGGCTACGCGGTGGAAGATTTCTGGGAGCCGATTTCGGCGCGTCCCGACGGCAGCCTGATCCTCGATCCCGGCGAGTTCTATATCCTCGCCTCCAAGGAAGCCGTGCAGGTGCCGCCCGATTACGCCGCGGAGATGGTGCCGTTCGATCCGCTGGTCGGCGAATTCCGCGTGCACTATGCCGGTTTCTTCGATCCCGGCTTCGGTTATGCCGGCGCGGGCGGCAAAGGATCGCGCGCCGTGCTGGAAGTGCGCTCGCGCGAAGTGCCCTTCATCCTCGAGCACGGCCAGATCGTCGGCCGCCTCGTCTACGAGAAGATGCTGTCACGCCCCGACGCCATGTACGGCCAGCGCATCGGCTCGAATTACCAGGCGCAGGGCCTGAAGCTCTCCAAGCATTTTCGGGTGTAGTGCCAGCCTCACACTCCGCTGTCGTCCCTGCCTAGTGCGCAATTGCGCACGGGGCGCAGGGACCCATAACCACAGGGAGTAGTTTGGCGAAGGCTCGTGGTTGCGAGCTTCCCGCAAAACTACTCCCTGTGGTTATGGGTCCCGGGTCGCGCTTCGCTTGCCCGGGACGACGGGGTAGAGTGTTGCGGCACCAACGACAATAACAAACCGGGAGCAAACGATGACCGCAGCAGACGCCGCGCAAGAATCCCAATGGAAACGCTGGCATGCGGTCGCCGATCTCTATCATGCTTGCTTCACCGGCCTCATCCTCACCGTCGTCACGCGGCGCGGCACGGCGGATGCCACCGAATTCGTCTTCCGCGTGTTCCGTCGCCAGCAGCAGGAACGCTTCCTGCCTGGCTTGCAAAAGCTCGGCCTCAGCCATCTGCCGCCGGCGGTAGCGGCTGCGCAATATCACTATCTCTCCAACTGGATCGGCGGCGTGCATGTCGAATACATGTATGAGAGCGATACCAAAGCCTGGATCCGCTATCCGCCGCCGCGCTGGATCTGGAAGGGCACCGCAATCTGCGGCGTGCCGGGCGAGGTCTCGCGCGCGATGCTGCGCGGCTGGCACGCCAACAACGGCGTTGCGCTCGGTGATACCAGGCTCGGCTTCGTCTGCACCAAGCAGAGCGTCGACGGCCAGGATGGTCTCGAAGGCTACTACCATCAATACGACCATCCGCTCGAGCTCGACCAGCGCCTGGTGTTCGCGCGGCACCTCGAAGCGCCGCTGTTCGACGCGAAGACGGCACCAGCTCTGCCGGTGTCGAGCTGGCCGAAGCCGCGGCTGGAAAGGGCCTATCGCAACTACGCGATGGAGTATGTCCGCACGGCTGCGCCCGTGATGGTGCAGCTGTTCGGGCCGGAAGATGCCGGTTATCTCCTGCACGTCACCGGCAAGCTGATCGGCATGCAATATTTCGACGAGGTCGCAGCCGCACTGTCGGCGACACTGGTGGCGCGAGCGAGTTCGCATCCTTCCTCAACGCGCTGTTCGCGGCGCAGGATGACGCGGCCGAGACCGCGCAATCCGAAGGCACGTTCGAAATCCGCCAGCAGAGCTGGAAGCTGATGGATGATGTCGCCGATTATCATCGCGCCTGCGCAAAAGTGCTTGAAGGGCTTTTCGAAGGGCTGGCTGCTGGATGCGGCCGGCATATCGGCGTGCATTTGCGCCCGACAGCGGGGGGCCGGCCGCCGCTGGTCTGGACGGTCGGGTAATTCCACCACTTGAAATGCGCTGCCGCAGGGCACGCCTGCAGCTGGCGCAGGAGGAATCGGTAGCCGCTGTGCTAACACGTCCGCACCGCGCTTTCTGCGCGAGGAAATTGATTGGCACATCTATGCATTGCTGCGCCGCAAATGGCGCTTATGCCCGGGAGAGGACATGACGGACATCGCCGAGATCCCGGTCGATGAGGAAGAACGTCCGCTGCCGCCGCCTCCGCGCCCCGTGCGGAGCGCGCTGACCGACGGGCCGATCCTGCGCACGCTGCTCGGACTTGCCTGGCCGAACGTGGTCGCGCTGTCCGCCGGCACCTGCGTGGTGATCGCGGAGACCTCCTATATCGGGCGTCTCGGCGTGGAAGCGCTGGCCGCGATGGCGCTGGTGTTTCCGACAGTGATCCTGACCATGACCATGTCGGGCGGCGCCATGGGCGGTGCCGTGGCGTCGGCCATCGCACGTGCGCTCGGCGCCGGCGATCGCGAACGCGCCGGAACGCTGGCCGCGCATGCGCTCCTGATCGGCATCACCTTCGGCCTCGTGTTCATGCTGGGCATGCTGATCTTCGGGCCTCAGGTGCTCACGATGCTGGGCGGCCGCGGCACTGTGCTGACGCATGCGATCGCCTACACGCAGGTGTTTTTCGGCGGCGCGGTGCTGCCCTGGCTGCTCAACACCATGGCGGGCGTGCTGCGCGGCACCGGCAACATGAAGCTGCCCTCGTTGTTGATGCTGAATTCCGCGGTCATGCAGGTCGTGCTTGGCGGCACGCTGGGCCTGGGGCTCGGGCCGGTGCCTCAGTTCGGCATGCGCGGTGTCGCGGCCGGCTCGCTGATCGCCTACTCCGTGAACATCTGCGTGATGGGCTGGTATCTGTTCTCCGGCCGCGCCCGTGTCGTGCCGAAATTGCGCGGGCTTCGCATTCAGTGGTCGATGTTCTTCGACATCCTGAAGGTCGGCGCGATCGCCTGCTTCTCGCCGTTGCAATCGGTGCTGACGATCTCGATCTTCACCCACATGCTGGCCAAATTCGGCACCGCGATCCTCGCCGGCTATGGCATCGGCGCGCGGCTCGAATTCCTGCTGACCTCGATCGCATTCTCGTTCGGCATCGCGTCGGTGCCGATGATCGGCATGGCGGTTGGTGCCGGTCGCATCGGGCGTGCGCGGCGCATCGCCTGGATCGCAGGCGCGAGTGCCTTCGTCGCGGTCGGTGCGCCGGCCTGCCTCGTTGCGCTGTTCCCCGACCTCTGGGTCAACATTTTTACGGACAGCGCCACGGTGCGCGCGACCAGCCATCAATATCTGTCAACGGTGGCGCCGTTCTACGCCTTCATCGGCCTCGCCTCGACGATGTACTTCTCGTCGCAAGGTGCGGCCAAGGTGATAGGCCCGGTGCTGGCGCAGACCGCGCGGCTGGTCTACATCGCGACCTGCGGCTGGTGGCTGTCGACGCACGATGCGACGGCGCAGAACTTCTTCTGGCTCGCCGCGAGCTCGATGGTCGTGCTCGGCCTGCTCTCGTGCTCCAGCGTGGTGCTGACCCGTTGGGGGCCGCGTGAGACGAAGCCGGCCGTGCGCCCGGTGCTTTCTGTTGCCGCTGATTAGCGATGCTTATGGCGGCGATGGCCTCCGCCGCCGACATTGGCGAGCCGCATCAATTGCGGGATCATCGCCATCATGTCGCCGCCACCGGCGCCGCCCAGCATGCGCATGATATCGCCGCCGCCCATGCCGCCGATTCCCATTGGCATGGTGCCTCCGCCCATCGGCGCATAGCCGCCGTAATTGGGCGCGCCGTAGCCGCCGCCGAAATTGCCGCCGGTGACACCGCCAAGTCCGCCGCCCATTCCACCACCGCCCATCATGCCACCGAGCCCGCCGCCGCCATTTTCCATCATGCGGCTCATCATCGGGCCCATGGTCTGCATTATCATGGCGAAGCGGCGCTTGCCCATCTTCGCCTTCATCATCTCCAGCATCGGCGCCATCTGGGTCATCATGTCCTCGCCGCCGGCACCGCCGCCGCCGAGGAACTGCGCCTTCGCCGGCGTGCTCGCGACCGAAAACAGCAGCAGCACGGCGGCTGCCTGGCAGATCACCTTGTCCGCACCTCTCATGGCATGCTCCTCGCGTGCGTGGCTTCGCCGGGAGAGCGAAGCCAACCGGGCGCACGCGGCCATGGTTACGGCGGAGGAGGGCGGCGTTCTGTGAGAAAGATCACGTAGCGGCAGCATGATCCGGAAAAGTGTGCAGCGGTTTTCCGAAAAGATCATGCTCAAATAAGAGCTACGGAAACGCTTTGTGTATGGCGACCACAGCCTCCTTGGTCTGCCCCTGAACGTAAGCTGCAAGCTCGTTCGGCAGCATGTCGATGATCCAGACCAGGCGGCATTTCGCATCGCCCTCGGCGATCACCTGCACCGAGGCGCTGTAGTGCGTCAGCCGCTCGCTGTTGATCGCATAGACCAGCCGCTGCCGCGCGTCGTCGCAATCGACCAGCACCTCGCGTGCGACCGAGCCGTTGGCGAAGGTGACGATGCGGGCGTCGCCGTCGAGCTGGCAAGCGGTGACAAAGCCCGGCACCAGCCGCTGATGCAGCGCGCCGAAATCGCGCACTGCATCCCAGACGTCGTGGGCCGGGGCGGAGAGGGAGACATCGTTGTGGATAGAGGCCATGGAGGAAGTGTCCTTGATTTCATTGGGTGGTTGCCACAAGCACCGTCATTGCGAGCGCAGCGAAGCAATCCAGAGATGTCTCCGCGGAGACAGTCTGGACTGCTTCGTCGCTGCGCTCCTCGCAATGACGGAGGAGAGAGCTCACGCACAAACCGCCTCGACATTGTTGCCGTCCGGATCGATCAAAAATGCCGCATAATAGGTCGGGCTATAATCCTTGCGCGGCCCGGCGCCGCCATTGTCATGGCCGCCGCTCTTCAGGCCCTCGCTGTGAAACGCCTTCACCGCGTCATGGTCCTTGGCGCGAAACGCAATATGCGCGCCGTCGGCCTTGCGACCCTTGTTCAGATGCAGCCAGAGCGCCGGAGCGTCCTTCGGCCCGAAGCCGGCATAGCCGTCGCCGTTCGAACACAGGACGTAACCGAGCGGCGCCAGCGCCGCGGTGTAGAAACGCGTGGCGGCGTCGAGGTCGGCAACGCGCAGTCCGATATGGTCATACATGGTCATCTCCATTGCAAAGCGCGCCGCGAGGTGGCGCGCGCCGGAGAGGACCCTAGTCAGTTGAGGGCAAGCCGCTCTTGGAGAATCTTGCGCTTCCCCTTTGACGCCTGCCGGAACTTGGTTGGCGACACGCCGGCGGCGCGGTGGAAGGTACGGACGAAGTTGGAGAGGTCGCCGAAGCCGACGTCATAGGCGATGTCGGTCACCGCGATGTCGTCGTCAGCAAGCAGGCGCGCCGCGTGCCGCAGCCGCGAGCGCACCAGATATTGATGCGGGGTGACGCCGAGCGCGTTGGAAAACAGCCGCAGGAAATGGAACGGGCTCAAATCCGCCAGGCGTGCGGCCTGTTCAAGGTCGATCTCGGCATGCGAGTTGTCGTCGATCCACAGCGCGGCCTCGACAGCGCGGCGGCGGTCGCGCGCTGTCGGTGAGACCGGCTTGCGTGGCTTGCCCGAGACCACATCGACAAAGCGGCTCGCAAAAATCTGGCCGACCTCGTCGAGGCCGAGGTCGCTGTTGCCATCTGCTGCCGCTTGCGCGAGCTCGCCGAGCACCATCAGTTCGGGGAGCGGCGGCGTCGCGCCGACGCGCCAGAGCTCGCGGCGCCCGCCCAGCGCATCGACGAGATCCTCGCTGAAGAAGAACGACAGGCAGACGTCGCCGCTGACGTGCTCATGCGTGCAGGTGTATTCGTCGCCGGGCGCGCCGACCAGCAGCGAGCCCGCCACCAGCTCGAAGAACCCGGCGCGGCAATGGCAGCCGAAGCTCCCCGAGCGGACATAGGCGATGGAGTGACCCAGGCGGCATTCGGCAAACGGCTCGTCGCCTGGTCCCGCATCGCAGCGAAACTCGGAGACCGTTATCGCCTGTGACGTCAGCAGCCTGGTCGCATCCATTTCACCTATCTAGGTGGGGGACCGCGGCGGGGCAACGGGCAGCAGCACCTCGAACAGCGTCTTGCTGGCGATCGGATGGGCGCCTTCGAGCGCCAGCAGCCGCCGCTTGGAAATCACCCCGCCGTAAGGCGAGATCCGGTCGGCGTAGCCGCCGGCCTCGATCACCCGGTGGCAAGGCACGATGATCATGTAGGGATTTTTGGAGATCGCCTGCGCCACCGAATGCGCAGCGCCGGACGCGCCCAGCGCCTTGGCGATCTGGTGATAGGTGCGCGTCTCCCCGCGCGGAATGGTGCAGGCGTATTCATAGACCCGCCGGTTGAAGGCGGGAACGTCGCTGGCGTCCAGGCTGACGTCGGAAAAGTCGGGCTCGCTGCCTTGCAGCAAGGTGACGATGCCCTCGATCGCAAGCTCGGTGTTGAGCGGCACCGCCTGCTCGCGCGCCTCGGGATGGACCTGGAAAATCCGGCGGCGGGTATCGATCTCCCGCGCCTCCGGCAATTGCACGGCCACCACGCCGGAATTGCTCCAGACGATGCCGCAACGGCCGATGGCCGTGTCGAATATCGCGTAAGCACGCCCCACCATGCGCACGCCCCACACGCTGTACGTTCCTCAACCCGGCAGCGATCATAACACCGCCACAATTCGGCGCACCTGGAATCTTACCGAGACGTTAACAACCGTCCGGCCTGACGCGCCAAAGCGCTTGGCGCCGGACACCGTCTCGGCTAATCAGGACGGGCGCGGGACACGCGCATAAGCGGGCGTAGTTCAATGGTAGAACGGCAGCTTCCCAAGCTGCATACGAGGGTTCGATTCCCTTCGCCCGCTCCAATTCCATGGGACAGCGAATGGCCGACAACGACGAGAGCACGCGCTTGGTCGCCATTGCCTGTGATCACGGGGGCTTCGCCCTCAAGGAAGCCCTGAAAGTCGCGCTGCCCGATGTGACCTGGCTGGACCTCGGCACTGATCGCGCCGAGTCCGTCGACTATCCCGATTTCGCCAATAAGCTCGCCAATGCCATCAAAGGCGGCAAGGCGGCGCGCGGCATTCTGATCTGCGGGTCGGGCATCGGTATTTCGATCGCCGCCAACCGCCATGCGCACATCCGATGCGCGCTTGTGCACGATGTCACGTGCGCGCGGCTGTGCCGCCAGCACAACGATGCGAACGTTCTGGCGCTCGGCGGACGGATGATCGGCGAAGCGGTGGCGAAGGAATGCGTCGAAGCGTTCCTGAGCACGGTGTTCGAGGGCGGTCGCCATCAAAAGCGCATCGACAAGCTGGGATAGCGGCCGTCCTCAGTTCGGCAGGCTCCGCAAGAATTCGACGAGCGCCGCGTTCACCTCGGCCGGCCGCTCCTGCTGCGTCCAGTGTCCGCAGCCCGGCAGCATCTTGATCTCGCGCAGTTGCGGCCTCGCGCGTGCGCATCGTCGGTTCGGACCATACTGCAAGTGATGCACCATCATTCGCAGCTTCGCAGCAATGACGCATCGAGCGACATCAAGCGTTCGTCATCTGGGGGCACTAAACTTGCTTTGATGGTCAGCAGCGACTTATTGGCGCCGCGTTCTTGTTTCTGATCATCGAACAAAACATTCGGGTCCGGCCTGTTGCCGGGCAAACGGAGGCATTGATGCCAAACTCAGCACCTGTTTTCACCGCCGACGGTGGTAGCGACGGTTCCGTCACGCGCGTGTCGACCAGCACAACCGGGGCGCAGGCGGATGGCCAAAGTCACCAGCCCGTGTTCTCGCCCGACGGCACGAAAGTGGCGTTCGAATCCTATGCCGACAATCTGGTGCCCGGCGACACCAACGGTCTACCCGACGTCTTCGTGAAGGACCTGACGACTGGCGCGATCACGCTCGTCTCAACCAGTGCCAGCGGGGTGCAGGGGGATAGCTTAAGCTATCAGCCGGTTTTTTCGCCCGATGGTACCAAGCTGGCGTTCTCGTCTGCTTCCGACAATCTGGTGCCGGGCGATACCAATCAAGGTTACGACATCTTCGTGAAGGACCTGACCACCGGCGCCATCACGCGCGTGTCGACCAGTATCAGCGGGGCGCAGGCGGACGGCTTCCAGAGCACCAACCCGATATTCTCGCCTGACGGCACGAAGGTTGCGTTCTATTCCGATGCCGACAATCTCGTGTCGGGCGATACCGACCATGTGCGCGACATCTTCGTGAAGGACTTGACCACTGGCGCGATAACGCTCGTGGGAGCCAGTCCGTATAACGGAGGAGACGGCAGCGGCGGGGATCAGAATGGCTTTACCTTCGCCCCCTCGTTCTCGCCCGATGGCACCAAAATCGTATTCGGGTCCACCACAGGAGGTGGCGCCATCAGCAATATCTACATGAAGGATCTTGCCACCGGGGTCACCACGCTGGTGTCGGACAGCGCCAGCGGCGTTCACGGGAATGGCGGCAGCTACGACCCGGTGTTCTCGCCTGATGGCACCAAGGTGGCGTTCTATACCTTCGCCGATAACCTCGTGCCGGGGAGTTCCAATATCGGAATCGGCAACATTGTCGTTAAAGATCTGACCACAGGCGTGATCACGTTGGTATCGGCCAGTGCCGACGGAACCCCGCAGGACAACGGCGAAGCCCAGAAACCCGTGTTCTCGCCTGATGGCACCAAGATTGCGTTCTATTCCTTCGCCGACAATCTGGTGCCGGGTGCCAATGGCTTCGATATCTATGTGAAGGACCTGACCACCGGCGCCGTCACGGTTGTCTCGACCAACGCGAGCGGGACACGGGCAAACGGCAACAGCCAGCTTCCCGGCTTCTCGGCTGATGGCACCAAGTTGGTATTCGAGTCTTCAGCCAGCAACCTGGTGCCGGGCGATTCTAACGGTACTTCCGATATCTTTGTAAAAGATCTTGGTCAGCTATCCGTCACGGAAGCGAAGCTGACGGACAATGGCGCCGCCCATGTTTCGACATCGGGGGCGGTGTTTTTTACCGACGCGGACAAGACCGACACTCACACGATCTCGGTGGCATCGCAAAGCGGCGATCTCGGCACACTCACGGCCACCATCGACGATGCCGATGGCAAGGTGACGTGGAGCTATGATGTCTCTCACGCCAACATCGCTCCGCTCGCGGCCGGACAGACCCATACCGACACCTTCACCTTGACCCTCGACGACGGCCACGGCGGTTCCGCGACGCAGAACATCACCGTGACGCTGACAGGAATCGATGATGCACCCGTGATCGGCTCGGGTCCGACGGCAAGCTTCGCGGAGAATGGCACCGGCGTCGCCTACCACGTCGCGGCGACCGACGTGGACAGCCCCGCGCTGACCTATTCGCTGTCCGGCACTGACGCGGCTCTGTTCGACGTGTCGGCGAAGGGCGATGTGACGTTCAAGTCTGCGCCCGACTTCGAAGCGCCGAAAGACGCAAACCACGACAATGTCTATGACGTCACCGTAGCTGTCAGCGACGGGGAGAAAATCACCACAAAGAACGTCGCGATCACGGTCACTGACGTGAATGACACCGCTTCCGGCGGCGTTCTGATTGTCACCGGCTCGACCGGCTTCACATCGATCGATCGGGCAACGATCAGTATCGGCGTGACCGGGAACCTGCATGAGACCGGCAGCACCGGTGTCGTTAGCAACAGCCTGATCAGTGATCTCGGATCACTGAACGAAACCCAGGCGACGCTCGCGCTCGCGAACGATATGATCTTCGGCGGTTCCCTCGGTGTGATCGTCGCCAATGGTGGTGCCATCACCTTCGACAATGTGCATCTCGACGGGATTTCGCTCGACGCGACATCCGGCGGGCTGATCGGATCCGTTGCAGGCAGCACCAACACCTTCAACAACGTGACACTCAATGCTGGTACCGTGTTTGACGACAGTGCCGGAAGCGTTCTGAACGTCAGCGGCTTGCTGAACAACGGCGGCAAGATCGAGCTCTTCAATGCCACCAAAACTGTCCTGACCGGCGACGTCGTCGTCATCGGCAACGGCGAGATCAAGCTCGACCCGGGCTCCCTGGTTCTGAACAGCGGTGCGCATCACACGCTCGACCTTGAGGGCGGCACGATCGATGGCGCCGGCACGATCGGAAGCGGCGACCACAGCCTCACTTTGAATATCGGCTTCGCCGGCACGCTCGATGCGAACGGGTCCCAACCGCTTGAGGTGAACACCGGCAATTCCGTCACCAACAACGGCCTGATCGAAGCCACGCACGCCTCGCTCAATTTCGACGACGCCGTTTTCAACGGATTTGCAACGATCGCCGCCGATCAGGGCGGCGCGATCGACTTCAGGAACGGCCTGACAAATGGCGGCGGCCTCGTCGATGTCCGCGCCGGCAGTGAGGTGGATGTCTCAGGCAACCTCGTCAACAACGGCACTGTCCTGGATGGCGGCGTGCTCAAGGTCGATCATTTGAGCGGAACTGGAACTGTCTACGTCAACAACGCGACGTTGGCGGTCACGGGTAATCTCAGCAACAACGTCGTTCTGGCCGGTACAGATTCATTTGTCTTCGGGCCCGGTGCCAAGCAGACATCGGGTGTCATCGCAAACTATATGCCAGGCTCAACGCTGGTCCTGGATGGCTTCGACACCAAGGTGAACGTGGCCTTTGACTCTCAGACCGATATTCTGACGCTGACCGATGCGGATCATCATGCAATGACACTTCACCTCGCACCTGGATCCCTGGTCCCGCAGGTCCACGGCGCAGCGTCGGATTTTCTCGTTTAGCGAATTTTGGCCTTGCTTTGACCGCGGCCGCAAACCTTGGCGTGAAGAGCGCGGCGCCGCGCCAAAATTCCAATATATTAGCCCCGTGCTCCCGGCACGCACCGCTCCTCCGGCCTAATCTCCTCCCGCCCGGCGGATGCGGTCCTCGTGCCGGGCGATGTTCGGATAGAGGCCATGGACCAGCAAAAACTCGACAGGGCGATCGGTCGCCGATTGAAGATTCTGAGGACGCAGGCCGGCATGACCTTGAACGAACTCGCTAGCCGCTCCGGTGTCAGCCGGGCCATGATCGGGCGGGTGGAGCGGGCGCAGAGCAGTGCCACGGCGGCGCTGCTCAACAAGCTCTGTGCCGCGCTCGACGTCTCGCTCAGCGACGTCGTCGCGCTCTCGGAGAAGCCGCCGGAGCGGCTGACGCGGCTGGCCGACCAGCCGCAATGGCGCGATCCCGACAGCGGCTACCGGCGGCGTCATGCCTCGCCGGCCGATGCGGCGAGCGGCATCGAGATCATCGTCGTCGACCTGCCGGCCGGTGCGCGCGTCGCCTACAGCCCCTGGGGCCGCAACGCCTTCACCCAGCAACTGCTGATGCTGGAGGGTGCGGTCTGCGTGCATATCGACGCCAAGGCGGTGCGGCTGCGTGACGGCGACTGCCTCGACTTCGACGTGATGCGCTCGGTGACCTTCGAGAACGAAACCAAGCAGGATGCGCGCTACGTCATCATCACGCGGCGCGGCACGTCATACGGGAAGATGTGATGCCGCTGATCGTACGGGACGCCACGCTGGAGGATGCCGCGGATATCCTCGCCATCTACAATTTCGCCGCGATCAACACCACGGCGGTGTGGACCGACGGCCCGGCCGATCTCGACTCGCGCCGCGACTGGATCCGCGCACGGCAGCAGGCGGGCTATCCCGTTCTGGTCGCGATGAAGGGCAGGGACGTCGTCGGCTTCGCCTCGTTCGGCGATTTCCGTCCCTTTCCCGGCTATCGCCACACCGTGGAGAACTCGGTCTATGTCGACGAGCGGCATCATCGCGCAGGCATCGGCCGCAGCTTGGTGGCCGCGCTGATCGAGCGCGCAACGAGCCTGAACAAGCATGCCATGATCGCCGGGATCGATGCCGCCAACGCCGGCTCGATCGGCCTGCACGCCTCGCTCGGCTTCATCGAGGTTGCCCGCATGCCGGAGGTCGGCTGCAAGTTCGGCCGCTGGCTCGATCTCGTCTTCATGCAGAAGCAGCTTGCGAGCAACGTAAAGCCATGACCATGCAGATCCGCACCGGCGACACCTTCGATCCGCGCGTTGTCGCGCTGCTCGACCATCACGTCACCGCGGCGCGGGCGCAGACTGCCCCTGGCAGTGCGCATGCGCTCGATCTCGCAGGGCTCCGTGCGAGTGATGTCGCGTTCTGGACCGGTTGGGACGGCGAGACGCTGGTCGCGACCGGCGCGCTGAAGACGCTGTCCGCCGACCACGGCGAGGTGAAGTCGATGCACACGGTCCAGACCACGCGCCGCCGCGGCTTTGGCGGTCTGATGCTCCGCCACATCATCGCCGAGGCGCGCAAGCGCGACATCATGCGCCTGAGCCTCGAGACCGGCTCGTGGGACTATTTCAAGCCGGCGCACGCGCTCTATCAAGCGCACGGCTTCGTGCTGTGCGGCCCGTTCGAGGGCTACGCCGAGGACTCCAACAGCCTGTTTCTGACACTCGATTTGAGCGGCCACTAAAGCCGGCCGCAACCGGGGCTCGAAAAGATCGTCTTGCCCCTCAAAATGAGTTGCGTACCTCAAAACACCTCTGCTAGCCTTCAGGCATGGCCGTAGAGACCGTCTCCGCCGCGCTGACGCTAAAGGACATCGCCCGCGAGGCCGGTGTCAGCCTGGCGACGGTCGATCGCGTCCTGCATAATCGCCCCGGCGTTCGGCCGGACACGGTCCGGCGCGTCCAGGAGACGATCGCGCGCAATGCCTTTCACCCGCATGTGGCTGCCGCCGAGCTCGCCCGCGGCCGCGCCCGCCGGTTTGCCTTTGTCATGCCGACCGGGGCGAACCCGTTCATGCAGCAGATCGAGGCCTATCTCGGCGAGATGTCGGCCTGGCTCTCGGCCCGCCGTCTCAGCGTCGAGCTGATCAATACGGACGTGTTCGATCCGTCCGTGCTCGCGGCGTCGCTCGAAACGCTCTCGGGCGACTATGACGGCGTTGCCGTGGTGGCGCTGGATCATCCCGGCGTTCGCGCTGCGATCAACGATCTCGTCGATGCCGGCACCAAGGTGGTGACGCTGGTCTCGGACGTGCCGTCGTCGCGCCGCCACCATTATGTCGGCATCGACAACATCGCGGCGGGCCGCACCGCCGGCGCGCTGGTCGGGCGGCTGGTCGGCGAAAAGCCCGGCAAGGTCGCCATCATCGCGGGATCGCAGGGCCTGCGCGACCATGCCGAGCGCATTTTTGGCTTCAATCAGGTGATGGCGTCGGAGTTTTCGCGCCTCGACATCCTGCCTCTGCTCGAGGGGCGCGACGACGACGACCGCTCCGAGCAGCTGATATCGCGGTTGCTCGACAAGCATCCTGACATCATCAGCCTCTACAATGTCGGCGCCGGCACGCAAGGCGTGGCCAAGGCCCTGACCGAGGCTGGCCGCGAGAAGCAGATCGTGTTCATCGCCCACGATCTCACCGCGATGACGCGAAGGCTGCTGCTGCAGGGCACGCTGGATGTCGCGATCTCGCAGAACCCGGGGCACGAGGCGCGCGCCGCCGTGCGCGTGCTGCTGTCGCTTGCGCGTAACGAGCCGATCTTGAGCGAACAGGAGAATATCCGCATCGACATCCTGATGCGGGACAATCTGCCGTAGCCGCAAGGCGCGGTGCTTTGTGTTTTGGAGTGAGTGACTGCGGAAAGCGCGACGTCAGTTCGTGCACCGCGTCAAGCGTTAAGGGAGGGACGAGTTTGTATCTCGGATTGGACATCGGCACGTCCGGTGTGAAGGCGGTGCTCGTGAGCGAAGCCGGCGCGGTTGTCGCGACGGCATCGCGCGAGCTTGCGCTGTCGCATCCGCAGCCGCTGTGGTCCGAGCAGGATCCCGATTCCTGGGTCGATGCGGCGATCGGTGCGGTCGATGATCTCGCCGCCACGCATCCGCGTGATGTTGCTGGCGTGCGCGGCATCGGGCTGTCAGGCCAGATGCATGGCGCGACGCTGCTCGGTTCGGACGGGCGCCCGCTGCGGCCTGCGATCCTCTGGAACGATGGTCGCTCGCACGCCGAATGCATCGAGCTCGAGCGCCGCTGCCCCTCGCTGCACGTCATCGCCGGCAATCTGGCGATGCCCGGCTTCACCGCGCCAAAATTGCTCTGGGTCGCCCACCACGAGCCAGGCATCTTCGAACGCGTCGCAAAAGTGCTGCTGCCAAAGGCCTATGTCCGCTATCGCCTCACCGGCGAGATGGTCGAGGACATGTCGGACGCCGCTGGTACGTTGTGGCTCGATGTCGGCCGGCGCAGCTGGTCGGCGGAGCTGCTACATGCCACCGGACTCGATCTGCATCACATGCCGCGCCTTGTCGAGGGCAGCGAGGTGAGCGCTGTGCTCGCGGGCGAATTCGCGCAGCGCTGGGGCATGGTGAAGGACGTCGTGGTCGCCGGCGGCGCCGGTGACAATGCCGCGAGCGCGATCGGGCTCGGCGCGATCGCGCCCGGCGATGCGTTTTTGTCGTTGGGAACCTCAGGTGTGGTGTTCCGCGTCACCGATCGCTTTGCGCCCGCGCCCGCCTCGGCGGTGCATGCATTCTGTCACGCGCTGCCGGGTCTCTGGCACCAGATGGGCGTGATGCTGTCGGCAGCGGCCTCGCTCGCCTGGCTCGCCGGTGTGATGGAGACGCCCACAGCGGCGCTACTCGAGCCGCTTGGCGAGTGTGTCGAGGGGCCGAGCCCTATCAAATTTCTGCCCTATCTCGACGGCGAGCGCACACCGCACAACGACGCCGCCGCGAGCGGTGCCTTCGTGGGGCTGCGCGCTGCGACCGGCCGCAGCCAGATCGTCCAGGCCGTGCTTGAAGGCGTCGCCTTCGCCGCGCGCGACAATCTCGCGGCGCTGAGCGCGGCGGGCGGCGCGATCACTGAAGTCGATCTCGTTGGCGGCGGCTCGCGCTCGCCGCTCTGGGCGCAGATCTGCGCCGACGTGCTCGGCATTGCCGTGCACCGCGTCGAGGAGGGCGAGGTCGGCGCCGCGCTCGGCGCTGCGCGGCTCGGTCGGCTGGCTGCCACCGGCGAGGCCCCCGCGCAAATCTGCACCCGGCCGCGACGGCTCGCCAGTTTCGTGCCCCGCGCCTCCGCAGCGTCCGCCTATGACGAGGCCTATCGCCACTGGCGCGCGCTTTACCCCGCATTGAAGGAGAGTCTTTAAGTGAACGCGTCAGCCAAATTCTTCGATGCAAGCACGCCTGTGGCCTTCGCTGGCAAGGATACGGGAAATACGCCCACCTTCCGCTGGTACGACAAGGACCGCATGGTTCACGGCCGCAGGCTGGAGGACCATCTGCGCTTCGCCGTCTGCTACTGGCATTCGTTCTGCTGGCCAGGTGCCGATCCCTTCGGCGGCGAGACGTTTCTGCGGCCGTGGCACCACGGCTCTGATCCGATGGCGATGGCGCGCGCCAAGGCCGACGTCGCCTTCGAGCTGTTCCGCCTGCTGGATGTGCCCTTCTTCACCTTCCACGACGTCGATGCGGCGCCCGAAGGCGCCTCGCTCAGCGAATCCGTCGCCAATCTCAACGCGATCGCCGATCTGTTCGAAGCGAAGATGGCCACGGCAAAAGTCCGCCTGCTCTGGGGCACCGCAAACCTGTTCACGCATCGCCGCTACATGGCGGGTGCCGCGACCAATCCGGACCCGGAGATTTTCACCTATGCCGCCGGCCAGGTCCGCGCCGCGCTGGAGGTGACGCACCGGCTCGGCGGCCAGAACTATGTGCTGTGGGGCGGCCGCGAGGGCTACGAGACGCTGCTCAACACCGATCTCAAGCGCGAGCTCGATCAGCTCGGCCGCTTCGTCTCGCTCGTGGTCGAGCACAAGCACAAGATCGGCTTCAAGGGCCCGATCCTGATTGAGCCGAAGCCGAAGGAGCCGACCAAGCATCAATATGATTTCGACGTCGCCACCTGCTACGGCTTCCTCGCGCGCTACGATCTGCTCAAGGACGTCAAGCTCAACATCGAGCAGAACCACGCCATCCTCGCAGGCCATTCCTTCCATCACGAGGTCGCGCTCGCCGAGGCGCTCGGCGTGTTCGGCTCGCTCGATATCAACCGCGGCGACGATCTGCTCGGCTGGGACACCGACCAGTTCGCGATGAATGTGGGTGAGCTGGCGCTGGTGTTCCACGAGATCCTGAACCGCGGCGGCTTCACCTCGGGCGGGCTCAATTTCGACGCCAAGATCCGCCGTCAGTCGATCGATCCCGACGATCTCATTCATGCCCATGTCGGCTCGATGGACGCCTGCGCGCGGGCCTTCCTCGCTGCCGCCGACATGCTCGATGCCGGGGCACTCACAACGCCGCTCGCCGACCGCTACGGTGGATGGGCGGGAGCCGAGGGCCGTGCCATTCTCGGCGGGCAGCGTTCGCTCGCCGATCTCTCCGATCGCGCACTGGGTCCTGGCTTCGACCCGCAGCCACGCTCGGGACGGCAGGAATATCTGGAATCTCTCGTTAACCGCTACGTTTGAGGTCGCTGATGGCAAGTGCTGACACAACACCGGTCCTCGAACTCTCCGGCATCGGCAAGGAGTTCGGCGCCATCCGCGCGCTGCATGATGTCGATATGCATGTCCACCCGGGCGAAGTGGTCGGCCTGATGGGCGACAACGGCGCCGGCAAATCGACCCTGGTCAAGATCATCGCCGGCAATTTCCGCCCCAGCCACGGCGAAATCCGCTTCGGCGGCAGCGCGGTCCATTTCAACCGGCCCATCGATGCACGCGGGGTCGGGATCGAGGTCGTCTATCAGGACCTCGCACTGGCCGACAATCTGACTGCCGCCGCCAACGTATTTCTCGGCCGCGAGCTGAAGCGCAAATTCGGGCCCATCGCTTTGCTTGATCACAAGGCCATGGCGTCGCGTGCGCTTGAGCTGTTCGGCGAGCTGCGCTCGGAGACGCGCCCCGACGATCTCGTCAAGCAGATGTCCGGCGGCCAGCGCCAGGCGGTCGCGATCGCGCGGACGCGTCTCTCCAATGCAAGGCTGGTGATGATGGACGAGCCGACCGCCGCGATCTCGGTCCGTCAGGTCGAGCAGGTATTGGGCCTGATTCACCGCCTGAAAGAGCAGGGCGTCGCCGTGATGCTGATCTCGCACCGCATGCCGGACGTGTTCGCGGTGTGCGATCGCGTCATCGTCATGCGCCGCGGCGAGAAGCGGGCCGACAAGCCGATCCACGAGACCTCGCCCGAGGAAGTCACCGCCCTCATCACCGGCGCGAAGGAGGCGGCGTAATGGCCATGCCCTTGGAATCCCCGATCACCTTCTCGAACGTCAGCAAGGTCAAATGGTGGCGGCGCGGCATCTTCGCCTCCCAGACCGGCTACGTCCTGCTGGCGCTCCTGGTGCTGATGGTCGTGATGCATTTTGCCAGCCCCTATTTCTTCACCGAGGGCAATATGCAGAACGTGGCGAAGAACTTCTCCTTCATCGCCATCGCCACGCTCGGAATCACTTTCGTCATCATCACCGGCGGCATCGATCTCTCCGTCGGCTCGATGATGTGTTTTTCTGCGATGATCACCTCCATGGTCATGGTCGAGCTGTCGGCGCCCGGATTGGCGTTCGTCCATTTGGCCGCCGACGGCAAGACCGTCGTCGCCAATGTGCCCGGATTGATCTTCGTGATCTCGGTGCTTGCGGGGCTGTGCGCTGCGTTGATCGTCGGGCTCGTCAACGGCTTCTGCATTGCGGTGCTCGGGCTGTCGCCCTTCGTCACCACGCTCGGCATGCTCTCGATCGTGCGTGGGCTCGCCTATGTCGTCTCGAACGGCCGCGGCAGCTTTCCCGGCGGCCCGGACGCCGATTATTTCTATGCGCTGACATCGGGTGACGTGCTCGGTGTGCCCGCTCCCTTCATCTACCTGATGATACTCGCAGCCGTGATGGCGGTCGTGCTGCATCACACCAGTTTCGGCCGCCACGTCTTCGCGCTCGGCGGCAACGAGAAAGCGGCGGAGTTGACCGGCATCCCGGTCGTGCGGGTGAAGATCGAGGTCTACGTGATCTGCGCGCTCGCCGCGGGTCTCCAGGGCATCATCATCTCCGGTTGGCTCGGCTCGGCGCCGGCCAACATGGCGACCTCCTACGAGCTCAACGTGATTGCGGCCGCCGTGATCGGTGGCGCCAATCTGGCCGGCGGCATCGGCGGTCCGCTCGGTGCCATCGTCGGCTGTGTGTTGCTCGAGGTGATCCGCAACGGCCTCGTGCTCGCGCAGGTCAACTCCTACTGGCAGCAGACGCTGGTCGGCGTGATCATCATCCTTGCCGTGCTGGTCGACCGCATCCGCTCGCGCATGACTTAACCAGTTACTCCGGAAGGACAACGAAACATCGTCTATCCGCCTGCCGGGGCATCACATCACAAATGGATAGGCAACAAAGTGTGGAGGGAAGAAATGAAGAAGCTTCTGTTGGCCGGCGTGACCATCGCGATGATGGCGACCCCGGCATTTGCCCAGACCTACAAGTTCGCCGTCGTGCCCAAGGCGATGAACAATCCGTTCTTCGACGTGGCGCGCGACGGCTGCATGAAGCGAGCCAAGGAACTCGGCAATGTCGAGTGCATCTATAAGGGGCCGATCGAGCACGAGCCGGCGACGCAGGCGCAGATCATCCAGGACTTCATCACCCAGAAGGTGGATGGGCTCGCAATCTCGGTTGCAGACGTCGCGGCGATGACCAAGTCGATCGACGCAGCGGCTGCGGCCGGCATTCCCGTCATCACGTTTGACGCGGATGCGCCGGGTTCGAAGCGGCAGGCCTATATCGGCACAAACAACAAGGACTTCGGCGTCGCGCTTGGCAAGCAGTTGCTCCAGCTTCGGCCGGACGGCGGCAAATATGCCATGGTCTCCGGTGGCCCGGGTGCCAAGAACCTTGCCGAGCGCGTCGACGGTGTCCGCGAAGCGCTCAAGGGCTCGAAATGGGTCGAGGTCCAGGGTTCGCCGACCTTCTGCAACGACGACTTCACGCTCGCGATCCAGCAGATGTCGGACCTGCGCACCGCGACGCCCGACCTTGCCGCGATCATCCCGGTCGGTGGCTGGCCGATGTTCGCGCCGGAAGGTTTCAAGGCTTTCGTCAACAAGAACAAGAAGGATATCGACGCCGGCAAGTTCACGCTCGTCGTTGCCGATACGCTGAAGATGCAGCTCGAACTGCTGCGCGATGGTTACTCCAACGCGCTCACCGGCCAGCGCCCATTCGAAATGGGCGAGAAGTCGATGGACACCCTGCTGGCGATCAAGAAGGGCCAGAAGGTTCCGGAAACGATCTACACCGGCCTCGACCTGGTGACGAAGGATAACGTCGCTCAACTGTTGAAGTAGGAACGTTACCAGCCCAACGTTCCTGCGCTACACTCCCTCTCCCGCTTGCGGGGGAGGGAGTGCTGCTGATTGGAAGGAGATTGCAATGAAGCGTACGCAATTGGCTAACGGCCTCGATGTTACGGCAATCGGCCTTGGCTCGGCGCCGCTCGGCGGCCTGTTTTCTGCGGTCAGCGATGCGGACGCGGAAGCCACCGTCGCGAAGGCCTGGTCGCTCGGCGTCCGCTTCTTCGACACCGCGCCGCTCTACGGCTTTGGCCTCGCCGAGCGCCGTTTGGGCGCGTTCCTGCGCCAGCAGAAGCGGGACTCCTTTGCGATCTCGACCAAGGTCGGCCGGCTGCTGCATCCGGATGCCAGTGCGGCCGAGGACGATGACTACAAGGGCGCGCCTGCGCTGCGGCCGCAATTCGATTTCAGCTATGACGGCGTGATGCGTTCGGTCGAGGAAAGTCTCGACCGCCTCGGTCTCGATCGCGTCGACGTGCTGCTCGTGCACGATCCCGACGATCACTATGACGCGGCCGTCAGCGGCGCCTTCCGCGCGCTGATGCGCCTGCGCGCCGACGGCACGGTCAAGGCGATCGGTTCCGGCATGAACCAGTCGGAGATGCTGACGCGTTTCGCCGAAGCCGTGCCGGTCGACTGCTTCCTGCTCGCCGGCCGCTATACGCTGCTCGACCAGGGCGCGCTGGATGCGCTGTTTCCGGTCTGCGCGGCGAAGAACATCGGCATCCTGCTCGGCGGCATCTACAACAGCGGCATTCTGGCCAATCCGCACAGCGGCGCGAAGTTCAATTACCGGGATGCCGACGCGGCACTCGTGGTGCGCGCGCTGGAGCTCGACCAGCTCTGCCGCAAGCATGGTACCGAGCTGAAGGCTGCCGCGCTCCAGTTTTGCATGGCCCATCCGACCGTGACGGTCGCCTTAATGGGGGCGCGCAACGCGGCAGAGGTCACCGACAGCATCGCAATGTCGGAGCACACGGTGCCTCCAGCCTTCTGGCAGGAGCTGCGTGCGAAAAACCTCGTCGACGCGCGGGCGCCGCTGCCGGGCGGAGCGTGAGACATGGCCATCGACGCGCACCAGCATTTCTGGGATCCCGCGCGCGCGGACTATCCCTGGATGGAGGGACCTGAACTCACGCCGATCCGCCGTGCGTTCGGGCCCGCCGATCTTGCTCCGCTGCTGAAGGCGAATGGCATCGACGCGAGCATCGTGGTGCAATGCCGCTCGTCGCTCGAGGAGACCGAGGAATTCTTGGCGGTTGCGCATGCCACGCCTTCGGTCATCGGTGTCATCGGCTGGGCCGATCTGACCGATGCAGCGCTCGGTGGCACGCTTGATCGCCTGCACGGCTTGCCGGGCGGCGCAAAGCTGGTCGGTATCCGCCACCAGGTCCACGACGAAGCCGATGCCGACTGGCTGTTGCGCGCGGACGTCCAGCGCGGACTAGCGGCCGTGTTCGCCCGCGATCTCACCTATGACTTGCTGGTCCGCACCCGCGAGCTCCGCGCCGCGATCGCGACTGCAAAAGCCTTTCCGCAAGGACGTTTCGTGCTCGACCACGCCGCAAAACCGCCGATCGCCGATGGCGGCAGCGCCGAATGGTCCGACCGTATCGCGTCGCTTGCGGCCTGCGACAACGTCTGGTGCAAGGTCTCGGGTCTCGCGACGGAAGCGAAGTGGACCGATTGGGACGCCGAGCGGCTGTTTCCGTTCGTCCAGCACGTCGCGAATTGCTTTGGCGAGGACCGCCTGATCTTCGGCTCGGACTGGCCGGTGTGCCTGCTGGCGGGCAGCTATGGTGACATCAAGAGCGCGCTGGAGGCGTGCCTGGCGAAGCTAGGGCCGCAAGCGCGCGAGAAGACGTTTGGCGTGAATGCGAAGCGGGCGTATCGGCTGGCCGTGGGATGATGGGCGCAAACTGGCGCCCACCCACACTTGTCGTCCCGGCGAACGCCGGGACCCATAACCCCAGGGAGGAGTTTGGTGAAGATCTGTCGTTCGGTACTCCCACCTTCCGCGATCGAGAAATCACGCGGTATGGGTCCCGGCGTTCGCCGGGACGACGGCTGTGATTGAGGAGGCAGCACGCCCTCACACCCCCGCGGGCACCTGATCCAGACATCCCGTGATGCTCCTGATCCGCCCGTCCTTCAGCACGGCGAAATCCGTCCCCTTGATCGGGCTGTCGACGCCATCGGGTCCAAGCCCCCAGCTGAAGCGGACATGGTCGCCGTAGCCATTGGGCTCGCCGATCAGGCTGAACTTGAAGTCTGGAAAGCGCTGCTGGACGCCTGAGATCAGCGCATCGATGCCGTCCTGGCCGTCGCCCTTCATCAGCGGATCGACATAGCTCGCATCCGCCGTCCAGTTCTCGTTGAGCAGTTCGCGACGGCGGCCGGCTGCGCGCTCGTTCCAGAGATCGATGTAGCGGCTGGCGATGGTGACGTGGTCGGTCATGAGACTCTCCTTCGATGGCGCCGTGTGGTCCGGCAGACCTGACTATCGAAGGTTCGCGCACGAGGATCGATTACCTCGGAGATCATGCGTCCGCAAAAAAGAGCGCGATGATGGTCTCATCGCGCTCCTTTCGGATGTCGGTTCTGCGCGAATTTACTTCGCCGCCGTGACCATGATCTCGACGGTGTATTGCGGCGCGGCCAGCTTGGCTTCGACGGTGGCGCGGGCCGGGGTGTTGCCGGGCGACACCCAGCCGTCCCACACCGCGTTCATCTCCTGGAACGTCTTCATGTCGGTGATGTAGATCGTGGCCGACAGCAGCTTCGACTTGTCGGTGCCGGCCTTGGCGAGATGGCCGTCGATGGTCTTCAGGATGTCCTGGGTCTGCTTGGTCACGCTTTCGCCGGCCGCATTGTTGGCGACGACGCCGGCGAGATAGACGGTGTTGCCGTGCACGACGACCTGGCTCATGCGCGGGCCGGTTTCAAAACGCTGGATGCTCATTTACGGGGTCTCCTGATGGGAATGGCGGCTCTCTCTAGCGCAGCGGCCTGCGCTGTGCCACCCCGGCAACGCATACGGCTCTCGCGAAGCATGCGCTTATTCAGCGAAACTGGCTGAAGAAAGCCCAAATCGTCTCGGCGCCGTCGATATCGCCGTTCTGCGGCCCGAGCAGGCCGGTTGCGACCTTCGGGAAGCGGGCGTCCGGCGCAAATCCGGGCATGCGGTGGCCGCCGCCGTTGACGCGATAGAGCAGGACGTCCAGCCCTGCAGGGCAGTGTGATGTGATCCGCGTGACGCTGGATTGATCGTTGGGCGCCTTGTCGGGGAGATCAGTCACGCTGGCGTCGTCGCTCTCGCAGCCATTGAGCTCGCGCCAAAATGCCACGGTCTTCTCGGTGGACCAGAACCCGTCTGCGGCAAAATAGCTCGATCCGCGTCCACCCTCGTAAGGGATCAGCGGATCGGCTGTGCCGTTCATGATGAGCATCGGCAGCGGCCGCGACGGATGGCAGGTGACGGCGGTCTCATCGGTGAGGTTCATGATCACGCTGGCGCCGGCCACAAACAGATCGGCGCGCGCACAGACCAGCGTCATCACCATGGCGCCGCCGTTGGAGACGCCGGTGACATAGACGCGTTTGGCATCGGCCGTACCGTCGGCCACCAGCTTCTCGACCAGCTTCGCGATAAAGGCGACGTCATCGGTGCCTGCGGGCGGTCCGCGCAGTTCAGGTCCTGCCTTCGTCCGCGCATCGGCCCAGGCATGGTTGAGCCCATCGGGAAACACCACGGCCAGCCCCTCGCGTTTGGCGACCTGCGGCCATGCCGTCCGCGTGATCATATCGGCGCCGCGCTGGGTCTTGCCGTGCAGCACGATCACGAGCGGCGCCGGTTTTTTCGCCGGCAATTGTGCGGTGTAGGACCGCATCACGCCGTTGACGTCGATCGTGTCGGCGGATGCGGCTGGCGCTGCGGCGAGTGCCGCAACGAGCACCCCGATATGCATCCCACACCGCATGATCTATCCCACCGCTTTCGCCGCCGCACGGCCGGCATTGCGGCCCGAGAACAGGCAGCCGCCGAGGAAGGTGCCCTCCAGCGAGCGATAACCGTGCACGCCGCCGCCGCCGAAGCCGGCGGCTTCGCCGACCGCATAGAGGCCGGGAATGACGCTCCCCTCAGCGCCGAACACGCGCGAGTCGAGATCGGTCTCGAAACCGCCCAGCGTCTTGCGGGTGAGGATGTTGAGCTTGACCGCGATCAGCGGCCCCTGCGCGGGATCGAGAATACGGTGCGGTGACGCCGTGCGGATCAGCTTGTCGCCGATGTAACGCCGCGCATTGTGGATGTTCATCACCTGCGCGTCCTTGACGTAGGGGTTGGCGATCTCACGGTCGCGCGCCTCGATTTGCATCCTGATCTCGTCGAGCTTAAGCAAATCATTATCGGCGAGCTTGTTCATGGCGGCGACGAGATCCTCGATATTGTCGCGCACGATGAAGTCGACACCGTGGCTTTTGAACGCCTCCACCGGCGCCGGCGCGCCCTTGTTGGTGGCGCGGCGCAACGTCATGCGCCAGCTTTTTCCGGTGAGATCGGGATTCTGCTCCGAGCCCGACAGCGCAAATTCCTTCTTGATGATGGCCTGCGTCAGGATGAACCAGGAATAATCATATCCGGTGGACATGATGTATTTGAGCTGGCCGAGCGTATCGGACCCCGGGAATAGCGGCGCCGGCAGCCGCGTGCCTGTGGCGTCGAACCACATCGAGGACGGGCCGGGCAGGATGCGGATGCCGTGGCGCGGCCAGATCGGTGACCAGTTCTGGATGCCCTCGACATAGTGCCACATGCGGTCGCGGTTGATCAGCCGCGCGCCTGATTTTTCGGTGATGCCGATCATGCGGCCGTCGACATGCTCGGGCACGCCGGAGATCATGAATTTTGGCGGCTCGCCGAGTCGCTGCGGCCAGTTCGCACGCACCAGGTCATGATTGCCGCCGATGCCGCCGGACGCCACGATCACGGCCTGCGCCTTCAGCGCGAACTCGCCGACGACAGTGCGTGATGAGCTCTTGCCGCGCTCGACGTTGTCTGGCGCGAGAATGGCGCCGCTGACGCCATCCACCGTGCTGTTGGTGATCGAGAGTGCATCGACGCGATGGCGGAACCTGAAGATCAGCCGGCCGCTCTTGGCGGCGTCGCGCGCGCGGCGCTCGAACGGCTCGACGATGCCGGGGCCGGTGCCCCAGGTGACGTGAAAGCGGGGCACCGAATTGCCGTGGCCCATCGCGTCATAGCCACCACGCTCGGCCCAGCCGACCACGGGAAAGATGCGATGCCCCATCGCGCGCAGCCAGGCGCGCTTCTCGCCGGCCGCGAACGCCACATAGGCCTCGGCCCATTGGCGCGGCCAGAAATCCTCGTCGCGATCGAAGCCGGCGGCGCCGAGCCAGTCCTGCATCGCGAGGTCAAAGGAGTCCTTGATGCCGAGCCGGCGCTGTTCCGGCGAGTTCACCAGAAACAATCCGCCGAACGACCAGAACGCCTGGCCGCCGAGCGACTGCTCGCCCTCCTGATCGACGACGATCACGCGCTTGCCGGCATCGGCGATCTCGGTCGCCGCCACCAGTCCCGATAGTCCGCCGCCGACGACAATGACGTCAGCCTGCTCAGTCGAATGCCCGGCCATGAGTTCCCCCCTGTAGTTGTCCGGATTGAAGCCAGCGGTTGCAACTGAGATCAAGGGCTTGTCGCGTAAGACATCATTAACTTGTTCCAGTTTGGGACCGGGCCGGCCCCAGTGCAGCGCGGACGCAACACTGGATTTGAATTTGTTTTGAGCGAGCCGGCGTGCCTAGACAAAACCTTGGTTACGACAGACGCTAGCGATGCATCACCACCTGACACACAGATTCGAATTCGACTGGGGCGGGGGCCAATGAAGTTTCTGACGGGGTTGCTTGCGGCGGTTCTCCTGGTCGCTTGCATGGGGGCGTCTCACGCGGTGGTTCGGATCGCGGACGACCGCGGCGGCCGGATCGGAACCTACGTCGACAAATACCAGGACCTGCGCCAGTCCGGCGACACCGTCATCATCGACGGCCTCTGTGCCTCGGCCTGCACCATCGTCCTCGGCGCCATCCCGCACGACCGCATCTGCGTCACCGCGAGCGCGACGCTCGGCTTCCACGCCGCCTGGGATTTCGGCGCCAATGGCCGCGCCGTGACCAATGCTGAAGCGACCCAGATGCTCTATGCGATGTATCCCTCGCAGGTGAAGCGCTGGATCAACCAGCGCGGCGGCCTCACGCCGCACATGCTGTTCCTGAGGGGCAGGCAGCTCCAGGCCATGTACAAGCCCTGCTACCTGGACGCGCAAGCCTCGGCGATCAAGCCGTCGCGCCGGTCTCTCCCGCAAGTGGAACAGCTCGAATCCGCCCGGGGCCAGCTGCTTCACTGACATCCTCAGCATGACGGGATCCTTTTGGCCCGCCAGCGGTGCCTTGCCCGCTGGCGGGCCAAAGCCTATCTGAAAGGCAGGGAATCGGGGCCTTCGCCCCGGTCGTTGTCATGGCTCAACCACTGCATCCGGCGCATCCGCTAGAGGACAATTCGCCCACTGCCGGGCGCACGCCGTCCGTGCTGCTGTGGGGCGGCGCGTGTGTCGGTGGGCTCATGGTTATCGGCGCGCTCGCGCTCTGGTTCCATTATGGCTCCCAGGTGTTCTTCGAAATGATCAGGACCGGCTTTGCCGCCTGCTTCTGACCCGCGACAGGAAGTTTTCCGCTCATGAGTTCTACCGCCCGTCCGCTGGTGATCGCGACCGCCTTCGCCTCAAGCCTCGTCGTCGGTCTGCTGGTGCTGTTCTGGGCCATGGGCGGTGTCAGCAAGGTGGCGCAGCCGGCCGCGATCGGCGGCCCGTTCCAGCTCACCGACCAGGCCGGCAAGGCCTTCACCGACAAGGACCTCAAGGGCAAGCCGACCCTGATCTTCTTCGGCTACACCCATTGCCCTGATGTTTGTCCGACCTCGCTGTTCGAGATGTCGGAAGTGCTGCGCGCGATGGGCAAGGATGCCGACAAGGTCAACGCCGTCTTCATCTCGGTCGATCCCGAGCGCGACACGCCCGCGACGATGAAGGATTATCTCTCGAGCTTCGATCCGCACCTCGAGGGCCTCAGCGGCGATCCCGCCGAAACCGCCAAGGTGATCACCTCCTACCGGGTCTATGCCAAGAAGGTCCCGACCAAGGACGGCGACTACACCATGGACCACACCGCTCTGATCTATCTGATGGACCGCGACGGCCGTTTCGTCTCGCCGTTCAACCTGAAGCGGACCCCGGAAGAGGCCGCGGCCGAGCTGAAGCGGTATCTCTGAGGCCTCCGGTTAACTGCAATCGGCGCTCGCGTTCCCGGCCGGATGGTCTATAAGGCCCTCCGATCCCAACGAAATTCGTTCATTTCCGGCCGATGGCTCCATCGCAACAGGCGAAATCGTCCAAATCTGCCCGTGGCTTGCTGACGGGGCTGGTCGTCGCCGCGTGCCTGCTCGCGAGCCTGCCCGGCGCACGCGCGCAGGCTCCGGCCAAGCAGCCCCCTGCCGCGCCTCAAGCCACGACCCAGGTCGCGCCTCAAGCTGCCCCCCAGGCCGTACCCGGCTTCTGGGACCCGCGGAGGCGCCCGGAGCGGCCGGATTTGTCGCGCCTGACCGTGATCCGCTTCCTGACCGAGACCGACTACCCGCCGTTCAACTACACCGGCGCCGATGGCAATCCGGCCGGTTTCAACGTCGATCTCGCGCGTTCTCTTTGTGAGGAGATCAAGGTCACCTGCACGGTGCAGATGCGCCGATTCGAGACGCTGGTCGATGCGCTCACCTCGAACCGTGGCGATGCGATCATTGCGTCCATGGCGGTGAGCCCGCAGCTGCGCGCGCGCGTCGATTTCACCGATCCCTATTACCGCGTGCCGGCGCGCTTTGCCTCGCGCAAGGACGCGGTGATGCCGGAGATCCGGCCCGAATATCTCGAAGGCAAGAAGGTCGGCGTCATCGCGGGCTCCGCGCATGAGGCCTATCTCAAGGCGATGTTCACCGACGCCGAGCTGCACGGCTATCCCGATGACGATGCGTTGCGCGCCGCGCTCCGCAAGGGCGAGGTCGATTTCATCTTCGGCGACGCAATCTCGCTGGCGTTCTGGATCAACGGCACCGATTCCGGCGATTGCTGCGCCTTCTCCGGCGGCCCCTTCGTCGAGAGCCGCTTCTTCGGCGAAGGCATCGGCATCGCCGTGCGCAAGGGCAACGACGTGCTGCGCCAGGCCCTGAACTGGGCGCTGTTCCGCGTCTGGGAAAAAGGCCGCTACACGGATCTGTGGCTGCGGTATTTTTCGGTGAGCCCGTTTTAACCCGGGCGCTGCTCCCTCCGCCGTCATTGCGAGGAGCTCTTGCGACGAAGCAATCCAGACGGTTTCCTCGGAAAGATTCTGGATTGCTTCGCTTCGCTCGCAATGACGGTGGAGGCGGCTGCGTCGCCCCACAAAATTGCATTCTGCCCGGAAATCGCTATTTTCCGCGGCCCGGAGGCCCCTTGATGTCCGTTACCGATCCCAACATGAGTCCGAGCGATCTTCGCGTGCTCGCCGAACAATCCAACGCCTGGCCGTTCGAGCAGGCGAAGGCCATTGTCGCGCGGCTGAAGAAAAGCCCGAAGGACGAGGTGCTGTTCGAGACCGGTTACGGCCCGTCCGGCCTGCCACACATCGGCACGTTCGGCGAGATCGCGCGCACCTCGATGGTGCGCCATGCCTTCCGCGTGCTGACCGAGGACAAGATCAAGACGCGCCTGCTCGCGTTCTCCGACGACATGGACGGCTTCCGCAAGGTGCCGGACAACGTGCCGAACAAGGATCTGCTGGCGCAATATCTGGGGCGGCCGCTCACCGCGGTGCCCGACCCGTTCTCGAACGAGCATCCGTCGTTTGGTGACGCCAACAACGCGCGCCTGCGCGCGTTTCTGGATCATTTCGGCTTCGACTACGAGTTCGCAAGCTCGACCGTCTATTACAAGTCCGGCCGCTTCGACGCGACGCTGCTCAAGATGCTCGCCGCCTACGACAAGGTCATGGACATCATCCTGCCGACGCTCGGACCCGATCGTCGCGCCACCTATTCGCCGTTCCTGCCGATCAGCAAGACCACCGGTGTCGTGCTGCAAGTGCCGATGATCCGCCGCGACGTCGCCGCGGGCACGGTGACTTACGTCGACCCCGATACGAACGAGGAAGTTGAGACGCCGGTGACCGGCGGCAACGTCAAGTGTCAGTGGAAGGCCGACTGGGCGATGCGCTGGGTCGCACTCGGCGTCGACTACGAGATGGCCGGCAAGGACCTGATCGATTCCGTGAAGCTATCCGGCGCCATCGCCAAGGCGCTCGGCGGCACGCCGCCCGAAGGTTTTAATTACGAGCTCTTCCTCGACGAGCAGGGCCAGAAGATCTCGAAGTCGAAGGGCAATGGCCTCACCATCGACGAATGGCTGCGCTACGCCTCGCCGGAATCGCTGACGCTGTTCATGTATCGCGAGCCGAAGGCGGCGAAGCGGCTGTATTTCGACGTCATCCCGCGCAATGTCGACGACTACCAGCAATTCTCGGACGGCTTTGCTAAACAAGATGACAAGCAGCAGCTCGGCAATCCGGTCTGGCACATCCATTATGGCCATCCGCCGAAGGCCGACATGCCCGTCACGTTCCAGTTGCTCTTGACGCTGGTGTCGTCGTCGAATGCGGAGAATGCCGAGACGCTGTGGGGTTTTATCGGCCGCTACCGTCCCGGCGTGTCGCCGCAGACGCATCCCAAGCTCGACGCGATGGTCGGCTACGCCATCAACTATTATCGCGATTTCGTCGCGCCGACGAAGCAGTTCCGCCAACCGAGCGACGTTGAGCGCGCCGCGTTGCAGGATCTGCGCGATGCGTTGTCGCAGCTCCCGGCGGACGCCTCCGCCGAGGACATCCAGAACGTCGTCTACGAGATCGGCCGCCGCGATCCCTTCCTCGACCAGGTCAAGAAGGGCAAGGACGGTCGCCCCGGCGTCACGCTCGACTGGTTCAACATGCTCTACCAGGTGCTGCTCGGCCAGGAGAAGGGCCCGCGCTTCGGCTCGTTCGTGGCGGTGTATGGCGTGCAGAACGCGGTCAACATGATCGACGGCGCGCTGGCGCGGAGTGCGTGAGTGGGAGTTGATCGCCGCTCCATACTCCGCTGTCGTCCCGGCGAACGCCGGGACCCATACCGCGTGATCTATCGTGGAATGGCGGTCGTCGTCCCGAAGAACGCGTAACTCCTACCCTTCGCAAAAGTTCTCCCTGTGGTTATGGGTCCCGGCGTTCGCCCTAGGGCATGCACAT
>NZ_VSSS01000036.1 GCF_008123425.1 Bradyrhizobium rifense
TCGCGCTATTACAAGGGTGGGTAAAGCGAAGCGTGCCCACCAGCTCTGTCTTGATGTCGATAGATGGTGGGCACGGCGCAAACGCGCCTTTGCCCACCCTACGATTCCAGTTTCGTGGAGAGAGGATCGGCCCCCTACGGCTCGACCAAAAACTCCACCCGCTCCGCCGCGAAGCGCGAGTGCTTCGTCACCAGCGGCTTGCCCTCGAGATCGAGGTCCGTCGCGTCGACCACCAGGATCGGCCGCCCCAGCGGCAGATCGAGCCGCGCGGCGTCGGTGGCGTCAACGATGCCGGCGGTGATCCGGGTGGCGCCGCGGCGGTAATCGCCGATCCCGTAATGCTCGAGCATCTTCGTCATCGAGCGCGTCGCGGCAAACACCGTGCCCGCGCCGGGAAACAGTTCCGCAGACAGCCAGGTGGTGGAGACGCAGATCGGCGTGCGGTCGGCGAGGCGGATGGCCTCGATCCGCACCAGCGGCGCGCCGGTCTTCAACCCCAGTTCCCGCGCGACCTCGCGGGTCGCGACGTCTTCTGACGCCTCGATCATCCGGCCATGCGGCTCACGGCCGTCGGCGCCGACGATCTCCGAGAAGCGCGTGCGCGAGCGCAGCGGATAAGCGAGCTTCTGCGCCTCGACATAGGTTCCGCTGCCGCGCTCGGCGCGCACGATGCCGCGCTCGGCGAGCGCTGCCAGCGCACGTCGCACGGTGTGGCGATTGACGCGATAGGTTTCGGCGATCTCCATCTCGCCCGGCAATTTGTCGCCTGCGGCAAAACGGCCGTCGGCGATGCCGCGCTCGATGCCGTCGGCAACGAGGCGCCACAACGCGACGCCTGAGGAGGCGGTGTCCTGCATGCTCATGTCGGCGGCCAGCCTAGCCCGAAAATCACACGTTTGTCACGAAACAGTCATGGCGCTTCCGTATCAAGTTGTCTATTATCATAGACAACTTGAGTTCGGCAAGTTCTGTCAAAAGGTCGATGGATTCGGTGACCCAGCACAACACCCAGCAAGCCCAGCGCCAGGCCGCCATGGCCGTGCTGGCGCACGCGGAGGCGGGCGAGATCGCCGCCCGCCTCCGCACGATCCCCTTGCCCGGCCATCAGGATTTGCGCGAACCGGAGAACGGTCTGGTGATGCTGCGCGGCCGGGTCGGCGGCGACGGCGCGCCGTTCAATCTCGGCGAAGCGACGGTGTCGCGCGCCGCGGTGCGGCTTGCGAGCGGCGAGGTCGGCTTCGGCTACACGCTCGGGCGCGACGGAGAGAAGGCGCGGCTGATCGCGCTGTGCGACGCGCTTGTCCAATCGCGCGATTTTGGCGGGCTGGTGGAGCGCGACGTTATCGCGCCGTTGCGAGAGCAGCTTATGATTCGGCGCAAGCAGGCGGCGGAAGAGACCGCTGCGACGAAGGTTGATTTCTACACCATGGTGCGCGGTGAGGGGTGAGGCCATGACCACGATTGCGGAACTGCCGCCCGGTTTCGTCGACAAGGTATTGTCGGCGCAATCGACCTTTCGCTCAGTGATGGATGCGATGGCGCGGCCGGGTGCGGTCCAGCGCATCGTGCCGATGGCGGGAACGGCCGGCCCGATGATGCGCGGCACCGCCGCGATCGCGCTGACGCTGTTCGACCACGACACGCCACTCTGGCTCGATGCGGGGATGTCGGAAAGCTCCGACGTCCTGAAATGGCTCAAGTTCCACACCGGCGCGCCGGTGATCCAGGATTCCTCGATCGCGGCCTTCGCGCTGATCAGTGACGGCGGTGCGCTGCCCTCGCTCGAGCGTTTTGCGCTCGGCACCAACGAGTATCCGGATCGTTCGACGACGATAATCATCCAGGTCGAGAGCCTGGCCTCAGGACGGAGCTTCGAGCTGCGCGGCCCCGGCATCGACGGTGTCGCAACGCTCCAGGCGTCGATCAAGCCGTTCGACCTGTTTGAACGTCTGCATCTCAACGAGACGCTGTTTCCGCGCGGTATCGACGTGGTTCTGGTCGCCGATGATGCCGTGGTGGCGATTCCGCGCACCACGCGTGTCATGAGCAAGGGAGGCTGACGCATGTATGTCGCAGTCAAAGGCGGCGAACGCGCCATCGAGAACGCTCATCGCCTGCTCGCCAACGCGCGGCGCGGCGACCAGAGCGTTGCGGAAGTCTCCCTCGACCAGATCTCGGAACAGCTCGGGCTCGCCGTCGACCGCGTCATGAGTGAAGGTTCGCTCTATGACCGCGAGCTTGCTGCGCTCGCGATCAAGCAGGCGCGCGGCGATCTGATCGAGGCGATCTTCCTGGTCCGCGCCTTCCGCGCCACCTTGCCGCGCTTCGGCGCCAGCGCGCCGGTCAACACCGGCGCCATGCGGGTGCAGCGGCGGGTGTCCTCGACCTTCAAGGACATTCCCGGCGGCCAGATCCTCGGACCGACCTTCGACTACACCCATCGCCTGCTGGATCCCTCGCTTAGCCAGGGCTTTGTGCCGGAAGCGCCGGCTGTGGCCGCAGCCTCGACGGCACCGACGCCGCGCGTGACGGATATCCTGGGCCGCGATGGGTTGATCGAATCCTCGCCCCAAGCCGAAGACGGCGCCAGCGTCGGCGATCTCACCCGCGAGCCGCTGAACTTTCCTGCGGACCGCGATCTGCGCCTGCAAAATCTCGCCCGTGGCGACGAAGGCTTTCTGCTGGCGATGGGCTACTCCACCCAGCGTGGCTACGGCCGCAACCATCCCTTCGCCGGCGAGATCCGCTTCGGCGAGGTCGAGGTCGAATTTGCAGCCGAAGATGTCGGCTTTGCCGTGCCGCTCGGCTCGATCGAGCTGACGGAGTGCCAGATGGTCAACCAGTTCAAGGGTTCGGCGACGGAAGCGCCGTGCTTCACCCGCGGCTATGGCCTCGCCTTCGGCCAGAGCGAGCGCAAGACCATGTCGATGGCGCTGGTCGACCGGGCGCTGCGCGCTCGCGAGCTCGGTGAAGAGCTCGGAGCCCCGGCGCAAGATGAAGAATTCATATTGTCGCATTCGGACAACGTCCAGGCGACCGGCTTCGTCGAGCATCTGAAGCTGCCGCATTATGTCGACTTCCAGTCCGAGCTCGGCCTGCTGCGCAAGCTGCGAAAGGAATTTGCCGAAGCTTCTGCCGAAGCCAATGCGCCTGATGCCATGAAGGAGGCCGCGGAATGAACGCGCCCGCCTACAATTTCGCCTATCTCGACGAGCAGACCAAGCGGATGATCCGCCGCGCGATCCTGAAGGCGATCGCGATCCCCGGTTACCAGGTGCCGTTTGCCAGCCGCGAAATGCCGATGCCCTATGGCTGGGGCACCGGCGGCGTGCAGGTGACCGCCGCGATCCTGGGACCGCAGGACGTGCTAAAGGTGATCGACCAGGGCTCCGACGACACCACCAACGCGATCTCGATCCGCAAATTCTTTGCCAAGACGGCCGGCGTTGCCACGACGACCTCGACGGACGAGGCGACCGTGATCCAGACGCGCCATCGCATTCCCGAGGTCGCGCTGCACGCGAACCAGGTGCTGGTCTATCAGGTGCCGATCCCGGAGCCCCTGCGCTTCCTCGAGCCGCGCGAGACCGAGACGCGGCGCATGCACGCGCTGGCCGAATACGGCCTGATGCATGTGAAGCTGTACGAGGACATCGCCCGCTTCGGCCATATCGCGACCGCCTACGCCTATCCGGTCAAGGTGAATGGGCGCTACGTGATGGATCCGTCGCCGACTCCGAAATTCGACAATCCCAAGATGGACAATTGCCCGGCGTTGCAATTGTTCGGCGCCGGCCGCGAGAAGCGCATCTATGCGATCCCGCCCTATACGAAAGTTGTGTCGCTCGATTTCGAAGACCACCCGTTCGAGCCCTATCGCTTCAACGCGCCCTGTGCGCTGTGCGCCGCTGAAAATTCCTATCTCGATGAGATCGTCACCGACGACAAGGGCAGCCGCATGTTCGTCTGCTCGGATACAGATTATTGCGAGGGACGTCAGGCCGCCGGCCATCACGGTGCCCTGAGTGCTGCGCCGTACAAGGACAAGGCGCAGGGAGGTGCAAATGGCTGATCAGGATCTGCTCGAAACCGATCAGCCGCTGCTCGTTGCGAACGCGCTCAGCAAGTCCTACGGCCGCATTGCGGCGTGCCGTGACGTATCGTTCTCGCTCTATCCCGGCGAGGTGCTGGCGATCGTCGGCGAATCCGGCTCCGGCAAGTCGACGCTACTGCAACTCCTGTCGGGCCAGCTTGCCACCAGCGGCGGGCAGGTGTCCTACCGGATGCGCGACGGCGTCACCCGCGACCTCGCCGCGCTTGGCGAAGCCGAGCGGCGCCTGCTGTTCCGCACCGATTGGGGCTTTGTGCATCAGGATCCGGCGCAGGGCCTGCGCATGGCGGTCTCCGCCGGCGCCAATGTCGGCGAGCGGCTGATGGCGGTGGGTTGGAATCATTACGGCCGGATTCGCGAGTCCGCCTCCGACTGGCTGACGCGGGTCGAGATCGACGTCGCCCGTATCGATGATGCGCCGCGCACCTATTCGGGCGGCATGCGCCAGCGCCTCCAGATCGCGCGCAACCTCGTCACCGGTCCGCGGCTGGTGTTCATGGACGAGCCGACCGGCGGGCTCGATGTTTCAGTGCAGGCCCGCCTGCTCGATCTCCTGCGCAATCTCGTCGCCGAACTGCATCTCGCCGTCGTCATCGTCACCCACGATCTCGCGGTCGCGCGCCTTCTGTCGCATCGCGTGATGGTGATGAAGGGTGGCCGCGTCATCGAGACCGGCCTCACCGACCAGGTGCTGGACGATCCGCGCGAGCCTTACACCCAGCTTCTCGTCTCGTCGATTCTGCCGCCATAAGCCTTCTCACATGAGCCTTTCTATGACCGCCATGATCGACATCGCCGACGCCAACAAGACCTTCACGATGCACCTGCAAGGCGGCATCGAATTGCCTGTCGTGCGCGGCGTGAACTTCCACGTCAATCCGGGCGAATGCGTCGTGCTGTCCGGTCCGTCCGGCGCCGGCAAATCCTCGATCCTGAAGATGATCTTCGGTAATTATCGCTGCGACTCCGGCCGCATCGGCATCCGCCATCGCGGCGAGGTGATCGACCTCGCCACCGCCGAGCCGCGGCAGGTCCTCAACGTCCGCCGCGCCACTATTGGCTATGTCAGCCAGTTTTTGCGTGCGGTACCGCGGGTCGCCACAATCGACGTCGTCGCTGAGCCCTTGATCGTCAACGGCATGGCTCGCGTCGATGCGCAGGCGCGCGCAGGCGAGCTCCTGCATCGTCTCAACATCCCTGAAAGGCTCTGGCAGCTTCCGCCCGCGACCTTCTCCGGCGGCGAGCAGCAGCGCGTCAACATCGCGCGCGGCTTCATTTCGGACCTGCCGATCCTGCTGCTGGATGAGCCGACCGCCTCGCTTGATGCCGCCAACCGCGCCGTCGTGGTCGCGCTGGTCGCCGAGAAGAAGCGCCAGGGCGTCGCCATGGTCGCGATTGTGCATGACGACGAAATCCGCCATTTGATTGCCGACCGCATCGTCGATGTCACCAGCTTTGCCGCCGCGGCCTGAAGGAAGAGGGACATGAACGCCAAGCCGAAGGACATCGTGATCGCCAATGCCAGGATCGTGCTGGCTGACCGGGTGATCGAACAGGGCTGGCTTGCTCTCGCGGACGGACGCATTGCCGAGATCGGCGAGGGCAGGGCGCCTGCAGGCGCCGAGGATGCCGGCGGCGATCTCATCATGCCCGGCCTGATCGAGCTCCACACCGACCATCTCGAAGCGCATTACGTGCCGCGCCCAAAGGTGTTCTGGAATCCGGTCGCTGCCGTCATCTCCTATGACGGCCAGCTCGCGACCTCGGGCATCACCACCGTGTTCGATTCGCTGCGGGTCTGGCGCGAGGACGGTGCCGAGGAGGTCGATGGCCGCGCCGGCGTGCTCGCCGCCGCGATCACGACCGCACGCGATTCCGATTTGCTGCGCGCCGACCACTTCCTGCATCTGCGCTGCGAAATCCCGATGCCGAGTGTGGTCGAGGAAGCCAAGGAGCTGATCGACCGGCCCGACGTCAAGCTGATGTCGCTGATGGACCACACCCCCGGCCAGCGCCAGTTTCGCGACGAGGTCAAGCTGCGCGACTATTACCGCGGCAAGGGCGGCGGCAAGACCGATGCCGAGCTCGACGAGCTGTTCGCGAAGCGGTTCGACTACCAGAAGAAATACGCCGCGGCCAATATGCGCGAGATCGTGTCGCTGGCGCATATGTACAAGATACCGCTCGCGAGCCATGACGACACCACCGAGGAGAATGTCGCCGACGCCGTGCGTGACGGTGTCGCAGTGGCGGAATTCCCGACCACGTTGGAGGCGGCGCGCGGCCTGCATCAGGCCGGCATCGATATCCTGATGGGGGCGCCCAACGTCGTGCGCGGCGGCTCGCATTCGGGCAACATCGCAGCGGTCGATCTCGCCCGCGAGGGCCTGCTCGACATCCTGTCGTCGGACTACATCCCGTCCAGCCTGCTGATGGGCGCGCTGCAACTGCCCGAGCATGCGCCCTCGATCAGCCTGCCGGCGGCCGTTCGCACCGTGACCAAGGCACCCGCCGACGCCGTCGGCCTCACCGACCGCGGCGAGATCGCAATCGGCAAGCGCGCCGATCTGATCCGCGTCCACGTCGCAGGCAGCGTTCCCGTGGTTCGCAGCGTCTGGCGGGAAGGGGGCCGTGTCGCATGAGCGAGACCGTCACGACGGCGACGGACGCGGCGGGCGCGATCGGGCCAGGGCGGCTGGTGCTCGTGGTCGGCCCGAGCGGCGCCGGGAAGGACACGCTGCTGCGGCTGGCGCAGGCGGCCTGTGTTGACGATCACGATGTCGTCTTCCCGCGCCGCGTCGTGACGCGCGCGTCCTCTGCCGACGAGGACAATATTGCGGTGAGCGCCGACGAATTCGCCCGCGCGCGCGATCATGGCGATTTCGCCGTGTATTGGGACGCGCATGGGCATTCCTACGCCCTGCCGCTGGAGATCAACGACGACATCCGTGCGGGGCGGGCCGTCGTGTCCAACGTCTCGCGCACCGTGATCGCTGCGCTACGCCAGGCCTATGCAAATGTCATCGTGGTCGCGATCACCGCGCCGCCGGACGTGCTGGCGCAGCGCCTTGCCGCGCGCGCGCGTCACACCGACGGCAATATCGCGGACCGGCTCGCGCGCAGCGTCGATGACGCCTCGGCCAATGCCGACGTCACCATCCTCAATGCCGGCAGCGCGGACTATCACGGCCGCCAGCTTGTGCGCGTGATCAGGAATGAAAGCTGGCGCGAGTGACGGCCGGCGCAACACGGAGAGAGTGGAATGACGGTGATCAAGACGGTCGAGGAACTCGAGGCCATCTACGGCGCCGTTGGTGACGCCTCGACCGTGAAAGTCGCCGACCACGTTACCCCGCTCTACCGCATCTTTATCGAGAAGGCGCCGTTCGCGGCGCTGGCCACCATCGGGCCCGAGGGCATCGACTGCTCGCCGCGCGGCGATCTCCCCGGCTTCGTCCGCATCCACGATCAGCATACTCTGATGTTGCCCGATCGTCGCGGCAACAACCGGGTCGATTCGCTGCGCAACATCGTGCGCGATCCCAGGGTGTCGCTGATGTTCCTGATCCCCGGCTCCGGCAACGCGGTTCGTGCCAACGGCCGCGCGCATCTCTCGGTCGATCCGGACTTGCTTGCTTCGTTCAAGGTCGAGGGCAAGCCGCCGCGCAGCGTCATGGTGATGCATGTGGAAGAGATCTACTTCCAGTGCGCCCGCGCCATCGTCCGCTCCGACCTCTGGAATCCCGACAAGCGCATCGACCCCAAGACGCTGCCGACACCAGGGCAGATCCTTGCCGAGATGAGCCAGAACACGGTTGGCGGCGAGGAGTATGACAGCATCTGGCCGGAGCGCGCCGCGGCGACGATGTGGTGAATGCTGTCTTTCCCTCTCCCCTTGCGGGAGACGGGTGAGGGGTTTGTCTCCGCGAGTCTGGAATCGTAGGGTGGGCAAAGGCGTACTTGCGCCGTGCCCACGATCTCTCCGTGGTCGCGAGAAATGGTGGGCACGCTTCGCTTTGCCCACCCTACGGCGTTCCCCGAGCTTGGAAGAGGAAGCCCGCCGCAGACACCAAACGTCTAATTAAACGCCATCCCGCCGCTCAATGCGATCGACTGCCCGGTCATGTAGGCGTTGTCGACCAGCAGCATCACGGCTTTCGCCACCTCGTCCGCCGTGCCGAAGCGGCCGAGCGGGATGCGGCTGATCAGTTGCGGCTGGCCGCTCATCATGTCGGTCTCGATCAGCGACGGCGCCACCGCGTTGACGGTGATGCCCTCCTTCACCAGCCGCGCCGCGTAACCTCGCGTGAGCCCTTCCATGCCGGCCTTGGAGGCATTGTAATGTGGCCCGATCGAGCCGGCGCCTCGCGCGGCACCCGAGGAGATATTGACGATGCGGCCCCACTTTCGCGCGCGCATCGACGGCAGCACCGCCTGTGTGCAGAGGAAGGCCGATTTCAGATTGACCAGCATGGTGCGGTCGAAATCGTCCTCGGTGAGATCGTCGACGCCGCGCGTGATGGCGATGCCCGCGTTGTTGACGAGAATGTCGATCGGCCCGAGCCCTTTCGTGACACGCTCGACCATGTTGTCGACGGCGTCGCGCTGTGAGACGTCGGCCGCAACCACGATGGCGCGTCCGCCTTGTTTGCCGATCTCGCTCGCCAGCTTCTTGGCCTGTCCGATCTGCTCGCGACAGTTGATGGCCACCGCCGCGCCGGCCTCAGCCAGCGCACGACAGACGGCGGCGCCGATCCCGCGCGAGCCGCCGGTGACGAGCGCCACGCGCCCTTTCAGATCGTCCGCCATATCAGGATCTCCCTATCTTTGCTTTGCGTTAGCCGGAGTTTACCATGCTGACCGTGCGGGCGTATTGAACTCATCACGAGATGAATCCGACTGTCAGCGCTTGTGGCGGGAGAAGCGCGCAAGCGCGCCGCTGCCAAATATGGATAGCCATTTCATTGACCAAACGCGCCAATCACTCGATATTCGAAGCATCGAAACTGCTCCTTGGGTCGAAGCCGCAATATGAGAATCGGTCACCAGCGCAATCACAACGGCATGCACGCGTGCATGATGCGGCGCTGTTTCTCCGCGGCTACCGGCGCTTGTTGTTGCTGACCGCCTTCTAGCAACGCGCCACACCACAAATCCCAAGACAGAAGCGCCGAAAGTCCGGCGAACGAGCAGTCATGTCCCAGCCACAGTCCAACGCCTACATCATCGAAATCCACGATCGCGCCGCCGGCATCATCACAAGAGAAGAGCGCGGCTTCCGTTTCTTCTCGTCCGAGCGCCTGTTCGACAGTCTGGAAGGCCGCCAATTTCGCTCGGCACGCGAGGCCGAGCGTGCCGCCCGCGCCGTGTTTTCCGAGCGGGGCCGGCGCGCAAGTTCCCCGCTCTTTGCCAACTGATCGCTAGGACTCAGCCTTTCAGCGCCGTCAGCAATTCATCCGGGCGCTCGGCCATGATCATGTGGCCCGCGCCCGGCACGACGACGGTCTTCGCGTGCGGGATCGCGGTCGCAAGCGCCTTGCCGGCCTTCGCCGGCGTCATCATGTCCCGCTCGCCGAGGATGAGGGTCGCAGGCACCTTGACGGTCGCGGCCGCTTGAAGCGCATTCGCGTAGGCATTGCAGGCCGACAAATCCTTGAACAGCACGCCGGGCTCGCAAGACTTCAGCACCGCCTGTGCACCGCCATGCATCCAAAGGCCCGGTGCGAGGCTACCGCCGAGTTCGGCGTTGAAGCCAAGGCCCCAGATTGAGACCATGTCGTTGGCATCCTGTGAGTTGGCTTCAGCAGCCTTCAGCAGGTCGGGGCCGACCGTCATGGTCGCGGCCGTGCCGATCAGGCTCAGTGCGGAGACCTTGGCGGGGTGACGCGCGGCGGTTTCCAGCGAGATCAGCGATCCCATGGAATGGCCGATCAAGTGTGCTTTGGCGCTACCTGCCGCATCGAGCAGCGCAGCCGTCCAGTCGGCCATGTCGGCGATGCTTCCGAGCGACGGACCGGCCGAGCGGCCGTGGCCGGGCAGGTCGGGCGCCAGCACGCCAAAGCCGTGATGGGCGAACCAGCGTGTATGCAGCGCCCAGGTCGAATGGTCGAAGCCCGCGCCGTGGATGAAGATGACCGTTGGCAGCGACTTGTCGAATTCGCGGCCGCCGGTTGCGACAAACACCTCGGCGCCGTTAACGGAGAGCTTCATCGTGTCAAACCTTCTGCGAGATGCGCAGCGCCTGCGCGAGATCATCGATGATGTCGGAGACGGTCTCGATGCCGACCGACAGCCGCACCAGCTCCTCGCCGATGCCGGCGGCCCTAAGCTGCTCGGCGTCCATCTGCTGATGCGTGGTCGAGGCCGGGTGGATCACCAGCGTCTTGGCGTCGCCGACATTGGCGAGATGGCTGATCATGCGCAGCGACTCGATGAACTTGCGCCCCGCAGGCCGGCCGCCCTTGATGCCGAAGGAGACGATCGAACCGGCGCCACGCGGCAGCAGCTGTTTTGCGAGCTGATAGTCCGTGTGGTCTTCAAGCGAGGGATGCAGCACCCAGTCGACCGCCTTGTTGGCCTTGAGCGCCTCCAGCACCAGATGCGTGTTCTGCATGTGGCGATCCATGCGCACGCCGAGCGTCTCGACGCCTTGTAGCAGCTGGAACGCGTTGGTCGGCGACAGGCAGGCGCCGAAATCGCGCAGGCCTTCGGTGCGCGCGCGCATGATGAAGGCGGCGGTTCCGAACTGCTCGTCGAAGACGATGCCGTGATAGCCGCCATACGGCTCGGTCAGCACGCCGAACTTGCCGGAGTCGCGCCAGTCGAAGCGGCCGCCATCGACGATGGCGCCGCCGATCGCGATGCCGTGGCCGCCGATCCATTTGGTTGCCGAGTGCATCACGATGTCGGCGCCGAGCTCGATCGGCCGGCTGAGATAGGGCGTCGCAAAAGTGTTGTCGATCAGCAACGGAATTTTTGCCTCATGCGCGATCGCCGCGACCTTCGGAATGTCCAGCACCTCCAGTCCGGGATTGCCGATGGTCTCGCCGATCACGAGTTTTGTGTTCGGCTTGATCGCCTTCCGGAACGCGTCGTGATCGCGCGGCTTCACGAACGTCGTGGTGATGCCGAAGCGCGGCAGCGTGTGCGCCAGCAGATTGATGGTGCCGCCGTAGAGCGAGCTCGACGCCACGATGTGGTCGCCGGCATTCAGCAGCGTGGCAATGGCGAGATGCAGCGCGGCCATGCCGCTCGCGGTGCAGATCGCGCCGACGCCGCCCTCCAGCGCCGCGAGCCGCTCTTCCAGCACGCCGGTGGTGGGGTTGGAGATGCGCGTATAGATGTGGCCGGCGCGCTCCAGATTGAACAGCGCGGCGGCGTGATCGGAATCCTGGAACACGTAGGACGTGGTCTGGTAGATCGGCACCGCGCGGGCGCCGGTCGCGGGATCCGGATGCTGGCCCGCATGCAGGCTCAGGGTCTCGAAGGCAGGCGGTTTTGGCGCGGGCATGCGGGGCCTCGTTGGTCGATCGGCGATGGCGGCCCTTGTGCCACAAAATCGCGCGCTACGTCAGCCCATTGACAGCCTGGCGCGGGCGCGCGCAGCGTCAGGCACTCGCGCGAATGGCCTGCTCGATCACGCGGGCTTCGCGCAACAAGATCTCTGCAACCTCCTGCTCGCGGCGCGGGCCGAGCCTCGTCCGAACGGCGGAGACGGTCATCGCCGCTGCAGGCCGGCCGTCCGGCGTCTTGATCCAGGTCGAGATCGATTTCGTGCCTTGCACGAGACCGATTTCCCGCATGCCATATCCGCGACGCCGCGCCGCGGTGACCTGGCCGAGCACCGTCGCGGCCTCGGTCCGATAGGCTTCGAACCGCTTCTCATTCGCTGTGACGATTTTTCGCGCGTCCTGCGCCGGCAGCGCGGCGAGGATGGCGACGCCCGCGCTGGAGACGCCGAGCGGGCGGCGCGCGCCGACCTCGATCGATAGCACCTGGATCGGATAGGCGCCGATCCTGCGATCGACGCACAGCGTGTCGTTGCCGGTCCGCACCGTCAGGAACAGCGTATCGCCGATCTCGGCGGAGGCGCGTCGCAGCGACGGACCTGCGGCGACCAGCAGCGGCGAGGGTCGGGGGCGCGCAAGCGCCAACTCCGGCACCTGGTTGCCGATCGCGTAGCGACCGGTCCTGTCGTGCCGCTCGACGATGCCTTCTTCGATCAGCACGTGAACGATGCGGTGCACGGTCGGGCGCGTCAGGCCGGTCGCCTGCACCACTTCGGTTAATGGCACGCCGTCTTCGCGGCCTGCGGCAAGAATACGCAGTACGGCAAGCGCGCGGCGGATCGCCTGCGCGCCTTGTCGCGGTTCTGTCGCGCTTGAGGAAGTTCTTCTGTCCATAATATGGACAAGAACGCCACAATTCGCTCGACAGGTAAAGGGCGCATCTGGAGATTGCGCTCCGATCGGGATGCCTTGCGCGACGTCAGGGCAATCGACGTGAAATTGGAAGCGCCGTCGGGAGGTTAACATGAGATTAATCGGGATCGCCATCGCTGCTGTCGCCGCGATGCTGGCGGGGCCCGCGTCGGCCCAGCAATGGCCGGCGCGCAGCGTCAAGCTGCTGGTGCCCTATCCGGCCGGCGGCAATGTCGACAGCGCCGCGCGCATCATCGCCGACAAGCTCCAGGAAAAGCTCGGCCAGCCCTTCATCATCGAGAACAAGGCCGGCGCCGGCGGCATGATCGCGGGCGAGGCTTTTGCGAAATCGGCGCCCGACGGCTACACGCTGTTCGTCGGCGCCAACGGCCCGGTGCTGTTCGCGACCGAGATCAACAAGCGCGATGCCTATAACTGGAAGAAGGACTTCTTGCCGATCTCGACCATCTCGATGACGCCGCTGGTGCTCGAGGTCCATCCGTCGGTGCAGGTCACGAGCTTCAAGGAATTCATTGAGCTTGCCAAGCGCGAGCCCGGCAAGCTGACCATGGCCTCGCCCGGTCCCGGCACCACCAACCATCTGCTCAGCGAGCTGATGCAGTCGAGTCTCGATCTGCAATGGGTCACCGCGCATTACCGCGGCAACGCACCGGCGATCAACGACCTGCTCGGCGGTCAGGTGCAGTTCGCATTCGACCAGCTCACGGTCAGCCTCCAGCACATCAAGGCGGGCCTCTTCCGCGCACTTGCCGTCACCAGCCCGCATCGGTTGAAGTCGCTGCCTGATGTGCCGACCTTCGCCGAGCTCGGCTACAAGGATTTTGACGGTCAGACGTTTACGGGCCTGTTCGCACCCGCTGGCACGCCTGCGCCCATCGTGGACAAGCTGCACGAGACGCTGGTTGCGATCCTGAAAGACCCGGGCGTGATCGACAAGTTCGACAAGCTCGGCGGCGAAGCCGTCGCGATGACGCCCGATGAGTTCAAGGCCTATCTCGAGCGCGAGGACGCCAAATGGATTCCAATCGTGCGCAAGGCCAACATCAAGGCTGACTGATGCGGATCGACCCCACCGAGCTCGGCGCGGAGCGCATCTACCGGCTGATGACCGGCATCGTGGTGCCGCGCCCGATCGCGTGGGTGACGAGCCTGTCGCGCAGCGGCGTGCTCAACCTCGCGCCGTTCAGCGCCTTCACTTTCGTGTCGCAGAAGCCGCCGATGCTGGCCATCAGCGTCGGCCGCAAGGGCGCCGACTACAAGGACACTGCGCACAACATCCTCGATACCGAGGAATATGTCATCCACATCGCTGACACGCCGCTAATGTCTGCGGTGCACGACAGCTCGGTGGAGCATCCGCCTGAAATCAGCGAGGTCGAGCATCTCGGGCTGGAGACGCTCGCCTGCGAGCGCATCAAGGTGCGCAGGCTCGCCGCCGCGCCGGTCGCGATGGAATGCCGCTTTCGCCAGTGCCTCGAATTCGGCGAGGCGCGCAGCCGGCTGATCGTCGGCGAAGTCGTGATGTTCCACATTCGCGACGGCCTTTTGAATGACGGCAAGGTCGAAACCAAAGCACTCGATCCGATCGCCCGCATCGGCGGTCCGCGTTACGCCACTCTCGGAGAGATCGTGACGCTGAACACCGTGTTCCAGACTCCCAAATCGAAGGACTGAGCGCGCGGACGCCTAGCGTACGCCGCCTGAAGACCATTGGAGAACGACGATGCGACTGTTGAGCTATCTTGTTGACGGAGAGCAGCGCTACGGCGCGGCCGTTGATGGCGGCGTCGTCGATCTGACCAAGCGGATCGGCCGCGAATTCTCCGACGTGAAGGCGTTAATCGCTGCCAACGCGCTGGCCGAGGCGCAGGGGGCGGTGGCCGGCCAGAAGCCGGATTATGCGCTGGACAAGCTCACGCTATTGCCGCCGGTGCTGGCGCCGGAAAAGCTCTGGTGCATCGGCGTCAACTACGCCGAGCGCAACGCCGAATATAAGGACAATTCGGACCTGCCCAAATATCCGAGCCTGTTCGTGCGTAGCATGTCGTCCATGACCGGCTCCGGCCAGCCACTCGAAAAGCCGCACGTGTCGGAGCAGCTCGACTACGAGGGCGAGCTCGTCATCGTGATCGGCCAGGGCGGCCGTCATATCGCACGTGAAAGGGCCTGGTCGCACATTTTCGGCATGACGCTGTGCAACGAGGGCACCATCCGCGACTGGCTACGCCACGGCAAGTTCAACGTCACGCAGGGCAAGAATTTCGATCGCTCCGGCAGTATCGGCCCGTGGATCGTCACGGCGGACGAACTCGACCCGCGCGGACCGCATGACATCATGACCCGCGTCAACGGCGAGGTGCGACAGCAGGACACCACCGAGCGGCTGATGTTCCCGTTCGATTTTCTGATTTCCTATCTCTCCACCTTCGCCACCCTGAAGCCCGGCGACATGATCGTGACGGGCACGCCGACGGGAGCGGGCGCGCGCTTCGACCCGCCGCGCTGGCTTAGGGACGGCGACGTCGTCGAGGTCGAGTCCAGCCGCATCGGCGTGCTGCGCAACGTCGTCGCGGCGGAGCAATAGATCATGCTCGACACCGTCACGATCGAACGCCTTGCCGCGCGCCTCGATGAGGCCGATCGCACCAAGGCGCTGATCCCGATGTTCTCCAGGGACTATCCCGGCTTCAGCATCGAGGACGCCTACGCCGTCCAGCGCGCCTGGACCAAGCTGCAGCTTGGCCGCGGCCGCGTCATCAAGGGCCACAAGATCGGCTTGACCTCGAAGGCGATGCAGAACGCGGTCGGTATCTCCGAGCCTGACTACGGCGTGCTGTTCGCCGACATGTTCTATGCCGACGCCACGCCGATTCCGTTCGATCGCTTCCACGCGCCACGGATCGAGGTCGAGCTCGCCTTCGTGCTGAAGGCACCGCTGCGCGGGCCGGACTGCACCATCTTCGACGTGCTCAACGCCACCGATTACGTCACACCCGCGCTGGAGATTCTGGAGACGCGCATGCATCGCGTCGATCCCGAGACCGGCAAGACCCGAAAAGTCATGGACACGATCTCGGACAACGCCGCCAATGCCGCGCTGGTGCTGGGCGGCCGGCCGTTCCGTCCGCTGGATGCGGATTTGCGCTGGATCGGCGCGCTCTTGTTCCGCAACGGCGAGGTCGAGGAGACCGGGCTTGCGGCCGGCGTGCTCAACCATCCCGCCAACGGCATCGCCTGGCTCGCCAATCGGCTGACGCCGCATGACGAGCATCTCGCCGCCGGCGAGGTCGTGCTGGCGGGGTCGTTCACGCGTCCGGTCGATATCCGCCGCGGCGACACGTTCCATGCCGACTACGGCGCCTTCGGCTCGGTGTCGTGCCAGTTCGTCTGAACCAACAATAAAGAGGAAGCGCATCATGACAGGCCCAACACGGCGCAAGAGCATCCATATCGGCGGCTTCAAGCACGCCAATCCGATTCCGAACGCCTGCCGCATCGGCAATCTCGTGATGTCCGGCGTCATCCTCGGTCGCGATGCTGCGGGTGCGATGCCGGAGAGCCTGGACGCCCAGTGCGCCAACATGTTCGGGCACATGAAGGCGACGGTGGAGGCGGCCGGCGGCACCACCGATGACATCATCAAGATGACGGTGTGGCTGAAGGACCGTGCGCAGCGCGCCCCGGTGAATGTCGAATGGCTGAAAATGTTTCCGGATGAGCATTCGCGCCCCGCGCGCCACGCGCTGCCGATGGACAACATGGACGGCGGCGCGCTGGTGCAGTGCGACTTCACCGCCGTGATCGACTGAGGAGTTTTGCGCATGCCGACCTATCTGCCGTTCGATCCGAACCCGCGCCGTCCGATCAAGGCGCCGCCGCCGAAAACCGTCGACAGCCAGTTTCATGTGCTCGGCCCCGTGGACAAATATCCGGAACGTCCTGGCGCGGCCTACCGGATGCCGACCGCAACCTGGGAAGCGGCGCTGCGTGTGCACAAGACGCTCGGCATCGAGCGTGGCATCATCGTGCAGACCACAACCTACGGCGCCGACCATTCCGTCGTGCTCGACGGTCTCGCTGCGATGGGCCCGAACTATCGTGGCTGCGCCAATGCCCTGGTGTTTGCCGAAGCGAACGACGCTTATCTTGCCAAACTGCACGACGCCGGCGTGCGCGGCGCGCGCTTCAGTTTTCGACAGGAGCTGGGCGCGGTATTGTCGGACGCCGATTTCGCCCGCGCCATCGCCCGCATCCGTGAGCTCGGCTGGTACGTCAAAATCCAGCCGGAGAAGGACGGCATCGTCTCCAGCGTGGCGAAGTACGAGAATCTCGACGTGCCCGTGCTGATCGATCACATGGCCCGCCCCGAGCCCTCGCGCGGCAAGGACGATCCGAACCTGCGCAAGATGCTGGAGCTGCTGAAGAAGGGCAATTTCTGGGTCATGCTCTCGCTCGGCGAGAAGACGTCGCAAGCGGGCCCTCCTTATGACGACGTGATCCCGATCGCGCGGACGTACATCGAGGCCGCCATCGACCGCTGCGTCTGGGCCAGCGACTGGCCGCATCCGGTCTCCGTCAAGCAGCCGCCCAACGACGCCGATCTGCTCGAACTCATGTTCCGCTACGCGCCCGACCAGGCGGAGCTGGAGAGGATTTTGGTGCACAATCCAGCGAAGCTGTTTGGGTATCTGGACTAGCGCGCCGTCATTGCTGGGCGCCGCGGCATTAACCCTTCAGTAACACCCGCGGCGCCGTGTGTGGCGCCTTCGTGGCGTAACTGAGTTCTTAACGAATTGCCTCTAGTTTGCGCATTCCCACCTCGTGATGGCCTGCCGCCTGATTCCGTGGGCGCCGCGCCCAGCAACATCGAAGAGGCAGAATGCCGGCTCTCAAGGACCTGTTTTCGCTGCGCTCGATCGGCGCCAAGCTCGCCCTCATGACCGTGGTCGGTGCGATCTGCATGGCGCTCGTCGCTTCCACCGTGCTGTGGATCGCGCGCAACCAACTTGTCACCGAGCGCATCGAAAAGGCGCATGCCGCCGTCGACATCGTCTACAATCTGGCCGATGGCTACTACAAGGCCTACAAGGCCGGCCAGTTGACCGAGGAGGAGGCCAAGAAGCGCTTCCTCGAAGCCAATAATTACGTCTGGTACGAAGACCACAGCAACTACGCTTACATCTACGACTACGAAACCGGGCTGTGCGTCTCTAATCCCGGCATTCCGCAATTCGTCGGCAAGGACATGCGTCCGAACAAGGACGCCAACGGCATGCTGTTCGCAGTCGCGCTGATGGACATCGCGAAGAAGGGCCAGGGCTCGTTGCGCTATTCGTTTCGCCGCAGCGGTAGCGATCCGACCCCGCTGGACAAGGTCGCCTTCACCCGCGGTTTCGCGCCGTGGAACCTGATGATCGGCTCGGCCGAATACATGTCGGAGGTCGACAACTCGTTCTGGTCGATGGTGCAGACGGCCTCGATGGTCATCGCAGTGCTGATGCTGGTCTCGATCATGATCGCCTGGGCCGTCGGCCGCAGCGTGGTCAAGCCGTTGATCAGCCTGAAGGAGCGCATGGCTTCGCTCAGCCAAGGCCAGCTCGAGGCGCCGGTCGCGCATGCCGATCGCCGCGACGAGATCGGGGAGATGGCGCGCACAGTGCAAGTGTTCCGCGACGCGATGCTCGAGACCAACCGCATGCGCGAAGAGCAGGTGGTGGCCGAGAAGCGCCGGGTCGAAACCCGCAAGGTCGACATGAACAAGCTCGCCGATCAGTTCGAGCGCGAGGTCGGCGAGATCATCGAGCTGGTCTCGGTGGCCGCCGGCCAGCTCGAGAAATCGTCGACGACGCTGTCCAAGACCGCCGACACCGTCTCGCAGGTCTCTAACCGTGCCTCCACGGCGTCGGGCGAAGCCTCCGCGAACGTGCACTCCGTGGCCGCCGCAAGCGAGGAACTTGCCTCCTCCATCGGCGAGATCTCTCGCCAGGTCGAGACCTCGGCCAAGATCGCGGGCGAGGCCGTCAGTCAGGCGCAGAAGACCGACAGCCGCATCAGCGAGCTGTCGCAGGCCGCGAGCCGGATCGGCGACGTCGTCGATCTGATCCAGACCATCGCCGGACAGACCAATTTGCTGGCGCTGAACGCGACCATCGAGGCCGCGCGTGCCGGCGAGGCCGGTCGCGGCTTTGCCGTGGTCGCGTCCGAGGTGAAGTCGCTGGCCGAGCAGACCGCCAAGGCAACCGACGAGATCAGCCAGCAGATCAACGACATCCAGTCGGCGACGCGGGATTCGGTTGCGGCGATCAAGGAGATCGGCACGACGATCGGCAAGATCTCGGAGATCTCGGCCGCGATCTCGACCTCGGTCGGGCAGCAGGGTTCTGCGACGCAGGAGATCTCCCGCAACGTGCAGCGTGCTGCCGAAGGCACCTCGCAGGTCGGGACCAGCATCGCCGACGTGCAGCGCGGCGCGTCAGAGACCGGCAGCGCCTCCGCCCTGGTGCAGTCGGCTGCGCAATCGCTCGCCAACGAAAGCACCCGCCTGAAGCGCGGCGTCGCCAGCTTCATGAGCTCGATCAGGGCGGCGTGACGGTCAGCGTCGCGTGCCTGTCCGGACGAAACCGGCGTCTACGACAAGCCGTGCATGAGCCAAATCACTGCGACCAGGTTCAGGAGTGCTGTTCCGGCGGGGCCTAAGGTTTTCATGCGATCATGGATCGTCAGTCCGACGAGGGCGTCGCACCCTTGAACGATGATCATGCTCAAGGCTATGGCGAGGAGCCATTCTGTCGATCCCGTCAGAAGCGGGATCACGCTTGCGATCGCGAGGGCCACGCTGCGGGCGCAAGCATAGAGCGCCATGGTGCGCGCGTTGCCGATTGCGCCCAAGGCTGCGGCCAGCGAAAATCCGAGGCTTATGATCGCGCTGATCAGCGTCACCAACGCACAGAAGATGAACGGTAAGGTCATTCGCGAAATCCCGTCGTTGCGTGGTCTGATTCCCGAATTGGTGCACGGGGATTATGCGGTAGCCGCCAGCCTGTCCCGCACCTCCGCCGCGATCTCGAACGAGCGCAGCCGCGCGGCGTGATCGTAGATCTGGCCCGTGGTCATCAGCTCGTCCGCCGCAGTGTCGGCGATCAGCTCCCTCAGCTTTTCCTCGACGACCGCGGGCGTGCCGACCGCGGAGATCGCCAGCGATTGCGCGACGCCGGCCTTCTCGCCCGGCGACCACAGCGCGTCCATGTCGTCGACCGGCGGCGGCAGCTGGCCGGGCGTGCCGCGGCGCAGATTGATGAACTGCTGCTGCAGCGAGGTGAACACGCGCTGCGCCTCGACATCGCTGTCGGCGGCAAACACGTTGACGCCGACCATCGCATAGGGTTTGTCGAGCTGCACTGATGGCTCGAATCGCGCGCGATATTCGCGCAGCGCCGGCATCATCATCTGCGGCGCGAAATGCGAGGCAAATGCGAAGGGTAGCCCCAGCATGGCTGCGAGCTGCGCGCCGAACATGCTCGAGCCGAGAATCCACAGCGGTACCTTCGTCCCCATGCCGGGCACGGCGCGAATGGCCTGGTTCGGCTGCACGTCGCCGAGCAGCGCCTGCAATTCCAGCACGTCATGCGGAAAGTTTTCGGCAGCTGTCGCAAGATCGCGCCGCATCGCCCGCGCGGTGAACTGGTCGGTGCCCGGCGCACGGCCGAGTCCGAGATCGATCCGCCCCGGATAGAGCGACTCCAGCGTGCCGAACTGCTCGGCGATCACCAGCGGCGAATGGTTCGGCAGCATCACGCCGCCGGAGCCGACGCGGATCGTCTTGGTCCCGCCTGCGACGTGCCCGATCACCACGGACGTCGCGGCGCTCGCAATCCCCGTCATGTTGTGATGTTCGGCCAGCCAGAACCGCTTGAAGCCCCACTTCTCTGCATGTTGCGCGAGATCGACCGAATTGCGAAAGGCCTGCGCGGCGTCGGAGCCCTGCCTGATGGGCGCGAGGTCGAGCACGGAGAAGGGGATCATGGGAGGGCTACCGGAATGGGGGCTGGGGAATGACGGGCAAGGACCACATGTAATGTCAGCGCGTAGGATGGGTAGAGCGAAAGCGAAACCCATCATGCCTCGTCATCGAACAACGCTTTGATGGGTTTCGCTTGCGCTCTACCCATCCTACGAAGCTGTTCGCGTGGCCACCCCGTTCACAAGCCCGTTATTGCGACCCATGGCGCCCGTCGTCTCAGCTGGGCGTTTCGCGCCTGTTGTTGTACCCTCTGTGAAATAACCGCACCGTCGCCAGGAGGAACCGAGATGACCATCGTCGTACTCAGCCGCCGCAGCCTCCTCGCCGCCGGCGGTGCCGTCCTTGCAACCGGCGTTTTGACAAACGGGGTTTCCAGCCTCCTGCCGCCTGCCCGCGCGGATGGTCTAGCGCCCACGGAATCGATGACGGGCGGGGCGAACAACTACCGCAAGGGCGCGGCGATCGTGGACCGGATCGGCAAGGGCGGCTTCTGGATGAGCGGCACCGTGCGCCGCGCCGGTGACGGGGCGCCGCTCGCCGGTCAGCGTATCCAGATCTGGGCGCACACGGTCGAAGGCCAGGAGCACGAGCCGCAGAGTCACGGCGCCACGCTCACCGACAAGGACGGCGCGTTCCGGCTGGAGATGCCGCAGATCATTCCGATCTTCGGCCAGCCGCATGGTCACCTCGCCTATGACAGCGGCGAGTTCAAAACCGTCTTTCTGCGGCCGATCATGCGGAGCGCGAAGGAAACCAGCCTTGAGGCGCACTTCGTGCTTCAGCCGGCCTGATCGCGTTGCAGATGAAGGGGTGGAGATCGGCCCGGGTACCCCTGATCTGGGCCGCCCTTGCTTTGGCCATTGGTGTGCCGATCGCGTTCGCCGCGGCAAGCGAGCAGCTCGCATGGCGCGGCCCGGTCTACATCCTCGCCGGATTCGCAGGCATCGTTGCCCTCGGTCTCGTGCTGATTCAGCCGCTGCTGATCGGCGGATATCTGCCTGGCCTGTCGGCCTATCGCGGACGGCGCGCCCATCACTGGATCGGTGGCGCGCTTGCTCTGGCGGTGGTGATCCATGTCGCCGGTCTCTGGATCACCAGTCCGCCCGACATGATCGACGCGCTGACCTTCGCATCGCCGACGCCGTTCTCGCCCTTCGGTGTGATCGCGATGTGGGCCATCTTCGCCGTCGCGCTTCTGGCGCTACTACGCCGGCGGTTGGGATTGCGGCTGCGAACCTGGCGCATCGTCCATATTCCACTCGCAATCGTCATCGTCGTATGCGGCGTGGTCCATTGCCTGCTGATCGAGGGGACGATGGAGACAATCTCGAAAGCGGTGCTTTGCGCAGCTGTGCTTGCGGCAACCGTAAAAGTCATGGCTGATCTCTGGCGGAAGCGGACGCTGCGCGGCGAGCGGATCCCGGGCTGACCTCATCCTGCGGGCTGATTGCCGCTGATATCGACGGGAGGTATCCTCGCGCGATGACTGCCAGCTCTCCCGATCTGAAAGCATTCCTGCTCGCGACGCCGTTCTTCGGCGGTCTCACGGATGCGAGTCTCGACCTCCTGATCTCGATGCTGGTCGAGTGCCGCTTCGATGCTGGCGCGACCGTCGTGGCGGAAGGCGAGCCGGGACGCTCGATGTTCATCGTCAGGTCCGGTCGACTGGCGGTGAGCAAGCGGGCGACTTCAGGAAGCGTCATCCCGATTTCCGTTCTGGAGCCCGGCGATTTCTTCGGTGAAATGACGCTGATCGAAATGCAGAATCGATCCGCCACGGTGGTCGCGGAAAGCCCGACGGTACTCTACGAGCTGACGGCCCAAAAACTCTACGCCTGCTACAAGGCCGATATCCACGCCTACGTGATCATCCTGCAAAACATCAATCGCGAGCTGTGCCGGCGGCTGCGGCGCGCCGATGATCGCTTTGCGGGACATCAGGTGGGGGATGAGAGAAACTCTGCGAGATGAATGTGCGTCTTGGCGATGCCGCGATTTCGTAGCCCGGATGGAGCGAAGCGCAATCCGGGGCAATTGCGTCCGCGGCTGATGACCCCGGATTACGCTTGCGCTCCATCCGGGCTACGGCGCTACAGCAACGCCATCGAGTGCAGCGAATTTCTGTGAAAGCCGAAGGCAACCAAGCCGGAAAGAAGCAGGGCAGTCCCAGTCACGATCAGGCAAAACGCAAGCACTATTGGAGCCTCTGGTTCGTCATGTCTGACAAAGACGATAATAGATAAAATTTTACCGACAATCGAAAGGAAGAATTAACCTTACCTGCGCGGCCCAATAGGTCGGAAAGTCGGCATTTGGGATCCGGTATGCGCGCAGATCTAAACCGTCGGGCAAAACACCCACCTCTCACAAAACCTCGTCAACCCTCCTCCACAAAAATATTCTACTTTACCGAAATTCGGATTTGCGGCACACTCCCGCCATCCCGACCCCTGGAGAGGGGCGATCGTACGTCGTCACGAACGTGGGTTGGGGTGCGGTGGACGCGGCAGCGCCGGCGCGGATGTGGGAGCAGGGCGGGCAGAGGATTGAGCCGAACCCCGTGAGCTCACCGCAAGCCGTGTCGCACGAACGGCGCCTGTACCCGGCGAAGCCCTTGGGCGAAGCGGGGTCGCTGCGTACGGCAAAACCGTGTGGTCCTGGCTGTCGTTGCTACAGCCAAGCTTTCGCGACGATGCATCGCCCCAACCGGGCGCGGTGCATCAACTGCGTCGCGAAGTGACGGTGACAACAAGAACTCGTCGCCGGGGAGAGCATGGCATACGCCGTCAAACCACCGCGCAGGGAAGGCCGAGTGTTCGGCGTCACCTGTATGCTGCTGTGCGGTCTCCTTGCGCTACACTTTCGCGCAGCGGACCGTGGGTGCCCGTCGGCACCCGGTCTTCCCTGCGCCCTCTTCACGGAGGAGGGCAACGGAAACGAGCAAAACTCGGGCGTTGGGTGCCGCGAGAATGATGATTCATGCGTACTTGCAAGAGATGAAATGGTGCTGCCAGACAGGATTGAACTGTCGACCTCTCCATTACCAATGGAGTGCTCTACCACTGAGCTACGGCAGCATGTGCTGGGATAAGAATCGGCCACCCGAGGGGCCTACCAAGCGGGCCGATATCTGCCACAGGCCTCCCCGCTGTGCAAGCTTGCTAGCCCCGCCAAAGCGAGAAAATCGGGGCGATATCGGGGGCAACATGGCTGTTTTGGCCCGAAACGGTCGACTTTCCGCTCATTTGGTTCCGCTTGCCCCGGCCAACTGGCCAGTTGGCCCGTGCGGCGGATTCGACCCATTTTGAGTTTCGCACGATCGGGGCGGCGCGGGCCTCTTGAGCTGCCGCATTCTCTGGGCATGTTATCGCCAACCGTTGTATGGACCCCTGATGGCTGACGAGAACGACAGAAGCGCGAAGCAGGCGAGGGGATCGCGGGACGACCGCCTGAAATCGGCGCTGCGGGAGAATCTGAAGCGGCGCAAGGCGCAGGCGCGCGAACGCGCCGCAAGCGCCGACCCCTCGCAAGTCGACGATGGTTCCCTAGATGAGGGGACCGCCGAGAAGACCTGAAGTCAGAGACGCGCGGCTAGAATTTTTTGGAGTGCATGCAGTGACAATCGGGCAGGACGACACACACCCAACCGATCGCGACGTGATGATGTCGCGGTTCACCCGTCCCGAGCAGACTTTTCCCGCGCTGACATCCGCCGAGATCGAGCGCATGCGGCATTTCGGCGAGGTCCGCACCTATAAGCATGGCGAGCTGCTGTTCGAAACCGGCAAGCCGGGGCCGGGCATGTTCGTCTTGCTGAAAGGCCGTGTCGCCATGACCCAGCGCGACGGCCTCGGCAATATCACCCCGTTGATCGATCAGGGGCCGGGGCAATTTCTGGCCGAACTCAGCCAGCTCTCCGGCCGTCCGGCGCTGGTCGACGGCCACGCCGAAGGCGATGTCGAGACGCTGTTGCTGCCGCCGGAGCGCCTGCGCGCGCTGCTGGTCGCTGAGGCCGAGCTCGGCGAGCGCATCATGCGCGCGCTGATCCTGCGCCGGGTCAACCTGCTCCAGGCCGGCATCGGCGGCACCGTGCTGATCGGTCCGTCGCATTCGGCCGGCGTGGTCCGCCTGCAGGGCTTCCTCACCCGCAACGGCCAGCCGCATCATCTGCTCTGTCCCGAGCGCGATCGCGATGCTGCCGAATTGATCGCGCGCTATTCGCCGAAACCCGAAGACTGGCCGCTGGTCGTCACCTCTGATGGTGCGGTGCTGCGCAATCCCGGCGAAACCGAGCTTGCGCGCGCGATCGGCATGATCGGCGGCCCGCGCAATGACCGCATCTACGATGTCGCCATCGTCGGCTGTGGACCGGCGGGGCTCGCGACCGCCGTGTATGCGGCGTCCGAAGGGTTGTCGGTCGCAGTCCTCGACACCCGTGCCTTCGGCGGCCAGGCCGGCGCCAGCGCGCGCATCGAAAACTATCTGGGCTTTCCGACCGGCATCTCCGGCCAGGCGCTCACCGCGCGCGCCTTCAACCAGGCGCAAAAATTCGGCGCCGACATCATGATCCCTGTCACGGTGCAGTCGCTCGACTGCACGCGCAAGGATGGCGCGTTTTCGGTCGCGGTCGATGGCAGCGATCCCTTGCGCTCGCGCGCGATCGTGGTCGCGAGCGGCGCGCGCTATCGCCGGCCAGACATCGAGAACCTCGACAAGTTCGAGGGCCGCGGCGTCTGGTATTGGGCCTCGCCGGTCGAGGCGAAGCTGTGCGCCGGCGAGGAAGTGGCTCTCGTCGGCGCCGGTAATTCGGCGGGGCAGGCGGCCGTGTTCCTGTCGGGTCACGCCAAGAAGGTTTTGATGATCATTCGCGGCGGCGGGCTCGGGGCCAGCATGTCGCGCTATCTCATCGAGCGCATCGAGGCGACGCCGAACATCGAGCTGCTGTTCAACACCGAGATCAGTGCGCTCGAAGGCGACGAAGCCTCGCTGTTGCGGCGCATCCGCTTGCGGAGCCGGCTGTCGAGCGACGAGGAAACCGCCGACATCAAGAATCTCTTTTTGTTCGTCGGCGCCGATCCCGCGACAGGCTGGCTCGACGGCTGCGGCGTGACGCTCGATCGCGGCGGCTTCGTCGTGACGGGTGCGCAGTCCGAGCAGAACCAGGGCCGGCTGGTGGCGCCGCTGGAGACCTCCGTGCCGGGCGTCTACGCCGTCGGCGACGTCCGCTCCGGCTCGGTCAAGCGCGTCGGCGGCGCCATCGGCGAAGGTGCGCAGGTCGTGGCCTCCCTGCACGGCTATCTCGGCGACGCCGCAAAACCGGCGCTTTAGTCAAGGACAACACAAGCAAATGGCAAGTCGATTGTGACTTGCCATCTTGCCGTGTCCCACGGACTATCGCCGCGTCGCGCGACCAATCGCGTGGAAGAACAAAGGTTCAACGGGAGGACTAAATGGCCGAACTCGTCGTGCTCTACAAGACGCCCAAAGACGCCGCCGCCTTCGACAAGCATTATGCCGAGACCCACATTCCGCTCGCCAAGAAGCTTCCCGGCCTGAAGAAATACGCAGTCAGCACGGGCGCAGTCGGCTCGCCCGCCGGACCGTCCGGAGTTCATCTCGTCGCCATTCTCAGCTTCGACAGCGTGGGCGACATCCAGAAGGCCTTCGGCAGCGAAGCGGGCAAGGCGGCCGCCGGCGACGTGCCGAAATTCGCCAGCGGTGGCGCCGACCTCTTGATCTTCGACACCAAGGAAGTGTGAGACGCGACGATCGATTCAACTTTCGTCGAAAGCTGCTGTCGTTTGTGACAGCGCTGCAAAAAATTCAGCCATGCGTTTGTCGATTCGCACGATGACGCATGGCTGTGCGCGCATGTGTGATGCCGGCGCAGGTGGCAATCCGATGAGGACCGTAATATCAATCTTCCGGTCTCAATGCAGAGAATAGGAGAGATGTCATGGTTCTCGGGATGAGCCTGCAAGCCTTCACACTGGTCCATGTCATCATCAGCCTGATCGCCATCGTGATCGGCCTGATCGTGATGTTCGGCCTGCTCAGCTCGAAGCCGATGCCGGGCCTCACCGCGATCTTCCTCATTTTCACCATCCTGACCAATGCGACCGGCTTCCTGTTTCCGTTCAAGGAGCTGCTGCCATCGTACATCATCGCCGGCATCTCGCTGGTGCTGCTCGCGATCGCCTGCATCGCGCTCTACGGCATGAAGCTCGCGGGCGCGTGGCGGCCGGTCTACATCGTGACCGCGATGATCTCGCTCTACTTCAACGTCTTCGTGTTGGTCATCCAGTCGTTCCTGAAGGTGCCGGCGCTGGCCGCGCTCGCGCCGGCCGTGCCGCCGAATCCACCGGGAGGTCCCGTGTTCGCCGTGGTGCAGGGCATCGTGCTGGTGTTCTTCGTGCTGGTGACCATCGGCGCCTGGCGCCGCTACAGGCCGATGGCGTTCGCCTGATCGTTTCCGACTAAAGGAGTTCCCCCATGCCCACCATCACCACCAAAGACGGCGTCGAGATTTTCTTCAAGGATTGGGGTTCGGGCCAGCCGATCGTGTTCAGCCATGGCTGGCCCTTGTCGGCGGACGATTGGGACGCGCAGATGATGTTCTTCGTCACCCGCAGCTATCGCGTCATCGCCCATGACCGCCGCGGCCACGGTCGCTCGTCGCAGGTCGCCGACGGCCACGACATGGATCACTACGCCGACGATCTCGCGGCCGTGACCGCGCATCTCGACCTCAAGAACGCCATCCATGTCGGCCATTCCACCGGCGGCGGCGAGGTCGTGCATTACATCGCGCGCCACGGCGAGAGCCGGGTCGCGAAGGCCGCGATCCTCTCCGCGGTGCCGCCGCTGATGGTGAAGACGGAGGCCAATCCCGGCGGCCTGCCCAAGGACGTGTTCGACGGCTTTCAGACAGCACTCGCCGCCGGCCGCTCGGCGTTCTACCGCGACATCGCTGCCGGGCCGTTCTATGGCTACAATCGTCCCGGCGCAAAGCCGTCGGAAGCGGTGATCCAGAACTGGTGGCGCCAGGGCATGATGGGCGGCGCAAAGGCCCATTATGACGGCATCGTCGCGTTCTCGCAGACCGACTTCACTGAGGATCTGAAGAAGATCAACGTGCCGGTGCTGGTGATGCATGGCGACGATGACCAGATCGTGCCCTACGCCGATTCCGCGCCGCTGTCGGCCAAGCTGCTCAAGAACGGCACGCTGAAGACCTACAAGGGCTTTCCGCACGGCATGCCGACCACGCACGCCGAAACCATCAACGCGGATCTGCTGGCGTTCTTCAAGGCGTAAGGCTGAAGCAGATCACTTCAATATCTCTCTGATCGCGTCGAACGTTCGCTTCACGAAAGCCTCCGGCTTGTCGCGCGTGCCTTCGCAGAGCCAGCTCTCGCCGCCGACGCGCATCGCGCCGGTGGCGATCATGGCGACGAGCCGGGCCTTCAGCCGGTCCGACTTGCGCCCCGAGCGTTGCGCAAGTCCGTCCGCCAGCGCGCGTTCGAGCTTCTCGTATTTGAGCTGGTCGCGCGCCTGTAGCGCGGGATTGTCGCGCTTGAGCCGTGCCATCGCCGCCGCCTCGGTCGGATCGAGCCGTTTGACCGCCGCCGCAATCGCGCTTTCCGCGGCCGTCAGCAGGGATTCGTCTGCGGGCCTTGCGATGATCGCGGCGACGAGGGCGGTTGAAGCATCCTCCTGCCAGGCGGCAACCACGTCCTCTTTCGAGGCGAAGTAATGGAAGAAGCTCCGGCGCGACACATCGGCAGCAGTCGCGATGTCGTCGATGGTCGTGGCCTCGAAGCCGCGCTCCAGGAAAAGCGCCATCGCCGCGCGGGTCAGCCGCTCGCGCGTTTCCTGCTGCTTGCGCTGGCGCAAGCCGGTTGCCGCCGGCAATTTCTCCCCAGCGGGCAAGGGCTTGGTGCGTTTTCCGGCCTGTTTCGAAGCCTTCAAATTATTTCACCTCTTGCAAACTTGCACTCAGTGCACATTTAGACCCGTCGCGGGCCTGATTCCAGCCCTGAACGGAGATATGGCATGACCGACTGGACCACGGCAGACATCCCCTCTCTCAGCGGCAAGACCGTCGTCGTCACCGGGGCCACCGGCGGTCTCGGCTACGAGACGGCGCTGGCGCTGGCGGGCGCCGGCGCCTTCGTCATACTCACGGGACGCAACGACGCAAAGGGCCTGCGGGCGATCGAGCGCATTTGCGCGCAGTTTCCGAACGCGCTGATCGCCTATGAGCATCTCGACCTCGCCAGCCTGCCGTCGGTCGCCGATTTTGCGCAGCGTTTTGCCGCCAGCAACGAACAGATCGACCTCCTCGTCAACAATGCCGGCGTGATGGCACTGCCGGAGCGGCAGCAGACCGAGGACGGTTTTGAGATGCAGCTCGGCACCAACTATCTCGGCCATTACGCGCTGACGGCGCGCTTGCTGCCGCAACTGCGCCGCGCCAAGGACGCGCGCGTCGTCAATCTCTCGAGCCTTGCGCACCGCACCGGCGCGATCAATTTCGACGATCTCCAGAGCAAACGGTCCTACCGTCCCTGGCCCGCTTACTGCCAGTCCAAGCTCGCGATGCTGATGTTTTCGCTCGAATTGCAGCGCCGCAGCGATGCGGCCGGCTGGGGTGTGCGAAGCGTTGCTGCCCATCCGGGCTACGCGCGGACCGATCTCATTCCGAACGGCCCGGGCGCCGACGGCCTGTCATGGCGGGTCGGCCAACTGCTCCAGCCCCTCATCAGCCAGTCCGCTGCCGAGGGCGCGCTGCCGACACTGTTCGCGGCGACGTCTGCGGCCGCAGAGCCCGGCGGCTATTACGGCCCCAACTGGTTCTACGAATTGAAGGGGCCGCCAGTCCCGGCGAAGATCATGCCGCGGGCGAAGGATTTCGCGTCTTCCGCCAAGCTGTGGGATGTCTCGGCGACGCTGACCGGTGTATCCTTCGACGAGATCGCGGCCGCCGCATGAGCCGGGATTTGGGTGGGGACGTCCCGATGCGTGTCATCATTTTCGGCGCGACCGGCATGGTCGGGCAGGGTGTGTTGCGTGAGTGTCTGGTCGATGCCGGCGTTGAGCGCGTGCTCGTGGTTGGGCGCAGTCCGATCGGCGTGCGCAACGCTAAGCTCACCGAGATCATCCACGATGATTTCACCGATTATTCGGCCATCGATACCCAGCTCACCGGCTATGACGCCTGCTTCTTCTGTCTCGGCGTTTCCTCGATCGGCATGGACGAAGAGCGCTACCGCCATCTCACCCACGACATCACGCTCGCGGCGGCGACGACGCTGGCGCGGCTCAATCCGCAGATGACCTTCACCTATGTCACCGGCGCCGGCACCGATTCCACCGAGCAGGGCTCGCGGATGTGGGCGCGCGTCAAGGGCAAGACCGAGAACGATCTGCTCAAGCTGCCGTTCAAGGCCGCCTACATGTTCCGGCCCGGCGCGATCCAGCCGCTGCACGGGATACGCTCGAAGACGGCCTGGGTGCAGGCGGTCTACGACGTGACCTGGCCGCTGTGGTCGGTGCTGCGCCGGATTTCGCCCGGGCTCGTCACCTCGACCGAGCAGATCGGCCGCGCCATGATCCATGTCGCGCGGGTCGGCTATCCCAGACGCGTGCTGGAGATGGAGGATATCAATAGCGTCTAGCGCAGGGGGTCGCTAGTTTGCGCGGATATTTCGGCAGCCCTGCGCGTTGAGCCGTCTCAGCCCTCGAGGAGAAGTGTCAGTGATGTCTCCCCAGCTCAAACTGATCGCGCTCGATGCCGACGATCTCGCCGTGATCTCGACCCATGTGCAGGATGCCCGCGTCCAGCCTTCCGACATCATCTGGCGGCAGGGCGAGAAGCGCCTGGTGGTCGGCATGAGTCGGCTGGATTGGGAGCAGACGCTGGCGGGCGAGACCGAGCAGCGCCGGCTGGTGTCAGCGCTCCGCTTCGACCGCGTGCTCGCCTGCAAGTCGCGCAATATCGATCTCGCGACACCTGAGGCGGTCCTTGACCTCGTCGGCATCGAGTTTCATCCCCGGGACGGCCGCGATGAGGAGCCCGGCGGCAGCGCGCTGTTACTGTTTGCCCAGGGTGGCGCCATCCGCCTCGACGTCGAATGCCTGGAATGCGAGCTGACCGATCTCGGGGCGGACGAATTGGGAACGGGGCTTGGGATCGAGGGGGAGGGGTGAGGTTGTCTGTATACCAGCCGAACCGGCTCGGGCCCTCGCCTGAACGGTAGATTTCCAAGGGGACTGCCAAGGGTTGACGCAGCTTCCCCGCCGCGCCATTGAGCAGGGGGCCGGTGAGCCAGACTGCGCCCCCTCAACCAGCAGAAGCCAAGCCCAAAATGCCCGTTCGTCTCGACCGCAGCAGCGCCGATTTTGACCAGCGATTCGCGGCCTTCCTGGCCGCCAAGCGCGAGGTCTCGGCCGATGTCGAGGCCGCCGCGCGCACCATCGTCGATGATGTGGCCAAGCGCGGCGACGCCGCCCTGCTCGAGGCGACGGCAAAGTTCGACCGGCTGACGCTGGACGCGTCTGGCCTGCGCGTCTCGGCCGCCGAGATCGAAGCCGCGAAGAAGGCCTGCGATGCCGCGACGCTGGATGCGCTCAAGCTCGCGCGCGATCGCATCGAGACTTACCATCGCCGCCAGCTGCCGAAGGACGAGCGCTTCACCGACCCGCTCGGCGTCGAGCTCGGCTGGCGTTATACCGCGATCGAATCCGCCGGCCTCTACGTGCCCGGCGGCACCGCAGCCTATCCGTCCTCGGTGCTGATGAACGCGGTGCCGGCCAAGGTCGCCGGCGTCTCGCGCCTGGTGATGGTTGTGCCTTCGCCCGACGGCAAGCTCAATCCGCTGGTGCTGGCGGCAGCCCATCTCGGCGGCGTCACCGAGATCTACCGCGTCGGCGGCGCGCAGGCCGTGGCCGCGCTCGCCTATGGCACTGCGACGATTGCGCCCGTCGTCAAGATCGTCGGCCCCGGCAATGCCTATGTCGCCGCCGCAAAACGTCTGGTGTTCGGCAAGGTCGGCATCGACATGATCGCCGGTCCCTCCGAGGTGCTGGTGATCGCCGACGACACCGGCAATGCCGACTGGATCGCGGCCGATCTGTTGGCGCAGGCCGAGCACGATGCCAGCGCGCAATCGATCCTGATCACCGATTCCGCACGGCTCGCCGCTGATGTCGAGAAGGCCGTCGAAGCGCAGCTGAAGACGCTGCCGCGCGCTGTGATTGCCGGCAAGTCCTGGACCGATTTCGGCGCCATCATCATGGTGAAATCTCTCGCCGACGCCATTCCGCTCGCCGACGCGATCGCCGCCGAGCATCTCGAGATCATGACTGGTGATCCCGATGCGCTCGCTGCAAAAATCCGCAACGCCGGCGCGGTCTTTCTCGGTGCGCATACGCCGGAGGCGATCGGCGATTATGTCGGCGGCTCCAACCACGTGTTGCCGACGGCGCGCTCGGCGCGATTCTCCTCAGGCCTCGGGGTCGCCGATTTCATGAAGCGCACCTCGATCCTGAAATGCGGCCCGGACCAGCTGCGTGCGCTGGGACCGGCTGCGATGACGCTCGGACAAGCGGAGGGGCTGGACGCTCATTCGCGCTCGATTGGATTGCGCCTCAATCTGTCATGACAAAGCCGCCCGAACAGGACGACTCGACCAATCGCATCGTCGCGGTGACCCTCGACGAGGACTCGATCGGCCGTTCCGGGCCCGACATCGAGCACGAGCGCGCGATCGCGATCTACGATCTGATCGAGCAGAATCTGTTCGCGCCGGATGGTGCCGACGGCAAGGGGCCGTTCACGCTGCATATCGGCATCACCGGCAGCCGGCTGATGTTCGATATCCGTCGCGAGGACAGCACGCCCGTGGTCGCGCATCTGTTGTCGCTGACGCCGTTCCGGCGGATCGTGAAGGACTATTTCATGATCTGCGACAGCTACTACCAGGCGATCCGCACCGCGACTCCGGACAAGATCGAAGCCATCGACATGGGCCGCCGCGGCATCCATGACGAGGGATCGCGCACGCTGCAGGAGCGGCTGAAGGGCAAGGTGCGGGTCGACTTCGAGACCTCGCGCCGGCTGTTCACGCTCATTACTGTCCTGCATTGGAAGGGTTAAGTGCGATGGCGGGTTCGCCACGCGCACGCGATCCGCAATCGGTGCTGTTTTCCTGCGCCATGAACAGCGTGCGCTCGCCGATGGCCGAGAGCCTGTTGCGACACATGTTTCCGCAGGGCCTCTACGTGAAATCGGCTGGCGCGAGAAAAGGCGAGCTCGATCCGTTTGCGGTCGCGGTGATGGCCGAGCTCGGCCAGGATATCTCCACCCACAAGCCGCAGACTTTCGAGGAGCTGGAGGACTGGGAGGGGCTGAATTTCGACCTCATCATCACGCTCTCGCCCGAGGCGCACCACAAGGCGCTGGAGCTGACGCGGACGCTCGCCGCCGACGTCGAATACTGGCCGACGCACGATCCGACCACGATGGAGGGCAGCCGCGACCAGAAGCTCGCCGCCTATCGCGAGGTCTGCGACCAGCTCCTGATGCGGATCCGCCGGCGCTTCGCCAGGGTGGGGGCGGCGAGCGGGTAGTATTGGGCGGGCGTAACACCCGCGTCACAGATGAAGGGCACACGCATGTCGGACACCTCGAATCACCAAAGTCCGGGTTCCCGGGTTGTGAAATCAGCCCCCGTCCGATAGGTTCCGCGCGCAATTCACCCCCTGCCTGATCTCCCAAATCACCTGATGCTCGGCCGCCCCAAATTCGTTCTTGCCTCCGGTTCGCCGCGGCGCCTGTCGCTGCTCAACCAGGCCGGCATCGACCCGGACGCGCTCCGGCCGGCCGACGTCGACGAGACGCCGAAGCGGGGCGAGCTGCCGCGCGCCTGCGCCAATCGCCTGGCGAGGGCCAAGGCCGATGCCGCGCTGAAATCAGTGCAACTCGACGACGAGCTGCGCGGCGCCTTCATCCTGTCCGCCGACACCGTGGTGGCAGTCGGCCGCCGCATCCTGCCCAAGGCCAATCTCGTGGACGAGGCCGCGCAGTGCCTGCGGCTGCTGTCGGGCCGCAACCACCGCGTCTACACCGCGATCACCTTGGTGACGCCGCGCGAGGCTTTTCGCCAGCGCCTGGTCGAGACCCGCGTCCGCTTCAAGCGCCTCTCGGAGGACGACATCCAGGCCTATATCGGCTCGGGCGAATGGCGCGGCAAAGCCGGCGGCTACGCCGTGCAGGGCATCGCCGGCTCCTTCGTGGTGAAGATGGTGGGGTCCTACACCAACGTGGTCGGCCTGCCGCTCTACGAGACCACCACGCTGCTCGGCGGCGAGGGCTTTCCGATCCGCTTCGGCTGGCTCAACGCCACCGCCGTCTGATCGCGGCCCGACTAACATCTCGAAAACAACCCCATGCACAGTAGGCCGGCCCTTGGTGGGCTTGAGGAATTTGCTCCCCGCGCGCTCGCTTGAGGCGCGGGGCCAAACCCATCCCATCGCCCGCGATGCGGTGGTACAAGCCCTCATGGTCGACCACGTCAAAAAGCCCGCCGGGCCCCTCAAAACCTGCCCGATCTGCGGCAAGCCGCAGGCGCAGGCCACCCTTCCGTTCTGCTCCTCGCGATGCCGCGACGTCGACCTGAACCGCTGGCTGAAAGGGTCCTATGTCATTCCCGGTCGCGACGACGAAGCTGATGGTGAAGAATAATCAAGTGATATCAGTTATTTAATCGAGCGTCCGTCGTGCCGCGCGCCCGCCGCGGCAAGCCCGCCCAACCTTGTACACAGCCGGGCCGCGCCCGGCGAAGCCTCTTGGCGAAGCCGGGTGGACAGGCCGCTTCCAGCCCACTATAAACCGCCCGCTCGATGGGCTTTGGCCTCTCTTGGAGCACGCCCAGGTAGCTCAGTTGGTAGAGCATGCGACTGAAAATCGCAGTGTCGGTGGTTCGATTCCGCCCCTGGGCACCATCATTTCAATGACTTACGGCCTTGGAAGGTGAGTCGTTAGATCCCGAGCCGGGTTAGACAATCACGTTCGCGATTTGCTCCCCAAGGGGTCCAGTTTTTCAATCACTTCCCGCATTCGCTGCGAAGTATCCGCCGTCTCGGAATAGTGAATCGCCATGGCGAGCGTCTTCTGGCCAAGCCATCGCCGAACTGTGTCGATGTCGAAGCCTGCCTCAATCAGGAGAGTTCCAACAGTATGCCGCAGGCCGTGAAACGTAAGGCCATCGCCGATCTTGCCTGCGCGTTTTAGAGCCCTCATAGCTTTGATGAAGCTGGAATTGAAGCCGCTCTCCGTCCATGGGGTCGCGTTGGTTGTCGCCGCAATAGTCATCGCAATGTGCTGCGGCGAAAGCCTCAATACTTCAGCCAAGTCGGGATGAACCGGAAGCGAAAGTTCCTGGCCCGTCTTGTTCGTTCGCCGCCAAATTCGACCTTCGCGAATCGCGTGTTTTTTTAGCGCTAAGACATCACCCTTGCGGAGACCGGTGAACATTGCCAGCGCCACTGGTAACTTCAGCTGGTAAGGAAGTTCTGCGAGCACTGTTCTACATTCTTCAATTGTCCAGGGTCGATTAGCTGCGGGTGCGCTTCGAGACCTTTTAATACGCTTCACACCCTTGACCGGATTGTCGCGAACGATCCCATGCTCCTTGCCGTGCTCACATGCGACCGACACAACGGCCATTACGTAGTTTGCTTGCCTACGGCCGTTTTTCTCCGCAATCCGATCTCTTAGCCCAGCAATGAATTGCGGCGTCAGTTCAACAAGCGGCATCTCATCAAGCGGCTTGAGCAAATCCATCATCCGCAAATAGCCCTGCTTCGTTGATGAAGCGAGGTCGGCATACGCCGCGGAACTTCTGTAGGAGGAAAAAAGCTTACCGAGCGTTCCCGGTAAAGCCTCGACCTTCTTAAGCCTTCGTTCCAACCCGGCCAACTCCGCGATGAACTCAGCAGTACCGAATTCAGATTTCAGCCTTGTGCCCGATTTCCTGTGGTATGCGTACCAACGTCCTTTAACGCGATATCTTTTTAGGCCCTTAATTCTGAGAACAGTCATCGCTAATCCAATTCGGCTAACCAATCTTTTTCGTTGATCTGTCCACTTCCAAGATGGTCGATCCAATCGTCTAAGCTTTGGCGGTCGAAGCGTTGAAGCTTGCACCCGGGACCTAGAGCGACGGGTTTGATTGGGCATCGATTGCGGAAAGTCGATACGCTGATGCCACAGTAGAGAGCTGCGTCCTTCGCCGTCAGAAGACGGGGCCGAATGCGGCGCTCCTTGCTTTGCATTTCCGAGAACCTAAGAGCCATGTAGACTAGCGCGGTATGAGATGCGCATCGGGCGAAAGGAGACTTAGCGGTTCTCCTGATGATGCCTAGAAACTAAATTTTAGAAGCTGAGATTGGCCGATGACAGTCCCTAGGAAAGTCTGCCAACTCCACACGGGGGGTCGATGACAGAATCGAATTTTTCGAAAGAGCTAAAAGATGCCGTGGCTTTACGTAAGGTGGGCTACGAACAGATGGAGAAGCTGGCGAGCAAGATCCCGACAAGAAGACCGCTATCGTTGGATGAGCCCCTCAGCGCGAACAAATCCCTATTCGTCGCAACTGCATTTTGGTTGGACCCAAAGTGGGAACAGCACCAGAAAGTGCTGGACGCTTTCGAGCGCTTTCAACTTAATCCTCAAAACCCTTGGCACTGGAGGCTTTTTATTGAAGCCTTCATTGAGGTGGGCCTGAAGGGGCCAGGACCTAAAACAAAAACGGTCGCTAATAAATATTCTCAACTACCTGAGCACATCGACGAGCTCAAGCGCGAAGACCCAAACCTTACATCAGCCACTGAAATCGCCAGACGATTGATCTCAGGCAAGCGCTTCAAAAAAAGGTACGCCCATATAACGCTAAGGACCCTCCGCAGCCATGTACGCGCCCTCGACTGGGGATCTCTTGAGGATAATCTTCGCGAGATACGGAAAGCTGTCACTGAAAATGTCGCCTCGAAGCCGACGAAGACCATGCGCAGATAGCTGGCCGCCGTCATCCGATAAGGCGACGCGGCTGTTGGCATCGAAGAGCTTCAATTGTTTGGCAAGAATCCGGGCTAGCTATCTCTCGCCAGCCAAGTCCGATTTTTTAGAGGCTCCCTTAATCTAGGAGCCCAAACGTGAAAAGCAGACTTCCTCAGTCGTCGATCTCGCATGCAAGGGGACCTGTTCGAGTCCTCGGAAACTCCCCCGCGCCTGGCACAAGTCCTTCGTCTGTCGAGACCAAAGTTCAGCGGATTGCCCTATCAGAGCTTGTAGCTGGAGTAGGCCATCGCCCCATAGACATTGACCACGTCGAGATAATTAAAGAATCCATCGAACGTATCGGATTGACCACGCCAATCTTCGTCGTGATAGAGGCGACGGGTGTCGCGACTCTTATTGCTGGGCAGCATAGGGTAGAAGCGATGCGCCGCCTTGAGCGGACACACATTGATGCCATCGTTTTGGATCCTAACCAGTCCAGAAATCGACTTCTCACGATTTCTGAGAATCTCCACCGGCTGGGATACTGCGCCCTTGAAAGGGCCGAAGCAGAAAACGAATGGTTGCAAGCTTCCCAAGAAGAGGCTGGGCAAGTTGCCCAGCCTTCCGGCGGTCACCAACCGAATGAGAGGGGCATCAGCAAGACATCACGCAAACTAGAGGTGTCCCGCAGAGAGTTACAGCGTGCGCAGAGAATTGCGGGTATTTTCCCGGAGGGAAAGCTCAGAGCGCGTGAGCTCAAGCTTCAGGATAACCAGTCGGCGTTGCTCAGGATTGCTGACGGTAAAACAGTGGATGAGCAACTCAAGATCGCGGCAGATATCGTCAAGCAAAAGAAGCCAAAGTCTCGTCCACCGACGACCGAAGCCCCACCCTCGCAGTCAAGGGCCGGCGAACAATCGCCGGCTACGCAAGACTCGCCCGCCCCGAGGGGCTTACCGCCAAGCGACGGCGGCATTCCCGATTTCCTGAAAAGAGGGGACCCGGGAGAGCATTTCAACAGACTTGTCGTGGCGTGGAATGCCTCGCCCGCTTTGCAGGCTGCGTGGGCTGATGGCGTTCCTGCTGCCCGCTCTCGTTTTGCAATAGAAGTGCTGCGTATCGTGCTGTCCGATAGTTCGGAGGCCTGTCATGCCGACTAAAAAAGCTAATTACCGTCCCATTACACTATTGAAGCGAGCACTTCGTTATACGTCCGAAGGGCTGCACGTCATACCTGTCCATTCCGTTCGCGACGGGCGATGTTCGTGTCGCGAGGGGATTGAATGCGCAAAGCCCGGTAAACATCCAATGACACCACGCGGCGTTAAGGATGCAACGAAAGACCGCAAGGTGATCAAGCAGTGGTGGACCGAAAGTCCTGACGCAAACATCGGAATCGCAACAGGCCAGATTTCGAACCTCGTTGTTGTCGATGTCGATGGCAAGGAGGGTAAGAAGTCACTCGCGCAACTTTTCAAAAAGCATGGCAAGCTGCCAAGAACTCCAAAGGTGACGACAGGTAACGGAGTGCACTATTATCTGCGGCCGGGCGATAAATCAGTTCCCAATTCGGTGGGTCGCCTCGGCAAGGGCATCGACATTCGAGGCGATGGTGGCTACGTCGTCGCGCCGGGTAGTGTTCACCGATCAGGCAAGCTGTACAAGTTCTTTCCGGGGCGCGATCTGAATGACATCGAGATCGCCAGAATTCCGAAATCATTGCGGAAAGCCATACTGACGAGAGAACCTTCCCCGCCCGTGTTGCTCTTGCCCATCCCGCCTTCCAAGAGCGGACGTGCCAAAGCTTACATTCGGTCGGCGCTGAACAGGGAGCTCGAACGTCTAGGAAAAGCTCCCGTACACCAGCGCAATGACACCTTGAACCGATGCGCGTTCAAGGTCGGCCAACTTCTTCCATATGGCCTCCTTGATCGCACAAAGATTATCCGGGACCTGGCGCGCGCCGCCGAGGCAATTGGGCTTGAGGATACCGAGATTGGCGCGACTATCGAGAGTGGGCTTAATGCCGGGATAAGATATCCGCGTTTGCTGCCTTTTATTCAATCGAACGATGGTCATGCGGACGCCAAGATGCCCTTGGCTCCGGTTACTCCGGATCTCACCAAGAACCTGTCGAAACTTGGTGAGACTGACACCGACAACGCGCAACGGTTGGCGACGCGCTATGCTAACCGAATCGTCTACACCAGCGGTCGAGGCTGGCTTGTATACAAGGAAGGGCGGTGGCGGCCAAATGCCACTTCTCAGTGTATCGAGTTTGCCAAAGCAACAGCCCGCCTGATTGCAGATGAGGCGCAGTATCTCGCGCGCGATCAAGCGAAGGCAGCAAAGCGCGCTGTATTTGCTCAGAACTCCCTTTCCAAAGGCAGCCTCGACCGTATGCTAGATTTAGCTAAGGGTCTCGTTGGGGTGGACGACGGTCAACTGGATGCCGATCCCTGGCTGTTCAACACTATGAACGGCACGATTGATCTGCGCACTGGATATATCGAGCCGCATGATCCCGGCGACCTGATTACTCAGATTTCTCCAGTCGCCGCTGATCGCAAAGCCAAGTGCCCCAAATTCACGACCTTCGTGAAGCGTATCACCAACAACGATAAAGGACTGCGGCGTTATATCCGCAAGTGCGTCGGTTACAGCCTAACAGGCGAGACAAGGGAGCAGGTATTTTTCTTCTGTCACGGCTCTTCAGGGAATAACGGAAAGTCTACGCTCATTAACCTTCTCCGCGACATGCTTGGTGACTATGGCTGCCATACTCCGACCGAGACGCTGCTGACAAAGCAATACGATAATGCGATCTCAAACGACCAAGCTCGACTTGACGGTGCTCGAATGGTCACGGCCATCGAGGCAAACTTCAATCGGCACTTGGATGAAGCGAAGATCAAAGCAATGACCGGCGGTGACAAGATCACCGCCCGCTTTATGCGTCAGGACTTTTTTGAATTTACGCCAAAATTCAAGCTTTGGCTCGTGGCCAACGATCCCCCGCGTGTTCGCGGTACGGACAAAGCACTTTGGCGGCGCATTCGGGTTGTTCCGTTCAACGTTGAGATTCCTTCAGCGGAAATCGACAAGGACTTGCCGAATAAGCTCAAGCAGGAGTGGCCACGGTATTCTGGCTTGGGCGGTTCGTGGTTGTGTTTGTTGGCAGAAGGAGGGCCTTAAACCACCAGCGGCCGTCCGTCACGCTGCGAGCGAATGGGCGAAGGCTGCAGACCATCTCAAGCGATTTGTCGCTGAAATGCTTGACAAAGATCCCTTCAACCGCGTCTCTGCGAGAGTGATGTACGATCACTACAGCCACTGGTGCGGCAGCAATGGAGAAGTGGCACTAGACATGAAGGCGTTCAAACAGGCCCTCATAGGGACGCACAATTTAACTCACAAGCGTACCAAACTGGGTAGTGAATGGATCGGTGTGAAATTCCGTTCCTAGCTCCGGCCGGCCATGGTTGCAGGAGATGGCAGCATTCTTTCTTCTCTTAAAGCTGATCTTTTGATCTCAAGTCATAATATAAAGTCCTGCCACCCCCTGCCACTCTCTCTCTAACAATGTTTAGTCGCCCGTAGGGCGGTCTCGGCGAGGCAGCCGCCTGCGGCTGCCTTTGGCCGAACATATAATCGACCCACATTCACCTCGTCCCAGTAAATGGTAACTGCCTTATCGCCGTACATCGGCCGTTGGATATCGCTTGACGGAAAACCTTACTCGCAGGTGATTTCTTCCGACGCACGCTTGGGCGTTTTCGAGCGATCTTGCTCGCCAGATCCGCGCATCCCGCGATCCCGTTATGCGCTCGAATGAACCGCACTAGGTCTTTCGGATCGACCTTCTCCCTGACGGCCAGTTCGAGTGCTCGCGTCCAACGGCTCCGCATTTTTAAATCAGGCTGGATGCAACTAGCCTCGACGATCACACGCAGTGGATGCCAGTCCGCTCGCACAGGCGTCATCAGGGTGCTAGGAGCGATTTCCACCAGATGCGATAACAGATCGTCTTCAACAAAGTGGCTGTAGGCTCGCAAAACTGATCGCAGGTATCCGTAGTTCGCGAACCGTTGTTTTCTTGATGCTGCCCTTTCAGCAGCCCTCCGTACCTTTTGAATTCGGGCAACAATCTTTCGAGTCGATGGCCCCAACGACGCTACTGACGATTTCATAAGCACCTCCAAAGTTGAGATGCTCTAAATTAGAATCGCTTGCGACGTTTCGGGCGATGGCTGAGGCGAAATTTTGATTATTTCTATTCCTCTTGCGAAATTTGAGAGATTAGTTGCCGCAATCTGCCATTGGCAACTTTATTGCGGTCTGGCTTTTGTCGAGATTCTGAGGAATGCGAAAGTCTGATTATGACTTCTTTGTTGACGTTTGTGTTGTACTCCATGCGACCAGCATCAAAGACGTAGGGAGCGATCTTGTCCTCAAAGCCTTTGAAGAGCACGGCTTTTGATTAGACACCGTTCTTCCTATCGGAAGGTTAGAAACGAGGTCTTCGCGATTGCAGTGTCTCTAGGCGCTAAGACGACGTCTCAGGCGACGGCCGAGCCGAAGAAGGCCGGAAAGTAGCGGTTTCGCTGCCGCCTTGCGATTTGCGACATTCTGCTATGAGGTTGATTTAGCGAATTGCGCACGTTGATGAGGTCATCGCCCAATCTTTATAAAACGCTTGCTGTCCGAGTTCTGTTGATCGTCCTTCCCACTCAGTAAATCCGGAATTAGGTTCGTTTGTGAGTGTGGCGCGACACCGCCTGCCGGCGAACGCAATAGTTAGCGTCTGGGTCCGATCTTCGAATTTTCTAATTCGTTGGATCGTATTGGCATCAAGAATTTGGAACTGAGCACCGAGCGGGCCTTGTCGGGTTGTGGTGCGTTCGGCAAATTTACCCGTTTCTTGAATCGTCTCTTCGACCTTCCCGCTGGTGGTCACAACGAAGTCCATCTTTACCGAACTGCGGGTCCGTCGTGGTTTTGGCCTTGTTCTGAAGCTCGAAAAGTTTATCGACGCGCTGATCCTCACATCCTGCGTTTGGGCTATAGCCAACGTTGCTCCCGACCTTGAGGCATCTTGAGTCTGATCTGTTGTGCTCTGCCTTTCGATGCTGAGAGTGCTTGGCTGCACGCGCGACTGTAGTTCGGTCTTGGTCTTGGTGTTGAGGTAGATTTCCTCCTTGGAGAGGGAGCCATAAACAAAAGGTTGTTGCTCGCGCTTCGTGGCCATCATCACATCGTCGCGCACTCGACGGAATAAGAATGAGATTTCCAGCCCAGGTGTTTCGAGATGCCGAAGAAGAGCTGTTGTGAAAGGGCTGTTTCGACCGTCACCGTCACTCGCGGTAGTACCATCCCGAGCCGCATAAGCGACAAGGACATTGTCGGAGGGCTCCGAGGGAGCAAGACCGCGAGATACTCCTCGCGTGCTAAGCGAGCGTTTCATTTTCGCAGCGAAGGGGTTGTTGCGACAGGCATCGAGTATAATCAGGCCCAATTGCCTCGCTTTCGATACCTGAGCGCTGACGGATCGCAGACTGATTGCTTCGCTTTCGATATCGGCGTCGCTTCGCAGTTCTGCACCGATTGGAATTAGCCAGTTCTCGCCTCCAACTTCCATTCCGTGTCCAGCATAGAACACGACGGCCATATCGGCTCCTTCGGCAGCTCTGCCGAACTCGATCACAGCCTTTCGCATCTCCTGGGCGGTTGCATTCTTGATCAAGCTGACCTTGAAGTTCAATCGCTCTAATGCACGTCCAATGTCTGTTGCATCACGAGGCGGATTTGGCAGCTCTGGCACCTTCTCGTAAGAGCCATTTCCGACGACGAGTGCAACGCGACTTTCCGCCGAAGCGGGCTGCTGCAAGCAAAATAGAAGAACCAAAAACAGTGCTGTTGTCGTGATGCGCATCCAGATAGCTCCCCGGCCCTAAGAGTTGACGTTATTCACCCGCAAAGCCGACCGCAACAAAGAAAGAAGAGAGCGGCTCGTGCATGCCTTCCGATCATCAGTGGTCTTGGCCTGCAGCACCAACGCACTCGCGAGGCGTTCAACCAATGGGCAGGAGCCGCAACTCGCCGATGGCGAGGCTACTTTCTATGCTAGTACTCTTCTGGCAGCATGAGCGTAATCACTCGCTCTGTGACGCTCGGATCGGCTGGATCGGGCGATTGATAAGTAAGTGACCTGTCGTAATAATCGATTTTGAAAAACAGCCGGTGCCCTTCGATATTGAACATGCCAGCGTCATGTTCTGCCCAAGGATCGTTGGCGTGGTGAAAATCGTCGAAAGCGGCGAGCGCCTTGACGATGCGATCTAGCAGTTCCGGCCCGAGGGCCGCCACGCCGGGCGTCATGTAGGCGCGACCTCCACTTAGATTACGTCGCAGGTCATCATTGAGCGCGCGAATGCGATCCGCGTTTGCGGTCATTTTGAGTCTCCGGTGGTTCAGCAGGTTGGGGAAGAGGGGGGCAGGCGGGCGGGCTCAGGCAAGCAGGTTCGTGCCTTTCGAGGGCCTCTAGCTAATTGGTGTCAGCTACGAAAGGAGAAGCAGGAGTAAGCACTATTGAGGCTTCAGCAGCGCGACCGCGCCAATTGGCCGTACAAACTCGGACTGGCCAGGATAGTCACGCCATCGCAGCGTCAAGGCGTCCGCGCTTCTCTTCGTGATCGTCGCCTCCCACCACCCATCCTCTACACCGTCTTGGGCAAGGACTAGATGGCCAGGTGCAAGTTCCGTCCATGACTTGGGCAGCGATGGAGAGATCGCGCCAGTCTCGCCGCCGACAAGCGAATTGATTTGGTCATAAAGCTTCTGCTCGACACTCGGCACAAGCCCGTTGCCGGTCGCGTTGATCTTCCCGGCGGGCAGTTTGCTTACGACCTCAAAGTGCTTTTTCGAGATCGGCACCGCGAGCCGCATGCCCATCGTGGCTGCTGCTTTGGTCAACAGCGCATCATTCTCTCCTGAGAACCGAGCTGCGTGTGGCTTTCGATCCTTATCTAGACCGAACATGACGACGGTCCGAGCTGCGGGGCGCGGTGTCTTCGATGTTGCGGGTCTCGGCGTTTTCGATTTGGTCGGCTTCTTTGACATTGGTATCTCCTTGAATCAAAAAAGGCCCACCGCGGGCCTTCAGGGTTAGTCTGACGTACTGTCACTCAACTCAAATTGTTGCCCTTCTCAGTCTTCTGCAGATTGACCGCGGAGGGGCACGCGGTCGCAATGCCGAAACAATCCGCAATTCCCATTTCGGCATCGAAAATCATCGTCGATTGTGTTGCCGTTGCAGACGTTCAATTCTGACTGTGCACAATATCGCCAGATCGCGTGCTGGACAAATCTTGGGAAGTGCTGCGGGTAGTTTTGATTGAATTGCTTCGCGTCAATCTGGCGTGCAATTCTTCTCACGATGTCGCCGCATCCGCCGACTGAATAGCAAGCAGTTCCATATGTGTGCTCGGCCCCCAACATACGAGTAATACCCGTTCGGCGGAGAAAGTTATGCACCAGCGTATCGATGGCTATCATGCTGTAGCCGGTTTCGCGCCAGAGAGGTTTGCTTGCCGGGGCCGCCAACAAGATGTCGGCCAGTGTCATGTTGAGCACTTTGTCTGACACGCCGTAAATATTGCGAAGCGGGTCAATCAAAGCATGCCGCATTCGATAGGCTCGCTTCTTCGCCGAGCCCAAATTTGCCTGGGCAAGCGAACGATCCATCCAGTCAACGAGATTTCCATCCGTGACATCGCGAATGAAAAAGAACAGTGAGTACGTGACCTGGTTTAGGCGTCCATTGCGGAGAGCAGAGCGAGGCACCGAACATTTTGCAATAGCTCCAGGCTCAGCGCAGGTCCGGGCGGCTTTCCGATATCCGCATCCGCAGAAGGTCCAGTAACCGCGGAGCTTGGGGCAGGTTGGTGGTCGGCTTGTCGCTTGCTGTAGATCCCGCCAAGAGGGCCGGTCGTGGTTCTCCATGTAGGTCAGGGCGGCACGGTCGCTGATACCCTGCAGCGAGAAGGATCGGACCAGGTGCTCGAATAGATATGGCGTGTCGCCATCTAGAATTGCCCGCTGGAGATGACCGGCGTTTTGCCCGATCAGGGTATCCGAACCGGCCAGGCGGCAGATCGTCTCCACCAGCACAGCGGCATGGTCGAAAGGCTCGGGATGTACGGGAGGCGTGGGACCGTTTCTTGACCGGCAGGGCTGTTTCAGGCTGGTCCGCTTATTCCCCATCCCTAGACCCTCGCAGATGGTCTCGGGGGCGGTGCACGGAATCTCGTAGTCGCTGAATCATTCGCTGCGTGCGGTTGGCCGAAAATGACGCGACGCAACATTATTTCACGCTCTGAACATAGCATCGGAAAAGCCGAGCTACAAGCGAAAAATCATGCTAAATACATGATTTTATTGACAAAAGCGCCTTTTAGCCTACTTTTGCCAGTGAAAAAGTTGTGAAAAGTCGATGAACCAAAGGGCTCCCGCTCACGATCCCACGTGATCGGCCGGACGTTCGTCTTGTAGGGTTCAACGCTCCAAAAACGCGACGGGCCAAATGTGCCGAAGAGCGTAAGATCGGCGACGAAGCCACGAGGCGACTGCGAGAAATCGTGCGCTCGCAACCATTAGACTTCAACTCGTGGACTGTTCGTGTGCACCGGGGACCGAAGGAACGATGGGTGCAACTTCGGGCGTTCGTGTGGGGTACTGAAGGCGACTGGGCGAGACGTTGGACAGATTCTGATCGCCGAGAGCTTGGCTGTCCGTTCCAATGCAGCGCGACACGATGCCCTAAGACACCGAAACCATGGTGTGAACTGCCGCGCAACTAAGGCCCTTCGCCGCTACTCAACGGCCCGGTCCGCGCGACTCCGAGGGAGACCGTTGAGATCGCAAACAAACCAGTCCTGTCTAGCCGCACCAATGTCGTGCACCGCAGCCTCATGTCGCTCACAACGCCTTTTTGCGACTTCACCATCTCCATGTAGACGCCCAGCGGGTCAGGAAACTGTCCCGGTAGCAGCGCGTCGAGACCCTTTAGGTCGCGTCGCCGCAGGGCGAGCGGTGAGGCGAATTCCGGCCTCAACGCTACATGTTCGAACTGCTTGGTAAATTGACTGAAAAGTGTCACATTCCCGCAATAGTTGATTTTTTTATAAGGACACTGACATGAAGCTTGCGATTGCAACCGTGCTGTCGTTCTTTTTCGTCCAGTCTGCCGCAGCTGTTCCTGCCGAATGCCGCGCAACGTCAGGGGCGGACAAAATCGATTCGACGCTTCACGCTGCGGTCACGATCCGCAACGATGCGAGAACCGGCCAGCCTTCGACCCTTTCTTGGCAAATCTCCAAAAGTCCAGAGCTGCGCGATTCGTTTCTTGTAGTCGGTTTTCCAGGAACCACACGTTTTGGTGGAGACGGCTTCGTAGCTCTTCCCCCTACCGCTCGTGCTCCCCGATCAATTCGAGCATACGAAGAGAAGACTCGACTGATAGTGCCTCTGTCGAGTTCGACACCAAGCACAACAGGCTCGGCCAAGATAATATTCTATAACGCAGGCGCTACGAAAATTACTTGGTCCATCGTTGGTCTTCCGCCGAGGGGCGCGCCACCTCCATGCGTTGAAGCAAACTTTTTGAATGGCATTTTGGATGTGCAGGTTACGTCGGGGCCTCCTCAATTTGTGGCGCAAGACCGCTTTTCCTCAGGAGATCCGAAGTTCACGTTCGTTTCAAATCACTCCAAATTTTTGCTATCTGTTTTTCAAGATCGATATCAAGTGATTGAAAAAAACACGGGGGATTTGGTGCTAGAGCGGGCCGGAAGAGAGCCGCGGTTTTCACCTTCGGGGCGATATCTCACAGCACGAGGAGGATCTGGCCGACTGGAAGTCGTTGACCTGCTTATCCAACAGGTTGTTTTCACGACCACTGCCGCCCTTGAAGGAAATTTTGGGGGAGTAGAGGCGGTGGCATGGATGAATGGCGATGCCGTTTTGATACTGGGGTACGGCCGAAAGGGCGCCGTTGGCGTCACGCTTCCGTTGGTCAACGAAAGAGACCTTTTTTGGGGTGAGGGCTGCAACGGATGTCATGGTCTTGGCAGTACCTCGATCTGGTTGGATTGGGACCAAATTGCGTTTTCGGCCTCGGCTGACGATTTCTCTTTGTTGGAGGCCGCGGACTCAGAATCAACAGTCAAATTCTGGGACGAACAGAAGCCGGAAGAAAGAGGGCCTCCGCCGAAGCGACCAACATATTCGATACCGCACATCGAGGAAGTTAGCTTCCTCGCTGATGAACTCGCGGTGCCAAAGACGAGAAGTCGGGAGGAATTTAGTTGGAATTTTTCCGACAAAATTACCTTTGTCCTTTCCAACGCTGACGCCGACGCAGCTTATAAATTGGGAAAGCTAGTTGCAGACCGAATGCAAAAGCCGAACAGAGAAGTTGGCAGCCGACCAGAATCAAAAGTGGCAACTCGCGGCAAGATTTCCAAGCGAATGGTCGAATTGGACGGCAAGCGCGTGTCGCCCCGCAACAACCTTGAGCGATTAGCGGAGGCTTTAGTTCCATTCAAAATTCGAATTGACGACAAGCTTCCGAAGGAGCCATCTCGGCCGATTGTGAGGACACTAAACAACGACAATGCTGTGCAAGCGTCAGCCGTTGCCGTTGTTAAGAGCGCGATGCTAGCGCTTGCGCACAACAGGCCGCCGCTACAATTCCGGGCCGAAGCTAGTAAGAGGACAAAGCAGTCGGTCTACTTTGCGAAATCCTACGGCATGGATCTCGATGCTTGCACTCACGATGAAGGACCGGAAGACGAAGATCAAACAAGTGCCCGCGAGAATGCTAGCGCCGCTCCGGAGACCAAGGAGGAGAACACTGAAGAAGAAAATCCGCCAGTGATTAGTGCGGACCAATTGGTGGCCTTGTGGAAGTTTGAACTAACTTCCGGCGTGCTTGTCGTGGCTCAGCAGCACACTCAATGCGGTACATCCCCTGATCGCTATGGGGATTTGATAGCTGTCTTCTCACCTGCAGATAGTTCTCTACCGTTGCGGCATACTAGAATAGTCGCAGCTTACTCTGACGCTGGAGACCCATCTGATCCTGCAGGTATCGATAAATTGCGAGCAAGCTCGGGGTCGGCTCTTAGGCTTGATTTTCGGCCAGTTTTGGAACTTAATCTTGTCGACCAGCGCTGGCTAATCGTCACGTCCAAAGACGCCGCGACATCTGTGGTATTTGAAGTTCCTTCCTTCAAGCAAACATCCATTGTGTCAGGTCTGGAAAACCCGCTGGATATATCCATTGTCTCGACAACCGCTGACCATCGTAACCTCGTGCAATTGAACGAGAGCGGATCAGTGGGGTTTTACGATTTGAAGACGGGACAACTTCGTCTTCGGGGTAAATTCGTAGATGATGAAATAGTCTTGCTGGACTCTGCTCTAAACTTCGAAGCAACTCCGGAAGGAGCAAGCTACCTTTATGTGCAAGTTCCGGGCAACCCGCAGCTATTTTCACTCGACCAGTTTTCCAGCAAATTACAATCGCCAGGAATTGGTCAGAGGCGTGTCTATCAAGATGAGCCTTTACCAACGCCACCAACGGGCATTGCACCGCCTTCTATTCAAGTCGATCGGGCAGGTACATCATTTGTTGTTACTGCAACCTCGGAAAACGGTCTGTCAGAGCTTAGGGTGATGGTTGACGGGTATTCGGCGGAAACCTTCAAGTTTGAGGGCGCTGCAGGCCGCCAGGTTTTATCGTCCGACTCGTTTGGACCGGCTCGTTGGGTCAGTTTTTACGTCACGGACGTGCAGGGCATAAAGAGCGTTACAAAATCATTCTTGCTAAGCGCAAAGAGCTACAGCGGTACTTTGAGAGTGCTATCAGTCGGCATTAACAAATTCAATGGCGGCGCATATCAGGGCAAAATAGTTTCCGACCTGGCCTTTGCGGCCGGCGACGCAAAGCGTTTTGAGGTCGGTGCAAAGGCGTATCTTTCTCCCTCGTACAGTCGTTACTCCAGCCAAGTCTTTGCAGGGGAGGGGGGCAGTCGCGATAAATTGCTTGAGGCCCTCAGTAGCTTTGCAAAAGCCACGAAGCGCGGCGACACCTTGGTACTTTTTCTTGCATCGCATGGGTTGACTAGTGGCGGCGAATTTTCACTATTGTTACCAAGCCAATCGAAGGGAGCAGATATTGTTGAACTTCCGTTCTCGGCGGTGTCGGATATTGTTAAAACGTCGCAAGGGCGCGTCTTTATTTTTCTTGATGCTTGTCACTCTGCTGATGCGGCCCAGGATGCTGCTTCGGAGCAACTTGCTGCGACTCATCAGAACGTCACAGTCATTTCCGCTTCAAAGGGCCGACAGAGTAGTCTTGAAAGTCAGTCTTGGGGCGGCGGTATTTTCACAACAGCCTTGCTAGATGTTTTGAAGGCAGCGAAGTTTTCGGGGAATCACGACTTAAGTATGGAAAGTCTCTACGCCAACGTTCGCAGGATAGTCACGGCACGAACAAACGGAAGGCAAACACCATGGTTTCGGCGCGCTAGCTGGCAAGGTGAACAATCAGTCGACTGACATTCTTAGCGAACGGAGAACGTAAATGGTCTTGGAAAGTCGGCGTTATATTTTATCTCTGGGTGTGGCTTCACTAAGCCTGGTGGGCGTGTTTCGAACACGCAATGCATTCGCGGTCCAACCTCGAAAACCAAGTAGTATGGCCGAATGGATGGACACTTGGACGGGTGAGTTAGCTCGCAAACCTGAAGGTGGGCTCTTTGTTTATCGGTTCAAAGAACCGATGTGGGCACTCTTAAAGCCGATTGCGTGGGAGCCCGATGTTGGCACATCTAAGATCGCTAGAGTAGAGGTGCCGGAGGGCTTTGTGACGGATTTCGCCAGCATACCCCGCGCGTTCTATTCTCTTCTGCGGCCTGATGGCGATTACACGTACCCTGCCATTTTACACGACTATCTTTATTGGACTCAGGAGCGGCCCAAGGCGGAATGCGACGAGGTGATCCGATTGGCGATGCTCGATTTTAAGATCGACCCGGTGACTGTAAAGGCGATCTATGCTGCGGTTCAGACGTTTGGTCAATCGGCATGGAACGCAAATTCGAAGCTGCGCGCAGATGGTGAAAAGAGAATACTAGCGAAATTGCCAACGGATCCTCGGACCACTTGGGCCGATTGGAAGAAAAAGGCGGAAGTGTTCTCGCAATAAAAGCTTTTGAAGATATCTGCTGGGTGAAGACCGGTGTTATAACAATTGCAACGATAGAGAGAGCGCTGCGTATGGTGTCACTCGATCGACGTTCCCTTCTGTTGAAGATACGGAATTTGGCAGCCCTATCGATAGTTGGCAGCTCAGGTGTTCTCGCAATTTCGACGCAAGCCCAAGCATGGTTCCAGGCAGCACTTGGTGCTCTGTCGGTTATTTCATCGTTCGTACAACGGCCGAGCGGCCTTGCCGCAATGATGTCCGCAATCAACGAAAAGCTTGACGTAATAGTCGAGCAAGCTGCGCAAATTGAGCTAGCCCTGGCGGACATCGCTCTGGCAATTGCTGATCTGAAAGAAAAGCTGCCAGAGATGCTTGAGAATGCTTTCACCGCTGACAAAGTGGGCCGATTGCGGTCCGCTATGCATAATTGGTTCGACGAGCAGATCGATAGCCGCGCAGCGGTGGATGCGCTCGACCCGACACGCCGCGGTATGGTGACAATCACTCTCTCGACGATCGATTCCATCGTTTACGATCTCGCCATTAGCAAAGAGGGGGCGGTCCCGCGTGCTGCGATTGCCGCTCCACTAGCGTTAGGCGTTCACATGAACATCCTGTCGCTTGCTGAGCCGAATAAGATCGGGGCTGCTTTGGCTCGGCATATCAAATGGCACGAGTGCATTCTGTCGCCGGACGTCAAAAACTCTGTTGCATATCAACTTTCGGATTTGAAGGCAAAGCGAGAACTCGTTCTTGATAAGATCGCAAAATCACGTCTGGCGACCGAGAGCGGTTTTGATCGGAAGAAGTGGACATCTGACGGCACGGGAGAAGTATGTGCGGGGTCGGTCGGTCCGTGGTCGACGAGCAGCCCAGATATGCCTGTAGGAATCGTATTTTATGCTTGGCGCTTTGTGCAGCTGACGTCGAGCGGCTATCCTATTATTGCACTCCAGAAGAGTTTTTCTAGCCGGACGCCACCTTGGGATTCGAACAAGGCCTCGCTGGTTTGCATGAGTCGACCCGGAGCCGTCGAGTCTCATCCGGTAATCGTGGCGATAAATCAGGAGATGGAACCACTGCTCGGGTCGCCTACCAGTCCGGAGGGGTTGCTCCCTCAGCTGAATAATCTCAGCGGGCGCATAGCGTTTCTTGAGCAGATCGTCGGCATTGTTGAGGCTACTCGCCGCGAGGCCTTGCGTATGAAGGAGGAGTTTCCGTGAAACGCGCGATGGTGGCATTCGCCTTGGTGACGTTGTGCACTGCGTGGGCTGTCGGCGCGCAGACGACATTGCCGGATCGCGGCGCTTCGGTCGATGCGCAATCCAATCGCGCGACCGGGATGAACGATGCGGGTACCCTAATTCAAGAAGCGACCAAGGATTTACAAGACAAGGCGATTGACAGAAGTGCGAAGGCCGAAATCCAGAAACTTTGGCAAAACGTTGAGGAGGTGTACCCGTATCTCGGCAATCGTGGCCTTCTGCTAGAGGTCAATGTCGTTGTCAATGATGCATCCGCATCCACGCCCTCGCCGCAAAAGCAGGTTGAAAGCGTATTATTCATTGGCGTTGGAGCCGATCCTGCCCACGCATGGGCTGAAAATTTGCGCGATAGGATCGGCCCAGCGAATAAGGGTTATTCTCGATCGTTGGCAGATAGTTGGTTCATTTGGATCACGCCGGGAAGGCGTGGGTGGCCGAAATCTGCACCAAGCTACGTGGAAGCGGCTTCCAAAGAGTTGTTAGATCAACGCGAGCCGCGAAACGCCGTTGTTGTTGAGGGAACCAGAGTTCGCGGAATGTTGCTCGCAGATAATGGGATTCGGCTGGAAACGCAGATGAGCGCCATCGCCGCCACAGCGGAGGCTGCCGAGAGTACCGCAACCAATGCGCCCTTGCGAGCGGCTGCTGCCAAACTCCGAAAGAATGTGGAGGATGCTTCAAAAAGGCTGGCGCAGATCAATGCTCACCTAGAGCACGATATGAGGGCTGTGGCGCGGGCACAGGATGCTTTGGGTGTGCTTGACGGATCGATCGCCTTTGGCAGTGCGGCATCAAAAATAGGCGACGCGCTCGGCATGCTCGGACCGGATGCTCCTTCTTCTCCTAACGCAAACATGACTCAGGATGAGGCCGTCGCCTACGTCAACAAGTTGGCCGATTTCTCAAAAAGATCAACGATCGAATACCAGCAACAGCAGTCCGTTGTTGTTCGAGATATCAATGGACAGGTCGATCTATTCAGACATGATTTCAGAAGTAGCAGCGTTGCTCTTCCTCCGGCTAATTAACCTATCGGCGCTAGCTGCCTCCGGCCGCACGCATAGTCGGGCGGACGGTTGCCAGTGATGCAGACGGAGGTCATGAAGTTAACGACGAGACATCATGGCTAACCGCCAGCTTGCGCGCCACGGCCACGGCAGCTCTTTTGAAGCCGGTCCTCTCCCGGAGCTTCAGACCCCACGTGCGCAGAGTGCTGTAGGTTGAGCTGCGCGTCAGAATGACCGCCTATGAGGCTTTCCAGCACCGCCCATCCTGCAGGCGGCCAACGAAGAACGTCTCCGGAGAAACAAGGGCGTTGTGCCCGCGAATGCATCGATGGCTATGGCGGAATCCTTCGGACTAATTCAAAGGGAAGTTCTTGGCGCGAGCTTGCTCGGCTCCGCGCAACCTATCTATTCTTCTGTGCACTCGATCCTGGTTTGCCGAGCAGCTGCTTGGAAAATTGAAAAATGCATTTTCGTCCACTTGTACGAAGAACCGTTCCAGTGGAGTTTTCCAGCATGCCAGCGGCCCGCCAAAAAACTGGAGTTCCGGGGCGCGTCGCGATAATTGTATGTTTCGGATCGCCTGATAGTCCCGTCGCGGTGACCCGAATTGTGCCATCTGCATCAATAAACCCATTGTAGGTAAGCGAGCCCGGCCTTCCCTCCCTGCCGGTTTGTCCGACTAACACGCCATTTTTGACCGTGCTCAGGAATCGATCCGACCAACCAAGCTGCTGTCCCACTGGATCGCAAGATATTTTGGCATCCCAAAAGCCGTCGAAGGTTTTTACATTTTCCGGGTCAGGTGGTTTGAAGTAGATCAAGTCGCTAGATAGCGAACCGTAAACGTAGGGCTGCTGCTCATCTTTAGTGGCTCTCATGACTTCGTCTCGGACCTTACGAAACAGCGCTGAAATCTCCAGCCCCTGTATCTCGATGTTCGCAAGCAGAGATGTCGTGAAAGGACTATTCCGCCCTATGCCGTCGCTCGCGACCGTTCCGTCTTTTGCCGAAAATGCAATCAGCACGTTTCCGGCGGGTTCGGTGGGCGCAAGGCCCTTGCTAACCGACCGATTAGCCAGGATGCTTTTTTCGGCAGCAGTGGGCGGCATACTGACAGTGATATTCTTGAGAGATTGAACAAATGGATTGTCCCGGCAGGCATCCAATATAATAAGGCCGAGCTGACTAGCTTTGGCGACCTGCGCATTTAGCGAACGAACGCTAACCGCCTCACTGGGGGCGTCGGCTTGAGTTGCTAACTTAGCATCTACGGGAATCAGCCAGTTCTCCCCGTTCGCCTCAATGCCGTGGCCTGCATAAAAAATAACAGCCATTCGAGCACCTTCGGCTTGCTTGCCGAATTCAATAACAGCTTCATTCATCTGGGCTACATTTGCATCGTTAAGCCGAGTGACTTTGAAGTTTAGTCGCTCTAGAGCAGACGCTACGTCGTTGGAATCTCGCGTTGGGTTGGCGAGCTGGGGAACGTTTTGGTAGGCGGAGTTACCGATCACCAACCCGTACCGGTCCGCTGCGCAACTAATAGTAGAAAATGTTATACAGAGCAGCCACGAACAAATGAGCGCACCAAAATAACGGGGCATGGCGTAACTCCGTTTGTTCCCGAATGCGAAACCCATCTTGTCTTGTTTCGCGCCGCCCATTTTTCTTGAACGGACGACGCACCGGTTACGGCATGCACAACGCATATCGCGGGCATTACAGCGCTCACTAGGAGCTCGCGGTCGCCAACAACACCGCTTAATCCGAAGTGGCCGCTCTTGCACCATGGTCGACAAATCCAGCCTTCTTCATTTGTAAGCTGGATCGCGATCCTTACCAAACGCAAGGGGATGACCATCGCGTATCGGCCTATCGAAATGACAGCCGCGCTGCCCTTGTTTGGTGAATCCTCATTACCGACCAATTGCACGGCAACCTACCTCCAGAAAACTCTAAAGCGTGTAGGCGATAATTTAGTGTAGCGCACGGTGTGCTGTATGTTTTTATGCCCAGGTAGTCGTGACCCTTGTTGGCAAGAGCGTAGTCGCAAGCATGTCGCAGCATGTGTGGATGGGCCTTGAAACTAATGTCAGCAACGACGATCTGCCGCGCGGCAGCCGTTTTCTCCCTAAACCATACAGCGCCCATGAAATCGTCGCCGCTCTTCGCGACCTAACCGGCCCCGCCTGACATCACTGTAATCGAGCGCCCCAAGTCAAGCTGTGTGCGGTTGGTCAGTTGCTGACCAACGCTCGGAGAGCCGGAATGTTTGCTTCTGGGAGATAAGCCGACTAAGGCGAAGCAGTCTGCCAAGGGCGGCTTGTGACCCTGGCTGTGTGAAAACGCCGTGCCTGCTATGATTCCCGCACTGAATCGGCGGCGGCTGGCATGACGCGTTTCGTTCAAAGGGCTGATCGCGGGCAATCGACTTTGTTGCCGGAATGCCTGGACGACTGGGTTGCAGATGACAATCCGGTTCGCGTGATCGACGCCTTCGTTGCGGCCCTTGATTTGGCTGAACTGGGGTTCGGTGGCGTTGAGCCTGCCGGGACAGGTAGGCCGTCGTATCATCCGGCCGCGCTCTTAGGGCTCTACATTTACGGTTATCTCAACCGTATCCATTCGAGCCGCCGGCTTGAGCGTGAAGCTGGCCGCAACGTCGAAGTGATGTGGCTGCTCGCCCGGCTTGCGCCCGATCACAAAACGATTGCCGATTTCCGCAAGGACAATGGTCCCGGCATCAAAAAGGTCTGCGCGCGCTTCGTCAAGGTGTGCCGCAAGATGGGCTTGCTCGCGACAGCCAGCGTCGCCATCGACGGCAGTAAATTCAAAGCGGTCAATAATCGCGATAAGAACTTCACGCGCGGCAAAGTCGAGCGGCGGCGCACGCAATTGGAGGAGAGTGTTGCGCGCTATCTCGCTCAGCTCGATACCGCCGACCGGCAGGAGCCGTCGGAAACACTGGAGTTAAAAAAGACCCGGATCAAAGAACGGCTCGAAAATCTGACTGTTGAAATGGCGAAACTCGCAGCGATTGAAAAACAGGTTCGGGCGTCGCCTGACCAGCAAATCTCACTGACCGATCCCGACAGCCGTTCGATGGCGACGAGCGGGCGCGGTTCCGGCGTCGTTGGCTACAATGTGCAGGTCGCCGTAGATACCGAGCACCATCTGATTGTGACGCATGAGGTGACGAACAGCGGCTCGGATCGGGCTCAGCTGGCCAATGTGGCCAAGCAGGCGAAGGCTGTTCTCAAGACCGGACCCATAGCAGACTTCGTCCTTTCGCGAGGTGGGTAGACCGACTAAGCTGCCACCACTAAGCCACGGGAACTAGTGCATGAGGCGACGGGAATTCATTACTCTCGCGGGCGGCACGGTTATCGCTTGGCCCCTCGTGGCACAAGCCGAGGTGAAGGCTTTACTTGTCCCCCGTATTGCTTATCTCGGAGCGTCTAGCCCGGCATCGCTTGATCCGCGTCAAATCGAACAGTTCAAAGTTGGGCTGATAGAAAATGGACTGATCGATGGCCAGAATGTCACGGTAGATTACCTGTGGGGTGAAGGTAGCCCGGACAGGCTACGGCAACACGCAGCGGATCTGGCGAAACGGAATCTCAGTGCAATTGTCACAGCTGGTCCACAGCCGCTACGAGCATTGCTTGAGGCCAAAGTAAGTTCGCCCATTGTGTTCGCCATTCTGAGCGATCCGATCAGCGATGGATTTGTACAAAGCCTGGCGCGGCCCGGCGGAAATATCACGGGCCTTTCTATGATTGGTACCGATCTGGAGAGCAAGCGATTACAAATTTTGAAGGAGGGTGTACCGGGTATAACAAAAGTCATGCTTTTGCATGACCCGACCATGCGCTCGACCGTTGGCTTGGAACGGGCGCAATCCGGCGCAAGCGGACTAGGGCTAGAGATATTGGTTGGTAAGGTAACAGAAGTGGACAAACTTGGCGATATTTTCGCCGAGGCCATGCAGCAAGACGTGAATGGCGTCGCCGGATTAGCGTCTCCGTTGATCAACTTCAACCGCAAACGGTTGATCGACCTATGCTCCCAATATCGGTTGCCTTCGATTTGGGAAGCGATAGCCTACATCCGCGATGGCGGCCTTATATCCTATGGTCCCAGTTTTCCGGAAATGTACCGGCGATCCGCCGGATACGTTGCTAAAATCCTCAAAGGGATTAAGCCAAGTGATCTCCCGGTAGAGCAGCCAACCAAGTTTGAACTTGCAGTCAATTTAAAGACGGCAAAATTATTTGGGCTGGAGATCACGCCAACGCTGCTGGGCCGCGCCGACGAAATAATAGAGTAATCAATATCCGCTTCTGGTCGATTGTGTTGCAAAAGTCGAAAGTTGCAGGCCGCAAGATTCTTCGCGAAAACACTAAGCAGCGAGCGATCGCTGATTCGTATGAGCTCAATCGCGTTACCGAAGTCGCCTGTGAATTTTGCGTGAGGCCGTGAGGTCCCTCGCATCTTGTACGCGAAAGTCGCGCCCACGACCCGCAGAATTTTGGTCATCGGCGAATATCGACTTTTGCAACAATATCGGCCCGGTGGCGACGTTCGGTCCGCCTCAGAAATGGTCTGCTGATCGGGGGAGACCGGGAGTAACAAAGCGGCAATCAAACCGACGTTATTGACCCACAATAGACATCCGGTTCGTGACGCTATCTGTCCGGGAAAGGGTACTAGGTTGCCAAATCATCGTGGCGCTTTAGACGAATTCGGTACTCCAGGCGGACGTCTGCTCTCGACGCCAAAGCGGTCTAGCTAGCGCCAAAAGTTCTTGAAACGGGTAGGCGACATTTCTGTGTAGCGGACAGTGTGCTGAATATTCTTATGTCCTAAGTAGGCTTGCACCGCGCGCGTGTCATGGCCTTTGTTAGCCAGCGTGTAGCCGCAAGCGTGTCGCAACATATGTGGATGAGCTTTAAACTGCAGCCTTGCGGCCGCTCCTGTTCGCTCAATCATTCGAGCGAATCCTGCCGTGGTAAACGGCGTACCGCGCTCCGATGTAAAGACAAACGGCGATCTTGGTTGCTGCTCTCGCTGAAGCTTACGCAACGCACGTAGCTCATCTCCGAGAATGGGGTGCGTGCTCGGCGTACCTTGTTTGACCCTCCGGACGTGAAGGTTGGCTGAAGAGAATTCGATTTGATCCCAGCGCAGATCGGTCAGCTCCGAAGCGCGTAAGCCGTGTCGATAAGCCACGAGGATCATAGTGCCATCGCGATGCCCGTAGCGATTGGCCTTGGCAACATCGATCAAGATCTGCACTTCGTCATCGGTCAGATACTCTCGTGTCCGAAGCTCTGCATTCTTGCGGCGAATAGGCATGACTGTTCGTTTTACGATGGCTGGCATCGCATTTCTCCGTGCTGATTTGGCCGTGTTTATCGGCGGTTTGAGTGTGAACTGTTCGAAGAACGGCTGTTTTACGAACTTGCAAACTGCTTAGTTCTGAACGCAAAGACCGAGAGTCTTGCTGTAGTGGCTTCAGCTCCAAAACTATACAGCGCAATTGTTTGCGCATTGGGAGGCGTGGTAGTGGAAGGTCAGGTCGTGATCAGGCGGGCCCATCTACGTGAAACCACGTAGCCCAGGTCAAGAAGTGATGCTCTCCGAGCGATACATATCGAGTCCCAACGTCTTTCCTTGGTTGGTTTGTTATTGTCCCGAATGACGCCAACAGAGGGCCGGGGCGGCATGAGCTGCCGCCGTCATGACCAACCCACTCTCACGCGCGTGAAAGCTTGAGTGGTACGGGCAGGTCGTTGATGGCACAGTGCGACCCGGCAGAATGCAATCTGCCGAGAGGCGACAACACGATGAGGATAGATTCAGTGGCCACTTTAGGTCCGCTTTAGACTATGAACCCGCTTGGGACGAGGATGCTGGCGGCTTGGTGATTGACACGGCTGTACCGTACCAGCATTTTCCGTCAGGTCCCCAGTTCGGCCATGATGCCGATAGCCAAGGCTTCGAGCGGCAGATATTAGGTTCGTCTATCCTTAGCCGGAGATTACAACATGTGTAGAGCCGACATGGGCTACTGCGGGCCGCAGAAGTTTCGACGAAGCCCTGCTGAGTAAGATGAAGAGAAACATAGTGAAAGATAGCGTGAATCGTCGGAAGTCCGTCTTCCGGGTCGCGTCCATTGGCCGTCGAAGGTGGCCGGATGGAGATCAGAACATCATGCTGCAGTTGATCGAAAGCACCAGATTCTTCCTGCTTCATGGCACAAGACGGAATGCGCTGTAGGATGTCCTGCACGGAAGCGCCGCTTGCTATGTCTGCAATCATCGCCAGTTCAAAGAACGGGTCTTCCTGGCGCATCTGGAATGCGGCTCTCGCCGCGGCAACGATCTGCCGCATGGCGATAGCCATTATGCCGTTGCCATTAAACTCCATCTCAAGCGCATGAAACTGCGCCTCAAGTGTTAGCCCGCCCTGCTTGAGTGCCACGCCAACTGAATTTCGCAGCACCGCCATGGGATCATTTCCCTGCGCGGCAGCATCGATCGTAAGATTTCGGGAAATGCCGCAGGTGCATCGCTGCTTTGAAGCGCCGCCAGGATGCATGCAAGCAGGCCGTCTTCATTGACGTTCGGTGCTAGATGCTTACCAAGGGCAGCCGCCACCTCGTAGGGAAAGATCGGCGCAGGCACGATCTGAGCTCCTATTTGAAGGGCATGTACGACCCGCTTTTCCAGCAGCCACGCCGCGCTTTCCATCAACTCCAGCGTTCCAATCAAAACGTCTATCGTCTCGGTCTGGCTTATGTCTTTTGCAATATCCCCTTGGCACGAGCACAGAAGCAAGCACTTCGCTCCCGGAGTGAACGACGGGACGCACACTACAAGAAGTGAGCTGGATAGAGACTGGGTTTTGGATCAGCCTGCTCGCAGGCTCATTATTGCGACGGGTCTCTGCGAGATAAGATAGCAGCGTTCTTAGATGTTGCACCTTGTCCGCTGGCAATGTTCTTGACCCAACGCTGGCGCCATCGTTCCCGATAGTAGCTCTGAAGCAACGCCACAGCCCCATGGTATTGATAAAGGCAGCAATGCTACTGTTGATATGTTGTGCAGGAAATGTACATATTCGTGGAAAAAGAACCCGAAGTCAGCAGCGGTCGGAAACTGCAACACATTCCCCAAAGGATCATAGACGGGCAGCGCCGCAGACATGCGGATGATCATTGCTTGCGGCAGATATCCTGCGAGAACGGTCATTTCTTCTTCGCGGTCAGAGTCAGTACGGTCGTCCGCCATGATGCCTCACGTGCCGCGGTTTCCGTTATATATCCGTCGTCCACAAAAGGGATCACACTCGGGAATCATTGAATTTGTTCTTTTTTTTTGTTCTACCCTTGCGCATGGCCGATTCTACTCAGATCGAATGGACTGACTCGACGTGGAACCCAGTTACGGGGTGCACGAAGATTACGGCCGGTTGCGACTTCTGCTATGCCGAACGCTTCTCAGAACGCTTTAGGGGTGTACCAGGCCACCCGTTCGAGCAAGGTTTCGACTTGACGCTGCGGCCAAAACGCCTCGATCAACCGCTGCATTGGCGCGAGCCTCGCCGCATATTCGTAAATTCAATGAGCGACCTCTTCCACAAGGAGGTGCCGGTCTCCTTTATCGATACCGTGTTTGATACGATGGAAAATGCCTCGTGGCATACTTATCAGGTTCTCACAAAGCGCAGTTCGTTGATGGCTCGCTATCTGCGCAACCGTTACGGAACGAAGTTGGCGCCACCTCACATTTGGTTGGGTGTTTCGATCGAAGATGCCAAGAATGCCGTGCGGTTGAAGCATTTGAAAGCCGCACAAGCGGCGACGAAATTTGTTTCGTTTGAACCGCTAATCGGCCCAGTCGGTGATGTCGATTTGGAAGGTGACCTGCTCCCCTGAAACG
>NZ_VSSS01000037.1 GCF_008123425.1 Bradyrhizobium rifense
CGGCGTCGCCACCCAGGACCCAGTCCTGCGCAAGCGCTTCACCGGCCAGCCCGAGCACGTGATCAACTATTTCTTCTTCGTCGCCGAGGAAGTCCGCGAGATCATGGCCTCGCTTGGCTTCCGCACCTTCAACGAGATGATTGGCCAGGTCCAACTGCTCGACCAGACCAAGCTGGTCGCGCACTGGAAGGCCAAGGGGCTCGATTTCTCCAAGCTGTTCGTGCGGCAGAAGGAAGAGAAGGGCCAGAAGATCTATCACTCGGAGCGCCAGAACCATCACCTGGAGGCGGTGCTCGACCGCACGCTGATCGAGAAGGCACAGCCCTCGCTCGACCGCGGTGCGCCGGTGAAGATCGAGGCTGCGATCAACAGCACCAACCGCTCCGCCGGCGCGATGCTGTCGGGCGCGATCGCCAAGATCTATGGCAATGCCGGCCTGCCGAATGACACCATCCATGTCAGCCTCCAGGGCACCGCCGGCCAGGCTTTCGGCGCCTGGCTCGCGCATGGCGTCACTTTCGAGCTCGAGGGCGAAGCCAACGACTATGTCGGCAAGGGCCTCTCGGGCGGCAAGATCATCGTCAAGCCGCCGGCCAACAGCAGCATCGTGCCGGAAGAGAGCATCATCGTCGGCAACACCGTGTTGTACGGCGCGACCGACGGTGAGTGCTACTTCCGCGGCGTCGCCGGCGAACGCTTTGCCGTGCGTAACTCGGGCGCGGTCGCCGTCATCGAAGGCGCGGGCGATCATTGCTGCGAATACATGACCGGCGGCATCGTGGTCGTGCTCGGCAAGACCGGGCGCAACTTCGCGGCCGGCATGTCCGGCGGCATCGCCTATGTGCTCGACGAGACCGGCGACTTCGAAACGCTGTGCAACATGGCGATGGTCGATCTCGAGCCGTTGCTGTCGGAAGAGCTGATCAACGCCGACACCAATCGCCACACCGGTGACCTCGAGGCGCACGGCCGGGTCGACGTGTTCAAGAACCTGCTCGATTCCGACGTCGAGCGCTTGCACGCCCTGATCTCGCGCCATGCGAAAGCGACCGGCTCCAAGCGCGCCGCCGACATCCTTGCCAATTGGAAGGACTGGCTGCCCAAATTCCGCAAGGTGATGCCGCGCGAGTACCGGCGCGCGCTACGCGAAATGGCCGCCAACGCGGACGCCGAGCCGAAAATCGCGATCGGGCCCCGGGGGCCTGAGAACCACTGACATACCGAACACCGCTCGCGCCCGAGGCGCAGGTATAGCGCTTATAGCGCTCCCACACGCGTGCGCCAGCGCAACCCGAAGCAGATCCTCACCGGGTAGGGCCGGCTGATACGTTCCTGCCTGGTGATCACGCAAGATCGTTTTTGATGTCCCCACGCGTCGTTCTGAGGAAGGTACGGGATCGGGGCCGTCGCGTCCCTGGAGCGCAATGACAGTGAGGGGTGCACCACAACAGGTGAGGGCTGCTATACGCTTGCCGTCACCTGGTCAGTTGAATTCCATCGAAGATAGGCCAAAAAGATAATGATATGATCGTGACTGCCCTGCGGATTGCATCAATCAAGATCAACAGTCGCTTAAAGTCGGCAATCCCGACGAAGGCGCTTGGAGTAGCCCGTGCCGCTTTGCCAGGTAGGCGCACACCAGACTCACACTCTGCGCCGGTCGTCCGTACATGCCACAAGCATCGCAATTGGCGACCCGCAGTTAAAGTGCGAGCGCCGTGTCGCGGAAATGGAGATGCATGGGGGAGATCCAGGTCGCGCCGACAGGAAGGCGAGAATGCGCAGTGACTATTATGCTTCCAACCACGGGTCATCGAGGTTCTGCACGGTATGCGGTGGGACGATTCGGGCTTATCCGCTATTACTGCTGGCAAACGGGGCTTTGTTCTCGGAAATGCGCCAACCGCTTCCACGCGCGGCGGGAGGCCGCAACAAATGGCTTCGCTTTGTGCGAACAGTCGGATACGTGGCATCCGACTCGCTGCAGCCGCGGCCGTGCTCTCGCAAGACGGACGCCGGCCGAATAGTTCTGCTGCAATCATGGACTCAGGCGCGACGCTTTCAAGAGTGAGTGGACGAATCAGATGACAGAGACCTCGGCAACAATCATCGACTTCACTGCTTACAGGATGAAGCGCGCTGCGGCCAAGCCTCATCCGACACGGTCGGCTCGATAGCGCCCTATGAAGCGGTCGCATCCTTCGATTTCTTGCGGTGTCTGCTAGCCTTGATCCCGTTTACCTCGCTCGATCTGCTACGGATCGAAACAGCAACCTCCGTGAGCAATCCTTAAGGACGCCGCGGATGGCCGAAGACGAGGCTGAAGGAGAATCCACGCGCCTGCTCGACCTCACGCGCGTGCTGTTGATTACAGCGGCGGGCACTCGGGCAGGTATCTCCGATCGAGTCCAGCACCTCCACCAGTTCAGCGACAGCTTCGTCCTCAGACGCTACCTGGGGCGGATCTTGCCGGGCGATCTCGCTGGCGATGCGGGGCGCTGTCCTGCGTCCAGCCGTGCTCCTCGCACTCGCGGATGGCGCCGGCTTTCCGCAGCACGGAGATCGCCCAGCCGCTGAACGTGCCGGTCGCCTGCAGTCTTTCCTCGAACATCAGCACAGTGATCGCTCCCCGCGCGACATCTCAGCGCCAGCGCCGCTCAGGCCGGCAAAGGCCTGGAGCACAACGCCAAAGTTGATCCATACACCGTCGATCAGCCCTCTGAAATATGACCGCGAATAGGAGCCGATCATCATTGGAATGTTCGGATCCCAATGGACGCAGCCAGCCGGACCCTCCCGGCCAGCCGCCCCTCGGTGTAATTGACGACAGTACTCATGGCCAACACACGCCTAGCAGAGCGGTCGTATGATCTCCCAAACGTAGGCCGAGAAGTCCATCACGAGGGTTTCAGAGCCAGTCCCAGGCGAGGCGGTACAGTGACTCGCTCTGGGTGCAGTGACTCTCTCTGCGGCAGACTCGTCGAGTTGGCGAGGGGGCCTGAGGCGATGCCTCAGACTGGGCGGTTTTCGCCTCTGTTCTTCACCGGCTCCATTTTGGCCAAGCCGTCCTCGTATGAGATCTCGCTGTATGATCCACCGATGTCCTTGGCCGCGTCGAGCAAGTAGTCGAGCCTACCGGCCGGACCGAGCTTCTTGATGTCATTCTTGTCGACGCCGGCGAGGTCCATCATCTCCTTCCACACAGTTGATTCGTCGCAAGGCAGAATGCGGAAGGTGATGTCGCCTACCTTGGTACGGTACTTCGCGAGCAGATCAATGTTGTTGCAGAACATGAAATAGCTGCCTTTGGGGCTCAGCCTGCCATCCAGAACCTTTGCGGCCTCGGGTAGATACGCAAAGGAATGCAGATATCCGGCAAGGACCGGGATAGTCGGTTCGCCTTCCTCCGCGATCGCAAGAACTTGTTCGATGGAATAGACCGGCGGTCGCTTTTCGTCGGCGAACTGGGCTTGGAATTTCAGCGCGATGTCACCCCGGAATCCAAATCGCCCCGACTTCGTCGTTTCACTCTTAAGTACCGCATTCAATAGCCGCCCCTCCTTGTCCAACGGGCCAAGAGCAGTGTTGTCAATCGACGTCATGGAAAGGCTCCTCATCAATGCGTGGTGTGACGCGTCGCGCAAAGCGACGTGTCCGCTACGCTTATGCAAATTGTTTGCCGTCACGCGATCTCCGCGGCGTAAGCAGCAGCTTGGCGCTATTTGCATGAATACGTGCAGGCACCGTCACGAGGTCTTGGCCGGATGACGCCGCGGCCGGGAAGCGTCGTGTCGAAAACCCGACACACAAGTCGTGGGATCGAACAGTGGCCGCCTGCAAATCCTTTATTTCAGCTGCATCTCGACTGGCATGGGATTTGCGAAACGTGCCTTGCGACAAGACCTGTAAGCGAGTCAGAAATGATCAACCTAACGGATAACGCCATCAATGCATTGAGGGCCGCAATCTCGACGACAGGGCAGCCGGCGAGCGGTCTGCGGATCATGGTCGATGACGGCGGCTGCGAGGGGTTCACATACAAGATGGATCTCGCGCATGGGCCGAGCTCCGATGATGCCGTGGTCGAGCTAGACGGCATCAAACTCTTCGTCGACAGCGCGACCCAAGAGCATCTCAACGGTACCACGATCGATTTCGTGCTGTCGCCCGAAGGATCGGGGTTCCGATTCGACAATCCAAATGCCAAGTCGAGCTGCTCCTGCGACAAACCGTGCAGGTGAGCCTGTCCTCGACCATCCGCAATAGAAGGGCTTCGAAACATGGGCATCAAGACTGTACCAACGAAGCAGCCTCCGATTTCTGAGCCTTCCGATTGCGAGCAAATTGTCGGAGCCGTGCTCGATGAGAATCGGGCGAGCCTCAGGCGTGATCGTGGAGATCGTGAGCTCATCGTCAGGCTGACCGGCGCCTGCATGTCATGCAAGCTTGCGGGCACGACGCTCGCGGCCATTCAGGCGCGTCTGATCGAGCGGCTCGGCGAGTTCGTCCGCCTGATCCCGCTCCGCGGAGCCGCCAAAGGGCGACATTAAGTGCAGAGCGGACAGTCCGTGCGGCCGATCTACCTGGATAACAACGCGACGACCCGCGCACATCCGTTGGTCGTTGCGGCGATGCTGCCGTTCTTCTCTACACAATTCGGCAATGCGTCCTCCGCGCATGCATTCGGCAGCGAGGTTGCGTCCGCATTGAAACTGGCGCGCCGGAACCTGCAGTCCCTCATTGGCGCGGCATTCGATCATGAGATCGTCTTCACCTCCGGCGGGACTGAAGCCGACAACACAGCGATCTTGTCTGCGCTCGCCGTGCAGGAGGGGCGCGACGAGATCGTCACAACGGCCGTTGAGCATCCGGCCGTGCTGTCCCTTGCCGAGGAGTTGGGCCGACGAGGAATCAAGACCCATGTCATTCCGGTAGATGCCAGCGGCCGACTGGACATCGAGACTTATCGCAAGGCATTGTCGAGGCGCACGTCAGTCGCCTCGGTCATGTGGGCCAATAATGAGACCGGTACGATCTTTCCGGTGAAGTCCCTCGCCAAGATGGCGCGCTCAGTCGGCGCGCTCTTTCACACCGACGCAGTCCAGGCGGTCGGGCGAATTCCGATTGACCTGAAGGCTACGGACATCGACATGCTGTCGCTCTCCGGGCACAAGCTCCATGGTCCGAAGGGGATCGGCGCGCTGTATGTGCGCAAGGACGTCAAGTTCCGGCCGCTGCTTTTCGGCGGCGTACAAGAGCGGCGTCGCCGCGCTGGTACCCAAAACGTTACGGGTATTGTTGGGCTCGGCAAAGCGGCGGAACTCGCTGCGGCAAACCTCGCACAAGACCAGACGCAGATTGGCGCCCTTCGCGACCGGCTGGAGCAGGGCATTCTCGCTCACGGCTGTTGCATCGTGCTTGGCCATGTCAAGAACCGCTTGCCAAATACGTCTAACATTGCCTTCGAGCATATCGAAGCGGAGGCCATCGTCCACCACCTGAACCGCAACGGAATTGCCGTCTCACTCGGTTCAGCCTGCGCGTCCGGCTCGATGGAGCCATCCCATGTCCTGCGCGCGATGAGAGTACCACCGCCCTTTTTGCGCGCTGCGGTTCGCTTCTCGCTGTCGCGCGAGACGGCGCCCGATGAGATCGACCGTGTCCTGCAAGTCATGCCGGACATCGTTGCCAAACAGAGAGCCTTGTGGCGTGCGTGTCAGGAGCGCGCGGGCGAGAGCTCACAACGTGCGGAGCTCCCATGAAGGTTATGATTCGCCGTTCGCCCGAGACGGGCCTTTCGATTTATGTGCCCAAGAAGGATCTTGAGGAGCCGATCGTCGAATGGGAGCACGAGACGCTGTGGGGCGGTTGGATCAGAATCGCGAACGGCTGGGTGCTCGACCTACCGGCGATGGCGAGTGACACCACCCTACCAATCACTATCAACGCCAAGAAGCGCGGCGGCGAAGCAACCGAATGATGAATGCTCTGGTTCCACAAAACCTCGCCAACCGGCGGAGGCGGAAGCTGTTCCTGGCGGGGCGGTCCGGCACCTGCGAGGAACGCGACACCATTCCCCTGGCTTGGGCCTGGCGTGACCGGCCACCCGCCCTGCGTTTTGCCAAGGGCATCGGTGAAGCAGCCTACCCGTCGTCAAAACAACGCTGCCAGCGCTCTTGTGATCGCAATCTCTGTCAGCTTTCCAACATGATGATAAACTGACATTCGTGCGAGTGTTACATAACTACTTGACGCAAATCGCAAAAGTCATTTGTGGCAGGCATGGCACGCCAGTTGCTCTTAGCTGTTCAGAAACGTCTCTGTGGATGCTTGCCGGTAGGGTTCGGCTTGCGAATAGAATTGGAAAAATGAGTACTTCAGCGCAACACCAAGTATCCTGCGGCGGCGGCGAGATCAGGGAGACCACGCAAGCGGTCACTAAGCACAAGGGCTGCGCTACCATCGGCGGCAGCGGGAAGGCGAGCTGCGGATCTCAGACCGGCATCAGCAATCTGCCAAATGAGATCGTGGAAAAGGTGAAGAACCATCCCTGCTACAGCGAGGAGGCGCACCACCATTATGCCCGCATGCATGTCGCGGTCGCACCCGCCTGCAATATCCAGTGCAATTACTGCAATCGTAAATACGATTGCGCCAACGAATCGCGCCCCGGCATTGTCAGCGAGAAGTTGACGCCGGAGCAGGCCGCCAAAAAGGTGCTGGCGGTCGCTTCCGCGATCCCTCAGATGAGCGTGGTCGGCGTTGCCGGCCCTGGCGATCCGCTAGCGAATCCGGACAAGACATTCAAGACGTTCGAGCTTGTGAACAAGCTCGCGCCAGGTATCAAGCTGTGCCTCTCGACGAACGGTCTTGCGCTAGCCGATCATGTCGACACGATCGCAAGACTCAAGATCGATCACGTGACGATCACGATCAACATGATCGATCCCGAAATTGGTGCAAAGATCTATCCCTGGATCTTTTACCGCCACAAGCGCTACACCGGCGTTGAAGCTGCAAGCATCCTTAGCAATCGGCAGCTCCAGGGCGTGGAGATGCTCACCGCGCGCGGCATCCTGTGCAAAGTCAACTCGGTGATGATTCCCGGGATAAACGATCAGCATCTGGTTGCGGTGAACATGGCTGTGAAGTCGCGCGGTGCCTTCCTGCATAACGTGATGCCCCTGATATCGTCGCCCGAGCACGGCACCGTGTTCGGTCTCAGGGGGCAACGCGGCCCGACCGCACAGGAAGTGACAGCGTTGCAGGATAGCTGCGAAAGCAAGATGAACATGATGCGTCATTGTCGTCAGTGCCGGGCCGACGCCGTCGGACTGCTCGGAGAGGACCGCGGCTCGGAGTTCACCATGGAAAAGATCATGGCGATGGACATCAAATACGACGAGCAGCCCCGAAAGGCGTATCAGGCCAAAGTCGAGAAAGCGCGCATCACAAAGCTTGCGGCCCAGCAGGAGGAGCTCGCGGGGCTCGCCGGCGCGTCCAGCGAAATCAAAGTGCTGGTGGCGGTTGCAACCAAGGGCTCGGGATTGATCAACCAGCACTTCGGTCACGCCAAGGAGTTCCAGATCTACGAGCTCTCGACTTCAGGCGCGAAATTCGTTCGTCATCGTCCTATTCATCCCTATTGCCAGGGCGGCCATGGCGAGGACAGCAAGCTCGAAATCGCCATCGGCGCTATCAAGGATTGCCACGCCGTATTCGTGTCAAAGATCGGCGGCTGCCCGAAGGCCGAATTGATCAAGGCCGGCATCGAGCCGGTCGATCAGTACGCCTGCGAGTTCATCGATGCCTCGACGATCGCCTGGTTCAAACTCTATCTCGATAAAGTCAATGAGCGGAAGATCAAGCACCTTGAGCGGGTCGATCCGGCCCGCCACAATGCGCTGATTTCCGCCGCCTGAAGGATGGGTTCAGACAATGCCGTACAAGATCATCGCCTCGCAATGCACGGGCTGTTCAGCGTGCGAAACGCAATGCCCAAATCTTGCTATTTCCGAGGTAGCCGGCGCTTTCCTGATCGATTCGGAGCAATGCACCGAGTGCGACGGCTACTTTGACGAACCGCAATGCGTGGCGGTTTGTCCGGTTGACAACACATGCGTGCTCGACACAGCACTGGCACGCCATCGGGCGCCCCCTTGAGGACCACAACATGGATGTCACCACGACACGAACGGTTCAGAAACTCGGGCGGATGATGCGTCGCCTTGACGAGGCGCCGACCGCGGCTGTCGCCCTCCCAAATCGGGTGGACGGCTCGCCCTGGTCGCCGGCTTTTTCGCAGTTGGCGAGCCATATTCTGGCGACGCGAACGTCGAGGGCAACGCGTTAAGCTATTCCTGCCGGCCCGAAGGCTGCGGTCTTGAGCGTCGAGGATCGATTTCGCCGATGGGTCCACCAAGAGCGGACCCGTCTTGCGCGATATCAATCCAGTGACCTCAGCCATCATTGAACAGGCGACATTCATGCTGGAGGTCTTCTTCAGTCGGTCATCCGAGCGAAACGAGGGCGTCCTCACCGAGCTCTGTGTTGGTCGCACGGTGTCGAGCCGGCCGAGCATCATTGCAGGGCGGCAGGGTTCTGAAGATGCAGAAAATCAACCTGTGTCAAGCCAAGGCGTTCGTGATGCGGATATGATTTTGCTGCCGACCGGCGCGGTGGTGCCACCAGCCCGAATTCGGCTGCTATGAGAGTACCTCGCGTGGGTCTTGCTATTCTCGCTCAAGGCTTGTTGCCCACTTGGAGACGCGTCTCGGGCAACTCGAGGGAAGGACGGCGGTTTGCCGAGAGACTGCTGGGCCGCAGTCCCGCGCACAAGATTGGCGCCAAGGTTTGCGAGGCACGCTCGAGCGGATGGGCGGGACCATGAGTGATGTCATCCACGATGCCCTCAGTTGCCGGGCAATCAGGTCGATTCTGCCAGCTGCGCGTGTCGCGCTGAACCGCACTTCTTGCTGCCGGCTCAGGTTCGTTGCGTCAACGACGGACTCGCGTGCAGCATCGGCGGCTTCCTCAACATCAATCATGGGCTCGCGGATCGCCATCTCAAGCATCCGTTTTGGGGTGCCGGGCGTTGATGTGGACGCATCGTCATCCCCGTCGGCTCATCCAATACGTGGTCGCAAGCCGCGCGGCGGTGCGGGAATCGACGGAGTTGATCGAGGATCATGATAGGGCGGTCCGTAACGCCGGGCGCTCGCGAAGCGCCGCACAGTTGAAGCATGGAAAGAGACGGCAGCATGAGCAACATCGCCCGTGATAGTGACATCTTCGAGTTGACGGACGTGCCCTTCTTTGATTACGGCGATAAGGTGCGGGCCAACCGCACCATCCGAAACGACGGCACCTATGTGGGCAAGGAGATCGGTGAGGTTCTCGTCAAGAAAGGCGAGCTTGGCTATGTCGTTTCGATCGGTACGTTCCTGCAACAATTTTATATTTATGGGGTCGAGTTCCTCGCTTCAGGCTATCGCGTCGGCATGAAACGCAAAGAGCTTGATCTAGTCACGCGAGGCAACAGAGGCGAGGAGCCTTGCTTGTCAGGAGGGGCACCCTGATGATCGAACCAAGGGTGCCAAAATACAGCTCAGGCCAACGTGTCGAGGCGGCAATCGATCTGCTCAACGACGGTTCCTTTCCCGCCGCCTCGGCGGAAGAGTGTCTGGTCAGCGTCGGACAGATTGGTGAGATCGTCCAGGTCGGTCTCCATACGGAAGCGAACCTACCCATCTATATGGTCGACTTCGGCAAGCAGTTGGTGGTTGGCTGCCTTGAGGCAGAGATCGCCGCAGTCCAGGATATCGCGCAATGAACGCCGCCATCATCAGGCGACATCATTGCGGATTGCCTGCGCATCCCAACGAGCTCGACCGATGGCGGATCGTGCGCGCGCTGACGGGGCGCGAGCGCTACCGATTTGTCTCGCCAGAGGTGACAGCGGTTGCTGGCGGCTATCTTGTCGAGAGCCGGTGCTGCTCAGGCAATATCGATGCGGAGGGAGGCCTCGTCGACGTCGCGCTATTGCACCACGATAGGACTGGGGCGGCATGGCAGCTGTTCCGCAAAGATCACGGTAAGGGCGTCTGGGAGTGGCATTCGACCCATCAACGGCTTGGCTTGGCGACAGCGGTTCTGAGCGCCGACCCTGAACGTTTGTTCTGGCAATAAGGATTATGGAGATGGTGCTCGCCGCAGGCGAATTGACGAACATCGAGCAGACGCTAGCCACTATTGATACAGCGTCTGAGCCCTGCCTCACGCTCCGGCAGACATTTCCACATCTAGCCTGGATTTGTTGCGAGGCCTCTGACATGACGCAGAGTCCGTTCCGCCGCGTTGGACAGTTCGACTTGCATCTGCTCGACAGTGGCGGTCAGTGTGCACAGATTACGGATGATCCGCAGCGTGCCAACGGCATTGTGCTGGCCAAGCGCTCTGGCAACTCATGATCAAGTAATCGCCTGCCGGTGCCAAGCTCACCCCGGACGGCTAGGCCCGCGGCTTGTTTACCACGCGGTAGTGACCAGCCCAGGGAGATCACGACGCTCGTTCGTCGGGTCCATGAGACGGGGCAGGCGATCGTTCCTCTGGCGGAATTGCCTGGGTATCTCAACGTTGCTAATTAGGTCAAGAATACTGCGGCAGATCAATTAGGACGGGCGAGCTGGGCTCGATCCACCGACGAGGATATGGTATCGCAAGATTTGCCTTTGCGAGAACTTTCACTTAAAGCCGCCTTCCTTTGGTAAATTGGACAAGACGTTTGTTCTTCGCGCGGCAACGCCGTGCACTTGCCGTGGAGGCCGGTTGATGATGCGCGCGCAAGTGAGGCAGTGCGAGTGTCCCGGCCGATCCAGCGCTACTTAATGCTGGCGCCTAGTATCATTCTACGAAATGTCTTGGTGACTTGAAGTCGGAGCATTCAAGCAAGCAGCGATTGTCGAGTCGCTTTCGAAGACGGATCGAGCGTCCCTTCTCTGTGGCTTGCTTCCATGTTGAAGCCGGGTGACGTGCATGTCGAGAATCGGGTTTGTCACGCGGATAAAAATGGAGGGAGGACACATTCGCGTGTAGTTCCAGTTCTTATCGCGAAGAGAATAATCCGCCTGAATAGTTGCCGATGACCATTGATATGGTAATGGGAGGCAGTTGCGTCTTTCGCCAAAAAAAACGAGGCGCTACAGACAAATTTGTAAAGCGAAATCGGAGAATATCACGTGGCAAAAGCCGTCAAGCGCAAAGAGTATAGTAAGGATGACGTCAAGCTGCTCAAAGCGCACTCAAAGGCCCGCACTCCTGTAGCGAGGGTTTCAAAGCAGATGAAGCGATCCGAGGGGTCCCTACGACAGAAAGCACGTACCTTGGGGATTGGCTTGGGTCACCAGCGCTGAGATATGATTCAATTTTCGGAAATTGATCGGCGTGATCGTTCCGGCCAGGCGGCTTACGACCGCCGGGCCGGCTGATCGTTCCAGGTCTCTGCGTCCCCGAGGGTCAGCTCGCGCGGTGAACGAGCTGACCGGTCTGCCGATAGACCGCCCACTTGGCCTAGACCTCATCGGTTGTCATGGTTTCGATCAGCGACGGATATAGGCGCATCTGTGAATATAGATCCATCACCGGAAATGCGGTCCGCGAGCGTGCCGGCGGATCATCAGCTCGGCCGGCAGACGTCATTCGGCGCTGAGCTGTCTCTCGCTGCTAGCTAGGGTCTGTACCTAAATAGCGCCACGTGAGTCTCTTGCCTCCGTGTTCTTGATCCGGGGGCGAGAGAAAAGCGCGCGGGCTTGTTTTGGTTGAATGACAGGCAATGGGCTCGTATCGAACCTCATCGCCTCATCTGCCGACGGGACTGACGGGGCCGGATCGGGACGACGATCGGCGCATCATCAGCGGTATTGTTCACAAGCTGCAATCGGGTGCGCGATGACGTGATTGTCCGGGCTAATACGGTCCTTACACGATGATCTACAATCGCTTCAATCGCTGGGCCAAGCGCGAACGATGGTGCGCAATCTTTCAAGCACTGGCCAAACCTGGCGAAGATGCCGTCGTGCTGTCGCTCGACTCGACTTCGATTAAAGCTCATCGGTGTGCCTCCGGCGGAAAAGGGGGAGCACAATCAGGCAATCGGCCGCTCGCGGGGAGGCCGCACGACAAAAGTCCATGCGCTGAGCGATCCGCTCTGCCGACCGGTCGTCCTGCATCTAACCCCAAGTCAGGATGCCGACATCGCTGCCGCGCCCGATGTTCTGGCGCTCGCACCGCCCATGAGCGCGCTTCTCGCAGACAAAGGGTACGACGGGGACAACCTTCGCGCCGAAATCGCTGGTCCCGGCGCCAAGCCCGTCATTCCCAATAAATCCAACCGTGTCGTCATTCATCGTTTCAACAAACGCGCCTACGGAGGCCGAAATATCATCGAACGCTGATTTTTGTCGGCTCAAGGACTTCCGCCGCATCGCCACATGATACGACAAGCTCGTCCGGAATTTCTTGGCCGCTGTTCAGCTCGCCGCTCTCGTCGCATATTGGCTCAATTGAGTCTGTACCCTAGTTTGCTGTAAGCGCGGCAGTGGACCGTGAAATCCTCTTGCAGCAGTTGGCGGTAGTCCACCGCAAGTCTCCCAGGGCGCCGCGCGCATTGCCAAAAAGGAATTGCCTTCAATCCGGATCAAGTCCGTGGGGCAAGGTCCGGATGCGTCAGCTCCTCGATCCTTGTCCGCTTTCTAACAGCGGTGCACAAAGCTGTGAGATTCAAAACACCGTGCGCGGTTTGCGCATCGCGAACTGTTTCAAAACACAATCAGGCGCTTAGTGCGCGCGAGGAGCGCTGGCACGGCCCTTGCTGTATCTCGCCGTAGGGCAATAGGCGCCAATCGGTGCGATGCTCAAATCCGAATGGAGAAAAGTGAATGCGTAAACTAATAATCAGCGTCCTCGCGCTGTTCATTTCAAACAATACCGCGTTCGCCGGCTCCGGGGCCATCGCATACTCCAAACCAGATCACGTGGTCGGTGTCTCGCACGGGTGTAGATCACAAAAGCACGCTAAACGGTGGGCCCTGCTCGACTGTCGCCGCAAGGGCGGCTCGGATTGCCAAATCGAAGCTTACGAAAGCAACGCTTGCGCCGCCGTTGCCATAGGCAATGGACGCCGGCTGGGACGTGGGTGGTGGTCCCACCCACTTGGTGAATTTGAAGAGGAGCTATCGCAACAAGGCGCGCTGGCCGGATGTAATGAGACCGGCAACGAGGACTGCAAGCTGCGGGCCTGGGTTTGCCACTAAGGCCCTTCAGTAAGCCAAGGCCCTAAGGAAGGAGGTCAGGCGAACCCAAATTCGCAGCAGACATATCCAGCCGAACCCCGCGACTGAAGAGAGTTCTGTGCGTCAAGTTCAGTAAAATCGATCATGGGATCCGGCCGAGCCATCCCCTCGGAACCGCCGTCGCTCGCCTCACCCAGAAGCGCAGCAGGCGAGCGACGGCGGCGGAGAGGGGTGGCGTCCATCCCTTTGGGGTCCGAGCATCGTCAGGCCGCCTGGCGTAACTCCTCCTTCTTGTGGTCCTTCAACAGATCCATGTTCAGCTAGCGACGGTCCTCGAGCCAAGGCTCATGGCGTTCGACGGTCAACGCACGGACGAGCCGTAGACAGCTCTCGCCATTGGGGAAGATACGCACCACATAGGTGCGTCGCCTGATCCCTCGTTGAGCCGCTCCAGCATGTTGGTCGACTTCATGTGCTTGCGGTGTGCCAGCGGCAAGCGGAGGTGGGTGTCCGCCATCCATCGCCGTTCCGCGCCACAACCCGGCTCCGACGCTCCTGCTGTCTCCACGCCCGACGATCTCTCGGCCTATTAGCTGCACCGCTGCCGCGCGCTTGGCCCCCAGGATGCCGAAGATCCGCATTGCCAGGCGGTCTGGGAGGAGAACCGCGCGCGCTTCTTCGGCAGGCCGGTGCCGCGTGCCGCAACGGGCCGCGCCGGCCACACCGTCGACGACGAACGCTGCGGAGGGGAGATAACGATGAACAACGTCGGCGTCATCGACACCTTTCAACACCTTCACCACCTATATCGATTCAGGCTTCGGCCTGATCCAAGGCGAGATCACTTCTTTCGCCTCGACGCTGATCGTCATCGACATCACCTTGGCCTGCCTGTTCTGGGCGTGTGCGCCGGCGCAGGCATCCTCCAGCGGCTGGTGAAGAAGGCGCTCTACATCGGATTATTCACCTTCAACACTCTCTCGGGCTTCATCTTCAATAGCTTCGCCGGGCTTGGCCTGAAGGCCGGCGGCTCCTCCATCTCGACAGCCGATTTCCCGCGGCCCGGCCGGCTCGCGTAGGTCGGTCTCGACCGCGGGCCACCCACTGCTGGACGCCGCAAGCCAGATGATGGGCTTCACCAGCTTCTTTGCGAACTTCGTCCAGGTTGCGGTGCTGATGGTGTCCTGGCTCCTGGTCCTGATCGCTTATTCATTCTGGCGGTGAAGCTATTCGTCACGTTGATCGAGTTCACTGACAACGCTCGTGGGCTTCATCCTCTTTCCCTTCGCCCTCTTCAACAAGACTGCCGTTCTCGCCGAGAAGGTGCTGGGCAATGTCGTCGCCTCCGTGAAGGTGATGGTGCTCGCTGTCATCGTCGGCATCGGCGCCGGACTGTCTCGCAGTTCACCACCACCTATGGCGGCTGCCAGCCGACGATCGAGCAGACGTTCTGTCGTGCTCGCCGCACTCGCCATGCTCGGCCCCCGGCGCCGGGCATCGCTAACGGTCTGTTCTCTGGCGCGCCGCAGCTTGGCGCGGGCGCTGCTGTCGGAACTAGCCTCGCCGTCGCCGGCGCGGCGATGGCGGGCGGCGCTTCGCTCGCTCTCGCCGGAAGGGGAGCGTTGGCGGCCGCCGCGTTGGTGGTACGGCGATGGCGGGAGGCGTGTCCTCCCCCTACAGCCTCGCCTCGGCCGGTCGGTCCAGCGCAGGCCGCGTTTCGTCCGGCTTTAGCGGCGCGGGCCGTGCGGCGGCCAGCGTTGTCGCCGCACCCATCAGGCGCGCCGCCGAGCAAGCAACCGGGCAATGCAGGAGAGCTTCGCCTCAGGCGCCCGCGCCAGTTTCGCCAACACGGGTGGCTCCTCGACTATGGGAGTCGTTGAGGGTGGCGAGGCCGCAAGAGGGAGCCGCTTCCCAAGGAGCGAGCGAGGTTTGCCCGCCTGGGTCCAGCGCATGAAACGCAATGAGGCGGTTGTTCACGGCGCGCAGTCCGCCGCGCAAGCCCTCAAATCCGGCGATAGCCATGGCGGCGGCCACTCCGTCGACCTCTCGGGAGGAGAATAACGAATGTCAGTCTTTCGGCGATCGTCGGCCGCTACGGCCGAACACCCGAACCCGCAACTCCATACCAGCGCGCGGCGCAGGTTTGGAATGAGCGCATCGGCTCGGCCCGCGTGCAAGCCAAGAACTGGCAGCCGATGGCATTCGGTTCGCTGATCGTGGCTTGCGGCCTCGTCGGCGGGCTCGTCTGGCAGTCCGCGCACGGCACCGTCGTTCCCTAGGTGTACAGGTCGACGAGCTCGGCGAGGCGCAAGCTATGGCGCCGGCTGCGGCCGACTACAGGCCGAGCGGCCCGCAGATTGCCTGGTACCTCGCCCACTTCACCACGATGGTGCGCTCGCTTCCAGCCGATCCGATCATCGTGCAGCAGAAGTGGCCGCAGGCCTACGATTTCACGACCAGGGCGCGCGCATTGGCGCTGAACGACTACGCCCGCGCCAATGACCCCTCGCCAGTCTCGGCAAGGAGCAGGTCGCGATCGACGTCTCCAGCGTCATTCGCGCTTCGCCCGACAGCTTCCGCGTCGCCTGGGTCGAGCAGGGCTAATTGGCGCTCGCCGGCACCACACTTTGGGCTGCGATCCTTGCCATCGCGATTCAGCCTCCAACCGACGCCGATCGGCTGCGCAAGAATCCGCTCGGCATCTACGTCAACGCCATCAACTGGTCGAAGGAGCTGGGACATGACCCCCGCCGATTTCCGTAAGCGCCGGCGGTCCGGCTTCGCCTCTCTCAATCGTTCAGCAAAGCCGGAAAGACAGGGATCCGTGCTTCCGTAAATCCGCACTTACGGCTTTGCTGCTGCCCGTCGCGACGCACGGCGGCTGCGCGCGCACAATCTCATCCCCCGACATCAACTACGATACCGCGGAGCCGGCGACGCTCACCGCCGATCCGCCGTCGCCCGTCAAGATCGTGGAATTGCCGAACCCCTGCCGCTATCAGGGCAGTTGAAACCGCTCGCCGCCGGCAAACGAATCCCGAAAGCTGCTGAATCGAAGGTTCTCGTCAAACAGGCCAACGCCGCAGCACGGGTGCAGCCGGTCCGCACCGGCCAAATCCTTCGAGGGCAATCCGTATGACGGCCACACGCTCGCAGCGACGGTCGATCAGGCGGTGGAGATTGGGGTATCGATCCGGACCGCATCTACGTCGACAAGGACTATCGCGGCCATGATTACGCCGGCTCGGGTTCGGTGATGATCGCCGGCAGCAAGCGCGGCCTGACCGCCACCATGAAGCGGGAGATGAAGCGACGATCGGCCATCGAGGCCACCATCGGTCACATGAAAACCGATGGGCGGCTGGACCGAAACTTCCTTCTCGGTCATGGTGGCGACGCGATCAATGCTCTGCTCGTGGCTGCCGGCCACAATCTGCTCCTCATCCTCGCCACACTTGGGCTTTGGCGTGCGCTCATCCTGTTCGCTATCGCTGCTTGCGCCGCCAAACCGGATACTTCCTCCCGTCGCCGCGGCACTGCCGCGTCAATGGCTTAGCCATTGTTCAAGGGCGGACTACGTAAACCAGGGTTGCTAGCGTGGAACGGATGTCGTCCCACCTTGCGTTCTCATTGGCCTTCGTCGCGAGGCCGAGCCCAGCTCAAGACGTTCACGCAGCTAGCCCGATCGTGCGCGACGCCCGATAGTCAGCTGCGCAACGGAAATTCCTTTTCAAGGGATCGATACTCGTCGCCGAGGCCATTCCTCGATGACGATCGTGGAAAGTGCCAAGAGCGCCTGCAACGCCATGAAGCCGAAAAGTACGACTACGAGCAAAATCGGCGCCGGTGCAGGGTTTCGGCCTCAATGTCGGATACTCGACAGGTTCGCATACCTGCTTTCCGTTGCTTTGCTGCTGTGTTGCTCTGGCACGTTCGATGCAGAGGACCTCCCGAACGCAGCAGCGGATGTCTTCTATGATCAAACCGACGGGAAAATGCTGTCGCCGCACTCATGACCGTGTCCCCGCTGGTCGCCAAGCAGGCCGAAGGTCGGCCCATCACGGTCGAGGCGGGCAACTGAGCCCAATTGCAATGAGGGATAGGCTGGGAAAGCATGTCACTGATCACGCCGAGATCATCGAGGCGGGATTCTCGATACCAGTCACGCGGCACATGTCGCCGGCATGAGTGCCGATCTCATCACGGAGCCCGGATCCGCAGGCGGGACACGCGATAATACGAACGCGCGGACAAACTGTCGCAAGTCGGGCGGCGTCGACGATGCCTGCGGGGAGGGTAAGCCCAACGGCCATGGCCGACATTCGCCGCGCACAGCGCATGTTTTGGAAACGTCAGTAGTAGCAAGGCAACTGGAGCTCTCTTGCATTGGGATCGGTGCTGGCCCGTCCAATTTGAGCCTTGCGTGTCAGATACACGAGCAAATCGGGCACGGGGCACTGTTCTTGGATCGGCAAGTTGACTTCCGCTGGCATCCAGGAAGCGCATTCGATTCCTCAGAACTCCAGGTCAGCCACGTCAAGGATCTGGTCACGCTGGTTAATCCGCGATCAGCCTACACTTTCATAAACTACCTGCACGAGAACGGGCGTCTCTACCACTTCCTGAATGCACAGTTCGATGCTGTTCTCAGGGCTGAGTTCGAGCAATACCTGAACTGGGCGTTCCGCAGGAACCCGCTTGTCCGCGGCGGCGAGACGGTGCGCGAAATACGCTATGATGGCGAGTTTCGGGTGCGAACCGACGATGCAGTTCTCAGTGCAAGAGACCTAGTGGTCGGCATTGGCAAGCAGGCGCAAATTCCGCCTCAGTTTCGGGGCTGGATTGGACGCAACCTGTTCCACTCATCTGAATTACTGCACATCCATCCTGAGGTGCACAAAAAGCATGTTTATGTTGTCGGCGGAGGACAGTCGGGAGCCGAGGTGCTGTTGCATCTTGTCGGCCGGCCGGAAGAAAGGCGGCCTGCCTCGATCACCTGGATCTCGCAGCGCGAAAACTACCTGCCCCTCGACAACAGCCCGTTCACAAACGAGTTGTTCATGCCCTGTTTTTCGGATCGTTTCGCGGCCATGAGCGAGCCGCAGCGCAAGTTGTTTCTCCGGCGTTTCGTGCTTGCCTCGGACGGGATTTCGGAAAGCACGCTGCGCGCTGTGTATCAGACGCTGTACCGCCACGCATTTCTCGAGCCAAACCCGTGCGACATCACACTGCGGCCGGGCTGCACCGTCTCACACTGCATCAACGCCGGCGCGGGTCACAGGCTGACCCTCCAGCACGGCATGGAGGAGGTCGAAGAACTCACGGCCGACATCGTCATCCTGGCCACCGGTTACGTGAACGCGGTGCCAGACTTCTTTGAACCGATGGCGGACCGGCTGGAACATATCGACAATGAGTTGGCCGTTCGCGAGGATTTTTCGGTGTGCTGGGACGGACCACGTGACAGACGCATCTACGTACAGAACGCGAGCCTCGGGCAGCGCGGGCTGGCCGATCCGAACCTAAGCCTGCTGGCATGGCGAGCTCGCCGCATTCTTGACAGCCTTCTACAGCGCGCACCGCGCGCGAATCCCGAGCATCCTGGCTTCATCAGCCGTACCTCCGTCGAGGGCTGGCCCGACCCAGTAGCCGAAGAAATGGGCAGCGGGATATGACTCGCCGACGACTGATCATCGGCGGGGGCCTCCAAGGAATGATGTCCGCCTCGGCTGCGGCGAAGGCCGGAGCCCTCTCCGAGCTCATCGTGACTGAACAAGCCATTGGACCTGTCGGCGCACCGCGTTGTTCTGCGGGGCTGCATTTGCGTAAGGATCCCAGCAGTTCGCTCACTCGCAGTTGCGCAGTGGCCTTGGTGGTCATGGCTGGGTCGGCGGTCAGCGGCGTGTTCCGGCCCGTAGCGGTGCGTGTCGAGGCTGGCCCGGGTGAGATAAGCAATGATCGGGACCAGTTTAATGCCTACCGAGTAGCCGCATCATCAATAGCATGCTTGGCCGTGATCACCGTGCAGACGTACCGGCCCCACAGATCTTTACGGGCCCGGACGATCTCTCCAGTGAGGAGAGACAACAAAGTCCTGCAATACACCCGGGGCGGAACGCACTTAGCACCACCGTCCACATACCGTGGAGTACCGTCAGCGTCGACCCACAATCTGACCAGCGCCCGACTCCCCTGCCCGGAATGTTCGACCAACCAGTCTTACCAACAGGAGGCTTTCGCATGTTGACTGATGCACAAAGAGAAAAGTGGCAGAAAGTTGGATACCTTAAGCTCGAAACGTTCTTCGATCCCGCGGCTCGGGAGGGTATTTCCAGCTTTGTCGAAGATATCTCACGCTGGGATGTCAGCGACGATAAATGGCTCATGTGGTTCGAGAAGACAACGGACAATCGAAAGATCATCTCTAAGGTCGAGAATTTTCTCGATTTTCACGATCCATTGCGTTCTCTTCTCCTAGAAGATCAGCGCATAAAGTCTGTTGTCGAGGAACTGCTTGGCGAAGATTCGCGCAGGCTCAAGGAGTTGCTTATTTTCCACTATCCCGATAGCGGCGGCTATCGCCCGCATCAAGACATTTATCACATTCCACACAGGCTGCCCGACCGGATGGTCCATGCGGTCGTTGCCATAGGCATTGACGACTCCGACCCGGACAACGGCGGCCTTTTCTTCAGCCCCGGCAACCACAAGAAGGGGGTATTTCCCATGGACGCCGGCGGGGTGATCGATCCTGAAGTCACCGAAACGTTTTCCTGGGAGCCCATAGTATGGAAGGCTGGCGACATCTTCATCTTCGACGATTACGCGCCGCATTACTCACAACCGAACAAAAGCAATCGTTCTCGGCGGACACTCTACTTGGTGTTCCAGCGTGCTTCAACCGGTGGACCGACCCGCGCCGAATATAACGTGCTTAAGCGCGCCGTTAATCCGCCAGAGGGCAAAGTGGCCGATCTCGACAACCTCAAGCCCCCCAACGGCATTTTCTATCGGGATTGAGCTCACGGACCAGGCTCGGCATGCACACGAAACTGATCGACCATAAAGATGCGGGCGGAGAGCGTGGCGTTCTGATTGCCGGCTACTGGAGCACCGCGCGCAGTCCGGTATGTCGGTTGTGGAGGTGTCGCCGGGTCGACGCTAAAGCCCTACTGGCCCCCGTCGTCGCTCGCCTGAGGCCTCAGCGCCGGATTATTCTAACGGGGGCGGCAAACCTGTCGGGCTGCCGTCTCTCTTCGCAACTTGCAGCAGAGGCTGTTTCGTTGGCAGCCGGAGATACCACTGCTTCAACAGCTGAGGTTCGTCATGCGGAAATTTACGTTTTCTCGAACGGAGCTGTCGCGGGCGTTCGGTATCGACGTGGCCACCCTTGGAACGGGAAGCGCTGGCACCGGGTTTTCATTCGGCAAGGTGGCACCGGGCGCCACATCCGAGCCCCATCGGCACGACGAAATCGAGGCTTTCGTAGTCCTGTCCGGAGCGGGCAAGGTCAGGACCGACCGTGGGGAAATCTCAGTCGCGGCCGGCGATGTCGTTCTGTTCCACCCTTTTGAAGCCCATGTGCTGCACAACGATAGGGACGAAGACCTAAATTTCGTCGATGTCTACTGGCGCGACGGCAAGGTCGCCCTCGAAGCTTCTGGACAGGTAGCCACTCCCCGCGGGCCGATCTTCGTCTTCTCCGCGCCGCCGACGCCTAATGGCGATCTGCATCTGGGGCATCTTTCTGGCCCTTATTTTGGCGCCGATGTCTACACGCGTTTCCTGCGCATGAAAGGGGTCGAAGCCTATCACCTGACTGGAAGCGACGATTACCAGAGCTACGTCGCCACGCATGCCGATGCCGATCAATCGACGCCCGCCAAGGTGGCGCGCCATTACGCCGACGAGATTAGAGCCACGCTTGCGCTTCTCGACTGTGAGGTCCACAACTTCCTCCTCACTTTGGGCGATAGCGCTTATGCAGAGTTTCAAGCCGCGTGTTTCCGTAGTCTTCTGAGCAGCACGGCGGTAGATCTGCGCCAGAGCCCTGCGCTCTTCGACGCTGTGACGGGCGACTACCTTTACGAACCGGATGTAAGCGGCCTCTGCCCCGATTGCGGCGGCTCCGCTGCCGGCAACATCTGCGAGGAATGCGGCGCGCCGAACTTATGCCACGACCTAGGTGCAGTCCGGTCGCGGCACTCGGCCGAGGCGCCGGTGGTCGGCTCCGTGCGCCGTCCCGAACTTGCGCTGGAACGGTGCTACGTCAATATCGACCGGCATTTAAGGGCGTCGGGCGCCCCCTTACGGATCATGGACCTCTTCGCGCGTCTACGCCAACGTGGCGACTTTTCCGTGCCCATCACCCACCCATCGGACTGGGGGTTACCGGCCGAGGGGTTCCCGGGGCAGGTGACCTGGGTCTGGCCAGAGATGGCGTTTGGTTTTCTTTACAACATCCAGGCGCTGGCTCGCTCGGTCGGTCGTGACTGGGATGCTTCCTTGCCCAGCGATGATTGGCAGCTTGTCCATTTCTTCGGCTTCGATAATTCCTTCTACCACACGCTACTTTATCCGGCGCTTTATGCTGAGGTATTCTCTCACTGGACGCCGCGCATCCGGTATCATGTGAACGAGTTCTACTTGCTCGACGGCCAGAAGTTCTCGACCAGCCGTGGCCATGCGGTCTGGGGCAAAGAGGTTCTTGGCCCAAAGACAGTCGATGTCGTGCGTCTTCATTTGGGCCTGACACGCCCGGAAGGTGAGCGGACGAACTTCACGCTGGACGCGCTACGCCGCACCGAAAACGAGGTGTTCCAAGGGATCTGGCTGAATTGGCTTGATGCGTTGCACCGGGAAATCAAGCGGGACTTTGGCGGCTGTGTGCCCGACGCAGGCGACTGGGCTCCCGCCGATCGCGATTTCTTTGCTCGGATAGAGATCCATCGCGCGGCGATGGAACGCGCCTATTCGGACGATGGCTTCTCGGTCCGGCGCGCGGCCGCGCAGGCCTGCGATTTCGTGAGCGATTGTGTAGTCTACCGACAGGCGCAAGACTATGAAGCGGCGCGACGTCTCTATCCCGCCCGCACCCGCACTTCGCTCGCCCTTCAGACGACGGCCGCTGCGATCCTGGCACAGACACTCGCGCCGCTCATGCCCCGATTTGCCAGCACTCTCGCGCGAGGCGTCGGCGGCGTGTCAACAGAAACATGGCCGCGGTCGGTCCAGAGGCTTGCGCCCGCAACGACCTTTGATCTCGGGCCCTTGCTGGCGTTCTATGCCAAAGCAGACATTCCTGTTCTCAATGAGGAGGCATAATAGCCTATCGTAATTTCCACCAGATTTGGGCGGCAATCAAAGCCGATAATGCCGAAGCTTTACTCGCTACCATTGGCTGGCGAAGGCGGGCTCCACTGCGCTGACCAACTTTTTCGGAATCGCGGAGAATTCCCGATTGCCAGCCGGTCAAGAAGGTCATGCGGTTCGGGGCGCTGGGTCAGCCTAGTGCGTTGATTCCAACACTTGGTGCCCACGTCTGACGGCTGCGATGATGTTGTCAGGGGCTGCTTTCCAAATGAACGGCTTTGGTTGTTCGTTGTGCTCTTTGATAAAGCGGTTGATGGCCGCCTGGAGATCAACGACGGAATGAAAGACACCATTTTTCAGTCGTCGCCGTGTGAGCTTTGCGAAGAAGCGCTCGACGGCGTTCAACCAGGAACACGATGTCGGAACGAAGTGGAATGTCCAGCGTGGGTGCCGCACCAACCAGGCCCGGACCTTCGGCTGTTCTCTGACGCATGTCGCGATTGCCTCGATGCAATTAACACGTCGCAATCGATCCAGTCCTCTCAAGCTCAGGTTCGACGTGGAATCTTCGCGAGTGACATGATTGGTATGACGCTTGCTATGTCTCCGCGTAGGTCCTCGTAGCTTCTGGCGGGTTCGGATTACCGTGAGACTTTGATCATACTTTCGCTCGCGGAGTGGCCCCGTCAGTGGCACGCTGATAATCGGCTTCGGCCATATCACGCCGCCGGCGGTCTGCAGATCTCGCAGGGCCTGTGCCTCACGCGTGCGCAGGCCGACGAGCTGCTCTCAGAGGATCTCGCGCCGTGCGAACGCGCGGTGAATCGCCTGCTGAAGGCCCGAGGTCGCGCGCACCAGTTCGATGCACTGGTCGACATCTACTTCAACTGCGCGTCGGGAGCGATTGCAGTGATCAAGCTGATCAATGCGGGGGCGGATCGCGGTGTCGGTCAGGCTTGGCATGACGTTTCTACCTTTTCCGCGACTTGGATCGGTCGAGGAGAAACGGAGATCGTTTTCTGGGAGCGGAAAGCCGTTTTCTATCCCTTCAACTCCGCCCCCTGTACGCAATCCGCAAAAATGGAGGTTCTATTTGTGTTTCAATGGGATCAGGCATGACCCAGCGTGATCGAAACGGAGGTAGTGGGTGGTTATGCCGGACTCGAGGACGCGGTCGACAACCATTGGGGCATGCTGTTCAAGGCCGCCGTTCTCTCGACCCTGCTCAGCGTCGGAGTCGAGGCCGGCACGAGCCAGAACGAGAACAACCTTGTTGAACCAATCCGAAGCGGGGCGTCTAACAGCATCAGCCAAACCGGCCAGCAGATCGTGCAGCGCCAGCTCAACATCCAGCCGACGCTGACTATCCGGCCGGGTTTCCCGATGCAGGTCATCGTCACGCGCGACCTGGTGCTGGCGCCCTACGGGAAAGGAGGAACACCGTGACGAAACTCAAGCTTGGGCCGCTCGCCGACGACAAGCCGGTCAAGCTCACCATCGAGCTGCCGGCGGCGGTCTTCAGGGATCTCCAAAGCTTTGTCGAAATTCTAATGCGTAACGGAGACGCGACGAAGCCGATCGAGCTGGTCAATTTGATCGCGCCGATGATCGAGCGTTTCATGGCAACCGACCGCGCCTTTGCGAACGCGCGGCGAAATGCTGCTCAGCCCGCACCTGCGTCACCGGAAAGATCCGGATAGCGCTCGCGAAGTAGGTCGAGGAACGGACTCAGCGATGGATTGCAGTTGGCCTGCCGCCAATAGGCGCGGAAGCTCAGCCGCGTCGGACCCTCGGCATCATGCACCTCGCGGAAGGTGACACCCGGATAGACTGCGCCAGTCGCACTTTCCAATATCAGTAGAATGCCCCAGCCCACGCCGACCAAGGAGAGGAGGCGGTCGAGCACGACATCATGGCGAAGCAGCAGGCAAGGGTCGGAGGATCCCAATTTGCTGATGAGGAGCTTCAGGAATTCCGGTCCCGGGCCTCGCTGTGACATTAAAAGCGATTCGCGCCTCAGTTCGCCCCAGTGAACTACGTCACGGCCCGCCAACGGATGGTTCGCGGGGAGGGCGGCAACGACACGCTCGCTCCAGAGCAACAATGACCTGTCACTCCATTTCGGATTGGGCTCGACCACGAAGGCGACGTCAACGGCGGAGCTGGCGAGATCCGCGATCAAATGGTCTCTCGAGCCGTCGACCAGTTGCCTATCGACATCGGGGAAGCGGTGCCGGTGCTCGAGGAGAGTGGCCCGGAGATTGCCGGCTGAGAGGGAGGTGTGGATGCCGATGGTCAACCGACCGCTCTCGCCACGCGAGCGGGTCTTGAGACGAGCGGTCATTGCATCAGCTTCGCCCACGACGCGCCGGGCGGCATCGAGGAATTCCTGACCTTCAATGGTCGGTCGCGTACCGCCACTTGTGCGCTCGAACAGAGTGCTGCCCAACTTGCATTCGAGATTGCGCAAGCGGCGACTAAGAGTCGACTGCTTGATGTTGAGCGTCTCCGCCGCTTGCCGCAGGCTTCGGTGCTGGGACGCAGCGATCGCCCAGCGTAGATCTCGGAACTCCACAGGCGCGGTCGAAGCCCTATGGCGAGTTGCCGGTGACAGCACTGTTTCTTGAATGGGTCACTCCATTTGCATGCGCTTCTTCAGCACCCCTGCCAGCGAATTCGTTGACTACTGTGAGGTGCGGTCAATTCGGAATAGCTAGGATTCCGGTTCCGGCGGCGTCCCAGACGAGGACACCACCGTAATTTTGGAAGCTTTGATCTTGCGCTTGAGCGCCCGCCTTTTCATGGTGGCCGTCAATCGAGCTTTCTCAGTCCTCTCTTTCGATGTGTTCAAAGGTGGGTTGCGAACCGATAGTCTCAAACTGGACATGCTGCTCTCCTTCATTTTCCTCATATGTGTCGATTGAAGCCGCAGCCCACCTATTGCCTCCTATCGCGAGTTGAGTGGACTTCCACGGTGGCTTGCCTCTCTTGGCCGTTTAAATCAGTCAACCCTCTGGAGGGCAGGCGCAATCGATGTGCCTCTCCAGAGCAGGGATCTCGTTATCTGGCCTCCATTGCGCGGATTTCGAGCGGCTCGGCCCGCGGAAGTGTTCCTGATCGCTCAGCCGTAGTCAGGTCGATTTGGGATTCGTTACCTGAATTCAAGCATGGCGAATGCAGATTAGATTTCTCCCGCTGAGTGACTTCCATGTTTTCGAGTATGAACCGCGCGATACAAAAAACACGACGACTTGCGGCTGTCGACGAATGCCAGCATTCGACCGCTCAAAAATCGCAATACCCACGAGATGCTCAAGCTGCCGTATTGAGCGGCTAAGGGTCGTTTGTTTGATAAGAGGTACGTCAGCCGCCCGTCGGAGACTTCCGAAGTCCGCGGCTATAACAGCATAGCGAAGTTGCCGAGGATCAAGGTTCGGAATTCGAGGTGCTTCGATAGACAGTCGCGAGCCTAGATCATCCATCGCACTTACCAAATTAAAAGGTAACAAAGCTGTGCGCATGGATTGTGACGATTTTTAGTTGTGTGGGACGGTCCGCCAGCGGCCGAGCTCAGCCAGATGACCCACCGCGGGTCCCCGGCTTTGCATGCTCAGCACAGGCTCACATTCGGGATTGCGAAAGATGGGTCCAGTCGAGATCAATGCGCTGCTCATGATCGACCGACTACGCACAAATGCTTGAGAGATTTGATGCATTTGCCAAGCTCTAAGCGCTCCCCTGTTACTGTGAGACCGTCGCCGCTCAAGGCGTCTTGCGGACCTGCATCGGGCTTACGTCATCGGCCGCTGCCATGCTGCAAGACGCGCTCAGATTGTAGCCCGAGCCCAATGAGGGCGAGTGTCATCCATCGCAAAACCAGAGCGTCTCATCAAACGATTCGATGTCTGTTGCGCGACGGAAGATCGTGACTCTAACTATCGATCAGGGCGGATGCTTTGAGACACGCCGTCCGACGTTACGCGCTGATCCGGGTATAGCCGGAGCTGTCGCGCTCACGTCGAGCTAGGCGCCAACAACCGACGCACCTATTTGGTGTGGCTTGCGCCAACAAGGGAGTTTCCACCGTGCTCGAAAATCCGCATCTGAGCGCCGGAGATCAGTCCGACAAGGATGAGAGCATGTGCGCTTCCTGCGTTTTGGCCTTCGATTACACGAGGCGTTGCGCGTTGCGCCAGTCCGGCGATGTTGCGTCATCATGACTGAAGCGCTCGCGCGCTCGCGGGCTATACACGCTCCGAAGCGTTTCGTGCGCGTTGCACGGCGATCCGCTTCGTCCCATTCGCGTGTCGGAGCGGCGCGCTCCGTCACACTTTTGCGAAACCTGATTAGACTAGCTAGATCAGAGTCCAGCGGTCGATGGGCCTTGGCGCAGCGAGCTCGTGATTGGTGGCGCAATCAGCTCTTCAGCCATCCAATAAGTCGGATTGGAGATGACCATCTGGAAACCTCATGCGATATCAAGCGGCTTCCGGAAGGGTGGCCTTTTTGCAAAGGCGGACTAGCCAACGGCAAAACGCACGAGAAATTTCGGGATTGTCACTACGGTCGACCGCATAGGCCCGATAGTGCATGCCGCTGGGCGCACGTGATCCTGGTATCACATGTAGAGCGCCCCCGCGCACCAGATCGCTGACAATGATTTCGGGCGCTACCAGAAGGCATTTTCCCGTCATGACCGCCGGCAGAGCCAGGTAATTGTGATCATAACGCGCCCCCGAGCTTATGTCTTTAGTGGTCAGGTTCATCGCCCGCAGCCATGTGGGCAGTATGTCGGGCCGGGATGTGATATTCAGAATCGGCATTGCGCGAACAATCGAGAGGCCTTTACCAACGACGTGATTTGGAGAGCCCACACAGACCAGTTGCTCGTTGTAGATTTCCCAATCGTCGGCCGGTTCGACGACGGAAAGATCGCGTGTAATCAGGATGTCGAAATCGTCGGTGGATATCGGCAGTGACAGTGAGCTGATCACATCCACGATGACGCCGCCCATTTCTGCGGAAAATGCCTGGAGATTCGGAATCAGAAGAGAGTACGCGAAGGTCGAAAGCGACGTGCGGACCACAAGCCGATTGACGTCTGGACGATCCCGCCGGCGCATTCTCTTAGCGGTGAAGCACACGGTGTCTAGCGGCTCGGCGACTGTGTTCGCAAAGAGCCTTCCGAATTCCGTCAATTCGCTCCGCTTGCCGCGTCGTTGCATGAGGTCTGTGCCCAGATGGTCCTGCAGCACGGCCAGGTAGCGGCTCACGGAGCTCTGGGTCATTCCCAATGCGTGAGCCGCGCGCGTGACGCTTCCTTCTCGCGCGATCGTTACGAACACGCGGATCGCGTTGAGGGGCACTTCATTGTCTCCGGTGGCCATCTTCTATTCCAGAAAATTGTCGCCAGCTCTTACTGGCAGCAGGCCACGACAAAATGAAAGTTCCCAGCAGATTATTCGATGTCTGTCGCCGGATTACTGCTTATAAACGATATATCGCGCGCAAAAACGGCCTAAGCCAAAAACGAACGGCGTAATGGCCTATCGCGCTGAAAACCTCGCCATTCGCGGCGCGGCTGGGACGGATCAGCAAAGGAAGCGAGATTCGGCTGATTTAATCTCGTCCATCCTCTGAAGTCTAAAAATCTCCTCCACCGGCAGAATGTCCTTGTGAACGTTCTGGACGCCGTCATCGGCGATGATCCGGCGGAAGGTCTCCTGCATGCCAGTTGCAGCAGCGCGGATCCCGTAGTTGCCGTAGATCGTCATGCGAATATTGCCGAGTGCCTTGACGCGCTCGGCATTAAGTTCCGGGTACGCGTTCGGCACGATCGCCAGCGGCACCGATCCGGTCCAGGCGCGTGAAAAGCTTTCGATCTCGGAAGGATCCCTCTTTTTCGAATGGATCAAGATCATGTCGGCGCCAGCGTCCACATAGGCTTGAGCACGCTGCAGGGCTTCGGTTTCGCCGAGGCCTGCGATCAGCGCTTCGGTGCGGGCGATCACGAGAAAATCCGGATCCTGTCTTGTCGTGACGGCGGCCGCGATTTTGCCCTTGAACTCCTCAATGCGCAGCAGTTCCTGGCGCCCACCGGCAACGAGGCTCGTCACTTTCGGAAAGGTCTTGTCTTCAATGACGACGGCGCTCGCACCGGCCCGCTCGTATTCGCCGATTGCATGGATGACATTGATTGCGTTGCCGTAGCCCGTATCGATATCGGCGACGATCGGCAGCGTCGTGCGTCCGGCGATCGCCCGCAGCATGTCGAGATGCTGGGTCATCGAGATCAGGCTCATGTCCGGCAGGCCGTAAAGCGCCGACAACTCGAAGCCGGAGGCCCACAGGCCATCGAATCCGGCTTCTTCGGCGAGGATCGCCGAAAGCGGGCTGTGGGCGGCCATGATGTGGACAAGACTGGTCTCGGCCATGCGAGCGCGAAGGCGTTTGGCAGGGGACATCCGGAGATCTTTCAGGACAGGGCTGCGCAGGCGGCGATGATGCGGTCGCAGGCGCGGGTGAGGTCCTCGAGCGAGGAGGCGTAGGAAATGCGGATATAGGGCGAGGCCATAAATCCGCTTCCGGGCACGACGGCTACGGCGAATGCGTCGAGCAGGTACATGGCAAAATCGGTGTCGGTTTCGATCACCTTGCCGCCCGGTGTGCGCTTGCCGATAACACCCGCGCAAGAGGGAAAAACGTAGAAGGCGCCGTCCGGCACGCGACATGAAAGCCCCGCGGCCTGGTTCAGCTTGGCAACGACGAGGTCGCGGCGCTGCAGAAAGGCGCTCGCGAATTCCTGGATATGCTTCCGCCCGCCGGACAGCGCCTCGATGGCGGCATATTGGGAAATCGAACTGGTGTGCGAGGAGGTCTGGCCCTGGATGAGGTTCATGGCCTTGATCAGCGCCAGAGGCCCCGCGCCATAACCGACGCGCCAGCCAGTCATCGCGTCGGCCTTGGACACGCCGTTGACCGTCAGCGTGCGCTCGTAGAGGTCCGGCGCGACCGCCGCCATGCTAGCAAAGTCGGCGTTGTAGGTGAGCTTTTCATAAATATCGTCGGAGAGCACATGGACATGGCCATGGCGCCGCAACACCGCAGCGAGCGCGAGCAATTCGCCTCGGCTGTACACCGCACCGGTCGGGTTGGACGGCGAATTCAGCATGAGCCACTTGGTGCGCGGCGTGATGGCAGCTTCGAGCGCCTCGGGGCGTAGCTTGAAGCCATGGAATTCATCGCAGGCGACGAGAACCGGCTTGCCGCCAGCCAGCGCCACCATATCGGGATAGGAGACCCAACAGGGTGTCGGGATCACCACCTCCTCGCCCGGGTCGAGGGTGGCGAACAGTGCGTTGAATACGACCTGCTTGGCCCCACAGCCGACCGTAATTTGGTCGATGTCGTAGTCGAGCCCGTGATCGCGGCGGAAGCTCTCGCGGATCACGTTGCGCAGCGGCTTGATACCGGCGACCGCGGTGTATTTCGTCCGCCCATCCCGGATCGCCCGGATACCGGCTTCGCAGACAGCAGACGGCGTGTCGAAATCCGGTTCGCCCTGGCTGAGCGTGATCACATCGGCGCCCCGATCTTTCAGTTCGGCAGCGCGGGCCGTCATGGCCTTGGTTTCGGAGGGACGAACGGCATTGAGCCGTTCTGCAACGAGAGACAAGATCGAATACCTGCGAATTTGAAAGCAAAAACTCCCGACGACTTCTACTCGTTCCTTGATGGCTTAACCAATCAGACCATCGCGTTTTCAAATGAAGGCATCGAAAACTACGATGCTTTACGCCCGTCGCGTCGACATGCCTTTCTCGCAGGCGCGCCGTCCAGCGGTCAAAGCCGCGAGCAAGATCAGAACACTGATGACGTTGGTCACGGCTCGCACCTCGGACAAGCGAGACTGAAGATTTGAACGAGCGCGCCTAGAAAAACATTGTGAGATAGGTGCGCACGCCGGTGCGGTTCGCTTCCGTTTTGTCGCGCCGATGCATGCGCTCCGCAGTTAACAGGATCGCTTGCTTAGCGAGGGCGTCGGCGGAGGCCGACAATTCGCTGTTCGGCTGCCCAACTCGGCGACCTTTGACTCGAGACAGTTTTCCCGACAGCGAGGATGCTAGCCGAACCTCCGGCTGATACCGAGGCCTTTGCCACCCGCGTCGCCCACGAGACCTTTCCACCAAAGTTGCGCACCGCACTCACCGATTGCGCTTACTTTCCGTCGCTCTCCCAAGAGCGGAACACGTCATCGCATCTGCGGATGTACATATCGAATTATTCGATGGTCGTCATCCGACTGTAGCAGTACGAGTTTCTAAGGTCTGGCACGCCAGCGTACACGTCCAAACGGGATGATCTCGGTGCCGTGCTCCGCAGGGGGTTTTCATGACGATGTGGAGGTAACGGCGATGGCATCCGTATCGATTGACAGCATCCATAAGAATTACGGCGCAACATCCGTCTTGCGTGGTGTTTCGCTGTCGATAGCGGATGGCGAGTTCCTGACGCTGTTGGGACCATCGGGGTGTGGGAAGTCGACGCTGCTGCGTATCCTGGCGGGACTCGAGGTGCAGGATGCAGGTTCGCTCTCGATTGGCGAGCGGGCTGTCGACAACCTCAGGCCGAAGTGCCGGGACGTAGCGATGGTGTTCCAGTCTTATGCGCTCTATCCCCATATGACGGTTGCCTCCAACATGGGCCTGCCGCTTCGAATGCGCCGGCTCTCGACCTTCGAGAGGCTTCCTCTTCTGGGCCGCCTGCTGCCGGGAACGGCGCGGATCGCTGCCGAGATCGACGCGGAAGTCACCCGTACGGCCAAGTCCCTCGGCATTGGCCACCTGCTGGCCCGCAAACCGGGGCAGCTCTCCGGCGGCCAGCGCCAGCGCGTGGCGGTCGGCCGGGCGATGGTGCGTCATCCGGCTGTTTTCCTGATGGATGAGCCGCTGTCAAATCTCGACGCCAAGCTCCGTGTGCAGATGCGCGCCGAAATCAAGGAACTGCACCAGCGGCTCGGGGTCACCTTCGTCTATGTCACTCATGACCAAGCCGAGGCCATGACGCTGTCGGACCGCGTGGCTGTGATGCTCGACGGCGAGTTGTTGCAGGTCGCTCCGCCGCAGGAGATCTATGCCGATCCGGACGACCGGCGCGTCGCCGAATTCATCGGTTCGCCCAAGATCAACATGCTCGACGGTGTGGTGCGCGAACGTGGCCTGATCGATGTGGCCGGATCGACGCTTGCGATCGGGGCCGATGCGCTTGCCGGAGCGCATCTCACCCTCGGCATTCGCCCCGAGGCTTTTCATCTCGCCGAACGCGGCGGGCAGGGCGCACTGACCGGTTCCGTGCGCATGATCGAGCATATGGGCTCCGATCTCTTCGTCCATCTCGATCTGGCGGGCGGCGATCATCCGTTGATCGCAAGGCTGCTGGCCGAACGGGCGCCTCATGTCGTCCCCGGCCAGACCCTACACGTCGGCGTCGGGCCAGATCGCGTGCTTCTGTTTGATCATGATGGGCGTCGTTTGCGCCAAGAAGTCGAATCCGGCCGGGCGTCGGTCACGCCGATCCGGGAGGTCGCCCGATGAGCGAGCCTCTTGCTCTTACCGGCGCTCCCGACGAGCCATCTGCGACGGGTAGCGTTCGAGCGCTCCCATCCCCCGCCGTCGCACCGGCCCGCAGGCGGGCCTTGACAGAAGCGCTGGCGGCCTGGGCGCTGGCCGGGCCGGCGGTCTTCTTTCTGCTCGCCCTGTTCTTCCTGCCGGTGATCGGCGTCCTTGTCATCGCGCTCACCGACTGGCAATTCGGCGCGCTGACGCTCGCCTTTGTCGGCCTCGCCAACTTCCGCGAGGTCTTCGCTGACGATGGTTTTAGGGCCTCGCTCGTCAACACAATCGTCTACGTTCTGATCGTCGTGCCGGGCACCCTCGTCTTTGGCCTTCTGATTGCGCTTCTGATCGAAAGCGGAAAGTCCTGCCGCTCCTTTTACCGCGCCATCCACTTCCTGCCCTTCATGGCGACGCTCACGGCCATGGCGGTCGCTTGGGAGGCATTGCTGCATCCCACGATCGGCCTCGTCAACCAGACGCTCGCCGCCATCGGCCTGCCGACCGCCAACTGGCTGCGCGACGAGAATACGGCCCTCCCGGTGCTGGCCGTCATCGGTATCTGGCAGAACCTGGGCTACGCCATGGTGCTGTTTCTGGCGGGCCTGAAGAGCATCCCGCAGGATCTCTACGATGCTGCCGATATCGACGGTGCTGACCTTTGGCTCGACCGATTTCGCACCGTCACCTTGCCGCTGCTCGGGCCGGTCTCGATGTTCGTCGTCATCGTCGTGGCGCTGAGGGCATTCGAGTCGTTCGACACCGTGAAAGTGCTTACCCAAGGCGGGCCCGGCCACGCCTCCGAAATGCTGCTCTACACGCTATATCGGGAGAGCTTTGAGTATCTGCGCACCGGATATGGCGCCGCCGTTGCGGTCGTCTTTCTCGCCATCGTCGTGACCCTCACCCTCGCTCAAGCCCGGCTCATGGATAGGAAGGTGCATTACCAATGAGCATCAACATGCACCCGAACCGCTTGTTGCAGCCGTCCGCCATCGTTCGCCATGCGGTTCTACTCACCACCGGCGCGCTCATTCTTGTACCTTTCGTCTGGATGGTGTCGCTATCGCTCAAGCCGCCGGGGGAGATCTTCCGCGCGTCATTCTCCTTTTGGCCGACGCAATTCTATGGCGTCGAGAACTACACCAAGGCGCTTACCGAAGCGCCGCTGCCGCGCTATATGGGCAATGGCCTGATCGTTTGTGCTCTGATCCTCGGCCTTCAGATCCTCGTATGCGCCCCTTGCGCCTATGCGCTCGCCAAGCTTCGCTTTCCCGGCCGAGACCTGCTCTTCGCCATGGTGTTGATCGGCCTGCTGCTGCCGCACCAGGTGCTCTCGCTGCCGCTCTTCGTCCTCGGTTACCAGCTTGGCATTCTCAACACGTATGCTGCGCTTATCTTCCCTTATGTGGTCTCGCCCTTCGGCATCTTCCTGTTCCGCCAGTTCTTCAAGACCATTCCCGATGACGTGGTCCATGCCGCGCGGCTCGACGGTCTCTCAGAAATCGCGATCGTGTGGAAGATCATGGTGCCAATGGCACTGCCGGCACTTGCCGCATTCTCGATCTTCTCAGTTGTTGGCCATTGGAATGATCTGTTCTGGCCATTGATTGCGGTACGGGACGAATCCCTGATGCCTCCGCCCCTCGGAATCATGGCTTTCAAGAGCGAAGAGTCCGGCAATGACTACGGCCCGCTGATGGCCGCATCGACCCTTATCGTTCTCCCCCTGGTCGTCGCTTTCCTTGCCGCTCAGAAGTGGTTCGTCGAAGGTATGACTGGCGGAGCCGTCAAGTAGGATCGTGGAGCGCCAAATGGATCTCACCCGCAGGAAGGCCCTGATCGGGCTTTGTGTGGCGGCTGTCCCCGCGCCGCGGGCGGCGTCCGCCGCTCAGAGACCCCTGAGGATTAGTGTGCCGATGGGCCTCCATCAGAAAATGATTGAGGAGCTCGGGGCACGATTTACCAAGGCCAATCCGGCCATTGCCGTCGAGTTCTTGGGCAAGGGCGATAATTGGGATCCCCTGCTGCAGGTCACGCTTCGCGAGGGCCTCGTCAACGGTCTGCCCGATGCGACTTGGCAGTCGCTTGCCTATGCGCGCCTCCTTGCCCGTCGCGGCTACATACAACCACTCGATCCTTTGGCCGGTGGCCGGGCTGCCTTCACCGCACTCGGCCTCCCGGAGCCTCTGCTGGAATCAATCTCTGGCGATAGCGGCGTCCACGCGATGCCGTTCGGAACCACGATCCCTGTCGTTTACTACAACATGGATCTCCTGAAGCGGGCCGGGCACGCCGCCGCGCAGCCGCCCTCAACCTGGGACGAGATTATCGAGGTTGCCGGAAAGATCTCTGCACTCGACCGCACGATCACCGGCGGCTTCATTGAAAACGACGCGAGCAACGCTTGGATCTTCCAGAACCTGGTTGCAAGTTCCGGTGGGCGGATGATGACGCCCGATCTATCCGACGTCGCGTTCAATGCCCCCGAAGGCCGCAGCTCCCTGGAGCTTCTCTGGCGGTTTGGCGATGTGAGCGGGACGAACATGAGCCGCGAGCAGGCGCGGCAGGCGTTCAATGCCGGTGCTTGTGGCATTCTGATCAGATCCGCCAGCGGAACTACGTCCGTCTCCGAGGCCACCCAGAGGCGCTTCGAGTTGATGGTCGGCCGGTTGCCCATCCCGAGCCCAAAGGGTCGCTTGGTGGGAGCTGGCCATGGATTCATGGTCTTCACCAAGGATACGGAACGACAGAAGGCGCTGTGGACCTTCTTCCGCTTCGCCGCAAGTGCCGAGGGCCAGATGATCCTTGCACGGCAGAGCGGCTACATGCCGGTCAACATGTCGGCGCTCGGGCAAGCCGATTTCCTCAAGGAGTATCTTCAGATCAATCCCTATCACCGTGCCGTCGTTGAAGCCCTCGCGATCACCACGGATCAGTTCTCGTTCCTCAAAGACAACACGGTCAAGATCACCGACATGATGGCCGATGTCATGCGGGACGTCGTGGCGCATCGGACGAGGCCTGATGTCGCGCTGAAGGCGATGGCCGATCAGACCCGCAAGCTCCTGAGCTCCTGAGACGCTCTTCATCCAACCGGAAATCCCCATGACACTATCGTTCCGCCCAAGCGACATTCTGAACATGAGCGGCAATCTGCCGCCCAAGGTGCCGCATGTCTTCGATGAAGCCTATCGTGGCGCCGTTCAACGGGTTCTTGGCGAGTGCGAGCCGAATGATCTGATCGGTGCACATCAATTTCGCGGCAGCGATCGCGATCGCGCGCTTGGCGCCCGCTTTATTGGCCGCCGAATGCAGGACGTTCCAGCGGTGGACAGAGTGGTCGTTGCCAATGGCACGCAAAGCATCCTGATGATGCTGCTCGCCAGCCTCGTCGGCCCCAATCGACGCCTCGCTATCGAGACCCTGAGCTATCCGACGATGCGCACCTTCGCCCAGCATCTCGGTTTCCAGCTCTCACCGATCCCGATGGACGGCGAGGGCGCCCGGCCGGATGCCTTCGAGGCGATCTGCCGTGCCGATCGCCCAGCCGCCTATTATGCGATGCCGACGCTCCAGAATCCGACGACGGGAATGATGAGCCTCGAGCGGCGCAAGGCTATCGCTGAGATCTGCCGGCGCTACGAGGTCGCGATCATCGAGGACGACATTTACAGCCTGCTTCCCAAGGATATCCCCCCGCCATTATCGAGTTTTGCGCCGGAGATCTCCTGGTACGTGCTCGGCACCGCCAAGTCGCTGGCCGCTGCGCTGAAGATCGCCTACCTCGTTGCACCAAGTGCCGAGGCCGCGGCGGAGCGGTTCTGGCCGGGCGTGCGCGCCACCTACTGGATGTGCGCCCCCATGAACGGCGCGATCGTATCGTCTCTCATCGAAACCGGGTCTGTCGACGACATCATCGAGGCGGTGCGAGCCGAGACGCGTATTCGCCAATCCATGGTAATCGACAGCATTTCCAGCTCCGACCTTCGCAGCCGGCCTGATTGCCTCCACGTCTATCTCCCGCTACCCACAGATCGCCCGGCGCAGGAGTTCGTCGCCAAAGTGAGGGCGCTTGGCGTCGACGTCAGCCCCGCCGGCACATACGCCATGGACGATAGCCCTGCACCAAATGCAATTCGCTTTGGCACGGGCACGCCGCGCGATCGAGTTGCCTTCGAACGCGGGCTCTTCGCAATCACAAAAGTCTATCGTGGATAAGGGACACGTCATGAACGATAAAGCAAAACAAGCGTCCAAGATCTGGACCGATCTCGATATCGACGCGCCAGGCAGGCAGACCGGCTTTCTCTGGTTGCCACTGGCTGTGCACGATCGCTCCGGCGACGACGCCGGCTACAATTGCGAGCCGATTCCGATTGTGACGATCCGTAACGGAGAAGGTCCGAGCGTGCTGCTGATGGCCGGCAATCACGGCAACGAATACGAAGGACAGATCATCCTGATGAAGCTGATCCGCACGCTGAAAGTGGAAGACGTGCGCGGCCGGCTGATTATTCTACCGGCTGCGAACGCGCCAGCCGTGCGGGGAGATCGGCGCAATTCCCCGCTCGATGACGGAAACTTGAACCGTCAGTTTCCCGGCGACCCCTCTGGGGGCCCGACCGCGATGATCGCCCATTTCATCGAGAGCGTCATCCTGCCGCGCGTCGAGTATGTCATCGACCTGCATTCGGGCAGTCTCACCGCCGAGTATCTGCCTTGTGCCGTCGTCGCCCGTCCTCCAAACCCGGATCACCTGGAGGAGGCGCTGACACGTCTGCGCGTGTTCGGCATGCCAGTCGGCATGATCATCGAACATTCAACCGGCGGCGATGGCGCGTTGATCGGCGCCTGCCGCCGCCAGGGCGTCAAACATCTGTCGACTGAGCTTGGCGGCGGCGGCGACGTCAACCGTGCTGCCGTGGAGATGGCAGAATATGGATTGGCGCGGCTCCTCCATCACATCGGAGCAACCAGCCGCGCTCTGACCGATCGGCGTGCGCCTGATTGTCGGTTCGTCGCACGCGTTCCCAGCCGCGACTATGTCTATGCCGGCAGCAGCGAACGAGGGCTGTTCGAACCTCTGGTAGGCCTCAATGACACGGTCGAGGCCGGCCAAGTGGTCGGTAGAATCCACTTCACGACGACGCCCTGGCGAGACCCCGAGCCCGTAATCACCAGGACTGATGGACTCGTGCTCACAAGGCGAATCCCGGCGCGAACCGGGCGAGGCGATTGCGTCTTTGCTCTTGGCCGTGACTGGTCACCCGCCGGCACAAACTGAAGCATCTTGAGCAGGCCCAAGCGGTGCGGCCCGCAGGCGGGCAAGCATCGGGGTTCATAACGTCACCTTCCTCGCGACCGAGTTCTGGACATTCTATGTCTACGCAGAGCACCCGAAGCGGGCAGGCAGGCTCCACCGACTTGATCGATCCCGCCATGGCGATCGCGATGGCGAAGTTGTCAGAAATGGTAAAAGCTGATGGCGGTCCGCCCTCCACGTTCGAGGGGGACCGAGACCAGCAAACAAGGTTTGCGCCCTTCTGGAATGAAGGCTCACCAGAGATCGAAAAGGTCATACCTCTTTCGATCGAAGGGGCGCATGGCCCGCTCAAAGCCCGCCTCTACAAGAACGCTGCGAGACACCTGCCCGTGACGCTGTTCATGCATGGCGGCGGCTTCGTTCGGGGTTCCCTCGATCATTGCGATTGCATCTGCCGGAGAATGGCCGCAGAGGGAAAGCTCGCGGTGATCGCGACCGAGTACAGCCTGGCGCCCGAACATCCCTATCCCGCAGCGCTTGAGGACATCGTCAAGGTGCTGGACTGGCTGTTTGCCTCAGCCGGCGACCATGATCTGGACGCCAGCCGGGTTTCCGTGACAGGCGGGTCGGCAGGTGCAACTCTTGCTTTGACGTCAACGCTCTGGCGGCGGGACGCAGGCAAGAAGTTGCCCGTCGGCATGGCGCTATTCTACGGCGGCTATGACATCACGAATACCAGGCGCGAGAGCTATCGTCTCTTCGGGAACGGACAGTTCGGAATGTCGAAGGCTCGCGTCGAGCACTATATCCATGCCCTCATGCCTGAGGGAACATCGCCATCTGATCCCTATCTCGCACCGCTTCACGCGGATCTGAAGAGCTTGCCGCCGATCTGGATGGGGATCGCCGAGCTCGACGTGCTCCGCGATGACCAGCTCGAGATGGCGCACCGGCTCGAGGCGGCAGGCGTTTTGGTCGATGTTCAGCGATATGAGGGGTTGATCCACGGCTTTGCCAATCGCGTTCGTCTTGTCCCCCGCGCTGACGATGCCATCAGAACGGCCGCACGATTTTTGGCAAACCTGAAGACAAGAGACATCTGAGCGGCGAGCAGCAGCTGGCCGCTCCAAAATTCAAGCTCGCTCTCGCCTTCTGCTAACTTCAGCCTTGATCAGGATGCATCAAAACATGTTCAAGCTACCGCTTCTTTTGCTGCTCTTCCTGATGGGTGCGTGTATCCAGCAGGCTGAAGCAGCCGGTATCGACGTCATCTCACTCGGTTCGCTGGTGCCGCCTCAGCTAATCGAGACGTTCAAGTCCGAGCACCCGGAGATCAAGGTAACGGTGCGGCCGCCAGCGACTGACTATGACGACCTTACCCAGCGCTTGCTCCGCGACAACGTTACCGGGACAGCTCCTGACGTCATTTTTCAGGGCTACAACCGCGCTGAACTGACCATACGCCGGGGCCTGGTCCTCCCACTGTCGCCGTTCCTGACCGAGGATAAACCCTGGGCTGAGAGCAGTTACCACGCGATCTCGGATGATCTGTGCCGGACTGACGGGAAGCTTTATGGGCTGCCGTTTATCATCTCCGTGCCAATCATTTATTACAACGCCGAACTCGTGCGGCAGGCGGGAGGCGATCCTGACCACCTTCCCCAGACCTGGCCTGAGATAACAGCTCTCGCGGCTAAGATCACCGCGCTTGGCGCCAACCGGATCGGCGGCTTTTTCGACTACGCCGCGGCCGGCAACTGGACCTTCATGGCGCTGATAGAATCGCAAGGGGGGCGGATGATGTCTGCCGACGACCGCTCGATCACGTTCAACGGACCGGACGGACTGCGCGCCCTCGAAATCGTCCGCGATTTCGGCAAGGCTGGCCAGGTGGATATGCCTCGCGAACAGGCCTACCAGGCGTTCTCGGCCGGAACGATCGGAATGATCGTGACCTCGAGTGGATTCCTCAAGACTCAGCTTAAACAGGTGAAGTTTGATTTGCGGACAACGCCTATTCCGATCGTGGACAAGGGTAGGCTCCCGGTCGGCGGCAACTGCGTGATGATGGTCACCCGCAAGCCCGAGCACCAGAAAGCGGCCTGGACGTTCATGAAGTTCGTGGCGAGCCCGCCGGCACAAAACATCGTCTCGGACGTAACGAGCTATTTGCCCGGCAACCAAATAGCCATCGCAGCGCTCGAGGCTTCGACGCCGCCCACCGACCCGCGGATGGCCGCGATCCGGGCGGCCGGCAAAGCGGGCGGATGGTATTCCTTCCCCGGCGACAACTCGCTTCGAATAACGGACCGGATTCGCCTGCTGCTGCAGGATGTGGTGACGCTGCGCCGCTCACCCGAGGACGCCATGAAGGCGATGACCGAGGCGGTCGAGCAGCTGCTTCCAAAATGAATTCGACGCTGAAAGCGGGGCCTTTGCCCAATCTTACCGCTCACATCAGCCGAGGCGAGGGTGCAAGCAAGCGCGCCGACCCGGGTCATCTCGCATGCAATCATCGCCAGCCTCCAATCCTGCATCAGATTCAAGCTGTCCCAGGTGCGGATCTTGCTGATCCCAGAAGCTGCAGCGACAAGACTTCGCTCTCGTTCCCGGAGGCAATTGCCATGCGTGATTCAGTTTGCAATGTTCGATATCATGGTGTTGCCGCCTATGAAATCGTAGCAGCCGACGGCAGGCGGATTCTGCTTGACCCGTTCTTTGCCGGCAATCCAGCCTCTCTGGTCAAGGCCGAAGATTTTCAGCGTGTCGACCTCATCCTTGTCACGCATGCGGCCCGCGATCACCTCGGGGACACGCCGGCGATTGCGAAACTTACGGGCGCAACGGTCCTGTGCGGCAATGAGGTCCAGGCCTATCTCCGGGCAATGGACGTTCCGGCATCCCAGATTAGGCCGACAGCCTGGGGCATGCGCCTCGAGATTGCAGGATTTGAGATCCAGACGCTGGAATGCCGGCACTGCTCGGGCGCGACAATGCCGGACGGATCTTTCGTTTCCGGCATTCCCCTGGCCTTCATCATTGAGCTCGGAGCGGGCGTGCGCTGGTATCATCCCGGTGACACCTCCTTGTTCTCGGACATGCGCCTGCAGGGCGAGCTCTACCAGCCGACCATCGGATCGCTCGGTATTGCCAATCCGAGCGGCATTGCAGATACAAGGCCGGGCCGCAAACTCACCACGGATCTTTCGCCGCGAGAAGGCGTCCTGGCAGCGCAGTGGCTTGGCCTGAAGACGGTTCTGCCATGTCACTACACCGATCCCGACGATCCGCTGGTCCATCAATTCCAGCGCTGCCTGGCTGATGCGAAAGCTGCGGGTGAGAGCGTCCCTGAATCGGTGGTCTTGGCCCCCGGAGATTGGATTAGCCTTGATGCGAGCGGGTGCATCAGGCGGCGTGAGAAGGCTTGAGGCGAACAGCGCCAGCATGTTCGAGCCGGCTGCCGGATCGGGATCCTAACCTTGGTATCGCGTGCGAGAAAGAACGGATTTGAAAGATGCTTGAATCACCTCGGATTCTCGTGGTCAGCTTTGACGGCCTGCGCCCCGATCTGATCAGCCGGGAACTCACCCCCAATTTGTGGCGACTGAAAGCGGCTGGCCTGACGCTTGCCAATCACCGCACGGTGTATCCGAGTGAAACCCGTTCTGCCTTCCCAAGCTTCGTAACAGGCGCAACGCCAGACCGCCACGGGATGGTCGGCAACAAATATGTCGATCGCACCACCCTGCCGCCTCGCTATATCGACACGTCCGATGCGGTTCTCTTGCGTGAACTCGATGTCGCGAGCGGCGGGCTTTTGTTTTCGGCCCCTTCGCTTGGCGAGCTCCTGGCGAAGAGTGGCCGGAGCCTTGGCGTCTTGTCGACGAATACGCCCGGCACGACGCGGCTGTTTCACCACAAAGCCGAGGACCTTGGTCACGTCCGTCTCTCCGGTCACTTCCGCGAGGCATGCACGCCCTCCGAAGTCCTCGCTGACATCGAGGCCCAGCTTGGGCCATTACCTCCCGCGCCTCCCAAGATCGAGCCCGACCGCGCCGGCCAGGATTGGATAACATCGGCCTTCCTGGACTATGTCTGGCCCAGATGCCGTCCGGATGTCACGATCCTCTCATTCGGCGAGCCCGACGTCACCTCGCATTTCCACGGCACGGGAGCGGATCAGACCAGGTCCATCATCGCATATTGCGACCGCCAGTTCGGCCGCGTGCTCGACTGGTGGGACGCGGAGGGGAGGGCCGCCGGCGTCCAGCTATTCGCCCTGTCCGATCATGGCCATATCACGGGCCATACGCGGATCTCCGTTGTGTGTAGCCTGCGGGCGGCGGGCTTTTCTCCAGGTACGGCGCCTGGTCCCGGAGTCGACGTCGTGGTCGTTCCCGGGCAAGTTGGCGCACTCTATCTTGATGAGATGGATGAGGCGACACTCGCGCGGCTGGTCGCAAGCCTTACGGCCGAGCCGTGGTGCGGCCCGATCTTCACGCGGGCCAGGGACGAGGTCAATGGGATTGCGCCGGGCAGCTTCTCGAAGCGGCTCGTCTTTGCCGACCATATTCGAGCGCCGGACGTTGCGTTTTCCTTCCGCACGGACGACAGCGATGATGCCTTCGGCCTTGAGGGAGGCACATTCTACGACAATGATCGCCGCGCTGGCCTCGGCCTGCATGGTGGTCTTCATCCGAAAGAGCTTGCAGCGGTCGGGATCCTCGCAGGGACCGCGGTTCCGTGCAGCGGGGCCACGTCTTCTTTGCCGTCCGGAATCTGTGACATCGCGCCCACCATTCTCCATCTGCTTGGAGTTTCGGCCACGCCGACGATGAGCGGGCGGGTGCTCCACGAGGCGCTCGCATTGGCGCCAAATCTCATCTACCCGCGCGAGGAAGTCTTTGAGGCCCGGCTTGGGGACTATCGCCAGATTCTCCGGCGCGAGCATGTTGGCGGTGCGAGCTATATCGCCGGCGGCTGGATCGAATGTTGAGGCGCTGAGACGCGAAGCGCCGCAATCCAGCGGATTTCTCTGGCTTCCGTCGTGAGGATGACCCTCTGCTTGATAAGGGAACCTGGACAGCCGCTGACGAGCAGTGGAGGGCCGTTCGCTTCCGTCTCACAAACAAGGAGGCTGGGATCGTCAGAATTCCAGGAGAGGAAGACGGCGGCGTAGCTCGCAGGCCGGTCGAATCCACGTCCACTCACTGCGGGTGTGCACCGCCTCCAAACCGACGCGCCGAGAACGGCCCAGGATCGATGCAAGGCGTTTTCTCACTGATGATCTCCGCGACGATGCGGCCCGTCACGGGGGCGGCAGTCATGCCGATATGGCCGTGTCCGAAGGCATAAATCACATCCGCGCATTTGCTTGCTGAGCCTATGACCGGGATGCCGTCGGGCGTAGAGGGGCGGTGCCCCATCCAAAACGTTTGCCGAGTGTGAGGCAAAGTCTTCGGCATGCCCGGAAATGCGTTGAGCGCGAAATCGCGAAGGACGTGCGCTCGCGTCCAATTCGGCTTAGCCCGTAGACTCGCCAATTCGACCTGTCCGGTCACGCGCAAGCCGGAAGGTGTGGTGGTGATGGCGAGCTTTCCGTCGGTGAACAAGATCCGGCTCTTAAGCTTGATTTCCGGGTCTTGAATGACGGCGTGATAGCCGCGCTCGCTCTCCAGAAAGACGCGGTCGCCCAGCCCCCGAACGAGCTCCTTCGACCAGGCCCCGGTCGCGATAACACCTCGATCGCATGCGAGCTCACCGTCGGCTGTCTGAACCGCCTGGAGCCGACCGCTCTTGATCCGAAAACCCCTTGCTCGTCCTTTGCGGATCGTTGCACCTCGTCGGCACGCGTGGTCAACAAGGGCCGCGACGTATCGTCCGGGATCAACACATACGCTTCCGTCCACGGCTATGGCAAAGGTGTAGCGGGGGTCGAGGTCAGGCTCTAGCGAGGATAGCTGTCCCTGATCCAACTCGCGCCATGTCGTGCCGTTTTGCTGTCTGAGGCGCCACGCAAGCGCATTGGCGTCAAAATCGCTTCTTTTCCGGAACACATGAAGAAGGCTTGTGTCCTGCAGCAAATCTGGCACGTCAGCCTCTTGCGCCAATTTGCGGTGCCGTTCGGCACAATCCGATATCAGACCAGAAATGGCTGCCGCTGTTCTTCCGACCCGCTCGATGGTCGAGCCAGAATGAAGGAAGCGCCACAACCATGGAAGCAGGCCCGGAAGATAGCGCCAGTGGATCGTCAGCGGCCCGAGCGGATCCATGAGGTAGCCAGGAACATGTCGCCAAAGGCCGGGGACAGACGTTGGAACGACGAGACTGCGGCTGATCCAGCCTCCATTGCCATAGCTCGCCGCATGATCACCGCCGATCTCCCCGGGCTCAAGAATCGTGACCTGATGGCCTTCGCGCAGCAACTCGATTGCGGTCGCAGCGCCGACAATGCCGGCGCCAATCACCACGACATGTCGCTCAGATTGGTGCATCAATCGCACCGCCATCTGCCCTCGCAGCCAGCAGCATGATCTCCACAAGGGTGGCACCGACCAGCTGAGCGCCGACGCAGGTCCGCTGCGGCCAATGGCAGGGATCATCACCTATCCACCTGCACCACGCCTCGTCGAACGAGGCCTTGTGGCTCAAATCCGACAGGTAGACCGTGGCGGAAAGAATCCGCTGCTTGTCGGTGCCGAGCTCCGCCAAAAGGCGATCGAGCTTCATGAAAATGTCGGTAGATTGCTCCGAAATGCTTGCAGTCTTTCGGTCAGGGATCGTGGCGACCCAGACCAACTCACGATAGGCAGTTCCGGCGTTTCGGCCGATAGCTTTGCCGCGCAGCCGATCGATGACATGGGCACGCTCAGACACGGGACACCTCCTTTATTTTGACAGTTAATGGCGCGGGTTCTCCGGGTGCGTCGCTGCGCTGCCGCGGCACTTCCGCAAGCTCGATAATGAGATTGAGCGAGGCGTCAACTTCGGCCTTGCAGTGAGGTCCAATGATGGTTGTCGACTCGCGTTCTTCGACGACCGCAGGCCCCTCGAACCGCATTCCTGGACCGAGCCGATAGCGATCGAGGACATCCGCCGTTACAAATCCGGTCTCTGGGAAATAGACCATCCTTGAGCCTTTGTGGGGTCCGGCCTCGGCGCGGTCGGAAACCGAGAACTGCAATGACACCTCGGGCGCTGGACCAACGGCGGCAAGCCGCCACGTCAGCGCTTCAATCGCAATCCCGGCGATGCTTCGCCCAAACCGCATCTCATAGGCGTTCCGGAAACTGCCGGCGAGCGTATCTGCGGTCCGTGCGTCCAGGATACCATCCGGAACGTCGACTGGGATCTCGAAACCCTGTCCCAGATGGCGCATGTCGACGCAGCGTCGAAAGCCGATGGCTTCAGATGCAATGCCGCTCCGGGTCAGAAAACGACTTGCCTCCTGCTCCATGGCTTCGAGCAAGGCGTTGACGCGCTGCCAATCCAGCTCTGCAACACGGCCGGCATAACTCCGCGCCAAGTTGATCGCCGGCGCGGCCACCAGAAAGCCAAGCGCGGACATCACTCCTGCGCCAAGCGGAACGACTACTCGCTTCACCCCGAGCAGCTTGGCGAGCGAATGCGCGTGGACGGGACCTGCGCCACCAAAGGCGAGAAGCGCATATTGACGCGGATCGCGGCCCTTCTCTGCGATGTACATCCGCGTTGCGGCCGCCATGTTTTCATCGACAATCCTGCGGATGCCAATCGCGGCCTGCAGGACGTCAATATTTAGGGGTTCGGCGACATGCTCGTGCAGCGCACGCTGCACGGCATCCATATCGAGCTCCATCTCCCCACCAAGGAAGTAGGTCGGCGAGAGGTACCCAAGGACAAGGTCGGCATCCGTGACCGTTGGACGCCTGCCTCCGCGTCCGTAGCACACCGGCCCCGGCTCGGATCCCGCGCTCTGAGGCCCGACCTTGAGCAGGCCCATCTGGTCGATGCGAGCGATCGACCCGCCTCCGGCACCGATTTCGATCAGGTCGATGACAGGGATTTTGAGAGGAAGCCCCGATCCCTTCTGGAACCGGCTGACCCTGGCCGCCTCGAACTGGTTCGATCGTTCGGGCTGACCAGCCTCAATGAGGCACATTTTTGCAGTCGTGCCTCCCATGTCGAAGGAGATCAGATCAGGGATCTGAGTGATCCGGCTGTAGAAGGCGGCAGCGGTCGCTCCGGCGGCGGGGCCCGACTCGATGAGATGAATGGGTTGTGCCTCGGCAGCCTCGATACGTGTGAGACCCCCACCCGACAACATCAGAGACAGCGAGCCAGCAAAGCCGGCCTCGCGTAGTCTGCTATCGAGCCGCGTCAGATAGCGGTTCATCATGGGCTGAACATATGCGTTGGCGCATGCCGTGTTGGCTCGCTCGTATTCGCGAATCTCTGGTGAAATCTCGTGAGAGAGGGTGATCGGCACTCCTGGCAGTTCGGATTGCAGAATCTGCTTTGCACGCTGCTCATGAACTGCATTGGCATAGCTGTGCAGGAAACAGACAGCGATGGCTTCGACATCACTCGCCTTGAACTCCTGGGCGGCAGCCCGGACGCTGGCTTCCTCGAGTTCCAGGAGAATCTCGCCCGCCGCATTGATCCGTTCGCCGGCTTCCTGGCGCAGGCGTCGACAGACCAGTGGCTCCGGCCGGCGCAAAAACAAATCGTGCCGGTCGTGGCGGATTTCCTTGCCGAGTTCAAGACTGTCGCGGAAACCTCGTGTGGTCAGAAGGCCGACCTTGGCGCCCCGTCTCTCGATGATGGTGTTGGTGACCAGCGTCGTACCGTGCACGAGATCGTCGACGCTCTCTATCGAGCGGCCAGATTCCTTCGCAATTCGCTCGAGCCCCCCCAAGATCGCGCGGCTTGGGTCGGCATGTGTGGTCAGACGCTTGCCTAGAAAGATCTTCCCCGTATTCTGGTCGACGAGAACGAGGTCAGTGAACGTGCCACCGACGTCGACGCCCGTCCGAACCTTGCGAGTTTCACTCCCGACGTTATTCACCTGCGATCTCCTCGAGCCGTACGCCGTAGTGATGCTGCAAACCCTCCACCGTCACATACCCCTCTTCCAGATCCAAAAGCATGTCGGCGCGCGTGCGCTTCTTGGGATCTCCGAAGCCGCCGGCACCGGCGTAACGCAAGATCAAGCGCTGCCCTGGCGCGAGCAGACTGCGAGATTTCGGATGCGGCTGCGATCCATCCCTCAGCCGAATGGCAACTGGTGCGCCGTTCCGTCCACCCATCAGACCCTCGGGTGCGTGTTTCTGTCGGTCAGCCATGAGGGAGAGCTGGATATCTCCAGCGGAAACCACCTCGACCTCAATTTCCTGGCCCAGTCCCCCGCGGTACTGGCCAGCTCCACCGGAGTCCGCGATGAGCTCCTTGCGCCAAACGATCAATGGCGCCGCCGCTTCGAATGCCTCGATGCTTCCAGAGCCCGTGTTGGTCGGAAATGGCGTACAGGAATGCCCATCGGAGTGAGCGCTTGCTCCCATTCCGCCGCTGCCAAACAAGACTTGGGAGAAGCGGTTTCCAAAGCGATCGATGCCGCTGTAGACCGAACGCAGGGTTGGTGCAGTCCCTGACTCGGCGACGACCTTGTCGGGGATGACCTGAGCGAGGCATTTATAGATCGCGCCCGCAAGCAGATGGGCTGTGAGCTGCCGCGCATTACACGCTGCAGGGTAAACCGGGTTGAGAATGCTCCCTTCCGGAGCTGTAACCCTAATCGAGCGGTAGGATCCCTCGTTACGAGGAGTCGTAGGATCGAGCGCGCATTTCAATGGATACACTGAAAGCGCATAGGTGAAGTTCATGACGGAGTTCAGACCACGGCCGATCTGCTTCGAGCTACCTGCATAGTCGACGTGAAGCTGCGAGCCCGCAACGGTCACTGCGCATGCGATCCGCGTCTCCTCATTGTCATAACCGTCGGCTGTGAGGACAGCGCGATAAGTTCCATCGGGTACCGCCTCTATCGCGGATCGCATCGCCCTGTCGGCGCGATCCTGCAACGCAGCCGAGATCGCGGTCAGATCTTGAAGGCCCGAGGCCTCGAGAAATTCGCCAAGCTTGCGTGCGCAGACTGCGTGCGCAGCAACCTGCGCGTAGACATCACCCAGAACCTGCTCCGGTACTCTGACGTTGGCGCGAATGAGGTAGGCGAGGTCCCGATTTTCCTGTCCTTGCCGCAGGAATTTGGTTGGCGGAATGCGTATTCCTTCCTCGAACACTTCCCGGCAATCTGCTGAAAACAGCGCGCCGCCGATATCGGGCAGATGAGCGATGGATCCAGAAAATCCGACCAGCCGGCCGTGATGGAAGATGGGCGCGAGCATTGCCAGATCGAGTAGGTGACCCGCGGTCATCCAGGGATCGTTGGTGACGATGTAGTCCCCGTCCTGCCAGTCCTCGATTGGTATGCGAGCCAAGCATTGGCGCAGGGTTCTGGGAAGAATTCCGACAAACGACGGAGTCCCGACATTTGTATCGGCGATACTGGCCCCTTCTGCATCCATCAGGACCACTGTGAAATCGTTGGATTCGCGAACGACGGTGGAGAATGCAGTCCGAAGCAACGCAACCGCAGCCTCATCCACCACTGACAGCAACCGATTCCAGAAGATCTCAAGCTCGATTGGATCGAAGTCGACATTCGCCTTCATGTGCTTGTCCGCAAACCTTTGAAACCACCAAATAACTCGCAAGCGCGCTGTACTTCCTCGTGAAGGTCTACGAGATGAGACATGGTGGCGCTTGCGCCACGTGCTCCGACGAAGAAAAAATGTCCACCCGGCAGGTGCCTGACCAGGCGCCGCGGCAGGTCGATGATACGCTCACGGAGACGAAGCCAATCATGCGTGGAGAGCTGCCCGGGGGCTACCTTCGCCACGACATTGTGCAGAAGGCCCTGGACGGTGATGGATCCCCAGACCGCTTCATCGGCAAGAGCGTGCCGGTAGTCCCGTGAGTCCATGGGAACAACCGCAGCGCATATAGGATAATCGTCGCCCGAGAACGAGCGGGCCTTACGAAGCGCGCAAGACAACTCTTGATATGTCTGTCCTTCAAAAAGCCGGTCCAGCTCTGGTCCCCACAACGCGGTAGGGACATTGGTCCGGTAGAGAGACCTGAACAAGTCCGGATCGACGACACTGTGCCCTTCCAGATTCGCGATTGCGAGTAGCTCTTGCTGCCAGCGCTCGTCCCTGGTCAGGCCATCCCTCGTTCCGGCCGAAAGGTCCCAGAGTCCGTTGGGCAACATTCGCTCCGGTGGGATCGGTCCGCCGTCTAGGCGAGGGAAGGGGGGCGTTGCGCAGAAGGAGACGAAGCACGCGAGGGCAAGCCCCTTCAGGCGCAGCGCACGGGTCAGCGCAAAAACGAGCTTGCCACCCATGCTCCAGCCACAGGCAATGATCGGCCGTTTTGGACCGCTGCCCAATGTCTCCGCGACGAGTGCTGCGAGCGCCGCCGCCCAGTCGTCCAACGTCAGATCTGGATTGGATGTCGTGAGCGCCGGATGATCGCCGGGATAGGTGGCAGTCAACAGACCCCATCCTCCCCTCTCGAGCCAATGATCGAGGAAATCGCTCGCGTTTGCGCCTGGGTGGCCGTAGGCAATGCGCGCCATAACACCCCCGCCAGTGAGAAACAGCACGAGCGGTTTGCCCACATTTCCTGGCCTGCAGTAGGCAAGCACCGGCACAAGGCCAATGGCCGACTGATGCTCGCCTTTGAATAGCGCTGCCTGGGAGTGCCTTAATTGCTGTTGATCAGCCATTGCGGGCTTCACCTCAGGTGCCGCAGGTGCATACGAGGCGGCGCACTAGAGCAGCTTCCTGGTTTGCTTGGTCATATCAGCCAAGGCTTGCTTCGGCTCTGAACGTTGCGTGACAACCTTGCGCATTTCCTCGGCCATCATGTCGACGATCTTGACGGTGTTGTCGCTCGGAAATGAAAACTGATCGCCCGTTATCGACATCCGCTCGACGACAGAGCGGTGATATGGATGATCGCCAAAATAGGATTCGAGAAACTTTGAATCGTTCAGAGCGATCATGTTGATCGGCAGGTAGCCGGTGTGTTTCGCAAGGATGGCCTGGCCATCGCGATCCGCCGCAAAGCGGATGAAGTCCCAGACCCGCCGCTGGCGCTCTGGATCCTTGGTGAACATGAAGAAGCCGTGCCCGGCTCCAATAAGCCTTCCCTGCGGACTGGGGACAGGCAGTTGGCCGACCTGCAACTCGAACTTTCCCGAAGCTGCCTTGGCTACCGAGTTGATGCCGCTTGCAGTTCGGATATGGATCCCGCTAATTCCGGAATTGAACGCCTGGCGCGCCTGGTCCTGCGTCATGTCGACATTGTTGGTCCGGCCGAATTTTGCAAGTATCTCTAGTGCCTGCAGGCCCTCAGGCCCGGCAAACGTGATTTGCGTCTGCTCGGGATTCATCATGCGGCTGCCGAGCGTGCCGAGAATGTTCTGGAACATCCACGCGTTGGTGGACATATACTCGATATATCCGCCATTGACGCCTTCGCCGAACGAGGCAACCTGCTTTCCGATCGCGGCGATTTCGTCCCAAGACGATGGCAGCTCGTTTTTCGAGTAGCCGGCCCGCCTCAACAGCGTCATATTGTAATAAATGACGGGAATGGTCGTCCCGAAGGGCAGAGAATAGGTCTTTCCTCCGACCTGAGTTGCATCGATCAAGGGCTGCGAAAGTCCCATGGCGGACAGGGCTTTGACGTCTCCCGTGAATGCGTCCATCGGTTGCGATATGCCGCGCTTTGCAAGAATCCCTGCATAGGTAAGGGACTGCCACGTCGCATCCGGTAAATCACCGACCAAAGCCGAGCGGAGCGTGCTTTGCAAAAGCGGATCCCAGTTTTCGCCGCCGGCGATGAAGTCGATCCGTACGCCAGAATACTTGGCGGAAAATTGCTGCCCAAGCTCGGCGAGCATCTTGAGATAGGCCGGTGCGCCGTGGCTGATCGTCAGCTTGGTGGTCGCGGCACGGACGATCGCTGGAACGGCGAGTGAGCCGATAGCGCTAGCAGTAGCTAGCAGCACTTTTCGACGTGTGGTCCGCATCGCGTCATCCCCAGAGGTTTCGCCTGATCTCTTCTGGCGCGCCAATTTCAAGCCCGAGTGGTGTGGCGGTCCATCTCTCGTTCAGCCAGGAGCAGCGGGCTCGCCATTTGATGCCCGGATCGCTGAATGTCGAAAACCGCTTTGTACTTAGGACCGTACCGCTAGTCTCCTTGCCAGCTTAAGTCTGCTGCTCACGTAGCCTCGCGCTGGCCTCGGTCCACTCCAAAGGCTCGTGGTGGCGGAGCCCATTCGGTGTACCGCGGCTTCGTAAAGCCATTCCGGACAGTGAACCGATCGGCCGCAACCGCGGAAATCGCGTTTCGTCCTCTCGCTGTCTGCCTGCACATCTGTCAGGGGGCACTTAGAGGCGGTATTTGCTACGATCAAATGACATACAGCGAATTATTCGATGCCATTACTCCAATATGCGATCCAATCTGGGAGGCGCTCGCGGCAGATGCACGACGCGTGAATGTTCGGCGGCGCCCCCAATACGGTAGCGGTCGTGGCCGAGGCGCAATTCAGCGGCCTCGCCCTTTCAAAGCTCACGCTAGCCCAGCGTGATCCGCATTTGACCAAGATCGCCATCGCGAAACACTCTCTCGAGAACACCACTTACGCTCGCAGCAACAGCGTATTTGACAAGATGTCCCGTTCGAAGTGCTCTGCGGCTTCGCTCGGCTTTGTCGAATTATCACGCGCGGATGGGGCAGTTGCACCGAGCGCCGGTCCGTCCAGCTGGTGCTGGCCTGGGAAGCCCATGAGCGTGCGGGATCGCGTATCGCACGGCTTCCCATCGAATTATTCGATGAACGTCATCCCGCTGTTGCGGTCTCAATGCGATTGGAGCCCCGTCACAAGATTCACAATCTCCTCGGGGGCGTTATGCGAGTAAAGCGAAATCGTATTGGACGGGTGGGCGCGCAGGTTACGCGCTGCGGGCAGGTCAAGGCATTTGGCGATGCGCCTGAGCTTTTTCCAAAGCAGGGAAGGCGCGTGGTCGCGCTTTCATTGGCAGTTAGTCTGATCAGCAGTATGGCGCTGGCACAGAGTGCCCGCAGCTCAAGCATCAAGAGCGATACTCCCGATGCGACCGTTAAACCAAAGCTCCCGAAGAAGAAGGGCCGGCCCCCCAATTCGGGGAAAGCTGCAGAAATCGGCTCGGGCAGCGTTCCCGGAAGGTCTGCTTTGGCGCAAGCTCCCGCTTTGCCCCACGCCAGCCGTGCTGACATCGCGGCAGGGAAACCGCAGGACGAAGCCAGCAAGTTCGCAAGATTCAACAAGCTTCGTGAGCGGGGCCTGGAAATCAACATCCCTGGTCCTGCCGATACGGTTGACCAGGATAAAGGCGGCTTCAGATCAGCCCTGGCTGATCTCGGCATCGGTTATGTTGCCTGGACACAGAACAGCTACGTGCAAAACGTGCTCCCAAATGCGGCCAGAAGCACTATCGCCAATCAGCTCTACAATGGTCAGAATCCGACGTTCAACAGCGTAAACTACGTGATGGTCACCTATGACCTCACTCGATATGGGATCCCCGACGGCCAGATCATCGCCGGCATGGAGCAGCAATCGTGGACCTGGCAGCCGGGCGGCCCAGACAGGCTCGGCATCAACACGCTTGCCTATTATCAGACCTTCTTCGACAGGGCGCTCGAACTCAAGGTCGGTTACCTCAGAAACTCGCATGAGTTCGCGGGCACATTGGTCGGCGGAAACGCTGGCGCGAGCGTTTTCGGACCCTCGTCGAACGTCTTGTACCAAGGCGGGATGAGCAGCAACGCGACACCCACACCGGCCATCAATCTTCGATACAATTTCGATAGTCAACTCTACACCAAACTTTCGGTGCAGCGGTCGATCAGCCCGGACGGCGTAGCGACAGAGGTCAATCAGAACCCGGCGGGCCTGAATTGGACCACGCCCAATACCGGCATCCTAACGCTTGATGAAACGGGGTACCAGACCAAGGCGGCTCCCGGTGTGCTCGATACTTGGCTACGCGCCGGTATCGGCTACAACACCGCTCACTACACCAATCTCGCTTTCCCCAAACAACCGAGAGGGGACGAGAATAACTTCTATTATGTCGCGGCCGATCGCCAGCTTTGGCAGGTCGCACCGCAGGGCGCGGCCTCGCGCGGCATTTACGGCGGCTTCTCCGTCATGGGAGCACCGCCCGACCAAAACAAGGTCGCCCAGTATTACGAAGCGCGTCTCTACGCAAAGGGCCTCTTTGACAGCCGTCCCAGCGATCAGATCTCAGTTGTTGCGACAGACACCGTCTGGAGCAACATTGCCGTGCAGAACGCACTGGCGGCCAAGAACCTCGTTCACAACGACAGTAAGGCAATTTCTGGCACATACACGGCGCATCTTGCGCCGGGCGTCTATCTCAACCTTGGTCTCACCTATATCAACAATCCCACGACCATTACGTACACACCCCAAATCGGCCACGCCCTGAACTTCTCAGCGTCGACATCGATATTCTTCTAAAGCGCTCCGGAAGCCCGCCGGGCCGGCTCACGCCGGCTCGGTGGCAGCATTGGCAGCCTCCCAGGACGCAGGAGCTTTATTATGAGGCCGATTGGGTGACTTCAAACCCACACGCTCCCAGGTGAGTTCGTGTTCACGTATTCCGTGGCTGGCGCGATCAAGTCATCTGTTTGCCCGCACTGCCTCAAGCCATAGCCGGAGATCGTCAGTGATGCCGAGCGCTTAGCATCGGCGGGTGACGTAACGGCACCCTTCTTCAACGAACAGGTCGGAGCCGTGCTGCGCCTTGAACTCGTCGATCTTCTCAAGATCGAAACTCAGCGCCCACCGTCCCAACTTGAAGCTGATCCCTATTCCGAGGTCTGTCATATCGGCACCAGAAGCAAGCTCACACAGGACGGCTTCCTTGCGGGAGCGTACGGGTCAAACGGCAGGTTGACTCGCCTTACTTGTATTCACAAGCGGCGACGTCCCCACATCGCATCACAGCGGCGATCAAATCGCATTATTCGATTATTGTCATGCCCGCGTCGTCATGCAGCGCCATAGCCGGTCAGGACGGATGTGGAGGCTCGAACTGGCGCTGCGCGCCCGCTCGGACCGATCTGGCGCCCACAGGACAAGGGCAACGACGGGCAAGTAAGCCAAGGGCGCGGCAGAACGCAAGGATCCAACTTGGGCATTTGGTGAGGGCCGATCGCTCACAGAGTCAATTCCAAATCGGGGGCTGCTCCAAGGTCAGGACGCGCTCGTGGATCTCAGTGCTGACTGCGTGATGAGCCATATAGCCTTTGGCAAAGACTTTCCTACATTGAGGCGCGCCTTTTTGAGGCCGCCTGTAATCGGACTGCTGCAGAGCCTGCGGCAGCAGAGTAGGTGGTTTGCGCGGTGAATATCCCGCACACTGCGCCGTCTCAGCAACGCGGGAGGCGCGCGATAGACTTCTTCCGTGGTTTGGACGTCGGCATGCACGAGACTGATCTTAAGAGCTCTTCGGCTGAAGAAGAAAGCTGCCGAGGAGGCAAGGTGCAAATCTGGATGAACTCCGAATGATGACATTCCCGGTAGGCCTGGCGCCGCGTTTACAGGCCGAACATATGACGGCACCGTCATCCCTTGTTGAATCGGAGAAATATCTTGCAGCCCGGGCCTTTCCACATATGAGTCAGAGCCCTTGTTCCATGCCGAAACACAATCGCCTTCATTGACGATCATCGTGAGGCGCATGGGTCGAGCCGATCTGCAAGGTCTTGCCGATCGCCCCCTTGACCTACCACGCCCATATGGCCAAGCGGCGCGATCCGGCACGCAGTCGGCGCGCGCCAGGCAAGATGTCAGGCTGAAGATCGAGGTTCGGCGCGTGTTCGATGAGAACTTCTCCGTCTACGGCGTGCGCAAGGTCTGGCGGCAGCTCAAGCGCGAAGGCTTCGATGTTGCCCGTTGCACGGTGTCGCGACTGATGCGGGACATGGGTTTGCAAGGGGTTATCCGCGGCAAGCCGGTCAAGACCACGACAAGGCCTCGCCATGCCCGCTGGATCACCTCAACCGCCAGTTCAAGGCGCCAAGCCCGAACGTCCTCTGGCTCTCCGACTTCACCTATGTCGCGACCTGGACCGGCTTCGTCTACGCCGCCTTTGTGATCGTCGCCTATGCCCGCAGGATTGTGGGCTGGCGAGGCCTCGCGCTCGGCGCATGCAGGCTTCGTGCTCGATGCCCTGGAGCAGGCCGTGCACGATCGGCGACCGGTCCACCGCGGCAGGCTCGTGCATCAAAGCGACCGGGGCCGCCCAATACGTCTCTATCAAATACACCGAACGCCTGACTGAAGCTGGCGTCGAGCGTTTTGTCGGCAGCGTCGGAGATTCCTATGACAACGCCGTCGCCGAAACCGTGAACGGTCTCTACAAGGCCGAAGTGATCCACCGGTGAAGTTCAATCGGCTATTAAACTGCTTCTGCCTTAACTCCCTTCACAATAGTTTGGTAGTAGCCTGTCTGGTTCGGCGGAAGAACATCGATCTTTTTGAAACCCGATTGATCGAGTAGGCGGACGAGTTCATGGGTTCGGAGAGCTCGGTAGTGGCCGACGAAATGATGAATTCGCCACTGATCGTCGTCTTGCAAAGTCAGATAGACGTGAAACTTGTAGGATCGATCATCGACCCAGTCCCAGACATGGTGAAGTATCCGTCGGTTTACGCCGTCGGAAAAGAACGACGGCTTAGTAGATGTCTGTCTCTCGTGAAGAGCTATGTCATAGTCACGGATGCTGAGCATGACCAAACCGCCGTCGGTCAGCCTCTTGTTCATGTTCTCAATCGCTTGGCGGACCTCGACCTCACTCTCCAGATGGGGAATGGAATTTCCCATGCAAAGAACTGCGCCGTAGTGCTTGCACGGCGCCGCGGACAGCTGCCGCATGTCATCAATGCGAAATTCAATGTCGTATCCGCGCGCCAGCGCTTCGGAGCGAGCGCGGCGGATTGCGAGCGCTGAAAGATCGCTTCCCGAGATGTCATAATTGAGTGCAGCCAAACCCAACGCTTGCGTTCCGATACCACAAGCGCAGTCAAGTATCGGGCCCGCCTGTTTCGGCGAAGGCAGTAGCCGGCTAAGGCATTCGGCCTGTTCCTTTATCGTTTGGTCCCAATCCTCGAAGAGCAAGTGGTACACTAAGGCGAGATCATCATAAAAATCAGAAAGCATCGATGGCTCCTTTGTTTCGTTTGATGCGCTACGAGTGCACTCGACGCATTACCGCTCCATCAGAGCCGAAAGGTGCCACCCCACCACATAGTACGATTCCTTCATGTCAGTGACTGATCATATCAAGATGTGAAGCAGACGCTTCGTCGTCGGTGAGACGCGAGTGGAGAGCCGTCCCTTAAGTCGCTCTAGAAAGCGAGAGCACAGGAAATCAAGGGCCCGTTCGCGCTCTTCAAAAGCAATAACTCAGACCGTTCGGTCTGGAATGGCGCGCTCGGCGGAAGGACAGAGATTAGGGTCTCCGACAGCGGTTAGTCTTGCTCTTGTGCCCCCATTGCAAAGCTGCCTGATGATCTTCCAATCCGGATTTTCAATGCCGAAAGCTTGCTTGTCGGCCTCTTCCGCAGGCCTCCCCTTATTTTCGCGATGAAAGAAATCAAACGAATGCGCCGTGACCAGAATCGCAGTGAAGAGATCGTCGATATTTTGGCTCAACGAAAATCGGTCCACAGCTCGCTCGGCAAGCTGGATGTATTCACTTGCAGTCTCCGGGAACGTTCGCATCTGGACCTCCACACTTGATTTCCTGATGGATGTCGCGTTGTATGGGCGGCGGCCGCCACCCTCTTGCCGCGCTCGACGGTCTTGCAGTCCATCGGGCATTGCCGAACTGCTTGCAAAGCGACGGACTTCTTAGCTCCGGCGTCGCGGCTCCTAACTGAGCAATCCCTTCAATGCGGCCCACCCGGAGGTGGCCTTCAAAGCAATAGTATATTTCCATTAGGTCGGTATCGTGCTTTGCAACGAGGTTAAGCTCATTGCCATTGGCGCGGCCAGTAATCGAACCGTCAAAGACGTCGCCTCGGTAGACACCAGAAATGGCAGCTCCCTCTTGCGTTAGCTCCATGGCATGCTCTTCCACCCGACCGGCAAAAGTCAAAGTACTACTCCAGAGTCCAGCGAAAGATTCGTGTGCTTTCGGACCAGCCGACACAGCGTCGTTCTCGACCTCGGATTGCAGATTTCGGAGTACGGTATCGAGGGATTTAGCAACCAGGTGAGCCTGCTCATCATCGACGATGTTAAAGGGGTCGATCAGAACGACATTCTCGCTCGAGCAAAAGTCCGGAAGTTGAATACGAAAATCATGAAGCATCCGAGCAACGATTTCGACCGCGGCTATCCGTTCGTCGACCCAAAACACCTTCAGGCGAGGCGTGAGCGCCGACCAATTTGGCGGCTGTATTGAAACATGGAATAGATCGGGCGAGAGGTTTGACGCGATCGTCCCCAATAGCCGAAGCCACTTTTGCTCATCGTTCGCACGTAAAGACGGAGTAAGCCAGGCCTCGAGGGCAACGACGGCGCCAACGATCTCCTCTTTGCCGACCTTCATCGCGCGGCCAAACGAAAGGTGCGGTGGCCCATTCGCCCACGCGGCCCGTGCCAGTTGTTCTGATCCGATCAACAGGCCGGTTGACTGTGGGCCGCGCAGATATTTACCGCCTGAGTAGATAGCCAATGTTGCGCCTCGGGATAGCCACGGGTCAGGCTTGCCAGGAGACAGTCCAGCTGCATCGACCACAATCGGCATATGCCCAACGCGTTCACGCATCGCTTCCAAGAACATGTTGCCATCAGCCGCCTCCACCCTTCCGAGCAAGCAGATCATGCAAGCTGATTCGGCTAACGTGGCGAGATCTTCGAGGCTATCGAATGGAACAAGTTCGGCTCCGACAATGCTTATGGCAGACTCATAGGGAAAACGGTGCGCACGCGGAATCAGGACCCGCTTTTTCAAACCGCCCGACTTGGGTAACCGGGTCATTGCAACCGGTTCGTTGCCAGCGATGCATGCGGCGGTCGCCAGTGCAAGTGCCGCCACACTTCCGGCCGTCACCACGCCCCATTCTGCTCCAGTGAGCTGGGCGATGTATCTGCCGACGCCTTCGGCGAGTTCATCCATGTCGACGAATGCTTCGCCCGCAGCTTTCATAGCCCGGTCAACTATCGGAATCGGATTGCTGCCACCAAAACTCGACCTCGTCCCAGCGCAATTGACGATCGGCTGGACGCCCAACGCGTCGTAGATCCAACCACGGCGTTGCTTCTCGTTAGACCGAAGCTGATCGCTTAAGGACCGAGTTTGAGGGCTTAACGTCATGACAATTCCTATCTCGCAGCTCAATCACGCTATTCGGGCGTCCATGTCATCCCGACATTAAACAGACAATCACCAAGGGTTGCCCGCGCCAGAAAACGCCGGCACAAAACGACGCCACCCTTCCCGAAGTTAACTGTGACTGACTTCCGCCAAGGTTCTTCAGTAAAGTGAATGCGCCCCGCCTGCTGACCATCGCTGACCGTATCTCCAAGACTTGCAAGCGGCTCGAATAGACCGTTTGCAGGAGAGTAGACAAAGTCGTTCGGTCGAACGCGATAGAGAAGTTGGGTGGAACCAAGACGGGGCGCCTTCGGGGCAGCGGTCAGGACACCGATATGATGCAAAACGCGCGCAAGACCATCCTCTGTAGCGCGTAGCAAATTACGTGAAACGGTTCCCCCACCACCCAATTCGGTCGAAAGACAAGCGACGCTCCCCACGCGATCGCAAGCGCCGGTCAAGCTGCGATCTCCGCCTGTCGATGCCTCGGTTGCGAACCCAACAGGTAAGCCGAATACACGGAGGAGATCCAAGAGTTGAGAAGCGGACTTCGGAGCAACAATCACTGTAGAAGGCAGGTATTCCAGCGAGCTTCCTCCCGAATGAAAGTCACAAACCAAATCGCAGCCTGGCAATAGGACCGTTTCGATGAAATGGGCGATCATCATCGTCGGGGTCCCATTTGGATCCCCCGGAAAGCTACGATTTAGGTTTCCATCATCCAAGGGAGAGACTCTTTGGCCTACCGCAACCGCGGGCGCATTCGCACCGGGGAGGATTATCAAATGCCCCTGAATATCCTGTGCCTGCAGCGACTGGATCAGCTTTATGAGCATGATCTGGCCTTCCCACTCATCGCCGTGGCTACCTGCAATCAATAAGACCCGAGGGCCAGAGCGATTCTTGATGCTCGCAACCGGAACTGGGATCCATCCGTATGCTGAGGCATTGGTCGAGATCGGTACGCGAAGATAGCCGGTAGCCTTGCCTTCTTTCTGAAAGTCGATTTCGGACCAGATTCTTGACGGCTGCATGGTGTCTCCGCATACGGAATATAATTACTGCACGGTCCGTACTGCAGTTGTGAGTTCGGTACTGTAGGTCACATCAATGGTGCCAACTGCGTCACAATGGTCCGACAAGATTGACCGTAGCTCCTTGATGAGGTCGTTACCGTGCGTCGTCCGCGCCATTTTGAGTTGGATTGTTGACAAAGCGAATGCCTCAAAGCTCTCGGTAGTAAACGTTCTTGGCCAATCCCATCTCTGGACCATGACGTTTGAAAATCGATCATCTGAGGCAAGTTCAGCCTCGAAGTCGGAGACCGAATGTCCGCCCCCAGCATCCGCGTATGTGCCTGTTCGATAGCCGGGAACAAACTTCTCGAGGAATAACTCGAAGGACTGGAAGAAGCCGATCTCGTGGCAGCGCTTGTTCTGCAATATCGCGAGGAGACCATTATCTACCAGGACGCGGTGCGCTTCTGCGTAGAAGAGCATCCGGTCGAAAAGTTGTGCGGCACCAGCAGCCGTTATAACGCCAACGGTTCGATCGCCGAACGGAAGTTGCTCGGCCAGAGATTGGACGAACCGAACTGGCTGACCGGTCTTTCTTGCTTTAATAGCGCGCTCAATCATTATCGAACTGGGCTCCAGACCAAGCACTTCAAAGGATCCGTCGAGAGCATCGGCTAACATTCGGGTGAAGATACCCGTCCCGCAGCCCACGTCGACTATTCGGCTGGAAGAGGGACGCAAAGACGAAGCCCCGGACGCAATCTCACGAACTGCGCAAATAGGATATCCCGGTCGCTCCTTGTCGTAGTGCTCACCAAGTGTCTGATAATGTTCCCATCCAACGGAGTTCGCTGAAATCTGTGCCGGCATGAGAGTTCTCCAAAGACGTTTTCGTTCGGTTCCACACCGAGCCAATGAGGGTGTTGGACGGGCAGCTGGGTAGAGTCCAAGGCAGCCCGGCGCGCCCGTCGTTAGCTTCATCGCTTAAGAATGATGCGGCTGTCCTATAGCTCTTTTGAAGCGGTAATGGGGTTGAAGGCCCGGCACCTGCCTCTCGCCACCAATCTGTTCGAACCCATGATGTCGGTAAAACCAGCGGGCCGTTGTTCGCCCGTTGCACCATACCAGGAGCCCACCACGCTTACGGATTTCACGTAGACCATGGTCGAGTACGGCACTGGCAAACCCAAGGCGACGAAAATCTCTTGCCGTTGCCATTCCACGAATTCTCCAACTGCGCCCGGATGACTGACTTCCTTGATCCGAATCCATGTCTTCGAGAGTAAACGTACCGACGGACGCCAGGACCGATCCACAGTAGGCGCCGACGTGAAATAGGGCCTTGGCGTCAAGATAGGCCGGCACTGGTTTCGGAGGTGCAGGTGCCAATTCCGAAGTCCGGAGGTCAAAGCCTCCTTCTTCGGAAATGAGACAAACGTGCAGATCAGTATCGCTGGTGGGGAACTGACTTGTTACGTGAGCTTGCGTTACCTGGCCCTTCATTGGTTCAACTCCCGATCCGCAGGCGCATCCATGAGAGATGCAATTGCCTTCAACCCTCGAACAAGTTCATCCTGATCCGACGGCGCGCCTAGACCGAGCCGAAATTTGCGGTCGCCCTGTTGATTGTTAACGGCGAAGGAATCGCCCGGTCCAACAACCACTCCAGCATCGAGGGCCGCCTTAACAAAAGCGTCAAGCTGCCATGCCTCAGGCAAGTTGATCCAAAGATGATAGTTGAATGCGCTTGGAGATAGCTGCATCCGCGGAAGGATCGACGCAGCCAAGGCCCGGCGCCTCAGGGTCTCCGTTCGCACCGATCGCAGTATTTCTGAGCCGATCCCATTTGCGAGCCAATACGATGCGACCTCTGCCACCAGCGGTGCGACCATCCAATTCGTGGTCCGCACTCCAGGCCAAAAGACATTTTGCGAGATGTCCGAGTTGGGACCTACGACATACGCCACCCGAAGCTGCGCGGCGAGGGATTTGCTTAGTCCCAAAATGTACCAGCTGCGCTCGGGCGCATAGAGAGAAAGTGGAGGAGGCGCCTCTTCCGGCAGCACGCCATATATATCATCTTCAAAGAGCCAAAGATCGTGTCGACGAGCCACCGTCGCAATGTCTGAGCGTCTTGCCTCAGACATTGTTGCAGATGTTGGGTTATGCAGTGTGGGCATGCAATAGAGGGCCCGAGCATTCTCGCCCAGCTCAACGCAGGCCTTCTCAAGACTCTCCGGATCGATCCCTTCAACATCCATTGACACAGCGTGAAGCTCGATACCGAATATCGCCGTAAGTGGCTTGATTGCTGGATAGGTCAGCTCTTCCGTTAGAAGGACACCGCCGGCTTTGACGAACCGGGCCATTAACATCGCCAGTATGCTCTGCGAGCCGTTTGCGAGTACGACACGCTCTACGCTCGGCTTCTGACCAAGCCGCCGACTAAGCCACGTTGCTCCCGCGTCTCGGTCGCCCACAGTTCCTATGAAGCGCGGAAAGCGAATGGCATCCGCGATATTTGCACGTCCAAGGGCGGCAAACGTGTCCGTCAAAGCGCGTTGAACCACGGAGCTGGGAGGTGGAAAATTCCGACCAAAATCGATCGGTATCACTTTGGGTGATAAGGGCTGCGCTTGTCCAAGCTTAGTCAGATCGTTCATTTCGCTCTCGCTAGTCATAACCTTATGAATTGGCCGCTGATCCTAGTGCTGAAGGCCAGATCGGGAGATCATCACCAAACTGATAGAGCCCGCGATCGCGAAGGCGGTGGCGATTGGGACTGCGATCCCCCGAATAGCCGGAACCCGAATCTCAGTTGTGACATGAAGCACTGCAAGAATGATGAAAGCGATCGCCACGGCGGTCGGAAAGAGGTCGCCAGGAAAGTGCGACCGTGAAAGGAGGAGCATCCCAAGAAGTGGCGTATCGTACGAAACGGGGATGCCCGTGAACCGAGCGTCGGCAGTAAGACCCACGTTCTCGAAATAGCTGAGCCTGATGGCACCCGCTAAAACGAGAAGCACGCTCGCGACGAGCGACAGGGCAGTTCCTTGACTGATAAGGATGATCACTGCAGCCGGGAACACGACTCCATGAAAGAAGTCGGCAAATCCATCAAAGCTCTTTCCGAACTCCGGCACACCTCGACGGCGAAGATGGCTCGTCTTGCGGGCAACATGCCCGTCCCAATGATCCAAAAACCAGGTCCAGAGCATTGCCGCAACGCCGAGCTCTATCTTGCCGTTTAAGGCCAGGAACAGCCCAATAACGGCAAACAGATAGGCGAGGGCGGTGATGGCATTTGCGTAGTCACGGAGATACCCGATCATCGCCTTGCTCCCGTCGACGGCGCGAAAATCTTCTCCGCTAGGCGCAGATCATCTTTGCTATCGATTTCGAACCAGCGGGTATCGCTGCAATCCGCCGCTGAAAGCTGCAGCTCTCGCTGCTCGACAAGCCGTGCGAGGACCTGCTCAACATAGACCGTACGATGCCCGCTTTCCACAGCCTGGTGCAATGCTGGCACCAGCTGTTCGCGCGAGGCTTCTGCGGAAAAGCGCGTCAGGTTGATGGTCTTGAAGAGACCCCTGGCCCGGGCCTCGACGGGCGTCTGGTTCATGACGAACGTGACGACAGAACCATCGTCAGCCAGCTCGACGGCGGAGCCACTCATTGCTGCGTTGAACGCCGCCACAGCCGCCACGCTCTGCTTGGTAGATGAGACCGTTCGAAGTGTTCTTTCGAGGACTTCGCGCTCAAAGAACACATCGCCTTCGAGAAAGACGGTGTCGCTGGCAAGCATTGTGTTTCGCGCTAGCCATAGGGAATAGGCGCTGCCGGTCCGATCGAAGATGGGATTGTGGATATATTCGATGTCGACATCCTCGAATCGATGGCCACAGGACTGTTCGATGGCTTCCTCGCGATAACCCACGACGATGGTTACTTCGCGAGCCCCGAGCTCAGACAACTGATGCAGCGCGTTGTGCAGCATCGAAGTTCCGTTCACCTTCACCAAAGGTTTCGGAACAAATTCCGTGTAGGGGCGCAGCCTCGAGCCCATTCCTGCGGCAAGGATCACCGCCCGCGTACCATTGAGCATTTTCAAACGTCCTTCTGGCAAGCTTCAGGCTGGTTGCCTGGTCTTGAGGCTGTTCAGGGTCTCGACGACGCGTTTCAGTCCCGTCTCCAGCAGGTCTGGCGGAGCACCGAAGCAGAGACGCAGGCCATTCACGTCGCCAAAGGTACCGCCGGCAACGGTTCCCACATCGGCTTCCTCCAGGAGCAATCGTGCAATGTCGTCGGTGGATCGAAGGTGGCCGCCGGCTGGCAAAGCTGAGACAAGCCTACTGAGATCGAGATAGAAGAAGAACGAGCCGTCGGCGCCCGGCGAGCTTACGTCCTGCAGGCCAGAGAGGATGCGAAGACCATTGTTACGAGCGTCGGACAGACGCTCATGCATCTTTCGTTCAAAACTGCCGTCGCCGACTTGAAGGTGATGCAGGATGGCGTGCTGTGCGATTACATTGGCATTCGAGGTCGTATGGCTCTGCAGCTTCTTGGCCGCGGAAACGATCTCTGGAGGAGCTGCGAAGTAACCCAGGCGCCAACCGGTGATCGCCAGCTCTTTTGAGAAGGCGTTGACCAGGATTGTCCTTGAACGGACGCCGGGATGCGCCATGACGATCGACTCATGGCGCGAACCGGTGAATACGAAGCTGGAGTAGCTTTCGTCGGAAACGATCCAGAGCTGATAGTTGATCGCGAGATCGCCGATAGCTTGTAGAGTCGTTCGATCATAGACTGCGCCGGTCGGATTGTTCGGCGAGTTAATGATAACGGCTTTCGTGCGCGGGGTGACAGCGGCGCGAATTGCGACAATATCAGGAGTATATGTCGGAGGGCGAACATCAACGAACACGGGCTTTGCGCCAGCGAGAAGAACCTGGGACGGGAATGTCGGCCAGCAGGGGCGAATGATGATGACCTCATCTCCAGGATTGAACACGGCCAAGGCAACGTCGAGCAGGCCCTGCTTTGCACCCGCAGTGATAGCGATGTTATCCGTATTCCAGCCGATGCCTGTTTCCGCAGACAGCTTTGCGGCGACAGCGCCGCGCAGCGGCGTCAGGCCGATCGAATCGGTATACCGGTTCGCCCCGGCATTGATGGCGGCAATCGCTCCTTCGCGCACGGATGATGGTGGCTCGATGATGACTTCGCCGGCGGCCAGATCGATGATCTGACGGCCGGTCGCGGCAGCTATCTTAGCCGCCTCACGGGCGGCGGCGGTGCCCGAACCTGACAGCAAAGACATCCGTTGCGCCAACATGTGCGCTCCTCCTGCATCGATTGTCGAGTTTGTTAAGGTGATCGCAACCGCTTCGCCGCCGGATGCGATCTGCCTCGGCGGATATCACTCTTCCCGTTTGACAACCGCGTCGTAGCCAAATGGGGCTTAAGCGTTTATTGACACCGGCGACCTCTTCATCGCGCCAAGGTGCCCTTCATGCACTTACAAGGAGGGGCGCGGTTGGAGCAGACCTGAGCACACAGTATTTTGGAACCGAGGAGCCAACGCGTCGATCGCGGCCGTCGGCCAGAACAGATTGTGAGTGAGTTTGCATGCTGAACTCCTCGCAGCTGATGTTTGCGTAGCCCGATGCTCATCCGTCAAATAGCTTGCTCCCATCAGTAGATCAAATACTAGCGTTGGTAGTTGACCCGAGCGCAAACGTAAGTCGTTAGAATTGAGACGAGAGTTGCGGCTCTACGGTGCTCGGAGTCGAGCACGTCTCGAGTGGCCCTTGGCGATGGCTTCTATCATTTGCAAGCATGTCGATGCACAAGGCGGTTGAAACATGCCGCCGTCCGATCCTGAGAGTGCCGCCCGCGCCACCGACGATGCTTATTGAGCTCAGAGTGGTGCGGATAAGCGATGCATCGATGTGAAGGACCTCGGCGGTCGCGATCTTCGCCTTGAGACGGGCCCCGCCCGCCCCGCTTGAAGATCATGCGGTGGCGCACTGCACCCCACCGCTCGCGGATGCGTATCAAGCTGGAGTGGTCGGGAAGAGCGTCATGCGGTCCTTAGCCGACGAACCATCGGATGGCGACATTGACTTGAGCCTCCGATCGTCGACGATGCCCAGTGACAGCGCAGCGAGCATCAACCCTACAGCGACTTCCGGATAATCGCCCGGCCATCGCCGAACAAATAACAGTGAGACTTCGTGGTGTAGCCAAGAAGAATAGAGTACGCGATCGACCCGAACCGCCACAGGTCGTCGGGGATTTGCTTGCGAAGCGAGGAGGTGACGAACAGCTCTAACTGATCCTGTTCCTTCAGCGTGTGGCGCCACTCCGACCGCAATCACAAGGAAAACGGAATCAGTCCGCGCGAACTCGTTTCAACAACCTCCACTCGGCAGCGCTGTCACGTGGCGTTCAGCACTTGGCGGCGGCCTTGATGCCCTCGTGGGCGTCCGAGACTCACTAGCTTGAGGCCGCGCAGACCTCGCCTGGCGAGCCTGCGCAGGAACGCTATCCGCGGATGGGCCGACATCCATGCCGGGGATTTCCGGCCGACCATCCTGCACGATGATCGCGACGATCCCCGCGACCGAGACATTGCGCTCCTACTGGCGCACCTTCACGTAGGTGGCGTCGATCCACAGAGAGGGCCATCGCCCTCGACCGGACGGGCGAGGAACGCCCCGTCAACTATCAAGCCTGCTAATTGATCTAGATGTCAGAAAAGCCGAGTGATTGCCGATTGAAGGTTGGGCTGCTCAGTCGGGCTCCTCAACCGTCGCTCCTGAGGTGTTCGGCATGAAAAGTAAACCACAATCTGTACTCGCCAACGGTCCTGATCGATGCACCACATCCTCGCCCGCAGAAGTGCTGCGTGCACAGGTGTGCTCCAATCTTGAACTCTCCTTCCTCATGGAAGCGCATGACGGCCTCTCCGCTGCGATCGCCGAGCGCGCAGGGTTCAAAGGTCTCTGGGCGTCCGGTCTTTCAATTGCCTCCTCTCTTGGGTATCGTGATGTCAACGAAGCGTCATGGTGCCAACTTGTCGATGCAGTCGAGCGGATCGTGGACTCGAGCAAACTTCCTGTTCTGGTTGACGGCGATGGCGGCTTCGGGAATTTCAACAATGCACGCCTCCTTGCCCGCAAGCTCCGTCAACGAGGCGCTGCGGGCGTTGCGCTGGAGGACAGCTGCTTTCCGAAGATGAACTCGCTCATTGGCGATCGTCATCCCCTCGCCGATATCCACGAATTCTCCGGCCGCCTGCGGGCAGTTAAGGATACAGTCGCGGAAGACTTGGTCCTCGTGGCCCGGATCGAGGCGTTGATCGCGGGGCATGGAATGGACGAAGCCATTCTACGCGCTCACGCTTACGCAGACGCGGGTGCGGATGCGATCCTCATTCACTCGCGAAAGAGCACCGCGGACGAGGTTCTTTCCTTCACGCGCACCTGGCAAAGCCGATTGCCCGTCGTGATCGTGCCAACGACATACTATCGAACACCAGTCTCTGCGTATCGTAATGCCCGCATCTCAACAGTGATCTGGGCCAACCACTCAGTGCGAGCTGCAATAGCGGCAATGCAGCAGATCTGCCGTCGTATCATTGCCGAAGAAGGCGTTGCCGGTATCGAGCCCAATATTGCGACGCTCGACGAGGTCTTCGAGCTTTTGAGGTATGACGAACTTGCCCGCGCGGACGCGCGCTATCTTCACCCTCTTGACTGAGGGCAATGATCTCACATTTACACGCAACAAACTCGCTCTCGAAGGACCACCGGCATTCAATCGGCCGCCTTACTGTTACGCTCCACCGCATTGTTCAGCGAAGCACAGGCGTTCCCTCCCAAAATTGGATGCGCCATAGACAGCTCTTGCGCGGCTGATCCGAACATTCTGCAGATCTACGGGGCTCATTTCTCTCTTGAAGAGGCGCCAACGCGGAGGGTGATCCGTCGTCCTCGTCAAGAAGGCTCGTAGACTCCACACCGCAACAGCAACCACAAGCGACATTTGAGACCGACAGAGAGCGCTCATGTTAAGGCAACGGACGGTTCTGCTCAACTCTTCGGGCACCGCCGCCAACGTGACAGATCTGCGTGGCGGCGCCGTTCGCAACGTGTTCGCTTTCAGTATGCGCCGCTGGCGCAAGCAACTGACCCGGCTAGGGTTGATTGGGACCATGGTTGTCGCCTCAACTGCGGCTGGCAGTGTCACCGATGCGAACGCGGGAGACGAGCGGAAGGCTGGCTTGCAAACCCAAATCGGCCGGGTGCAGCCGGGCGCTAAAGCCATCTCTCTACCGGTTCCCGCATGTGGCGAGACAATCCAAACATTTGGCTCCAATGATCCGAACGATCCCGTCGATGGCACCGTCAATAAGACAATCACCGAGTGGCTGCTGGCCGGCAACAAGGCCCTTGGAAATCCAGCTTTGGTCTGGATAGGCCCGCTCTTGGCGACGCAAAGTCCGAAATCGACACCTCCGGTTACGGGAAGGATCTCTTCCTGACCGGCCCCGAAGCCAAGACCCGCGACATCGATCCGCATCGGAAGCAAATACTGCCGCACCGCGGTCTATTTGTTAATTCCAAGGGCATTCTCGAAAACACCATTTCAGCGGCCGACAACGCGCTTCAGCACGGTTTCCACGGTGTCGAACTCGATCTTCGCGCGGATAGAGCGGTCATGCCTGGATGATGCATGACACTACACTTGGGGCGGGTTACCGGCGATCCGAACAATTGCCTGATTTCGGATGTCCCTACCGAGGAAATCAAGAACATGAACCTCTCGATATGGAATCCCATCAATAAGGAACGAATTCCGGCGCTTGACCGCAACGGCATCCGCAAAAGATGGAAGACCTGCAGTACGTGCAAATCGAGCAAAAGAGCTTTCGGGTCACAAGGCCAGCAGGGCAGTGCACGAGCGCCTGAACCGCGACGAGAGCTCGGAGACGATCAGCTCGCCGTCTGAGTTGTATAAGAGGGCAGGTGGCGCGCAGCCCGACCTTAGGGTTCTATCATGCCAAGCCGGCGGCGGCCGACGCGGTAACGCGCCACCTGTTGGGCAGGGTGCTAGTCAGCATTAGCATCGACAAGTCCCGCGATCAGAGCGCTTCAATGATCAGTCCATCCACGCCTGACTCAGACCAGGGCCGTTGCGCTGAATTGGTTCGGCTTCAAGTGAATGATCGTGAACAAACCGTGGTGAGAACCTTCGTCCGCCCCCTCGGAACCGATTATCACTGGGCTCCCGGAAGCACGGAAACCACAAACGAGGGTCTTTGATCTGGCGTTCGTTTCGGGCCCCGCCACCAAATCAATCGAAAGAGCCCAGCAACCTCAAGAGATTGCTGGATTCTGTTTTGAGTCGGTTTGGTCAAGCGATCAGTAACGGGAGGTGCCACCCGAATGTCCTCTGCGCTGGCGCGTAAAGCCATAGCCCGGGTTGATGCCGCGTCCTGCATGCCGTCGCCCTGCACTGGGCCGCTCGGTTTGCTGTTGCCCGCGATTAAAGAACGGACGACTTTATTAGAGACCGACAACAAAATCTTGTCCCGCATCGTGGGCCGGTTGTCGGTTTCAAACCAATGTTGTCGTGTTGACGACGTCAGACAAAGCGAAAAATCAGCAATTGTCAGTCTGGCGCGTTGCTTGCTTTGTTCGCGCTGTCGGCGTCGATCGCCCGCGAAGGCATCGTGCATAGTTTGGCAACATTAAGCGAAGACGTGGAGACTGGCTGTGTCGGGAACTGAGATAGAGCGATTTGTCAACGATCTAGGGAAAACGGGCAATCTGCTCGAAAACGCAAAACCGAGTGCTACAGGTCTTGCATCAATTGTAGCGGTCGGAAAAAGTCACGGCTACAATTTTACTCTTGATGAAGCGAAGAGTTACATCCGGTGTCGAAGTCGACAGGAGTTGATTAGTAAGCAGCTCGATGCGACTGCCGGCGCCAACCTTGATTCGAGTGTTGCGATCTCGAGCGGCGTTGTGCAGGCCGCCGGGTTGGCCAGGTCCGCTGCGGAGGTGCCCACGAGCGGCGTACAGGTCGCGGAAGCGCACTTTAACTTCGCCTCGGCAGTCGAGCCCGTCGCTGTTGTTCTGGTTGTTGTTGTTGCGGTCGTGGCCTGACATGCCTTTCGCTCTGACCGCATTGGCTCGTGCTCAAGGAGACGAGAAGTGCGACGAGAACATGAAAGCAGGCCTCGTCCGGGGTGAGATCATTGCCATTAGGCTTATAAGATGCTGCTTCAAGGTTTATCCGTAACGTGATGACGCGCGCTGCCACCGAACACTACCGACAGAGTTTTGTCCGTCGCACCCCCGAGCAACTGCGCACCCTGTCGCACGTCAAGCGCTTCACGGAGCGGTTAGCCGGTGACGTGGAGTTCCGCAAGGCGCTTTCGGAGAACGTCGACGCCCCTCGTAAGGTAACAGAGCGCTACGGCATCGAAGTTGACCCAATGGAAATGTTGCCGCTCTGGCACGGAGACTACCAAAAATACCGCTTCAAGCCGGAGTCTGCCCAGTGGCCGCTGGCTACGATGTGGGACGAGCATCTGCGCAAGATGTTGCGCCATCGCGACCTCCTGCGCGACGAAGGCGAAATGTCGACGATTAACCCTCGTTTCCATGCCTGGCGCGAGCGCCAAATCCGGCGCTGCAACGACGAATTGGGCGCATCATCGCTATCGGTCACGTACCCGATCATCGCCTTCGAGTTGAGCGAAGGCTGCACCGTTGGTTGCTGGTTCTGTGGCCTCTCTGCCGGCCGGTTCAAAGGCTATTACGACTACAGCAAAGAGCAGGCAGAGCGTTGGCGTGGCGTAGTTGGCGTCGCGCGCGAGGTGTTTGGTTCGGCAGCCCGTACTGGCTTCTGCTACTGGGCTACAGATCCTATGGACAACCCACACTACGATCGCTTTCTGTTCGACTACTATCGGATCACGGGCGCATTGCCGCAGACAACGACCGCTGCGCCGCTCAAAGATCAGGCACTCACCAGACGCGTGCTCAGACTGTTCAACCTGTATGGCACCACGCCGAATCGTTTCTCCGTGCTGAGCAAAGCACATCTCAATCAGATTCATATGACGTTTTCGCCAGAGGAGCTGCTAGGGGTCGAACTCATCCTGCAGGGCAAGGAGGCGCCGACCGCAAAGGCTTTCGCCGGACGCGCGCGCGAGCGGAAGGGGAAGGGGAAGCTCAGGTCCGCCATCAAAGACGATGCAATCGCGTTGCTGGAACGCGACCATACCACGATCGCGTGTGTTTCCGGCTTCCTCGTAAATATGCAGCAGGGACGTTTGCAACTGGTGACGCCGGTACCGGGGAGCGAACGCTGGCCTCTCGGTTACCGCATCTTGGGTGAACGTTTCTTCAGGACGCCTGACGAGTTCCGGGAGGGTCTGCAGAGCATGATCGACCAGTATATGCTCGAGAGCCCAGCCCCCACCTGCCGATCCGCTTCCGCAGAGACCTGCAATACAAAGCAGGGAACCGGTACTTCCAGCTCCGCGCCCGCAACATGGAACACCGGGTGCCCGACGACGTCGCTCCGATTTCCGTTGGCGATCTCATCGCGTTCGGTAACTGCACAGCGTCGGAGCTGGTTATGCGGGTCACGACTGACGGAACGAGCGTACTTGCAGTCGCTGACTTGCTCGATCGGTTGTACGCGGCCGGGGTAATCGAAGACGACCTCGACGACCGCTTCGCCTGGCAGACCAGCAATTGGGCGACGAGCCGCATCGAAGCTGCCAATTACGCAGGCTCCCGCACGGACGTAGATCATGCCGATTCGCACTGAGGTACTACGTCAGTATGGAGGAGCTGCGGCATCTTACCATCTCGCAGTGTGGACTGGGGTGGCAAGCCGTTTCGCATCCACCGTCCGCGGCTTCATGGCGCGCGGAATCGACGTGACCGCAGAACCTGTTCTTGGCGTGCCGGGCTCTCCTAGGCAGCTCGAACTCATTCGGTCTACCACCTGCCTGAGCTCCGCCGGATGGGCTTTGGTTGCTCCGCGCTGGACGCGACCGAAGGACTTCCGCGCTCGCGGCTTCGAGCCAAGTCCTCTTTTTTTGCACATCGGCGAGTACGACTGGAACGCTGCACGCTCTTCGTCAAGAACGGCTCGATCCGACCTGATCCTTGGCGTGGCGCCGCTTAATGTCGGGAGCGAAGCGGTGTGTCGGCTCATTCACGGCTCGGCTCTAGCACCCTCCGCTGGACTAGCGCGTTCATGCTTTCCAGTCTCCAGGCAACGAACGTGACACGGAAACATGGCTCGAAGCGCGCCGCCTAGGGCATTCGCTGAATTAGTTGACTTCATGTTCACGGCTCCAATCACGGCGCCGCGCAGAAGTTCGCATTGCCGTCCAGCGCATGACGCTGTGGCCGGGCGAAGGCGCCTAGCCTACCACAAATAATGTGGCATCACATGAGTATCGATGTGCCAATCGTCTTAGTCAACATGCCTATGTCGGCAGTCGAAAGACCGTCGTTGGCGCTTGGTCTGCTGAAGTCAGCACTGACCCAGGCTGGCCTGCAAGCCACGATAGCATATCCCAACATCTGGTTTTTGGAATACATAGGCATTGCCGACTATGGGCCTCTTGAGAGTTGCCCGCCAGAGGAGGCGCTGGTTGATTGGCTGTTCGCGGGCGTTGCTTTTCCCGACTTCGAGCCTGAAGAAAGCGCCTTCCTGGACCTTTATTTCGAACGCAACCCGATACACGCAGGCAACTCTTTGGCCGAGCGTCGCGCGAATCTCCTCAGGCTGCGCTCGCTCATCGGCGGGTTTATTGATTGGACGGCTGACAAGATATTGGAGCAGCGGCCGGCCATGGTCGGGTGCAGCTCGACCTTCACCCAGCATGTTCCCTCGCTCGCGTTGCTGCGCCGACTGAGCGAGTTCACCGGATCTTGTCACTCTCATGGGGGGCGCAAACTGCGAGTCGGTAATGGGGCGGAGCACTCACATGCGTTTCCCATGGGTCGACTATGTCGTGTCGGGCGAGGCCGACTTACTGATCGGCCCGCTGTGTTGGGACATCCTTAATCGCGGCAGAGACATTCCGCCTGCTGACCTGCCATTTGGCGTTTTCGGTCCGGCGCATCGCGAGGCCGGTTATCCCGCTGCGTCGACGCGCGACTTAGTGCCCCGCGCAGTGATCGAGAACATGGGTGACCTGCCGCTGCCCGATTTCTCGGACTATTTTGCCGAGCTCAACGCGTCGCTCTACGCCGACCGCATCCATGCCGGGCTGCCGATGGAGTTCTCTCGAGGCTGCTGGTGGGGCGAGCGGAGCCACTGCACGTTTTGTGGGCTGAACGGCGGATCGATGACCTATCGCCAGAAACCCGCGAGGCAGGCCGCAGAGGAGATGATTGAGATGTCGGCGCGCTATGGTTCGTCGCGGATCGAAGCGGTGGACAATATTCTGGCCACTGACTACCTTAAAAAGGCGCTGCCTCGCCTCACCGCGCTACCCGAGAAGCTCGCGATCTTCTTTGAGGTCAAAGCCAACCTGAAGCGCCACGAAGTGGAGAAGCTGGCTGCCGCCGGCGTCCGCTGGATCCAACCGGGTATTGAGAGCCTGGATACCCGTGTTTTGAAGCTGATGCGCAAAGGAACGAGCTCAGCGCATAATGTCCAACTCTTGAAGTGGTGCCGTCAGAACGGTGTGCGGGTCAGTTGGAGTTTGCTGTGGGGCTTCCCCGGCGAGAGCGACGCATGGTATGCGGAAATGGCTCCTTTGCTACCGCTGCTGCATCATCTACAGCCGGGACCTGCGGTGCGTTTGCGGTACCAGCGCTACAGCCCCTATCACTACACAGCCGAGAAACATGGATTGAAGCTGCGCCCGGCCGTCTCCTATCGCTACGTCTATCCGTTGTCGGAGCGCGATCTGGCGGATCAGGTTTACTACTTCGAAGACAGTGAAGACGATGATGTCGGCGGTCATTTCGCGGCGGGCAGCGCTAATCGCCGCCCGGGGCTAAGCGCTGTCGCCAAGGGTATCGATGCCTGGCTGAAAGCCTGGTACGAGCCGAAGTTGTCTATGCTGTCGATGCGGGACAGCGGCGACGAGATCATAGTCGAGGATACGCGAGCCATTGCAGTCGAGCGCGAACACCGGGTCAGGGGCCTCGCGCGGGAAATTCTTCTGGCTGCGGACGAAGGCTCGCCTGAAACCCGCCTGCGCGAACAGCTCAGCGGGACGAATGTAATGCAGGCCGAGATTGAGGCTGCGATAGCTGACATGATCGCTCGCAAATTGATTGTGCGGCTGGACGCGCGGCTGGTTGGGCTCGCGCTCTGGCATCCATATACGCCAATCCCTCCGATGACTGCGTTCCCTGGAGGCTATTTCGACCGACGTGCCGCGCCATTGGGTACCTCGCGTGAATGAGGAAAACTGCGGGGGGCACCTCGGAGGGAGACGCTTCTTCTGGGGCGCACGACAAGATGCCAAGTATGGCGGAGCGGAGATTTCGAGCTTTTGGAAGTTTTGTCTCTATGTTCCTGCGGACTGGCAGCACGGCGAACAGTGAGCGCCGGAAGAGCTCAAGGAGGGAATGCGCTTGCACAACGTGTTTGCCAAGCGTGTCCGAGCCAAATTTGAACGCCGATCGACAGTTTTTGGAGTGCCAGTTTTGTAACGATGTGGCGCACCAAACACGATGCGAACGTGTGACTTCCACCTTTGAAGGCAATGGTCTAGGCAGCCAATCGCGGAATGACTGTTTCCACCAATCGCAAAAACCGGGTAATACGAGCCCCCACGACCATCATTTCTTGCGAGATCCCGATTTCGAGAACACCCGTTCCATTTCGCCGGAATCGGGTGTTGCGTGTCCCCGCAACCAACGATTCTTGCGAAAGCAAGGCAACCAAAACCCCGGCCTCCGAAAGGACGTCGGGGTTTTTCTTGTTTGCGGCGAACCGCAGGATCGAGGCCAGGTCGCCCCGCAGGACGATCGCCAGTTCAGCCTTGTCGGGCACACCTGATCAACCAACGTGCGAAAGACTTCCGCCGCCTCGGTCTTCCCATCCTCGTTCTGCAGGCTCTCATAGAACGCCGCGATCCGCTGACGGTAGATCTCCGCCATGTTCGGATGTAGGAGGGGTGGCGGCTCTTCCGCATTCGCAAGCTGGTCCTTCAGTACCGCCCTTCGGGCCTCGAGCCGCTTCATGTCCTCGACGATGGCTTCGATCGGACCGCCAGCCTTAATAGCAGCCAGCAGCTTTCCCAGTTCGCGTTCGATGCGCGGGAGCTCGTCTCGCATGGCAGCGAGGCCCGCTCCACGCTCAATCCGCAACCGATTAACCTCGCGGGTGAACTCGTCGCAGAATTCCTTGAATAGATCGGGCTCCATCAAGTGCGTCCGGAGGCCACTGAGCACCGAGGCTTCGAGAGCGTCTCGCCTGATATTCAGGCGGTTGTCGCATGTGCCTTTGTTCCGCGACGTCGCGCAGCCGAGCAGATCCTTAGAGATCATCGTATAGCCGCCACAGCCGCGGATCAGGCTCAGCAAGTCCTCGCGCGTCCATACGCCCGGGCTCGTTCCGCGCATTCGCAGCAGAGCTTCGTCGCGCAATCGCGCGCGGCATTCGGTTCGTCGGCTCTGGGGCAACCGCAGTAGGGAGCCGAGGATGTCGTTAATCTCCAAGTCCAAGAGACGCTCGGTGAGAACGCCCCAGATGCCGATCCGCCCCTCCGGTCCATGGGGTCGGGTCCCTGACAGGCTGGCCGGGAAAATCCGCTCTTCCGGCCATTCCTCCAAGCCGCGGACCAGCAGGTCGCGGGCCACGCCGGTGGCGTCGGCATTGGTAATCAGCAGATAGCGCGTGCCGGGATCGTCGAGGTGGTGTTTGGCCGGCCGACGGGTGGTACCGTGTTTGAGCAACGCGTCGAAGTCGGTGATTGACCAGGGACCGCTGTTGCGCAGCTTCACCTGCACGACGAGTTTGTAGCCGTCTGCGACGTTCGCGCTAGGTTGGACACGGCCAGGCGTCGTTGGTCGAGCTCCGACTCCAGATCTTCCTCGTTGGCGGGTTCGAGCGTGATCCTCGTCGCCGATTTGGTGATCAACATCAACCGCAGAGCCGCCAACACCGAGACGGCGAGTTGGTACTCGTAGCCATCGAGTGCAGCCTTGGCCCCGCCTGCAGCAGATGGTGGAGGGAGCGCTGTCAAGCGTCGGCACTCATCGAAGGTCATCATCCAAGTATTGGAGCTGCTGGAGATGATTCATCATCGTTTCTTTCTTACAGGTGCTTATTGGCATCGGACATGCCAGAGGCATCGAGTGTCTTCGGCAACGCCGAGACGTTCCGTTGTCGTTTTTTGAGCCCGCCTAGGCGGGACTCTATGAGACCTCGTCAGGTTGTCTTCAGTTTTAGGGTGCTTGTCGGATAACCGAAGGCGAGAAAAAAGTGTGAAACTCGAATCGTGCCGTGCGTGCGAGCCAGCAACGGATCTCGTTCGTGCTCAGTGTCGAAATCTGCCGCCCTGAACATATTGGACGGCCTCGCGATCGGGTCGCCGCCGGAGGTAGGCTTAAGGCGCAATGCGGTTGCGAGGGCGGCGTCCTCCAGTGCTTCCCTGATCGGCGGGACCACATCAGGCTCCGGATCAAGAAGGACGCCCACCATGGCGGCGACCGCTTGTCGGCGGCTGTAGATGCCTGTGACGAAACGACCGAGGCCTTGTTCGAGCAGATAATGGTTACGGTGCTTCTTTTGCCGTCCCATGCGCTTGAACTCGAAGACGAGACGCATACCTTGAGTGGTGTCGTTCCAGCCATAGGCAATGTCGGTCCGCCGCTCCTGAATGAGCGCTCCAGTGCTCAGATCGATTTCCCCGATCACGTCCTCGGCTGATCGAGACCGCGCGCTCGCGCTTGCCATGGAGCAGTGGACGCGCGCGCTGCGGCTGTCGGAGCCGTTCTGCGACAAATCGCGCGAGCTCCCCGACGGAAGCTATGTCGGGTTGGTCGACGCCGCCCGCGGCAGTCTCGGGCACTGGATGGCAGTGCGCGACGGCAAGATAGAGCGCTACCGCCTGCGGTTGCGATCCAGCACATCGTGCGCTCGTTCGATCCCTGCATGGTGTGCACCGCGCATTGACCGGAAACTTCGTTGCCGGCTGCAAATCGAATTGTCTCCTCTTCTCGTGTTGGCAGCGTCCTCGCGTACCGTTCATGAAAGTGGTTCAAATTCGCAACGTTATGGAATCTCTCCACTTTTGAATCTCTCCAGGCTGTTGGCCTGCTTCTTGCTACCCTTTGCGTCATCGAAAAGTCAAAGCCGAAGGCGGGAGCATTCATGGGCGCGGCGACGGAAACGTTTTACAGCGTGATCAGGCGGCAAGGCATCACGCGTCGGTGCTTTCATAAATTCTGCGGCCTGACGGCGACGAGCCTCGGCCTCGGACCGCTGGCGGCGAGCCGCATCGCGAACGCGCTCGAGACTAAGCCGCGCGTGCCCGTGATCTGGATGCACGGCCTCGAATGCACCTGCTGTTCGGAGAGCTTCATCCGCTCCGCGCACCCGCTGGTCAAGGATGCGGTGCTGTCGATGATCTCGCTCGACTACGACGACACCATCATGGCGGCTGCGGGCCACCAGGCCGAAGCCATCCTCGAGGAGACCCGCGCCAAGCACAAAGGCCAGTATATCCTCGCGGTGGAAGGCAATCCGCCGCTGAACGAAGGCGGGATGTTCTGCATCGACGGCGGCAAGCCGTTCGTCGAGAAGCTGAAGATGATGGCCGAGGACGCGATGGCAATCATCGCCTGGGGCGCCTGCGCCTCCTGGGGCTGCGTGCAGGCGGCAAAGCCCAATCCGACACAGGCAACTCCGATCGACAAGGTGATCACCAACAAGCCCATCATCAAGGTGCCGGGATGCCCCCCGATCGCCGAGGTGATGACCGGCGTCGTCACCTTCATCACCACCTTCGGCAAGCTGCCCGAGCTCGATCGCCAGGGCCGACCGAAGATGTTCTACTCGCAGCGCATTCATGACAAGTGCTACCGGCGCCCGCATTTCGACGCGGGGCAGTTCGTCGAGGAGTGGGACGACGAGGCCGCGCGCAAGGGCTATTGCCTCTACAAGATGGGCTGCAAGGGGCCGACCACCTACAACGCCTGCTCGACCGTGCGCTGGAACGGCGGCGTCTCCTTCCCGATCCAGTCGGGTCATGGCTGCATCGGATGCTCAGAGGACGGCTTCTGGGACAAGGGCTCATTCTACGACCGCCTCACCAACATCAAGCAGTTCGGCATCGAGAAGAATGCCGATCAGATCGGCATGGCGGCAGCCGGCGCCGTCGGCGCGGCGGTCGCGGCGCATGCCGCGGTGACGGCGGCGAAGCGCCTCGCCAACAAGCGCGACGATGCGAACCAAGATCACTAATCGAGTTCAGGGGGAGATAGCGATGGGCATCCAGACACCCAATGGGTTCAAGCTCGACAATTCCGGCAAGCGCATCGTCGTCGATCCGGTCACCCGCATCGAAGGTCACATGCGGGTCGAGGTCAACGTCGATTCCGACAACATCATCCGTAACGCCGTATCGACCGGCACGATGTGGCGCGGCGTCGAGGTGATCCTCAAGAACCGCGATCCGCGCGACGCCTGGGCGTTTACCGAGCGGATTTGCGGCGTCTGCACCGGCACGCATGCCCTGACTTCGGTCCGCGCGGTCGAGAATGCACTTGGGATCACAATTCCGGAGAATGCCAACTCGATCCGCAATCTGATGCAGCTCGCGCTGCAAGTGCACGACCATGTCGTTCACTTCTATCACCTGCACGCGCTGGATTGGGTCGACGTGGTCTCCGCGCTCTCGGCCGATCCGCGGGCGACCTCGACGCTGGCGCAGTCGATCTCGAGCTGGCCGCTGTCGTCACCCGGCTATTTCAAGGATCTGCAGACCCGTCTCAAGAAGTTCGTCGAGTCGGGGCAGCTCGGTCCGTTCAAGAACGGGTATTGGGGCAGCAAAGCCTACAGGCTACCGCCCGAGGCCAATCTGATGGCGGTGGCGCATTATCTGGAGGCGCTCGATTTCCAGAAGGAGATCGTCAAGATTCACACCATCTTCGGCGGCAAGAACCCGCATCCTAACTGGCTCGTCGGCGGCGTGCCCTGTCCGATCAATGTCGACGGCACCGGCGCTGTCGGCGCCATCAACATGGAACGGCTGAACCTGATCTCCTCGATCATCGACCGTCTGATCGAGTTCAACGAAATGGTCTATCTCCCCGATGTGGCGGCGATCGGCTCATTCTACAAGGATTGGCTCTATGGCGGCGGCCTTTCGAGCCAGAGCGTGCTCTCGTATGGTGATGTGCCAGAACATGCCAACGACTATTCCGCCAAGAGCCTGAAGCTGCCGCGCGGCGCCATTATCAACGGCAACCTGTCCGAGGTGCTTCCGGTCGACCACGCCAATCCCGACGAGATCCAGGAGTTCGTGGTGCACTCCTGGTACAAATATCCCGACGAGACCAAGGGACTTCATCCCTGGGACGGCGTCACCGAGCCGAATTACGTGCTGGGACCCAACGCGAAGGGCACCAAGACGGCGATCGAGCAGCTCGACGAAGGCGGCAAGTACTCCTGGATCAAGGCGCCGCGCTGGCGCGGTCACGCCATGGAGGTCGGCCCGCTGGCGCGCTGGGTCGTCGGCTACGCGCAGAACAAGGCGGAGTTCAAGGATCCCGTCGACGAGTTCCTTCGGGATCTGAACCTGCCGATGTCGGCGCTGTTCTCGACGCTCGGCCGCACGGCGGCGCGTGCGCTCGAATCCGTCTGGGCCGGACGCCAGATGCGCTACTTCCAGGACAAGCTCGTCGCCAACATCAAGGCCGGCGACAGCTCGACCGCCAATGTCGACAAGTGGAAGCCGGAGAGCTGGCCGAAGGAGGCCAAGGGAGTCGGCTTCACCGAGGCGCCGCGCGGCGCGCTCGCGCACTGGGTCAAGATCAAGGACACCAAGATCGACAACTACCAGTGCGTGGTGCCGACGACTTGGAACGGCTCGCCGCGCGACCCCAAGGGAAATATTGGCGCCTTCGAGGCGTCGCTGATGAACACGCCGATGGTCAATCCCGAGCAGCCGCTGGAGATCCTGCGCACCATCCATTCCTTCGATCCGTGCTTGGCCTGTTCGACGCACGTCATGAGCCCGGACGGCCAGGAGCTCGCCAAGGTCAAGGTCAGGTAGGAGAGGATCATGATGGATGCAGTTGCTCCCGCCTCGGACGCCAGGCCCGACCGCGCGGCGATCGCAGCCGATGCTTCCGGAGAACGTGCGGTGGGTCGTTCTAGCGTCTATGTCTACGAAGCGCCGGTACGGATCTGTCACTGGGTGAACGCGTTCTCGATTATCGTGCTTATGGGGACCGGCTATCTGATCGGAACGCCGTTGCCGACGGTCGCGGGCGAGGCGTCCGACAATTTCGTGATGGGCTACATCCGGTTTGCCCATTTCTCGGCGGGGCAAGTGCTGGCGGTGTTCTTCCTCGCCCGCATTCTCTGGACCTTCGTCGGCAACCACCACTCCCGGCAGATTTTCTATCTGCCCTTGCATCGCAGGCAGTTCTGGAAAGAAGTGCTGCATGAAATCCGCTGGTACGCGTTCCTGGAGCGCGAGCCCAAATTGTATGTCGGCCATAATCCTCTGGCGCAGATTGCGATGTTCACGGGATTCACGCTGTTCGTGGCCTTCATGATCGTCACCGGGTTTGCGCTCTATTCGGAAGGCACCGGCATCGATAGCTGGCAGCATAAGCTGTTCGGCTGGGTGTTTGCGATCTGGCCGAACAGCCAGGACGTGCACACCTGGCATCATCTCGGCATGTGGGCGCTGGTCGTGTTCGTGATGGTGCACATCTACACCGCGATCCGCGAAGACATCATGTCGCGCCAGAGCATCATCTCCTCGATGATCTCGGGCGAACGGCAATTCCGCGACTGAAACGGGAACGCCAAGTGAAACCGACATTCTCGCAAGACGATCGCATCCTGGTGCTCGGCATCGGCAATATCCTGTGGGCCGATGAAGGGTTCGGCGTCCGGGCGGTGGAGGAATTCCACCGCCGCTACGCCGTACCCGACAATGTCACCATTCTCGATGGCGGCACGCAGGGGCTCTATCTCGTCAACTATCTGGAAGAGGCGGATCGCCTAATCGTGTTCGACGCGATCGACTATGGCCTCGAGCCCGGCCAGTTGAAGCTTGTGCGTGACGACGAGGTGCCACGTTTCACCGGCGCCAAGAAGATGAGCCTGCACCAGACCGGCTTCCAGGAAGTCATCAGCGCGGCCGACCTGCTCGGCCGCTGCCCGAAACATCTGGTGCTGATCGGCTGCCAGCCGCTCGATCTCGAAGACTGGGGCGGGCCGCTGACGCCGACTGTGCGCGACCAGATCGCGCCGGCGATCAATCTCGCTTGCGCCATCCTGGCCGAATGGGGCCTCACGGTGAGCCAACGCGCCGAGCCATTGGCGGATATCGAGCGGCTGCTCGCCAATGACATCGATCATCTCCATTACGAGACGCGGCCGGCCTGATCGGCCACACTGCCGGAGACTTGCCCATGTGCCTCGGCCTGCCCATGACGATTGTCGAGACCGACGGGATCTCGGCGCTGTGCGCGTATCGCGGCGAGCAGCGCCCCGTCTCTGTGCTGCTGCTCTCGAATCCTCCGGTCGGCGCCAAGGTGCTGGTCTATATCGACACCGCGATCCGGCTGCTGGACGAGGACGAGGCACGCCTGATCGCGAATGCGATCGAAGGTCTCAGCGCGGCGCTCGACGGCGAGGATTGCGACCGCTTCTTCGCCGACCTCATCGACCGCGAGCCGCAACTACCCGAGCACCTGCGGTCCGACTAGGATCGCCGCTGCTTCTCCCGTTTGATGCGTTGACGACATCAGTGACCGGCCGGCCTCGGCGGCCGCTGTGCGCCTGGAAGATCGATTTCTACCTGCAAAGACAGCTCTCACCAGATATGGCAAGTATCTTTCCATTGAAGCCTGGCTTACAGTCGGCGCCAAGAAAGACATGATCTGGATCAATGGGATAAATCCGAACATGTGATAACCGATCCTGGCACGTGGCTTGCTAACCTCTAGTTCGGCAAACACACAAGCTTGTCAGGAGAGGTTCGATGGAATTCCAGGTGGGAAAGCATGATCTGGCGCGGAGTGGTCTGCCCGAGGTCGATGCTGCGACAGTCGATCATTTTCTTGGCGGAGCGAACGAGGCCGGTGCGGTCGCGGTGCTGCTGTCGGCGGGCGATCCCAACCGCTTTCCGGAGGCAATCGATGTCGCCGTGGTGCTGCCCGAGCTTATCGCAGCGTTCGGCAATCGGCTGCGCGGTGCGATCATCGCGCGCGACGCTGAGCGTGTGCTCGGCGAGCGCTTCGAGGTGCGGGTGCAGCCGACGCTGATCTTCGTCGCCAACGGCAAGACGCTGGGGTTGATCGCCAAGATCCAGGACTGGTCGGTCTATGCCGACCGCATCACCAAGCTGATCGACCGGCCGCGCGGGCAAGGTGCCGCAGTCGCCGTCACCATCGTTCCCCAGCATCGCGCACAAGAGGTCGGGCTATGAAGGCCGGCTTCTGGGATGCGCCCGAAGGCGCCGAGCAACCAGTCAACGTGTTTCCGATCGGCGACGAGAGTCTCAATGCAGCGAAGGGCAGCCTGACGGCGGCCGGCGCGCTCGCAAAGCTTGCAACGCTCGACAGTGCGGAGCTTGCAAAGAGCTGCCCGAACGCGGTCGCGCTGCTCTCGAGGATCGCGGATGCCATCGCGGATCAAAAGGCGAACGCGCCGACAAGACTGTTTCGGCTGGCCAATCTCAACGATCTCGAGAGCAAGCTGGTGGCCGACGTGCTCGGCGAAGGCGAGGTCGCCGGCGTCGTCGCGCTGCCGGACGGATCGCTGGCGCAGATTCAGGAATCGGTGCTGGCGGGAATTTGGCGTGTGCGGCTCGAGACCGACGCCACTTCCGAATATCTCGAGATCGGCGCGGTTCCCGAGATCGTCAAGCGTGCGGCTGCCGACCTGACATCCGCCGATTTCGAGATCGGGCAGGTGCCGGAGGGCGCCATGAACGTGCTGCCGGTGCTCGCCGAAATCCGCGAGCGGGCACAGGCCTGGCGGCCCGGCATTCGCTCGCAGATCATAAATTTCACGCTGCTGCCGATGAGCCCGGTCGACATGAGCTTCCTGCAGCACACGATCCGGAACGGACCGATCCAGCTCGTGTCGCGCGGCTACGGCACCTGCCGGGCGCTCTCCACCGGCATCCGCAATGTCTGGTCGGTGCAGTTCTTCAACGCCATGGACACTATCATCCTCGATACGCTCGAAGTCGGCGGCGTGCCGACGGTTGCGCTGGCAGCGGACGAGGATTTCGAGGATTCCGCCGAGCGGCTGCAGGAAATCATCGAGGCCTACTTCAAATGAGCGCCTTCGAGAATATTGGCGTGCGCCAGGACGTCGCCGACGTCACGCGGCTGGAATGCGGTATCTGCTGGACCGTCTACGATCCGGCGGATGGCGATGAGGTAGCGCAGATCGCGCCGGGCACGCCGTTCGCGGCGCTGCCGGAGGAGTGGCACTGCCCGAATTGCGACGCGCCAAAGTCCAAGTTCATGGCGATCGAAACATGACAGGCAGCGTGCCAGCGAGTGCGTCAGGTCCTGCCGGCGACGCCGACGCCGCGGCGTGGGGCGAGCTTCTGGCCGCAAGCTACCGGGAGATCGGCGAGCGCGCGATGCGCGATCTACCCATCTACAACGATGCGCTCGGCATCGAGGCGGTCGGTTTCCGTCCCTTCAACGGCACGATCGTCGGCATCATGGTCACGCCGTGGTTCATGAACGTGGCGATGCCGGCGGGCGCGGTGACGCCAGCCACCTCGGACGCGACCGTGCGAATGCGTTTTCCCGCGGGCGATATCGAATTCACCCTCAGCGAGATCGCCCGGATCGGCCGGAACGCGAGCTGCTCGCTGTTCTCGCCGATGTTCCAATTCGCCGACATGGATGCCGCGCGAGCGACGGCCGAAGCCGCGCTTGCCGAATTGATGCTGCCGGCGGACAGCGAGGAGGCGGTTCGCCGCCGCGAGCCCGAGACAAGCCCGATCGATCGGCGTAACTTCCTGCGGGGTGTCTTGATGGAGCGGCATGCATGAGTCTCTCGTTCCGCAACGAGATCGATATTACGGTGCTGTTGTCCGGCGCCACGATCGCCGACGTCGCGATCAAGCCGCGCAACCGGCCGCCGCTGACGCGGCTGTTTGCGGGAAAGCCCGCGGCTTCGCTGCTTCCGGTGCTGCCGCGTCTGTTCTCGCTGTGCTCGATCGCCCATCACGTGGCGTTCCAGTCGGCGGTGGAAGCCGCGCAAGGGCGGGAGGCGGCTCCCGCAACGGTGCGGCGCCGCGTCACCGCAGTCGTCGTCGAGCGGCTGACCGAACTGCTGCGCGGCCTGTTTGTCGGACGGCTCGCGCTCGACGGCACAAACGCTCCGGCGGTGCGCGCCGTAATGCAGGCAAGCGCGCTGCTTTGGGGCGCGGACGAGGCCGTCCCGCCGGCCTTGCATCGCAACGCCGTGGTGCAGATCAAGGCCGCGCTCGGCGCGATGGGGATCGCCGGCGAAGAAGACGAGACGCTAGCGCCGGGCAGGCCGCTCGCCGCCTCCGTCGCGGGATGCCACGGCAAGCTGGTGTCAGAGCCGGAGGCCGATCCATCCTTCCTGACGGTGGCGGACGATTTGGATATCGTCACGCGTCTGCTGGCGGACGGTGCGGCCTATTCCGATGCGCCGGACCTCTGCGGCCGGATTCCGGAAACCGGCGTCTGGGCGCGCAGGGCACGCCGTGAAGCGGTCTCGGCGGCGGAAGCGGGCTCCGCCGCGCGTCTGAAGGCGCGGATTGCCGAGGTCGCGCGGCTCTGCGCCTGGCTCGATCGTGGCGATGCGGATCTTGATGAAGGCGTCGTCGCGAGCTACCGGCTCGGCGCGGGCAAGGGGGCAGCCGCGGTCGAATGCGCACGCGGCCGCCTTCATCACGCCGTCGCACTAGACGACGAGGATCGCGTCGTCAACTTCGAGTTTCTGGCACCGACCGAGTGGAATTTTCACGCCCGCGGACCGCTGGTCAGGAGCCTCAAGGGCGCGACGCTCGCGACCGGCCGGCAGGGACAGGACGCGGTTCGCGCGCTGGTCGGCTCCTTCGATCCCTGCGTCGGCTTCAGCCTGCAATTTCGCGAGGCCGGCCATGCATGAGATGGCGCTGTGCGAAGGCATCGTCGGTATCGTCGAGGAGGAAGCGCGCAAGCGCGCTTTCACCAAGGTGAACGTCGTCTGTCTGGAGATCGGTGCGCTGAGCCATGTCGTGCCGGAGGCGCTGAAATTCTGCTTCGAGGCCGTGGCCGCGCGGACCATCGCGCAAGGCGCGCGGCTCGAGATCGTCGAGACGCCCGGCACGGCTTGGTGCATGGCCTGTTCCAAAACCGTTGAGATCGGGCAGTGTTACGAGCTGTGCCCGTCCTGCGGCGGCTACCAATTGCAGGTGACGGGCGGCGAAGAATTGCGCGTAAGGGAATTGGAGGTCGACTGATGTGTACGGTCTGCGGCTGCAACGACGGCAAGGCATCGATCGAAGATGCGCTTGGTCATCATCTTGATCTCGGCGATGGCCATGAGCACGGAGGGCACCATCATCATGACCGCGGTCATGGCCACGACCACGGTCACTACCATCACCACGGTGGTGCCCACGACCACGCCCCCGATGAGGCCGGGCTGCTCGACTGCGGCGCCAATCCCGCGGGCCAGAAGATCGCCGGCATGAGCAGCGACCGCATCATCCAGGTCGAGCGCGACATCCTCGACAAGAACGACCGGCTTGCGGCCGACAACCGCGCCCGCTTCGCGGCCGACGGCGTGCTCGCCTTCAACCTGGTCTCCAGCCCCGGCGCCGGCAAGACCTCGCTGCTGGTCCGCGCCCTGTCCGAGCTGAAGGCAAGCTTTGCGATCGGCGTGATCGAAGGCGACCAGCAGACCTCCAACGATGCCGAGCGCATTCGCGCGACCGGCGTGCCGGCGATCCAGGTCAATACCGGCAAGGGCTGTCACCTCGACGCCGCCATGGTCGGCGAGGCCTATGACCGGCTGCCCTGGCTGAACGGCGGCCTGCTCTTCATCGAGAATGTCGGCAACCTGGTTTGCCCGGCGGCGTTCGATCTCGGCGAGGCCTGCAAGATCGTGGTGTTCTCGACCACCGAGGGCGAGGACAAGCCGCTGAAATACCCCGACATGTTCGCAGCCTCGTCGCTGATGCTGATCAACAAGATCGATCTCGCGCCCGTGCTCGATTTCGATCTGGCGAAGACCATCGACTATGCGCGCCGGGTCAACCCGAAGATCGAGGTGCTGACGGTGTCGGCGCGCACCGGCGAAGGCTTTGCGACGTTCTTTGCCTGGATCCGCAAGCGGATGGCGGCGACGACGCCTGCCGCGATGCCGGCGGCGGAGTGACGATGGGCGGCGAGGCCACGGCGCGGGACGGACGGCGGCTGCGCCTGCACGTGCGCGGCGCGGTACAGGGCGTCGGCTTTCGCCCCTATGTCTACGGCCTCGCCACGCGCTACCGCCTCGGCGGCTTCGTCGCCAACGATTCCCATGGCGTCGTCATCGAGGTCGAGGGCGAGCGCGCGTCGGACTTCGTCAGGGCACTGCCGCTGGAAAAGCCGCCGCTCGCCCGGATCGACGAGATCTCGGTGCAGCCGGTCGGGGCGGTGGCGAGCGAAGGGTTTTATATCCGCGCGAGCGACCAGGGCAGGGTGTCGACACGCATCGTCGCCGATGCCGCGACCTGTCCAAAATGCCTGAGCGAGCTGTTCGATCCAGCCGGCCGGTTCTATCGCTACCCCTTCGTCAACTGCACCCATTGCGGTCCGCGCTATACCATTGCCGAGCGGCTTCCTTACGACCGCGCGACCACGGCCATGAAGCGCTTTGCGATGTGCAAGGCCTGTGCGGGCGACTATGCCGATCCCGACAGCCGCCGCTTCCATGCCGAAGCGATCGCCTGCCCGCAATGCGGCCCGCGGCTCAGCCACGGTATCGAGGACATCGCTGCCGCGATCGCCGCAGGCAAGATCGTCGCAGTCAAGGGGCTCGGCGGTTATCAGCTTGTCTGCGATGCCCGGGACGAGGCGGCCGTGCAGCGCCTGCGCCAGCGCAAGCAGCGCGACCAGAAGCCGTTTGCCGTCATGGTCGGCTCGGTGGACGCGGTCGCCGGCATCGCCGACGCCGATGCTGCCGAGCTCGCCTTGCTCGAGACGTCGCCGCGGCCGATCGTGCTGATGACATCGCGCCATCAGCTCTCGCCGGCGATCGCGCCGGAGCTGGCGCGGATCGGCATCGCGCTGCCGGTCACTCCGCTCCATCATTTGATCTTCGAGGCGCTGGATGCGGCGTATCCGCTCGCCGGCGAGAGCTGGGCGATCGTCGCCACCAGCGCCAATCCCGGCGGCGAGCCGCTTCTGACCGACAATCGCGAGGCCGAGCTGCGGCTTGCCGGCATCGCCGACCTCATCGTCAGCCATGATCGCGACATCGTCACCCGCGCCGACGATTCCGTGGCGGCCGTCGTCGCCGGCCGGACGCAATTCATCCGCCGTGCCCGCGGCTACGTGCCAGAGCCGGTTCGGCTGGCGCGACCGGTGCCGCCGATCCTTGCGGTCGGCGGCGCGTTGAAGTCGACCGTGACGGTCACGCGCGGCAGCGAGGCCTTCGTTTCCCAGCACGTCGGCGACCTCGGCACCGCCGAAGGCGTCCGTGTCTTCGAAGAAACCATCGGCCACCTGCTGTCGACGCTGGACGTCGAGCCGGCGGTTATCGCCCATGATCTGCACCCGAACATAGCCTCGAGCCGCTTCGCCGAAGCGAGCGGGCGGCGACTGATCGCAGTCCAGCACCATCATGCCCATGCCGCCTCCGTGATGGCGGAGCATGGCCTCGCAGGATCTGCGTTGGCGCTGGTGCTCGACGGCTTCGGCCAGGGCAGCGACGGCGGCAATTGGGGGGGCGAGCTCCTGCTGTGCGAGCGCGCGCAGTTCCGGCGGCTCGGCCATCTGGCGACGATGAAGATGGCGGGCGGCGATCGCGCCGCGCGCGAGCCGTGGCGCATGGCTGCAAGCGCATTGCATGGCCTGGCCCGCGGCAACGCGATCGCGACCCGGTTTGCGGCGCAGCCGCAGGCTGCGCGTCTCCATGCCTTGCTCGACCAGCCGGGCGTACCGGTGACGACCAGCGCCGGCCGGCTGTTCGATGCGGCGGCGGGGCTGCTCGGTCTTTGCCAGGTGCAGAGCTATGAGGGCGAAGCCGCGATGAAACTGGAGGCGCGGGTTCGCGCGCCGCGCTCCATGAAAGACGGCTGGACGATCGAGGATGGGGTGCTGTCCCTGTTTCCGTTGCTTGCGCGCCTTGCGGCCGAGGGCATCGATCCGGTCGAGGGGGCCGGGCTGTTCCATGGCACGCTCGCCGCTGCCTGCGTCGACTGGATCGCCCGTGCGGCGCGCGAGACCGGCGTCACGACCGTCGCCCTGAGCGGCGGCTGCTTTCTCAACGCGATCCTCAGTTGCGAGATAGAGCGCGGCTGTATCGCCGCCGGTCTCTTGCCGCTGCTGCCGCGGCAAGTGCCGCCCAATGACGGCGGTCTCAGCCTCGGCCAGGCCTGGATCGCCGCGCTCCAACTCGAACAGTACGGCCTGGAAGGAACCGCCTGATGTGTCTCGCGATACCTGCTGAGGTCACGAAGCTCCTGCCCGACGAGATGGCGATCGTCTCGATCGACGGCGTGAGCAAGGAGATATCGGTCGCCTTGATCGAGAATCTCGCCGTCGGCGACTATGTGATCATCCATGTCGGCTATGCCCTGACGAAGATCGATCCGGAGGAGGCAATGCGGACGCTCGAGCTGCTGCGCGAGCTTAGCGCCGAGGGGCAGGGAGCCGCGTCATGAAATATGCCGACGAGTTTCGCGACAAGGAGATCGCGCTCGGGCTTGCGAAAACGATCCGCGCGGAAGCCGATCCGCAAAAGCTCTATCGCTTCATGGAATTCTGCGGCGGCCATACCCACGCGATCTCGCGTTACGGCCTCGAGGACATGCTGCCGAAGAACGTGCGGATGATCCACGGCCCCGGCTGTCCGGTGTGCGTGCTGCCGGCCGGACGCATCGACATGGCGATCCGGCTCGCCGAGCGGCCGGACGTCATCCTGTGCGTCTATGGCGACCTGATGCGCGTTCCCGGCTCGCAGGGCACATCGCTGTTGAAGGCGAAGGCGCGCGGCGCCGACATCCGCATGGTCTATTCCACCATCGACGCGATCCGGATCGCCGAGGACAATCCCGGACGCGAGGTCGTGTTCTTCGCCATCGGCTTCGAGACCACGACGCCGCCGACTGCAGTCATGATCCGGCTGGCGGAGAAGAAGCAGCTCGAAAACTTCACCGTGTTCTGCAACCACGTGCTGACGCCGCCAGCGATGCAGAACATCCTGGAAAGTCCCGACATCCGCAACATCGGCCGGGTCGAGATCGACGGTTTCGTCGGGCCGGCCCATGTCTCGACGATCATCGGCACGGCCCCTTACGAGTTCTTTGCCGAGGAGTTCGGCAAGCCCGTGGTGATCGCGGGCTTCGAGCCGCTCGACATGATGCAGGCGATCCTGATGCTGGTGCGGCAGGTCAACGAGGATAGGCACGAGGTCGAGAACCAGTACAGCCGCGCGGTGAACCGCGACGGCAATCTGCGCGCCAAGGAGGAGGTCTCCGACATCTTCGAGCTGCGCGATCAGTTCGAATGGCGGGGGCTCGGACAGGTTCCCTATAGCGGGCTGAAGCTGAAGCGCCCTTACGCCATATACGACGCCGAGGTGCGCTTCGACATGCACGAGCTGCGCGTCGACGACAATCCCGCCTGCGAATGCGGCGCCATCCTGCGCGGCGTGAAGAAGCCGGTCGACTGCAAGCTGTTCGGCACCGTCTGCACGCCGGAGACGCCTATTGGCTCCTGCATGGTCTCCTCCGAAGGCGCCTGCGCCGCACACTGGACCCATGGCCGCTTCCGCGACCACCAGCAAAGGCGCGTGTCATGAAGGCCTACCAGCGCAAGCTCGACATCAGGAACGGCTGCGTCGACCTATCCCACGGCTCGGGCGGCCGGGCCATGGCGCAGTTGATCTCGGGTCTGTTCCACGAGGCCTTCGGCAATGAATGGCTGGCGCGCGGCAACGACCAGTCGGCATTCGACGTTGGTGCCGGGCGCATGGTGATGACGACCGACGGCTATGTGGTCTCGCCGCTGTTCTTCCCCGGCGGCAATATCGGCTCGCTTGCAGTGCACGGCACCGTCAACGATATCGCCATGGCCGGTGCACGCCCGCTCTACCTCTCTGCAAGCTTTATCATCGAGGAAGGCTTCCGCTTCGCCGACCTCAAGATGATCGCGGAATCGATGGGCGAGGCTGCGCGCACGGCCGACGTTCACATTGTCACCGGCGACACCAAGGTTGTCGAGCGCGGCAAGGCCGACGGCCTGTTCATCTCGACCGCCGGCGTCGGGGTCGTGCCCCACGGGCTCGATCTCTCGGCGGAGAATGCCCGCGTCGGCGATCGCGTCCTGATCTCGGGCACGCTCGGCGATCACGGCGTGGCGATCATGTCGAAGCGGCAGAATCTCGCCTTCGAGACCGAGATCGTCTCGGATTCGGCGGCGCTGAACGATCTCGTCGCGAAGATGGTCGAAGCCGGCGGCCGCGGCATCCGCCTGATGCGCGATCCCACCCGCGGCGGGCTTGCCGCCACGCTGAACGAGATCGCCCAGCAGTCCGACCTCGGCTTCCATCTTCGCGAGGAGGCGATCCCGCTCAAGCCGGGCGTCGCGGCAGCGTGCGAGCTGCTCGGGCTCGATCCGCTCCATGTCGCCAATGAGGGCAAGCTGGTCGCGATCGTGGCGCCCGAAAATGCTGCTCCAGTGCTGGCCGCGATGCGGGCGCATCCGCTTGGCCGCGACGCCGCCGACATCGGCGAGGCCGTGGCCGACGATCATCATTTCGTGCAGATGGCCACGAGCTTCGGCGGCGGGCGGATCGTCGACTGGCCGTCGGGCGAGCAATTGCCGAGAATCTGTTGAGGCAAATCATGCGCATCCTGCTCCTGTCGCATTCCTTCAACAGCCTGACGCAGCGGCTGCATGTCGAGCTCAGGGATCGAGGCCACGATGTCGCGGTCTAGCTCGACATCCATGCCGAGGTCACGCGCGAGAGCGTGTCGCTGCATCGGCCGGATCTTGTGATCGCGCCGTTCCTGAAGCAGGCGATTTCCCAACGACGTCTGGCGCAGCCTGCTGTGCCTGTCGTCCATCCCGGTCCGCCCGGCGATCGCGGTCCGGCGGCGCTCGACTGGGCGATTCGGCCGGTCGCCCAAGCCGACATCCAGCGCCATTTCCGCGTCAGCCCGCCGAGTGTCCACCAGATGATCGTCACCCTCGAACGGAACGGCTTCATCCGACGTCAACCCGGCGTCCCCAGAAGTATCGAGATTCTCTTGCCACCGGAAAACTTGCCCATTCTCGAATGGCTCGGTATCAAAACGTCAAAATCACTATGATGAACCACTAGCTTGAACTCCGCACGCAGCCGTTTGAGCGGCGGGCGGAGGCAAGCCCTTCAATGGCCATCTCCCCCGACGAGGACGGGAGAGCCGGCCAGATGGGGACACGAAACTTGAACAGATAGCAGTGAAAGCTGCGAACCAACTGCCGAAGAGCGAGGTGCCGGAAATTCGCACGCCATGTTCTGTGAGAACCCCGGCGGGCGGAGCTGCGATGCTCCCCCTCTAGGACAATCTCCTTCGGGGATCCCGTCAAAGGGTCGTCAAAGGGGGAGGGAGGCGGCAGGGAGTCCGTCCGCCAATGCGCCCCTTACTGATCCCAATGACCTCGGAGTCATCTGCAACGTCCTGTGAGGTGCGCACCCCGTTCATGTCCCCCCCTTTTGGTCCCTCGCGGGGGAGGGGTTAGGGACAGGGATAAACCGCAACGGAGGTGCGCCTAGGAACGTCAGTTCGACTTCGGGGTCGCCGCTGTCGGCTGGGCGGCCGCCTGCGGGTCGCGGCCGACAATTACGGTGAGCAGGCCGTCGCCCCAGAGCTTCTTTGCGACCCGCCTGGTGTCGTCAAGCGTCACCGCGTCGACGATGGTGTTGCGCTTCTCGATATAGTCGATCGGCAGCTTGTCGAGCTGATACTGCAACAACGTCTGCGCTAGATTGGAGGAGGTGTCCAGCGCCAGCACCTGCGAGCCCTTGAGGTAAGATTTGGCCTCGTCGAGCTCCTTTTGCGTCGGGCCCTCCTCGGCGATGCGGCGGATTTCCGTCTCGACCGCATCGACGGTCTCGCCGGCGCGATCGGCGCGGGTGCCGGTGTTGCCGATGAACAGCGCGGAGTGATCCATCCAGAGCAGCGCTTCAGAAATCGAATAGGCCAGCCCACGCTTTTTGCGCACTTCGTTGAAGAGACGCGACGACATGCCGCCGGCGAGAATGTGGTTCACCACATCGGCCGCCATGAAATCCGGGTCGTGCCTGTTGATGCCGGGTCCGCCGAAGGTGACGACGGTCTGCGGCACGTCGAGCGGGATGAAGGCGCGCTGCGGCGGCTTGGCCGCCACAACATCGGGGATCGGCGTCAGTTCAGCCTTGGCCGGCAGGGTGCCGAAGGTCTTGTCGAGCAGCTTGCCGAGCGTGTCGGGATCGACGTCGCCGACTACGACGATGCGTAGCGTATCCTTGGCGAGTATCCGGCGCCCATAATCCTTCAGGTCGGCGATCTCGATTTTCGGTACGCTGTCGAGCGTACCGGTGTCCGGCCTGCCATAGGGATGATCGCCAAACGCGACTTCGAGGAACTTGCGGTAGGCCAGCGAGGACGGATTGGTCGATTCTCGGCGCAGGGTGGAGATCACGTGGGCGCGGATGCGTTCGACATCGGTCGGCTCGAACCGCGCGGAGGTCAGCGCCATCCGCAACAGGTCGTACGCTTCGTCCTTGTTGTCCTTGAGCATGCGAAGCGAGCCGCGGAAGTGATCGCGCGTCGCGGAGAAGCCCAACTTGATGGCCCGGCGGTCGAGCCGCTCATGGTAGGTCTTGGAATCGAGATTGCCTGAGCCTTCGTCAAGCAGGTCGGCGACCAGATTGCCGACGCCGGGCTTGTCGGCCGGATCCTGGCTCGCGCCGCCGCTGAAGGCATATTTCATCGCGATCAGGGGCACGGTCGCGTCCTGCACGAACCACGCTTCGATGCCGCCGGGCGACACCAGCCGCTGGATTTTGGCCGCAGCCTGCGCGGGCGCGGATGACACCGTCGGCATCGCGGCGCAGGCGCCGCCGATCAGCGCCGCGCGGCGGGTGAGGGAATAGGTCACGAGCGCTTCTCCTTATGTTTCGGCGCAGTATCCTTGATGAGATAGCCGGTCACCGATCGCTTCTTGTCGAGCCATTTGGCCGCGGCGTCGCGCACCTGTTCGCCGGTGACGGCACGGATACGGTCCGGCCAGCTCCTGACATCGTCGATGCTGAGACCGGTGGTCAGGGCTTCGCCATACGACCTCGCCAGCATCACCTGATCGTCCTGGGCGTAGATCGCTTCGGCAATGAGCTGGGTCTTGACCCGCTCGAGGTCCTCGGCGCGTGCGGTCTTCTGCGCGAGGTCGGCGATCACCTTGTCGATCGCCTCCTCGATCGGCGCGAACTCGACGCCTTGCTTTGGGGTCACCCAGATCAACAACTGCGAGGGGTCGAGCGCCGTGCGCCGGTAGCCAGCGCCGGCGCTGATCGCGAGCCCCCTGTCGATCACCAGCGCGCGGTAGAGATAGGAGTTGGCGCCGCCGCCCATCAAATGCGCGAGCACATCGAGCGCGGGGCTTTCGCCGGTTGCCGCCGTCGCGCCCGCCGGCACCACATAATAGCGGCCCAGGCCGGGCTGTTCGACGCGCGGATCCGACAGCGTCACGGTGCGCGGCGCCGCCGGCATCGACTCCTGCGGCCGGATGCGCTTCTCGGAGATCGCGTGCTGCGACGGGATCGGACCGAAGTTCTTCTCCACCAGCGGGCGGATGTCCTTGACGTCGACGTCGCCGGCGATCACCAGGATTGCCTTGTTTGGGGCGTAGAAGCGCTTGTAGAACGCGAGCGCATCATCGCGGTCGAGCTTTTCGATCTCCTGGTGCCAGCCGATCACCGGGCGGCCGTAGGGATGGTTGAGGTAAAGCGCGGCCATGATCTGCTCGGCCAGCCGTGCGTCCGGATTGTTGGCGACGCTCATGTTGTATTCTTCCAGCACGACGTCACGCTCGGGCAGCACGTCCTCGTCCTGGAGGATGAGGCCGGTCATGCGGTCGGCCTCGAACTCCATCATGGCAGGAAGCTGCTCGCGCGGCACGCGCTGGTAGTAGCCAGTGTAGTCGACCGAGGTGAAGGCGTTCTGGTCGCCGCCGACCCGCTGCACGGTCTGCAAGCACTCGCCGGCCGGGTGCTTGGCGGTGCCCTTGAACATCAAATGTTCGAGGAAATGCGCGAGCCCGGATTTGCCCGGCGTCTCGTCGGCGGAGCCGACCTTGTACCAGATCATCTGCGTCACGACAGGCGTGCGGTGATCAGGGATCACCACAACCTGCAAGCCGTTGTCGAGCGTGAAGCTGGCGGGGCGTTCGGAGGTAACCGTAGTCTGGGCGCGGAGGCCGCTGCTTGACAGCGAGGTCGTGCAAACAAGTGCGGCAACGAAAAGGGCGGTCGCTCGGTGTGAGGGCATCATGATCCTTATTGAAGCCCGAACATGCGCTCGGGGGCTATTTGAGTTCGATTTCTATGCGCACGGCCACCACTCTCAAGTTTTCACCCAAGGGGGCGGAGCGGAGAGCGAGGCGCGAAGCTCTGCGGGCGTTGCCTAAACTAATTGGGTTTGGCCGGCATTTTTGGCGTTGGCGGGACGCTTAGCTGCTCGGCGCCCGGTGAGGAAGTCGCGGCCGATGGCACAGTGGTCGACCTGGCTGCGCCCATTGGAGAGCGGCCGACGATAATGGTGAGCAGACCCTGGCCCCACAGCCGCTGTGCGGCCCTCTTGGCGTCCTCCAACGTCACTGCATCGACGACGGCGTTGTGCTGTTTGACATAGTCGATCGGCAGCTTATCAAGCTGATGCTGCAGCAGCGTTCGCGCAAACTTCGAGGAAGCGTTGAGGGCCAGCATCTGTGAGCCTCTCAGGTAAGACTTTGCATCGTCAAGTTCCTGCTGGGTCGGTCCTTCCTCGGCGATTCGGCGGACTTGATTCTCGATCTGCTCGACCGTCTCGTCAGCGCGATCGGCGCGGGTGCCGCTATTGCCGACAAACATGGCGGAATGATCCATCCAGACCAGGCGCTCATGGACCGAATAGGCCAGCCCGCGCTTCTCTCGGACTTCACGGAACAGCCGCGACGCTAGACCGGGGCCGCCAAGGATGTGGTTGACGACATAGGCCGCCATGAACTCGGGCTCGCTGCGGCGGACGCCGGGACCGCCGAAGGTCACAACGGTCTGGGGCACATCGAGCGGAATGAGGACACGCTGCGGCGGTGTTGCTGCGACCACGTCGGGCACCGGCGCCAACTCCGCCATGGCCGGCAGGCCGCCAAAAGTCCTGTCGAGCAATTTGCACATTGCCTCCGGATCGACGTCGCCGACCACCGCGATCTTGAGTGTGTTTTTTGCTATCACGCGTCGGACATAGCCCTTGAGATCCGCGACCTCGATCTTTGGCACGCTCTCGATCGTGCCTCTGGCCTCCCGAGCATAAGGATGATCGTTAAAGGCGACTTCGAGGAATTTGCGATTGGCGAGGGACCAAGGATCGGTCGAGTCCTGCCGAAGGTTCGCAAGCATGCTGGCACGAATCCGTTCGACATCGGCCGCGTCGAAACGCGGCGACGTTAATGCCATCCGTAGCAGGTCGAAGGCCTCGTCCCTGTTGTCTTCGAGCGTGCGCAAGGCACCGCGGAGGTGATCGCGGGTCGATTCAAAGTTCAGCTCAATCGCGCGACGGTCGAGCCGCTCATGAAAGGTCTGCGAATCTAGATCGCCGCAGCCTTCACCGAGTAGGCCAGACACCATGTAGCCGACGCCGGGTTTATCGGTGGGGTCTTGGGTCGCGCCGCCGCCGAATGCGTATTTCATCGCAATCGACGGGACAGTGGCGTCCTGCACGAACCAGGCTACTATACCGCAAGATGACACCAGGCGCTGGATCTTGGTCGCGCCACGCGTTCCGGCCGCGGAAGGTGAACGTGGCGAGGCGTGCATTGCGGTCGAGAGCGAGGCTCCGCCGGCGAAGACCGCACGAGGTGTGACGGAATCGGTCATGATCGCTTCTCCTGGTGGTTCCGCGTTGACTCTTTCATAAGATAGCCGGTCACGGAGCGCTTCTTGTCGAGCCATTTCCCAGCTGCCGCGCGCACCTGGTCGGCGGTGACGGCGCGGATGCCGTCCTGCCAGCCTCGGATTTCGTCGATGCTGAGCCCAGTCGTGAGCCCACCACCATACCGGATCGCAAGCTCTTCTTGGCTGTCCTGGGCGTAGGTTGCTTGCGCGATCAGCTGCGTCTTGGCCCGCTCGAGATCCTCGGCGCGCGCGCACATGTGCGCAATATCGGCTATCACCTCGTCGATGGCGCACTCAATCTCCCCGAATCCGACGCCGGGTTTCGGGAGCGCATAAATCTCGAATTGCGTAGGATCGAGCGAGGTACGCTCGTAGCTTGTCTCCACCGTGATCGCAATCTGCTTGTCGATTACCAGCGCGCGATAAAGATGTGAGTTGGCGCCGCCACCCATCAATTGCGCGAGTACATCAAGCACTGGACTCTCGCCGGCGGGGTGAGCCGACGGCACGAGATAATAACGGCGCAAGGCTGGCTGCTCGACGCGGGGATCGGTCAGCGTCACGGTACGCGGCGCGGCCGGCGTCGGCTCCTGCGGTCGCAGGCGTTCCGCGGGAATTGATGGTTGCGGGGGGATGTGGCCATAAATCTTTCCCACCATTGGGCGGATCGCATTTGCATCGACGTCACCGGCGATGATCAGGATCGCGTTGTTCGGCGCATAAAAACGCTTGTAGAAGGCGAGCGCGTCCTCGCGATCGAACTTTTCGATCTCCTGACGCCAGCCGATCACAGGGCGGCCGTAGGGATGGTTGAGGTAAAGCGCCGCCATCATCTGCTCGGCGAGCTGCGCATCCGGCCTGTTGGCGACTTGCTTATTGAGTTCCTCAAGCACCACATCGCGCTCGGACAGCACGTTCTCCTCTTTGAGGATGAGACCGGTCATGCGGTCGGCTTCAAGTTCCATCATCTTGCCGAGCTGCTCGCGCGGCACCTGCTGGAAATAGGCGGTATAGTCGGTGCCGGTGAAGCCGCCTTGCTTGCCGCCGCAGCGCTGCACGGTCTGGGAGAATTCACCCGCCGGGTGTTTGGATGTGCCCTTGAACATCAGGTGTTCGAGGAAATGCGCAAGCCCCGATTTGCCGGGTGGCTCGTCGGCGGAGCCGACCTTATACCAGATCATCTGAGTCGCAACGGGCGTCCGATGATCCGCAATCACCGCGACCTGCAGGCCGTTCTGAAGCGTGAAGCTGGCTGGTCGATCCGACCTGACTGTGTCCCGGGCAAGGACGCTCCCTTCTTCAGGAACGTACCGAAGGTTACCATCCGCGCTATCATACGTTTCGACAGCCAGTGCGGTGCGCGTCATCAAATCGAAGGCACCAGCCGCGGTGCTTCCCACCTCGGCGGTCACCGAACTCCAGTTCTTCATCGCATCGCCTTTTCGTTCCACAGAGAGCCACGTTCTGTGACAGACAATCCCGACAAAAGCGGGAAACCGCACACCGTTTGGCAAGCAACTGAGCAAAGACCGGGCCAACTGCTGGCGGCCTGCGCACGGCCACGCTACGCGCCAACTGGACGCAGAACAAACGTGGGGCGCACGTTCTGGCCAAAGGTCAACCCCGGCATGTCGTGAACACGACATTGCGCACGAAACCGCACCATAACTTGGCGCCGACTGGCAGAATGGCAACTCGCAGCAAACGACAGACCGAGCGGCGATTACAACGCCGACTCCAATTTCGCCTGGCTCGCTGTTACACGCTTAAGGACGCTCATCCATCGAAAAGTCTGACGCACGGCGTCCTCCCGACGGTCCAACTCGGGCGGGCAGTGAACGATTGCCTGTTCGCTGGAGCGCAAATTTCTTCGCAGCGGATGCCACGGCAGTGCACTCAACTCGGCTGATGGCTCACTCTCCCTCTGCGCCGTGAGCGGGTTCGCAATATTTCTCATGATCGCGAGACGGGAGTTGGCGAGCAGCTGCTTGGAGTGCACTCCGCTGATAAATAGTGTAGGACAACGCGCCAGAATAACGTAAATGTCTCGGTAACGCGAATTAGGTTGTCGAGAATGGGCACACTTCGCCAATGTGGTCGCGGATAACTTTGATAGCGTTCAGCCGGCGAACCGCCTCGTCGGCAATCACTTCTAGCAATCAACAAACGCGTTGTTCCCTAGGGCGTCGTAGAATGGCGTTTCTGCAGCATACGCGCGGCAAGTGCACATCTCGTCAAATGCGATCGCTGGGCAGCGACGACGGCGCGATCTGCGAGGAATCGGCCGACAGCGGCGCGAACAGTTCGATCGGGTCGACGATATCGTCGATGGTCCGCGCATCGAAGAAGCTCGCCCGGGACCCATCGTAGCTGTGGGTCGGGGTATCGATCAGGTGAAGCACGACGGGATTGCTCTTGAGCAACTCTGCGCGGTCGACGAGATCCTCCCATATCAGCTACTTGGTGAAGGGACACCGTCGCGAGCGTGACCGGCTCGGTGACTTTCCAGCCTGGATGCTCTTGATGTTGTGGCGGACACCTTTAAGCTGGGCAGGCGGATCGGCTCGTTCTGAATGAGGGGGTTGACTTGCGCCGCTGCTCTCCGACTTGTCGGCCGGACTCAATTCGCAGGCTGCTGAAATACGAGCTGAAGACATTCGGCGGAAGCTGATCTGGATGATCGGGCTTCCAACGATGCTCATGGGCCTGTTCGCCCTGCTGTTGGTTTGCCGCATCGCCACAAACCGTCGCGTCGATGACGGCAGCCATGCGCCAACTCGAGCGACGGTCGGTTCGATGCGGTTCTGCCGGGTAGCGGATCCAAAATGGCCTCCACGTTAGACGGTACCGAGTGTGACGTCCCTCGAATGCGGGAGCTGCTCCTCCCACTGCACGATCGACATGTTGCCTCAGGCAAGTTTAAGCGTGTCGCCGCCGATCTCCCGGTTGCAAGGGCAGAGCTCATCAGTCTGTATCGCATCCAGAACGCGTAGCGTGTCTTTTGGGCTGCGGCCGATATTGAGGCTTGTCGCATAGACATGCTGGATCGTATTCTCAGGATCGACGATGAAGGTGTAGCGATGCGCGATGCCTTCACGCGAGCGCACTCCAAGGCCATCGACCAGTGCGCCCTTGGTGTCGGCAAACTGCCAGATCGATAGACGGTGCAGGTCCCTGTGCTCACGCCGCCAGGCGAGCTTGCAGAACTCGTTATCGGTCGAGCCACCAAGTACGACTGCATCGCGATCGGCGAAATCCTTGGATAGGCGGGCAAACTCAGCGATTTCGGTTGGGCAGACGAATGTGAAATCCTTCGGGTAAAAGAAGATCACTTTCCATTTGCCGGGAAAGCTCGTCTCAGACAGCGTCTCGAAGGCGCTCTGCCCGTTCTCCTCTGGCAGGTGAAAGCCGGGCTTTACGCCTGTGATTTCGAACGGCGGCAACTTACTTCCAATTCCAGACATATTGTCCTCACTACAACATCGCGTCACGCGGAAACTGCGTTCCGGGCCTAGCAAAGCAAGCGATATGCCACCCGCTCTGACGGCAAGTACCCACCGTGCCGGTCTTGAAACATTCGCCTTTGATGATGGCGGTGTCCTCGAACCCGATCTGCACCGTACGATCCCCTCATCGCCTCGGGCTAAAGCCCGGCATTCCCCGTTCCGCGCCCTGTCGCCGGGCGCTCGTAATGGAATCAATGCGCCAGGGTTTTGTCCGGTTTCTGTCAAAAGGGCTTTGTCCGGTTTCTGTCAAAGCCCTTGCCGCTGTCGCGTCCGCAACGGCATCCGGTCTCGCACGCCGCGCGATTAGTCCAGCATGCTCAGGCGCTTGACGCACCTGCGAACGAAATGGCACGCCAGTTGCTAAATGGATGCAGCAACAACGAGTGAGGGCTGAGGGCATGGCGACGCCGATGGCGAGCGATGGCCTCCTTCCCGAAGCCCGTGTGCCCACGTTTCTGAGAGAGAAACAGTCTCGCGCGTTCGGCGCGAAAAAGTTGGCAATCGGTTGATGGAGAGCAACATGTCTTCGCTGAGACAAATCGCGTTTTATGGCAAGGGTGGCATCGGTAAATCGACGACGTCGCAAAATACGCTAGCGGCCCTTGCTGAGCTGGGCCAAAAGATTCTGATCGTTGGTTGTGATCCCAAAGCAGACTCGACCCGCCTCATCCTGCACGCCAAAGCGCAGGACACCATTCTGAGCCTGGCGGCGAGTGCCGGCAGCGTCGAGGATCTCGAAATCGAGGACGTCATCAAGCTCGGCTACAAGGACATTCGATGCGTCGAGTCCGGCGGTCCGGAGCCGGGGGTCGGGTGCGCCGGAAGAGGCGTGATCACTTCCATTAACTTTCTGGAGGAGAATGGCGCCTATGAGGGCATCGACTACGTCTCTTACGACGTGCTCGGCGACGTCGTCTGCGGCGGCTTCGCGATGCCTATCCGCGAGAACAAGGCGCAGGAAATCTACATCGTGATGTCCGGCGAGATGATGGCGATGTATGCCGCCAACAACATCTCCAAGGGTATTCTGAAGTATGCGAATTCCGGCGGCGTGCGCCTCGGCGGCCTGATCTGCAACGAGCGGCAGACCGACAAGGAGCTGGAGCTTGCAGATGCTCTTGCCAAGAAGCTCGGCAGCCGGCTGATCTACTTCGTGCCGCGCGACAATGTCGTTCAGCACGCGGAGCTGCGCCGCATGACGGTGCTGGAATACGCGCCAGATTCCAAGCAGGCGGATCACTATCGCAATCTCGCGACCAAGATCCACAATAATGCTGGACAAGGCGCTATCCCGACGCCGATCAGCATGGACGAGCTCGAGGACATGCTCATGGAGCACGGCATCCTCAAGCCCGTCGACGAGAGCTTGGTCGGCAAGACCGCCGCCGAGCTCGCCGCTGTTTCGGCATAGTTCATGATGTCGGCCTTCTCGACCCGGGAAGGCCGACATCGTCCACTCAGATGCTGGGGGGACCTTCATGATTGGTACACAAAGACAATTGGCCGATACGGTGTCACCTCCTGTATCGGCGGCTCACGTCGCCGAGCAGCGCAATGCAAGTAAGCTCTACGGCCTTCTGACTGGACGCCATCCAACAGAAGTCGATATCAGCGATAATTACGATTTCGATCGCCATGTGCTCGCCTGCGTTCTCGCCGCATCCGCTATGGATGGCGGCCAACTTCCCGAACAGGCTGGCTTGACTAACCAGGAGCTCAATGCGCTCCTAGTGCAATACTTCCCGTCCAGCCCGGTCAGAAGGTGTACCTGGCGCGAACAGTCCGCGTTATCGGCTCCTGACGAGACAATTATGGTGCGCGACCTCCTGCTAGCGCATCGTTCTACTCATAGCGAGGTCGGCGGCTGGTTGGCGACAATGATCGCGCGGCGCGCCATGGAGCCCAATCACTTGTGGGAAGATCTCGGTCTGCGGAAGCGCGACGAATTGTCCCGCCTCCTGACGCGCCATTTCGGGTCGTTAGCGGCTCGCAACTCCAAGAAGATGCGTTGGAAGCGCTTCTTCTATCGCATGCTATGCGAAGATGACGGCCTGGTGATGTGTACTACGCCGGTCTGCACGGAATGCAATGATTTTGATCTTTGCTTCGGCGAGGAGAGCGGGGAGAGCCGGATGGCCGGACGACGGCGGGATCATCTGCGTCGTCTCGATGATTCCGTTTAAAAGACCGCGCTGGACCTGCGATTGCTTGGCGGCCGCTCCCACCGCATTGTGATCGCCAAGCATTCAGGGTTTGCCGCAATCACTTCGCTGTTGTCCGAGTTGCAGCTGTCGGTCACCGCCGAGCAAACCGAAACCATCCTCGCGCGCGTCCGCAAGCATGCCATCGAGCACAGGAGCCGGTTGCCCGGAACGGTGGTAGCAATCTGGCACGACATTCACGAGGGCTCCCTCGTCAAGGGCGCGTGATCGGCTGGTCAGCCAGGGCCGCGCGATCAAGTTGAAACATTCGGCCCGGATGGTTTCTGGGCGCGGATCTAGATGGAGGTTGAGAATGATGACGGACGGCATCCTTTCGCAATTGAAGAAGGCCTCGGCGGCAGAGGAGTTTTTTGCACTGCTCGGCGTCGAGTACGACGAGAAAATCATCAACGTGGCGCGGCTTCACATCCTGCGTCGCATGGGTCAGTATCTTGCGGGTGAGGAGTTGACCGGTCCATCCGATCCTGACATCGCCTTGCGTTGTAAGGCTACGCTTGAGCGCGCCTATGCCGACTTCGTCACGTCCTCCCCGATCGAACAGCGCGTGTTCAAGGTCCTCAAGGATGCGGCAGCGCCACAACCGAACAAGCATCCAGCCTTGGTCCAGCTCGGTTCCTTGGAGTGAATCGAGTTTACATCTCGTGCTCTGGACCGTGAAGGTTCGGAGCTGACAGTTGCAATTCAAACGGAAGTTGCAGTGGCCTCGTGGATCCGCAGCTTTAACACTTACTCCGCTCTCCTTAAGTGCCAATCACGACTGGGCGCTGGTTTGTCCATCCTTTCAAGCTGGTGCCCGTGGCGCACCTATCTCCTGCAATGGTACGCCGGCAGCGGGAAGCGCACATTTGGCGAGGAAAGCGCACCAGATTCGGATGACTATCTTCTGTCGCATTCCGGACACGCCTCGACTCGGTTCTCGAATGTTCCGATCGTCGTGAGAGGCTGCCAACCAATTTCCTTCCGTAAGAGTCTGTATTGGCGCCCAATTTTAATCGCCTACGCAATTGGTACGACAATTGCTGACATATGCTCAGCCAGTCTGGAGAAGCGCATGCACATCTTGGTCCGCATCGATTGTGATTTTGACGCCGCGCAGGTTCGCGCGCGCTGCCTGTCGGCACCATGATGCGTCGCGACGCCAAAGCGATGGTCGCATATTCCGACCTGGCTGAGCTGAACGCTGGGCGTGATCCGCGCCAAAGGTTCATCGACGAAATCACCCCCGTTGGCCGATCTATGGCCGAGGTTTCGCGGGGGCAGTCCTTGCCCTCCTGCGCCGGTCGCGCGGCGCCGCTGACGGGCGGCTTGACCCCGGCGCTCGTGCTCTCGGCAAGAGTTGCGGGCTTGTCGCTGCAATCGGCGAGATCTCGAGGGCATTCGGAGCAATGGATCGCGTTTTCACCGGCAAGCACGTGGCGGATAATGATATCAGCCGAGCCTCTGCCACATCCTCGAGCCGTTCCAGCTCGATTGCATCTCGAAGATGAAGGGACCAATCGATCGGCTCGCGTGACTGGCGCGGAGAACCCGAAACGCGTGATTCCGTGGTCGTCGACACTTCGAGCAATGTCTGTCTCGGCCCCGCGCAGCTGCCAGGCGGTGCTGACTGAATGGCGGCGGGCACCCGGCCGAACTTTTGACTGAAGCAATCCTCAAGCGCGAATTCAAAGCTGGGGGCGGAGCGCGCCCCGCTGGCGAGCCGCTACTGAACAACGGATGGGAGTACAGATGATGAGCACCGGACCCAAAGGCGCAGCGCCGGCCGCGGGTGGTGGTCGCGCAGCGACCAAGAGGGAGCTGCCCGAACGATTTAAGGCGTATAAGCACGTCTGGGTCTTCATCGAGCAGGAACGCGGGGTTGTGCACCCCGTCTCCTGGGAGCTGATGGGTGCCGGCCGCCGGCTCGCCGACAAGCTCAACGTCGACCTCGCCGCGGTTGTCATCGGCCCGGTCGGGGAGACAACGGAGCAGGCAGTCGCCGAATCCTTCTGCTACGGCGCCGACCTCGCCTATATCGTCGCGGACCATCTCTTGGCCGACTATCGCAATGAGTCCTATACCAAGGCCCTGTCAGAGCTGGTCAATACGTACAAGCCGGAAATCCTACTCCTAGGGGCAACTACACTCGGCCGGGATCTCGCCGGCTCAGTGGCAACCACACTGCTCACCGGCCTAACCGCCGACTGCACCGAGCTCGATGTCGATCCCGACGGCTCGCTTGCGGCGACGCGGCCGACGTTTGGCGGTTCACTGTTGTGCACGATCTATACACTCAACTATCGTCCACAGATGGCAACCGTCCGCCCGCGCGTGATGCCGACCCCCGAGCGCGTGACGGGCGCCGTCTGGCGCGTCATCTCGCATCCGCTCGGGCTTGTAGAAGAAGATATCGTCACAAAAGTCCTCTCCTTCCTGCCGGACCGCGATTCTAAAAAGTCCAACCTTGCCTATGCGGACGTGGTCGTCGCTGGAGGGCTCGGTCTGGGATCACCTGAGAACTTCCAACTGGTACAGCAGCTCGCCGACGTGCTTGGCGCCGAATATGGCTGTTCGCGGCCGCTCGTCCAGAAGGGCTGGGTCACCTCGGACCGACAAATAGGCCAGACTGGCAAAACCATTAGGCCAAAGCTTTATATCGCGGCCGGTATTTCCGGGGCGATCCAGCATCGCGTCGGAGTGGAGGGTGGCGACCTCATCGTCGCCATCAATACCGACAAGAGCGCCCCGATCTTCGACTTCGCCCATATCGGTATCGTCACCGACGCCCTTCGACTGTTGCCGGCATTGACCTCTGCATTCCGCGCGCGGCTGTCGCCGCACTCGCACGACCGCATCGCCGGCTAGGGAGCTTGTTATGATCGAGGAAAAATTCGACGCGATCGTCGTCGGTGCTGGCATGGGCGGGAATGCGGCGGCGCTTACCATGGCCGAGCGCGGCCTGAAAGTGCTGCAGCTGGAGCGCGGCGAGTATTCGGGGTCGAAGAACGTGCAAGGGGCCATCCTCTATGCCGATATGCTGGAGAAGCTGATCCCTGATTTCCGCGAGGATGCACCGCTTGAGCGGCATCTGGTGGAGCAGCGCTTCTGGATCATGGACGAGCGTTCGCACACGGGGCTTCAATATCGCTCCGATGATTTCAATGAGGAGAAGCCGAACCGCTACACCATCATCCGCGCTCAGTTCGATAAATGGTTCTCGCAGAAGGTCCGCGAGGCCGGCGCCACGGTCCTGTGCGAGACCACGGTGACCGAGCTCCTCCAGGATTCACATGGGCGGGTGATCGGGGTGCGCACAGACCGCGATGGCGGTGAAATCCATGCAGATGTCGTCGTGCTGGCCGAGGGGGTGAACGGAGTGCTCGGGACGGGTGCGGGGTTAAGAGGGCGACTGAAACCGGATAAGGTGGCACTCGCGGTCAAGGAGATGCATTTCCTGTCGCGCGAGACAATCGATGCTCGGTTCAATCTCAAAGGCGACGAGGGACTCGTCATCGAAGCTGCCGGAACCATCTCCCGCGGCATGACCGGCATGGGCTTCATCTATTCCAACAAGGAATGTATCTCGCTCGGTATTGGCTGTCTTGTTGCCGACTTCCAGCGTACCGGGGAGACGCCCTACGGCTTGCTCGAGGGTTTCAAGCGTCACCCCTCCGTCGCACCGCTGATCGAGGGTTCGGAAGTAAAGGAATATTCCGCGCACTTGATCCCCGAAGGTGGGTACAAGGCGATCCCGCAGCTTTGTGGTGAGGGCTGGGTCGTCGTCGGGGACGCCGCCCAGCTCAACAACGCCATCCATCGCGAGGGGTCTAATCTGGCGATGACGTCGGGCCGTATCGCGGCGGAAGCGATCTGTCTTATCCGATCGCGCAATGATCCCATGACGGCGAAAAATCTTTCGCTTTACAAAAAGATGCTGAATGAGTCCTTCGTAATCAAGGACCTGAAGAAGTACAAGGATATGCCGGCACTGTTGCATACCCACTCGCAGAACTTCTTTCTCACATATCCGCAGCTCTTCTCGAAGGCGATGCAGGATTACCTGCGCGTCGACGGTACACCAAAGCTCGAGAAAGAGAAGCTGATGCTGAATTCGTTCATCAAGGCGCGATCGTGGAGTGGACTGTTCAGCGATGCCCTTCGCATTGCCCGGGCCTGGCGCTGATCACGAAGCAATGACAACGACGATTGACGGAGCCAGAATCAATGCCGAGCGAGCCATCCCAACGTGTCGAGGACAAACTATTCTACAACCGTTATCTTGTTGATTCCGGCCGCGCCCATATCAAGGTGCGGCCGCACACCACGCCATCGTCGCAGCTGCTATCGATGCTGAAGGCTTGCCCAGCACGGTGCTACGATCTCAACGATAAAGGTCATGTTGAGGTTACAGTCGACGGGTGCCTCGAGTGCGGCACCTGCCGGGTGATCTGCGAAGAAAGCGGTGATATCAAGTGGAGCTACCCACGGGGCGGTTACGGTGTGCTATTCAAGTTTGGTTGAAGCTTCAGGGGAGGGCCTGGCTTTGGCAGGATGCGGCGTTGCCGCGATGCAACGAGATGCGCGCGACTCGAGATTTCACCCGAGCACATTCAATCGGGGCCGCGGGCCGGCCCTTGCATGGTGGACAACCGCAGCTTCGCTGCTTCCCCCCATAATATTCCCGAAGACAGCCAAAGCGAGCGGATCCAAAACAAGCGCGCGACGCATTGTATCGTGGGGATATATCGCCGGCCGGAGAGCATTATGATGATTCGAGTACAAAGGAGCAGGGCAGCCACTGACGCGCGGATGCTGCTCGACAGCTTGCGAGTAGAGGTAGGCCGTGAGAGTTCGGTTGGCGACATCCAGGCATGCATAGCCGAACTGAGAAGCTTGCCGCGCGAGAAGCTCGCGGATGCGGTGCTCATACTCTCGATGGATGCAAGACGGCAGGGCGACTTGATCCGACAGGCGATCGAGAAGCGCGCCGAGGTCGACTTGGACTTTGATCCGCCGGCGAATGCGGATTTGGCGACCTATCTCGCCAATGATGCGGTCTCGACCTTACGCCACCATGTTGTCGACCTTCCGGACTTGCTGGACTTCTTGGTTCCGCAAGCGCCTGACGTCTGCTTCACCGTCCATCGGGAGGAGGCCGTTTTGCTGCTCGCCGCAATCATTCGCGAACAGCGCATCGAAGGAGTCCTTGAAGGCCTCAGGCTCGCCGGGCTCCTGAATGAGCCAGCGAAGGATCGACATGCCGGGATCGGTTCGGACGCGGACTTGAGAGGAGCTGCCGACGGCGTGTGAGGGTTCAGGGCGCTTTGAGGACGGTCCCTGCAGAGAGGTCAAAACCGCGTCGAAAGTCGCGGCGTAGTTCCTTTGTCCTCCGTTTAACGGTTATCGCCGACGCGGAGCCGCTATGCACGCCCGGTCGCAGTCCCCGGCCGCATCAAGCTCGGGGGTCTTTATAGTGAGCACAAGATCCGCAGTTCTGAGCTTTGGTGCTCAGTTGCAGCGCGCGCGGTGCGCTGCGCTGGCGGATCAGGGAATCCTTCGTTAACAGGTAAGCCTCCGAGGAGAGACGCCTTGCGACGGGGTGGTCTAATGGTTGAGAACTGTGCGTATGGACAGTCATACGATCAGTGCGCTGAATCGACTTGAAGTGGTGGAGACGGGCCGGCGACGACGCTGGTCGGAGGAGGAGAAGGCGCGGATTGTTTTGGAAAGCATGTCCGAGCCGCGTCTGGTTGCGGCAACGGCGCGACGATATGGTCTGTCGCGTTCTCTGCTGGTGACCTGGCGGAGGGGCTTGGTAGCGAACCGGGCCAAATCCGAGGCTGGCTTTGTCAGAGCGGTTGTCGCAGAGGATAGGCCAGTCCCATCGGCGGCACTTTCATCGCGGAGCGCGCCGGCGCTTTCGACCGAGCAGCGAATTGAGGTCGAGTTGACGAGCGGGCGGCGCGTCATTGTCGATGCGGGGGTCGACGTTGAGGCGCTTCGCCGCATCGTCGAGGCTCTGGATCGGCGAAGATTCCGATCCCCACGGGCGTGCGGGTATGGCTGGCGACTGGCCACACCGACGTGCGGTGCGGCTTTCCGAGCCTGGCTCTCCGCGTGCAGGAGGTGCTCAAGCACAACCCCATGGGCGGTGGTCTTTTCTGCTTCAGGGGAAAACGCGGCGATCTTTTGAAGGTGATTTGGCATGATGGCCAGGGGGCATGCCTGTTTACAAAAAGACTTGAGAGAGGAAGATTCATCTCGCCTTCGGTTGCGGGCGAAGCAGTGACGATCTCTCCGGCGCAGTTGAGTTATCTCTTATCTGGAATCGACTGGGCAATCCTCAAGAAACACGGCGTCCAACGCGAGTTGGATAGCCTTTTTACGATTGAATCTGCAGCCTGATCTGATTCAATGGCTTCATGACATCGAAGCCGGGCGCTCTTCCTTCGGACCTCGCGAGTGCCTACATGGCGCTGCTGGCCGAGCGTGAGGCGTTGCAGGCTGAACGCGATGTGGCCGTCGCGGATGCCGCCAACGCGCGGGCGGAGCTGTCGGACAACGAGGCGCTGATCGCGCATCTCGAGCTGCGGATCGAGAAGCTCAAACGCGAACTGTACGGGCAGCGCTCCGAGCGCACGGCTCGTCTGATCGAACAATTGGAATTGGAACTCGAAGAACTCGCCACCACGGCGAGCGAGGATGAGCTTGCGGCTCAGGCCGCGGCGGCGAAGACCCAGAGCGTGCGCGCCTTCACGCGCAAGCGGCCGGTACGCAAGCCCTGGCCGGACGACATCGAACACGAGCGCATCGTTATCGAGGCTCCGACGAGCTGCGCCTGCTGCGGCGGATCGCGGCTGGCGAAGATCGGCGAGGATGTGACCAAGACGCTGGAGGAGATCCCGCGCCGCTTCAAGGTCATCGAGACAGTGCGCGAAAAGTTCACCTGCCGCGATTGCGAGAAGATCAGCCAGCCGCCGGCGCCGTTCCATGCCACGCCGCGCGGCTTCATCGGCCCACAATTGCTGGCGACGATTCTGTTCGACAAGTTCGGCATGCACATCCCGCTCAATCGCCAGAGTGCGCGCTTTAAGGCCGAGGGGATCGACCTGCCATTGTCGACGCTGGCCGACCGGGTCGGCCACGGGACCTTCGCCGTCATGCCGCTCTTCCACTTGATCGAACGCCATGTGCTTGCTGCCGAGCGCCTGCATGGCGACGACGCCACCATCCGCATCCTGGCGAAGGGCAAGTGCAAGACCGGTCGGATCTGGACATATGTGCGGGATGACCGGCCCTTCGCCGGGCCAGCGCCACCGGCGGCGGTCTATTACGCCTCGAGCGACCGTCGAGGCGAGCATCCACAGAAGCATCTGGCCGCCTTCGCCGGTATCCTGCAAGCTGATTGCTACAACGGCTTCGAGCCGTTGTTCGATCCGCAGAAGAAGGTGCTGCCGACTACGCCGGCGTTTTGCTTCGCCCATGCGCGGCGGGGCTTCTTCGAGCTGGCCGACATCGAGAAGAACGCCCGGGAAGGCCACAGGGGCAAACCGGTCTCGCCGATCGCGTTGGAGGCGGTCAGACGCCTCGATCGCTTTGTTCGAGATCGAGCGCGCCATCAACGGCCGCGGCGCCGACGAGCGGTGCGCCGTGCGCCAGGAAAAGAGCAAGCCGCTTCTCGAGGACATGCATGCCAGGCTGCTCCTCGAGCGCGAACCCCTCTCGTGCTCCTCCGAGGTCCTGAAGCCCATGAATTACATGCTCAGGCGCTGGGACGACTTCGCCCGCTTCCTCGACGATGGCAGGATCTGCCTCAGCAACAACGCGGCCGAAAGAGCGTTGCGGGGCATCGCATTGGGAAGGCGCAACTGGACCTTCGCCGGCTCCCAACGCGGCGCCGACCGCGCCGCCGTCATGCTCACCCTCATCACCTCCGCACGCCTCAACGACATCGAACCGAAAGCCTGGCTCGCCGACGTCCTCGCTCGCATCGCTGATCTTCCCGCCTCGCGTCTGCACGAACTGCTGCCCTGGGAATGGAAGCGCCTGCGCCAAGCCGACATGCCCGCCGATCAGCAGGACGCCTGAACCTCTCGCGCCACATCATAAACCCGCCAGCGCTCGCGCGCCTGCGACAATCCCGCGGCCTTGCCCGTGTGCGTACGTTAACAGCCTAGCAAGGGAAATCACGGCAGGACACGTCGGCCAAGCAGCGGCGAGGCCGACGCCGCTTTTCCGCAGATGGCAGGCTTGCCGGGCGCAAGTTGATCCATGTTCACTTTAGCGTCCGGTTTGGCGCCACGTTCTCCCGACCATGCTCAAAGGAGTAAGATGGTCTCAAACTCTCGTAAGCGCGAACGGCGCAAGACACAAAGTCGCGAGCTCGGCAGGAACGATACCATCTCGGCCCTGATTCTTGGAAACCATGGACTCGCGGTTATGCCAAGACGCCGCCTTTTGAGTTCGAGAGAGAGCGGCATTCGCCTCAGAAGAATGATGGGGTTCTCCAGGGCCTGACAAGACAAGGGCGTGGCACGGAAATAACAATCAGATTCCGCCGGGTAGCCCAGGCGACCTCCAGCAGACCGGCGACCAACAAAATGCTAGTCCGGTCCATGGCGACCCTCCGTTCATCGGAGGGTCGTCCCCGCGGCTGGGTAATGATGAGCTGAAAGGCCGAGCTTCGCCAGGACTCGCGATTCGCTTCGATCAGGCAGCGGCCAAACTGCTCTCAAAGATCAGCTCTTGGACGTTATTGGTTCAGCGAATTCACACGATCGACAAAGCAGAAAGCCGTCCGTTCCGTTCATGCGATCGGCAATGTTGCGAAAAGTCGCCCCTTCGAAGAGATCCTCGTACCTGTCGCGGAGGAGGTTGCCCAAGACGTGTCGTCGCTCAAAATCCTTGCAGCAGAAAGTAACATCGCCGTTTGGAAGAAGAACATTACGATATTGCCGTTCGTCGGGACACGTTAGTGTTCCAACGATTGGCGGTCGTGCTTTAACCATCTCGAGCTCGCCGCTGCCAGCTCTCCTGCGAGGCGGACGCAAGCGGACCAGCGCTTCGTCGGGAATGATGCCGACAAGTTCGGGATGAACCTCGCCCATGACCATGAAGAGCAGTGATGAAATGTCGGCGTCGACAAGTTGGCGTATCAAATCGACATAGTTGCGCGTGACGAGACCACTATCCATGGACGTGCCGTCATCAACAACCTGCACCAGGAAAACGCGGAACTGCAGCGCACGTAAGCGCCTTAGATCCTGCCCATCCACTCCGGCAAGGGTTGTGAAAATCCGGATTCCGTGGCCACATGCGTAGGCATGCTTAACCATTTCGGTGCAAGCCGGATTGAGCCAAGGCTGCGAAAACCCGGAAAAGCTAATGTCGACAGCTACTGGTACGTGCGCCAGGCATCGCTTGAAATCCTGCAGAGAAAGATGCTTCACGTCGGATATCGCTCTTTGCCGTTGGGCAAACCTGTCCTGCGAGCAATAAGAACATCCGACGACACAGCCCGTTGTCGTAGTTATCTCCAAGACCCTGCCGCCAGTGACTGCAGAGCGCAGCTCCTGTAGAGTCATCGATTTGATATTATCCACTTCCGCGCTTTCCCGTTTGGAATAAGTAATCTTGAGGGTGACCGTCGAGTTGTATCCCTCATGCCAGTTCGCTCATGCATCATTTTCGTTCGTCGCCCATCAGCGCGACACGGCACCGTTGCCAGCGCGACCGCGAAAGATGAAGAAAGCGCCATGGCTCTCTCCCGCCTGGTCGAGCAGGATCGGGCGGCTGCCGCGTGCGCTTGCATCGATGGGTTTGGGTCTAACGTCTCGTCTACTTCAACAAGCATCACTCATGCCAGGCGGTACTGTGTCTATAAGTCGACACGTTCGCGATGAATGTCGTCCCAATTGCGGCAACCAAGGCGCAGCCCTACGCGATCGATAGAGTACAATATGACCTTACGTACGATTCAAGCTCTTTTGAAAATGAGTTGAATTGCGGCTTTCTATGAAATGTGACAGCGTTGCCGCTGCGCCGAGCACCACGTCATCGTGATCGTGGTAGTCGGCATCGGCCGCGAGACGTTGCGATTGCGAGTGCCCTTGACCGGCACCATAGCCGGCCGAATTAGCTGCCGGCTCCGCGAAGTAGCTTTGTGCGATTCTTCCCTGAGCGGCGGTTAGGCACGCTGGTGTGGTGAGGGAAAACATCCTCCAAGAATCGGAAATGGTCGAAGCCCGTTGAGAGCTGATGACCTGCAACCTGCAAGGCCATGCGCCCCGCACCGGCAACCGTGTGGGGCGCCTTGATCCATATTTGCTTCAGCTCTACCTGTGCTCTGCCGAGCGCAAGACTGACGCGACGGCACACTAGAAGAAATTTAGGTTTGCGACGGGCCATCCGCTTACGCCCCCTGCCGCATCTGTCGTAATCAGATCGGCTCTCTCCGTCAGCTTGCAGCTTCGCCAAGGTGAAAGCTAACAATTGACTTTGCTATGCTGAAACGGTCGTACCCAGCGTCTCCCTCCGGTGAGGACCTCACCGGATGCTTACAGACTGGCCAACGTCGAATCCAGATAACCCGACCAGCCGATAGCGATGAGTTCACAGCCGAAGAGATATTCGAGAATCAAGGTCCAGCCAACGAGCCACCCTACGGCCTCTCCCCAGGTCGTGCTGACGTAGGTATAGGCGCTGCCCGATCTTGGGATCATCGCTGCAAATTCGGCGTAGCACAGTCCGGCAAACAGACAGACCAAGCTAGCGAACAGAAAAGAAAGAACCACGGCCGGGCCGGCGTAGCGGGCGGCGACCTCCCCGGTGAGAACGAAAACCCCACCACCGACGGTGCTTCCAACTCCCATACACGTCAGTTGAAACCATCCCAACGTCCGGCGAAGTTGCGGACCTTGTTGAGCACCGTTGAGAAAGGACTCGACTGGAATCGGCATCGGGGGTTACAGCCGGATTGGTACGCCGATGAGCCGGCGCTTATGCATAGCTAGAGTGCAGGCCGCAAAGGCGCGATTTCGAATACGGATAGTTCTCTCGGAAAGGCTTTAGCCTAGAAGCCGAGGTGATCTCGCACCGCAACGATCGTTTCTTGCGCTACTGCTCGCGCCTTCGTCTCGCCTGCCTGCAGTGCTTCTTCGATGATTTTGGGACGGCTCATCAGCGTCGAATAGCGTTCGCGCTGATCGCCAAACTTGCTCAGCAGCATTTTGTACAACTGATCTTTAGCAGCGCCATAACCGATTCGGCCCGCGAGATATTGCTCTCGCATATCGACGGTCTCCTGTTCACTGGCCACCGCGCGATAGAGAGCAAATACGGAGCACTGATCGGGGTTTTTTGGTTCGTTGACCGGCGTGCTATCGGTCACGATACGGCAGATGACCTGTTTTAGCCCTTTATCGCTTTGGAAAATATCGATGTAGTTGTTGTAAGATTTGCTCATCTTGCGCCCGTCGAGGCCAGGTATTGTCATGATCTCTTCCCTGATGACCGGCTCGGGCAAGACAAAGGTCTGGCCGTAGTGGTTGTTGAAAACCTTCGCGATATCGCGGGTGATCTCGATGTGCTGTTTCTGGTCTTTTCCGACAGGAATGCGCGACGCCTGATAGAGGAGGATATCGGCCGCCATCAGCACCGGATAAATGAAAAGCCCGGCGTTCACGTCGGACAGATTACTAGATTTGTCCTTGAAGGAGTGGGCACGCGCCAACAAGCCATCTGGCGTAAAGCAGGACAGGTACCACGTAAGTTCGGTCACCGCCGGAGCGCGGGACTGGCGATAAAGAACATCCTTGTTGGGGTCACACCCAAAGGCAAGCCACGCTGCCGCGACGCTGGAAGTATTCTCGCGCCGGAGCGCGCCCTCCCGTGAGGTCGTCAGCGAATGCAGGTCGGCGATAAAATGGAAGGCTGGATTGCCGCTCTGCTGACCATCGGCAAGCGCCGGCAGCACGGCGCCAATAATGTTACCGAGATGCGGTTTTCCAGAACTCTGAATGCCCGTCAATACTCTCATGTCAACCTTTCGCCTCGACAGACTCCGCAGGCCGGGTCCCGAGCGATCTGCTTGGCGACAGGATCGAAGTCCCGCATGACAAGCGGGAAGGTATTAATCACTTTTACCTGGGGAATCGCCATCAGCGTGTCCAAGGTTGCGACCAAGCTCAACCAGAAGCCTCCCAGGGCGCACTCCAAGCGATCGGGCTTCGTACGAAGAAATTAAGGAGCGGTGAGCCGGATTGGCTAATCTCACCTCGCGTTCAACCCAAAGATCATACCGGCCACGAAAAAGGGATTTCCATGCCGGTACGGTGAATTTTCGAATTTTCCGAGTATTCGGGTTATGTTGTATCGAGCACAACGTTCAAGAAGAGAGGAGCCGCACAGCCGCACGCGATTGGACGGTTGTAAGCCACAAGAGTCGCTTGATTCTGAGAAAGTGCCATTTTTTGTCGTGGCCGCACCGAATGCAAATCGAGCTTGGCGACATCGTAATCGGTTTCCTCAGGACGCGCACCGACTTGCGGATTGTCTATGGCATCGCCGGCGACAGGCGCCTATGACCATTTCGGCGAGGGATCGGTAGCCTTCAATAGCGGCCTTTACTGTGCTCGAACGTCTTGAGGCCGATCTCAAGGCGCGCGGTGAAAACCTTGAGGAATTGATCTTCGCCATAAGCGGAGTCTCCGGAGGAAGCGTTGGCGCGATGGAATACGTGGCAGCTCTGCATGGCCGATCAGCGTTCGGCAGCCAAGCTAAAGCGACGGAATTCCTGAAATCCGATTTTCTGGCCGGTGCCATTGCAAGTCTGGTTTTCGTCGATGGCCCCTCAAATTTTCTCCCAGATCTCGGCCAGCCAGATCGCGGCACAGCCCTCGAGCGCTCGTTAGAAAAAGGCAGTTCTGGCTATCTTGCTCACTCATTCCTGAGCTTCTTTCCGGATATCAATAGCGCGAGCAAGCGCTGGACACCCTCGCTTCTTCTGAACGCTACGCATCAGGAAACAGGACGCCGCATAATTGCCAGCAATCTCAAGATTGAACGTGATGTCTTTCTCGATACATTCGACGAACTTGATCTCCTTGGGTCAGATATACGCGCGAGCACGGCAGCCCACAATAGCGCCAGATTCACATATGTGTCGCCGGCTGGAAAGCTCGAACCAAAGGGAGGGGCCAGTTTCCTTTCCGGCGAGACGAACCGCGGCTACGTTATCGATGGCGGCTATTTCGAGAATTACGGTGCGGTAACCGCCTTGGAGTTGGCTAGGGAAGCCCGCGCGCAGATCGAAGCAAAGAGAGGCGTCGGGGCTGTCAGGCTCATCGTTCTGCAGATCAGCAGCGACCCGACTCTCACCAAAGAGCGTACACGAGTGAGAATACGCGAAGACGAAAAGCTGGGGTGCGTGTTGACCACCAGCATGCCTGCCGTTGGGGCGGCGACAACGTCGGATTTCCTGCAGTTCAGGGACAGTGGTTGGAACGCGAAGACCGGCCGCTGGGAGAAGAACGATGGCGAGGGCTTCGTTGTAGCGTATCTGAATGAGCTGGCAGCACCTCTGCTAGGCGTGACGGCGGTCCGCGAGGCTCACGGTACCTTGGCGGCAGCTGAACTAGCGGCTTCCGTGTGCGACGAGCGGGAACTCTCACGCGTTGAAGCCAAGTTGCAGTCCAAAGGACTCAACTTGCTTGCTCCGGTTACCAACACTCAGGATCCAGCACCAATTCAAAGGTGGAGCCGAGCGCGCGCCGAACCTCATTTTTCACACTTAGCCATGTGCGAGGTCTCGGAAAACGGCAATGCACCGATCGTGCCACCACTGGGTTGGGTGCTGTCCAAGCCCATGCGGGAGCAATTTCCGAACATACTCAAGGACTGCGGCAACGATACAGAGCTAAACAGCCTCGAGGCCGTACTCGACCGAAGCAATGGGCGAATTGCGTGATAGATCGGCTAGAGGCGCGGTGAGCTCCAGTCAAATTGAGGAGACCCGCCAAGGTGGACGAAATAAATGGCTGGTCCTCCATCCACCGAAAGACCTTGTTACAACGAATTTCTCTGGCGCTAACCGACGATGCAAAGGCAAGTATCAGATGGAGCTGAGCCGTCCAATACGGCTCATGATGTGGTGGAACTCGACAAGACATCGGTTATGTTGAGCGGACAACAATGACCTACCTAGTCGAAGGCGTCACCGGCTGCGAGATTGACAGGAACGCGCTCAAGGGTTTCGGGATTTCGCGCATGTTATTTCGAAGATCTTCTCGACGCGGATGCAGTGATCCGCTTAGCGCGCCGACTATCACGTCCACGAAGAGCTTAGAATGCCGCAAGTAACAATTTGAGGAGAATAACATGCCCTCGGTACTCGTTATCAGCCACGAGAATATACCCGTCAAGGACGCCAAAAGACCCAGACAACAACAAGATGGGCGGGCGGGACGACGTAATCATGGGCGATTCAGCCCGCGAAATCCCGGTGCCAAAATTACAGTCAAGCCTCAAATCAAAAAGGTGATTTATCTTTGAAGGAATCACTCAACATGCCTGAGGCAATTGGCTGGTTCGAGGTTGATTCACTCGACATCGAGCTGAAAATTGACGGCCGAAGGTCGGATTGGTCTTTTGTTGCCAAGTTGGGCGAAAAGGGAAGCTTTACGCTCCGGCTCAAGCGTCCAGCTAAAGGCGGCGCAGAACGAACCGCCACCGCTTCAGAAGGTCCGGGAAGCCGACGTGCAGGCGCTTAAATTGCGGGGCGAGCAAGTGGCAACGTGCATTTTCTGCGACAATGAACTAACCGAGGGCACCAAGCCTGAGCATATCCTGCTCAATGCACTTGGAGGACGCAAAACGACCAGGCGCGTCGATTGCTCAATGTGCAATGGGAAATTCGGAAGCACAATCGACAACGAGGTCGGCAAGCAGGTCGCCGTCCTGCGCAATATGCTCCAGCTCGACTCGGGTACAGGCGGCGAACCGACGATGCTGCGAAAGATCCAGTCCGGCGGCGACGTCATCAATCTGATGAATGACGGCACACCCGAGCTAGTTGCGAAACCGTTCTCAATCCGCAAGCTCGAAAACGGAGGTTTCGAGCTTCTGATCACGACCAAATCAGTCGAGGAAATAGAGCCATACGTTCCGCACATTGCCGCGCAACTTCGCTGTACTGAGGAGCAGGTATTTCAGATCTTGAAATCAACCACCGGCTCTTACGTCGAACGTCGGCCGGAAACCGTCCATCACGCACTCGGATTTGGAGGACCAATAGCGGTTCGTTCCGCCGCAAAATCGGCCCTGGTGCTATGGGCGACTCTCACCGGCAGCGACGAAGTCAAATTGCCGCAATACGACGACGTCCGCCGGTTCATCACGGATGGAGATGAGGCTTTCAACCTGACGCGCGCGCATCTCGATTCGCGCTATTTGCCGGAAGCGACAGAGCTGGTGCGCCGCTTCGGCAAGTTCTTCAATCTCATTTACGTCCGCAGCAATGAGTCGGGACGCGTCGTTGCTCATTTTACGCTCTACAACGTTATAAGCTGGCACATCGTCCTGGCCGAAACCGGCGGCACGCCGAACGCGCGCATCGCGCTGGTTTCGAATCCGCTCGAGCCGGCGGAGTGGTCCGACACGATTGCCGACGAGGTTGAAATCGACTTCGCATGGCTCGACAGCCCCGACTATACCGACGAGCTGAAACGGGCTCGCGAACGTCTTGAAGGCGCGTTGCGACATCACGTCGAAACGCAACGAGAGCGCGAGTTAAGTCGCATTATCGATGCTGTTTTCACAAAGCGCGGCATTGTCGGCGAACACGAGCTGTTCAAGGACCCTCGACTTTGGCAGGAGATCATTGCCGAAATCGGGCACCGGTTCGCATTGCATGCGCTCGGCCTACCTTATGTGGAGACTGTGTCCGGCGAGGAAATCGCCGCGCGCCTGCGCGCGGTTCGCGATAAAGGCGCATAGGATGTCTTATCGCAACCTGCGTCGTCCTAATTGCGGGTCAACGCCGCATCGTGCGGCGTCGCATTGCCATCTGATCATATGCAGTCATGAGGCGGTAGCGACTCATCACGCTTCAATGCGGACCATATTTATTACTGCGGCAGGCGAGACTACGGCACCAAACAAGTCCATCCACTTAGTGAGAGACCCAGATCATACGGCTTCGAAGCGTGTGGCGGCCACCTAGAGACCAGATGCACGACATAAAAGCCGCAACTTTTGATCGTATCGATGTGCGAGCGCGGGGGAGGAGACGAGGATGCTTGCCAAAATCATCCCAAAGTCATCCCAAGATCATGGGGACTATTGCTGCATCTCTGTTCGCTACGTAGGCGTTCGCCTGGGAAAGTGTCCTCGCGAAAGGTCATTCTGAAATGAAATTCAATATGCCCAATCCTTTCTATTTCATTCCTTGAACTGTGAGAGCAGACCTTGACACATATCAATTGCCCGAAATGCGACAGTCTCATTTCCGACAAAGCTCAAGTGTGCCCAGTTTGTCATGCGAACCTTGTCAAGCCGACAAGGCTCAGCCGTCTTCTCGGCTTGCGCGACTATCTGACGTTGCCGGCAGCTCTGACGGCGCTGGTCGTCAGCTTGGCCGGGTGGGTGAACGACTTTCGGCCTGTTTTGAAACTCGATGATGCAAAGGTCACGGGATATCTGCTTAATCCAGACATTATCAATGTCGGGCTCGATGACCGTCCAACCGAACAGCAAGTGAAGAAGGTCACCGAATACATCCAGATACAGCGCGTCATTCTGTTCAATAACGGATACTCACTCGCAAGCGTGCAGAGCAGTTTTGTCTGCACCGGAGACGAAACTGGCCCCAGCCGGCACCTGTTCACTTTCGTGACCTACGATACCAAACAGCGAATCAAGACCTTCGTCGAGATCAAGCCCAGCGAGACGGTGGTATTGTCCGGCAAACTCTCGGACGCAAACCTCTACACAAAGGAGGAGCGCGCTTCGGCCGGCCCCAATACATGTACGTTTGGCTATTACGACAAATTTGGCCTTAAGGGCACTGTGATCGCCATCAAGCCGGCACAAATGCGACCGTTCCTTGAAACGCCATCGGCACCGGCGGATGACGCGTCCGCCCAAGCGCCTAAGGCGAAATCGCCCTAGATTTGAACAAGCCTGCTTTCGGTCGTTAGAAGCTCCGTACGCCGCTGCTGCGATCATCCCTTCGTGCTCGGCCTGCAAGAGGCCATCGTCGTTTCCTATAATCGCGCTTAACCTCACAAGGGCGATGAACATCGTCGGCAAACCGGGCCTGATTGCAGCCATCCGCGCTAGTTGAAGGCGGCGAAGTGCGCCAAAGGCGACGCCGCGCGTCGCTTAACCACCTTGGCCGGCTACTTAGACGCTCCGAAGCGAAAACATTGGCGGCCTGGAACGATTGTCGACCACGGCCGCCTCTGAGCTATCCGTTTCCACACAACCAAGACCCATTGCGGAAGTGGTCGGCTTTAAGGAGGAGCGCCCTAAACCTTCGTATTGTTCCGTCACCCATCTAGATGCCGGACGATTACCTACGTTCAATTGAGCTGCTGATCGTGATCGTCTTAGGCTGCATGCGTTGGAAACGCGCACAGGCTCATCAAGTGCGATCGTGAAAAAAGGAATGATCGACGAACAGCTGCGATGAAGCCAAGAGGAGACTACAATGCCGAACTGCTCCGAAAATCTTAGATCTGGCAGTGTCGCGCGATGCGCAGTTTGTGATGGCAAGTTTGGTCTCGTCCGGCACAACTCGTGGCGAACGCCTCTTTGTTCCAAGAAGTGCGTCGATCGCTTCAGAGCTTGCAGGGAAAGTGACCGCAATTGGGTGGGCTGGCTCCAGATCACCTTCAACCAGCTGCCAGAGAACCGCGCGAGGGCTTTGTGATGGTCCAGATCTCACTGCGAGGCAAGGCATATTTGGAGACAGCACGGACTTTGTTCCGCGCAGCCCAAACCAAGACCGACTCAGCGATTGCGGGTCAGCTGAAGGCCCTTGCCGACGACTACGAGCGGCGTGCTGAGAAAGCTTGGCATGTTGATGCGGCCAAGGCATTCGCCCGATCGGCTGCTACCGCTGAACGCGAATTGCGTGCATGACCGGGTGGGCAGCTTCAAACATGTTCCCCGAATTCTGTACCATTGAAGCGCTGAACCTGCGCCCCGGCTCCAAGGAGCTGGAGGCATTCAACGTCGAGCGTGTGCGCGGCTACCTCGAGTGTAATCTCGGCTGCAAGAAGAAGGAAGTGATCCACGCGCTAGGCCTGCATCCGCGCACGGTGGCCAAAGCCATCAAGATCATCCGGGCAAATGCCCATCGCAGCGATGGGGCTCTCCAGTCGTGATCAAGATCATCGCTGTGCTCTGCGGTCTCTCCTCTCCGGCAAATTGCCACGAGCAGGCCGTGACCACCTCGGACTTCGCCGACGTCTCGATGCAGTCCTGTCTGATGGGTGCGCCGCAGCTCGCCGAGTGGATGAAGCTTCATCCGGCAGAACGCCCGGCGGGCTGGCGCTGCGTGATCAGCTTGACATGCGGTGGCAGAAAAAATTGCAGTTCTGGCGCTGCTGCTCGAGAAGTGCTCCCAGTTTCGTCAGAGAGTTCGCCCCAGGTACAGCAGCCCTCATGTCGAGAACAAAGCGCTCTGGCTTCGGCACAAACTACCAGTGGGCTGCCAATCCGCCTTCAAATCGTTGGCCGCTTTCGTGATGAGGCCAACGCTGGTCCGTATCGCACGCATCTGAAGGAAGCCAGACCTTGGGCCACCAGCGGCCAAGTGTTAGAGCAAGAGCGGTCTGAAACTGTCGATTGTGGGCACCGTCTGATCGATACCGGTCTCGACACGCGACATACCGCTCATCCAGGTCTGCGTCATGATCTTTTGCTCGGTCTATCTCTTCCTTGGGTTGCTGGTCTATATCGCCGGGATCCCATCTGACCCGAGGCGCGGTCATCATTGAAACTGATCAGACCATTGCTGCAGTCGAAGCGCTCGCCCCGGTCGCACCGGGGGCGGTCCGCTCGCAGGCACGAATCGGCGCTAGCATCGTTGCCGCCTGATGGCGATCACACGTCCCGTACATCGCCCCTCACAACATCGGCGCGCCGGTCGACAATGACTGTTCGCGCGCTTGTGCTCGGCGCTGCCGCTCGGCAGCAATTACCTCGGCCGCGCGTCCTCAGCCGCATCGTTGTCGGCGCGCACTCTCAATCGGGATCCTGCGGCGGCAACTTTCCTTGCCATCCTGATGGGCGGCACACTCGGCATGCTGAACGCTTTTGGTGCCGTCGAACGAACGCGGCGGCGTCGCTCTACTCAAATCGAAGAGATCAACCGCTCGGAACGGGATTCTGAGCAGGCCGGGAGCCCATGCGTGTGACGCAACTTCAGCTCCTCACCCCCTGGAAGACTATATGAGTCGCAAGAAGTTGAGCAGCAGCACGTGCCCTTGTTGGGTAAGTATCGATTCAGGGTGGAACTGCACACCAATAGTTGGGTGATATCGATGTGCGAGGGCCATGACCTCGCCTTCCTCCGAACGCGCTGTCACCGTGAGATGCGACGCGCATGACTCATCGACCTCGACAACGAGAGAATGGTAGCGCCCGACGCGAAGTGGGGACGGGAGTTCCTTGAATAGCCCTCGGCTATCATGAGTTACGTAGGAGGATCGACCATGCATAGGGCGACGTGCACGCGCCACTCGAGCGCCGAAAACGCTCCCAATGCATTGGTGACCGAGGCAGATGCCTAAAATAGGGACTTGACCCGAAAGTTCGCGGACGACGGCGGTGGATATTCCGGCCTCAGCTGGACCGCAGGGACCGGGCGAGATAACTACTGCGCGTGGCTTGAGGCCAACAAGATCGCTAACGCCGACCACGTCGTTCCGGATCACTTCCGTTGCTTCACCAAGCTTGCGGAAATAGCGGGCAATGTTGAAGACGAAGGAGTCGTAGTTGTCGATGATGACAATCAAGATGCACCGGATGTTTCAGCACGAAACGCGTCAAAGATTCGCTCCGCCTTGCCGAGCATCTCTTCGTATTCGGCCTCTGGATCCGACATCGCCGTCACGCCGCCACCCGCATGAAACACGGCCAGATCGTCGTCGATCGTGACAGTGCGGATCGCGATATTCGTGTCCATGTGCCCGTTGAAGTTGATAAAGCCAATCGCCCCGCAATAGACGTATCGCGCCGCCCGCTCGATTTCCGCAATGATTTCCATCGATCGCACCTTTGGCGCCCCTGTAATGGAGCCTCCGGGAAAGCAAGCTCGAAGCAGGGTAATAGCGTCTTGGTCGTCTGCAAGTTCACCCGTAACGATCGATACGAGGTGGTGCACTGAGGCGTAGGATTCGAGGCCGCACAGCACTGGAACGTCGATCGAATGCGGAGTGCAAACGCGCGACAGATCGTTGCGCATGAGGTCGACGATCATAGTATTCTCGGCACGGTCCTTTTCGGACGTGACTAGGATTTCAGCGCGACGCTGGTCTTCCTTGGAATCAGCAGAACGCGCGATCGTGCCTTTGATGGGGCGCGTTTCGATCTGTCGTCCGTCGAGCCTCAGGAATCGTTCCGGCGAGCTCGATGCAATGGTGAGCTTGCCGTAGCGCAGGAGGGCCGCAAAGGGAGCCGGGTTCAACGACCGCAGCTGGCAGTAGAAGGCAAGAGGATCAAATGAGGTCGACAGGCGGGCGCTGAAGCGCTGCGCAATGTTAGCCTGGAAGACCTCTCCAGCCAGAATCAAGTCGATGACGCGCTGTACCGCCGCAATGTAGCCCTCACGGCTGAAGTTCGAATGCCATGCGGCAGTTCGGCCGGGGAAGTCGTTCCACGACGTCTTTGGGCCCGCAAGCAATGCTGCTGCAAACTCGTCGGCTCGACAGCGTGCGCGCTCGGCGCGACGTGCGGGATCCTGCTCCGGCCATCCGGTAGAAACGATCCAGCATCTGTCGTCACGGTGGTCGAAGCTGATGACCACGTCATAGAAATGCAGGATGGATTGCGGCAAACGCTGACCGGGAATTGCCGGCGCCGGCAATCGCTCCAGAGTCCTGTTCAGATCGTAACCAAAGAACCCGGCCGCACCTCCTTGGAACGGCGGGAGATCGGGGCGATGCTCTTGCGGATACTTGGCGAGCAGGGTGCGAAGGACTTCCCATGGATCGCCCTCGAGAGCCTCTCCGTTGCAACTCGCCTGTCCGTTCGCGACCATGTAGGTGCTAAAGGGGTCGCAGGTCAGAAATGAGTAGCGCCCGAGCAACTCATGCCTTGCTGCGCTATCGAGAAACGTAAGGTGCGGTCGATGCGCGAGACATCGCATCGCTGTGACAGGCCCAATCCACGGTAACTCGCGGACGTGCATCGGCCAGTCAGTCACCGAGGACTGCCGTGCTGGGAGACGCGCTCCGATTGTGATCCTTACCCCAACGAGAGCGACGCTCGCCAAGGACCCGCAAGCTCTTGAATTCGATTTTCAGGTTAACCCCCGCCAGTGGACGCGGTGGGCCGAGTAACTTGGCTTATCACTGTCGTTGAGGCGAAACGCGCATCCGTTGATAGATTGTAGTCAGCTGCGAACCGCAGCTCCCGGAGTGGTCGTACCCGCCTGATCGCTTCCTGGTATAGCTCATGCGCTTTGTAGGCTGCGAGTTCCGTCTCGTTATCGAACTCACCATAGACCACGACGTCGATATCGTTGTCGAGCTGGTCGGTCTTGCGATTGCGAGCAACCTCGAGCCGGCGTGCATGTGGGATATTGGTGAGAACCGACAGGCCTTCGATGATTTGGTCGATGTCGGCCTTATCTTTGGCGGTGAATAGAACGATGTGACGAATCATGGATGGCCGTTGGGTGATTACGGAAGTAGATCGCATAACTATCTTGGGATCGACCCCGCTGCAACGCTGTCGTCGCAGGTTATGTCGCTCGGCAAGTCGGTCGGTCGTTTGACAGACTCGCGATGGCTTGCTGTCTGCAGCTGACCTCGCCAGATCTCATTCCTGGTCAGGCGCGGGAAGGGCAAGGTGCTCAATCGTTTGAATGTGGCGCGCGAGCAGATTACAGGCTTGATCGACGTTGCGTGCGCGCAGTGCCCGCAGAATCAGGCGGTGATCCTGATTGGACCGCGGTTGCCAGCCTGCACTGCGCGCCGTTGCAAACACCGATCGCGAATTTGCAAGCTGTAGTCCATCGAGGCTCGCGAGCAGGCGCGGCATCGCGCAGGGCGCCACCAGCGCGTGGTGAAAGGCGCGGTTGGCCGTCTCAACCTCCTGAATGGTCTGGGCATTGTCTGCTTCAATCAGGGAGAGCTCGATCCGTGCCAAATGGGCGGATGTGAGCTTTGAAGCCGCATTGCGCAACGCGACCACTTCGAGCGCAGCACGCATCTCGGCGATCTCCTTCACTGAATTGGTGTCGAGCGGGGCAACCCGCACACCGCGACGGCGCACAGCGACGACAAGATGTCGGGCCTCCAGTTGCCGAAAAGCCTCGCGCACCGGGACGTGGCTGGAATTGAATTCCCGCGCGACATGATCCTGCCGGAGCTTGACGTCTGGCTGCAGCGCGCCGCTGATGATGCGCTCACCGATTGACTCCGCAATGCGCACCGCAATCGTCGTGTTCTCGTCAGTCATCATAGATTATCTATCATTGCCGACCTCGAAGATCGGCATAAGCCCCACTTGTTCTGCAGGATTTCTGCAATGCCTGCAGACTTTCGCGGTCTTTGAGCTCGGCATACGGTTATGTTTCATGTTTGGAGAGGCAAAGCAGGCAGGAACGGGCGGCCACATTATAGATAATCGCCCGGATTATCTATTATAAGGAAGGCGAGACTTATGGTTGCTGCCGTGGCAGTGGAGCGGAATGACGGGCGCAACAGCGCGCCGGTCCGCCATGACTGGCAGCGCGCCGAGGCCGAAGCGCTCTATGGCCTGCGGTTTGCCGACCTGATGTGGCAGGCGCAGCGCGTTCATCGCAAAAACTTCGATCCAAACCACGTCGAAACAGCAAGCCTGCTCAGCATCAAGACCGGTGGCTGTCCCGAAGATTGCGGCTATTGCTCGCAGAGCGCGCACTACGATACCGGCCTGAAAGCCACCCGCCTGATGGATCGCGCGGAAGTGGTCGCCATCGCCCAGTGCGCCAAGGACGCTGGCGCGACGCGCTTCTGCATGGCCGCGGCCTGGCGCAGTCCGAAAGATCGAGATCTCGATCAGGTCTGCGATACGATCAGCGCTGTTAAAGACCTTGGCATGGAAACCTGCGTCACGCTCGGCATGCTGACGTCGAAGCAGGCCACCCAGCTCTCCGAAGCCGGGCTCGACTTCTACAATCACAACGTCGATACCTCGCCCGAGTTCTACGATAGGATCATCACCACCCGCACCTTGCAGGACCGCATCGACACACTGGCACACGTGCGCGACGCCGGCATCAAGGTCTGTTGTGGCGGTATCGTCGGCATGGGTGAGCGCGTCGAGGATCGGCTCGGCATGCTCGTGCTACTCGCCAATCTTCCCAGCCATCCGGAAAGCGTGCCGATTAACCTGTGGAACGAGGTCAAGGGCGTGCCGGTCAATGACACCGCGGAGCGTCCCGATCCGATCGCACTGGTACGCCTGGTCGCGACGACCCGGATCATGATGCCGAAGAGCGTCGTGCGGTTATCCGCTGGACGGCAGTATATGAGCGATGAACTGCAGGCGCTGTGCATTGTGGCCGGCGCGAATTCAATCTTCATCGGCGATGTGCTGTTGACCACCAAAAACCCGCAGCGCGACCGCGACGCGAATTTACTGGACCGGCTCGGCGTCACGTCCGGGCTTGCCTGATTGAAGCAGTTCCACGAGCACGCTGTGCGCAAACTCCGGTTTAGGCGATAAATGCAAATTACCTTGATGAAAGGCAAAATCTTTCGCGCCTCGGTGACCGAAGCCGATCTGCACAGTGATGGCTCGATTTCGATTGATCGTGGGCTGCTGGACGCGGCAGGATTCCTGATCAACGAGCGCGTCGAAATCTACAACATCGAAACCGGAGCGCGCTTCAGCACCTATGTGATCGAAGCGCCCCGGGCGTCGGGCGCCATAGACTTGAACGGCGCGGCTGCGCGACTCGCGATGCCCGGAGACAAAATTATTATCGTTGCATATGCCTCCTTTGATGAGGCGGAAGCAAAAACGTTCAGCCCGAGCGTTGTGGTAGTTGACCGGGAAAATCGCATCTTGTCAGGTTTTAAGCCATGAAGCCGATGCTGAAGCTTGTGCTCCTCCCTACCATCAGAACCTTCGCGAGATCGACCGCTACTGTGCGAGTGAAGAATGAATTCAATCCAGAGGGCCAAAGTTGGCGACTATGTCGCGGCCTTGCATGCCTTGAAGGAAGACAACCGGCTGCGTGGCCTCAAGCCGCGCGCCGGCATCGATTTTGCGTCGAACGACTATCTGGCGCTGGCGAGCGCGCCGCGTATCAAGAAGGCTGTTTACGCCGCGCTCGAAGCCGGCACACCGATCGGAGCCGGCGGGTCGCGGCTTTTGCGCGGCAATTGCGACGAACACGAAACTCTCGAAAAAGAGGCGGCTCAGTTCTTTGGGGCTGAGACGGCGCTATTCTTTGGTGGCGGTTATGTCGCAAATTTTGCCGTCCTGACAACGCTGCCGCAGCGGGGCGATCTGCTTGTTCTCGATTCTCTGGTGCACGCCAGTATTCATGAAGGCGCGCGCGCTGGCCGTGCCGAGTTTCGGATAAGCGCCCATAATGATTCCCAATCGATCGAAGACACAATTCGTGACTGGCGGGCCGAGGGCGGAACGGGCCGCGTCTGGATCGTGGTCGAAAGTCTCTACAGCATGGATGGCGATTTCGCACCGCTCGAAGACCTGGTCGCGATCGCGGACCGGTACGGCGCGTTCTTGATGGTGGATGAGGCTCATGCCACGGGCGTTTACGGCGAGCGGGGACGGGGGCTCACCGCCCCCTATGAAGGGCGCGAAAATCTCCTGGTCGTTCATACCTGCGGCAAGGCGCTGGGTGCAGCTGGTGCGCTTGTCACTGCCTCCGCTGTGCTGCGCGACTTCATGATCAATCGCTGCCGTCCCTTTATCTTCGCCACTGCACCCTCACCGCTGATGGCTGTTGCCGTGCGGGAGGCACTCTTCATCCTGCAACATGAGCCTGAGCGGCAGCAGCGTCTGGCCAAGCTGGCCGCGTTCACGCATCGGGAGGCGGGTTTGCGCGGTTGGCGAAGTCCTTCGACCTCGCAGATCCTGCCGTATATCGTTGGCGACAATGCACGTGCGATGCGACTTGCCTCTGCATTGAAGGCTCGCGGTTTCGATATCCGCGGAATCCGGCCGCCAACCGTGCCGGCGGGCACGGCCCGTTTGCGAATTTCACTGACGCTCAACGCTGGGGAGGATGACGTGCGTGCAATGCTCGATGCTCTGTTCGAGGAGACGAGAGGTGAAGCTCGATGAGTCAGAAGATCGTGGTCACAGGCACAGATACCGGCATCGGGAAGACGGTCTTTTCCGCGGGGCTCGCCGATCTCCTTGGCGCGAACTATTGGAAACCGATTCAGGCCGGCCTTGAAGGAGAGACCGACACTGAGCTCGTCGCGCGACTGGGCAATCTCTCGTCCGATCGCATCGTGCCGGAGCGTTATCGCCTTCAAACGCCCGCGTCGCCCCATCATTCCGCCGAAATTGACGGAATTCGCATCGAGCCAGATGTACTCGATGTGCCGGACACCGGGGATCGACCGTTAGTGATTGAGGGTGCTGGCGGCCTGATGGTCCCGCTGAGTGGCGAGACACTCTACATCGATGTCTTCGAGCGATGGCGGCTTCCAGTCGTGCTTTGCGCGAGCACGGCACTGGGCACCATCAATCATTCGCTGCTGTCGATAGAGGCTCTGCGAACGCGCCAGATCCCCATTCTTGGGATTGCCTTCATTGGCAAACGGAATGCTGAGACTCAGATTGCAATTCGCGAGATCGGGCGGGTGCGTTGGTTAGGGCGATTGCCCTGGCTTTCTTCCCTCACGGCAGACACGCTGCAGGCCGCGTTCAAAGCCTCGTTCCATGCCGATCATTTCAAGCTATGACGACGAAGCCGAAGTCGCCGATCTGGCATCCGTTCACGCAACACGCGCTTCAGGACGAGATGACAAAGGTCGTTCGTGGGCAGGGTGCTTATCTCTACACCGCGGATGGCCGCCGTATCATAGATGCAATGTCATCGTGGTGGGTTGTCACGCATGGTCATTGCCATCCGCATATCGTGAGCGCAATTCAGGACCAGGCAGGCAAGCTCAACCAGATCATCTTCGCTGGCTATGCGCACGATCCGGCTGAGGAGGTTGCGGCACTGCTTTTGAAAGTTGCGCCCCGTGGACTTGAGTATGTCTTCTTTTCTGACAGTGGCTCGACCAGCGTGGAAGTCGCGTTAAAGATGGCGCTCGGCTACTGGCACAACATCGGGAAGAAGCGGACGCGCATCGCCGTGATGCAACATTCCTACCATGGCGATACGATAGGGGCGATGTCGGTCGGCGCCCGTGGTGTGTTCAACGCGGCGTACAGGCCCCTGCTGTTCGACGTGACGTCAATCCCGTTCCCGGCGAGAGGTCATGAACAGGCAACGCTCGATGCGCTCGAGTCTGTATGTCGCAACGATGTTCCAGCAGCCTTTGTTGTGGAGCCTCTGATATTGGGGGCGGGCGGGATGCTGATGTACCCAGCCTGGGTGCTAAGAGAGATGAAGCGGATCTGCGAGGCCTCGGACGTCCTGTTCATTGCCGACGAGGTCATGACAGGCTGGGGCCGCACCGGAACATTGTTCGCCTGCGAGCAAGCTAATGTCACCCCCGATATCGTCTGCTATTCGAAGGGCCTCACGGGAGGGGCGCTTCCACTCGCGGTGACACTCTGTCGCGCGGATATTTTCGACGCGCATTATTCGAAAGATCGGACGCGTACGTTCTTTCATTCGAGTTCATATACGGCAAATCCAGTGGCCTGCGCCGCGGCAAAGGCCAACCTGGATCTCTGGCAAGATCCGGAATCTCGCCAACGTGTGGCGTCGGTCGCCACGATGCAAGAGCAGGCAATTGAGCCATTCCGCGCCGACCCGCGCTTCGCAAACGTCCGTCGGACCGGCACGATTACAGCACTCGATCTGAAAACGAAGGATGCAGGCTATCTCGCGGGTGTCGGTCCGAAGCTTCAGGCTTTCTTTAAAGACCGAAATCTGCTGCTGCGCCCGCTCGGCGATACGATCTATGTAATGCCACCATATTGCGTCACAGGGGCAGATCTTGATGAAATCTACGTCGGCATCAGAGATGCCGCCGATGCGCTAGCTTAAGGCGGGCTTGGCGCGTTTAGCGAGCGGGAACCCAAGGTTCGACCGTCGGGTTTCGGATTGCCGTCCTTTAACCGCGTAAAGGCAAAGTGGTGGCACTGATATAGCTACAGATCAGTTGCTGTACGCACCCCATCGGCGCCAGTTGAATTCCGTCGAGGAAAGCCGCCCGCACGCGGCATTTAAGCGTTAACGCGCGACTCATTGCATTAATCAAGATGGAAATATCGTTACTGTCAATAATTAAGACTTGGCCGGCGAAGCACCCCGATGGAGCGTGCCGCTTCGCCAAGGAGGCGCAATTCAGAGCTCAAACTCTTGCGCCCGGTGTCCGCACATGCCGCGAGACTAGGCATCGCCAGCGTCGCACTTCACGTGCGGGCATGGTGCTGCAGCGAAGAAAGGGGGGCTATCCACCTAATGCCGACAGGAGGCGAGGAATGCGCAACAGCTCTCATAGTTTGCACCGCGGTTCAGTAAGGTGCTGCGCGATATGCGGTGGAAGGTTCGGGCTGATCCGTTATTACTGCTGGCGAACGGCCCTTTGCTCCAAGAAATGCGTCGACCGCTTCAAGGCGCGGCGCGAGGCCGACCATAAATGGCTTCGCTGGTTGCGAGCGGCTTAATACATGGCTTAACGGGGCCACGCTATGAAATTTATACTCGTGAATCAAAGAACCCCGCGTGGCGACAGAACCTGCACCGAATGTTCTCGGTCCTTAGGTCCGGGTTACGTGCGAGAGGTGGTAACGCGGAGAGAATATTGCAACTACGATTGCTACCGACGCTGCCACTTAATGGACATCGCCTTCTCGTACCTTACAGCGCGTGCCGATTCCAATTCCGACACGAAAGATCTCGTTCCTCTTGGGCTCGCAGCCTTGCTGGGTGCGGCTTCGTTCTGGTTTCAGGTTGGGGCGGCCTCGATGTCATGGATCAACACAGCCGCGCATGCCGACGAGCCGTCCACGGCTGAGCGACCTCCCTCGGCTTAAGCTGGGCTGAGTCGCGCGGTGTGCGTCAAGCGTGACCCAAAGCCGCTCCGCATGAGGAAGAACGGCTGAGAAGTTCTTATTTGATGATCGCGCGATCATTGGAGGTTTCGATGCGTCTGTCCGTGACCCTGGAGAGGTAATTCCTTTTTCATTTCCCCATTGACAGCTTCCTCTCGCCTTTCCAAGGAAGCGCCGACTCCAAGCATGCGGGGGTGGATCGGGATCTAAGATGAGCCACATTTCAGAGCTGCCTGTTGAACGCGTCACGATTCCGGTCCTGCAGCGATGGAAGGAGGAGGGGCGTCGTATCGCGATGACCACCGCTTACGACGCCGTTACAGCACGCATCGCCGATCCGATCGTGGATGTCATCCTTGTCGGGGATAGCGTCGGCAACGTCTGTCTTGGATTCGATGATACGTTGCCGGTGAGCATGGCGATGATGAACCATCACCTCGAAGCCGTTGTACGCGCAAAGCCTCGTGCCTTGCTCGTGGCCGATATGCCCTTTCTTAGCTTCCATCTCAGCCCAGCGGAAACGATACGCAATGCCGGAGGTTTCCTGCAGCGTGGCGCCGACGCTGTCAAACTCGAGGGGGGTGCCAAGCGTATCGAGATGGTGCGCGCCCTGATCGATTGCGAAATTCCTGTGATGGGCCATCTCGGCCTGACTCCGCAGAGCGTCAATGTCATGGGTGGGTTCAAGGTGCAGGGCCGGAAGGCCGATGACGCCTTGCGCCTGCTCGATGACGCCCACCGTCTACAGGAGGCCGGCTGTTTCGCTCTCGTCCTGGAGGGTATTCCGGCTGAGCTCGGGGAGCGAGCGACCGAATCCCTGAGGATACCGACCATCGGAATCGGTGCGGGTCCTGGCTGCTCAGGCCAGGTGCTCGTCTTTCACGATGTGCTGGGATTGACTGAAGGTCATCGCCCCAAATTTGTTCGTGCCTATGCCAATGGTTTCCAGTCGTTGCAGGAGGCCCTGTCGCGTTGGGCGGCCGATGTCCGCAACGGTGCATTTCCGACATCGCAGGAGTCCTATCGGCTTCCTGAAGGCCTTCGCGACACGGTCGCGAACTGGACACCCTCCAATCCAACCTGATGTAAAAGCACAACATGCAAACGATCACGACGGTCGCAGAGCTTCGTCGCGCGCTCGCAGAGGTTCGCAGCGCCGATAAACGCGTCGGACTTGTGCCGACCATGGGCTATCTACACGACGGCCATCTGGCGCTGGTCGCGGCCAGCCGGACGCAATGCGACGTCACCGTAGTTAGCATCTTCGTCAATCCCACTCAGTTCGGGCCAAATGAGGATCTCAGCACCTATCCGCGCAACTTCCTGCGCGATCAAGAGCTGTGTCGCGATGCCGGCGTTGCGATCGTCTTTGCGCCGCATATACAGGAGATCTATCCGGCTCAATTTGAGACCTTCGTCGAACCGGGCGAGCTCGCAAAACCAATGTGCGGAGCTTTCAGGCCTGGGCATTTTCGTGGGGTAGCGACTGTCGTTGGCAAGCTATTCAACATGGTGCAGCCGGATGTCGCGTTTTTTGGACAAAAGGATTTTCAGCAATGCGCGGTGGTGCGCCGCATGGCAATTGACCTCAACCTTCCAATTAAGATCGTCACCGTACAAACCGTCCGGGAACCGGACGGGCTGGCGATGAGCAGTCGCAACCGCTATCTAAGCGAGGAAGAACGTCGGCGCGGTCTTGCCATCAGCCGTGGGCTGTTCGCCGCAGCGGATAAGTTTCGCTCAGGAGAGCGCGACGTGGAGCAGCTGATTGCGATCGCAAAGGAGCGGTTGAATACGGTCGATCGACTGCAGTACCTTGAGCTTGTCGACGCTGATACGCTCAAGCCCGCCGAGAGTCCTCTGCGGCGTACCGCTGCACTATGCGCCGCAGCCTATGTCGGCTCGACACGTCTGATCGACAACGTGATACTGTCGTTGCCGACTCCTTAGCGCGACTCACAACTAAACGACTGAATAGTCTCAGAATACTGAAGTTTGCAGTGAATGGGTGTTTTCGTGGACGAACAGTTTTTGAGAGACCGGGCTCGGATTATTCGCGATCTAGCGGACAAGGCAGACCCCTTCATCAGAAAGAGACTGCTGGACCCATCGGAACGGTATGACAGACGTATTAGCCGCCCATCTCAGGCGATGAAGATGGCGGCCACGGCGATTTGGCCGACCAGCACAAGCGCGTCATCGATGCGGTAAAGTCCATCGAAACGCAAGCGCGATCGAGGCTGGACAGCCACAATCGAACACCGGCACAAGCCGAGAAAACGTGTGTTGGGAGAAGCAGAAAGAGAAGGTGGAGACCGCTCTGTGGCGTGGCGCGGCAGTCGCAGATATCTTACCCGATCAAACACACTTGAACCGCGAAACGCGAAATGTGCATTATCCTCCTCACCAGGGATGGGGAGATCTCCAAATGTTGGATGCCGCTACCACCGCGCTTCTGCGCGCGATCCTCGACGAGGTCTGCGAGAGCCTTTCGCCGTATGATACCGGCGCCCGCACTTACGTCGCCTCGAAGATTCTGGAAGCCGCCATCAGAGGTGAGACGATGCCCGACCGCCTCAAACAGATCGGCCGCGAGGCCCTTTCCGAAGGACCGACCATGTGGAGGTAGGCGTAGACAACATGATGTTGTCACTCAGTTGAGTTTCCAGATCACAGTTGTGAAGCTCCTGGTGAGCTATCTGGACGAGGCCGCACCGATGCTGAGCTTACGCGTGACATAGCCATTTTGGCGATCTCCTGCCTTGCCCGCGTTGGCCCAAAAGTTGACGCCATGACCGCACGGAAAAACTTTGCATTCTGCTGAGTTGGCGCAGAATTTCGCCGATGCGAGCTCCCTGATTGGAGAATTGCGCTTTTTTAGGAAACCGATAACGTTACTGCAAGAGATGGAGATAAGCCGAACTCTGAGGACCGACTATCTTGTCTGTAGAATCGATGCGGCTCCTAGTTATCTCTCTCCATACGAACGACTGGACCATCTGACGAAGCCTGAGTGAAGGTAAGGGTGAGCCTCAAGGGACGAATCCGATCAAATGGGAGACCTTCGGATGCCGTACTACTCTTTTGATCTTGTGATTGACGAGGAGTACAGGAATCAAGGCGGCCTCATTCTCGAAAACATCGAGGTTGCCTCCGACCGAGCGGACCAGCTCGCGACCGAACTGTCTATTGTGCATTCGGACCTGAAGGCCAAAGGCTGTACGGTTTGGGTCACCAGCCCCGAGAACGCCGAGGTCTATCGCACGCCACTCGATCCGGTCCCGTCATGGATGAGACGTCAGCACTGAGCCTCGGGAGCGGCGGGCGACACTCGAAACGCTCGGCTTGGCTAATAGGAGGGGCGATCGCGCGTTCACGGCGAGGCGCCGCGACGTTCGCAGACAGTCGATCTGTCGAGGTCATCTACGGGCCATAGCGCCGACAGAATGCACGCGAGATGGACGAGGAGAGATACTCTGCTTACTTGACTTGGTCGCCTGAACTTAAAAAGGGAGCCTCGATGAGGCAACCGGGGCGTGGCCTCGTGTCCTAACAGCGTTCCACGCGTTTTTTCCGTTTAAGACCCGCTGAATCCTGCATATCGACCCGCACCTTGTTGGATGCGGAAAAAGGCCGCGCGACGATTACGCGCGGCCAAGTCAGGGAGGAAAACGCCCCAAGGGGCCATTGAAGGAGCATCGAGATGAGCAGATCGATCACTCATCGAGAGCTCCAAGCTTGTGAGAGAATCACCGTTGCGAGCTCTTCAATCATCTTTGATCCCGCGCATGAGTGACCGGATAACCGAATTGAGCGCCGCTTGGCGGCGTTTTTCGCGCATGTTTCGCATCTTTTATGCGAAGATGATCAACGTGTCGCACGCCGTGAGCTACTACCGACCTGTTCTGGCAGTTCGCATCTCATCGGCCTTTAAATTGATTTCCCTTTGATAGATCTGCAACGTGTCCTCAAGGCTACGTAGCGCGTCGGACCGTTTCTGCCCAGCGAGCTTCGCTCCCTATCATCGCGGCGCAACCCTCGTCGGGGAAAGTTCGCTCGCCACGACGCCGAGCAATGGTGCTTCACCTACACTGCGAGTTCAGGATTTCGAAATCAATGTAATTTAATTGGCAGGTTGTCATCGACCGAATGAAGTCCTCTCCCGTTTAGCTCCATATAGAAATGCGCCCGTCGCACTCGCGATAACCAGCACTGCGCTGGGGCAAAACTTATTGAAGGGGTAAAATGAGTAAAAATGCTACGAGGATTTTCGGGCAATCAAAGGGCTGCCGTGGCGTACGCATTGGATTGCGCGGCCAAATGGCACTCCTCGGGATTTCCGGGGTCCTCGTCACCGGTGCAATCTGCGCCGCCGCCCTGAATTGCGCGAGCCTCGTCCAGAGCGCGTCGAACGACAGCAACCAATTCAAAGCCGATGTCGTATCGTTGTCGCAAAGCTTCCTCGAGTCACGACAAATCGCGAGCGACTTCCTGCGCAAGCCCAGTGAAGTGTCGATCAAGAAGTATGCGGACAATTATGAACGGCAGCTCGCAGACTTGAGTCGCATCGAAGTATTTGTGACGGGGTTGCCGGAGGATGACCCGCTGAAGCAGGCGACCTCCCTGCGGCCGGTGATTGGTCTCTATGCAACGCGCTTTCATAACCTCGTGGCAGCGCAAGCAACCTCGGCTTCAACGAAGAGGACGGATTTCAGGGCAAGCTGCGCAAGGCCGTGCACACCGTCGAGCAACGGCTGGCAGAGCTGAACCAGCCACGCCTCACGATCTTGATGCTGATGATACGCCGGCACGAGAAAGATTTCATGCTGCGCGGCGAAGACAAATATGGCGATCAACTGGCGGACCGGGAGGTTGAATTCGAAACCGCGCTCGCTCAGGGCGGCCTACCCGCAGAGCTGAAATCCCAGATCCTCGAACTGATCCGCGCATATAAGTCGAGTTTTATGTCGTTCATGGTGACGCAGCAAGCGCTGAGCGACCAGGTCGACGATCTCGCACAGATCTACGACCGTATCCGCCCGGCGCTCGTGAAGATCATGGCTGCCGCTGACGCGCGCTCGCGGGCTGCGGACATGCGAGCTGAAGAAATTCGTCGGAAGCTGATCTGGGTGATCGGGCTTGCAACGACGGTCGTGGGCCTGCTCGCCTTACTGTTCGGCCAGCGCATTGCCAAAACGGTCGCTTCGATGACGGCAGCCATGCGCCAGCTCGGCGACGGTCGGTTCGATGTGGTTCTCCCGGGCCTTGGCCGAAAGGATGAGCTTGGCGAGATGGCCGAGGCAGTCGAAATGTTCAAGCTGAGAGCTCGCGAGAAGGCGCAGGCCGACCTCGACGCAAAGGCCGAACAGGATCGTACCGCTGCCGAGCAGCGTAAGGCCGATATCGCCCGGCTCGCCGGCGAATTCGAAGCCGCCGTAGGCAAGGTGATCGACACTGTTTCGTCCGCCTCCACAAAACTTGAAGTCTCCGCACGCAGCCTCACCAGTTCGGCTGATCACAGCCGGCAACTCTCCATAGAGGTCGCCTCCTCATCGGAGGATGCGTCTGAAAACGTCCAACGTGTCGCAGCCGCGACGGGCGAAATGGCGGCAACCATCGTCGATATGGGCCGGCGGGTCGAAGAAGTGGCCAATATGGCGCGCGGAGCGGTTCGCAAGGCCGAACTCAGCGACCAGCGCATGGTTAATTTGACGGCCGCGGCGGAGCGGATCGGCAGCGTGGTCCAGCTGATCGCCGCGATCGCGCGGCAAACGAATTTGCTCGCGCTGAATGCGACGATTGAAGCCGCGCGCGCCGGCGATCGTGGCCGAGGTTTCGCGGTTGTCGCCCAGGAAGTGAAATCGCTCGCGACGCAAACCGCGCACGCGACTGTTGAGATCAGCGAGCACATTGGCGGCATTCAGGCCGCGACGACTGAGTCGGTCGGCGCGCTTACCGAAATTGGCGTCATCATCAGCCGCATCTCGGAGATCGCCATGACCGTGGTCGATTCGATCGGGGAACAGGAGGCGACCAGCAAGAGCATCGCGTTCAATTTGCAGGAAGCGGCGGCCAGGACGACCCAGGTGGCAGCGAGCGCCGGTGAAGTCACCAACCGCGCAAAGGATACCGGAGCGGCTTCGATGCAGGTGCTGATGTCTGCCGAACTGCTATCTGAGGAAAGCTCTCGGCTGAAGCACGAACTAGACAGCTACCTGTGCAGGGTTCAAGCGGCTTAAATCGGCGCGTCAACGTCGCAAGCTCTCCACGCCTGAAATTCGACCTTTCTTCCGAAGCCAAGTTACCCCATCTGCTCTCGGATCGGCGTGTAAATGCTAGGTGTTCAATCGGACCGAGTCTCTTAGAGCTGCAAACGCGGGAGCGCCGAACACTCCTGCGGTTCTCATGCGCGGTTTCTTTATCTCCGCCGCAAGACGGCGGAGCGAGCCGTAACCACGCTGGAAAAATGCTTTCCTTCCTAACAACAGCAGGAATAATGCGCTGGTTTTGAATATTAATCTATGTGCTAACGGGTCAACCGGCGCAACGCAGCGATTGCTGCTCTCTCTTCTGCGGTGCAATCGAGGGTATTTCATGCGCAATCATGACTTTGTTTCCGGAAGCTTCCTGGCACTGACCGCGGCCGGGCTCGCGCTGCTCTGCTCGAGCCTGCTCGTCTTTGCCTTCGCTTAGGGGCTGCATCCGACGACGAGGAACCGATCGACATCGAGCATATGGAATTGTGAGCCGATGGTCGTGCTGCGGTGAAGGACGCTGAACGTCGGCATCCAGTAGGCGTTCTGCAGCATTGGCGGCTCCGCGGCAAAGCCGCCGTTTCTAAGCGGTTCGATTGATATCATGTCCTCTGCGAGGAAGATCGTCGCCTCATGAAGGTGACGGTATTGCCGGTCAGTCGCTGTAATTGTCGGTCGCTGGAGCGCCGTCGGCCCAAGCCGACAGTCGTGGGTGAAATCCGCCGACAAACGGCATCGGAACGCGGAATTCCGGCGTCAGTGCCGCGCCATTGCATTAATCAATATCGCTATATGGCTACTGTGTAGAGGCGAACGTGACCATTGCACGAGCCGACGTTTGTGAAGACCGGCAAAGTACAATGCCGGCGGCTAAACCAATTCCGATTGGACGAAGCAGCAAATGATCTGGCTGCAGACAATCTGATGCGCTCGGGAGCGAAGTAGTCCGATCTGAGCACAGGTCCACTGCGACGGATCAGCTAGTCCGGAATGGAAAACGAGGTGGCTGAAGCCATCGGCATGGTGATGCAACTCCAGCCAGGACGGCAGGACTATCTTGTTTAAGGCCGCAACCAGACACCCGTCCGGACACGACCTTGATGGCAGATGTCTGCACGGATGGACCTTGCTCCTCGTGAGCGCCACGATGGCGGTGCTTGCCGGCGTCATGGCTGCGGGCGCGGCCGACTGCCCGCGTAAGGACGCGCTCGGGACCTCGCGCGTGCTCGTCGTTGACGCCAAGACATATCCGCGGGTCGGACTGAAGAGCTTTCGCCAGACGCTGCCCTTGGCCGACCACGAAGTTGTGCTGACCTTCGACGACGGGCCCCAGCCGCCGTACACAGAAGAGGTGCTGGCGGCGCTCGCGCAGGAGTGCGTCCGAGCCACGTTCTTCCTGGTCGGCAAGTCGTCGGCCCAATTTCCCGAGCTCGTGCGGCGCGCCGCTGCGCAAGGCCACACCATGGCGCACCACACTTGGTCGCATTCGATGGCGTCGAAGATCAGCTTCGAGAAGGCAAAAGAGGACATTGAGCGTGGGATTGCGGCCGACGAAACGGCGCTCCATGGCGTATCGACGATGGCGCCCTCGACGCCGTTCTTCCGCTTCCCCTATTTCGACTCGACCCCTAAGACGCTCGAGCTACTCCAGTCTCGGGGCATCGTCGTGTTCGGAGCGGACCTGTGGGCCAGCGACTGGGAGGAAATGACGCCAGACCAGGAGCTGAAGCTCATCACCAGCCGGCTGAATGCCGAGGGGAAGGGGATCATTCTGTTTCACGACGCCAAGGCACATACCGCCGCGATGATGCCCGCCTTCCTACGGTACCTGCACGACAACGGCTATCACGTCGTTCACATTGTTCCGACCGCGCCGCTGCAGAGGAATGCCGACACGCATTGATAGCGGAATGTCACGGCGGCTCAGAATGGAGTAATCCCGAATCAAATGATGGAGGAGGAATCGCGCCTGAGCCGTTTCGGGCAGGCTCCGTCATAGGCGGGCTACGAACTGACGTAGTAGGTTACTTCAGACGTCTACCCCATCCTTGCCGTTTGCGCGCTGGCAGGAGTGCTAGGCGCGCATAGCCCGGTATCTTCGTCGTGCAGCACCTACCTGATTCTGGAATCGCAGAAGCCCACCGCTTGATCGATGATCTAAGCGATCTTCTGCTGAAATGCCGTGACCGGCTCACGCTGTAACGCGTGTCCGCAAGCATTAGAAGAGGTCTTCCAATCAAACAGATCGTAAAGTGATGCAAAGTGAACGACAAAAACGATCTCGCGCGACACAGCCCGACGATGCTCTCATAACGCATTTAACGGCAATGCGATGGCAGGCCGTGAACCCGGCTCATCAGGACGGGACGTTGTCTATTCGGAGAACACGAGAGAAGCCGGCCTCAATCCCGCGCTCAACGACCAAGTTGCACGCGTTCGTCGGGCGTCCGTGATGTTCTTCATCGCGCGGCAACAAATGGCGCGTCCGATTTGAAATTAGAAAAACGAATTATCTAAACACTACCAAAAACAGTGTGCCTTGGACTCGCGCGTGCCACGATTCTCTGAGAGCATTGATCTCAGGCAAGGAGGAGGTCGGGGACGCTCGTGATGCCCAACAGCATCTTCGACAAGGTGAGTAAATTCAGTCATTACCGCGGCCCGATGAGCGTTCGTTCTGCGACGCGCGCAGCCATTGCGATGGCGCCGTCGAATGTGATTGCTCGAGACTGGATCCGGCAAATCGCTGGTCGGCCTGCCGCTCGAGCGTTCTACGAGGGGGAGAGTAGTCCAAATCCGTGAGCCTGTTCGCAAGCGGTCAGCCTCGCTTGTGTAACGTCCGAGCATGAACACGATGCCCCGATGTGGGGCGACACGCGAGTCCAAAGAAGAAGAGACTGCTCCGTGCGACCATCACGATAATCGACAAGTATCTTTCGATTTTCTGAGAGATTTTTAGCTTAGCTAGGAGCGACACAAAGACGCTATCACCTCGGTATGAACTACGACGTCATCTGACCTTCAACCGTGCGGCATATCTGTTTTGGATCGGGTGCTGCGGCAGCCTCCTGCCCCGATGCCGCCGCTGGACCAGGTCGTATGTTGGTTAAACTTGGAAGAGGATATGACATGGTGACCACGCGTGAAGTCTCTATCGATGACGCCACAACGGTGACTCACATGGTTGCTGCCCTACTTGCCGAACTTGAGGGCGGACAAAAGCAGGGCGGACTAGATACCCGGCTTGTTGTCGACCTCCTGGCCATGAAAGAGCGGGTCTATGGGTTTCTGGCCTTCACGGAGGCGCGCCCGGTCGGTCTCATCATGTTGTCGGAAAGCGCCGCCCTTTTTGCGGGCGGAGCCTACGGTATTATTACCGAACTCTACGTGGTGCCGGATCAGCGATCGTCTGGGGTTGCGATGCGCCTCATTGAGGCTGCGGTGGGCTTGGGTACGGCAAAAGGCTGGGGCCAGCTCGAAGTGGGGGCGCCGAGGCAACCCATTTGGAGCCGTAGCCCGAACTCAGCATTGTACCTGAAGGCCGGTTTTGCAGAGATTGGCCCACGCCTCAAGTTGCCGTTACACGGCTTAGCCAGTCAACGGGCGAAACGTAATGCTGCAGGGAGATCGCGGTTAAATCAACGGCGGCAACGCGCAACAAGCCGTTGTATCCCGGATGCGTCTTCTACAAAATTTGCGTGAGCGTCGATTTGCCGGCGCCCGATTAATTCGCGATGAGGTTTGTAGCGCGGGGTTTGAGTCCGGCCGACAAGTCAGAGAGCACCGGCGCATCTCAAACCCCCATTTTTAGTGAGCTGATCCGCGTGCCCAGCTCAAAGGGACACGACGCCCTGCGCCACGCAGGGGGCCGGCCTCTGCGCGGCGATGAGCCTTCTGTAAGGGCGGAACGCTGGCCAGTCTCCCAAGGCGTACGGATGGGACGGCTTACGAAAGGCTCACGAGCCCGCCCCATCCATTGACCTGTTCTTGACCGGTTTCTTCGCAGTCACTTGCGCTGGCGTCGCACCGATGAGCTGTTCGTACAGGAGAGGATCTGTTGCGCCCTCGGTGTTGATCAGAAACACCCGTGCATTGGGTCCAAGACCAAGGTTGCCACGCAAGGTCGGGTCAGAAGCAGCCTTCAATAAGGCGGCAAGGCCAACACCACCACTTTCGCCTGCGACGACGGCGGGATCGCCATCCTTCGGATTTGCCAGACGGTTCATCACGCTGATTGCGTCCTCGTCGTCGACAGTCATAAAAGCATCCGCTGTGCGTGAAAGGATGCGCCAAGCGACGAGCGAAGGTTCGTAGCATTCGAGCATCGCCATCACGGTCGATTGCCCATGAGCTACCTTGACAGAATGCCCGGCCCGCGCGCTTTCGTAGAGGCATGCTGCCCGCGAGGGATCAACAACTGTGAAGAACGGGCGGTCGTCGTCGAACAGAATTGATAGATGTCCAGCAACGGCTGCGGCGATCCCACCGACGCCTGCCTGGATGAAGACGTGTGTCGGCGGCTCCGGCAACTGGCGTAGTGCTTCGCTCACAAGGGCGGTATATCCCTGCATTACAAAGCGCGGGATCCGCTCATAGCCAGGCCAGGACGTGTCAGACACTGTAATCCAGCCTTCTTGAGCCGCAACTCGGGATGCTTGGACGACAGAATCGTCATAGTTGCCGTCGACACGGATCATCTGCGCGCCAAAGCGGGCGATGGCGGCGATGCGCTCGTTGCTCACGCCTGAATGAACGAAGATGGCGCATTTTGCGCCCACGAGCTGGGCACCTTGAGCAACGGATCTGCCATGGTTGCCATCCGTGGCGCAAGAGACCGTCATACCTCTTGCCACGGTCTTTACTTCAGGTGTGTGCAGCTCGGACGCGTCAACATCGCGGCCGAGCTGCCGAGTTGCTTCCTCGAGCACCAGACGGATCACTGCATAGGAACCGCCCAAGGCTTTGAAACTCCCAAGCCCGAGACGTTGGCCTTCGTCCTTTAGATGGATCGAACCCACTCCAATCTCGCGGGCAAGGCCTGGCAAAGAAATAAGAGGGGTTTCCTTGTGACCATCGCGAAGCTTGAGAAACCGCTCGACCTCGCGAGCGGCTTCGACGCTCAACGTGTCGGCGTCCGAGGCATCGAGGGGCGTGCGGTGGTCGATGTGTTGGTTGAGGAGAAACATGGTTTGGCTTTCTTGCCTCGTCGGGAGCGCTTTGCATGGAAACTATTTACGAAAATAAAGTTCCGCATTCGAGAATCATTTTGTGCAAGATTCGCTCATATCTGAGGGCCCCTTGATCAACTTGGATCGCTCGAGCCGAAAGTCGCAAACGATACGGCGCGCTCTGCAGCAATAGAAAAGCGCCCTATTGGCGTCATAGCTGGCAGCGGATCCGCTGCTTCCTGAACCCGTCACAACCAGCGCGCCTTGTGTCGTGCAGACCGACCACGACCATCTTCGCCCGCGCTGCTCTAAGGAAATAGTGAGGGTTGGAATTCGATCAGACATTGATCAAGACAGCACGCCCACTCAAGGCGCTTAGTTGTTTTTGGTCCTCAAGACTCTAGAGCGACTTTCAAGCAAGCTTTCTCTAGGCGATGCCCGAGTGCCGTGAGCCTATCAGCGAACTCGGTCAATTCGCTAGTGCCGAAATCACCAAAAACAAATTCATCGAGTGCTTCCTGTTCTGCGGCGACGCATCGCGAGATGCTTGGAAGTCTTGTCCGTCAGCGACAGCTGTACGACCCGGCCATCGCGTGTGCGGGGGCTTGCGCCCAGGAAGCCGTCTTTCTCCAGCAGCTTTGATTGGCTCGTCACGAACGAAGGGTCAATGCATCAATTTGGACACCACGTGGACCGGGACAACACCGCCATGCTGCGCACCCCGCTCGACCGGCCGATCGGTCCGCCGTAAGATCCGGGGCCGCCTTCGAAGATGTCTTCGGCAAAGCGCTCGCACCGGCCTTGCAGACCCAAATGCTGCGCAATTATCGGACCATCGATGTGGTGAAATCCGTCGAAGGAAGCGCTCGAACGCGGAATTTAAGCGTCAACGCGGGACTCGTTGCATTTATCAATATCGACATGTCGTTACTGTACAGCATCGAACGTACCCCTGTTTCACGAGCCGACTGTTGCGTAAGCCCCAATTGGCGGTGCTCGCTGCCTCCTGCCCAGCGTGGTATACGTCTGCGAAAATCCACCAAATAGGTCTCTGTTCAATTGGAGTTCGCCTTGGGACGTTTCTACTTTCACGTACGTGCCGGCGACGAGATTACGCTCGATGAGGAAGGAACAGAGCTGCCAGATTTATCTGCGGCTGAGGATGAGGCCGTATTAGCTGCGCGCGAGCTTCTAGCCGAAGCGATCAAGAGCGGTACGCCAGAGGTGTCGGAGGTTTTGGTCATCGCAGATGAGGTGGGGCGACCGCTCAGTACCGTACCCCTCGAAACCGTTCTGCCGAGGTTCTTAAAGAAGTAGGGTGCCTGTTGGAGTCTGAGCATCATCCCGACAGTATTGCGGGTCCCGAGATCCTTATCGCAGAGTTATCGGCTTGCCATACGGCCCCGCCGCGCTATCCAAACTGCTGGATGATGGTCCGACCAACAGAAGCGTCGCTCGAACGAGCGTTGGATCCTCATAGGCTATCTCTTCAGGCGAACGCCCCTTCAATCTCCGATTCGTGATGCCTCGTTTCGCTTCACTCCCCACGACACGTGGAAGCAGATCTTCCTTTTAAGGTCGCACCCCGCTTGCCCGCGGACACGGCTGCGCAATCAACGACGTTTAGGCGTTTGCCCCTTAACAGGCGCCGGATTAGCCAAGGCTGAATGTCAAATAGAGCAGGATCACGGCCACGCCGACTGTCCAGCCGATCGACGCGGCGAGAGCCCATACTTGGGTCGGCATCGGACGGCCTTTCCCGATGAAGCTAACGAAGAGACCGCTGGCGCTGGACAGCGATCTCTTGGACCCCGCCTCAATGCGTCTTCGAGATGAAAGCTCTTACTCAGGGTCCGCCATAATCAAACGCCGGACTCGCCACCCTGTGAAGTCAAAAAAACGAATTCGAGGCCAACGGAACAATTGTGACCTTGCGAGCGCAACACACCTAACAAGCTAGGCCAGCACCGTGGAAAGTTCTTCCTCGGGCGGAAGCCAACCGATTTGGCATAGAAATGAGTGACTGTGCCTCGCGCACAGGCCGGCGGTAGTGTACCGTCCGCGTAAGTTCGTAGCATAATTATTACAGTTGTTTCGGGTATCCTGATCGAAGGAGCTGCCCGATGCGAACCGGACGCCCAAAGGCGACACTCACGATATCGAGCGACAAACGCACGCATCTTTTGGCCATAACGCGGTCGCGCTCTTTGTCGGCGGCACTGACATTGCGGGCGAAGATCGTGCTGGCATGCGAGCGCGAGCCCAGCAACGACGTCGTGGCGACGCGGCTTGGCGTCGGCCCCCATACGATCGGCAACTGACGCAATCGCTTCATCACCGATCGGATCGAGGGGCTCTACGACGAGATGCCGTAGCGGCAGGCCCCCCACGGTTGAGGATGAGGCGGTGGCCGAGTTGATCACTCAGACATTGGCCCGCAAGCCCAAGGCTGCAACACACTGGAGCGTGCGCGCCATCGCCAAAGAGTACCGGGATTGCCAAGAGCGCCGTCCATCGCGTGAACGGGTTGCGAAAGATGCGTTCAGATCTTTGTCGTCGTCCTTGAATTGTTTCAGTTCATCTCAGGAGTTTAGTTCAGCCTGTAGGCGAGCTTTTTCCAGCCGATGCCTGACTCCGCTGAGGCAGCTAGCCAATTTGGCGAATTCCTTGATGCCGAGATAATCAAAAACAAACTGATCGATCTCTTCCTGCTGTGCCGCGATGCTCGCAAGACGTTTGCGAGCGTTGTCTGTTAGCGACAGGTGTACGACTCGGGCGTCCTTCGTGCAGGGCTCGCGCCGCACAAACCGTTTATTCTCGAGCTCCTTCGAATGCTTCGTGATGAAGGCCGAACCCACCTCCATTAACTTTGCAACCACGTTGACCGGAACCCCGTCATTCCGTTCCAATTCGGTCAGCGCCATCAGGATCATCATTTGCGGTCCAGTAAGTAATACCGAGCGCATTCGCCTGGAAATAACGAAGTGCGTCCAGACACACATTGATAGATCTGATCTCCCAGGTGAATCGCCTAAGTACATCCTGACCCGCGGCAGAGCCCTTTCCGAGCCGTGTTGTTCGATTAGGCAAATTCGGCGCCATCGGATCTTAGGAGCTCCATCGTTAGAGTGTTCCGCGCCAGCAGAGTTCAACAGAGAGGATTGATGTTTGGCCGACCGACTCGGCCGGCCACGCGCTAGATGTCAGCTCGATGAGCTGCAGTCCCCCCGCTCGTTCCCGATGCGACTTTCTCGCTGGAGCTCCAACGCATACGTCGCAATTTCACACAATCGCGGTGGTGAAATCCTTCAAAAACTTGCATGTAAACGCAGAAGTTAAGCGTCGCGGCAGGTCAGACGTAAGTAACTGCCACGTACATAGCCCAGAAAGCGCGAAGACATCGCTTCCCACAAACCCTTTCAAGCTCCGCGCAATCGTACGAGCTGAATGGCGAGACACTTCCATACGCCTGAGGTGCTGGCGTTCGTCAGAAGAACAACAGGGCAACTAGCACCCCCACTTTCTCGCGAGCTTCACGCGTCGAGACGAGGCAGGTCCAGATCTCGCCTTCGCCGAGTCGTTCTTCCTTGCCGTCGAGACTTGATTACTCCCACCGGCTAAACCCGGCGCGACAACTCACAATAAGATGTCTGGATGGCACGGCCGCGGAAGGACAGATCTATTCGCCGAATCCGTGAGAACCTGGTTCACCGGGAGTGAACCTCGCTCAGACCCCGGCTTCCTTTGAGGAGCATAGATAAATCTCTCCTCACTTGCGCCTTCGCCGTCCGGCGACCCAATGAAAGCGACCCGTTAGGCTTCTGTTGCGACATCGTCAAATCAGTGTTGTCAGGCGAATTATGCGATGGCCTGAATGGCGTTGGAGAAGATGCTGGCCGGCCGGCTCAGGCCGTAATGATCGCGCAGCGTTGTGCCCGTGTAGTCGTGCCGGAACAGGCCGCGCTTGCGCAGAATGGGCACGACCTGCTCGGCGAAGATGTCAAACCCGCCGGGCAGCCAGGGCGGCATGACGTTGAAACCATCGGCTGCCCCGTTCTCGAACCAGGTCTGGATGTTGTCGGCGATCTTCTCCGGCGGTCCGGCAATCACCCAATGGCCGCGGGCGCCGGCCAGGCGCTGCACGAGCTGACGAATCGTCGGCTTCTCGCAATCAACGATGTCGATCACCAGCTTGAAACGGCTGGCGACGCCGCCGGCGCCCTCGGTATCGATCAGATGGCGAGGAAAGGGGCCCTCGAGGTCAAACCCGGAGAGGTCGAGACCGATCATCTGGCGCAGCTGGGTCAGCGAAAACTCGGGCTGGATCAGCTCGTTGGACTCGTCCTGCAACCGATCGGCCTCGATCTGCGTGCTGGCGATGAAGGGACTGATGCCGGGCAAAATCTTGATCTGATCGGCACTGCGGTCGAAGGCGCGCGCCTGACGCTTGATGTCGGCATAGAATTCCTGGGCGCTCGCCAGTGTCTGATGCGCGGTGAAGATCGCCTCGGCGAAACGCGCTGCAAAGGCACGTCCGTCGTCGGAAGAGCCGGCCTGGACATAGACCGGTCGTCCCTGCGGCGTCCTTGAGATGTTGAGGGGTCCACGCACGCGGAAATGCTTTCCGATGTGATTGATCGCGTGGATCTTGCCGGTGTCGGCGAAAACACCCGAGATGGGGTCGTTGACGAGCGCGTCGTCCTCCCAGCTGTCCCAAAGCCGCGTGATGACGTCGAGATATTCCCGCGCCCGTTCATAGCGTTCGTGATGCGGAGGATGCTCGGGCAAGCCAAAGTTCTGCGCGGCCTGCGGCGTGCTCGTTGTCACGATGTTCCAGCCGGCCCGGCCGCTACTGATGTGATCCAGCGAGGCGAACAGCCGCGCGAGGTTGTAGGGCTCGGTATAGGTCGTCGATGCGGTCGCGATCAGGCCGATCCGACTGGTAACGGAAGCGATCGCAGTGAGCAGGGTGATCGGCTCGAGCCGAAACCGCTGGGCATAACGGACATTGTCCGCCAGCGCCGGACCATCGGCAAAGAAGACCGCGTCGAACTTATGCGCTTCGGCGCGCTGCGCCAATTCCTGGTAGTAGCTGACGTCAAGGATACGGTTCGCAGCGGACTTCTTATGACGCCAGGCAGCCTCGTGATGACCATCCGGATAGATAAAGAAGTTGAGAGAAAGCTGGCGTCGTTCGCTCATGTGTTGGTCCGTGCATTGGGAGCTTTAGCAAGCGAAACTCTACGTCTGCAGTCACACTGATGTCGATGAAATGAATTTGCATTGTTGAGTTGGATGCAAGCATGAAGCTTGCGCGCAGAGCGCCAATGAAAAACCAGGGCAGTCGTCACAACGAGAAGCGGCGGCAGCTGGCGATTTTATCGCGTTTCTGGACGAGAAGTGCGTTGCGCCGCGTCTAATTACGTTCCTCTTGCAGCCGGGCGGGCGGTCATCGTTGCGAATATTTCAGTGTCAGCATCGACGGCGAAGCGTTCGTTGCCTGTCGCCGAAAACAAAGCTGGTTTCGTTTCATTGACTGACGATCGATCGCTCGTACCATTAAAGGCCTCAACGCGAGGTCGTTTCATCATGCTCCAATCCGAACCCAGTGACCGATGTCCCGGCTCGGGCCGTCTGCCGGAGCACGTTGCGCCCGACTAGGGCCCCTAGCCTGAAATGATTTGATCTATCTCCGCCGTCGTTTCCGCGACCGGCGCATGGCGGAGCTTTTTCCACGGGGATCGCAGTGACGAGAGCACGACCATGAGCAACACGACAACCATCGATAACGCCATTCCGCGCGCCGACATCGTCAAGCGGGCGGCGAGGCTCGGCGCCGAGATCAAGAACATCAAACTGTCGGGCGATCTTTCGGACGGGACCATCCTTGCCATCAATCAGGTGCTGCTCGAACACAAGGTCATCTTCTTCCGGGACCAGGGACATCTCGACGATGCCGAGCAGGAGCGCTTTGCCATCAGGCTCGGCAAGCTGGTGCCCCATCCGACGGTCGGTGCGATCAAGGGCACGACGTCGATCCTGGAGCTGGACTCGGGCCGGGGCGGTGGCCGCGCCGACCAATGGCATACCGATGTCACGTTCGTCGACGCCTATCCGAAAATCTCGGTGCTGCGCGGCGTGGTGATTCCACCCTACGGCGGCGATACCGTCTGGTCGAACACGGCAGCCGCCTATCTCGGCCTGCCGGCGCCTCTGCGCAAGCTCGCCGACGAACTGTGGGCCGTTCACAGCAACGCCTATGACTATGCCGTGAAAACGCGGGCGACCGAGGCGGACAAAAAGCACTTCGACGAGGTGTTCACCGGAACGATCTATGAAACCGAGCATCCGGTGGTGCGCGTCCATCCCGAGACAGGCGAGCGCACGCTCGTGCTCGGCAATTTCGTGCAGCGCTTCGTTGGCCTGCCGAAATCCGACGGCCAGAAGCTGTTCGACCTGTTCCAGTCGCATGTCACGGCGCCGGAAAACACCGTTCGTTGGAGCTGGGAGGCCGGCGACGTTGCGATCTGGGACAATCGCGCCACGCAACACTACGCGGTCAACGACTATGGCGACCAGCACCGCGTTGTGCGCCGGGCCACCATCGATGGCGATGTACCGCTCAGCGTCGACGGTCGCCGCAGTGTGACGCGCGTCAAGACATCCAAGCCCCAGACCGCCAAAGCCGCTTGATCCTGATTAGCTCACGAGAGTCACAATGATGAACGCTATACTTCGCTTGCTTCCCGCAAGGCGCGCCGGGTTGGGACGGGCCACCCGCAACACGTTGCGGGTTTTGTTGGCGGGCGCCGTGGCGCTCGGCCTCACGGCCCCGGCATTCGCCGAGCCGCCGCTCGAGAAGACCGAGATCCGCTACCAGGGATCGGCCGGGCAGGTGACGTTTATCGAGCTGGCCGAGGACCTTGGCTATCTCGCCCCGCTCAAGCTCAAATGGGTCGGCAACACCATCAGCGGGCCGCAGGACATCCAGACCGTCGTCACCGGCGATATCGACATCGGCGGCGCGTTCTATGGGGCGATCCTCAAGTTGATCGCGGCGAAGGCGCCGGTCAAGGCGGTGGTCGGCTACTACGGCTCCGACGCCAACACCTATTACGGCTACTTCGTGAAGGGCGACAGCCCGATCAAGACCGCGCATGACCTGATCGGCAGGAAGGTCGCGGTCAACACGCTGGGCGCACATTTGGAGTTCGTGCTGCGCGAGTACCTGGCTAGGTCCGGCCTCAGCGCTGGTGAAGCCAGGCAGGTCACGCTGGTGGCGATACCGCCGGTCAGCGGCGAGCAAGTGTTGCGCCAGGGCCAGGTCGAGGTCAGCGCGCTGGGCGGTGTTCTGCGCGACAAGGCGCTGGAGCGGGGTGGCATCCGCTCTCTCTTCAACGATACCGATCTGTTCGGCCAGTTCACCGGCGGCGCCTATGTGCTGCGAGAGAAGTTCATAAAGGACAATCCCAATGCCTCGCGCAAGCTGGTGGAGGGGATTTCGCGGGCCGTCGAATGGGCCCAGACCACACCGCCGGAAGAGGTGCGGGCCCGGTTCGACAAGATCATCGCCGAGCGCAAGCGCAACGAGGATGCCTCCTCGATCAAATACTGGAAGAGCACGGGCGTTGCGTCCAAGGGCGGCGTGATCTCGGACAGCGAAATCCAGGTGTGGATCGACTGGCTGGTGAAGGACGGCCTGTTCAAGCCGGGTCAGGTCAAGGCTTCCGACACCTACACTAATGCGTTCAACTATTTCCGTCCCGGAAAGACGGCGGAGGCCCGATGACCTCCGTCAAGATCCGTTTCGAGCATGTCCGCAAGGAGTTCGTCCTGCGCGGCGAGGGCGGCGGACCAGGCCGCCACTTTATCGCTCTGGAGGACATCACGCTCGATGTTCGCTCCGGCGAATTCCTCGCCCTGGTTGGCCCAAGCGGCTGCGGGAAATCCACCTTGCTCGATCTGCTGGGCGGGCTCACGCTACCGACCAGCGGCCGGATTCTGCTCGATGGCCGGCCGATTGCAGGACCCGGTCGGGACCGCGCCATCGTGTTCCAGCAGTATGCGCTGTTTCCCTGGCGCACCGCCGCTGAGAATGTCGAGTTCGGGCTTGATATTGCCGGGCTCAAGGCCAAGCAGCGGCTCGACATCGCGCGGCATTTCCTCGACCTGGTCGGGCTGTCCGGTTTTGCCGACCGCTATCCGCATGAGCTCTCCGGCGGCATGAAGCAGCGTGTCGCGATCGCGCGAAGCCTCGCCTACGATCCCGAGGTGCTGCTGATGGACGAGCCGTTCGCCGCGCTCGACGCCCAGACGCGCGAGACGCTGCAGGGCGAGCTGCTGCGAATCTGGCGCGCCACCGGCAAGACGATCGTCTTCATCACCCACGGCATCGACGAGGCCATCGTGCTCGGCCAGCGGGTGGCGGTGATGACGTCGCGTCCGGGCCGGATCAAGCAGATCATCGACATTCCGGACGTGCTGCGCAGCGAGGCTGACGACGTGCGCTCGCTGCCTGAGTTCGGCCGCGTGCGCCACGAGGTCTGGAGTCTGTTACGCGACGAAGTCTTGAAAGCGCAGCAAGGACAATTGGCCGCCGGCGCTGGTGCGCGCGCCGATCGCAAAGTGGAGGAGGTCACCCATGTCTAGCCTCGATATGCTGACATTGCTGGAGGTTGCGCACGAGCGCCGAGAGCCACTCACCAGCGTGGAAAGCCCGGCATCGCCGGTGGTGGACCGGATCCGCGCCGCGGCCCGCGGGCTGGCTGCCTTCGGGCACCGCTCGTTGCTGCTGATTGCCCTGTTGGCGGCATGGGAGGTGGCGCCGCGGCTCGGGTTGATCGATCCGGTGTTCCTGCCACCCTTCTCGGAGGTGATCGCCGCGGGCTGGCAGCTTGCGCAAACCGGCGAGCTCTATGATGACGTCTCCGCCAGCCTGCTGCGTGCCATGAGCGGATTTTTGATTTCGGTCGCATTCATTGTCCCGTTTGGCGTGGCCGTCGGCTGGTATGCCCGGCTCGGCGATCTCGTGAACCAGCTCATCGAGATCTGCCGCAACACGGCGCCGCTTGCGCTGCTGCCGGCCTTCATCCTGTTGCTCGGAATCGGCGAACTGTCGAAGATCACGATGGTAATCTATAGCTGCGCCTGGCCACTCCTGCTCAATACCATTGCCGCGGTGAAACAGGTCGATCCGTTGCTGATCAAGTCGGCGCAGACCATGGGTGCAACCCGGCAGCAGCTGTTTCGCAAGGTGATCGTTCCGGCGGCGCTTCCCACTATCTTCGTCGGTATTCGCCTGGCCAGCGCGTCGGCCATGCTGGTGCTGGTTGCGTCCGAAATGGTCGGCGCCAAGGCCGGCCTCGGCTATCTCATCATCAACAGCCAGTACAGCTTCCTGATTCCGCAGATGTATTTCGGCATCCTCGGCATCACCGTCATCGGGTTGGCGTTCAATGCCATTCTGGAGGCACTGGAGCGGCGCTTCATGCGGTGGAAGGCGCCAGTGACGGCATGAGATTAGGGATCAGGCGCCGCTCGGAACGTTCCGCGCGGTGGCCTGCGTCACCATGCTGCTCGGCGGCACGTCGCGGATCAGCCAGGCATTCCCGCCGATGGTCGATCCGCGGCCGATCGTGATTCAGCCGATGGTGATACGGCCAAGGATCGTTTCGCCGACGTAGATCACGACGCCGTCGTCCAAGATCGGGTGGCGGGTGTCGCTCCTGATCACGTTGCCTTTGTCATCCGTCGGAAAGTCGCGCCTCGAGCGTGACCGCCTGATAGATTCAGACATTGTCGCCGATAGTGGCCGATCGTGCCCCCCGGTGCCGTAATCGATGAGAAGCCGGTGCGAGCGCCCTGGTGAATATCGGTGCCGATCGGCCTGGCGCAATTGAAAACACGTGAATTGCGGAGCCTATGTCAGCGATCGATGACTTTTTATAATGTCATCGATCGCTGTCATTTACAAATTGTCAACGAACGCCAACATATGTTAAAGTAAGCGAACGTTGACATTTGGAAATCCCATGCTCGTACGCACACCGGCCGAACTCGGCGCCGTCCTTCGCGACCGGCGCAAGAAGCTCAAACTCGATCAATCGACTTTTGCCAAACGCATTGGCGTCAGCCGCCAATGGGTGATCGAAGTTGAGCACGGTCACGCGCGCGCTGAACTCGGTCTGATCCTTCGCGCCCTTGACGCCCTGGACATCCGCCTGGATGCGAGCACCGAACAAGCGCCGGCCCGCGGGGCCACCAGGCCAGCCGTCGATATCAACGCCATCGTGGCCAAGGCCAGGAAGAAAAAGGCATGACGAGCGAACTTGTTGCTCTGCTGGATGGTCGGGAAATCGGCCGCGTGCGCAATGACGCCCGCGGCCGGCTCACCTTTGTCTATGACAACGACTGGCGCCAGGCCGAAGGAGCCTATCCGCTGTCGCTGTCCATGCCGCTCGCGGCCGAAGAGCACGGTCCTTCCGCCGTGCAGGCCTTCCTCTGGGGACTCCTACCCGACAATGAACGCGTGCTCGAACGGTGGGCCCGAAGATTTCAGGTGTCCGCGCGCAACGTGTTTGCCCTTATTTCCCATGTCGGCGAGGACTGCGCTGGTGCCGTTCAGTTCGTCACGCCCGATCGGCTGGAGGCCTTGCGAAGCGGGGCCGAAGACAAGGTCGAATGGCTTGATGAGACGGCGATCGCCAAACGCCTGCAGACCTTACGTGAGGATCACGCCGCCTGGCGGTTGCCGCGCGATACCGGACAATTCAGCCTTGCGGGTGCCCAACCCAAAACCGCCTTGCTTCTGCAAAAAGGCAAATGGGGAATTCCCTCCGGGCGCATCCCGACGACGCATATCCTCAAACCGCCGACCGGCCATTTCGATGGACACGCGGAAAATGAACATATCTGCCTCATACTCGCCCGCAATCTCGGTCTGCCCGTCGCCGACACCCAGGTGATGCGCTTCGGAAAAGAAATCGCCATCGTCATCGAGCGCTACGACCGGCAGTTCAGTGGGAACGAGATTGTCCGTGTCCACCAGGAGGATATCTGCCAGGCGCTCGGGATCCTGCCGACCAGAAAGTATCAAAACGATGGCGGACCAAGCCCTGCCGACGTGATCGAGCTTTTGCGCACCTACTCCACGGATCGCGTCGTCGACGTTGACACGTTTGTCGACGCTCTAGGCTTCAATTGGCTGATTGCGGGAACGGATGCTCATGCCAAGAACTATTCGCTGCTGCTGGCCGGCGGCCCTCACGTACGACTCGCCCCCCTCTACGACATCGCCAGCATTCTTCCCTACGATGACATCGATCTGCAGAAGATCAAGCTCGCGATGAAAATCGGCGGTGATTACAAGCTCAGCCAGATTGGTTTGCGCGATTGGCAGAAATTCGCACGCGAGACGCGCCTCGATCCTGACAAGGTGATCGCCGGACTGATTTCCATGGCCGAGCAGCTTCCGGACATTGTAGCCGCCGTACGGGAGCAAGGGCGGAAAGACGGATTGGACAATGCCATCATCGGGCGCCTCGCCGAGCACTTGATTGCCAGAGCCAAGCAATGCCGTCGACAGCTCGGTGGGATATAGTTCCGACTACGGCCGCCAGCAGAATGATGATGTTCGGCAGCAAGGCGTCGATCATCATAGTCGACATGTCGTTGTCGACGCCAACGGCAGCACCACCGCGATCGGCATGCCGATGTCGATGTCGACTACGATCGGTGGTTGCTCGCGATCGGTGGCAACCGCGTAGCCGCTGCGGGTGGCATGACCCTACGGCATGTCCTTTCAGGGCTCCGGCAGAGTACGATTACTCTCCGCGGGCTTTTCCAATTCGGCGGTCCGCTTGTAGGTCCTCTTTTGGCACGACTCCTATCCGCCCGGCAGTCCCGTGGACACGGCTGCGCAATCACGGCGTTTCGCCCCATTTAAGGGGCGCTGGATTAGCCAGGGCTGAAGATCAAACAGAGCAGGATCGCGGCCACGACGGCTGTCCTGTCGGTTGGTACGCGACGTCTTGAAACACGGTCCAGATCGGGGCCTAGCGCCTTGGCGCGGTTCGCGTCGCGCTGTATGGTCCGTTCTGGTTTTCCTGTCTTGCGGCGGTATCGGAAGTAAAAGACGCCACGTTGGCATCTTTTTCCCGCGGCGCCCGGTTGCGCCGTGCTTCGTCTCCGGATGCACGGCTCCATATGCCGCTTCCGCTTCGCGATCAGTTCAGTGCGCTGCGCTGCGGTCAGGTCGCGGCGGATCAGGCTTCGTCGATGCCGGTCAGGGACGCCTAATGGGAAACACAGCAAATTTCCCCAGACTAGGAACACCAGCCGGCGCCGCGAGGTTCTTCCGCCGTAGGTTAGCACTTACGGAGTTCTCTTCGATGGCTACTCAGATCGTGATGGACCACACAGGCGACAGCAGACACTTTTTTGACCAAACCGCCCTCGAGGGGCTGGCCAAGGCTGAGCGTCGCTTTAAGAAGTTGACAGACCAAGGATTTACCGCTGCTACTCGGACGGCAGTCGGCGATCTCAAGGCCGTACGGACATTTGATCCGACTGCGGACGAGACGCTGTTCTATCCGCGCCTCGTCGGCGGCTAACCACCCTCGCGGCACGGCAAATGTTTTTGTTCAGGCGCAACGGCGTCGGCGGTAGTGCGCGTTTGCGCGCCCTGCGTTCGCTGTATTGGAGCTTCTTCGAGCAAAAAGGGCCGGAAGCGCGTGCGCGGCGTCTTTTGCGCGATTGGCTATCTCCGGATCAGCGTGCGCAGTTTGATGCCGAGGGTTATTTCGATGTCACGGGCTCTCACACCGGCCGACGATATCGAATTCATCAGGGCACCATGAGCAATGTTTTGGAACTTGATGAAGAAAGACAGCCTAAGATCGGGTGGTGTTTCGTTCCCGAACGGGCCCTGGCGGCTGGCGATGTGATGCTCGCGCAGAAGATCGCGCTCGAAACCGACGAAGCCGCAGTGCTCGCGCTTGCCCACCGGTTTTCTCCGAGAGTGCCATCCCTGCCCCGAGTAGTGCGGCGTGCTTACTAGACCGCCCGCGGGCGGGGCCGCCGCTTGTGACAGCGGCGGCCCCTTGCCGCGAAGGCAGCGTTTACGCGATACATCGGCACCTCCGCGACTACAGGTAGGCTCGACCCAGAAATGGCCTCCTGCAATGTAATCTACTAGTTAGCCTTACCGGGCGGCGCGGTGCGGTCCTCTCTCGTGATGGTCTCGACATCCGTCATGGTTCGGGTGAACGCTTCGCGCAGTTGCTCCGCGTGAGTAGGGCTCTCTGGTTCAGTGAGATATGCAATCTTGATCAGCAATCTGTTCAGCAGATACGTAACGCGCAAATTTTCTGAGTGCCGGCTTCGCACAGCGATGATCTGCCGACGCATCTCGGCGAGATCGAGCGCTTCTTGTTTTGACGGCCTCTTCAAAATCGCACTCGCGGGCGTGCTGGGGCAAACGAAACCGCCGCGCCGAATATGATGGCGCGACGGCTTCGCCTGGGGTGTTCCCGGACAGGGCAATGTCCGGTGCGCAAAGCTAACCCTCCGACGCGTCGCCGCAATCAAAGCGTCAAATTAAGCTTGATATCCGCGCTGGAAGTTAATTCGGGAACCGAGAAGCCGCATCGGAAGGTTCTGAGCCGGTGAATGTCCAAGAAGGAACGTCTAGGCCTGCGTTGGAATTCCTGACTGAACAACAGCTGCGAAACTGCGATGCGCTGCTATATCTTCACGCTCTACGACTGCGGTAGGACACTGAACGCGCAAGAGATCGACTGCAATAACGCCGAAGAGGCTCTACAGCTGGGCTCTCCCGCGGTGGCGAACGACCCTGTCGAGGTTTGGTGTGGTCCACGGCGTCTCGCCCGCTTCGAACCGGAGCGGAGGCAGGAGCGGCCGCTTTCGCGCCTGCGCGAGCGCTTGATCGTAGCCGAACGCCGTCTTCACGAAGGCGAGCAACACATCAGTGAGCAAGAGAGGGTCATCGCCCAGCTCAAGCGCGAGGGACGTGATCTTGCTCTCGCGTTTTCCATTCTCGACACCCTGATTGAGACCCAAAAGGCTCATTTGCAGGAACGGGACTTGCTCGTCGCAGAAGTGGCAAAGCGGTCTGGATAGACGGGCTCGCGCACTCAACGCCCGTCGGGGCTGTGCCCCAGGCGACGACGGTGGACCGTCCTACTGTTCAGGATTGCCGATGTCGAACGCGCCTAGACGGTAATCTTCGCCCACCGATTGCTCAGTGGTCGGCCGCGTGATCAAGGTGAACGTCGCATCGGGGTAGCGCGTCCACACCTCAATGTCCTCTGAAGTGACGTTTAGATATCCAAAAAAGCACCTATATCGACCCGGCTCCGTTACCCGGCCGATTTTGTCCCAATTGATCTTGTTAACGCGCATCGCTAGCTCCACTCGTTCTCAGGCAGCGAACCGGGCGGAGGTTTAAGTTCTTCGAGGCCGGCTTCGATCAGCGCCAATTCATCTTGGATCGCTGTTACTGCGTTTTCTGGGTTGATGCCTGATACGGCTTGCAGCTGGGCGAGCACCTTGCGACGATGTGCCAGCAAGTCTGTCAGCGCGCGACGGTCCCGCACCTTCACGTAGCCAGCGACGATCAATTCCATGGCCTTTGACATGTTCGTCGTTTCCCACCGGCTTGCGGATTATCGGGGGCGGCTAAGTTCTGTCAGACTGGCTTCGGTCATACGATATTCCACACCTTCGCCGGTTGAGCGTCGCTCCATCCATCCGTTTCGCAAAAGAGCGAGCGTTGTTCCTGGATGATCGGGAAGCTTCGAAGAAGACACCCAATCGCGGTCACGAAGAGGATCGAGCATTTGCCGGTGAAACTGATTAAAAAGCGGCCTGCGCTTTTCCTGCCGACCGATGCCTTGACGTATCGTTCCAAGCGGGCGTTCGGTTTCCATGCCCGTTTGTTGCCATCGCATCGTTTACGATCGGTTACGGATCGGGAACAGCCGGCAATCTTTTCTAAATGGTTCATGGATATTGTTCTGCGGCATGGATCACGAGGACGCATCCGCTTGGTTCGTTCCGGCTCTCAGGCGAAGCTACGCTCGTCTAGCAGCGTGGATGACGCGCGGTAATCGCGTGCTTAAGCCCGGCCGCTTGCCGGCGCCGCCGCGCTCAGAGCGGCCAGCTCGCTTTCCCGACCCGCCGCGGCGGCCAGCGCCGCCGCGGATTTAGGCATTGCAGGCATCGCGAATGACGAACGATCGCACATCGACGAGTCCGTGGTTGCCGGACGAAGAGGCGGAATTGCTCTCGCTGTTTGGCGCAGGTGCCACAGCTGAGGAGGTCGGCGAACGGCTAGGCCGCACCCGACAAGCGGTTCACGCTCGCTTGCAGCGCTTTCAAAAACAGCGAGGGCGGGCGAGTAGGACGAGCGGGAAAGTCTTTGCTCAGTTAGCAGAGTGATCGAGTGACGGCCATCGATCTCTAAGGTCGCAAGATCACACTCGCAGCGGATATAGGGCAGCGAGCCGATCCGATCGCATCGTCCGTTCGCCCCCGCGCTGAAGTAGCCCTCAACCGGTACATCGAAGGTTCAATTGCATCCGCTTCAAAAGGGGCGAAGCTGTAGGCGATCGCATTGAGGTCGACCAATGACCAGCCCGACTGATGACGAATTGCGTGTCGCGATCTCTGCCGCGATCGAGCAATGGAAGACAGCGCGCCAGCTTCCCCACCTGTCGCCGAACGATTGTGAGACGTTGAACAAGTTGATCATCACCGGACTTCAAACCGTGCTGTTCCAGCGTGCGAAGGCCTTCGACAAGTGCTAAACCGGACATCTTGATAGACCCGGTGGAATTCGACGACGCGACTTTACTCGAACCCGAAAGCCCGCCTTCACCCACGCCCTTGCTTGGATGTGCCCGGCCTTCATGGAGCTTTCCTTGCTCCACCACGCGGTGAATTTGTGTGCCGCTGCCGGAAGCTTTCTCCAAAGTATTTCTTCCATTTCGGAGAAGGTCAGCCGAACGATTTGTCCACGCTCAACAAGCGCTGATGCAATGGTTTGTAGATCGATTTCGGAAGCTCATGGTCTCACCGCAGGCTAGGCGAACATGGACGGTCCTGGAGCAAGTGCGTGCCGAGCTTCCGCACGGTGGCGATCATGAGAGCCGGAAGTACATCGCCGAGCAGTTGATCCAACCGGCTGAGGCAGGGCAAAGTACCTTGACAACAGACAATCGGGCTGAGCGAGGGCGCGGCCGGGGCTGGCTGTTGGCGGGGGGCCTCCACCCAAGACGCTCCCGTCGTTGAAGGGATCGCTTCATCGCTCGCCTACCACCACCTTGTCTCTTGCTCTTTTATATTCGAGCAACTGCGACACCGCATCGTAGGAATGATACCTTGCGTAGACGCTCTTTGCATTCCTCTCGCGAAGATCGGCCAGAGCATCAGCCCAATAAGCGACCATGGCGCGCCGAACTCCGTCGAGGGCGAAGATGCGTTCGGCATTTGCAAAATCCTCGTCGAAACTCACGCTTACTGCACGTTCAGCAGCTTTGTAGTCGGCCGGTTGAACATCCCCAGCACGTTGGCCGAGCCACATGATCGTTTTGGGATACTCCAAAATGAGACGGTCAAGCACGAGGTAGTGCGAGAACTTTCCGTCCGCAGGCGTTCGAGTGCTGAAAGCGACTTCGTGAGTGGCACACCGTCGCTGA
>NZ_VSSS01000038.1 GCF_008123425.1 Bradyrhizobium rifense
CGTCCACGTGCTGGTCGCCGGTGGCGGGCAGGGCACCAAGGCTGCGGCCGAGGCGGCCTCGAAGCTTGCTGGCGTCGCCAAGGTGCTGGTCGTCGAGGGCGAGGCTTACGCGCACGATCTCGCCGAGCCGCTGGCCGCGCTGATCGTCTCGCTGGCCCCTGGCTACGATGCGATCGTCGCGCCCGCGACCTCACGCTTCAAGAACGTGATGCCGCGCGTCGCAGCACTGCTCGACGTGATGCAGGTCTCGGAGATCACCAAGGTGGTCGCGCCCGACACCTATGAACGTCCGATCTATGCCGGCAACGCCATCCAGACGGTGAAGTCAAAGGACGCCAAGAAGGTCATCACGGTCCGCACCTCGACCTTCGCGGCGGCAGCGAGCGGCGGCAGCGCGCCGGTCGAGAGCGTCGCCGTTGTGGCCGATCCGGGCCTGTCGTCCTTTGTCGGCGAGGAAGTTGCCAAGAGCGACCGCCCCGAGCTGACCTCGGCCAAGATCATCGTCTCCGGTGGCCGCGCCATGCAGAGCCGCGAGAACTTCGCCAAATACATCGAGCCGCTCGCCGACAAGCTCGGCGCCGGTGTCGGTGCCTCGCGTGCGGCGGTCGACGCCGGCTATGCGCCGAACGACTGGCAGGTCGGCCAGACCGGCAAGGTGGTGGCTCCCGAGCTCTATGTCGCGGTCGGCATTTCCGGCGCGATCCAGCATCTGGCGGGCATAAAGGACTCCAAGGTGATCGTCGCGATCAACAAGGACGAGGACGCGCCGATCTTTCAGGTCGCCGATTATGGCCTGGTCGCCGACCTCTACCATGCAGTTCCGGAGCTGACGGCCGAACTTGGCAAGCTCGGCAAGTAAAACGCGCTAAAAACACCGGCCGGAGGTATAAACTCCGGCCGGTGTTTCATTTCTGAGGCGTTTTCTTTCGTGCGGGACGCGCGGAAGGCCAGGCGTGATTGCCCATCATCAAAGCGTCGCAAGCATTCTTTCCTATCTTTTCTTCTTCTACGCCAGAGTACGAACCGCGAGCGCTCTTGTTGCGATTACCTCGGTTCTGCTTTTTCTACTTGTCCCCACGCAAGGCCGCTGATGTCAGCGACCTCAAGCACGGGGCAGTCGTGGCAATCCATTCATTTCATTCGGAAGCCGAGCTGCGTGGGGCACGCATGCTCCGCACGGCGCTGGGCTCGGCAATCGCAGGTTTTCTGGAAGATCCGTCCGTCGTTGAGGTAATGCTGAACCCCGATGGCCGGCTGTGGATCGATCGGCTGTCGAGCGGCCTTACCGATACAGGCGAGAGTCTATCGGCTGCCGACGGCGAGCGAATTGTCCGGCTGGTCGCGCACTATGTGGGCGCTGAGGTTCATGCCGGCTCGCCCCGAATCTCGGCTGAGCTGCCGGAAACGGGAGAACGTTTCGAAGGTTTGTTGCCGCCGGTCGTCGCCGCGCCGGCTTTCGCAATCCGCAAACCCGCGGTCGCTGTCTTCGGCCTGGACGACTATGTCGCTGCCGGCATCCTGAACTTGGAGCAGGCGAACGCGCTCCGCGATGCGGTTGCTACACGCAAGAACATCCTGGTCGCGGGCGGCACATCGACGGGCAAGACGACGCTGACGAACGCGCTTCTGGCGGAGGTGGCCAAAGGTTCGGATCGCGTCGTTCTCATCGAAGATACGCGGGAGCTTCAGTGCCCGGCGCCGAACCTCGTGGCGCTGCGGACCAAGGATGGCGTCGTCTCGCTGTCCGAACTTGTGCGCTCGTCGCTTCGCCTGCGCCCTGATCGTATCCCGATTGGCGAGGTGCGCGGAGCCGAGGCGCTGGATCTGCTCAAGGCCTGGGGGACTGGACATCCCGGCGGTGTCGGCACGATCCACGCCGGCACCGCGCTTGGCGCGCTCCGCCGGCTCGAGCAGCTCATCCAGGAGGCCGTCGTGACGGTCCCGCGCGCGCTGATCGCCGAGACCATCAACGTCATCGCCGTGCTCTCTGGCCGCGGTGCCGAACGGCGTTTGAGCGAACTCGCTTCTGTCACCGGGCTTGGACCATCAGGCGACTACACCCTTTCGAAAATCGGAGATCAGTCATGAACGTACGATCATCTCTCGGGCGAGGTTTCACGCCAGGTGCGGCATTCGCTTGTCTGTACCTGGCCAGCGTGCCGGCCTGGGCCGCCGGCTCGAACATGCCCTGGGAGCAGCCGCTCAACCAGATCTTGCAATCGGTTGAAGGACCCGTCGCCAAGATCATCGCGGTCATCATCATCATCGTGACAGGTCTCTCGCTCGCATTCGGCGACACGTCGGGCGGCTTCCGGCGGCTGATCCAGATCGTGTTTGGTCTGTCGATCGCATTTGCCGCCTCGAGCTTCTTCCTGTCGTTCTTCTCGTTCGGCGGTGGGGTGGTGATCTGATGGATGAGCCAGTCCCGGGCTTTGTCGCCCCTGTCCACCGTGCGCTGACCGAGCCGATCCTGATGGGCGGTGCACCGCGATCGGTTGCCATTCTCAATGGCACTTTGGCTGCAGCACTCGGCCTTGGTCTGCGCTTGTGGCTGGCCGGCCTTCTGCTGGCGTTCATCGGCCACATGGCCGCGGTCTGGGCCGCAAAACGCGATCCGGAATTCGTCGAAGTCGTGCGCCGGCACGTTCGTGTTCCCGGTCACCTCAGCGCTTGAGAAAAGTCCCATGATGAATCTTGCCGAATACCGCCGCTCGAATACGCGCCTTGCTGATTTCCTGCCCTGGGCTGCTCTGGTCGACGAGGGAATTGTCTTGAACAAGGACGGCTCACTTCAGCGGACGGCGCGGTTCAGGGGACCGGACCTCGACAGTTCCGTGCCGGCTGAGCTTGTTGCGGTCACAAGCCGGCTGAACAATGCGCTCCGGCGTCTCGGATCGGGCTGGGCGGTTTTCGTCGAGGCGCAACGGCATTCGGCAGGGCGCTATCCGCCCGACACATTCCCGGATGTCGCATCCGCCCTGGTGGATGCGGAGCGCAAAGCGCAATTCGAGGAGGCCGGCAGCCATTATGAATCGAGCTACTACCTGACCTTCCTTTATCTGCCGCCTGCAGAGAGTGCAGCTGTGGCAGAGCGTCTCCTGTACGAGGGCGGCCATCGCAGCGCGGGAGCGGATGCGCGCGAGGTGCTGAGTGGCTTCGTCGACCGGACCAACCGCGTGCTGCAGCTCGTTGAGGGCTTTATGCCGGAATGCGGCTGGCTCGATGACGAGGCAACGCTCACCTACCTCCACTCGACGGTCTCGACCAAGCGGCATCGCGTTCGAGTGCCGGAAATCCCGATGTATCTCGACGCGCTGCTTGCCGATCAGCCGCTGACAGGCGGGCTTGAGCCGATGCTGGGTGACGCGCATGTGCGTGTCCTGACGGTTGTGGGGTTTCCCACGACGACGACGCCCGGGATCCTCGATGATCTCAACCGCCTCGCATTCCCGTACCGCTGGTCGACGCGGGCGATCATGCTCGACAAGACGGATGCTCTCAAGCTCCTGACCAGGATCAGGCGGCAATGGTTTGCCAAGCGCAAGTCGATTGCCGCGATCCTGAAGGAGGTGATGACGAACGAGGCGTCCACGCTTCTGGATACCGATGCCCACAACAAGGCGATGGATGCAGATCACGCGCTCCAGGAACTCGGCTCGGATCAGATTGGAGAGGCCTTTGTGACGGCAACCGTCACGGTCTGGGACAGGGATCCGCACGCGGCGGACGAAAAGCTCCGCCTCGTTGAAAAGGTGATCCAGGGCCGGGACTTTACCTCCATGACCGAGACGGTGAATGCCGTTGAGGCCTGGCTCGGCAGCCTGCCGGGACAGGTCTATGCAAACGTGCGCCAGCCGCCGGTGTCGACGCTAAATCTCGCCCACATGATCCCGCTCTCTGCAGTCTGGGCGGGAGAGGTGAGGGACCACCATTTCAAGGCGCCTCCGCTGTTCTTCGGCAAGACGGAAGGATCGACCCCTTTCCGCTTCTCGCTCCATGTCGGCGATGTCGGACACACTCTGATCGTTGGACCGACCGGCGCCGGCAAATCGGTGCTGCTCGCGCTGATGGCACTGCAGTTCCGGCGATATCCGGCCGCTCAGATCTTTGCCTTTGACTTCGGCGGGTCGATCCGCGCGGCGGCGATCGCCATGGGAGGCGACTGGCATGATCTTGGCGGCGCGGTTGGCGGAGACTCGGCAGAATTCGTGGCGCTCCAGCCGCTTGCGCGCATCGACGATGTCGCGGAGCGCGGTTGGGCAGCCGATTGGATTGCATCGATCCTTGCGCGCGAGCGCATCGAGGTCACGCCCGAGACCAAGGATCATGTCTGGTCGGCCTTGACCTCGCTCGGCTCGGCCCCAGTTGGGGAGCGGACGCTGACTGGCTTGTCCGTTCTTCTGCAATCCAATGCCTTGAAGCGCGCGCTGCAACCCTATTGCCTCGGCGGTCCGTTTGAGCGGTTGCTGGATGCGGAAGGTGAGCGGCTGGGAGAGGGCTCCGTCCAGGTGTTCGAGACCGACGGGTTGATCGGGACCGGTGTCGCGCCGGCGGTTCTCTCCTATTTGTTCCACCGGATTGAGGATCGGTTCGACGGCCGTCCGACCCTGCTCATCATCGATGAGGGCTGGCTTGCGCTCGACGATGCCGATTTTGCCGGCAAGCTCCGCGAATGGCTGAAGACGCTGCGCAAGAAGAACGCCTCCGTCGTGTTTGCGACCCAGTCGCTGGCCGATATCGACGGCTCCGCAATTGCGCCGGCCATCATCGAGAGCTGTCCGACCCGGATCCTTCTTCCCAATGACCGCGCCATCGAGCCCCAAATTATGGCGATCTACCGGCGCTTTGGATTGAACGATCGGCAGATCGAGATCCTCGCCCGCGCGACGCCCAAGCGCGACTACTACTGCCAGTCGCGCCGGGGCAACCGGCTGTTCGAGCTCGGCCTTGGTGAGATCGCGCTCGCCTTTGCGGCCGCGTCGTCCAAGTCCGATCAGGCCCTCATCGAGCGGGTTCTTGAGGAGCACGGACGAGACGATTTCGTCACCGGCTGGCTCAAGGCGCGCGACCTCGGCTGGGCCTGCAATCTCATTCCGCAGCTTGCCAAGGAAGGAGGCCTGTCATGAGCCGTCTTCGTCCGCTTCTGACGGCCAGTATGATCGCCATTGCCGTAGTTCAAGCCCCCCGGGAAGGGAAGGCGCAGTGGATCGTGTTCGATCCCAACAACTACGTGCAAAATGTGCTGACGGCCGCGCGCGAGCTGCAGCAGATCAACAACCAGATCACTTCGCTGCAAAACCAAGCGCAGATGTTGATCAATCAGGCGAAAAACCTGGCGAGCCTGCCGTATTCGTCGTTGCAGCAGCTCGAGCAATCGATCCAGCGCACGCAGCAGCTGCTCAGTCAAGCGCAGCGCATTGCCTACGATGTCCAGCAGATCGATCGCGCGTTCTCCACCACTTACGCGCCCACGTCCGCGAGCATGTCCAATGGGCTCCTCGTCGCCAACGCCCAGACACGCTGGCAGAATGCGGTTGCCGGGCTGCAGGACGCCATGCGGGTGCAGGCAACCGTGGTCGACAATCTCGATACCAACCGCACCCAGATGTCGGCTCTGGTCACGGCGAGCCAGGGCGCGTCAGGTGCTCTGCAGGCAAGTCAGGCCGGCAACCAGCTCCTTGCACTGCAAGCTCAGCAGCTTGCGGACCTCACGGCGACCGTTGCCGCGCAAGGGCGTGCGCAATCGCTCGAATCCGCGCAGCGGGCCGTCGCTCAGGATCAGGGCAGGGAGCAGCTGCGGCGCTTTCTGACCCAAGGTCAGGGCTATCAACCGACAACCGTGCAGATGTTCCACTGATGATAAAGAACAGATTTGAACGGCTGCCGATGGCGGTGGCAGTTAGCCTCACAGTCCTGGTCGTCGCCGCCTGCGCCATTCGCCTGCCCGGCGACGATAGCGCGACCCAATCTTCCGCCTCGCCCGCTGCGAAGCCCGATCCGAAGGCGGCAAAGCTCGAGCAATGCCGCACCGTCACCTACGAGCAGAGAGAGGCTCTGCTCGAATGCCAGAGGATCTGGGCGGAACGGCGCAGCCAGTTCTTGGGTAAAAGCGGATCGGTAGACGGTGATAGCGGGGTAGGCGCCGCGCCATTTTCCTCCGCGCCGCCGCGCAAGGACGAAAGCCGCCTGCCGTCCCTCTCACCCTCCATTCCAAGCCAAAGCGAGTGAGCAATGGGCGGCACCTCCGTCATCGACCAGTTTCTGGAAACCTTCACCCGCTATATCGATTCCGGATTCGGTCTGGTCGGGGGCGAAGTCGGCTATCTCGCCACCACCTTGGCTGCCATCGACCTCACGCTCGCGGGGCTGTTCTGGTCCTGGGGGACTGATGAAGATATTGTTGCCCGGCTCGTCAAGAAAACCTTGTTTGTCGGTGTCTTTGCCTATCTGATCGGCAACTGGAGCAGCCTCGCCCGCATCGTCTTCGAGAGCTTTGCTGGTCTTGGCCTCAAAGCCTCGGGCACGAGTCTGTCATCGGCCGATTTTTTGCGGCCAGGCCGCATCGCGCAGGTGGGGCTCGATGCCGGCCGCCCGATCCTGGACTCGATCTCGGGGCTGATGGGTTATGTCAGCTTTTTTGAGAATTTCGTCCAGATCGCGGTCCTGCTGTTCGCCTGGATCGTGGTGCTTCTGGCCTTCTTTATTCTCGCCATCCAGCTCTTCGTCACGCTGATCGAGTTCAAGCTGACGACGCTTGCAGGTTTCGTCCTGATCCCCTTCGGCCTGTTCGGCAAGACCGCCTTTGCGGCCGAACGGGTGCTGGGCAACGTCATCTCCTCCGGCGTCAAGGTTTTGGTCCTCGCCGTCATCGTCGGCATTGGATCGACCTTATTCTCGCAGTTCACGGCAGGTTTCGGCGGCAACCAGCCAACCATCGAGAACGCGATGGCGCTGGTGCTCGGCGCTCTCGCCTTGTTAGGCCTCGGCATTTTCGGACCCGGGATTGCCAACGGCATCGTCTCCGGAGGTCCGCAGCTCGGCGCAGGCAGCGCCGTTGGGACGGGACTTGCCGCCGGTGGTGTCGTTGCGGCTGGCGCTGGCGTTGCGGCCGGCGCTGCCGGCCTCGCCGGCGGCGCGATTGCAGGCTCGCTACGAGGTGGAAGTGCGATTGCAAGCGGCACCATGAGCGTGTTTCGGGCGGGGAGTCAGTCCGGCTCCGAGGCGAGCGCGTCCGGCACCGCAAGTCCCTTGCGTTCGGTCGCAGCTGGTCTTGGTGGACCGGCGAGCGATGCCGGTAAGGGGGAAGGGGATTCCTCGAGAGCTTCCGACAGTGCGCCCGCCTGGGTTCGGCGCATGAAGAGAGCGCAGACGATCAGTCATGGCGCATCAGCGGCAACCCACGCGATCCGCTCAGGTGATCACGGCGGCGGCGGCGGATCTGTCGACCTCTCGCAAGAGGATCACTGACACCTCCTTTCTTTCGAATTCGGTTCCCCGCTATCTCTTGAGGTCAAGCAATGTTCAAACGATCGGCCGTTCACTATGGCCGCACCCCAGAAGCCGTCACTCCCTATCAACGCGCAGCCCAGGTCTGGGATGATCGCATTGGGTCTGCGCGCGTGCAGGCCAAGAACTGGCGCTTGATGGCCTTTGGCTGCCTCTTCTTATCAGCCGGCTTTGCCGCCGCCCTGGTCTGGCAATCCGCTCAAGGGACGATCACGCCCTGGGTGGTCGAGGTCGATCAATTGGGGGAGGCGAAAGCCGTTGCTCCGGCAAACGCCAGCTATCAACCGACCGATCCGCAAGTCGCCTTTCACCTGGCGCGCTTCATCGAGCATGTGCGAGGCCTCCCGATGGACGCCATTGTCCTTCGCGAAAACTGGCTCCGCGCCTACGACTTTACAACCGATCGCGGCGCAACCGCACTGAATGACTACGCCCGCAACAACGATCCATTCGCCAAGCTCGGCAAGACGCAAATTGCGATCGAGGTCTCGAGCGTCATCCGGGCGTCCCCTGAGAGTTTTCGCCTCGCCTGGGTCGAGCGGCGCTACGACAACGGTCAGCTTGCTGCAACCGAGCGGTGGAGCGCGATTGTCAGCATCATCGTGGAGATGCCTCGCGATCTCGATCGCCTCCGCAAGAATCCGCTTGGGATATACGTGAACGCCATCAACTGGTCGAAGGAGCTGGGTTAGCAATGCCGTCAGGTCTCGTTATTGCGTCACAGAGGGTCCGCCCGAGCCTGGCTCTGGCTCTCGTTATTGGTGTGTCCACCCTTGGCGGGTGCACCACGTTCAAGCCGCCGCAAATCAGCTATGATAGCGATGTCCCGCCGGCTCCAGATCTGCCGGCGCTTGCCGACGATCGGCCGCGGCCGCTGCATGTCCCACCGGCCTGGAAGGCGGCGCGCGGCGGCAAGAACGCGGAAGCCAAGGAGCCGATCGAACGGATTGAGACCGCGAATGACGCCGCACGTGTGCAGCCGCGGAAGGCCGGCTACTTCAATGCGGTGCAGGTGTTTTCGTATAGTCCGGGCGCTCTCTATCAGGTCTATGCCGCGCCGGGGCAGATCACCGACATCGCCTTGGAGCCGGGCGAGCAACTGATCGGGTCGGGACCAGTTGCCGCGGGTGATACCGTGCGCTGGGTGGTCGGCGACACCGAAAGCGGCAGCAGCGACACGCGACGTGTGCACATCATGGTGAAGCCGACACGACCGGCGATCGAGACCAATCTCGTCGTCAACACGGACCGGCGCACTTACCTGATCGAGCTCCGCTCCCGGGAAAAGCCCTACATGCCACAGGTCGCGTGGTTCTATCCGGAGGATCGGACCGCGCGTGGTCGATCTCTGCCGCCCACACCCGTCATCCCGGACCAGGCGCAGCGCCGTTACCGCTACGCCATCGAGGGAGACAGCCCACCCTGGCGTCCTGTCAATGCCTATGACGATGGACGCAAGGTCTACATCGAGTTTTCGCCCGGCGTCGGCCAAGGCGAGATGCCGCCGCTGTTCGTGATCGGGCCTGATGGCAAGACCGAGCTCGTCAACTATCGCGCTTACGGCAATGTGCTGATCGTCGACCGGCTGTTCGCGGCCGCGGAACTGAGGCTCGGCGAGGAGCACCAGCAGAAGGTCAGGATCGTCCGAACCGACGGGAGGTCGCTGTGACAGAGACCGGCCAGCCGAATGACACACCCAAGGACGCTCCTCGGGTTAAGCCGCCGGAAAATATCGCCGAAACCCTTCGGCTCCGGCCAGATCGGCCGCAAGTTACGCGCCTATCGCGCAAGGTGCTTGCGGGCGGCAGCGCTCTTTTGCTGGTGCTCATCTCTGGTGCGGTGTTCTGGGCTCTGCAGGAGAAGCGATCACGCACGCCGGCCGCCGAGGAGCTTTACGCGACCGACCACCACAATGTCGCCGATCAGCTTGCAACCTTGCCGAAGGATTATGCTGAGATCCCGAAGGAGGTGCCGCGCCTTGGACCACCTTTACCCGGCGATCTTGGCCGGCCGATCGTTGCTGCACAGGGCTCTTCGACGTCCAGCCCGCTCGGGGTTGACGCTGAACAGCAGCGCGTCAATCAGGAGAGCGAGGCGGCACGCACCAGCAAGGTGTTTGCCAGCACGAACGTCCGCGCACAGGCCCCTGCCACATCGGCAAGTGAAGCCCCATCAAATGCAGCGCCATCATCCGACGAAGCATTCGCCCAGAATGGCCAGGATCGAAAACTTGCGTTCGTCAGTGCTTCCGTTGACCGTCGAACCACCAGTCCCGATCGCCTGGCAAGACCGGTCTCTCCCTTTGTGGTCCAGGCGGGAACGGTCATTCCGGCTGCTCTTATCACGGGGATTCGGTCCGACCTGCCTGGGCAGATCACGGCCCAAGTCACAGAAGCGGTATATGATTCTCCTACCGGGCGAGCTCGCCTTATCCCGCAAGGAGCCCGGTTGATCGGGACGTATGATAGTCAAGTCGCATTTGGCCAATCGCGCGTGCTCCTGGTGTGGACGCGCCTCATCATGCCAAACGGACGGTCGATCGTCCTGGAGCGGCAGCCGGGCGCAGATGTCGCGGGCTACTCTGGGCTTGAGGATGAGGTCGACAACCATTGGAAGGAGCTGTTGGGGGCCGCTGCGCTTTCGACGCTGCTCGCCGTCAGCACCGAGGTGAATTCCGGATCGGATACGGGGAGCACCAACAGCGACCTCATCGCTGCGCTCCGCCGTGGCACGGGGGACTCGATGAACCAGACGGGCCAGCAGGTGGTCCGCCGCAATCTCAACATCCAGCCGACCTTGACGATTCGTCCGGGATTTCCGGTGCGGGTGATCGTCAATCGCGACCTGATGCTCGAACCATATAGAGGGTGAGGTACTATGGCCAAGCTTAAACTTGGAGCGCTCGAGGACGATAAGCCGATCAAGATTACGCATGAACTCCCGGCGAGCGTTCACAGGGATATCGTGGCGTACGCCGAAATTCTGGCACAGGAAACGGGGCAACCGGTCCAGGATCCGGCCAAACTGATTGCACCGATGTTGGCGCGGTTCATGGCAGCGGACCGGAATTTCCGCAAGGCTCGACGCGCGCGTCAACGTCCGAGCGGAGGCGAGGGGTAGCGCTCAGAAAGCAAGTTCAAGAAGGCAGCCAACGCGGGGTTTTCGTTGTCGTCTCGCCAGTATGCCGAAAAGTCGAATCGGCTCGGGCCGGCTCCGTCGCGCAATTCGCGGTAGACGAGGCCTGCATAGTTGATGCCCATGTCGGATTCCAGCACCAGGCTGATTCCTGTGTTCATCCTGATCAGGCTCTTGATGATACCACGGCTGACGTCGTGGCGCTCGAGTTTAGGACGGTCCTCAGGCGACACGAGCTTGGAAATCAGAAGATCTTCAAACTCTTTTCCCGGATCGTAATGGCTCAGCAGGACCGTCTCGCCGCGCAGGTCAGTTCAATAGACTGTGTCGCGCGCGGTGAGGGGATGATCATGGGGTAAGGCGACCAGAACACGTTCGCTCCACAGCGGCATCACTCGGTTGTCGAGTAACGGCAGGTTCCCTGTGACGATCAAGATATCGAGAACGCCGTTGCGAAGTGCCGTCGCGAGGCGTGTTCGTGATTTCTCGATCGTCACAAGCTCGATTTGCGGGAATCGCTGCTTGAAATCCAGCAAGGACGTCTGCAGGTTGCCAATGGAAAGTGAAGTGCAGAGCCCGACACTCAGCCGGCCGGCCTCGCTGTTCCGAACGGCCCTCGCGGTCGCGATGAGAGCATCGAACTCCTCCAGAATTGTCCTTGCCAGGCGAAGAACACTTCGGCCTGCCTGCGTTGGGCGCACACCACCGCTGAAGCGCTCGAAAACCGCAACTCCCAGGTGATATTCGATCTCGCTGATTCTTCGGCTGAGACTCGATTGTTGTGTTCTCAGCAATTCCGCCGCTTGACGGAGGCTGCCACAATCAGCCGCAGCTACGACCGATTGCAGGTGCTTCAGTTCGATTGCCTTGCTGGCTTGAAGGGAGGGTGTTGCTCGACGTGGTTTGTGCATCGTAAGTCTTAAGCAGATGGGCTTTCCGCTCCAATGCGCAGCAATGCCCCGATTGTACTTACTTCTAGATCCTAGGCGGCCGCTTGGATGACTGGAGCCCAGAGCACCGGACCTGAGATGTGTCCCGGTTTGCGGATGCCATGCAACGCTTCGGGCGAGACCTCCAGGTATCCAGCAATGGCCGTGCTGTTTCCGAGAGGACGAGCTTTTCCGATTTTACGGAGCGGCCAGCCCGCGCGGCGAAGAATGCGTTCCATCCGGGCGTCAGTGACGGTAACGATTTCGGTCAATTCAATCGAAAGGCCGAATTCAATCATGCCCGCAAACAGCTCGTAAGTAGCAGCAGCAAGTCCACCATTTGCCTTCGGCGCATCCGGAGGAACATCGAGCGCGAATCGGCTGCTCTCCCAAATCCGGTCGCTTCGTGGCGCCGGCTGGCCGTCCAGAAGGATCGGGAAGGTGTCTCTCAGCATGGTTGGGCCGTTCGAAGGCAGAAGGCGGACGCAACCCTGAAGACGTCCAGCGTTCGAGCGGTTCAGGAGGTGCACGGGTCGAAGGACGTCAAACTCGTCGACTTCCATCTCGCCGCTGACCTCGACGTTCCAGTCCAGGCGCTGTTTGAAAACGCGATACCGCAGCCGGTGCATCTCGGTGAGATCGTCGACGAATTCGCCGTAGTACTCCGGCGTGATGAGCTGCATCATTCTTGCCTCCTTGCCTTGCTTCAGGCAAGCAAGCAGAGAAGGCAGGAGAGCACATCCTGTGGAGTTGCACAGGTGCTTGCAGCTTGTGGTTGATCTATTTTCGAGATTTTGACTCGGTCAACAGCACGATCGCTTGACGAAGCGAGCTGACGCCAAGCTTCGCGCGCGCGTTATCCAGGTGAAATCCCGCGGTTCGCTCTGCGATGCCGAGAATGATCCCAATCTCCCCAGCTGATTTGCCGCGCGCGGACCATTCGAGACACTGGTACTCGCGAGGAGACAGCACCACCCCACCGACCATGCGATCTATCGTCCAGAAACGTTTTGCATGTGCATGGAAAAACGTTGCGATTAACCGCAGGCTCTGGGCGTGCTCGATCAGCGAGCGCTTGAAACCAGTTCGATTATCGTCGCTTGCAAAGCTCAGCGCGGCGAGCGCGCCCCTGTCATCGTGGATAGGGAATGTAAATCCGCAGCGAATCCCAAATTTGGCGGCTTCTTCGAACAGAGCGCGTTCTGCCTCTGACCGATTTCGCGCTTCGAATCCAAGTCCCCATTGGAAGGGCTTAGGCTGGCGCATTGCCCGACGTACCACCGGATCGACGGATTCGTAGCCGCGCTGCAGATAGATGGCGGTCCATGAGGGTGGATATGTCGAGATCAGATTGGGTGCACTGCCCGCCCTACTGGGAAAAGCGAGATATGCGAAGCACGACAGTTCGAGCGCAGCGGCGACTTCGGCCATGCTCTGCTGAGCTGCGTCTCGATGCGTGCTTTCGGTCAATTGCTCTGCAAATCTTTGAAAAACCCGATCCATCGTTGATGAACCCGCGGGCCTCCCTCGCAAGCGCTACTCGCATTACAGATCGAGCATCACTGCGAATGGGGCAAAACAACGAAGAAGCCCATCTATTCCGGCTTCGATCGATCTCGATCGCGAGACCCTGCATCGGGTCGTTGAGGCGTATCGGGTCAGCCGAGTCCTCGCGCTCAGTTGTGATATCATCGCGACCAAGTCCGCGAACTCCGTCGTCTGTTTGAAATCCTGTAAGAGGGCGCCGAAGATCGCCGGATTACTGCGTTCTTTGCGTTCCAAGTTGGAGGTTTGTTCGGCACTTGCGATCTGATCGTCACGCCGCAACTTAGTAACCATGCGTCTTCTTGGATAACGAGAAATTGGATCCGGGAATCACCGCCCCGGGGCCCCGGCGGCAAGAGCGTGCAAGATTCATACGGCCGCGAAGCCAGGAAGGCGGCGCTCGGACCAGGCCTTCAGCCCTTCCTGAGCATCGGCGCAAGAGAGACTTTCAAAGAATCTCGCGTTGATCTCTGCCGGATCGGCGGTGCCTCGGCAAATTGAATTGAGCGACGCCTTGAGGCCGCGGAGCGAAGCCGGAGAACGCTGAGCGAGCATTCCGGCAACGACCTCCAATCGCGCTTCGAACCTGTCGGGCGTACAGCTTTCGGTGAGAAAGCCGATCCGCAACATCGTGGCGGTGTCAATCTGCTCCCCCATTAGAAACAACCGCTTGGCCTCGGGCAAGCCGAGTCTCTCTACGTATCGGCGGAGACCGGAATGGTAGTACTGGATGCCTAGCCGTGCAGGAGACATCTGCAAACGACAACCTTCGACCCCGATGCGGAAGTCGCACGCGAGCGCGAAGTCAGTGGCTCCCCCGTAGACATTCCCATTAAGTCCGCACACCGTCGGGATCGGCAACGCTTCGAGCAAGTCGCACATAGCCGCAAACGCGGCGGTGCACTCCACGGCTCGCTCGCTTGACAGCGTGTCGAGGTCAAATCCCGAGCTGAAGCTCGGTCCGCTGGCCGTGACGATTAGAACCCGCAGGCCCTTGTGTCCCGCCAATTCTCTTAGCATCGCCGAAAGCGCTTCGATGTCCGCCGGCTCGAACCGATTGTGCTGCTGCGGCCTGTTCAAAAGGATCCACGCGCTCGTTTCAGAGACACGCAACGTCGGCAGCCCCGACCGCTCAAGTGCTTTCTCCGGATCCATAGGGTGTTTTATTGTTCTCAAAAAAAATATCTGTCAAGATGGAAATGTCTGGGCTTACTGCAAGGGTCGCTTTCATGGGGAGATGGTCGTGGATTCCGCTTTGCTGACCAAGAAGCCATACCGAACAGAGGAGATCGCGCAGTGGATTCGCCACGAGATCGAGTCAGGCGCCTTTCCGCCGGGCTCGCGTTTGGAGGAGCGGCCACTCTCAGAACGGTTCGGCGTCTCGAAAACGCCGGTGCGCGAGGCCCTTATCCAGCTTTCTTCGATCGGCTTGGTTGAGTTGCGTCAGCGTCGTGGCGCTATCGTTACGCTGCTTAGCGTCGAGCAGGTGATCTCGATGTTCGAGGTCATGACCGAGCTCGAAAGCATGGCGGCCAGGCTCGCCGCGTCGCGGATCTCGCCTGACCTTCGGGAGGAGCTGGCCGAGATTCACCGGCGCAGCGCGGCATTCATTCCGACCCAGGACTTCGAGAAGTACGACGCGATCAATAGGGAATTTCACGAGCTGATCTATCGCTGTTCGTGCAACGATTATCTCGAAACGAGCATCAAGGATGTCCGCGGTCGCTTACGCGTGTATCGCAGGTACCCCTTTCAGAAGCCAGGTCGCATCCGCCGCTCGTTCGCTGATCACGCCCAGATCCTCGAGGCCATATTGAGGGGCGACGAGGAGACGGCCGGGAGCGCGATGCGAGATCACATCAGCGTTGGCGGCCGCGTGTTCGCAGACCTAATTGCCGAAATGGGACGGCGCTCCTGACCAAGGACTGATCTGGAGGCCTAACAGCTCAACCCGCTGATTGGAATTGGGTCACCTCCGAGCTGCATTGAATCGAGTAAACGCGAATGACATCGGAAAACACCGATGGACACATCAAGCGTGGGCCAGCTTTCATCACCTCTCGACGCACAGCTACGTAAGTGCAACTGGACGCACCGACGAAAAGCTGCATGAAGCCCCTCGCGCGCCGCAAAAGCCCCGAACGGTTGTGAAGCTCCTCCAGGCGGGAGAGGGCCGACTCGATCCCGACTAATCCATTGCGGAAAGTTCGGCTAATTCCCTTCCCTTTGCGACGCACTCAAGGCTGCCGCCAAAGGCGTCATATTGTTTTTCCCTTGAAAGATATTTTTTTTACTCGTATTAAAACATCAAAATTCGTTGAAAAGGCAGTTAGGGGCTCCCCACCACTTAGCGCGGGTTGCGCCCCGGAGACCCAAAACGAAGACGGCTCAAATCATGACTGATGCAAATTTCTACCGGTTGTTCGAGACCTGGCTGCAACTGGAGCCAACCGGCGCGGTCTTCGAGCTCGAGACCGGCGAGACGCTCACGCGCGAATGGCTTCACGTCCTGTCAGGACGTTATGCGAATGCATTGCGGCGATCCGGATGCGCAACCGGTGATCGCGTCGCGGTCCAACTGGAAAAGTCGGCGCACGCGTTCGCCTTGTACCTCGCCTGCTTGCGTGCAGGATTTTGCTATTTGCCGATGAACACCGCGTACCGGCCAGCCGAATTGGCTTATCTCCTGCAGGATGCTCAGCCGGCGGTATTCTTCACGGGACTAACCGCGGAAGCTCTTGCGGCGGAGATCGTACCAGCGACAACGAAGGCCTTCACCTTCGGTCCACAAGGAGAAGGGACGTTCGCGGCCATCGTTGAATTGGTAGATCCAACATACCGGACGATCGAGCTGAGTGGAAGCGCCCCGGCCGCGCTTCTCTATACGTCCGGTACCACCGGACGCCCTAAAGGTGCTCTCATCAGCCATGGTGCGCTCTCGTACTCTGCGCAGACCTTGAGCGAACTCTGGGGCTTCTCCGCATCGGACGTTCTCCTCCACACTCTGCCGATCTTCCACAGCCACGGACTTTTCATTTCGTTCAACCTAGCTCTGGCAAGCGGAGCGCGGCTGCTTCTTCAAAGCAAGTTCGATGCTGCCGATGTACTCAAGGCCCTTCCGCGTTCGACCGTATTCATGGGCGTGCCGACCTATTACCATCGATTGCTGACGAGCCCGTTGCTAAACAGTGATCGGTGCAGACGAGTGCGACTTTTCGTATCGGGGTCCGCACCTCTTTCCGCGGATGTGCATGGCCAATTCGAAGCCCGCACCGGTCATCGTATTCTGGAACGTTATGGTTCGACGGAAGCAATGATCCTCTGCTCGAATCCATTGGAAGGCGAGCGCAAGCCAAGTTCAGTAGGGCTTCCGATTCCTGGAGTCGATCTGCGCATCAGTGGAAGTAGCGATGAGGTTTTGAAAGCGGGAACTATCGGAATGATTCAAGCGCGAGGGCCAGGCCTGTTTTCCGGTTACTGGAATAGGCCGGACCAGACCCGCGAGGAATTCACAGCCGACGGCTTCTTCCGCACTGGCGATCTGGGATTTGTCGATGACCAAGGATACGTATCGATCACCGGCCGAGCCAAGGATCTCATTATCAGCGGCGGCTACAATGTCTATCCCGCCGAGATAGAAGCAGTGATCGACGAAATGCCCTCTGTTCAAGAGTCAGCAGTCGTCGGTGCCCCGCATCCCGACTTCGGCGAGTGTGTCGTAGCTTTCGTCATCCCTTCAGACAAAGAGCTCCCGCCGACCGCCGGCGAAGTGATTCAGCGTGTCAAGGATCGTCTCGCAAACTACAAGGTCCCCAAGCAGGTGGTCGTTGTCAATGAACTGCCGCGGAATACGATGGGCAAGGTTATGAAGAAAGAGCTTCGGAGCTCGCTCGCTGAGCCATCGCGACGCCTCGTCACCGGGGCCCAATAACACACTTCAATCGTTCAGCGCGGTTGGAGCAATCCTGTCTTTAGCTCGTCCAGCAACTCAACTCCGAGGATAATCCGTTGTCCGCCCAATATAGCCCCGCTGACTTTCAGCCTCTCACATTCCACGATGCGGTGCCGGCCTTTAAGGACGGTACGGACAACCCCCGCAAATACCTCGAGAGATGTCTTGAAACCATCGAGACCCGCGAACCAGTTGTCCGAGCTTGGGTCGAGATGAACATCCCGGCATCGAGATCCGCTGCCGATGCCTCGACGAAGCGGTATCAGGCCGGACGTGAGCTATCGACCATCGATGGTATGCCAGTCGGCATAAAAGACATGCTGATGACTAAAGACATGCGTACTCGCATGGGCTCGCCCCTATTCGAAGGCAATTACACCAAACAGGATTCTGCTTGCGTACAAGCACTCAGGTCAGCCGGCGCTATTGTCCTCGGAAAGACGGTTACAACCGAGCTCGGTATGTCTCACCCCGGACCGACCACCAACCCTTTTGATCCGCTTCGTACCCCAGGGGGATCATCCAGCGGATCCGCGGCGGTGGTCGGTGCCCGCATGGTCCCTGCGGCGATCGGAACACAGGTCGTTGGCTCAGTGATCAGGCCGGCGAGCTTTTGTGCGAACTACGCGATTAAGCCCACTCTCGGCGCTCTTAATCGCGGGGAGCGGCTGGGTTTCAGCCAGAGCCATATAGGCATTCATGCTGGCGATCTTCACGATATGTGGCAAGTTTCGATAGAAGTCGCCAAGAGGTCGGGAGGAGACCCCGGTTTTCCGGGCCTCTACGGCGGAACAGTGCTTCACGCCGCGGCGCGCCCAGCGAGGCTCATTGTGATGGAAGCGGAAGGAGCGCCAGAGCTGGATGAAGCCACTAAGGGAGCATTCGATAGTCTTCTGTCGGATCTCCACCGCGCCGGCGTAGAGATTATCGGCAGAACAGATCACCCACTCGTGGAGGCTTTTGAGCAGGCAATTAGCGAAAGTCTGGCGATAAGCCGGGACATTTGCGCATACGAAATGCGTTGGTCACTTGAGAACCTTCTCGAACAGTTTGGTGGAGGGTTGAGCGAAAGCCTTAGGTCGCGTCTCGATATCGCACGCAAGATGACGCTCGATGACTACCGTCTGGTACTCTCAAAACGTGACGCGGCAAGAGCAGCCCACCACGCAATCTCGAACATCGCCGATGCCATTATTTCTCCGTCTTCCGTCGGTCCCGCGCCAACTTTGAACAATAAGGGCGTTGATTCCGGTGTCATACACACGACCGGCTTGCCAAACTACAATGCCGTCACCTCTGTGCTTGGTGCTCCAACCATCACAATGCCACTCCTTGCTATCCATGAGCTTCCCGTCGGGGTTCAGGTCATAGGGCAGCAGCATACAGACGACGGTCTAGCGGGAATTGCTCGATGGATAAGCCAGACCATTCACGAGCGGCCCGTGTGAGCTCCAATGCTCTTTAAAAGGCGGCTGAGCAGGCGAGAACACGGTGGACGGTTCGCGAGGCGCTAGCTGCCGGAGTTCATGCGCAGTGCATCCAGTTCGGGACAAGAAGCGCGAAACGGCGTTTGCGCTTGGAGAGCTTGCGCCGCGCCCGTCGAGATCGGATGAGGCCGACCCTGTAGTCACGCTACCAACCGAGATCCGGCACCAAGAAGACCGTGGGTTTAAGCCAGTCCATGCTGGGCGACACACGGCTGCAGCGCGCAACTATCTCGCGCCCAGGTGGCCGGAGCGGTGCCTCGCTCGCGAGTTGGTGTGCCCCATGAGAGTCGCTCGACATTAGTTGAACATCGGTTCACCGGATTGGATGAAGAACAAGACGATCTAGAAGTCGGCGAAGGCCGGTAGCATGCAAGCGCCAAACCGCAACTGGTGCTAATGCTCGCATCTGAGCTCCTCAACTGGCAGTCGGCAATGGGATCGGGCCGCGATCCGACCGATCGGTTCATATTAAGCATTACCAATTCTGCGCCGCTCCGAATATGGCCACTGGTCGTGCGTTTTCAGGCTGGCGTTGATTCTGAGTTCTTGCACGTGGTCTCTGGAGAGACGGCCTGGCATCCCATCGAAATGGCGGGATGAGATATGTAAAGACGATTTCCTGCGTACTATCCGCCAAATAGGCAGGATCTCCGCGGGTCTCTTTAAGTTCTTCGCCGTTTTCTTCTCAAGGACCCCGTAAGTTCGTTCCGCAGGCCGACAGGGTGTCATCATGAGAAATTCAAGATGATCCGATCCACGCGACGATCAATGTTGCCTGCACTCGATCACAGTCGCTCAAACAGTCGCAATTCGAGACGCGGGAGCGGCTCCTATTTGCCCCCGCACTCTGCTTCACTCGCCCCCCTTTCGGGAATCGATAAGACAACTGGAGTTTTCGAAGTGCACGAGTTGATCCGTGACACGGCCTGCCGTATCGTCGAGAAGCTGACAGCTGGCGAGATCACGCCCATCGATCTTCTGGATGTGCTCGAAAAGCGAATCGCGGAAGTCGATAGTAAAGTCAATGCACTGCCTATCTTGTGTTTTGACAGAGCGCGAGACCATGCTTGCGCGCTGATGCATCAACCCGTTAGTCAGCGAGGTTGCCTAGCTGGTTTGCCGGTAGCAATAAAAGACCTGGTCGATGTCGCCGGCTTACGGAACACCCAAGGTTCGCGCATCTTCAGGGATAATACTCCGATCAGTTCGGACATTTTAGTCGACAGACTCGAGCGGAGCGGGGGCGTTATATATGCGAGATCGAACACCTCCGAGTTCGGCGCAGGCGCGAACACTGTCAACGAACTTTTCGGAGCTACGCTCAACCCCTGGAACGCTTCGCGCTCAGCCGCTGGTTCGTCTGGTGGCGCCGCGGCCGCCCTCGCCGCCGGGATGGCATGGCTCGCGCACGGCTCCGACATGGGCGGCTCGCTCCGAAACCCGGCAAGTTTCTGCGGTGTAGTTGGCCTACGGCCGAGCCTAGGTCGCGTGGCGCGAACCCCGAAATTCAAGATCGACCGCAACCTTGGCATCCAGGGTCCCATGGCGCGGACGGTCGAAGATGTCGCGCTAATGTTGGACGCGATGAGCGGGGAACACCCAGGTGATCCGCTATCCCTTCCGTCACCATCTGAATCCTTTTTGGCGACCACGCGGAGCGGTAAGAGACCGAAGCGCGTTGCGTTTTCGTCGAATCTGGGCATTACGCCTGTCGACCCGCAAGTCGCAGCAGTGGCGGAAAGAGCTGCGCGGCGCTTCGCCGAGACCGGCGTGATCGTTGATGAGGCTCATCCGGATCTGCGAGAAGCCCATGAGTGCTTCCAGATCCTCCGTGCGTTCGACTTTGCTGTCAGCAAGGCTTCTCTTCTGCGAAGCCATCGCGACCTTCTGAAGCCGGAGGTTATCTGGAACATCGAGGAAGGCCTGAAGCTATCCATGGAGCAGATCGAGCGCGCTGAGGCGCAGCGAGTGGCGATGGCTGCGCGGGTTCTCAAATTCTTCGAGGAATACGACCTACTCCTATCGCCCGCAACGATCGTGGAGCCATTTCCAGTGCGAGATCGCTACGTTTCGGAATGCAATGGCGAAAGGTTCGATAACTATATCGAGTGGGTCGCGATAGCTTTTGCGATCACGCTCGTGTGTTGCCCGGCGCTATCTCTGCCCTGCGGCTTCACCGATTCGGGTCTTCCGGTTGGACTGCAGATGGTCGCGGCTCCTCGCGCGGACGGAGCGCTGTTGGCGGGCGCTAAGGAGCTCGAGGATATCTTGGGCCTCCGGGGCAGTACGCCAATCGATCCACGACCAGCAACTTGATTGTGGCTCAGTATGATGATGGTGCTTTTGCTGCGGCATATAGGTCTCGTAGATCAAGCAGACTGATCGCGCGCTTCGCAGTCTCCGGTGAGACGGCGTTATGATCGATGTATTTGCCGCTGCTCGTTGGCTCGAGATGAACCACTTCGCGGACGGCGCTGCTGACTTATCACGTCTCTGCCTTTCAACATTTTCACCACTCGAATTGCACCACATGACGAGAGGCGTGTTGGGGAGAGATGATGACGTTTGAAGAGCGTCCACGCTGGCAATTCGTTTCCGTGAAGCTGGCTTCATTGCAGCGGACCGCAGGCGGCTCGTCGGCAGGCGCGGCAGTTGCCGTCGCGTGCGGGGTAGTAGCGATCGCGCACGGAAGCGATGGCGGCGATCCATTCAAACTCCAGCATCTTGTTGCAGCGTGTCTGACCTCAAGCCTACTCGTGGAAGAGAGCCGGCTGGTGCATTCAAGGGTGACGGGTGGGGAGGGCTGGCCAGTGACGGCGTGATCAGTCGCACGGTACGAGACACTGCTCGGGCACTCGATCTGATTGGCGGGTTTGAGCCTGGTGCGCCTTATGCTTCTCCGAGCGGCTCAGTTTTCGAGGCATGCCCCGGCACGCCGTTCGCTCGGCCGCTCCGAATAGCTTTCTGGCGAGATCCCTGGGGTCTTTCAGTGGAACCAATCTGCCTCAAGTGCACAGCAGATGATGGCCATGTTGTGTGAAATATCGGCCATGAAGTGGTCGAGATCGAGCCTCCTGATTTCGAATATTCTAAATTGATCGACGCCATCACTACGATATTGGCTGCGAATATCACCTTGTCTGCTCGCACAAGGCTCGCATCGGAACAGCGGCACCCGAGGGCGGACGAACTCGAGCCGGCGATCCTGGACGGTTACCATCTCGGCAGCAGTTTGAGCGCACCCGACTACGCTTCAGCGATCAATCGGCTGCATGCGACGGGGCGAATGATGGCCGGAATGATTGCAAAATGCGATCTTCTACTGGCGCCCACTGAGTGGACTCGAGCAATTCTCGCCGAAGTGTCGAACGGCACAGTACATTGTTGGATGCCAATCCGGTAGTTTCGTTTGAGAGAGGTGGTTGGTTTCGGACGGGCCGAGCACGTGGTCTCGCGAATGCTCGGCGGTGAGTCCGTTCGGGCTGTTCGAAATCCTGCGCAAACGGACAAACAAAGCTGTATTTCTACGCTGTTCCACCCTCTCCGAAGCTGGAACACCGCGATTTTTGATTACAAGGGCCCATCGAACGAGGAGATTAACATGAAGGTCGGCGTTCCCAAGGAGATCAAAACACATGAATATCGTGTTGGTCTGACGCCTGGAGCCGTACGCGAGTATGTGAGCGCTGGTCACAAGGTCACGGTCGAGACCAATGCCGGCTCCGGCATCGGCTCGACAGATGACGACTATCGCAAGGCAGGCGCCACGATTGGACAATCTGCTCGCGAAGTGTTTGCATCGAGCGAGATGATCGTCAAGGTGAAGGAGCCGCAGCCCTCCGAATGGGTACAGCTTCGAGAGAACCAGATACTTTTTACATACCTGCATTTGGCGCCTGATCCGGAACAAGCGAAGGGACTGTTGAAGTCGGGCTGCACGGCCGTCGCGTATGAAACCGTAACGGACGCGCAGGGCGGTCTCCCGCTGCTCGCGCCGATGAGCGAAGTTGCTGGGAGGCTCGCGATCGAGGCGGCCGGTACGGCGTTGAAGCGCTACGCAGGGGGCCGCGGACTGTTGATAGGTGGCGTTCCGGGTGTCCAGCCCGCCCGGATCGTTATAGTCGGGGGAGGCGTCGTCGGTACGCATGCCGCGCGGATGGCGGTCGGCCTTGGTGCCGAAATCACTATCATCGACCGGTCGATAAATCGCCTTCGTGAGTTGGACGAACTCTTCCAGGGGCGGGTCCGCACCAGGTTCTCCACGATCGAGAGCGTTGAAGAAGAGGTATTCTCCGCGGACGTCGTCATTGGTGCAGTCCTTGTGCCCGGAGCGAGTGCACCTAAGTTGGTGAGCCGCAAGATGTTGAGTTCGATGCGCAAAGGCTCTGTCATCGTGGACGTGGCCATCGACCAGGGCGGCTGCTTCGAAACGTCGCATGCGACCACGCATGCTGATCCAACATACGAAGTTGATGGCGTAATTCACTATTGCGTCGCGAACATGCCAGGGGCTGTGCCGCTTACCTCAAGCCACGCTCTGAACAATGCAACGTTGCCCTTCGGTCTTTCTTTGGCCAACAAGGGCTTTGCAGCGATTCTTGAAGATCCCCATCTTCGTGCCGGCCTAAATGTCTATCGGGGCCGTCTCACCTACAAGGCTGTCGCCGAAAGTCTCGGCCTACCTTTCTCTCCGATCGACCAGGCTGCGGCCTGATCCCCAGAGGCTCCCTAGGGGGCAATTTCCTCCCTGACTTGGCGGGCCACTCCTTCGGGAGTGGCCCCTTTTTTATCAACGTCTGTCATCGGGCCGATCACCTGCGGAGTTCGGTTCACGGCGCTTCGACCTTATGAAAAGGGTTCTCCGGGTGGGTCAGCATCCTGCGCGTGTTGAGCTTCGCCCTGCCATTCCGCGGGCCGCCCCTTATGTCCGCTCACCTCTGAGTTCCCGCTCTGCTTCTTGTTCAACTCCGAAGCAGTCGTTCACCGTGCATTGCATCCCTCGCGGCAGCATCGAGTACGTCTTCTTTCCGGCGAACCGATCCAAAGGGTCGCTCCAGCATGCGCCGCACACGGATGGGCACTGGACCCATGTGAAACGCGGCCGCCTGTCTATCCAGGTCCCGCTCTGATTGGGTCGCGCGGTTACGCTGTCGCAAATAATCTAACCATGTTGGACAGTGATAGCGTTCGGTCCACAACTCCGGGTCAGCGATGTCTCGCGCGATAGACCAACCATACGCGCCGTTGCGCTTGCGCACCAGCTGCACGTCCTGCATCACTTTGTGGAAAGCTCGTGCGTTTACCTTTTCTACTCGATACTCAATTTCGACGACCAAAGGTCCGCTCCGAGCGGAAAGTTCGAGCCGAACCTCGGGGTCGGCCAATATTTCGGCGTCTTCTTCACGAGCACTTATGCGCGGCATGCGTAGCCACACGCCGAGGACTGATGATGCCATCATCAACCCAGCCGAGATCAAAAGGGCCGTTTGCACGCCGATTACGTCCGCCAGATACCCCCAAGCCCAGCTACCGACGGCGATCCCGCCAGATCCGGCCGCTTGGTACGCCGCCAGCGAACGGCCAGCGACCCAGCGAGGCGCCGACAGCTGAACTCCGATGTTGAAGAGCGCCCAAGCGATCATCCACACAGCACCGGCGAGGAATAATGCGACTATCGTCAACAGCGGCACGTCGCTCAGCGCTACTGCGGTAATCGCTCCACTCATCGACAAAGCACAGGCGCGGATCGCCGCTTCCCCGCTCATGTGTTTGCGTATAATCGTGATGTTAAGGGCGCCTACTACTGCTCCAAGGCCGAAAGCGCTGAGGATGATGCCATATGTTTGAGCGCTTCCCCGCAGCAGGTCGCGAGCTACTAAGGGCATCAGCGCGATGATTCCTCCGCCGATTACGCCCATCACCATTGATCGGAGCAGTACGATCTTGATCGACGGCGAATTGGCGATGTAGCGCACTCCCGAAACAATCGCCCGGCTTAGCCGTTCGGGTGGTAGACGAGCCGGTTCTGAGACGCGCTTCCAAAGAAAGAGCGCCAGAATCAGCGGGAGATAAAGCAAAGTATTGACCGCGAACGAAGCGACCGCCCCCGCGGTTGCGACGATGACTCCGCCGATAGCCGGCCCGACGCTGCGCGCAATGTTATAGCTGATGCTATTGAGCGCGACCGCGGCGGGAAGTGTCTCCGGTGGCACTTGCTCGCTGACGGAAGATTGCCAAGCAGGATCCATCAGGGCCATTCCGGTGCCCACCACAAAACATGAAATCAGCAGTAAAGTTGGGGTGAGCAGGCCCATCCAAGCGAGCGTCGTCAATGAGGCCGCTCCGGTTAGCGCTATAGTAACGGACACCAGCGCCACGATGCGTCGGTCGTGCATGTCCGCAATCGCGCCGGCGGGCATCGAAATTAGCATCACGGGCAGCATCAGAGCGGTCTGGACGAGCGCGACCTTATCGGCTGACGACGTCATCTGCGTCATGGCCCACGCGGCGCCGACGCTCCGGATCAGCGCCCCCAGATTCGCAAGTACACTGGTGAGCCAGATCCTTCGGAAAGTGAGCTGGCGAAGCGGGGCTGTAATGCCATCCGAGCTAAATACCGGCGTCTTCAAGGACTGGCCCATCTCGAGTTCTGCGTTGCGCCGGAGGCCCCGATTGAAAGGCCGTGCTTGATATGCAGCAAAAACGAAGACAGTTGCCGCGCGCTACGCCCGAGGTCGACATAGTACCTGCGAGTCAATCTATCGCCCGTGGATGCTGCGCGCCAGGTTCGTCTACGGCGCGCGTCTTTGGCTTCCCTCGCTGATGAGCGAACCCATTGGGCAAAGATTCGGAAAAAAAGTGCACCGATCTCGTCGCGGTTGAGGCCACTGAGTGCAAGCAAATTCAATTCGGTCGCGGGGCATCCTGTTTGCCGCCGTCTCAAGTCTATTCCTGCTTGATTCTGAAGTGCGAATTCGCCGCTGCACTTGCTCGAGCAAAGGTGAGCCATTCGACGAACCGCGCGGCAGATGAGCTTCCGCCAAGTTCCTAGTTTATGCATCATCTCTCAAGAGAGTGGATGATCCGAGGATCCGCTTCAGACATAAGCCACCTTAGTCGGTATCGGCCACTTCATTGACTAACAATAGTGCACTCAAACGACGGTTTCGGGCTTTCTGCGCGGACGCACGATGAAAAACTTCGCATCATAAAGGGATACGTAGCCAAGCTAATCCTCTGACGGCGGTTCGATCGGAACGGCAAACCCGGCCTTCACGCGATCCATTATGACCATCGTCTTGAACCCCTTGATGTCCGGATTCTCATAGAAGAAGCGCCGCGTGAACTGCTCGTACTCTTCCATGCTGCGGGCCGTGATGTAGAGAACAAAATCGGCATCGCCGGTGACATAGAACCCATTGACGACCTCCGCGGACGACTTGATGGCCTTCTTGAACTTGTCGATGATGTCTGAGCGCTCCCGCTCCAGGCTCACTAGGACAAGCATCTGAATGGGTCTACCAACCGCCCTGGCGGAAACGATCGATACGTCGGCCTCGATGATCCCGTCGGAGCGCAGCCTCTTCAAGCGTCGTTGGCAAGCCGTAGCAGAAAGGCCCGCCATTTCACCGATGACTTCAGACGTCAGACGATTGTTCTTCTGTACGATCTCCAGTATGCGCGCGTCGATCCGGTCGTATTGCATATCATCGCCTCCAGCCTTTAGGTGCATTCCGTCGCAGAGCGTGCACATGTTGCAGGAAATCCGCCCTGCTATAGGGAAATGTGACGTAAATCTCTGCGCACTATCAGTATCCTGAATACATGCACGATTTCAATATCGGACCTTGCGTGATGCGCAGATGAACCAGGCGACCCTTAACCAAACTGCCTCTCCCGCGGATCTTGCTGCTCGGTACCTCAGAAGCCTGCAACGGCGTGACTTCCTCTCGGGAGCGGCGCTGCTCGACGGGCGCTGGGTCGCGAACGGAGAGCGAGATCAAGTGATTGATCCCGCGACGGGGGAAGAAATCGCGGATGTTTGTCGCTGTAGCGCTTCAGATATGGACGAGGCGATTGGGGCGGCAGAGCGCGCATTCCCAAGCTGGCGAGAACTGCTTCCCGCCAGAAGAGGGGGCATTCTGAGGTCTTGGGCCTCATTGATGCTCGAACATGCCGAAGAGCTCGCGATCTTGGTGACGAGCGAACAGGGTAAACCTCTGTCTGAGGCTCGACAGGAAGTAGCTTATGGGGCCGGATTTCTCGATTGGTTTGCGGCCGAGGGTGAGCGCGCGTACGGAGAGACCATACCCAGCCACAAGGTAGGCAGTCTGCTTCAAGTACGGATGCAGCCCATAGGTATCGCAGCCGCGATCACTCCTTGGAACTTCCCGATCGCCATGATCACCAGAAAGGCAGGAGCCGCTCTTGCGGCCGGTTGCCCGATCATCGTCAAGCCCGCACCTGAAACCCCGCTTTCTGCGCTTGCGATCGCTAGGTTAGGCGAACAGGCAGGTCTCCCACCCGGCGTGCTTCAGGTGCTCGTTGGTGATTCAATCGAGCTTTCGCGCCCGCTATTGAAAGATCACAGAGTCCGAGCTCTTTCGTTCACCGGTTCGACCGATGTCGGGCGTCTTCTTCTCAAAGGAGCTGCCGAGAGCGTGAAGAAGGTGTCGTTGGAATTGGGTGGACATGCACCTTTTGTGATTTTTGACGACGTCGACCTCTCCAAAGCGGTGGAAGGGGCTATGGCTGCAAAATTTGCCACCTCGGGACAAGACTGCTTGGCCGCCAACCGCATCTATGTGCAACGAGGGATTTATGCCGCCTTTGTTGACGCATTTGCCTCAAAGATCGGGCGACTCGAAGTCGGGCATGGCCTAGAGCCATCAACCGATATCGGCCCAATGACCAAACTTTCTGTTGCCGAGAAATGTAGGGCACACATTTTCGACGCGAGACAAAGGGGGGCGCGCGTTCTCTCGTCGAAAATTGGAAGAACTCTCGGCCCCAACTTCGTTCCTCCAACACTTCTCAGTGATGTCACGGAAGACATGCTCATCGCTCGTCAAGAGACGTTTGGGCCCGTAGCAGCTGTGCTTCCGTTCGACACCGAAGAAGAAGTCATAGGCCGAGCTAACGCCAATGAATTGGGGCTGGCCGGATACGTGTACACGGACAGTGTCCGGCGAGCACTCAGAGTGTCCGAGCAGATCGAGTGCGGCATGGTCGGTGTCAATACCGCTTCATTTACTGGGCCCCCTATACCATTCGGTGGTTGGAAACAATCGGGGCTGGGTCGCGAAGGGTCACGGCACGGATTGGCGGAGTACATGGAATTGAAATACGTCTGCTTCGGCGATCTGGTTTAGGGAGAATATGAAATGCTCGATATCAAAACCATTGCGGAAATTGCGGAACGTGATCGTTCGAGTGTTTTGCATCCCTTCACTCATCTGAAGGATTTCGCTACCGGAAAAGCGGGCGATCCTACGATCGTCACGGGCGGAAAAGGAATTAACATCAAAGATGCGCAAGGTCGCACTTATATCGATGCCTTTGCCGGGCTTTACTGTGTGAACATCGGATACGGCCGAACTGAAGTTGCAGAGGCAATCGCGCGCCAGGCGTACAGTTTGGCGTACTATCATACGTATGCGGCGCACACGACCGAACAGCTGGCTACGCTATCGGATCGTCTCGTACGCATGGCCCCTGGCAAAGCCAGCAAAGTGTTCTTTGGACTGTCAGGGTCCGATGCCAATGAGACCCAGGCCAAGCTTGTTTGGTACTATAATAACCTGCGTGGTCAACCGAAGAAAAAGAAGATCATCTCGCGTGAGCGAGGTTATCATGGCTGCTCGGTAGTTTCCGGCTCGATGACCGGCATGTCCTTCTACCACGACCACATGGATTTGCCATTCCCGGGCATTCTGCACACTGGGGCGCCGCATCATTACTGGCACGCCCACCCGGGTGAAACGGAAGCGGACTTTTCCCGCCGCCGTGCTGCGGAACTGGAAGATCTGATCCTAAGGGAAGGGCCAGAAACGATCGGTGCCTTCATAGCTGAACCGGTGCTAGGCACCGGGGGGATAACGCCGCCGCCTGAGGGATATTGGCGTGAAATCCAGGCGGTGCTCAGGCGGTACGACGTCCTCCTGATTGCAGATGAGGTAATCTGTGGATTCGGCCGCACCGGCGCAGACTTCGGCTGCTCGCTTTACGAGATTGAGCCGGATCTGGTGACGGTCGCGAAAGGGCTTACTTCCGGCTATATGCCGCTGTCCGGAGCGATCGTCAGCGAAAAAGTTTACAAAGTCATGGAAGAGGCCTCCGATCGCGTGGGGGCATTCTCACATGGTTATACCTACTCGGGTCACCCGATCGCCGCCGCAGCTGCAAACGCGGTTCTCGACATCGTAGAGAAGGAGCGGTTGCGCGACCGGGCCAAAACCGTCGGGGAGCACTTCCAGAAGCGCCTGAAAGAGCGTTTCGCGCAATTGGAGATCGTGGGAGAAGTCCGAGGCGTCGGCCTACTCGGCGCCGTCGAATATGTTGCGGATCGCCAAACCAAGCGGCGATTCGATCCCGACCTAAAAGTTGGCGCGCGGATCTCCAAAGCTGCCCGTGATCGTGGGCTGATTGCACGAGCCATGCCGCATGGAGACATTCTGGGATTTGCACCCCCTCTGGTAGTATCAGAAGCCGAGATCGACGAGATCGTCGACCTGGCTTATCAGGCCACCAAACAAGTGATGGACGAACTCGCAAAAGAGTAGTCGGAGCGCTGTTTCCCGTGAGGAGAGGATGAAGTGACCTGTTGTTCGATCGGATTGAGATCGGGACTGTATGGGGGCAGGAAGAGCAAATGCGCTCCGGGGGCGCGGATGGTATTACGGGCGGCCTTGCCCTTGTGACTGCCGAGATTGTCGAGGATGGCGACCTGCCAGAGTTGGCGCCAACACCTTCTCGACATAGAGGGTGAAGAGTTCGCCATTGATGAGACCGTCGATGACCCATGGTGCGCTGATCTGATCGTGCCGCAGCGCCGCAATGAAAGTCATGGTCTCCCAGTGGCCGAAAGGCGCAGATGCCTGGAGCCGGCGCCCACTCGGACCCCAGCCGCGCAGTGGTGCCATGTTTGTCTTGAGCCAGGTCTCGCCGATAAAGATCAGGCGTGAAGCGTCGATCCTGCCTTGATGGGCACTCCAGCGCGTCCGTTTACGGGCGACGTCGGGGATCTTGTTCGGCCGGCATTTTTTTGAAGCTCACCCCTTCGGCATGCACAAACGTCCACTCCGCCCGCACATCTGTCTTGATCCCGCGCGCCGCCAGTTCCCGTGTCGGCTTCCGCAACGTGGACGGCCCCGAGAGAACGCGCTTGCGCAGCCAGTCAGCATTGGCACCGGACAAAACCGGCACTTGTGACCACCGATCTTGCCGGGCGAAACGCCTCCAGTCTCCCGCCTCAGATTCTTTCACTTCGTTACACAGGACCGGCTAATCTGACGCGCCTCGGCAATCGAACGAACCGTCTCCCCTGCGTCCGCCCGCGCCAGAGCGCGTTCACGAAGGTCTTCCGAATAGGGTCGCGTCATCCATGCTGGCCCCCGTTCTCCAGCATGGAGCTTGAATCAGAAATCCGTCCCGCTGGGAATCCCGAACCTACAAAAAAACAACATGCTCTAATCGCAGTGAGCCCGATGCGCCCTCAGAGATTCGCTAGAACACAAGCACATCCGAGGCTTGAAAATACGCTCGCACAGGTTGTCCGGATACAACTCCTGGATTTCGGCCGACGTTCTTCCTGATGGCCAATAGGCGCCGTTTTCCGGGAAGCTCGACGACCACATGCACGTCAGGTCCGAGAGGTGCAACGTCTAAAACCATTCCGGCTAGAATATTCTGTTCAGGGTCGTGAGTCGGTTCGGGGGCAGCGCCGTCGAAAAGTTCGATGTGTTCTGGTCTCACGCAAAGGGCCGCATCACTACGATTGGATTGCGCCGCTCTTGCCCGAATTTCAAATCCCTCCTCAGTGATGTAGGAGTTGAGGCTTTGATTCATTTCGCCGCCAGGAACTGCCTGAAACCAGTTTGACCTTCCTATAAATTCGGCAACGAATTTGTCCGCGGGCGTTCGATAGATCTCCGTCGGAGTGCCACGCTGGACGATCCTACCCGCGTGCATAACGACGACTTCGTCCCCCAGACTAAGGGCTTCCTCTTGGTCGTGCGTGACAACGATGGTGGTTGCCCCCACAATTCTCAGAATTTCCTTCAGCTCGAGACGCAGTTCAAGCCGAAGCTTAGCGTCGAGCGCAGACAGCGGCTCGTCCAGAAGAACGACCTTCGGATCGGTAGCGAGAGCTCGCGCTAGTGCAACACGCTGCTGCTGTCCGCCACTCAGTTGATTTGGATATCTGGTCTCCATCCCGGCCAGCTGAACGAGCGACAGCATCTGCTCGACTCGAGATGGTACTGCGGCGGCACGCGTTCCTCGGTACCTCATTCCGTACGCGACGTTTTGCGACACCGTCATGTGGGGGAACAGCGCATAATCCTGGAAAAGAAGTCCTACATTGCGCTCGTAGGGCTTCAGTTTGCCGACATCGTCGCCGCCGATCCGCACGCTCCCGGCATCGGGCGAGACGAATCCCGCAATGATGCGCAACGTTGTTGTCTTGCCACAGCCACTCGGCCCGAGAAGCGACAAAATCTTGCCCTGCTCGACCTCCAGCGTCACACCGTCGACTGCAGTGAAACCACCATACGTTTTTGTGACATTCCTCAGCTCGAGAACAGTCATATACGCAGCCCTTCAAGTTTTACGGCCAATCGCCCGCTCAAGCCCGAGCACGCGGTCCAACACGATCAGGAGAAGCAATGTAACGCTCATCAGCGCGACAGCGGCCGCGGCGATCGTGAGATCGAAGCTGGATCGGATTAAGCTTGTAAGCGCCACCGGCAGCGTAAATGTATTGAAGTCACTGAGAAAGAGACTGACCGTCACATCATCCATTGAGGTCGCGAATCCAAATACCGCTCCGGCAGCAATACCATTCTTTGCGAGCGGGAGAGTTATCGTGAAAAAGGCTTGGATTTCGTTTGCTCCGAGCGACAATGCCGCCTCGCGAAGCGTCTCGCTGATTCCGGCCAGACCAACCAGCGTCAGTCTTACTGCGAATGGAAGCGCGATGATGAGGTGTCCAGCGAACAATTTCGCAAAAACCGGCAGCCCATCGTGAACGGACAGGAACATGAGCAGGCCGAAACCAATGATCACGCCGGGTAGCACTAGGGGCGACAGAAAGGCCGTAGTCACCAGGTCGCTCCATTTCGGCGTCATCCAGCTGATTGCGAGCGCAGCGCAAGCACCGATCGTGGTCGAAGCAATAGTGGTGGCAGTTGCAAGCAACAGGCTTGTCTTGAATGCTGACCAAAGGAAGTCACTTCCAGCAAGCTGGACGAACCATTGGGTTGAAAAGCTCGTTGGAGGAAATGCACCAATATAGTCACGAGCGTCGAATGCCATGAAGACCGTCACGATGACCGGGAACAGCAGGAAGACCGAGGTTATCGTGACCACGGCGATAACGCCGATGCGAAGGACGGCGTCCGCCGTTCGCTTGCGGAGCGCCAGCCTTAACGCGAGATTCGCATTGATGCCGTGCTCCACCTGAACCACAGCCGCCTCTTCGGTCTTCAGCATCGCAGTCTCACGTCCGTTCAAACGAGGTTGCCAGTCTAGACATGCTGAATATCATGAGCAGCGAAAGAACCATCATGACGATCGAAATGGCTGCGCCGCTCGGATAGTCAGCGACCTCGCTAAATCGGGTATAAATTAAATTCGAGATGAACAGCACGCGGCCGCGCCCAAGGATCCAAGGTATAATGAATGCGCTGACTCCAAGTGTCATCGAGACCACAAATGCAGAGAAGATGCCCCGGGTACACAAGGGGAGTGTCACAGTGATGTGGGATGATAGTGCCGAGGCGCCTAGAGACTGAGCAGCTTCGATCAGGCGCGGGTCTAGGTTTTGAATGGCTCCGAACAAGATCAGGATCGACATGGGGATGGCGTAGTGAAGCAATCCGGCGACGATGACGAAATTGATGTATTGTCTACCATTCGGGTTGATGTTCATGAACGACATTACCGGAGAGAGAACTCCCGCGGAGCCAAAAGTCAGCTCAAGCGCATAAACCCGTACTAATGCGCTGAGGAACATGAGACCCACGATCGCCGAAAGCGAAGCTTTCCGTGTTGAAGGAGACTCGGTCCTCGCTATGCAATAGGAAATAGGAAAAGCAATGAAGACCGCGACGACGGAAGCGCAGAAGGCCAAGAAATACGTTTGAGCAAAATATTGCACGTAAGCTGGTAGAAGAAGCTCTGCATAGTTTGCGAGTGTAAGCGAGGCTCCTTGCACTGATCCGATGCGACCGGGCTCGAACGCGCGGAAGCTCTCGTCGAGCACCATCAAAATTGGCGCTACTAATAACAGCGCGAAGACTGCAACAGCGGGGAGCAACAGCAACACTTTAGACCTGGCGGCGCTCATGTTGTTTCCACCCAACCCACCTATTGTCGATTAGCTGGCCAAACGCTCAAAGAAGGGGCGCAATCTCCTGCTCCCACCTCTTCATCCAAGCATCTGTCTGTGTGGAGAGGAACGCCCAGTCGGGGATATAAGCAAATCTCTCCATCTCCTCGTTATTGAACGTGATGGGCTTGATCTCGTCGGATACCTTCGACTTGATGTTGACGGGCACGCCACTAATGGCTCGATTGAATTCGGCATTCGTCTCGGGAGCAATTGCGAAGTTCGCGAACTTGAATGCTGCATCAGTATGACCGCCTTTCAATACGCACCAACCCTCGTGATAGATGAATGTACGAAAGCCGGATTCTTTATCCATTTTGCTCAGAATGCGAATTTTGAAGTTGCGGGCCCGTTCGATTGGAGCCGATGCGCCCTGAATGCTAAGGCAGGTCTCTCCCGACGTGATCGAGGTGGTGATGTCAGTATCCGCATTCGCGATGCGGCCGATATTTCCACTGCGCGCCAGCTTCTTCATGAATTCCCATGCCGGCTCCATAGTTCTCTCGTCGCCGCCTTTATGCAGTGCAAGCGAGAGCATCTGAAGATTGGATCCGAGCGAAGGGACTGGGAAGCAGATCTTGCCCTTCAAACGGGGATCGAGGAGATCGTCAAGTGTGGTGATCGGGAAAGGAGCGATGTCCTCACGGTAAAACCAGACCATCGCTGAGATGGTTCGCGGGATATTGATGACGTTTCCGCTGCCGTCTTTAACCAGCAGCTTGTGCGGAATGTCTGCCAGATTTGGGACCCGTTCCGTCGTGACTGGTTCCGCCCATCCCTCCCGGGCGATCATTTGCCAGGAGGGATCCCATCCGGTGAGGAGGTCGATACCGGGGTTTGGCCATTTCGCCTTGATCTTCGGAAGGATGGCCATCGCCCCTCCAGCATGCAGCTGCCAATTGACCTTGATGTCGGACTGCTTTGCTGCGAGCTTCTTTATCTCGTTCGCGTAATTCCCGCCCCAATCGACTGCAGTGATTGTGTCTTCGGCGCGGGCGCCGACAGTGGTCGCGAGCGACCCGCTCGCTCCAAGAGCCGCGGCCGAAGTTGCACTTTTCAGAAATTGGCGGCGTGTACTGAACATGCTCGTCTCTCCCCTGTGAAGGCGCATAGCCTTCCACAGCGAGCATACCACCCTGAGCAAGCGATAAATTCTTCGTAGTACGCATCGTAGGGGCATAAATTCGGCGGCAGCTACATGCAAAGTGATGAATTTATGTGGCCCACGGGGAGTGTGGCCGCCTTCTCCGCCCCGCTCTACACCCTCCCATCGATCTGCCGTGAACCCTGCTTACTGTTGCACATCGGCCCCCCTGAACCCCGTAAACATGGGGAAAACAGATTTATGCGATAAGGAGCTCACTTCTTGCATAAAATCGCCGCGTTCCTCCCGGATTGCGCAGCAAACAGCTGCGATTTGCCCGGTAGGCTAAGGTGGAATGACATCAAGCATTCACACGGTAGGCTAGATCAGGGGGGTAAAAGATGAAGGTGCTTTGCTTGTGGTACGCGGTGCAAGACGAGATCGATTACATTAAGGGTGCGATGCCAGCTGGCACAGAGGTCGTAGCCCCGATCGGGGACTATCTCTCTCGATTTGACTGCGCATACTCTGATGTGAAGCACCTCGCAGCCGACGCCGATGCGATCATAGCCCTGAGCGTGCCCGAGGGCGTTCTTGAAGTCGCTCAAAAGCTAAAGATCTTCTCCTGGCTACATTCCGGCGTCGATGACCTGCGGCAAATGGGAGCGCTAGCGCTCTTCAAGCAACGTGGCGTGAAACTTACGAACATTCGGGGTGCCAACGCGGTTGCAGTTGCGGAGCAAGCAATGATGTTTGTGCTGGCTCTGGCGAAGAAGACCTTGCTCAAGCACAACGCTCTGCAGGAGCGGCAGAAGCCATTTCCGGTCTATGCAGACGAGAATCGCTCAGCCATGTTGCATGGTCGTACGATCGGGATCATCGGCCTTGGCCAAATCGGCAGTCGAGTCGCGAAGCACGCAAAGGGCTTTGACATGCAGGTAATAGGCGTCCGGCGAAACAAGGGTAAACCGGTTGATTGCGTCGATGCCGTCTACGGGATCGACGAATTACACTCGGCCTTAGCTAAATGCGACTATGTCGTGGTGGCGACCCCTAACACCACCGAAACCAGTCAGCTGATAGGAAAGGCGGAACTCGCGGCTATGAAGCCGTCGGCCTTTCTGATCAACATTTCGCGGGGAGCTGTGATCCAAGAGAAGCCTCTCTATGAAGCACTTACCTCAGGCCGTTTGAGCGGCTACGCGGCAGACGTTTGGTGGAGTTATGGGTTCGGACGAGCGTTTCCAGCTGGCTCAGGGTCGCGCCTCGCGGTCCACAAGCTGCCGAATGTTATTGGCTCCGACGATCAAGCTGCAAATGCGGACGATGTGCTGCAACGTAATATCGAATGGGGCACCAAGAACCTGTTGGAATTTGCCAAAGGCGGCCCGCTCACGCGGGAGGTTAGCCTGGAGCTGGGTTACTGACCGAGTCATCCCTCAGGGCTCCTCGCTCATCGAGGCCGTCTAGCGCTGGGTGAGCTTTTTACTTTGGTTTCGGGTCTACCAGCAGCAAACTCTCGCAAGGAGTTTGCTGCTGCATTTGTCGGAGGCTTAGACCTCTCGGTCGGTGTAGGCTTTCCGTTCCGGTCAGCGCTGTGGTCACTGCACACTGCTAGATGGAGTTCGAATCCGTCATACAGAGTGCGCGGGCAATTCTCGCGCATCAAAAGCGCTCGAGACGAGCGTCGAGAATGCTTTGCCGCTGGGGCGGCGAAGATAGAAAGCAAAGCCCGAGGTAGGCGGTAAGCGTCCCGATCATTGCTATCGGCGACATTGAACTGATCGGCATCATTGTGCAGCATGATGTCGACCGGGAGACCCTTGCAGGCACACAAGCACCTGACAATCTCACCGGCAATCACTGCTGTGTTCGATTTATGAAACACCACCTATACTTTTCAGTCATTTACGAGTCTGAAGAAAACATCTTTTCAACACACCTGGGCAGCGTAAGGTGGGCTCAGCTGAAGCTTCACAATAAATTCCGTCGCTGGTCAGATCACTTGGGAGAATGCCCGAAATGAAATCGTCCTTAGTCTGGACTCTCCCCATCGACCACACTCACCACCTGTCCGGTAGCGCTGGCGCGATGACCTTCGTCGGCGGAGCGGGTGACTTCGACTCCGCAGGTCGGATACGCAATCCGGGAGACTTTGACAAGCAGCTCGAAGGAGCGATGACTAATTTGGCGGAAGCTCTCGCCAGCGAATCCTGCACACTCGAAGACGTCGTCCGACTGAAGGCGCACTTTACGGCCGAACGCGATGACTGGGAGGTGATCGCGGCGTTAGCTCGGTTCTTCCCGTCGGATCCGATGCCGGCAATTAGCACCATGCCCGAGGCATTTCAGCCTTTTGCCGAGCAGACCATCCAGATCCAGGCCATCGCGCAGCGGGGCTGGCGGGTATTAGCCGATGTGCGCGCAATAGCGCGCCCGGTACCAGAACAAAGGAAGGCGCTGTTCAGGGGCCGAGAGGTTACCGCGGGTCTGCGCGCCGGTGAGTTCATCGCGGTTGCGAACCGCGCCGCCGAAGTTGCCGAAGGCTCCGTAGAGCAGCCGGATGACCCTGTGGCCCAGAGCCACTGGATCATGGAGAAACACGGGGAGACATTAGCTGCGCTTGGAGCTTCCCTACAAGATAGCATCAAGCTGGAAGGTTATTACTTTGGCAGTACGCGCGAGCAATGGACGCCGCTGTCCAAGGCCCGGGCGAGCCACTACCGAGAACCGGGCCCTGTCGCGACGGTGGTTCCTTGCCACCGCCTCAATCCAAAGGGCGCGCAGACCAAGATCGAAGTGATGGCAATGCGCGAGTTGCGCAAGGGCTACGACAAGTACATTCCGCGAGAAGACCACTGGCCGGCGCGCGTATGGGACTGGACTTGGGCCACCCCTTACCGTCAGGCCATCAGACTGCGAGACATGATCTGGCTCGGGGGCCAGGTGCCTGCACAGCCGTACGACAACAAGGGCCGATCGGTGATGGAGGGGCAGCTCCTGCCGCAGACGCGCTTCACGATGAGCTACATCGAAGATCTTCTTCGCCCCTTCGGGCGCTCACCTGCCGATTTGAAGCTCATGGTGTGCTACTTCACCTCGACAGGTACGGAGGCCGAGACGGTGGCCTTCGCCAAGACGCTTGCGGATTGCATGGGTGGTGCGCTCCCACCCGTTACTCTCGTGCCCAAGCCGATGTTGCACAGCCCCAGCACCACTGTGGAGATATGGGGGGTCGCGCAAGGGTGATCACACTCAACTCCCATAATCACACACCCGTGCGGAGTTCACTCGGGCCATCCGGGCTCCGCTCCTGACGTTTCCAGCTTTAGAGCACTTTCCATTCGAGTCCGACCGCGTACCTCCCCGCGCAATGAAGTCAGTTGCGCTGATCAACAGGGAGGTGACATCAATTAAGCACCCGCGAGCGAGCATGGTGCAAGAATTGTAGACCCGTATATCGCCGCATCGGGCGGTCTACCGCGACCTTTTTGCGGATGCACCACTATCTGCAATTTGAAAACGAACTGCAAGATCCAGCCGATCACGGGGTGGCATAGGAGGAGTAGAAAATGGACAAATCAAAGAGGGTTCTCAGCATGTTGCTACTGACGTGCCTGACAGCGGGAGGATTGGGCTCATTGAAACCAGTCTTTGCGGACGATCAGCTTACGATCGCCTCGTTCGGCGGAGCCTATCAGGCGGCACAGAGAAAGGTTTATTTCGAGCCGTACGCCAAGAAGGCGGGCGTGAAGATATCTGAGGAGGAGTTTAACAGCGAGACTTCAAAGATCCGTGCCATGGTGGAGTCTAAAAGCGTTAGCTGGGACGCAGTCGACATGGATGCCGTGGGGGGCGAGCAATTGTGCGCCGAGGGGGCACTTGAAACGATAGACTGGAAGCGGCTTGGCCTTGATAGAAGCAGGTTTACGGGCGCAGATAACGATTGCGTGGTACCAGCTGATTTCTACGCAACAGTTCTCGCCTACGATAAGGACAAACTTCCGAACGGTCCGAAAAATCTCAACGACTTGTTTGACACTCAGAAATTTCCAGGCAAGCGCGGGCTGTACAAGAGTCCATTCGGAAACTTGGAGTGGGCCCTTATTGCCGATGGCGTTGCGGTCAAAGACGTCTACAAGGTACTTGGGACATCCGCCGGCGTAGACCGAGCTTTGAAGAAGTTGGATACCATAAAGAAGGACGTTGTCTGGTGGCAAACTGGCGCACAGGCGCCACAGCTTCTCGCCGATGGTCAGGTCGTGATGACGTCAGCCTGGAATGGCCGCATCTATGACGCGGTAAAGAATTCGGGTAAGCACTTTGAAATACTATGGGATGCCCAGGAACTCGGGATGAATGTCTGGGTCATTCCCAAAGGGGGGCCGCGCGTTGATGCAGCATACAAGTTCATCGCGTTCGTCACCTCTGGGTCAGTACAGGCCGATCAAACTCGGTACATCCCTTATGGACCTGCTAACAGGGATGCTATCGCGCACGTTGATCCCGCGGTCCTGCCGCACCTACCGACGGCACCTGACCACATGACTCATGCCCTTCTGATTGACGCCGCCTTCTGGGGCGAAAGGGGGGACGAGTTGCGTCAACGTTTCACGGCATGGCTTGCGAAATGATATCCGGACGGCGAGGAGAGATTCGCACTCCTCGCCGGTATAGAGGCGGAGATCCGGGTGTGCTCAAAATCGTCCGAACACCAGAGTGGCCGCAACCGCGCTGCCCGGGCCTTCAATGTAGGCCGCTCTTGACGTTTGCTCCACGTCGTTTCAGTGCAAAGTGCGGGGGCGCCGGTCTGCGGATGGCCATTCCGCGCCAGCGCGTGCTCGACACCAATGGGGCGGGTGCTGTGTTTCACGGCGCCGACATCTATTCGTATCTGGCACATGCCGGTAAAAGCTGGCGCGAGCATTTCGACTTCGCGCGCAGTCAACCTTCAAGATCCAGCGTCTCGGCAATGAGGCGGGCCTTCCCACCCTCGTCGAGATCCACAATCAGGGTCTAACCTCTCCGGGGTATCGCATGGGCGGCGTCTTCGTCGGCGGCAGCATCAACATGGATGTGGTGGCGAGGGCCGACCGGCATCCCAAAATCGGTGAGACCGTCGCCGGCAAGCAGGTGTTGTATTTCCCCGGCGGTAAAGGAGCCAATCAGGCCGTCGCGGCGGCGCGTCTTGGCGTCGGGACCACTCTGGTGGGCCGCGTCGGCAAGGACGCTTTCGGCGCTGAGCTCGCTGCCTTTCTGGCCAACCAGGGGATCGACCTCGGATATTTGCAGCAGACGAGTGAGGCTCATACCGGCACCGCGATCATCACGGTCGCCGAAGCCGATAACACCATTGTCGTCATCCCCGGCGCGAACGCGCTTCTCGGCCCCGAGGATGTCGGCGTCGTGCCTCTCGTCAAGGGAGATGTCGCCGTCAGTCAGTTCGAGATCCCACTGCCGACAATTTCGGCGTTCTTTCGCCGTGCGTGCATCGCGAAAGCAACAACGCTGCTCAACCCTGCTCCGGCGCAGACGTTCGACCGCGGACTTCTTGAGCTCGTCGACATTCTCGTGCTGAACGAAACTGAGCTTGGATTGCTGACCGCAACCGCGCTGTGCGACGCTACCGAGGTCGCCGGGATCGTTGAAGCGGCCCGCCGTATCCAGGTCGGCGCTGAGCAGATCATCTGTGTCACACTCGGCAGACGCGGTATCGTCGCGCTCGCCGGGCGCGAGGTGTTGATCGTGCAGGGGCGTATCGTGAAAGCGATCGACACGACGGGCGCCGGTGACTGCTTCGTCGGCTCGCTCGCCGCGCAGCTTGCCGATGCAGTTTCGTTGCGCGACGCGCTGGTGTTCGCCAATGCCGCCGCCTCGATTTCGGTGCAAAGGATGGGCGCAGGCCCGTCGATGCCGACTGCGGAAGAGGTCGCTGCCGTCCTCGCAGCCGGCTGATCAGGTCAGCGCGCGCTTGAGGTCGAAGCTCTCATGGCCAGCGTGGCACGCAAAAAGTCTCTCCGCCTGTCGGTGGTACAGTCGCCGACGTGCGGTCCAGGATCTATCGCCTTGCATTGGAAGGTTGGCTGACGCGGTCGAAAAATATGAACGGGCATTGAACCGCTTCGTAATCAGTATTACTGCAGGAGTTATAAGTAGATCGGTAAGAAGCAAGGATACTGACTCGCAGTCTCCAACCGGGCGCCATGCATAAGACGCCGGCCTTTTCTGAAGCAACGCGCGCGCACATTCTCCAAGCGGCAGGCGACGTTGATTGTCAGCCGACGCATAACAGCGAACAATTCAAGTACCACATCGGAAGCGCTCGTTGGTACAAGTACAATAAAGGGACAAACAATGATCGTCATTCCTCACGATTACGCTGAACGCGTATATGCGGGCGTAATAGGCAAGCTGATTGGGGTTTACCTCGGGCGACCCTTCGAGGGCTGGACCTACGAGCGAATTATGCAGCAGTTGGGCCCCATCAACTACTATGTGAATGAAAGGCGCGATGTCGCCCTCCTTTCGCATCAACTAGTCGTCACAGACGATGACTTGGCTGGAACCTTCGCGTTCCCTCGTGCGCTTGCCGACAACGGCTTCCCGCAGCGCCTCACATCGGAGCAGGTCGGACAGGCTTGGCTCAACTACATCGTGGAAGAGCGCTCTACGCTTTGGTGGGGCGGCATTGGGAATTCGACCGAGCATACCGCTTATCTTCGATTGAAGTCCGGTATTCCCGCGCCAAAGAGCGGCTCAATCGAACTGAACGGCAGAACCGTTGCCGAACAAATAGGTGCGCAAATTTTCATTGACGGCTGGGCGATGGTCAGTCCCGGCGATCCTGAGCAGGCGGCCTTTCTCGCTGAGCAGGCTGCGCGGGTTAGTCATGACGGTGAGGCTGTACACGCCGCGAAGTTGCTTGCAGCCATGGAAGCCCAAGCGTTTGTCGAAACGGACGTGCAAAAACTTATCGATGTGGGGCTCGACGTCTTGCCCGGAGACGCATTGATCCGCCGCGTCGTGGAAGATATCCGCAGCTGGCATGCCGCAGATACTCATCGCGACTGGCAGCGCACGCGGGCTCTTATTGCCCAGCGTTACGGCTATGACAAGTTCACGGGCGGCTGCCATATTGTCCCCAATCACGCGTTGATTATCCTTGCGACCCTTTATGGAGACCATAGCTTCCAGGAAGCGATGAGAATTGCGAATACGGCAGGCTGGGACACTGATTGCAACGCCGGAAATGTCGGTTGCCTTTTCGGAATTAGGACCGGGCTCGCTGGTCTTGACGCCGGCCCCGATTTGCGAACGCCGATTGCCGACCGTATTTATATCTCCTCCGCTGATGGAGGCGCCGCCATCACTGATGCAGTGATCGAAACGCGGGCCCTAGTCTCAGCCGGTTATGTGCTTGCCGGCGTCAAACCGCCACCTGCTTCGAAGAGCGGTGCACGATTTAGCTTTGAATTCCCTGGAAGCCTTCAAGGATTCCAGTGTGAGACCGGCTCAGCGGCTTTGGTGCATCCTGTTGAATTGAGGAACGTTTCGGGTCATAGCCGGGAAGGCACGCGCTGTCTTGCGATCGAATTTTCGCGCCTCGCCCGCGGCCGCGTTGCACGAGTGGGATCTGCGACGTTCTTCGGCAAGGATGTTTTCGCCATGCGGACCTACGAGCTGATGGCGAGCCCTACACTTTACTCTGGGCAGGCAATCGAATGCGGTGTTTCGGCTGACTCGAATAACACAGCGGCAATCGCGCTTCGCCTATTCATCAGCGCATTCAATCAATCCGACGAGCTTATGAGAATCTACGGAGAAACCATAGAGCTTGCACCTTCGGACGGACGTGTCATGCAATGGAAAGTTCCGGATACGGGAGGTTATCCGATTTACAATGTTGGCCTAGAGCTTGAAGCGACGAATTCGACTGGAGTAGATGGAGCCCTTTATCTGGATTACGTTCGCTGGGAAGGTGCACCTGATCTAACGTTGCGCCGTCCAGACGACGACAGCGTCATGTGGAAGCACGCGTGGGTAAATGACGCGAGCCATTTTCAGATCAGGTGGGAAGACGGCCTTCGCATCTCCAATAAAAGCGGTCTAGGTGCGATCTTTCAGGGATCGAGAGATTGGAAAGATTATTCCGTGGAGGCGGACATCAAGCCCCTCATTGGAGAGCAATGGGGTCTCGCCGCCCGAGTTCAGGGACGCGAAAGATATTACGCTCTGATGTTCGACAAGGGTGGGAAGATCTGTCTTGTGAGACGCTGTCATATTATAGAGGAAATTGCTAGCGTGCCGTTCGTCTGGAACCTTGACGAGACTTACATCTGCAGGCTAGAGGCGACCGGGAGTACACTCCGCGGCTATGTCGACGATAGGCTTGTCGTTCAGGCTGAAGACGCCGACCAAAGATTGTCGGGCGGCGGTGTAGGCCTACTGATTAACACAGGTTCGATCGTAAACCGCGAAGTTCGCATTCGGCCTCTCTGAGGTGATCGGAAACATGCGCAGCAAGAAGTTGAACGGTTCAAGCCTAGCTCGCGACCACTATCCAAGCTGATTCTAGTCCGCGACGAGCAGGCAATATCGAGGTGGTCGGCGGCCCACCTTGTTCTCACGGCAGTCTGGACCCGGGAAGTGTTATCCCCCGCCGGGGTCACTTCCCAATATGTTTTGCACGCAGGTCACTACATCAAGACCGTGCGCACGCGAGCGTCGGTCGGCGCGCGCGGTCTTCCGCGGCATTGGTCGATGACCACCTCTCCGAACGATTTTTAGTAACATTTTCCTACGCTTCCGAGCTGTTTGCGCCTGACTGATTTCCCAGCAGTTGCGCAGAGTTTCGAAAAGCCTGCAACTGCGAAGAGCTTCCTTGTCCGGCGGCCCCCTAGCAATTGCGGGCAGCTGACGTTGGATTCTTAGGCGAGATCGTTAAGCGCAGCGCGCACATGCATCGATGCTGACAAACGGCCGACCCGTCACAAGCCTGGCGCCGAGGGATGCCTCCAACGGCGACGGCTGGCGTGGCTGTTGCGCCGCGTCAGCCACGCTGTGGCGCGATGGCCGCATTCGGCGCCAAAGGACGTTCTGAAGGTCGTTGTCAAAGAGCCGAAAGCGCGTTGTCCCGTATGAGGACGGTCATGATGACGTCGGGTCCATGATGCGATCAGTCCACCCGCGCAAGCACTCCAAGGTAATACCGGTGTCAGGAGCTTGAGATGAGTAGACGGCGATTCTCAGCGATATGCGATGGAATCGCTGTTCACGCCATCCCTGCACAAAATCCTCGCATTGTCATGGTTAAACGCCGAGCTTCGGCCTGCAGAACCAAAAATCGAAGAGATTCGGCCTAATACACCGATAACTTGCCCGCGGATTATCTACGTCGATCACCCCCGACCGGACGCGCTCGAGGCAGATGTTCAAAAAGCCGTGCTTCGGGAAGGGGGAGGCAATGAATACAGTCTATGTAGTCGGTACTTGCGACACCAAAGAAAGCGAGTTGTGCTATCTCCGGAGCCTTGTTCGCGAAGCAGGCTGTCCTGTTCTTCTCGTCGATGTTTCGGTTTCGGCCAGTGGAAGCACGGCGCCGGACATAGACGTGCAGCCGGCGGAAGTGATGAGCTATCATCCGGCCCCTCCGAAAGCAGAGGAGCTCGCGGACCGCGGCAAGGCTGTTGCGGCAATGTCGGAAGCGCTGGTGAGGTTCATGCGGTCGCGCCAGGACGTGGGCGGCATCATCGGCGCCGGAGGTTCTGGCGGCACTGCATTAATCGCCCCTGCCATGCGAGCGCTGCCGATTGGCACGCCGAAAGTGCTGGTATCGACCGTCGCCTCTGGAAATGTAGGGCCTTACGTCGGGCCAAGCGACATAAGTATGATGTATTCCGTCACCGACGTATCGGGTCTGAACCGAATTTCTCGCGTCGTACTCGCCAACGCGGCTCACTCCGTGGCGGGAATGGTGCTCCACAAGCAAGATGCTATTGACGACGATAGGTTGGCAATCGGCTTGACGATGTTTGGTGTGACGACCCCGTGTGTTCAGGCTGTGACCCGAGCACTGGAGAAAAGATTCGATTGCCTTGTCTTTCATGCCACAGGAATTGGTGGGCAATCCTTCGAGAAGCTTGCCGACTCCGGGTTGTTGGCCGGCGGCATCGATGTAACGACTACCGAAGTCTGTGACTTTCTCGTGGGGGGCGTGTTTCCCTGTACTGCAGACCGGTTCGGTTCTTTCGCTCGAACTGGGATCCCCTATGTTGGTTCCTGCGGCGCGCTCGACATGGTCAACTTCGGTGCCCCAGAAACCATTCCTGTCAAGTTCCGCAACCGTCGGCTGTACGTGCACAATCCGCAGGTCACTCTGATGCGCACGACAGCTGACGAGTGCAACAGCATCGGTGAATGGATAGCAGAGCGACTTAATCGATGTGCAGGTCCGGTCCGCTTCCTGATCCCAGAGTTGGGAGTTTCGGCAATCGATGCGCTGGGCCAGCCCTTCCACGATCCCGACGCCGACGCCGCTCTGTTTTCTGCGCTTGAGCGCACTTTGCGTCGCACAGACAAGCGGCAATTGACGCGCGTTCCTCTCCACATCAACGATCCGCAATTCGCAGAATTGCTTGTTGCAAGCTTCCAAGAGGTCCTTCAGTGAGCACTGATACTAATCGCCCCGCTCGATCCGCGCTTCTCAGCCGCTTCAGAGAGATGATTCGAGCCGGAAGTCCGATCATCGGTGGAGGCGCGGGTACGGGCCTCTCGGCTAAGAGCGAAGAAGCCGGTGGTATCGATCTCATTGTCATCTACAATTCGGGCCGCTACCGCATGGCGGGGAGAGGTTCGCTTGCCGGCCTTCTCGCCTACGGAAATGCCAATCAAATCGTTCTTGAGATGGCTCGCGAGGTTCTGCCTGTTGTACAACGCACTCCAGTTCTCGCCGGCGTCAACGGCACAGATCCGTTCGTCACGATTCCAGACTTCTTGCGTCAACTGAAAGATCTCGGGTTTGCCGGTGTGCAAAACTTCCCAACAGTTGGGCTTATTGACGGTCTTTTTCGCCAGAATCTCGAAGAGACCGGAATGAGCTATTCGCAGGAGGTCGACATGATTGCAGAGGCCAACAAACTCGATCTGCTGACTACACCATATGTCTTCAGTCCCGACGATGCCGCCGCAATGACAAGGTCCGGCGCAGATATTCTCGTATGTCATATGGGGCTGACCAGTGGTGGAGTAATTGGGGCTAAATCAGGCAAGTCCTTAGAGGAAAGTATCGTTTTGATTAATCAGTGCATCAAGGCGGCGCGAGAGATTCGCGACGATATCATTATCCTTTGTCACGGTGGTCCAATCTCCGATCCGGACGATGCTCGCTCAGTCCTAGACGCTTGCACGGGATGCCACGGATTCTATGGCGCAAGCAGCATGGAGCGATTGCCTACCGAGCAGGCCATCAGGTCCCAGACGGTCGCGTTTAAGTCGATCCGCCGGAAAACGGCCTGACTTCGAATCGAGGGATAATGCATGTCGGTTTTCAGAAGCGGAGAGCAGCCGCCGGGTTGGTGCGAACTCAGTGGGTTCGAGTTGATCGAACTCACCGAACCCCGATCGATACCGTTCACGGCTCAAAAACAGCGTCTACTGGTTACCCGGGGAAAGTGCCGCTTAGCGGGTCGGAATGGAGCGCAGGTGATCTCAGAAGGCCAGTTCTGGGACATGGACAAGGCCAACGCTCCCTTTACAGTCGATGTCGGCGACGGCAAAGCACAGGTCATTATTTTCTTTGGTAAGTGGGGCACCGAGTTGGGCGGATGCGGCATTTTCAAGATGACCTCAAGCACGCCAGAGTGGGAAAAAGGCGATCCCGTTAGCTACCCCAAGTCGACAACTTTCGACTCCCATTATCATGATTGCGATGAATATTGGGTGATCATCGAAGGCGCGGGCACCGTTGTCGTTGGATCGCGCAGCTTCGAAGTTGCCGCGGGAGACTGCGTTCCCATCGGGATGGGTCATCATCATGATCTGCCGCAGGTCAGAGCCGATGTGAAGGGCGCTTACTTCGAGACAACCCTTGAGGGCCAGAAGCGGTTCGGACATCTTTGGGAACACAAGCACGGACCGGCAGAAGTTCGCACCGAACGAGTCTGATCCGGATTTCTTACAGGCGAATACACCGATGACCTATAAAGTCTTGCATGTCGGAGCTGGGGGGTTTGGCGCCTTTTGGTGTGACACATATCTTCCGGCAAATATAGCCGACGGGACTATTGAGATCGCCGGCCTGGTAGATATTGATTCCAAGGCGCTGGAAAGGAGCCGTAAGCACCTCGGCTTAAAACCGGAACAGTGTTTCACGTCCGCGGAAGAAGCGTTCCAAATGGTGAGCGCCGACTTCTGCTCCATTGTCATCCCTCCTGCTCTGCACGAGTCTATCGTCGATCTCGCCCTTGCTCGGGGGATGCATATCCTCTCTGAAAAGCCGATTGCGGACACAATGGAAGCGTCCGTCCGGATCGCCGCCAAGGTAAAGGCGTCTGGCCGCAAGATGGGGATTACCATGAGCCATCGTTTCGACCAGGATAAAACGACTTTGAAAGGCGTCGTGAGTGCGCAGGCACTCGGCCGGATCAACACGGTTTCGTGTCGCTTTGCCAGCGACATGAGGGTTCACGATACGTGGGGGCGTTTCCGGCACGAAATGGCACATCCCATGTTGATTGAGGGCGCCGTACATCACCTCGACATCATGGCGGATCTCGCGGGCGCATCCTGCACGTCGATTTTCTCGCGCACCTGGAAACCCGAATGGGCCGAATATAATGGTGATACCGACGCCTTAGTTCTTCTGGAGTTCGCCAACGGTGCTCGCGGTGTGTACGAGGCCTCGTCTGCACAGTCGACCGGTCTTAACGACTGGACCTCTGAATATTTCCGGGTGGAAGCGGCCGCCGGGACGGCCATTCTCGACCACCGCGAGGTCGAGGTGTTCCACCGGCAGCCCAAGCGAATTCGACAGACCAATCGGCAGGGGAAAGGGCAGCAGGTGTCGCTCCTTCCTGGCAAGAAGTGGCGAAATGCGCTTTTGATCGAGCAATTCTGCCAATGGCTTGATGGAGGCTCCCCAATGGCCACCAACATCGAGGATAACCTCCAGTCTGTAGCGATGGTCTTCTCCGCTATCGAGAGTGCGCGGATCGGGCAGCCTATTAGAGTGCAGGAGTTTCTTGAATCGTTTCAGGAGAGTACTGCGCTAGGCGCTGCAAAATAGCATTGCGCACAGTTGCCAAAATTGCGGCGCATGTTCTAGGCGGGATCAAATCGTTCTCAGCTTTCGGCAAGCCATCTGTGAGCGTTGCACGTCCGGGTGGCGCGAGATTCGGCACTGAACGCTCCTTAATTAAGTACCAATCGGCCATCGGACCGGAGTTAAGTGTGAAGGAACTTTCCTCCCTAAACCCGACGATTTGTTCAATGCGCTTCGTGAAAGTCGAAAACTGCTCGGGGTCAGACAGGCCAAAATCCGGCCACTTGGTTGCCCGCGAATTTCTAACGTTTAGCGCACGTTTTCGGCTGAATGAGTTCTCCTTTTAGAGTTTATCTGCTTCCAACTTGTGAGATTCTCCAACAGCTTTCGATGCACGCTCCGCTGGACGTCTTCCAGGCCGACGAGTGGCCGGGAAGATATAGCGTTCCGGAGCTCTCATGCATCGGCGTTGTCAAGCTGGAGCAGAGCATGGTGCGGCCTCGGAATGGCGTGAGACAGGCCTAGGTGGTCCGTCTGCCAACAATCAGCCCTGATACTAGTGGGGACAGAAGTGGACAATAAGGCGTACGGCGCCCGTGATAAACGGGGATATTGGAAACCCGCTAGGCGGCCGAAGCGAGCGCCGATTTTCGTCTGGCCTGCCCAACCCAAAGCGTTCTTGCTTTGGCTGTTTGGTTATCTGAAATATAACTCGCCTTACGTGCTGATCTCGCTCTTAACTTGGAAGTACCTGACACCTTCGCTGGCTACGATGCAGGAGTTCAGCGTGGACTGGATCTCCCTTATATTCCTGCGCAACGCCATCCTGACAATCGTGGTCTACGGCGGTTTCCATCTCGTACTCTATATTTGGCGCCGCCAGGAGACTGACTTCAAGTATAACGTCAAATGGCCCGATACAAGCAATTCAACGTTCCTGTTCGGAAGTCAGACGGCCGAGAATGTGTTGTGGACCATGTGCAGCGGTGTGCCCGTATGGACCGCGTACGAGGTGTTCACCTGGTGGATGTTCGCCAACGGCTACATTCCTTGCATCGACATTGGCGACCATCCACTCTATTTCGTGGTGCTGATGTCGCTCGTGCCCATGTGGCATTCTCTGCACTTCTACATGATTCATCGCCTGATCCACATTGGGCCGCTCTATCATATCGTTCACAAAGTTCATCATCACAATGTCAATCCGGGTCCTTGGTCGGGCCTTTCTATGCATACATTTGAGCACATTATTTATTTTTCCAGTGTGCTGATCCATTTCATTCTCCCGTCGAGCCCGCTGGCGGCGATGTTTCAACTGGTGCGCTCGGCGCTTTCGCCGGTGCTCGGGCATCTGGGCTTCGATCGAGTGATAAAAGACGAGAAGACGTCGATCGATACCGACAATTACTATCATTATCTGCACCATAGATACTTCGAAGTGAATTACGGTGCCGATTTGATGATCCCCTTGGATGAGTGGTTCGGTACTGCACACGATGGGACGACCGAAGCCGATCAGGCTATGTACGAGCGCATCAAAGCGAAGAAGTACACCCGTGGCGGATCACGTTGATGCCGACAAATTTGGGCGGTCGGCCACGTTCCATTCCGTCCAATCGTTCTGGGAGCATGGGATCAGCTTTGCTAGCCACCATCGGAAGGGACGTTAAGTGCGTTTGGCCTAAGCCGTTCTAAGTGTTGGTGTCTGTAGCCGATGAAAGGAAACTATCTTGACCAACGGACTCGAGTGGGTAGCGGCTTGCGATGCCGATGCGTTGCAGCCTGAGGAGCTGCGTCGATTCGACTACGGCGGGCGCACCTTCGTTATTGTCCGATCATCAGAGGGCGACTACTTCGCCCTCGACGGTCACTGCTCCCATGAAAAGGTTCATCTCGCGGACGGTATTGTCGATGGTCACATCATCGAATGCCCGAAGCACTTTGGCACTTTTGATTATCGAACCGGCGAGGCGCGAGCCCTTCCGGCATGTGTCGACTTACGTCGCTACGAAGTCAAGATCGACGGAAACGAAGTCTTTATAAGGCTTTGAGGCATCGGGAGCCACCAGCGTGTCAAAGCAGCGCCTGATCGTGATGCAATCGTTATGGGCGATGGAGCGCCGCCACCCCGAGGGCATCGAACGCTCGATTGAGCAGAACGTGTCAATGATAAAGGACGCAGGGTTCGATGGTGTTAGCACCTCTTGCGTCGATCCTACCCGAGTAGCCCTAGTCGCGCGTGCGTTGGAAAGTACCGGGCTCGCGGTAGAGGGGATGTGCTTTCCGCAAACAATCGATGATCTAAAAGCGGCAATCGATCTGGCCGCGCAACTGGGGGTCCTGCACCTCAACGTGCAGCCGGACGTCCGTCCCCGCCGAGTTGCGGAATGCATCCCTCTTCTCGAAGGATGGATCAAAGTTGCGGAGGACGCTCGCATACCGATCTACTTCGAGACGCATCGCAACAGGATGACAACGGACCTCCTGTTTACCCTCGATCTCCTAGAGCAAGTTCCTTCAATGCGCATTTTGGCCGACCTCTCTCACGTCCTGGTGGGGCGGGAGTTTTGGTGCCCGATGTCTGACGAGGACGAAGGACTCGTGCGACAGGTGCTCGAAAGGACTTGGGCATTTCATGGGCGGGTTGGCTCCCGCGAGCAGGTACAAGTTGAGATTACTTTCTCCCAGCACAAGATTTGGCTCGATCTGTTCCTGGGATGGTGGCGCTACGGCTTTGCAAGTTGGCGAAAGCGGGCCGCTCCTGATGGAATTCTCTCTTTTGCGTGTGAACTGGGCCCGCGGCCTTATGCGATCACTGACCGTTATGGCAACGACACCACCGACCGCTGGAAGGAAGCTCTTCTAATGAAGTCCATGGTGCGGGATATATTCGAACGGACAGCCTCCGATGAGCAGCCTGGTGTTGAAGACGGTTTGCTCACTTGACCAACCAGCCGTCAATGGTGATCGTCGGGGCGGGCGAGGCTGGCACGGCTGCAGCGGTGGCGCTTCGGGAGCGAGGCTGGCGGAGCCTCATCGTTCTTATAGGCAACGAAAAATGCTTGCCATATGAACGACCGCCGCTCTCAAAGGCGACCTTGACCGAGGAGACAAATCCTGGACCAAAGATGCTCGTTACGCATGAGCGTCTAGCGGAGCTCGGAATCTTGTATCTCGAAGGGACGAGCGTCGAATCGATCGATCGCGCAGCACACGCGGTCATACTTTCTGGCGGGACTCGGCTGGGCTATGAACGACTGCTGTTGGCCACGGGCGCCCGTCCGCGAATAATGAACAAGACGGTCGAGCCAAAAAGCAGAATTACGACGCTACGTACCTACGCGGACGCGGTGGCGATCCGAAGCACCCTCGGTCCTCAATGCAAGGTACTTGTCATTGGCGGCGGCTTCATTGGGCTCGAAGTTGCGGCCAGCGCGGTGACTAAAGGCGCGTCGGTGACAGTGTTGGAGGCCGGACCGCGGCTGCTGATGCGGGCAGTGCCCGCGCTCATGGCTGACCTGATCAGAGCCAAGCACGAGCGATCCGGCGTTCGGATCGTGACCGGCGCAAACGTCAAGTGTATCGATGTCAATGAAAGCTGCTCAGCTGTGTTCCTCGAAGACGGTCGCAAGCACTTCGCTAACATTGTGCTAGTTGGGATTGGTGCCGTCCCGAATGTCGAGCTGGCACAGGCGGCAGGACTCGCGACCGACAATGGCATAATGCTCGACGAAACATTGGCTACCTCCGATCCTGATATCTTTGCAGCCGGGGACTGCTGCTCGTTTCCGCATCGCCTCTACGGGGAGCGGATCAGGCTTGAGGCATGGCGTAACGCTCGGGAGCAGGGCGCCGCTGCTGCAGCCAATATGCTAGGTGCGGAGCGCCCCTATATTAAAGTGCCGTGGTTTTGGTCTGATCAGTACGACGAGACTCTCCAGATCGCTGGCCTCTTTCGCGAACAAGATGCGCTCATACCCAGGGTTCTTGGGCCGAGGGGGCAACTCCTATTCTGCTTGGCCGCCGACGGACGCTTGGTGGCCGCCGCTGGCTTTGGCAGCCTCGGTGCGATCGCGAAGGAAGTACGCTTCGCTGAGGGCATGATCGCTCAGGGCTTCGCTCCAAAACCTGAGGCGCTTGCGAATCCAAGCATCAGTCTCAAGCTTCTCTCCAGTCAGCATCGCAGCTCGCTTTGATCTAAAACAGCCTGACAGCAACAAATTCGAGCTCACGGACTAGTCAACCAAATTGCACGCGCGCGAAACAGAACCGTTGTCACCTGTGCGGAACGTTTCTTGCGTCTCAAAATTCGAAGCAGGATACCACAATGAAGACACGTGCCGCCGTCGCTTTCGAAGCCAAGAAGCCGCTCGAGATCGTCGAAGTCGATCTGGAAGGGCCGAAGGCCGGCGAAGTCCTGGTCGAGATCAAGGCAACGGGCATCTGCCATACCGACGCCTACACGCTCGACGGTTTCGACAGCGAGGGCATCTTCCCCTCGATCCTGGGCCATGAGGGCGCCGGCATCATCCGCGAGATCGGCGCTGGCGTGACCTCGGTGAAGCCGGGCGATCACGTCATTCCGCTCTACACGCCGGAATGCCGGCAGTGCAAAAGCTGCCTCAGCCAGAAGACCAATCTCTGCACCGCAATCCGCGCCACGCAGGGCAAGGGCGTGATGCCGGACGGCACCAGCCGCTTCTCCTACAAGGGCAAGCCGATCTACCATTATATGGGCTGCTCGACCTTCTCCAACTTCACGGTACTGCCGGAGATCGCGGTGGCGAAGATCCGCGAGGACGCGCCCTTCGACAAGAGCTGCTACATCGGCTGCGGCGTCACGACCGGCGTCGGCGCCGTCGTCAACACCGCCAAGGTCGAGCCGGGCTCCAACGTGGTCGTGTTCGGCCTCGGCGGCATCGGCCTCAACGTGATCCAGGGCGCCAAGATGGCCGGCGCCGACAAGATCATCGGCGTCGACATCAACGACTCCAAGGAGGAATGGGGCCGCAGGTTCGGCATGACCGATTTCGTCAATCCCAAGAAGATCACCGGCGACATCGTCCCGCATCTCGTGAGCCTCACCGACGGTGGCGCCGACTACACTTTCGACTGCACCGGCAACACCACGGTGATGCGCCAGGCATTGGAAGCCTGTCATCGCGGCTGGGGCACCTCGATCGTCATCGGCGTCGCGGAATCCGGCAAGGAGATCGCGACACGTCCGTTCCAGCTCGTCACCGGCCGCAACTGGCGCGGAACTGCATTCGGCGGCGCCCGCGGCCGGACCGACGTGCCGAAGATCGTCGACTGGTACATGAACGGGAAGATTCAGATCGACCCCATGATCACGCACGTACTGAAGCTCGAGGAGATCAATAAGGGCTTCGACCTCATGCATGAGGGCAAATCGATCCGTTCCGTCGTCGTCTATTGACGCAGAAATGGATAAACACCTCCGACCCGCAATCTTGAGCGGCTTGCGAAATTATAGATTGATTGTCCGGCGAAAGTGTTGCGCTGCGAGCGCGAGGAGTTGAGAGGTTTGACATCGCTCGAAGGTTAAAGTCACCTTGAATATCGTTGGCAGCCACGGCGATTCGACATCAAGACAATGCTTGGGCACAATGTTGCGCGTGATGAGCGAACCCCAGCGTTTAGATCCCAAGATGTAGTCGTTCACCAATTAGCGCTGATAACAATTGAGTCCGACCAGGGCATGTCATTGATGAACTGAATTGATCACCAGCTCTGGGCCGGTCTAACGGCGCCACATCCCGTAATGAACGGAGATCGAGATCAGCGCAGGCAAAATACTGGAAGGAGCCGCGACTTCGTCGTGTAGATCAGGCCAGACCAGTCGTGGCCAGACCATGCGCCATCGTCACTTAATCGAGCGAGTGGAGACATCGCTGGCCCGGCGGGGAAGGCGACTGAGTACGACATCCTGTATCGTCAGCCCCTGCGGCGTCTGCTGGCAATAGTTTGGGACGGACTGTCTTGTTCCTACTACGCTGGTGACTCAAAACATTGCTAGTCCGCCTAGTAGCGCAGAATTTCTCCGCAATACGGCTTAAGATCGAAGAATCTCCCCGTTCCGACCTAATATGTTTTGTTAAAAGATAAACACAATGCGGCCGCAAATCCGCAAAGGCGCACGTGGGAGGGGAATTGAAACACCAACTGCTTGACCGTGAATATGCCGTGGGCTGGAGCTTTTCCACGGTTCGACCGGGCGTTCAAATTGCAAATCGCCAAATGGCACGTGGTGGTCTGGTGGTCTGCGCGCGTAGCGGCAGGTAATAGCGCGAGATCAAGGAGAGGGTAATGCTAGGCACTCAGGCTGCGTTTGTGAAGTTTTCTGAGGTGCAAAAGACGTATGATGGTGAGACGTTAGTCGTCAAGAACCTCAACCTGGATATCGCGCAAGGCGAGTTCCTCACTATGCTGGGGCCGTCTGGCTCCGGCAAGACGACAACTCTGATGATGCTCGCCGGCTTTGAGATGCCTACTCAAGGTTGGATTCTTCTGGAGGGACGCGCGATCGAGACGACGCCCCCGCACAAGCGCAACATCGGTATGGTTTTCCAGAACTATGCGCTCTTTCCTCACATGACCGTGGAAGAAAATCTCGCGTTTCCGCTCAAGGTTCGGAAGCTCGGCAGGGCTGAGATCGAAATTAAGATCCGGCGGGCGCTCGACATGGTCAGGCTCGGTACCTACGCCAAGAGGCGGCCAGCTCAACTATCGGGTGGGCAGCAGCAGCGCGTAGCACTCGCCCGCGCGCTCGTATTCGATCCCAAGCTCGTGCTGATGGACGAGCCGCTCGGGGCGTTGGACAAGCAGCTCCGGGAACAGATGCAGCTGGAGATCAAGCATATCCACGAGGATCTTGGTGTCACTGTAATCTACGTGACACACGACCAGAGCGAGGCCCTGACGATGTCGGACCGCATAGCCGTGTTCAACGACGGCGTCATCCAGCAGCTTGCCACCCCCGCCGAACTGTACGAGCGCCCGCAGAATGCCTTTGTCGCTCAGTTCATCGGCGAAAACAACCAACTGACCGGCAAAGTCATTGCGATGGATGGTGGGGTCTGCACGGTGGACGTTCCGGGGTTGGGCAATGTTCAGGCGCTGCCCATCAATGTTGAGGGTGTCGATCGGCCAACCACGTTGTCTCTGCGGCCGGAGCGCGTAAAGCTGAACCCGGTGCCGGGGTCTTATTCGAACATCGTAAGCGCGCACGTTAAGGAGCTGATCTACCTCGGCGACCATGTGCGCATCCGGGCCTCGGTTGCGCAACAAGACGATTTCGTCGTCAAGTTGCCGAATTCGGAAGGTGTGGCGCAGGTTGGGCCCGGAGAGCTGATCAGGCTCGGCTGGAAAACTGAAGACTGTCGAGCGCTCGACAGGCTGTAAGGTCAAACCGGCCCATCTCCCAACACGTATAGAGCAGCCCATCACAACAGGATGGGCCGAGCCTCAGAACCACATTCCCCAATCCACCCGGGGACAGCATAGCAGGAGAGAGTGAAACATGAGTAAGGCATTGAGGATCACGGGCGCTTGGTCTGTGATGGCGCTCGTAGCAGGGGCCCTTCCATTGGCTCAGCCCGTCCTTGCCAGCGATCAGCTTACCATCACCAGCTTCGGCGGTGCTGGACAGATGGCGACGCGAAAGGGGCAAATCGAGCCTTTCGCTAAGAAGACCGGCATTAAGATCACTGAGGACGAGTACGGCGGCGAGGTCTCGAAAATTCGCGCCATGGTCGAATCCAAAAGCGTGAGCTGGGACTTAGTTGTCGCTGATGCAACGGCGGCATCCCAGATGTGCGCCGAAGGGATCATCGAGCGGATTGACTGGAACAAGCTCGGTCTCGATCGGGCGAAGTTTGTAGGTGCAGACCAGCAAGATTGCGGCGTTCCAGAAAATCTTTATGCGACGGTTCTCGCCTACGACAAGGATACGCTGCCGACCGGGCCGACGACCATCGCGGACCTGTTTGACCTGCGGCGTTTTCCTGGTAAGCGCGGACTTTATAAGAGGCCCTTCGGCAATATTGAATGGGCACTCATTGCGGATGGGGTGCCGATCAAGGACGTCTACAAAGTCCTGCGCACCCCCGCCGGTATCGAGCGCGCCTTTAACAAGCTTGATACCATCAAAAAGAATGTCGTTTGGTGGGAGACGGGCGCCCAAGCGCCTCAGCTTCTCGCTGATCGTCAGGTCGTGATGACTTCGGCTTGGAACGGTCGGATTTACGACGCGGTCAAGAATTCGGGCAAGCACTTCCAGATCATGTGGCACGCACAAGAGCTGGGCCTGAATGTCTGGGTCATGCCAAAGGGCGGACAACACCTGGACACCGCTTATAAATTTCTGACGTTCGCCGTCTCGCCAGCCCAACAGGCGGAACCGACGCGTTATATGGCGTATGGTCCGGCCAACAAGGAAGCGAATGCGCATGTCGACCCGGCGATACTTCCGGACCTTCCAAGCGCGCCTGACCATATGGCAGGCGCCCTCCTGGTAGACACCTCGTTCTGGGCTGAGAATGGTGACGAATTGCGTCAGCGTTTCACGGCCTGGCTTGTAAAGTAAGACAACGGCGAGGAGGGCATGCGCTCTCCTCGCCACATCAACGAATAACTCAGAGAGAGTAGCCGATGGCGACGATGGCCGCCCAGATCACCGGTAGTGCCGATCGCGTACCGCTGCGGCTCAAGCTTCAGCGTGTCGAACGTCGTCGCAAGCTTAAAGCTTTCCTTCTAGTCCTACCGCTCCTGCTGTTCATCTTGACTACCTTCGTTCTGCCGATCGGACGAATGATATTCAACGCTGTTCACGAAGATACGCTGCTGAGACTGATGCCGCGCACGATGTCGGAGCTCAGAGGATGGGACGGCAAAGACTTACCCGACGAGGGCGTCTATGCCGCGCTCGCGGCCGACCTGAAGCAGTCCTGGGCCGATAAGACCGCGGCCGAGATCGGCAAGCGTATGAACTACGAACTGCCCGGCACCCGCAGCAAGGTTACCTCAAGCGCCCGCAAGGTCAGCACCCTTTCCACCGACACCTATAAGGACGCCCTGATCGAGATCGACCCACTCTGGGCACGCCACGAGGTCTGGAGTCTTCTGAAGCGTGGAAGCTCCGCCTACACAGCGTATTATCTCTTACGCTCCGTCGATTTGCAGTACGGGCCGGATAGTCAGATCGTCGCCTCGCCACCAGAGAACGCAATCTTCCGTCACATCTTTTTGCTTACGCTCGGCATAAGCATCAGCGTGACGTTCGCTACCCTCGTTCTAGGCTTTCCCGTCGCCTACCTTCTCGCGTCATTACCGGCCAAGTACAGCAATCTCCTAATGATCATGGTCGTGCTGCCGTTCTGGACCTCCGTGCTGGTACGCACTACCGCCTGGGTCGTACTTCTGCAGCAGCATGGACTTGTCAACGAGGCGTTGATGGCGCTGCACATCCTTTCTCAACCTGCCGAACTCATATTCAACCGGGTCGGAACGATCGTGGCAATGACCCATATACAGCTGCCGTTCACGCTTCTGCCAATCTACAGCGTGATGAAGACGATCTCGCCAACTTACGTTCGCGCCGCCCGCTCACTTGGCGCGGGGCCATTCTACGCCTTCTGGAAGATCTATTTCCCGCAGACGCTGCCAGGGATGGCTGCTGGGTGCCTACTGACGTTTATCCTCTGCCTCGGCTACTACATCACACCCGCTCTTGTCGGCGGCCCGCAGGACCAGATGGTCAGCTATTTCGTCGCCCACTACACTAACGAGGAACTCAACTGGGGAATGGCCTCTGCCCTGGGCGCTATCCTTCTGACGGCTACCCTGATCCTCTATTATGTCTTCAACAAGCTAGTCGGCACCGACCGCATGAAATTAGGTTGAGAACGATGTCTACTCTTGCCTATGCTTCTCCACTGGAGAAAGCTTGGTACTATCTGCACCGGCTGTTCTGCGGGGCAGTGCTGCTGTTTCTCATTGCGCCGATTCTCGTCACCTTCCCATTGTCGTTCAATTCTGTGCCGTTCTTCAGCTATCCCATGCCTGGCTTTTCGTTACGCTGGTACGAGGAATTTTTCCTGACCGACCGATGGCAGTACGCGCTGCAAAATTCGATCATCGTCGCGGTCACGGTAACGTTGCTATCCACCGCATTGGGAACCGCCGCCGCACTCGGTCTGAGTCGACCAAACTTTCCATGGCGCACCACGGTAATGAGCCTACTAATCTCGCCCATGATCGTTCCGGCCGTGATTACCGCAGTAGGAGTCTATTTTTTCTATGCCGACGTTGGGCTGCTAAACAGCTATACCGGATTGATCCTGGCGCATACGAGCATCGCCACGCCCTTCGTCGTCATCATCGTGACCGCGACTTTAAGCGGCTTCGACGACTCGCTGGCGCGCGCGGCCGCCAGCCTCGGTGCTGCACCAATGACCGTGTTTTTCAAAGTGACGCTGCCCTTGATCATGCCCGGCATGATTTCGGGCGCGCTCTTCGCCTTTCTCTCCTCTTTTGACGAGGTAGTGATCGCTCTTTTTGTGGCCGGAGCAGAGCAGCGTACCTTGCCCAAAGTTATGTTCTCAGGCATACGCGAGGAAATCAGTCCCACTATCATTGCCGCTGCTACCGTTTTGACATTGATATCGATTGTAGTACTTGCCGCAGCAGAACTTCTGCGCAGGCGGTCTGAGCGACTTCGGGGCCTTCGCAGCAGCTGAGATCTATCTCTTTCCTAGCCAAGCGCTTGTGCTTCCAGTGCTCCCAATACCCCGATTAGCCGATGCCGCGGCGCCGATCGCGAGCTACTTCAGGAATGAACATTCGCGGCAAGACCCTCAAATTGGTCCACCTTGAGCGCGAGAGCGGCCCATCTACTATTAGCCGCTTGCTAGGTGCTCATTTTGGGCCCTGCGCACGAAAACCCCCGATTGACTTGGATTTACATCGGGTCGTCGGAAAGCCCGGCTAATCCGTTTAGCTTGAGATTCAATCCCCACCGGACGAGAGCTGAAAACGATGACACGATGCGAAGGTGCGGCAGCCCACTGGCTGCGAGCAGGAGATCTAGCGGTAGCCATCAGCATCGAAACCGGAGCCGTGACCGGAATGCGGCACGGAGAATGGAGCCTGCTAGACCGCACCGAGCTCGGCCGATCCTTCCGTTTGCTGGTGCCCTTGCCCGACCGACGCTCAAACTATGTCGAGGGCTGGCAGCAAGACGACCCCACTAGCTCGATAACCGACGACGGTCGTACCGTAATCTGTTCGTGGGATGGCGTCGTGGACGACCACGGCAACAGACACCCTATTAACGTGCAGACAAGGATCACTGCGCACGAAGACCGGATTGTCTTTGCTGTCGCACTGAACAACAAGAGCGACCACGTTATCGAGAATGTGTACTTCCCTGAACTTGGTGACATCCAGCCGCCGCCAAGCGGCCACTTGGATTATTTTGCATACTCGTACGCCACGGGAAGACGCTCCAGCATCTGGCCAAATTTCAAAAGCGATGCGCACCGTTGGACGACGCTCGGGATAGGCTACTGGAGTCACAGCCACCCCTTCAGTCTCGGCGGCAGTATTCCCACGGTCCCATGGATCCTCCTTGAGGATGGCGCGATGGGCGTCTACGTCGGAGTGGACGAGCCGTCCGTCGAACTGGTGACGTGGTTGGCCGAGCTCACTCCAGGTTACGGTGACTCGCTCGACGCGGAAACACCGTCGGGTGCACGTGCGTCCGAGACCGCCGCGCATACGGTCGCGGTGCGGTTCGCAGCGGTCCACGTACCCTACATTGGGCCCGGTGAGCACCGTGCCCTGACGCCAATTGCCATGGCGGCGTATAAGGGCGACTGGCATGCTGGTGTCGACCGCTACAAGCAGCGCCGTGCCGCGTGGGGTTTGGATACCGCGCTTGCGCCGAGTTGGGCCTCCGAGCCGCATTCTTGGCTTCAACTATGTCTTAAAACAGGAGAGGGGCAACGGCGTCGGGTCAGTTTCGCACAGCTGCCCGAAATTGCCGCGGAGTGCGCCAAGCACGGAGTCGCCGCGATCCAGCTCAGCGGCTGGCAGGAAGGCGGCATGGATCAGAGCTACCCTTCATGCGACCCTGACCAGGAACTCGGCGGGAGTGAGGCGCTGCGCACTGCGATTGCGCGCTGTCAGCAACTCGGGGTGAAAATCGTGCTATTTACCGAATTCATCAAGGCAGACCGCTCCACAGAGTGGTTCCACCGCGTACTTGCTAACGAAGCTGTCAAGGACCCGTATGGCGACTATTACATGCACCCGGGTTACCGTTTCGACACGATCACGCAATTGCTGGATATCAACACCAAACGGCTAGTCCCGATGTGCTTCCTGAGCGAGCGGTACTTGCAGATTTGTCAGGAGGAATTCGCCAAGATTGTACTTCTGAATGCCGACGGCATCCTACATGACCAGGCGTGGAGTCACGTGCCGGCGCTTGTATGCTTCGACGGTTCCCACAACCATCGGCGTGCTGCGCCGGTATCAGCGAACGATCGCGAGATTGTTACTAGATTCCGCAAGGAATGCGGGGTTGGCGATAACTTCCTATTCGCCTGCGAGGCGCCCTACGACTGGCAGCTGGATGCATACCAGCTCGGTTATCACAGGAGCGAACATCCGAACCATTCGCCCGTGAGCCGCTATCTTAGGCCCGACGCTATCTTGATGACGGCAGTTACCGGCTTCGACGACCGTAACATGATCAACCAATGCCTGCTCTACCGCTACGTGATCAGCTATGAGCCGTTCAATTTCCAAGGCCGTCTCTCTGACGCGTTGAATACCGTTGCTTATGGTGCACGAATGGATCAGCTTCGGACCGAACTCCGTGAATGGGTGTGGGATGCCACCTTCATCGATACAGTGGGCGTCGACGTGCGTAGATCGGACGGCAGCCGACACCATCCGTACTCCGCCTTTCGGCACCGGGATGGTCAGATTGCGGTGGTGGTAAGTAACTTCTCCGGCCAGCAGACCGATAAGCTCTCAGTGATCGTCGACGGTCAACCTACGCCCCTGCGGTACCGGCTTGTCGACGATCCCAGGTGGCGCCGCGTTGACAGCAACCTAGCCATCCCACCGCGGTCGGCTGCCGTTCTCATCCCAATCACCGCATCCGTCGCCCTCGCCGACTGATGCCGTCACCCACGATCGCGGCTACTCGCCGAACCTTGATCCTCTCGGCTGGGGCGCTCTGAATGGATCTTCCAAGATGAACTGCCTTTCGGCCCGCTTGTCGCCAACGGTCAGCCTTTGGCAACTGAACTGCTACGATTTCGAATACGAGCACGCTCTGGTTTCAGCCTTGCTCTGGGTAGCCGCATTAGCGCTGCGGGTGCGCGTGACCGTTACTGCAGCCTGAGCGGTCTGTTGGCGCGATGCAGATTATCCTTTCCGGGTTCAGTATACCATGGGGATCTAGTGTCTTCTTGAGGCGCCGCATCAAGTTCAGCTCTTCCGGGTTGCGGGAGTATGATAGGTATTCGCGCTTAAGCAGACCAATGCCGTGTTCGGCAGATATGGAGCCGCGATGGTTGCGTACACCATCATACACTATGGTATTGATGCGGTGCTTCTCGGCCGCATCGACTTGCCCGGCGGAAACGCAAAGATGAATATTGCTGTCCGCGATATGGCCGAAAACGGAGACGTGAATACTCGGAAACTCAGCTGCCAGCGCTGTAGTCACCTCCTGCGCATATAAGTCGAGCGATCCGATCGGCAGGCTGACATCGTATTCGATCAGCTTTGGCAAGGTACCCAATGAGAGCCCTTCGCGCACCTTCCAGAACTTTTCGCGTTCCTTCTCGGACTTGGCAATCAACGCATCCGCTATCAGCCCTTCCTCAAACATTGTCGCGAGGAATTCCTCGAGATTTACAGCCTCGCCAGACTGCTCAATAATGATCAGAAAGGGGTATTCAGTCTCAAACGCTCTGAACTCCTCCGCCTTAGAGCTGAAGCGGAAGAACGCTCCCCACATCAACTCGAAGGCCGAGAGACCCATCAGCTTACCCGCGTTGCGGAGCAAGAGTAGTACATCCTCATAGCTCCGCAAACCGCACAACGCCGTTGCTCGACAAGCTGGCAGTGACTTCAGCTTCAACACTGCGCGTGTTATGATGCCGAGGGTTCCCTCGGACCCGATGAAAAGCTGCTTAAGGTCATACCCAGTATTATTCTTCTGCATGCGATTAAGCGAGGAGATCACCGTTCCGTCTGCTAGCACCGCCTCAAGCCCTAATACGTTGTCGCGCGTCATACCATGATTGATGACACGGACACCGCCCGCGTTGGTCGCAAGATTGCCGCCGATCTGGCACGAACCCCGCGCGCCGAGATCGATCGGAAGGAGAAAGCCGGAATCCTCTGCTGCTTTCTGTGCATCCTCCAGGATAGTTCCCGCTCGTACCGTCATGGTCGCGGCGTTGCTGTCGATCTCCTCAACACCGGCAAATAGATCCATCGCGATGACAACATCTTCGCACTCGGGATTAGCGCCCCCTGCCAATCCCGTCATGCCGCCCTGGACGACGACCGAGCTGCGGTGCGCATTGCAGATCCGCAACGCGCTTGACACGTCCTGGACGCTGCGAGGGCGAATGTAGATCATCGGCAGATGGTGCCCCGTGCGGCTTCGATCACTCATTGCCTTCGCTGGTATTCGCCCGCCGGTCAGAACGAGCTGATCGCCGAGCGCTTGCTGTAAGGCGCCTAGAAGCTTTGCATCATTCGCCCGATTCATCGTCTTCACTCCGCGGAACGATGGCGGCCAACGGAGCAAAGCCCCCATTTCCTGCCGTACAACGAGAGACGACATGCCACTCGACTGGCTGCAGGGTGGCAACATGGCAGCAAATCCTTTGCCGTCATCTTCCTCCTCCAAGGCTGCCGCCGCCGCGAACCCGCTCCCGAGAATACACAATAGCGAATGCCACACTGCCGGTTCTGAGCGAAAACGCGTGTTGCGCGCAGAATTCCTGCAATTCCTTGTTCCAATCCTGCGGGACCGTCGCAATGTGGGGGCACAGCGTAAACTAGCCCTCGCTCCTGCAACGGTGAACGGGAGCCAATTGCAACAACCAAGCAGGCATTTCGAATGAAGTGGATGTCCCAGCCGGCGGGCTCCGCACCCGGGAGCAGCTCTGTATGCTCGTTCGCAATCGGTCAGCGGGCAACGCATTGACTCATCCCGGGCGCCGGTGAGAAGTGAACGTCGATCAGAATCTTCATGGAAAGCCGTGGAGCGCTGAAATTAAGCGCGTTTGGTGGCATTGTCGGTGGAATCGATATGGGCGCGTCTTTATTGTGCCAGTCGAACGTTGATCCCGGCGCGGAGAGCATATCCACGGGCACCGTAGGAGTTCGAGCAAACTCTTGATGTCCGGCGAAAGACGGGTGCATAGCCAGCGAAAAAGAGATGCAGATGATAGAAAAGGCGCGCTTTCGAGGATGCTTTACTGCTCTGGTTACGCCTTTTGCTGAGAGCGGCGCTCTGGACGAGGAGAGGTTTCGGAACCTTGTAGAATGGCAGATTGCGCAGGGGATCCATGGTTTGGTGCCCGTCGGCACGACTGGCGAGAGCCCTACTCTCTCTCACAAAGAGCACCACCAGATCGTTCAATGGTGCGTAGACCAGGCGAGAGGGCGCGTGCCCATAATCGCTGGTGCCGGCTCTAACTCCACGTCCGAAGCAATAGACCTCGCCAGGCACGCAGAGAGGGTCGGCGCAGACGCCGTGTTGATCGTTACTCCTTACTATAACAGACCAACTCAGGATGGTCTTTTTCAGCACTACAAGGCGATCAATGATGCAATCGGAATCCCTATAATCATCTACAACATCCCCGGTCGATGCGCTGTCGACATGTCACTGGAGACAATGACCCGGCTTTCCGAATTGAAGAACATCGCTGGGGTAAAAGATGCGACCAACGATATGGGCCGCGTGTCGCAGCAGCGGGCCGCAATGGGACGAAACTTTATTCAATTCTCTGGTGAAAATATCACCGCTCTCGGCTTTATGGCTCATGGTGGCCACGGTTGGATTTCCGTGACATCGAACGTCGCTCCGCGCCTTTGTGCCGACTTCCAAAACGCGTGCCTGGCTGGCGACTACAGGACAGCGCTCGAACTACAAGACGGGCTCGCGCCTTTGCACACTAGTCTATTCATTGAAAGCAACCCAGCGCCGGTCAAACATGCGCTGTCGCTGATCGGAAAGTGTTTGCCGACTGTGAGATTGCCGTTGGTGCCCGTAGGAGGAGATACGAAGGCTGAAATCGTCGCGGCCATGGCGCACGTCAGTCTGATAAGTTGACAGCCACGGTGAGTATCGAATGGATTCGAAGCGACACGAAGTTACAAACGAGTCTCAACTGATTGAACGTCTTCCGCGCGTTAGGAGGAACTGGCACCTTGCAGGTGGACGGACCGGAAATATGCCCGAAGGCGTCAACGAAAATGTCGGGGCACGTTTGCGCGAAATTAGGCAGCGCAATCGGATGTCTCAGAGGGCATTGGCGAAAAAGGCGGGCGTCGTCAATTCAACTATCTCGTTGATAGAGGCTGGACATTCTAATCCCTCGGTGGGGGCCTTGAAACGCATTTTAGATGCCATTCCGATCAGCTTGGCGGAATTTTTCTGCCTGACGGAGCAGGGCAGGGACCAGATCTTCTTTGGAAAGAAGGAATTCACCGAGATCGGGAAGGGAGGAATTTCCTATCTCCAGATTGGAAAGAATAGGGTAGGACGTTCAATCCAGATTCTGAAGGAAACATACCGTCCTGGATCGGATACTGGAAAAGTGCGGCTCGTTCATGCCGGCGAGGACCGGGGAATTGTAATAAGTGGGCGCTTGGAGGTGACAGTCGAAGATCAGAGCCGTGTGCTAAGCCCTGGCGACGGGTATTATTTCTCCAGCAGTCTACCCCATCGATTCAGGTGCGTCGGGGACGAGCCCTGCGAGGTGGTAAGCGCCTGTTCGCCTCCATCGTTCTGACCGGTCGTGCATCGTCTGAATAGCCTATAGCACCGAAACATGAGTTGTGGATGCTGTCTTGATCAGACGCCCAAACAACGGAAGGAAATAGTCTCGTGAACATAGCCAATCTTCCTTTTGACTCTGAGGTGATGCTGCAGGAGCTGCGCGCCTGGGTGGAGTGCGAAAGCCCGACATGGGACGTAACTGCAGTCGAACGTATGCTCGATCTCGCAGCTCGGGAGATGGCCGTAATCGGCGCGACGATCGAGCGCATCGCCGGGCGCCAGGGTTTTGGCGGCATTGTCCGTGCGCGCTTTCCGCATCCTAAGCAAGGCGGCCCGGGCATTTTGATTGCCGGACACTTGGACACCGTGCACCCCGTCGGCACTATCGACAAGCTTGCATGGCGCCGTGAGGGCAACAAGTGCTACGGGCCTGGCATTTTTGACATGAAGGGCGGAAATTATCTCTCACTGGAAGCGATCAGGCAGTTGATCCGCGCATCATTCACCACACCGCTGCCGATCACGGTGCTGTTCACTCCGGACGAGGAAGTGGGCACGCCTTCCACGCGGGACATCATTGAGGCGGAGGCCGCCCGGAACAAATACGTGCTGGTACCCGAGCCGGGACGCACCGACAACGGTGTGGTCACGGGGCGCTATGCGATCGCGCGCTTCAATCTCGAAGCCACGGGGCGGCCAAGCCATGCGGGCGCGACGCTGTCTTCGGGCCGCTCGGCGATCCGTGAGATGGCGCGGCAGATCCTGGCGATCGAAGCCATGACGACGGACGATTGCACGTTCTCCGTAGGGGTCGTACATGGGGGACAGTGGGTGAATTGCGTCGCCACGACGGCCACCGGCGAAGCGCTTTCTATGGCGAAGCGCCAACCCGATCTCGACCGCTGCGTCGAGAGAATGCTGGCGCTATCGGGCACCACGAATGATGTCGCCTTCAAGGTGACACGGGGGGTAACCCGGCCGGTGTGGGAGCCTGATGCGGGAACGATGGCGCTCTATGAAAAGGCGCGCGGCATTGCCTGGTCCCTAGGAAGTGATCTGCCGCATGTGAGCGCCGGCGGCGGCTCGGACGGCAACTTCACCGGGGCCTTGCGCATCCCGACTCTCGACGGCCTCGGCGCGCGTGGCGGAAACGCTCACACGCTCGAGGAGTTTATCGAAGTAAACAGCCTGGCGGAGCGCGGCCGTCTGATGGCGGGACTGCTCGGTACGCTGGACTGACTCCAGCCTCGCCCAGCCGATATGAGTTTGGCGTTGTTGTAGATGAGGCTGTTCGCCGTAGAGCGGCTCGTCCAAGCCAATGTGGCCATGGCCAACTTGGAAGAAGGACGTAGGGGCAATCCGCTTTAGGCGCGAGGATTCTGCTTCAAGGCACTAGTCCGGCCATGACGGAAGCTATGGTCAATTGGCAGAGGGTGGTGATGTCGTAAACTGGCAATTTCGCAGAGCGGCGGACTGCCGCGGCGACCACGGGAAATCCGGCGCATTCAAATAACAGCAGACCGATTTCAGGGTGCGCAGCCCGAAGGCGCGCAATGCAAGCGGTGACATCGGCCTCGATTGCGGGAACGTCAAGCGGCGGCGCGGGTCGCTTCAATTCGTCATGCCAGAACTTGCCACCTTCGATGCCTCCAATAACGATTCTGTCTCGTTCCGAGGGCTCCTCAACGCCCAGCAGCTCGTCACCGCAATGGGTTGAATCGTATGTGAGAACGGCCATCTTCCTATTCCGCGGCATCTGGCGAAGCAGGGCCGGTAACAAGAGCAGGCTCGACATCACGACCGGAACATCAACCGACGCGGCCACCGCCGCCTGATGCCGAACAGAGAAGCCGCAGTTCGAAGTTACTGCGATCGCCCCTCGTTCAACTAATCGTCGGGCGGCTGCGATGTAGGGCGACTCAAGAGTTGGGTCGCCGCGTACGACGTTCTCGACCCAGGCTCCTTGAACAGTTTCGGAGATGACCGGAAAGTCGAAAGTAGCCGGATTTGCAAGCGAGCCCGGAAGCGGCGGGCGTGTTGAAGCAGGCTGAGCCCCACGTTCGAGGAGCAGGAGGCCTAGAGACGGTTGATTTTCGGCTGTCATGCTTGAATGCTAGCGCGCCTTGAAGCCGAAACGCGCTAAAAAATCGCTCTTTACCTTGGAAAATATGCGCCGATTGAAGGAATACGGACCGAGCAGGACTCGCTCGTTTATGAATCGAGGTGCTCGAGAACTGCTCTCGCTCGGCGTTGCTGGACCGGGACGGTAACTAAGGAAAAGCGCGCGATGGATCTCTCAAACGAAGCGGAGGCCTGCGCGCGGGCAGCAGCGCAGGAGTTTTCCGCCGGCTTCCAACCGCTAAAATAGTCACATGCTAGGGAGACTACTGACGGCCATCACGCATAACGGGCGTCCTGCAATCTGGTAGACACGAGTGCGCCTTTTCGTTTGGTCAGCTTCGAAGCGTTGCTGCCCGTGAGACCCCAATAAATATGGCAGCAACATGCAAGCCGTTCACGAAAGTGTCGCGGCGATGGGCCGCGGCCCTGCATAGGCAGTCTCCGGACGACCTGCGCTTCGCACCAATGAACTACCGCGAACGCGCTCGCCAATCATATGTTGGAGCTAATCCTCTCGCAGCTCGCACAAAAACTCCAGGAATCCGACGCTGGCAAAGGATTTCGCGCCCTTCCGCACCTCCATTGAGGGAATCCGGCGCTCGGAACTCCTAGAGTCTCGCGCTGCGACAAGCGGCGACTCGTCGGGAGAAGCCATTGCGCTTCGAAGGCACATAATCGGCATCAGATCGGGCGCATTCTCAGTTGCACGAAGGGGTCAAATCGATGGAGTCTGGTGCTCGGCTTCGCCGGTGGAGCAATTTGGCATCTACTCGGCGCGACGTCTCTTCGTTTGTCCGCGGTCTAACGTTCGAGCACTGCACGCCAGCGCGGCGGCAGAACTGGGCCAGCTCGTGGGTGAGGACTGGAGATGATTATCAACGCAAAAGCCATCTGGACATAGAGGTGCAAGCTTTCGACGAGGCCACGGAGGCGTTGCTCTGTGCGCTGACTGCGTTTGAGGTCGCCAGGAGGCTGCTCGAAGACGATCGAGACCGCTTAGATGTCGAAGGTAAGGTCGAGGCTGCCATCCAGCGCTTCGGCGTATCCCTCGGCGGCGCAGCGGAGAACTTAGAGGTCGGATTCGATCACACGATATTGTCCGCGTTATACTTGCCTGGAGGCGCTCCGAAATCATGTTGCCCCGCTGTCATTTGCCTCAGCAGCGATGAAGACAAAAGGACGATGCTACTTGGTAGGCTCCTGCCTTTAGCCATCAAGCATGGAATGTCCGTTCTCATCGTCGCCCGCGAGGAGCTTGTAAAATACTCCCCCGGTGAATCGAAGATCCTTCTATCTCTATGTTTGGACCATCTGTCATCCCGCACGGAAGTCGATAGAAGACGAATTGGTGTATACGGTGATGGGTTATCAGCGGAGATAGCTACAAACTTCGCTGCGTTCGATAAACGTGTCGCCGCTGCGGTTTGTGACGGCGGGCTTTGGAGTTCCGCGCGAACTCTGGCTTCTATCGGTTGGATCACCGGCGCGGCATGTGAGGAAACCGAAGAGGAGGTATCGCCACGGCGTTCCCGAGTGGCGCGGCGGTTAGATTGTCCAGCACTCGTAGTTGCAGGCGGCCGTGGTCTCGTTAGCGTTTCCGAAGCCATCAAACTTCACGCCGATTGTACGGCAGAGGGCATCCCTTTGGATCTGATGCTACCCGAAATTGTCTCCGCGGAGCACGGTGAGTACTTCGAGAACTTCGTGATGTCAGATGATTGCATTTTCGATTGGCTGGACCGCAAACTAAAGCGATGATGCCGTTAGCTGCCCTGCGGCGCTTATAAGACTCCAATCGTAAGTTTTTGCGAAGCCAGCCGGCAGTTCTTGGCAATCGAAGTCAGTCGTTTGTTGAGGTATTCGAACGAAGCCTCATCAAGGCCTTCCATCAAAGTCGCGTTCAACGCCTCTCTCAGCCTCGAAAGCTTCGAAATTTCCGCGCGTGCTTTATCAGTCAATGACATCTGTACGAATCGTGCGTCATCTGGAGAAGGCTTCCTGGCCAGCAACTGCATCGCTTCGAGTTGCTTTGTTTGATTGGTAACGAAGGGCGGATGGATTCGGAGCTTTCCCGCCACTCCTATCCCTGAAACGCCGCGACCTTCGTCCAGTTCGTCGATGGCCATAAGGATCAGCCATTGCGGCTCAGTCAATCCCAGCAGTTGCGCCCAGCTTTTGTGTATCTCTTCCAGCTGAGAATGGACTTCCACGATGTTCCAAACGAAGTCCCTGATGGATCTGTCGGTTTTTTGTTCTTCAGCCATGCTGCTATCCCGCGAGAGGACCGGTGACGCTGAGTTCGGCCCATCTTCCTAACAGCGGTATCTGTCTTGGAAGGGGCAGGGAAGGTCCCCAAAAACATAGGTACCATGTATGAAATTAATTGACGAACTTAATCAACTACGATAGGCCTTTTCAAGTCAATTGAGGAAGGCTCTTCAAGCTTCATACCAAATCTCCAGAAAGTCCGTCGGGATGCCCCCTGACGGGCTTTTTCTTTTGCCTATTTTGACATTCTGAGATTGCGCCGTCGCCCGTGTTGCTCGCACGCAACATGTTCGAGTCCAAATATAGCTTACTAAAAGTAATTCATTGCAGTAATTAAAGATCAGAATTATCCCTAGAGCGGACGGAGAGGGGGCGCCTCGACGTCGTCCGTCAAGCACCCGCCAGACGCGAGGCCGGCTGAGGCGGATCTTTGAAGGACGGAAGCGACGTTTCCAACTTGGAGGTTCCAGTAATGAAGTTGATGAAGAGTTTGATCCTTGGCTCGGCCGCGATGTTCGCGAGCGTCGGAGCGCAGGCGGCCGACCTTCCCGTGAAGGCGAAGGCCATCGAATATGTGAAGATCTGCTCCCTTTATGGGGCTGGTTTCTATTACATCCCGGGTACCGACACTTGCATTAAACTTGGTGGATACGTACGCGGCACGGCCATCCTCAACTCGAACGGCGTCTGGTCGCCTGCCACAGGAGGCGTCGGTGGGGCGCACAACCGCCTGAGCAACTACTTCACGTCGCAATCCCGCTTGGACCTCGGCATCGATACACGTACTGCGACTGAATACGGCGTGGTCCGTACATACGCCGAGCTGGCATTCACTTGGACGGCCGGCGGTTATGCCGGCGCCGGCACAAATCTCACGAATGGCGCAACTGCATATAACGGCAGCAACCCCGCTGGAAGTGGCAGCGGTATGATCTCCGGCGGTAGTCTTAGCGTGTACTATGCGTTCCTCCAATTCGCCGGCTTCACCTTCGGTCGTGCCCAGTCGCAGTTCTCGTCGCCCTGGGCCAACTATCCCGGCAACAGCTTTGACGGTCTGCCCGGCGGCGGCGGGTGGGAAGCTGTCAATCAAGTCGCGTATACGGCTGATTTCGGCCAAGGTATCACCGCGAGCTTCTCCGCCGAGGATCAGGCCGGTCACACCACAACTAACATTTGGAACGTAAGTGGCGCGACGGCGGCAGGTCTCATGGCGGGCAGCTACGGTGCCGGCGACATCGGAGGTACTCGATCTCCAGACTTCGTTGCGGCGCTCCGGGTTGATCAAGCATGGGGTCTTGTTCAAGCGTCCGTCGCCGCACACGACAATCACGCCGCTTATTACGGGCTCGATGAAACGACCGGGCATCCGAACGACAAATGGGGCTGGGCTGGACAGCTGGCGCTGTCGATCAAGAATATTCCGACTGGCGCCGGCGATACGATCAACGTTCAGGGCGTCTATACGAATGGTGCCAGCAGCTACAACTTCCAACCCTACACGGCGTTTACATACGCGATGTACGGCAGCGCCGGTGTGGGAGGGGCTTACCAGAGTCTCGGCATTGCGGGTGTCTCTGATTCAGTCTTCGTAACCGGAGCTGGCCAGCAGTTGACCACCAGCTACGGCTTCAACGGCGCCTATACTCATAACTGGAATCCGCAGTGGAATTCGGCTCTTTTCGGCGGCTGGGCTGCTGTCCGATACAACAACACGGCCAAAGGCTACATCTGCGGAGCGCTCGTAGGAACGCTTGCTCTGTCCAGCGGAGCGGGCGGTTGCAATCCCGACTTCAACTATGGGGTTGTTGGTGTGGCCACTCGATGGACCCCCGTCAGGGGTCTGACCTTCTCGGCAGAAGCCGCTTACGTCATGCTTGATCAGAAGTATGCAAGCGGCAGTACAGTTACGGCGCCCGCGCAGGCTGGCATCGCAAAACCAGCAGCTGCATATGAGCTGAAGGATCAAAGCAATTTCCAAATGATGCTCCGCGCTCAGCGCAACTTCTAATTCTGTTCAATAAACGGAAGGAGAAAACGAAAAGGCTTAGGATCTAACATAGCTAACCTCCAAGAAGACCTCCGGCATGCCCGCCGGAGGTCTTTTCATGACTCGGGTCTTTTGATGTAGGATTGGCGATCGATCGGTGAGGTGTGCACCGAGGCTCAAAGTGCAACCGGAGCCCTGAACGAGAGCCTGCGTTCTCTACCCGACAGCTCGTGTGTAAACCTTCGAAGTGTTCGATGCCAAACGCGTTTTTAACGGACCTGCTCGCTACCATCTCCGAAAGAGGCCGCACTCTGTTTGGCGGGCGCTTCCCTTGATGTCCGGCAGGACGCAGGTGGCCTGATCCAGCTCTGCGAAGCGCTGCTGTCCGGCCGCGGCGAGGCCTCCGGCAGGGCGCTCGCCCGCGGGGTGCTACGCCGCTCGCAAGAACTCTCTAGAGAATGTCCGAGCAAATTCAGGGGGACCGTAATACTTTCGATCTCTGGTGGCACTCTTCCCGCCGAGGAGCCGTTCGATCCTCCGCAATCCTAGCTTCACTCACCACGTTGCACCGTTCGCGCAAAGCCGGGCGGAGGTGCTAATCTCGAAGTTACGGTGCTAGATGCAGGAAAAGCTACAAAAGCTGCCCTTGAGGCGCTGGATTTCGACAGAAAGCCGCGGAGAAATGAAGAAATCTCATTCCGGTACCCGGTAACATGGGCGTGAAACCACTACGCGCAGGAGCGAACGTGAACCAGTCAGTGAGCCGCAGGCGCTTTGTACAAGGCACATCGTCCCTCATAGCCGCCGGAGCGATGTTTTCCGTCTCTAGACCTGCTGCAGCGTCCTCGGGCGACCTGCGACTCAACATGAGCGCCGGCAATTTCGGCGATGCGATCATGGCGGCCTTTGTTAGACCCTTTGAAGCGGAGACGGGAATCAAGGTCACCCCGATCTACCAAGATCTCCGGGCGGCACAAGTCGGGTTGATGGTGAAAAACAACAGCGTCACCATCGATGCGGTTCTGGTAAGCCAAGTGACCGGACTTACGCTGGCGGGAGGCGGCTATCTCGAACAAGTCGACTATTCGCTGCACAATCCTCGCGAGCTGGAAACGACCGAAGGTCGCTGCAAGCACCCATTTGGGTTCGGCAGCTATCTCTACTCTTTGAATATGGTCTACAACACTAAGAAGTTTCCGGCCGAGAAGCCACGTCCGACGAATTGGGCCGAGTTTTGGGACGCTACGAAGTTCCCAGGGCCGCGTTCATTGGGGAACGGTCAGGGCGGGAGCCCCCTGCCGGGGCCGTGGGAAGAAGCGCTACTCGCGGACGGCGTCGCGATGGACGCGCTCTATCCAATGGACATCGACCGCGTGTTCGCAAGTCTCGACAAGATTAAGCCCCATATTCGCAAGTGGTGGACTACAGGGGCTGAGATATTGCAAGTAATGCGCGACGGGGTCGCCGATCTCGTCCAATCTGTCGATGGTCGAGCATTATCGCTGATTGACAACGGTGACCCCATAGAGATCAACCGTAACCAAGCCAAGCTGACGTTTGACTACTGGATTATACCGAAGGGTAGCCCCAACGCGCTGAACGCACAGAAGTTCATTGCATTTACCGGTCGCGCCGACCGTCAGGCAGCCTTCGCTCAGCTGTTTGCGCAAGCTCCGAGCAATCAGCGGGCATACGAACAGATACCCGAGAAGGTCGCTCGTAAGCTGGCAACCTATCCTGAGTACATGAAGACTAGCTTTCTTGTGAACGGCGAGTGGTATGTTCAAACTGGCGCAGATGGCCTCACAAACTCTCAGCGGCTCACTCAGCGGTGGAACGGCTGGATCGTGAGATAGATGCGCAAGCTGCTGGGACGCGTCTCGTCGGCGTCCCTGGGCAAAGCCTCAGCGCACATCGCTGATTTCCCATTCTGCTGATGCGGTGTACCCGTGGCTTACCTCGAGAAACTCAAGTCTGCTTCCGGAGGCTGAAGCTTGACAGAAACTTCTGATACGCTGCAGGTCGAATTCCGAAACGTCACCAAATTATATGGGGCGGTGGCCGCGGTAAAAGAGTTATCCTTAGGCGTGCGTCGAGGCGAGTTCCTCACGATCCTTGGTCCAAGCGGTTCGGGAAAGACAACTGCTCTAATGCTGCTCGCTGGGTTTGTGGCGCCGAGCAGCGGCGATATCATCATTTCCGGTAAGTCGGTAGCTTCGGTCCCGTCTTATCACCGTGATCAAGGCATCGTTTTCCAAAACTATGCGCTTTTCCCACATTTGTCGGTGCGTAGAAATCTAGAATTTCCGTTGGAAATGCGCGGCATGGAGGCAAGCGAGAGAGCAACGAGAGTGGCTCGGATGCTCGAGCGCGTCCATCTCAAGGAATTTGGGGACCGCATGCCCTCGCAGTTAAGCGGAGGGCAGCAACAGCGCGTGGCGCTTGCTCGAGCGCTGATAGCTGATTCGCCTATCCTCTTGCTCGATGAGCCTCTTGGCGCACTCGATCGGAACCTCCGCGAACAGATGCAAGGAGAAATCAAGAGCCTGCACTGTGAGTTTAGCAAGACGACGATATGCGTGACACACGATCAAGAGGAAGCGCTGACGCTTTCGGATCGGATCGTGGTTATGCGTGCCGGGGAAATCGAGCAGATCGATACCCCAGAAGCTCTTTACGACCGTCCCACCACGCGCTTCGTCGCGAGCTTCCTGGGCGAAGCTAATTTCCTCACTGATCGCGAATTCAAGATAGAATCGGATGCACGAACGTCCGATGCGATGCCAATGATTCGGCCGGAGCGCATTCGCATCATCCCACCTAACGGGCGGCTGCAAGCTGATAATGGTGAACACCAGTTTGCCAGCGGTACTATCGCGAGCATGATTTATGCCGGCCCATTGAGAAAATACGAAGTGCGCGTAGGCAGCACGGTTGTGATCATACGCGAGCATGTAGCTGCGGGGCAGCAGATATTTAGGCCAGGCGATGAGGTGCAGCTCGAGTGGCTGCGCTCCGATATCCGCTTCGTCGCGAGCTAGAACACGAGAGGCTCCGAAATGAACGAGCTGCGGAAGATCTGGCGAGTACCCCTTGGACTCACAATTCCTGCGTTCGCCATTCTACTCGTCGTGTTCGGCGTCCCAGCTATTCAACTGTTCCTGATCAGCACAAATGCACCGTCATTCTCAATCACGAATTATCACGCGTTCTTCGAACAACCAGGCAACATCCTGATCCTATTGCAGACGATCAAGGTGAGCGTCGTAACTACCTTCATTTGTCTCATCATCGGCTACCCGACTGCTTATCTCATCGTAAATGCGTCGAAAACCGCGAGCGCGGCGCTGATCGTCCTTGTCTTCATTCCCTGGTTAACCAGCGGCCTCGTCCGTACCTATGCATGGACCGTGATCCTGGGTGACCGTGGACTGATCAACAACGTTCTTATCGGGATTGGTATCATCTCCACTCCACTTTCTCTTCTTTATAATCGACTCGCCGTCTACATCGGCATGGTTCACATCGTGCTTCCGATAATGATCTTGCCGCTGGTCAGTGTTATGTACGGTATCGACAAGTCGTTAGTAGCGGCTGCCCGAAGTATGGGCGCGCGTCCTGTCCTGGCCTTTTGGCGAGTGTTCTTCCCTCTGAGCCTCCCCGCTGTCAGAAGTGGGACTTTGTTGGTTTTTGTAGTCTGCCTTGGCTTCTACATCACGCCGCAAGCGCTCGGTGGACTGAGCGACGCTATGTTGTCGAACTTCATCGCGGCCCAGCTCACGAACTCTCTGGATTTCGGCCCAATAGCTGCAGAGGCCTTCATTCTTCTGCTGATAGCCATCATCATGCTGTCGCTTTTCGGACTGGATCTATCCGGTACGCAGAGCCAACCCGATTCGGTTCGCAAATCGGAATACGGCTGGGCATCCGCTTTGAGAACGTTGCGGCGACAGGTCGGCGAGTTTGTTGTTCCGCTTCGGGCTCGTCGCTGGCCAAAACAGCTGTATCAGCCAGTACATAGCGGCAGATCATGGAATACTCTGGCTGCCATATTCGTAATTCTGGTGATGATGTTCCTGCTGTTTCCGGGTTTGATCGTCATAGTCATGTCATTTAGTGCCGGAGCTTTTCTAGAGTTTCCGCCTTCAGGTTTTTCGCTGAAGTGGTACCGATCGTTCTTTGGTGATTCCTCCTGGACTGGCGCGTTCTGGAACAGTCTCCAGATCGGCGTGATGGTCACTGTGCTCTCGACGGTCACCGGAACGCTGGCGGCGTTCGGGCTTACCCGCACGTCTTCACGAATCCGCAGAGTCCTCATGCTGATCATCCTGACGCCTATCACGTTTCCGACCATCGTAGTCGGGGTTGCCTGTTATCTTGGCTTGGTAAACCTTGGACTGATCGGCACGAAAATTGGCGTAGTTCTCGCGCATAGTATTGGTGCCATTGCCTACGTCGTCGTCATCGTCGCAGCGACGTTATCGAATTTCGATCAGCGTTTGGAGCAAGCCGCCAAGAGCATGCGCGCCGGTCCCATTCGGACGTTCGTTAGGGTGACGCTCCCGCTGATCAGGCCAGGGATCATTGGAGGTGCGGTATTTGCCTTTATTTCGTCCTTCGACGAGGTGGTCGTCACGTCACTTGTGAGCGGGTTTTCCTTGCGAACTCTTCCGCTGAAGATGCTGGAGAACATGAACCAGCAGATCGATCCGACGATCGCCGCGGTAGGCGCTCTACTTGTGCTCATGCCTGTGCTCTGGATAGTAGCTCTATATCTCACGCTGTGGCGCTCTAGACGCGCGCATGAGGCAGGTCTGCCGCTCGCAGGGCTCGCCGATCGGGCTGAAGTGCCTAGCAGCGCCGCGGGTCAGCGTCAGTAGAGCCGGACAAGCAGCGCGGGAAGCTCCCCACGAGTGTGTGCACGGATATCCGTTCGGTTTTGGGCGCCGTCCGTTCTGACGCGATCGGTGTTCTCCCGGTGAGGCAACATGATCACAACAGGTCGGCAGCCCTCCCGGTGTTCGGTAAGAGAATCGCAGGGTGTTCGCCAGCTATTGGAGTGCAGGGCAAGATGGCTTCTTAAGACGGCTCGCCGGATAATGGAGGGGTGGGAGTTCAGGAAGGTTTTCGGCAATTGGCGCACCGCGTGCGCCGAGAAGGCCCGGCAAGCTCTGCCGGATGCTTGTTCACCGCACTGGCGGCTATGCTGTAGCGCTGTAGCTCGCTCGTGCTGCGATCAAGCGCCTGAAAACCTTGCGTTCTCCGCAGCCTTGCCCTCAAAGTTCTGCGTACCCACCGCGCGCGCAGCGCGTGGACTGTGACAAGCCTTCTTCATCTCCTCATCAGCGCTCAAGGTCATGCAAACGTGCTGAACTGGGCCTCGCGCTCCGGCGCGGTGAGAGTGGGCACAAGAGTTTAGCGCTTCCAAACACGCGGCGTTGCAGAAGGTCTCGTTCGATAGTCTCCCTAATCGTATGGCAGACACCGTCCGCTTTCTCAGAGCAACTCCGTCGGTTGAAACATGCAGAGGAACTGACCTGCCATCGCGTCGTCCACGCGGGACATGATGGGTGGGCTCAATGAAGGCGTCATGGGCGACGCAATGACTTTGCCTAACACGGCGGTTCTTTCAGGTGCAGAATCGTCCGGGTCTGACTGCCCTTTGACGGATCTCTCCTGGAGAAATCACAATCAGAAACTTTAAAGCTGGAACAGCTCGCGCGGCAATTTCGTGAATGGTTCGCCTCCCGCATCGGTCACGCGGAATGTTTCGCTGATTACGTAACCCAGGTCTTCGTCGATCCAGTTTCCGAGCATAAGGTGAAACGTCATATTCTGCTTCAGGACGGTCATGTCGGCTTCCTTCAGACTAGCCGTCGGCTCCGTCCAATCGATTCCAACGGCATATCCGCACCGCGATTCCTTCTCAAAGCCATGCTTTCGCAGCGTCGTGTTGAATGCCTTCGCGACGTCGTTACACGTTCTTCCCGTCCGAGCGGCAGCAAGAGCGGCCTCCAGCCCCGCTACTTCGCCTTCATGCAGCCGCCGTAGCTCATCCGCCGGCTTTCCGATGATCATCGTCCTCATCAAAGGGGATGTGTAGCCGTGGCGCACCCCGCTGAACTCCAGATTGATCTGTGATCCGGGACGGAAGGTGTCCTCGGTCCAGCGGATATGGCAAGTCGAGGTGCGTGGCGTAGAGCACAGGAAAAAGCTGGCAAGGTCGGTACCTGGCTTGCCATCGGCTCCGCGTACCAGTGTGGCGATGATCTCCGCGGATGCATCCGCCTCACTCACTCCTGGGCGGATGACTTCCTTCGCTTTAAGCATCCCGGCGTCGCTGATCGCCGCCGCCTCACGCATAATCGTAATTTCCAAATCAGATTTGAGACCGCGGATCCAGGTCACCGCATTTGTGCAGTCGACGATCTTCGCATCAGGCGCGCGCACCTTGAACTTTTCGTTGGCCAACGCCGGCAGGAACTTCGCTTCGAGGCCGATACTTCTTCGGCCAAAGTCTTCGTCCAAGATGAAGTCGATGATCGCATCATATCCGTCTCGGTCGGGATTGGCTATGAGCGCCTCCGGATAACCGATCACGTGATTTCGATCGATGAACATTTGGTGTATCGCCGCCGGCGCGTCCATGCGGCGGGTGATGAAAGTTGGCTCCTCGGCCTTGGAAGAAACGATCAGGCCCTGAGGTACATATCCCGATTTAGAGGTGTAACCAGAAAGGTACGTGATATTCGCAGGAGTTGTGACTACAAGCACGTCAATCTCCCGCCTCCTCATCTCCGATTTAACGGCAGTCAGCCGCCGTAGATACTCTGAACGAGGGAAGGGCTGCGGGCTCTTGGGCATAGTCATGAATTCAGCTCCTTGAGAACTTTTACCATGCAGTTGTCGTCGCGAAAGTCGCGCGAGCGCTCATGAATTCAGCATCGCCAGGCAGTACTTAAGGGTGAGCTCGGTTGTTGGTACGAGCAAGTCGTCGGATGCTCCGAAAGTCGGCGTGTGGACGCCGGACTGATTGCCGGGCTGCTCGCTGCCAAACCAGAAATAGATCGAAGGCACACGGCTTGAGTAAAAGCCGAAATCATCGCTGCCGCCGCCGCGTGTCGGAGACTGTTTGTCAGAAAACCTGTCCTCCCCGATTGTTTCGACGACCAGACGTCTAAACCGGTCGACCATTGCCGGGTCGTTGATGACGGGCGGCTCGCCCAATCTGCAGGAGAACTCTGCTTTGCCGCGATGCATGGCGGCTACCCCTTCGGCGATTTCACGCACGCGCTGAACCAAAAGAGTTCTGCGGTCAGCGCCGCTTGTCCTGATCGTCCCACTCATGGAGACGGAAGGGCATATGATGTTCGTAGCCTCTCCCCCAGCGATCGTTCCTATGGTGACGATCGCTCCGTCGTCAAACGGCATTTCCCGCGAGACGACCTTCTGCACTTCATTGATAAAGGCACCTGCCATTGAAATTGCATCCACCCCAGCGTGCGGGCGAGCGCCATGTGCCATTGTTCCGATAAGCTTGAGCGAGAATTGATCGGCCGATTTCGTCACTGCGCCCGGTCGTGCACCATACATGCCCGCCGGGAGGTCCGTTTTCACGTGGAAGCCGACGGCGGCGTCGAAGCCATCGAGCAAACCTCCGTCGGCAACAGAACGGCCGCCGAGTGGTTCTGCCTCTTCGGCAGGCTGAAAAATTATGCGGATCCTCCCAGCGAAGCTAGCCCGTATCTTATGCAGCGCAAGTGCTGTGCCCAAGGCGATCGATGCGTGCATGTCATGGCCACAGGCATGCATCACTCCCGGCACTTGGGATCTGTACGGCAAATCGTCTCGAGCTTCGTGGATTGGTAGCGCGTCAATGTCGCCGCGAACGGCAACAGATCGTTTGACACCAGAAGATGATCCCTCGATGTCTATGTAAAGACCGGTGTTGTGAAACGTCTTGGCGCCCCTTAGTCCAAACTTTTCAAGCGTCTCGCGGATCCGCTTCTGCGTTTTCCATTCATTATTCGAAAGCTCGGGCTCTCGGTGCAGGCCGTGGCGCATCTCGATGATGGCAGCCTGTTCGTCGCTGGACAGAAGGGTTTTAGCGATTGTGTTCATCTTGTTGTCGCCGCTCGTCGACCTGCCAAAACGATAACAGAGTAACGCGAGGGATAACGTCGCCGGAGAGGCGAAGGGCGCGGAAAAGCTGCGAATTGCTGACAAAGACGCGGATTTCAGGAATTGCATCAAGGGAATAGACTCGCCACAAAGGTTCTCGGTGAAAATCTAGAGGCGCTGTCAGTCATGTTGCCAAATGCACGCCGTAGTCGCCCTCCGCCGCTCCCTCCTTAACCCGGATCACGGTGTCCCGTCGCTCAATCTGCCCGAGAAGTGTCCGTGGAGACCATGGCATTGGCATGCCGAGTGCGGGGGAGCTATTCAGATGACCGTTTGAGGCAATCCCCACCAAGGAGGTGCGCACCGCGTTTGGCTCAGCTTAAGCCTGGATGAGTAGTTCTCGCAAAAAGGCTGTTCTGAGTTGGCGCAGCACGCGCACCGTCTTTAATTTTTCGTGAGGTAGCGCATCTTCTAGCAGCTCCGAATTGGCATGATGTGCATGCATCCAACAACGAGTATCGCACATTAGTTGACTGATCACATTATACGGGGCGTTAGAAAACGCGAAAACTTGGCTGTCGATGTCGCGAACCAATTATCCTGGTCCAGAGAACACGTCCGAGCGAGAAGCTGTGTGACACCTCGGCTAAATAAGTCCGCTCAGCGGAAGAGATTGGGCTTTCTGACGAAGCTCGCGCAAGCCGACGGCCCACAACCGAACTGCGGCGGCCCTGGCGGTTCACCTCCGATCCTCATCCTCGCCTTTATCTAGTCCAATCTGGCGTCGGAGAGGGATTGGAAAGTCCCTTCGCAGTAACAATGCCAAACCACCCCGCCCCTTTGGGACGCGACGCGCGCAATTCGTGTCCTGTCTCTGACGCCGCCACCCGTCAGGTTCACGACAGAGCCATCTTGGGGCCGAGGAGTTTTTGAAAGCAGAACTAGTTGCTTAATATGCGCTGAGGCCGTTGGCACGGTCGTTGCTATTCAGATGCAGCAACACCGAATTAAGGCTGAGTGCGCGCAGCGGTCGAAAGATGAGTGATGCTCCCTTTGTTTGAAAGGGGGTGTCTGAGAGAGAACGAAGCCCGCGCCCAAGTCCTGGAGTGTTTGCCAATACCTATGGAGAGCAACATGGTGCTGCGCATCGATTCTCGCGCTCCTGCGATCAAAGTGAAGAGTTGGCTGCGCGGCCCGCCGCTAACGAGCTTCCAACCGGGGACCGTGTACGTTGTCGAATTCTGGCCGACTTGCTGCGGACCATTTGTGGCGGCGATACCCCAGATGGAGCAGTTGCAAGAGAAATATATAGATCATAGACTTGAGGTCATCGGAGTCGCAGCTTGTGAGCGAGCTCCGATGCCCGATGAGACGCGCATCGACCTTGACGTATGGCTAACCAAAAAACTCCCGAACCTGAATTATCGAATCGCCTGCGACAGCACAGGTGATATGTACAAGCTTTGGATGGAACCCAGTGTTTCTCGCGGGATCCCCACGTCGTTCGTCGTGGATCGCGACGGCTACATTGCCTTCGTCGGTTCTCCGATGCAGCTCGATGATGTTTTGCCGAAAGTTCTGGACGACGGCATCTGGCGTGCCGGAGTTAATGGTGAAGCGGCCGCGACGAAGTTTTCCTGCGAAAAACCGTTAGTGATAGACCTAGACGGATCCTTGCTGCTAACGGACCTGCTGTATGAATCATTCTTTAATGTCTTGCCTCTTGGGTTCAACGCGAATTTGGCAGTGGTCCGGTCTTTGGGCAATGACAAAGCGGCCGTAAAGCATCATCTTGCCCAATCGTCCGAGCTGGATTACGCGACTCTCCCGTACAACACCCGCGTCTTGGATCTAATCCAGACCGCCAAAGCGCAGGGCAGGACAGTTTATCTCTCTACCGCAGCCGACGCGAAACACGCGAAGGCCATCGCAGATCATTTGGGCATCTTCGATGGTTGGTTTGCTTCTGACGTAAAAACCAGTTTGTCGGGATCTTTGAAGGCAGAGATACTTAAAACTGCCTTCGGTAAGCATGGATTTGACTACGTTGGCAATGGCCCCTCAGATCTCCCAGTTTGGGCGGTTGCCGATAAAGCCTACGGCGTAGGCCTTTCGAAATCGGTAAGGAGTCGGCTCATTGCGCTCAAGGGTAACTATGTCGCGTTAGAGGGCGGGAATGCGGACAGGCAGGCGTGGTTCAAGGCCCTTCGGGTACACCAGTACGTCAAGAATTTACTTGTTTTTGTGCCGGTGTTGACCTCACACCAATTTACGTTGGCTAACATCCTCACAGGTGTGATCGCATTTATAGCGTTTTGCGCTTGCGCGTCAGCCGTTTACCTCGTGAACGATCTACTAGATCTAAAATCGGATCGCGCACACCCTAGCAAGCGCGCGCGACCCTATGCGAGTGGACTTCTCCACCTTCGCACCGGCTTGTTTATGGTTCCGGCGCTCTTCCTGCTTTCTCTGACGCTGGCAATTACAATCTCACTTGAGTTTGCTAACATATTGGTTGGATACTTTGTGCTAACAAGCGCATATTCTCTCTATTTTAAGCGACAGATGCTTGTAGACGTCATTGCTCTGGCAATTCTCTACACGACACGCATTATCGCAGGCGGTGTTGCAGTCGAAATTCAAATTTCACAATGGCTTCTCATCTTCTCTATTTTTGTTTTCACATCGCTCGCGCTCATTAAACGCTACGTCGAGCTGGCCACCAGGCTCGACCGGGGCCTCCCCGATCGTTCAGATCGAGACTACAGGATCGCCGACCTTGATGTCGTTGCCAATTTGGTTGCTGCAGCTGGCCTGAACGCTGTCACCATCTTTGCGCTCTATGTTACATCACCCGATGTGCAGACACTCTATCGATACCCGAGGGTGCTATGGCTCATCTGCCCAATTCTTCTGTATTGGATGGCCAGGAACCTCGTAATGGCGCAACGGCGTCTAATGGATGACGACCCCATTGTCTTCGCATTGAGAGATCGTACCAGTGCAATTGTCGTCGCCTCGATCGTCGCTGTAGTTCTCATTGCCATCTGACATTATTGAGTTTCCTGGTACACCCGCCGGCAGCGCTGATAAACGGTGAGTTGGCGAGGCGTGCTCATTGCGAACGCACAAGCAGCTACAAGCCAATCGGTATGATAGCAATCGCCCGACTAATGGCGACGGAAGTTGAGGGCGGCGGTGAACCTCCTCAAAGATGGGTGGACACCTGTAGCTGGCTCTGAGAGCCCGGAGGTGTGGAATGGAAGAACGCAGCGTACGTCGTTCACGGAAGAGTACAGGCGCCAGGCCGTTGAGCTGGTGGTGTCGAGCCGTCGCTCCAAGGGTCTATGGAAGGAATTCGGAGCGCCGCGCTGGGGTAGACAAGTTTCGGCAGCAGCTGGCATCATCCGCCCAGTATGCCTCACAAGCGTATTGCGATGCTCTTACCGACGCCGACATCAATGCATCCATGAGCCGCAGGGCCGATTACTGCGACATACGCCCATGGAGGGCCGCTTGCATACATTGAAGACCGAGTTCGTCCATCGTCGCGACTACAACACGCGCGCCGAGGCCCACTGCAATATCTGCGCCTTCATCAAGGGAGTCTACAAACGAACTAGGCTCCATTCCGCCGGCGGATATATCGCCCCTATCGAAATGAAGCTAAAAGCTGCTTGAACCCGTCCACTTGTTCGGGGGAAGATCACTGAGATGAAAGAGAGATGCAAAGATCTGGAGCGCGTCACAGTAGGCGATGCGGCATTTACCTTTCGATTCCGAAGGAATATATGGACTGTAGGGCTCGGTCCCGTGCTTTCTGTTATGGTGGGTGAGGTTCGCGGCCGATCATGCTGAGCTCACTGCCGGTTTTCCTGGTGCCAGGGCGACTGTTCATTCATCTTGCCCAACAACTTGGGAGCTCAGACGCCGCACTTCATGTTGAACATGAAGCCTCGGAGATGCGTGGGAATGATTTTGAGTACACATGCGATCGTCGGCGGCGCAATCGCCAGCTTATTTCCATCCGATCCGTTAAACGCAGCCGTGTTCGGCTTTGCGAGTCACTTTGCGATCGATGCTATCCCGCACTGGGACTATCCACTTCGTTCGATCTCGGTTGGGAAAGGCGCCGACAATCAGCGCCTTAGGTTGAGCCAAGCGGTCATGATCGATGTTATGTGCGTTGGTACTGACGCCTGCGCAGGTCTCGCACTCGCGAGTTGGTTGTTTGCTACAAATGCTTCGGCTTGGGTTATTACGCTTGGCGCACTTTCTGCAATGGTGCCAGATCCTTTGCAGTTGGCGCATAGCATTTATCCACGAGAGCCACTCGTTACAGTTCAACGTTTTCACGGATGGATCCACTCGAAACGAAAGTTGGGTTGGAAGTTGGGCCTCAGCTCTCAAATCGTGTTCGCCGCCGCAGTTTCGGCTCTGACTGAGACAGTCCGTTGACGGATCGCCGGAATCGCGAGGCCACGACGGCGAAGCTTTCAATTACCCACATCTCGTACTTAGGATTTGCATCTGTTGAATCGTCTGTGATTCTGTCTGTGACGCCGATTCGCGGAGGCGTCACAGATGAGCGGAGACATGGGAGCCGGCGCTGCAGGCTGGCATGACGACGAAGTCGTTTCGGCAGGGCTGCCAGACAAGCGACTGGCGCGCCGATTTTGCCGGCTGCTTGATCAGATGTCGGCGGCACCTGGCCAACCGGTCCCAGCGGCATGCGGTGACTGGGCGGCGACGAAGGCGGCCTATCGCTTCTTCGACAACCCGCGCGTTACCGAGCATGGGATGCTGGCCGGCCATTTTGCCGCGACCGCCATGCGCTGCGCGGCCAGCGAAGGACCAATCCTCATTCTGCAGGATACTACCGAGTTCATCTACAGCCGTGCCCAGCCGGGTAAGATCGGCTTCACCAAGACCATCAACGCCGGACGTTATAAGGCGGGTCAGCCCAACGTGGTGACCTTGTGTGGTGTGCTGATGCATTCGAGCCTGGCTGTAACCCTCGGCGGGACGCCGCTGGGGCTGACGGCAGCGAAGTTCTGGACACGCACGAAGTTCAAGGGGACCTGGACGCTCAAGCGGCACGTGAACCCCACGCGCGTGCCGATCGAGACGAAGGAAAGCTATCGCTGGCTGGAGAACCTGCGCCAGTCGATGGCGCTCGTGGGCACGCCGGAGCGCTGCGTGCATGTGGCAGACCGCGAGAGCGAACTACGAGCTCTTTTGCCTGGCGCAAGATCTCGGCACGCGCTTTCTGGTGCGGGTGCAAACCAATCGATTGGCCGCCGCCCCGCCGGCGCAGAGCCGCGGGATGGAGCTCATCGGGTCTTCGCCCAGCTCTCGGCTGCGCCTTGGGCGGGACGCCATTACGTCGCGATCGGAGAGGATGAGACGGCGTGCGTGCACGTGAAGTTCGCCGCCATCCAAACCTTGCCGCCCGTCGGCAAGCAGAAGCGATACAGTCCTCAGCTTCTCACCTACATCCAAGCCCTTGAGATCGACCCGCCGGCGGACCGTCCGCCGATCGACCGGAAGCTCGTGACCAATCTGCCGGTCGCAGATTTCGCCATCGCCATCGAGAAGCTCGAATGGTACGCCTTGCGCTGGAAGGCGGAGGTGTTTCACAAGGTCATGAAGTCTGGCTGTCGCGCCGAAGAGGCGAGGCTTGAGACGCCGAGCGGCTGGCCAAGTTCCTCGCCCTCATCGCGATGGTCAGCTGGCGCATCTTCTTCCTCACCATGTCCGCACGAGCAAAGCCCGAGGTTGCGCCAGAGACAGTCCTTACGCCAACCGAAATCGCGACGCTTGATGCCATCGACGCGGCGCGGGCCAAGCCGCGCATCCGGCGCAGGACCCTCGCCACCTATTTGCTCCAGATCGCCATGCTCGTGGCTACCTCGCACGCAACCACGATCCGCCGCCAGGAAACATGGTCGTCTGGCGAGGCCTAACACGCCTCAGTGACATCGCCTTCGGCCTCTCTATCGGAACTCGCCGACGATGTGGGTAATTGAAAGCTTCGCCGGATGCTTACCCTTCAGCGCATGGAGGATGGCCGCAATTAGCGCCGTGTCCGCGCCTCGGTTGACCCGGATAGTGACGCCTTTGCTTTGATCTCGATACCCCCGACATCCGGCTTGGCCTTGCGTCGCGCTGTCTGCGCTCATGGCCAACAGCCGCGGCCGGTACCATGGCCTCTATGACCGTCGGTACAAACGGCGGATCGTCAGCCATCGACGTCGGCAACCGGCGTACTTGCCGGAGCCGGGTGAACACTTGTTGTGGGGCAAGCCCGTGTCGCCGGGCAATCTCGGAAACGACCGCGCCTGGTACCAGCGTCTCCTCGACGATCCGGGCCTTGTCGTCCTTGGAGAAACGGCGGCCCGTCTCCGTGATCACTTTCAATCGGCGCGCCGTCACATCCGACTTAAGCGTATGGTCAAGCATAGACACAAGCCGATCCGTTCAAAGCGATCGTGAAACTCGCCTATCCCCTGTGCCGCGAGAAGGTGGGAGCGGAACGACGCTTACAGTCCACCCAGGGCTCTCTGGTCATGCTGATTTCAAACAACTGGCACTTCTTGCTCCGGCAACTTCCGACCCAAAGATCCGATTTCCGTACATGGCCAATCGATCATGTCGCTAGAGCAACCCGCATTTTATGTCGTCTGCTATCTAACAATGTCGGATGTCCGACACAGCCCTGATGAAGCTATCAACTGTAACAAATGCGTTTTTCTTTGGCACGGAGCATGCAACGTTAGGAACAGACGCACTGCAGTTAGGGGCAGGTGTACCCCTTCACTCCGCGATAAGCGATTGCTGGCCGTTCATTTAAGGAGAGAAGGATGAGAGACGTGGCTAATGATGATGTGTGCGTGGCGGGAGTTAGGAACTGCGATCGGAAATGCCTAGCTCGGCAAATTACGAAAACCCATCAGCCGTTTACTGCTGGACGCCTTTCGACATCTCACGAGATTGCCGGGCATCTAGGGCCCATTCAAAATATTTCTTTCAATTCTCAGAACAGAATTCATCGTAAAATCTACATACCTCCTGTTGAAGGAAAGCATGTCATCTCGCCGTATGTTAGGCCAGAGATTAGACGATCAAAAACTGAAACTCCATAGATGAAGATGTCATCGCGTGAGCAACCTTCCGATTACGCTGCTGGCGTCACCCAGCACGCCAGTGCGATTAGAACTGACAAACCAGTCATTAGTGAGCCAATCGAACGCTCAGTGCACTTTAGGATTTGTCTAGGTCAGAGATGGTGAAAATAGCTCTAGTTACCGGCGGCTCGGGATACTTTGGGCAGTTGTTGAGCAAACAGCTGCTTGAGCAAGGAATCCACGTTCGTGTGTTTGACCTCAATCTCCCTGATTTCAGTCATCCCAATCTGGAGTTTTTGAAAGGCACGATCCTAGACCGCGCCGCGGTCAAACAGGCACTCTCCGGGGTGAATAGGGTATTCCACAACGTCGCCCAAGTCCCTTTAGCCAAAAAAGTAGAACTGTTCTGGGCTGTCAATAGGGATGGCACTCAGATCATTGTTGACGAATCGGCTTCGGCCGGGGTCGAGAAGCTGATCTACACATCCTCCAGCGCCGTTTTTGGCGCGCCGAAATCGAGTCCTGTCACAGACAGTACAGAACCAACTCCTGCTGAGGATTACGGACGGGCAAAACTCGCAGGAGAAATCATCTGCAAGATAGCAATGGAACGCCGTGGTTTGGATGTGGCGATTGTGCGTCCGCGGACTATTCTGGGACATGGCCGCCTCGGGATCATCCAAATTCTGTTTGACTGGATCGAACGGGGCCTCGACGTTCCAGTTTTGGGTGACGGAAATAATAGATATCAGTTTGTTCACTCGGATGATTTGGCTTCGGCATGCATTGCGGCATCAAATGTGAAGGGGTTTGCAGAATATAATATCGGTGCTGCCGAATTTGGCACAATGCGTGAACTTCTGCAGGCGGTAATCGATCATGCCGGAAGCAAAAGCCGAATCAAGTCTATTCCTCCGGGGCCGGCTGCGCTTGCCGCGAATTTGGCAAGTGCGCTCGGCCTCTCCCCCTTGGGCCCCTACCACTCGCTGATGTACGGGCGATCGATGTATTTCGACATTTCAAAAGCGCAAAAAGAACTTGGTTATTCGCCGAGATACTCGAATTCTCAGATGATCATCCATACCTATGATTGGTATCAGGCCAACAAGTCGTTTCTGGGCAAACACGGAGCATCACACCATAAGTCGCCTGTCAAACAGCAGGTTCTGGCGCTGGTTCCGTACGTATTGCGGATGATCCCAGGATGAATACGCCACCCCGCGGGCTTGAAGTGCAGCAACGGCGATATCCTTCTGAATGGAGCCGGACTTGACGGCCTGCCGCCGTCCAGAAGCGTCTCTCAATCTGGGGCAGGCCGGCATGTTACAGTATCGAAGTCGCTTTGTTTGGTTTCGAGCTCCATCGAGATGTCAGTCCCTTAGCCGGTTTCAGCCGAATCCGGTTTAGCAATGCCGGCTGCTGCACTATGAGGATAATTGACTGGAGCACTATTTCATTTGCACAAATGGATTGGTCCGATTTTGTCTTGGCTTTTCTGCGTCGAGGAGACTGAAATGGTGTTCGATCGAATGCTCGTGCCAACATTGATACCTCCGTGGCCATTGCTGGACGGGGAAGAAAAACCAGCCGTAGTAACTGAAGTCGTAGCAAGCGTCACCCGAGCCATTGCAGGCGCTCCCTTTCATATTCATTTGGCGGCTCGAAGCGTTTCAATCTTCCTGAGCCTATGCACATGGTTGATTTCAGCCGGCGCGGGCGGTCCGTTGGCAAGCGCGCTCCGCGCGGACACGTTTTATACTCTTCTGCAGAGATCGCCCGGGCCCATCGCCTCCGTCGTGCGTCTTTATCGATCGATGACGCTGCTTGCATTTTATGACCAGACGCCTGTGGCAGCAAAGCTGTTGTCCCTACGGGCTGCACAGAATTGGAGGGCCTGAACATGAAGGGCAGCTTTCATCCAAGCAACGCCCTGCAATTGGAAGCAGATGCGGTGATTATCGGCTCCGGTGCTGGCGGCGCCAGTGTGGCAGATGTGCTCACTGCTGCCGGTTTGTCTATAATCATGCTTGAAGAAGGTCAGCATATTCCCTCATCATCGGCTTCTCCTATCGCACGAGAGGCATTTTCGGCAGCCTGGCGCGGCGGAGGCATAACCGCCGCGATTGGCCGACCTCCCATTACCTATGCGGAAGGCCGCTGCGTCGGGGGAGGAACAGAAATTAACAGTGCTATTACCCAACGAGCCGATGGTGATCTCATCAATGAATGGCGCAAGCTCAACAAGATCGAGAATTTTACGGCCGATGAACTGGCGCCCTATTACGAGCGCGCGGAGACGGTCGTAAATGCAAGTCTGACCCACGGTGCGCTCGGACGTGCCACCGGCATTCTGCGCCAGGGGGGGAAAGCGCTCGGCTGGAAAGTGTCGGAGCTGAAACGGGGACAACGTGGCTGCAAGGGTGCTAACCGTTGTTCTTATGTATGCCCGAACGGCGCCAAACAGTCCATGTCAGTGACTCTTCTGCCAAAGGCCGTGAACCGCGGCATGCGGCTGCTGGCGCAAACGCGGGTAGACAAGATACGAATTGAAAAACGCCGTGCCACAGAGGTGATTGCCCGGTCGCGCGATGCTGGCGGGCAGGTGGTTCCAGTGCACGTAAAAGCCGGCATGGTGTTTGTTTGCGCAGGTGCAATTCACACCCCAGCGCTTTTACGTCGGTCCGGCAAACGCGAACGAATAGGCAATACACTGCGCCTTCACCCGACGATCAAGGCGACAGCACTGTTCAGCGAGCCTGTCGATGCTCATCAATCGCGGCTTCCTTTGACGGCAATCACCGAATTTATGCCAGACCAACGAATTGGTGGATCAGTATTCACGCCTTCGGTCTTTGGGCTCTCGCTTGCGGAAGACTGGACTAATCGAGGCGATCTGATGCGAGACTTGCGTTTCTGCGGCTCGTATTACGGCATGATACGGCCACGCGGAGTCGGCTCAGTGAGATGGCTTCCTGGCTTCAACGAGCCGCTGGTTAGATTCAAACTCGCCCCCGAGGACTGGATTGCTTTGAGCCAGGTTCTCACCCGCCTTGGCCAAGCCATGTTTGCAGCCGGGGCCCGGAAGGTGTTCCCGAGCATATTCGGGCATGAAGGGTGGACGAGCCCTGATCAGGTACATGAATTCTGGGATAAGCCTCTGCCGAACGGGGCGACAAATCTGATGACCGTCCACCTGTTTTCGAGCTGCCCGCCTGGCGAGCATCAAGATGCTTGCCCAGTCGACAGTTACGGGCGGGTACGCGGCGTCGAAAACCTGTTTGTTGCCGATGGCAGCCTCATTCCGGAAGCGCCTGGCGTCAATCCCCAAATGACCATCATGGCCCTAGCATTCCGGGTTGCTGAAGCAGCCCTCTACCGTTCCGCACAAGAACGGGCTCGGTCAGCCGCAAGAGACAAAATTTAAGGGGTATCAACGTGCAAGAGAATATCCGGGTGAGCCTGCATGCGCCGCTCGTGCTTCTGACAGGAGCCGCCGGCTGGTTGGGCGGACGCATAGCGGCGGCGCTCACGATAGGTCTGCCAGAAGCACGACTTCTCGTAACCGGAGGCTTCCGGGTGAGAGCGCTCGTGCTCGCGGGAGAAGACGTGTCGCAGCTGCGTCAACAAGGCGTGGAAATCGTGACTGGTGATATCCGGGATATGGCAACTGTGCGTGCATTCGTGGCCGGTGCCGAGGGCGCCGTGCTGATTCACCTGGCGGGGATCATTCATCCCAAAACGGTTGCTCAGTTTGAAGCGATTAACACGCAAGGCACGATCAATCTGCTCACGGTAGCGCAGAAGGTAGGCGTGCGGCGCGCGATTGTCATGTCCTCGAATTCGCCGATGGGCTGCAACCCACATCCGGACCACAGGTTCACAGAGGAAACCCCGTATAACCCATATATGGGATACGGCCGCTCCAAGATGCTGATGGAAAAGGCGCTGCGTGCGGAAATTGCCGTTGGCGGCCCGACGGAAATTGTCATCGTCCGAGCGCCCTGGTTCTACGGACCCAACCAGCCGTCAAGGCAAACGCTCTTTTTCAAGCTGGTCAAGGACGGTAAGTTTCCCATCATTGGACCTGGGCGGAACCGCCGCTCGATGGGTTATACCGACAATCTCGCGCAGGGCATCCTGCTTGCCGCAACCCACCAAAATGCGGCTGGCGAGATTTTTTGGCTTGCCGACGAGACGCCTTACACCATGAATGAAATTGTCGAGACCGTCAGCAAAGTCCTGCATGAAGATTTCGGCATGACGGTCAAGCCCAACCAAGTCCGCCTGCCGAGCATTGTAGCCAAAGTCGCAACGATGGTTGATGCAACTCTTCAGTATGCCGACATCTATCACCCGAAAATCCATGTCCTGTCTGAAATGAACAAGACAATTGCTTGCGATATCGCAAAGGCCAAAAAAGTGCTCGGTTATGCGCCGAAGATCGCCTTGCGAGAAGGCATGCGCCTCTCGGTCGAATCGTGTCTCAAGAGCAGGCAAGCGATTTAGGCTTATCTTTCTATTGACTGACCGGCTGATCAAGACCGCCTTATTCGGAAGCATCTGAACTCGAGTCATTATTGAGGTCGTTCTTAAGTAATCCGCCGTTCGCGACTGTGCTGTTGGCTGGTTTCTACCTAAGCATGAGGCGGCGAGCTTGTTCGGTCGAATGCTCAAGCGCTACGCTACGCAAGAAGTAAGCATTCGGCGTAGGCCGCGCCCTGATGGGATTATTCTGGCGGCCAGCGCTTAAGCAACCTCGGATTTTCTTTATAGAGATTTGGATGAGTTCGATGAGACGCTCGATGCCGAAGTCGGTGAACGCTTGAACGCCGTCTTCGCCGACGCCGAACACCCAAATGGCGCCGTCCTCAATCTTCATTTCGTTAGCGACGTCTCGTAGCCAATCTTCATCTTCGCCGAGGTCGTTCGCGACCTGGGTGATGGTGGTGACGTGATGGACCTTGTTGACGTGGGTGGTCATGCCGCTCGAGCGGAGTTCGCTGACGCCGGCGTCCAATTCCAGGACAGCAGTTCGTCAAGCCGATGCGACGGATGGGCGGCGATCCGCGTGAAGACGTCGGTCAGCCAGGCTTGCGGGTCGATGGCGTTCATTTTCGCGGTGATGATGAGACTGTACATGGCTGTCGCACGCCGCCCTCCGCGATCAGAGCCGCAGAACAACCATGACTTCCGTCCAAGGCGATGCCTCTTAGGCCTCGTTGTTGGACAGGCATACACGACAGCTCGGACGGCTTGATCGCCTGGTCTGGGCGGCTATCACAGGCTCTTATCCAGTAGTGCCTGCAGCCGCGCCTCGCCTATGCGGTTGCGCCAGCGCGTCTGCGACGAGCGATCGAACACCATCCGGTGCTGGAAGTGCGGAATCCGAGGCAATGCGGCCACCGATTCCGACGGAAGGCGGCCACCGATTCCGATCGAAAGCGGCCACCCAATCCGAACGAAGGCGGCCACCCTGTTGATAGGGTGAGACGGGGGGCGTTGTCGGCAATCTGAACGGGGCAAGGTCCCTCCTTTTGCGGTTCACGCAATGGGAGGTCCGATGCCCGCCGAGAGATTGCCGATGCGGAAGATTCGAGAAGTTCTACGCCTGAAGTATTCCTGTGGGACGAGCGATCGGGTGATCTCCCGATCGGTCGGGATCGGTCGCACGGCGATTGCGGAGTATGTCCGCCGCGCCGCGGTGATCGGCATCACTTGGCCGATACCGGAGGAGCTCGACGACACCGCGCTGGAGCGCAAGCTGTTTGCGCCGGCCGGCTACAACCCGCCGCGATCGAAGCCGCTTCCGGATTGGGGGCATGTCCATGCCGAGTTGCGCCGCCGCAGCGTAACGCTGGCGCTGCTGTGGGAGGAATACCGCGGCCATCATCCCGACGGCTACGGCTACAGCCGGTTCTGCGACCTCTACGTCGAATGGCGCCACGGGATTACGGCGACCATGCGACAGACCCACGCGGCCGGCGAGAAGCTGTTCGTGGACTTCGCCGGCGATACCGTGCCGGTGTTCGACGGGCTCACCGGGGAGGTTCGCGCCGCCAAGATCTTCGTCGCGGTCATGGGAGCGTCGAATTACACATTCGTCCAAGCTCGGTTCAGCGAGGCGTTGCCCGACTGGATCGGCGCCCATGTGGATGCGCTTACCTTCCTGGGCGGGGTGCCGAAGGCGCTCGTCTGCGACAATCTGAAGGCCGGAGTCACGACGGCGAGCCGCTACGAGCCGGGGGTCAACCGGACCTACCAGGATCTCGCGGCCCATTACGGCACCACCATCATGCCGGCGCGGCCGCGCAAGCCGCGCGACAAGGCCAAGGTCGAGGCGGCGGTTCTCATCGTTCAGCGATGGATTTTGGCGCGGCTGCGCAATCGGCGTTTCTTCTCGCTCGCCGAGTTGAACGTCGCGATCCGCATCTTGGTCGACGACCTCAATGCCCGCCTGATGCGCAAGCTCGGTGCCAGCCGCCGTGAGTTCTTCGACACCATCGATCGTCCGGCCCTGATGCCGCTGCCAGCCGAGCCCTATCAGTACGCCGAATGGCGCCGCGCGCGCGTGGCGCCGGATTACCACGTCGAAGTTCAGGGACACTTCTACTCGGTGCCATCCCGCCTGATCCGCCAGGTCGTCGAGGTGCGGGCCACCGAGGCTACCATCGAGGTGTTCCATCGCGGCACCCGCATCGCCAGCCACGCACGCTCGGGCTTGAAGCGCCGGCACACGACGATCCCAGAGCACATGCCGAGCGCGCATCGCCGATACGCCTTCTGGACGCCGGCGCGTCTGCTGGCCGCCGCCGAGAAGATCGGTCCGTCCACGGTCGCGCTGTGCGAGGCGATCATGCGGACAAAGCCCCATCCTGAGCAGGGCTTCCGATCCTGTCTCGGTATCCTGCGGATGGAGAGGACCTATGGGGCGCAGCGTCTCGAGGCCGCATGCCGCCGTGGTATCAGCATCGGCGCAGCGAGCTATCGGTCGATCGCCTCGATCCTCAAGACCGGCCTCGACAAGGCTTTCCTTCCCGACACCACCCCCGACGCCGATCCCATCCAGCACGGCAACATCCGGGGCCGCGGCTACTACCACTGACCAGCAAGAAGGAGACCTTATGCTCAGCAACCACACCCACGAACGTCTTGCCGCTCTCGGGCTCGCCGGCATGGCCAAGGCCTTCGATGATCAGCAACGCCAACCCGACGTCACCGCGCTGACCTTCGAGCAGCGGCTCGGCCTGATGATTGATCGCGAAGCAACCGAGCGGGAGAACAAAAGGCTCACCGTGCGCCTGAAGTTCGCCTCGCTACGGCAGACCGCAATCATCGAAGATGTCGATCTGCGCGCTCCGCGCGGCATCGACCGCGCCTTCTTTGCCAAGCTCGTCGATGGCGATTGGATCAGCCGCAAGCAAAATTTGCTCATTACCGGGCCAACTGGCGTCGGCAAGAGCTGGATCGCCTGCGCACTCGGCCACAAGGCATGCCGCGATAATCGATCCGTCTTATATCATCGCCTGCCAAGGCTGTTCGAAGCTCTTGCGCTCGCCCGCGGCGACGGACGCTATGCGCGGCTCCTCAAGACGCTATCGAGGGTCGATTTGCTCATCCTCGATGATTGGGGCCTCGCCCCGCTTACCGGCGAGCAGCGTCGCGATCTCCTCGAAGTCGTCGACGATCGACACCAGCGCGGATCGACCATCATCACCAGCCAGGTACCGATCGAAAATTGGCATGAGGTCATCGCCGAGCCGATGACTTCATGATGCCTCCTTCTTCGAATGCTTGGTGCGTCGTACCCGATTGCGAAGCTGACGGATTTGGTCGTCTGAGAGCTCGATCTGCCATGGCTGGCCTTTGGCTAACTGACGACCTGCCAGCAATCCCCGCGCGAGATAATCGAACACCGTCTGCGGGGTCACTCCAAGCTCAGCCGCTGCGCCCTGAATTGAGAAGCTTCCATCGGGCCAGCGCATCGGATTCTTGTCCACGCCGTTGATTTTGACGGTGGGAATGCCCCAGCGGGTACGCAACAGCCAGACATTCTCGCCTTTGAAGGCGCAGCCTCGGGCCGCGACGAAGCCTTCCTGATTGAGTATTGCCGCGATGTCGGCATCCATTTTGTGTTCAGCATTCAACTCGACGATCCGTTGCCGCAACCGATCAATGTCGATGTAATCACGGTAGGTCTGAACGCGCCGTTGCACGTGATGCTCGCTGGTTGCACCGGTCTGCCAGACGATCTTGAGCCACACCTGACCTCGGGTCCGCTTCTGATCAAGAACGACTTCGCGGATCACAAATCGCAGAATGCGCTTGCGATCGGCTGCCGACGTGGTGGCCGCGTTCCAAATCCGCGGCAGGTTCTCTCCGAGCGCTTGTAGCCCTGCGCGTTCCACCGGGCCAATCAGAAGCGGCTCTTGCGCGCGCCAACGCGCATGCTGCTGCTCGACCGCCTCGACGACACGCAGCTTCTCTTCCCAAGCCCGCTCAAGTGAGCGCGCCACAAGACGATTCTCGGGCTCGACGGCGTCATACTGACGCCGAGCGCGCTCGGCCTCGTAGCGGGCGCGCTCCACGCGAAGCGCCCACTGGCGCTCGAGCTGACGGCTCTCCTGCTCCAGTTGGCCCGCGGCTGCGAGTGCGATCTCAATCTGATCCGGCACCAGGGCATCGAGGACCACCCGCTCGACCAGCGCGTCAACCGCCAAGGCACGGACTTCCTGACACAGTGCATTGCCTTGCTGGTCCCGATCCGAGCGGCAGCAATAGACCGGATAGTCGGCATTCGGGCCCGTGTAGCGCATGCTCATGCGCCGTCCGCAACGGCCGCAGATCGCAATCCCTTGTAACAGGGCTGCCCCCTTGCGCGGTACGCCAGAGTGTCCTGCCTCATAGCGGCAGACGTTATCTGCCAGTCGCCCCTGGTTGGCCATGAACTCCTCCCAGCTGATATAGCCTGGGTGAGCGGCGTGGAGGCAAACCGCCCAATCCGCGATCGCTACCTTGACCGTTCCCGTCAGCGATCCCGGCCGGCATCGGCTCGGGTCCTTTTGCCGGCGGCCATAAACATACGCCCCAGCATAGGCCGGATTCTGAAGGATATTAAGGACGCGTGTGCTATCTGGCGCACGCCAGACGATCTCGTGTGGAGAAGGTCCAAGCAGCGGCCGAACCGGCAAGGACAATCCATTCCTGTCCAAGTAACGCATCACACGGCGCGCGCTTTGCAGTTCCCGGAATTTGGCAAACACGAGATGAAGACGGGCCCGCACCTCCTCATCCGGATTGAGAACAATTGTGCCCGCTCGATCGTAGGCGAGCCCGGCCGGCAGCGGCAGCCGCAGTTCGCCCCGCGCCGCCTTCTGGCGTTCCCCTTGGTGAAGGCGCATCCGAAGCTGATGCAGCTCCGCCTCGCTCATGATGCCGGACAGGCCCAACAGCAGGCGGTCGTGATAGGCGCGCGGATCGTAAAGCCGCTCGCCATCCGCAATCAGCACGCCAAATACCGAGCACAGTTCGAGAAGCTGATGCCAGTCCCGGTTATTGCGGGCCAAGCGCGAAGCGTCGAGACTCACCACGAGACCGGCGTTGCCAAGGCCGATCTCGGCAATGAGCTTCTGGAAACCATGACGGTCCACGCCGCCAGCACCGGATTTGCCCAGATCCTCGTCAATCACCTGGACGCGCTCGGGCGGCCAGCCCAGACCGATGGCGCGATCGACAAGGCGGTACTGCAGCTCGGTGCTCTCCTGATGCTGGCGCACCTGGTTCACGGATGACTGCCGCACGTAGACATAGGCCAATTTGGCTCGGTGAGCCGTCGTGAGCCGCTCGTCAGCGACGGTCGAGCTGATCAGCACGACCCAGTCCCCTTCCGGGCGTGCCGGGAGCCGCTTGCATCCGCCGCAGCAGCGTGGCGAGGATTTGAGCGATCTGAGTTTGCGTCGCGGTGGACAGATTCGGCCACAGGGGCGGAATGTCGTCCGTCGGACGGCCGGGTGGATTTGCCAACGTCGGCATGGGTCGATACGCAACGCGACCTGGAAGCGGTCGGTGGGTCATCGCGAATCACCTTCTCGTCAAGAAGGCTCAGACTCGCGCTCAAATGTTGCATCAATGGGATCAGCGTCCGTACACTGATGCGCGGCAGGTCGGCCGCGTTCGGGCGGAAAGCGATCGACGTCTCGGTAAGATCCGTCGACGCGATCCGAACCCCCCGCCGCCGTCCGTCCGGCAGCGCGACAACAACGTAGGCGGGACCGCGTCCCGACCGCTCCTTCAGCACCTCAAGCCGGTGCCCGAACAGAAAATGATGCGGGTCAGTGATCGTGACGTGAGACACGACCCGCTCGAGAATAGGGGTACTCTGACGTGTTCGGTGACCCGACCATCGCCGACGCCGTCCTGGATCGGCTCGTCCACAATGCTCACCGCCTCACACTCAAGGGAGACAGCATGCGAAAGATCACTGCGCAGCGCGCCAATCTTGACGCAGCCAAAAAAACCTGACCCAACTCCTCATGCCGGCAACGACACCCCGGCCGCCTTCGTCGGAACAGGTGGCCGCCTTCGATCGGAATGCATGGTCGCGTTCAATCGGAATCCCTGGCCGCAATCCCCGGAATCCGCACTGGAAGCACTCCTCGTCTCAGAAGAACCCGAAATAGGGGTTCGCAACCCGGCAATCGCGCAGCACCTAGTCGGAGAGGTCATTGGTGTGCTTGAAGATGGCCAGCCCGCCATTAAGCCTCTGGGCAGTGGCGGGCTGCGCGGATCATCCGTGTAGACCGCCCCAAACTCCCGCTCCAGCAACGGCCAATGCACTGTGCGCCCCAGCGCCAGCAGCGGATGATTCAGGTCGATAAATCTGATCGAGCTGCGAGCGGAACAGATCCTGCACTCCTGTCTCCTGGCCTCCGGATGGGCGCATCTTGTGCACTCGCCAAAGGGGAGTGAATCACAAACCAGCAAGGAGTCCTCTCCCGCACGCCTGTTTCCCGGCAAACACGATTGCCTCCGCGGGACATGTCCAGATTCCAGATCAACGGCTTGGAAGTCCTTCACGGACAACAAATTATGCCGAGTGGTTCTGGGAAGAAGCCGTTACTCGCGCGCGCTTGGCAGCTAATCGAGTAGTCGTCATCCCGGTCCTGCGACGTCACACATTCGGGCTCTGAGTGCTACCCCGGTAGCATGAGTGCGCGGGGACTAAGACCTCGGGACCGGCTCGCATTGTTTAGTACGCCGGCCTCAGCCTCCGCTATCGTGGACAATGTTGCTGTGGCATCGATTTGGTCGTCAGCTTCGTCTTTCGACCACACCTGTAGTGGGCACACTAGTTGCACCGAGCGTTCTCAGATCGAGGATCTTTGGCACAGGCGCAGATCAGCGAGGTGCCGTACACATTCTTCGGCAAAAATTGGCTTTCCACCCGAAGCACAATTCCCAATAGTCGATGCAACCGGGGCGCCTTGGGCGCGCGAAACGCAGTCCCGCGTTTCATGCCTAGCTTCTTCAGTAATAGCGTCGGCAAATACAAGCCATGAAAAACGTAACTGTAGGATTTGATCGAAAGCCGCGACCGAAGGGCCAACTTTCGAAGCTCAGTAACATCGTAGCGTAGGAAATGGCGGTAATGTTCATCAAAGTTCGACCACAGCTCTTGGCGCGCCGGCAGTGCGATGATCAGCAAACGCAGCGCCGGAAAAGCACGAACAACTCTATCCAGAAATGTGACCGGCTGCTCGATGTGCTCAAGGACGTCCAAGAGCAGAACCGTGGTGACTCGTTCGCGCAGTTCCTTATCGATTTCGGCGAAATCAGTTTTCGGAAACACAAACGGTCTCGCCTCCTCGTGGAGCCATGGATCGCCCAGATCGCAGCCGTACGCGTCGAACCCGGCTTTCCGCAAGACGCTAACGTAATGGCCCCGAGCCGCGCCGATTTCGAGCAGTGTATCACCTACGCCACAAAACGCGTGGACATAGCTCTTCACAATCGCAGTCCGAGCGCGATGCCAGTAATGTCCCTCATAACCGAGTGGAAAGAGTTCATCGAACTCGTTGCCCGAAAATTCGCTACCCGCTTGGCGATCGTCGGAGGCGCTCACTTCATTAATCATTGGAGACCTGCATAGCTCATAATGTGCTCGGAAGGCATAAATCCCGATTAGGAAATAGTAAAGACGGCGATCCCTATCACGCTTGAGGGGTTAAAGTTTGAAATCCGACCTTGGGCGCTTCTCTGAGCATTTGCCGCCCCAACGGAAATCTCTCGGTTTGCGACTTACAGCTGTCGATCGTCATGGCTTGTGCAACGAAGTCTTCGGGCTAGCGCTCAGCCTGACGGTTCAACGGCTGACGCTAGCCGACCTTCTCGTACAGAATCATCGCGAGCAGGCTTGCCCCCAGCCCCGCGCAATCACATGGAACAGCGCCTGCGCTTGGCTGATATCTCGCAATCCCGCCAGGCTAACTTTTCGCGTACGGTTTCGACCAACTTGACGCGGGATCGCCTCCGGGATCCGGGTCACGTGTTCGCCAAGGTTGCGCAGCCGCGTGCGGCCACAGCAGCCACAAACCGTCGTCGGATCGATCACCACCCGCTCGCGTGGGAGATGCTCGGGGAACGTCTGGCGCTCGGCGCGCTTGCGTATAAAACCCGTACCGTCGTCATCCCCGTTACAGCTCGTTCCGGCGCCAGCTCGCCTTCGGTGGCATCGGCTTCCAGCTCTTCGAACGTCAGCACCAATTGGTCGATCAGCCGCGATGATTGCTCTGACCGTTGTCCGTAGATCTGACGCTTAACCTTGGCGACCGCAGCCTCCGCTGGGCTATCAGCGCGCCGCCTTCCGAGGTTTTCGCGCAGGCAACTGCGAGTTCCGCTACGGCCTCTAACGCCTTCGCGCGCTCGGCCGCCAACGCCTCTTTCAGAGCCGCAGTGTCATCCGGAACAGCCTAGCGATCAGCATCCAGCAACGCTATAAATCACAGATTGGGGGCGTTGTGACTCCTCAAAATACCAGCAGCCGCAGATTTCTTCTGCTTAAGGGGCGCTCTGCGGCGTCCAGCTTAGTTGTGGGTTCCTCCAGTCAATTCCTTCCAGCATATATGTCCTTTGCGCCGACCAGATTGACACCGCACCAACGGATGCTGAGGGCCAGATGAACTTGCCGCGGTCCAGGCGTTTGGCATAGCGCGACATGCCTAGCGCGTAATGCCATAAAGTCTTGAACAGATCGCCGCGGCGACTACGGAAGAGAAATCGCCGGCATGAGAATCGCGCTTCAAGTTCTTCTGAACCGTCAGGGACAGACCTTGGATGCTGACGCGCACGTCGGTGTGGCCGGTGGCGATCCAGACCCTGACGCCGCTCGGGATCGGGATCATCTATAGCGCGACAATCTGGATGGGAAGCACTTCTATCCTGATTGCCGCGCCGCAAGCATCGCCGCCCCCGAAGTTCAAGCACCGCTGCAGTGCCTCGGCGTCAACATCCCGGTCAACGCGAATGCGACAGCCGCCGCCAAGATCAATCTCGATTATTCCGAGTCTTGCGCGCTGCGCAGGGGGCGACGACGTTGGCTGCGGTGTGCACGTCGAAGCCAGAGCAGGCGTAAAGGCGATCTCCACAGGAACAAGCGCCGGCACGGCATCCCCGCTCAGCCGGTCCTCGCGGCGACCGGCGCCACGTGACAATTGGCTCGCAGACAGCCCGTTCCGACGAGCCGTGACTGACACCGATCGTGGTCCGCCATAGCTCTCGGCAACCACCTGGTGCTTCTCTTCCAATGTCCAACGGCGTCGGGCGCCGTAGAGACAACTTCCACTCGGGAGACCTTTGAACTGATCGGCGCGCCTCCGCGGGGCGCCTGGGTAACGGACGCCGAAGTTTGTGGCAAGGATCGGTTCGACTGAGCCGCAGGTGCGCGCAACGATATCGATCGACCGCATGGCCAAGGTCGTGATCATCTGCTCTTCATCGAATGGGACGTCCTGCCTAATCCCGATCGTGTGACTAACCCTACCAATTCATGGAGGAGATTTCGGGGCTCGGGTCAGTTAGAGCATTCTAGGATGATGTTCATCGGAACGAGTCTCCTCTACGAGTTGGCAGGAACGCCCCATGCGACCACATAACAACTTTGCCAGCGGAAGGATGTCGTCTGTCTTGCTGGATGGGACTTTAATAGCTCTGTCCTCCGTAACTACAGCAATCCTTTTCGTTTGGTTGCTATACTACAGCAGTTATGGTCTCAACCCGAGCGACGAAGGGTTTTGGCTCAACTCCATGGCGGATCCATTCGCATACTCAATCAAAATTCCGCCGAATTTTTTTGGCTTTGTCTATCACTGGCCATACAAGTGGGCGGGCGGCGACATTGCAGTGCTTCGCATCGCGAACGTCACGCTTACAATGGCGCTAGCGTGGCTTCTCAGCTTCCTGACGGTCCGTCATCTTTGGATGGTGGGCTGGCCGCATGCAGTCGCGTTATCGGCAGGGATCGCCAGCCTTGCATTAGTCGCCTTTTACTGGGGGGCGCTCACGCCTAACTATTACACCCTGAACCTTCAATCGGCCTTGATGGTGATGATCGGTTTGCTCCTAGGCGATCGGCCAGGGCGCATATGCCGAGCCTTGGGCTGGATACTAGTCGGCCTTGGCGGCTGGTGTTCCTTCATGGCTAGGCCGGCCACCGCTGCGGCCCTTGCCCTCGTCGTTATGATCTATGTCGTTACTTTGCGCCGAAAGTCGCTGCTGTCCATGTTTGGCGCAGCGCTGATCGCTCTCGCACTACTGATGACTATCGCCCAATTCATCGGTGGTGGCATCACTGGGCTGGTGAGCCAACTGGTCGACGGCACTGAGGGGATAACCCTGCTCGATGGAGGACACAAGGTATCTCACATTCTCCGGATCGACTGGCTCCAAACAAGTCGTTACCAGCTCGCGATCGCGATGCTAGTGGCAACAGCTCTTCTGCTCAGCATTTTCATGGGGTCTAAGCACAAGTTACTCACATCGCTGAGTCTCGCTGCGGTTTTGATCGTAACAATAGCGATTGCGCTGCTGGGGCCCGATCCCATTAGCATCAAGCTGCCGACACTGTTCCTGGTCCCAGTATTCGCGTGCGTTGGTGCGTTGTTCTATCGTGAGGGAATGGTCCTGCGAACCCAGACTCCCACCAGCATCGGCTTAGCGCTAAGTTTTTTGGTCCTTCCACATATGCTCGCACTGAGCTCTAGGGTCGATTACTGGATCGTTGGTTCGGATGCCTGCTTGTTCTGGATGCTCGCCGCCGTTAGCTTCCTAAGCCCTCTTGCGGGACACGGACGCAGCCTTGCGACCCTACTGCCCCTGGCGGTGTTGGCACAGCTGCTCACTGCATCAGTGCTCAATATCTACATGCTTGAGCCGTGGCGCCAGATGAAAGATCTGCGTGCTTATACCGCCGTCACATCCGTGCCGGGTGGCGGAAGATTGGTGCTCTCGCAGCCCTTCCACGACTATCTGGTCACGGCCAGAGCCCAGGCTCGTGCGGCCGGCCTTGAAGGCAGTACCGGGGTGGTTGATCTGTCCAACGCGCCGACCCTGCTGTATATCCTTGAAACACGGGCGCTCGGTTTACCTTGGCTATTCGGGGGATATCCCGGCAGTGATGCAGTCGCGGTGAAGGCACTCGGACTTGAGAACTGCGCCGATCTGGCCAAAGCGTGGGTGCTGATCGCGCCGGAGGGCCCGCGTCATCTTGATGAATCCGGTGTCATGGCCTCATTTGGAGCCAGGCAGGCGGACTACGTCGCCGCCGCTACTTTCGAAGCCCCTATCATTGACGGGTACTATCCGAATGCCCACAGCCAGTTTTTGTTGAAGCCTGTACGCCCCGCGGGGTTGGCGGAGCAATCCTGCCGCGAAGCAAGGCGACAGCGGCCGGATAGCCAGCAATAGAGCATCCTGAAAGATGTGATCTTCGTAACCGTGAAACCGGAATCGTCAAGAATGATCTTGCCCAACCACTCTGCGGCACATCCTCAAGATCTTTTAAATTTATGGCATCAGCGATTTCATCTTCTGAACCGCCCCGGGTTTGCCGGAGGCCCCAACTCCTGAGAGGATGGAGCTATGACAAGCAAGACACGGACGAATTTTACCCGAGGTCTGGACCCGAGCGGTCGGAAGGTTCCAGCTCCTCGAACGTCAGCGCCAACTGCTCAATCAGGCGGCCGAACGCTCCGACCGTTGGCCATAGATTTGATGCTTCAGCTTGGCGATCTGCAGCTGCTACTGGGCGATCAGCGCTTCGTCTTCCGACGCTTTCGCGCGGGCGACCGCAAGTCAGCCGTGATCTCCAAACCCTTGGCGCGCTCGGCTGCCAGCGCCTCCTTCAGGGCCGCAATGCCATCCGGAACAGCGTCGCGGTCGGCATCCATGCGACGCAGTGAATCACAGATTAGACGCGATATGACTCCCCAAAATTGCAGCAACCGCAGATTTCTCCGCTCAGCCCGCGCTCTGCGGTCGCCAACTCAGTTGCAGATTCCGCTAGTCGATTCCTTCCAGCGAGGGAATTGAGGCTGCCAACACATCCGGGCCAACCGTATCGATGCAGCCGTTGCCGATGCATTCCTAACTGCACTCGCAGTGCGTTGTGGCTAGGGGACGCGCCCGACGACTAGGCGCGTCCCAAGTGGCGCCGGCCGAACTCGATGCCTTGTCGCACTCCCGCCGGGTTCAGCAGCCGATGAACAACGCGTTACGTTCAAGCGCAGCGAGAGCTCGAGCGCAAGCGGTACACGGCGGCGCTCGCCGAACGGCAGTTCAACCGAGCTGATCCAGACAATTGCCTGGTCGCCTCAGAACTCGAGCGCCGATGGGAAGCGGCTCTAACCGACGTGCGCGCCGCCGACGAGTCGCTTGCCCGATAGACTCCCTTCAAAGCCATCACACAAGTGGCCATAAGTAAGCGCTGTTCAGCGGCCACCTACCGGATGACGGGGTGATCTGCGAGTCTGCGGTTTGTTCGGACCGTTAGGCTTAGAATGGACACAGTGCATAGTGCTATCGCGGAGCCGGTGCGGCGGCTTGAGGTCTTCACCGGAGCCGGTCGTCGGCGGAAGTGGAGCGACGAGGACAAGGCGCGGATCGTCGCGGAGATCGTGGCGAGTGGCGACTCGGTGTGTTCCGTGGCCCGACGGCATGGATTGTCGCCGCAGCAGTTGTTTGGTTGGCGCCGCCAGTTGCGAGAAGCAGCAGGCGGTCATTCCGAAGCGGACAAAGTCCAGTTTGTGCCAGCGGTGGTGGAGGCCGTGGTACCGGCGCCGGCTGCTCACCAGGAGCGCAAAGTGGTGCGCAAGGCAGATAGCGGGATCATCGAGATCGAAGTCAACGGCATCACGATCCGGGCCGGTCGTGGTGCGGACCCAAGGATGATTGCGTCGATCGTCCAGGCGCTGAAGGCGAGCCGGTGATCGGTCCGTCGGGTGCGGTCCGGGTGATGGTGGCGACCAAACCGGTAGACTTCCGCAAGGGAATGGAGGGGCTTGCTACCCTGGTGCGCGAGAGTATGGGGGCTGACCCATTCTCAGGAGCTGTCTATGTGTTCAGGGCCAAGCGGGCGGACCGGATCAAGCTGGTGTTCTGGGACGGAACGGGTTTGTGTCTGTTCGCCAAGAGGCTCGAGGATGGGATCTTCCGCTGGCCGAAGATCGAGGACGGTGTGATGCGTCTGTCGGCGGCGCAATTGTCGGCGCTGCTGGAGGGGCTCGACTGGCGGCTTGTGCACGAGGCACGGGAAACGTCGAAGCCAACGCAGGCCGGATAGCTGTTGGCGGCGCTGCGGCGAAGTGAATCAGGAGCGTCGGACGCGTCGCCCGATGGCGGCGAATATGCTCTGATTTGGGTGTGAGCGACGCCCTGCCTGACGATCCCGAGACGCTGAAAGCGATGCTGCTCGCCGAGCGGTGCGAGAGCGAGCGGCTGCGTCAGATCATCAAGGAATTGCAGCGGCATCGGTTTGGCCGGCGGGCAGAGACGCTGCCTGAAGATCAGATGCTGCTGGGCCTGGAAGACGTCGAGCAAATGGCAGCGTACAGTGAGACGGCGCAGGACGTCAGCGCACCTGAAGGCCGTGAGGCGCGGGCTCGCAAGCGCCGCGGCAACCGTGGTGCCTTGCCGACGCACCTGCCGCGGATCGAGGTCGTCGTCGACATCGAGGACAAGACCTGTCCCTGTTGCCAGGGCGAGTTGCACCGGATCGGCGAGGATAGGAGCGAGCGGCTGGACCTGGTCCCGGCGCAGTTCCGGATCCTCGTGACCCGGCGTCCCAAATACGCCTGCCGGGCTTGCGAGGACGGCATCATGCAGGCGCCGGCCCCGGCCCGGCTGATCGAGGGCGGATTACCGACCGAGGCCACCGTCGCCCAGGTCCTGGTCTCCAAATATGCCGATCACCTGCCGCTCTACCGGCAGGCCCAGATTTACGCCCGCCAGGGCATTGAGCTCGATCGTTCGACGTTGGCGGACTGGGTGGGACAAGCTGCCTTCCACCTGCGTCCGTTGCATGAGCGCCTCCTCGGCAAGCTCAGGCAACGGCCAAAGCTGTTTGCCGATGAAACGACGATGCCGGTGCTCGATCCCGGCCGCGGGCGCACCAAGACCGGTCAGCTCTGGGCCTATGCGGCGGACGACCGGCCATGGGGCGGCGCCGATCCGCCGAGCGTCGCCTATGTCTATGCGCCCGATCGCAAAGCCGACCGACCAATCGCCCATCTGGCAGGCTTCAAGGGGATCCTGCAGGTCGATGGCTATGCCGGCTATGGCAAGCTCGCCGAGCGTGGCGAGGTTCAGCTTGCATTCTGCTGGTCGCATATGCGGCGTAACTTCTACGAACTTGCCACACCCGGTCCCGCGCCCATCGCAAGCGAGGCGCTTCAGCACATCGCCGAGTTCTACGCGATCGAGAAGGACATCCGTGGCCGCAGCGCCGCGGAGCGCCGCCTCGTCCGGCAGCAGAAGGGCCGGCCGCTGGCGGAACGCTTCGAACGGTGGCTCCGCGCAAAGCTCGCGTTGATCAGCCAAAAGGGCAAGCTGGCCGATGCCATCCGTTATGCGCTCTCACGTTGGGAGGGGCTGACGCGCTTCATCGATGATGGCCGCATCGAGCTCGACAACAACGCGGTCGAGCGATCAATCCGCCCGATTACGCTCAACCGGAAGAATGCGCTGTTCGCAGGCTCCGACGGCGGCGCCGAGCACTGGGCCATCATCGCCTCTCTGGTCGAAACCTGTAAGCTGAATGACGTCGATCCGCTTGCCTATCTGACCGATGCCTTCACCAGGATCGTCAACGGCCATCCAAACAGCAACATCGATGAGCTGCTTCCGTGGGCCTATTGCCGTCACGACCTCAAAGCCGTGGCCTGAGAACGACGCTTACGGCCATAAGCAAGGAGCTCGATAACAAGGTCATCAGCCTCACCGGCCGCTTGCCGCAGATATGGGCTGACGAGACTATCTCGGATGCGCGTCGCAAGGCGTTGTTGCGATACCTTATCGAAAAGGTCGCGCTCGACCGCGGTGAGCACGACTTGGCCCTGGCCAGGATCGTCTGGCGAGGAGGCGCCGTGACGGAGCTCAAGTGAGGCTGAGCGTCAACTCCATCACCAGATTGACGCGAGGCATAGAGATGCGGGCGCGCCTGTTGGCGCTTGTCCTACACACTCTCTTTGCTCGCGATAGTCCAGCACGCTTCAACTGCAATGCGCGATTCCATGTTGAGGATTCAAGAAGATCTCGGCATCGGGCTAGACTAAACAGTTGAAAGACCTCGCTGCCCTTTCGCGCCGAATGCTTGAGCCTCCTGCGCGAATTGGTTGAGCGGCCGCCTCAGCCCGAGGTCCTCCCTTAGAGTTTGTCCAGAGTACCGGGCTCTGAACTTTCCCCGTCGCCGCAGCTCGGGCACAACCAGCTCAACAAACTCTTTAAGCCCCTCAGGAACCGTCGCCGGCAAAACGTTGAAGCCGTCGGCCGCACGTTGCTCAAATGTATCCACCATTACATCGGCAATTTCCCCGGGGGTTCCCACTACCATCAAATGGCCTTTACTATCAGATATTAGTTGAATCAGTTGTCTCCACGTGTACCTCCGGCGTACGGCGAAGTCGACGAGCAGCTTTTGCCGGCTTTGGATAGCATTTGTCTGGGGCAGGGCGTCTGGAACTAACGAGTCGAGATCCACTGTACGTAGATTGGTTACTGACCCCAACCAAAGGTCAGCCGCCCCGATCAGAACGTCTTCGTGCGTATACGATTGTAGTCTTTGAAGCTTCGCAATCGCATCTTCTTTTGTCCTGCCAATAACAGGAACAATTCCCGGCATAACCACAACCTGATCAGCCTGCCGACCGCGTGCGCAAACGTTCTCCTTCAAACCTGCGTAGTAGCGCTTTCCGTTTTCTAACGAAGGCTCGGCGGTGAATACGACTTCCGCAAACTCTGCAGCGAATGCTAATCCAGCGTCGGATGCACCAGCCTGCACCAAGACAGGATAGCCCTGCGGCGGTCTTGAGCTATTTAGTGGCCCTTTTACTGAAAAGTGGTGCCCCCGATGGTTGAGTAAGTGCAGTTTCGTCGTGTCCGCGTAAACGCCGCTTTGCTTATCTCGAATAAATGCATTGTCTTGCCACGTATCCCAAAGCCCTTTGACAACTTCGACGAATTCCCTCGCACGACCGTAGCGCGCATCATGATCGGGAAGGGTCGCTTCACCAAAGTTTTTTGCCTCGGAATCCATTGCCGATGTAACAATATTCCAAGCAGCGCGCCCACCTGACAAATGGTCGAGTGATGCGAACATCCGGGCGATATGGTAAGGTTCGTAGTACGTTGTCGTCGCTGTAGCAACGAGGCCAATGTTCTTAGTCCTCGACGAAAGCGCCGACATCAGTGTAATTGGCTCGAATCCATCATTTCGGCTTACACGGGACATCGCCGGGAGATCATCTATTATGCTTTGATGGTCGGCGAGAAATACGAAGTGAAACGCCGCGCTTTCGGCGAGTGAAGCCAGGCTGGCAAAGTGATCGACATCAACTCCGCCCTTAATTGGCACGTTCGGATCGCGCCACGCACCTTCGTGATATCCGGCTCGAGCCAGATATAGTCCGAGCTTCATTTCCTCATTGCGTCGCATCCAACATCTCCGTTTCAGAGGCGCATCCTCGCGCTCCACGTTCGGCCAACTTAGCCGACGTCGCGATATAGTACGACCTACTGGGCCTGGTAGTATTCTGTAAGCGTAGTGCCGCGGCCGTTCAGATTGTTTGTGCGCGGTCTTGGGAGCACCGTTAGAAGCGTCATCTTCTGCAAGGGTGCTCACAATGACGACCATTCGGACGACATAAGACGACCGTCGCCGCGTATCGAAGGGTATACTGGCTCAGGTCGAAAGCGCTGGCCGGACGATTTGAAGGCACAGATTGCCGCGGAACGCTTCGAGCCGGGCGCGATTGTAACAGATGTCGCCCGCCGCCATGGCTGCCGGCCCAGCAGGTGCATGATTGGCGGCGTCGAGCGCGTTTGGGCCAGTTGGTGCTGTCAGCTTCGGCGGATACCTTATCGTTTCGAGGCCGCCCGTCGTTGTCCTCCGGAAGATGTCGGCGGTGCGCCAGGCCATCCGAATACCTCGACGCCATCAGCGACCCCACCCATCCGGAGCACGAACAAATGCGCCTCTGGGGCCCCGAGCAGTTCGATTCAAACGCCCTCGACCGGAAGGCGCTCGAGGCCGCCGTCAACGCCTTGTCGGAAATATGGAAGTCGCGCCGGCGCACCACGCGCGCAAAATAGACGTCAAGCGCCAATCAAAAGGGCCTCAGAGCTACGCTTACAGTATTCTAAACTTCAAGGTTTGTGCATCTACGACCTCGCCGACAGTGTGCGAATAGCAAACGTCACTGGAGGTGACAGCAACAAATCATGCCGGCTTGGTTTTACTCCTGATTGTGGAGGTTAGGAGGTGTGCGTTTGAATGCCTTTGGCGCACGTCTCGCAGCAGCCCAGTGGGTCCGGCCAGTGATTTTGATGAGTTCGGTCGCAGCGCATACTAGCTCTGGCACGGAATCGATGAGGACTTCAATACTTCGGGTGTGGCTTAATGTTGATGAGGCTTGCTCGCTCGTACGAGAGCACCATTTGGTGAACCGAACGCGAGCTGAGGCGAATTCTTGCATGTCGGTCTCCGCCGGATTTGCGATGCAGCCGCTATAGAGGTGGATGAAGGCCAGGTGCTGCCCCTGTTTAGGCGTGAACGCTCTAGACGGCAGGGATGAATGTACGCTATCGGGCGGAAATCAGCCAATCGATCGGCCCACCTCGAGGCGTCGCTCAGCGGCGACAAACATGTATCCTGCAAGCTCAAGCAAGCGCAGAGTTTGTTCGCCGAGATCGACGACGAGATCGCTAGTAGCGTTGACCTAGGTGGTTCGACCGCATACCGGACCAAGTGCCGCTTGGAACGCAATCTGGACGGGCGCTGAACGAAGATTGGCGTGGCGGGGCCAGCGCGCGAACTCCCTAGAAGGGAAGAGGCCCTGCTGGGGGAAGACTGTGCCACTCCGCCAAAGGGCCGTGCCCCCGGACGCTTGAGCTGCTGGCGGTTGCGCTAGTCAAACTCACCGTACACAACCTTCCGCCGCGCGAGCGATTCTTGGACGCCTCGCGGAAAATAACCTCAAAGTTCGGCAAATCGTTTGCCAAGATGTCACCCGCATGGAGGACGTACTTGATCTCCAGGCGAGGCGCTCATCCCAAGCGGCCGGTCGTATGTTCGACAAACTGTCAACGCTGAACCGTCTTCTCCATTGGGTCAAGAAGTTGCTTGCTCGCCAAAAGCATTGCTTGGCCCGGGGCGAAGTGAACCAGGAACGTCGAACGCCTCGCCTAGTGACGGCGAATATGCTCTGAGTTGGATGTAAGCGGCGCCCTGCCTGACAATCCCGATAGGTTTAAAGCGAGGCTACTTGGAGGGTTACGAGAGCGAACGGCATTGTCAGATGTTAGGACTCGCAAAGCCCTCCGTTTGCCCCACCACGGTGCCGGGAGACAGATGCTGCTGAGCTTGGATGTCGTTTACGAGCCGGCAGCTTACGTGGGACAGTGGAGCACGTGGCGACCACAACGACCATCGCAGCGAGGAAAAACCGTTGGCAGTCGCGGTGCTTTCGGGAGTGATCCAGAGGGTGATAGATAGACGTTTCATCTAATGGCCACGAACCCGGATCTCGGTCGGCACCCGCCTATGGGAAAAGCGAAGCTACTCGCAATATGGATCGCGGAGCCCTATTTCTCTGCCGGCTATTCGTCGGCAATGAACACGATCTTTGCTGGAGGTCGAGTATGGCTGTTGTCTCTGCCGGTGGCCTCGGTTGTCCGATCGGTGCATCCTGTGCCGGCCATCATATGAATGACCGACGATCTCGCGTCAACAGCGCCTCGTCGGCCTTGAACCGCCAATCAGTAGCCGCGATCCAGGTCGACTACATTGCGCAGCGGCTGCATCTGAAGGAACCGCTGCAAGTTCTCGCCGAAGATCTCGAACACGCGTCTGGTGTAGTCCGAGGGATAGCCAGCAACATGCGGGGTGACGATGACATTAGGCATCGTCCAGAGCGGATTATCCGGAGGGAGTGGTTCTCGCTCGAACACGTCGAGGAGCGCTCCGGCAATGGTGCCAGCTTGGAGCTCGTCGATGAGCTCGCGCTCCACAATAACTGAGCCCCGGGCTATGTTGACGAGGAACGCGGTGCGGCGCATCAGCTGAAGCTGCTTGCGGCCGATTAGACTAGTTGTTGCAGGAACTTGAGGAACAGCAAGGACCACGAAATCAGAGAGCTGAAGGAGCTCGGCAAGGTCGTTCGGCGAGAAGAGCTTGTCGACGCCCGCCACAGGCTGCGACACGTCACGTCTCGACCCGATCACCCTCATGCCAATACTTTTGCCACGACGGGCGATGGCGGAGCCAATTGACCCGAGACCAACCACGCCGAGCGTCCGTTCCGCGAGTGGCGCGACATCCCGAGGCCGCCATTCCCTGCGAGCCTGCTCACGAAAAAACTGGAGGAAGTTCCAGTGCATAATGGTCACGCCTGCAATCACGAAATCAGAGATAATTTCGCCATGAATACCCCGAGCATTCGTCACGGTGATACCTTTAATGCGATCGCCGATGGGCAGGACCGAGTCGACGCCCGCATTGCTGCACTGGAACCAGCGCAGCCGACGTGCCCGGTCGAATAGGTGGACCGGAAAGCGGGAACTCAGGAGAACATCTGCATCCGTCATGTATTCATGTAGTGACGACGCGTCCCTGGCGATCAACACGCGTACATAGGGAAAGCGTTCACGAATCAGCTCCGAATATTGATCGGCCGCGGTATCGTTGATCAGGATAGTGACAGCTTCGCCTGCCATAGGTCTGGGAAATGTCATGCTAGCTGGCCGAGGTCACTTCGCGTAGGCAGGACCTGTGTCCGGGATTAGTGATATCCATCGCAAGACTCACTAGCGTATGCGTGCGCGCAACACAGGAGGGGTCGAAGATGTTAGATGGCAAGATCACCGGAGTCTTCCTTCCATGCTAGAGTCTGTTTTCGTTCGGCGTTGGCACATCGCGTGGCCTCGCAACGCGATTGTGATGGACGTTTACGACATGTGCGTCCGCGAAATAACTACCTGCTATGGTAGCAACGTCGAGCTGGTGGTGTTGATCCGTCGCTTGCTCACGTGATCGGAAGGAACTCCATGCGCGACTCGGTAAAGCGGCGCTGGATAGAGGCGCAACTCTGTCTGGGAGCTATCGCCCAAAGTTGGTGACGGCGGGAATCGGGAAGGCGGCATATCGTGGGGGTGCTTGACGCCTCCACTTCTCCACCGAAGGAGCGATATGCCGTGTCCAACGATAACGTCATCCAGCTGATTCAGCCAGGAATCTTCGACGATCAACTCACAGAAGTCTTGCGCAACGGGGCACGTGCCCTTCTCGCCAAGGCGGTCGAAGCCGAGGTTGCAGACTTTCTCGGCCAGCATGCCGATTTGAAGACCGCGGACGGCCACCAGCGCGTCGTCCGCCATGGCCACCTGCCGGAGCGCGAGGTGATGACCGGTATCGGTCCGGTCGCCGTCCGCCAGCCGCGTGTACGCGATCGCGAGGCCGCCGCTGCCGATCCTGGCCGCATCCGGTTCTCGCCGTCGATCCTGCCGCCCTACATGCGCCGCTCGAAGTCGATCGAGACGCTGCTGCCGGTCCTTTATCTGAAGGGGATTTCGACCGGCGACTTCTCCGAGGCGCTGGCGGCGCAGCTTGGCAAGCATGCTGCCGGGTTGTCGGCCTCCGCGATCGGCCGCTTGAAGGACGGCTGGCTCGACGAGCATGCCGCGTGGCAGAAGCGCGATCTGTCGGCCAAGCGCTACGTCTACATCTGGGCTGATGGCATTCATCTCGAAGCCCGCCTCGAAGACGAAAAGCAATGCATCCTCGTGCTGATCGGCGCGACGCCGGAAGGCCGCAAGGAACTGGTCGGCTTCACCGATGGTGCCCGGGAGAGCGCGCACGATTGGCGCGATCTGCTGCTCGATCTGAAGCGGCGCGGGCTCGACGTGGCCCCGCAGCTCGTCATCGCCGATGGCGCACTCGGGTTCTGGAAGGCCGCCGGTGAGGTCTGGCCGAAAACGCGCGAGCAGCGCTGCTGGGTGCACAAGACCGCCAACGTACTTGCCAAGCTGCCGAAGAGCCAGCACCCGAAAGCCAAACGCGCGCTGCAGGAGATCTGGATGGCCGAAACCAAGGCCACAGCCGAGCTGGCGTTCGACGCCTTCATCGAGAGCTACACGCTGAAATACGAGAAGGCGGCCGACTGCCTCCGCAAGGATCGAGACACGCTGCTGGCTTTCTACGACTTCCCGGCCGAGCATTGGAAACACCTGCGCACGACCAACCCCATCGAAAGCACCTTCGCTACCGTGCGCCACCGCACGATCCGATCGAAGGGCTGCCTATCCAACAAGACCGCGCTCGCGATGGTCTTCAAACTGGTCGAGGGCGCCCAGAAACACTGGCGTCGTCTCGATGGCCACAACCAGTTGCCAAAACTCATTCTCGGTGTGACATTCAACAACGGGATCGAGGTCATCGCTAAGCCGACCGACCGTCAGCCCACAAGCGCCGCCGCCTAACCGGCCCGGCCGTCACCAAAATTTGGCGATAGCTCCTGTCTGGTTTCAGACAGCGCTAACAAGGTTCGTCCGGTTCATAGCACCTGCCTCCCAGCTCTCGCTGAGTTTCCCCTACCTACTCAGAAGCTTGTGGCCTCTATAAGCTTGGCACGACCATTGCTCAAAGAAGAGGTGCACTGGGCGAGGGAAACCGAATGCTTATACGGCAACGACAAAGGCATTCAGCAATTAAGTTCACGACTATGTCGTCACGAAGAGGGGTATATGTGTACGCCATCTAGTCATGATCTCTTCGTGCAGCAGTTGCAAGATGTGCGAGACCACCGAGCACCAGCGGTGCTTATCGGGCGAGCACGAGCTAGCTGCACGCGTCTGTACACCCGCGGAGGCGCTATGCAGTGCAGAGCCAAAGTACATGGGCCGCTCACGCATCTGTGACATCAGCTACTGCGAGCTGGCCGACAGGCGATCAAAGCAGGACGAAAACAGAAAGGACTACCATGAGAAACCCAATCAGTCCGTTAGAGGTATCACGCTTCCTTCATCGGCATGAACAAGCTGCTTTTCAGAAAGGTATTAAGGTTTCGATTGGATTTGATTTCCATGAATATGTCGCGATCACAGAGGCAACTCCAACAAAAGGAAAGACCTCTCCGGTGTTTCGGCCTAATCGATCACCGATTAAGCCCGACGAAGGATATTGGGTCGTCGGCTTCGACAACGACAATGAGGTGGCCCTTGTGGCGGCTGCGCGACTATACAATCTCCACCATAGCAACCTTGCAGAACACCTTCAATCTCTCAGGTTCTTCTACGCAGATCCTACTAAGCATGCACATCCACAGGACTCCTGTATTTGCAAGGCACCAAGCGCCGGAACTATCACGGGAAAGGTCGCCTACCACGGTGACTTTTGGGTGCGCAGAGATTTCAGGGGGCAGGGTATGGCAGCCGTGACGACAGGGATTTTACTCGGTGCGTCTCTCGCGATGTGGGCTCCTGATTTTACGTGTGCACTTGCAGGGAAGTGGACAGTCGATAAGCAGGTGTATGATTGTCCGCACTGCGAACCAGGTGGGTCGATTTTGCGCCTGGTAGCCGAGGGCATTCAAGATGACGATTGGCTCTTCTGGAGAACCGGCGAGGAGATGATACGGCAAATCGATCGTCACAACAGAAGCGCGTGAGCCATGCCTTGTATCGTTCCGGCCAACTCGATAGGTGCCTTTCGATCGCTTCTCTCGTCAGGAGCAGTCCTCGCCGTCGATCAGCTGCAAGCCTTGGTCGCGCCCTGCCGCTTGCCTTTTTTGTGGCCCCACTGTCGCGCTATTCCCTGACAAAGCGCGCGGCGCTCGCTATCGAAATGCCGAACTTCCGCCGCCGGGCGGGGCGACATTCCGCCCTAGATGTCGTCTCTCAGCAGGTTGTCCATCTGGTTTGAACCGATGAAGCTGAGCTTGCGAAGCGTCAGTGTTCAAGGAGGGACCAGATGAACATCCACGAGAATGCGCCTTTGACACCCAAACGCCGAGAGGCGATGGTGCGAAGCGTGGTGGAAGGTGAATTGAGCAAGGCCGAGCGGCCTACCACTTCAACACGATGCCGAATACCGTTGCCCAATGCGTTAAGAGGTTCCGCGCGGAAGGTGTGGAAGGGTTGCGCGATCGCTCCTCCAGACGGTCACCATATGTACCGCTGTCGAGGCGTTGCGCCGCCAGCGCCACACCGGCAAGCAGATCGCTGCCGAAGTCGAGGTGTCACCGTCCACCGTCAGCCCCGTCCTTCGCCGCTTGGGATTGAAATCGGATACGCGATCTGGAGCCGGCCGAGCCGGAGCGCCGCCATGAGCGCGAGAACCCAGGCGAGATCATTCACATCGACATCAAAGAGCTCGGGCGTTTCGAGCGTGTCGGTCATCGCATCACCGGCGATCGGACTGGTCCGAACAAAAGCCGTGGCGCAGAGTGGGATTTCGTTCACGTCTGCATTGCGCGCGAAGGCCTGGGAGCTGGTGGAGTATGTACGCCTGACCACCGACGTAAGGAGCAGGAAAGCGAATCTTAGCTCTCAGTTCAATATGTCGCCCAACCATTGCTAATTTGTCGACATGACCTGTTTGCCTTCCGAACCAAAGCAGGGCACGGCAGCCAAATGGATATCGTGAATTCTCCGGTAAACCATCGACTCTCCCCTCTTCACAATAGGCCCGACTCTTGCTTAACGCATCCAGAGTCGAGGCTTCTACCCAGGAGAACTTGATGAGGTTATTCGATACCTTGAAAACTCTCGGTCGTTAACGGACATCCCGCTTTCCTAGCGCACGTTCTGCCGTTGGATAGTGAAGTTGTTTTTGACGAAATCAATGTTCTCGCGGCAGATGAATTGCGTTACTTCTCTCTAGTGATGCGCTGGAAGGCAGGCTGTACTAGTCCTGCTCTCCCACACGGAGACATCGAAGGACATAGTCTCTTGTGAAACGGCAGCTTAAGTCGATTTTCGCCGGTAGGGCGCGCACAAGCCGCTCGCCGCGGAGAATTAGCAGGCGGGTGGCCTCACATCCGCTAATCTTGGGGGTCGAATTATGAGTTTGAAGTTCATTAGCTTCGCTGGAGCGCCTCGCGAGCGCGGGAGGCAACATGGGGAGATAATGCGGTCGGAAATCGGAGAAAATGCGGAATTCTATCTAAAGCGGTTTTGTGCATACGGCACTGATCAGAAGACCGTCCAATCCGAAGCGGAGTGTTGGCTTTCCTTTCTGGAGAAGCTATCGCCGGAGTACGTTGACGAACTGCGAGGCGTCGCCGAAGCGGCCAATCGGCCTGTGGAAACACTCACGATGCTCAACATTCGGCACGAAATTTGGCTTCGTCTGATGGCTCGGCGAGCTGTTGATTTGTCAAACTTAGTTCTCGATGGCTGCACCTCTGCTGGATTGATGCCTGACGCGACGGGGGAAGGCGCGGCAATGCTCGCGCAAACAATCGATGGGCAGGCGGCTATTTGTGGCACTTTGTTTGTTGGAAAGATGCCGAGAGGCAATACGGTGTCCTGGCTCGGAATTTTTGAAGCCGGCTCCGTGGGTCCTACCGCCGGTCTAAATGAAGTAGGTATTGGGTTGGTCTGCAATAGCCTCCTCACCGCCATCGATGGCAGGGGCCGGATGACCGCACCGTATAAGCTGAGATCCCGCTCCATTCTCGAAGCACGAACATTCGACCGTGCCATAAGCGTCATTATCAACACGGACCCTATCATCTCTATGAATTATCTGATCGGTCATGCCCAGGGTGAGATAATCAGCATTGAAACCTCTCCTAACGCCAAACGGTATCTTTATCCTGAGCACGGAATAATCACCCACGCAAATCACTTCGAGCCTGGAGGAATTATCGCTTCAGAATGGGAGCGCTTTGTACCCGATAGCCCGTTTCGATCCCGCAGGTTCGCCCGCCACCTCCGCTCAAAGCTCGGGGCCATCGATGTAGACCACATTTTGGCAGGTCTAAAAGACCACTTTTCCTATCCGGCCTCGATTTGCTGTCATCCTGCTGAGGGGTCTTGGCCAAACAGCACTCTAGCGGCGGTCATTTTGGATCTGCAGCGGCTTACGCTGTTTGCCACCGACGGGCCGCCGTGCGGCGCGCCGCTACAGCGGTTTGAGCTCTCGACTTGAACAAGACGCTTTTCGACGGGCCCTCGTCTGGCATGTAGCCGTGAGGAGTAGAGCGCATATCGTGCTTGACAAATCCCCGAGAGCACACACGACCCCTGCGGCTGTTTCTGCGGACTCGAGTGGGGACCGCAACCGACAATACCAGTCGGTTGCGCCTCGATCCGGCCCAGGAGCGCGGTGGCGGTCACCGCCACGTTGGCTGCAGCATCCTCCTTCGGCAGTCGACGGTTATCAATGCTTGCTTTAGGGACTGTTTGGATTCAGCGTGAGTTTATCACGGCTGCGGCTAGATTGATCATGGCTTCGAAGCTCTGATCGGTTTTGTCGGCACGCATCGCGATGCGTTTGAATTCCTTGAGCTTGCAGAAGAAGTTTTCGATCAGATGGCGCCATTTGTAGATTTCCTTGTCGATCTCGAGAGGCCTGGCTCGGCGCGGATGCTGGGAGATGACGGCCTTGGCGCCGCGTTTGTCGAGTTCGGCGATGATGGCGTTGCTGTCGAACGCCTTGTCGGCGATCAGCGTGTCAAAGCTCACTCCTTCGATGAGCGGGGGAACGCCAACCGTGTCAAAGCGCTGTCCGGGCAGCAGCACGAAACGCACGAGATTGCCGAGCGCATCGGTCAGCGCCAGGATTTCAGTGGTCATACCGCCTTTCGAGCGGCCGATGGCCTGATTTTGAGTCCCCCTTTTGCGCCCTGTCCGTGACGGTGGACCTTGACGATGGTGGCGTCGACCATGGCGTATTCCATGTCCGGCTCGTCCGAGACCGCCTCGAACAGGCGCTTCTACACGCCCGCCCTCGCCCAGTCGCGAAACCGCGTGTACACGGTGTTCCAGTGGCCGAAAGCGCGCGGCAGATCGCGCCATGGACTGCCCGTGCGCGCGATCCACAACACTGCCTCGACAAACAGACGGTTGTCATGGCCGCTACGGCCGGGATCGCCCGGCTTGCCAAGACAGAGCGGCTCCATTTTTGCCCACTGGGCGTCAGTCAGAACGAATCGATCCATCCCAAGCTTGAATCACAATCAAGCCGGGATGAGAATCCTGAATCCAAACAGACCCTAGGTGTGAAGCGGCTACGATCGCTCTCGACAAGAGAATTGTAGAGCGGAGCGATGGTGCGGAATCCTCGCACTCTAAGCCCGACAAGCGAAAAATTCGAAGTCATGACCGGCAGGTCTCGCAGCTGGTCAGCGTTTGTGCATAGTCTGGATCACGATATTCAGATGCATTTGCCTGGAGGGCATTCCGGCTGGCTCGAGGCCGATTCGATGAGAGACGTAGAGGACAATGCCGCCTAAATTCGCGATCCGGCGTGCACTTGCCAGTGATCGCCAACGCAAATCACAAGTAAGCTAAATTTCGCCGGCGTCGGACTGGAGGTGATGTTCTGCGCCAAATCCTTAGAATTACCCTGTATGCGCGCGCCGGCCGGTACTTCGCGGATGTGGTGCTTCACGAGATGGCAATCTCCCAGCTGCCCTCGAGCGGGTCGTGGTAGGCACAGCTTTCGCGCAAATAGTTTGAAGGCGAGTGTACTGGCTATGCGGGCAAAGCGCTTTTGTCCTTCAAGACCGGACGCGATCAACCGGAACCGCGCGAGCGAGGCTCCGTTTCGGTGTCCAGCCGGGATTGTCCCGCTGGCCGAGCCGCTCGCCAGTATTTCTGCGCCCTCTCTCGCAACTGGGGCGTCCATCAGTCGACGGACGGCGGAATAAACTGCAGTTTTGATGTGCAGGAGCTGATCCGAGATACTGCTTGCGCCGTTGTCGAGAAGCTGAGGAACCGTGAGGTAACACCACTAGATCTGTTGAATGTGCTGGAAGCACGTTTGCAGAGGTCGACGACAAGCTCAACGCGCTACCAATCTTGTATTTCGATCGCGCGCGCAAGAACGCTCAGGCGCTGATGAGGCGCCTGCCAGCGAGCGCGGTCTCTTGGCCGGTATGCCAGTGCCCATCAAAGATCTGATGGACGTGGTCGGTGTGCGCAACACCTACGGCTCGCGAATTTTCGCAGATAACGTCCTCTCTCTGTCAGATATCCTCGTCGTCCGCCTCGAAGAGAATGGCCCAGTCATCTGCTAGGTCGAATACGCCAGAGTTCGGGGCCGGCGCCAACACTGTCAACGAGATATTCGGGCCAAAGCTCAACCCCTGGAACCCGTTGCGCTCTGCCGCCGGATCGTCCGGTGGAGCTGCGGTCGCCCTCGCCACAGGAATGGCCTGGCTTGCGTATGGCTCGGATATGGGGGGCTCGCTACGAATCCGGCAAGCTTCTGCAGCGTCGTGGGGCTGCGGCCCAGCATTGGGCGGATAGCACATACACCGAAATTCAAGATCGACCGCAATCTTGGTATGCTGGGCCGATGGCACGCAACGTCGAAGATGTTGCCCTGATGTTGGATGCAATGAGCGGCGAGCATCCAGGCGACCCGTTATCACTTCCTAAGCGGGCTAAGTCCTTCCTTTCGACCGCGCGCTCTGGCAACAATCCAAAGCGAGTTGCCTATTCCCCCGATTTCGTCATCAAGCCCGTGGACCCGCATGTTGCGGCGATCACGCGCATGGCGGCCGCCCGGTTGCAGAAGTGGGCGCAATCGTAGAGGAGGCTCATCCCGATTTTCCAGAAACTCATGAGTACTTCCAGGTGCTCCGCGCATTCGATTTCGCGGTTAGTAAAGCGGCTCTGTTTCGCAGTATCGCGATCTCCTGAAACCCGACGTTGTTTGGAACATCGAGGAAGGGCTGAAACTTGCGGTCGAGCAGATCGAGCGCGCCGAGGCGCAGTGCGTAGCGATGGCGGCGCGCGCTGTGAACTTTTTTAAGGAATACGACCTGCTCTTGTCACCCGCAACCATCGTCGAGCCGTTCGCGGTGCAAGACCGTTATGTCACAGGTTCAAGCACTATGTGGATTGGGTCGCGATCGCCTCTGCAATCGCTCTGGCGTGTTGTCCAGCACTATCTCTGCCCTGCGGCTTCACTAGCTCTGGCCTGCCGGTCGGGTTGCAGATGGTCGCCGCGCCTCGCGCTGAGGGCCAGCTACTGGCTGCCGCCAAAATGCTGGAGGATATTTCGGGCGTGCGGGAAAACACACCCATCGACCCAAGGGCACCAACGTGAGGGCTGTCACAGCACGTGGCCTTCTCGGTATCTGCCTCGGTGCGCCTTCCGATTGTCAACCGGCAGATCGAAATCCAGTATCAGGCGCAACTCTTTCGATGCGCGAATCGAAATGACATTCACCGGTATTCACCGGGCAGGTACCGACAGCGGTGCGGCCGAAAGCAAGATGCACAACCCGCCCGGGCAAGAGCCAACTGGCGATCGGCTTTGCGGTCCCAGGTGAGCCTCGCTGGCGACGTAGGCGATCTCGCTACACAGAGAGCGCACTCATCCCAAGTACTACCATTCCTCGACCGAGCGCTGCCAGAGCGAAGCGAGCCATCGCGACTCTCATATTGTGAAGTCGGATTCAAGATCCTCGAGTCCCAGGTCCAACCAACGGGGCTGCGGGTCAAGCGCCCGCCGCCTTGAGGATATCCTTGAAATTTCGTAGGCCGGTCCGCGGCGCGTTGATCAAGACGGCCATATTTCCTGGCTTGTGCTGGTTCTTCCACATCCTTGTGTGGGCTCGGGCGATCTCCTCCCACGGGAAGACCTCGCTCATGCAGGGGGCGATGCGACGATCGACTACAAGGCGGTTCGCCGCACTGGCCTGTTTGAGATTGGCAAAATGCGATCCTTGGATTCGTTTCTGGCGCATCCAGACGTAGCGCGCGTCGAATGTAATATTGAGCCCTGTGGTACCGCCGCAGAACACAACCATGCCACCGCGCTTAACGATAATGGTTGAGACTGGAAATGTCTGCTCGCCTGGATGCTCGAACACGATGTCGACGTCGCGCTTCCCCGTGATATCCCAGATTGCTCTACCAAACCGCCGAACCTCTTGGATCCAGGTTTTATATTGGGGCGAATCTATCGTGGGCATTGTACCCCAGCAGTTGAATTCTTTGCGGTTAATGACACCCTTGGCGCCCAGTGCCAGAACGTATTCGGCTTTACTGGCTTCGGAAATTATGCCAATCGCGTTAGCACCGGATGCGACGGCGAGTTGGACCCCGAACACTCCGAGTCCGCCCGACGCGCCCCACACCAGCACGTAGTCGCCTGCCTTGAGGACGTGGGGCACGTGCCCGAACAGCATCCGGTAGGCAGTTGCGAGGGTTAGTGTGTAACAGGCCGCCTCCTCCCAGGTCAGGTGCTCTGGTTTTGGCATCAACTGTCGTGATTGCACACGGCAGAACTGTGCGAACGAGCCGTCCGGGGTCTCATATCCCCAGATCCGCTGGGATGGCGAGAGGAGCGGTTCGCCCCCGTTGCAATCCTCGTCATCGCCGTCGTCCTGGTTGCAGTGAACGATGATCTCGTCACCGACCTTCCAGCGCCGCACCTTTGCTCCTACCGCCCACACAACCCCGGCCGCGTCCGACCCGGCAATATGATAATGGAATTTGTGCATGTCGAAGGGTGAGACTGGTGTGCCTAACCCGGCCCAGATTCCGTTATAGTTGACGCCGGCGGCCGCCACGAAAACGAGTACCTCGTCTTCGGCCATCGGCCAGGTAGGCACGACCTCAACGAGAAGCGAAGCCTCTGGCGGCCCGTGGCGCTCGCGACGTATCGTCCACGCGTACATGCGGTCGGGGACGTGCCCAAGCGGCGGAATCTCACCGACTTCGTAGAGTTGCTTCCGACAGGATGCTGGTGGTGATAGTTCGTGAGCAATGGTTGACACGGTGACGCTCCTTCGCAATTGTTAGTCATTCTTCCTGCACAACACTGACCGGTCCTGCCCCACACCATCGACCTGACACCGTACCGGCAAAACGCACCTGCACGGAATTCACGGTCGCAACACGGGACCGCGAGCTCGGCCCAGTTGACCGGCTTCTTCTCGTTCGCCCTCTACCCTAAGATCGTCCAAATCGATCAGTACCTCGGGGGGCAAGGTCAACCGCACAGAATCGTTGGCACGAATCACAAAGAGAATGACGCAGCTCTCTTCGCCACACCTTGAGCAAAGAGTGTGCCAGCTCGGGCCTGGGAAAAGTAAGCACGTTCAAAATGCGATAATCTGCTCGGCTGGAACATTGGATTGTTCTCAGGAATGGACGCTCCAGGTCATCCATAGATACACGCGTGTGTCTCATGGCAAACAAAAGGATGTTCCAAGAGTGCAGGGGCCTCTCAGTCGCGGCTCCTCCTTCTTCATCTTGTCCCGCCATGTCTGGTCGCAGTGGCGAATGTTCGAAAGCCAACAAACCGTAGCTCGTGCCCGTCGCGGATGATGCCTTCTGGAGGAAAGCTGAGAAACTAACCGCGGGCCTTCGAGCCGCGGTCAGATGCAGACCCCGCCTGCAACTGAGGATGAATGGCTCTCGAGGCCGTTGGCTTATGGGCCGGAGCTTGATCGCGGAGCACAGAAGGAAAGGCCCGCGGTGCAAGCTGTGCGCCAGGACTCCGGCGGGATGCGCCTTGGGCAACAAGGATTCGTACCGTTTTCCGTCGCCATTAAAGCGACTCTCTCTGGTCAGACATTTTTCCGCGGCGAATGCCGTCTACAGCGAAGCGCGTCCGACCTGGCTGCATTGTCGGAAACCCTGTGCCCGTCAAATGCCAGCGCCCAGAGCCGGTCGGAAATTCGGCGCTCTGACTGACGCGGCTGCCTGCCGAGGGCACATTATTCCGAGCGCACGCAGGCGCGGATACACTTCGTCTTGGCAAAGGACGGGTTTGGTCTCGCCTCCCCAATCTGCGAGGAATAAAGCGGAATTGCCGAGCTCAACAACTCTTCAAATCCTCGACACAATGAACTTTCTAGACGAGCGTGCGGTCCAGATGCCTTTGCGCTGGTTGCGTCAGCACTCTCAATGCTGCGTCATTCTTCATGACTTTGAGGGCCAAATGCTACTTGGTTCGGCTCAGAAAACGCTATCCTACAACGATGAAGGAATACATACACTTGAGAGACGCTATGGACGCAGACGCAGAAGTCGTGCCCAAGCTTGACCGCCGTAGGGAAATTGCAAGCTGGATCACAACCGGAATTGATTCCGGTGCGTCTACGATTATACGCGGTGACGGCGATGTTGCTGATCGAGCAATGCACGATCATATCCGCACAAGCGGCCGTGTGCTTTTCGGATCTCGTCAGGCCACTGCTCATTTTCGCGAATAGACACGATTCGTGCGTCAGCACCACGGTTGTTACGCGATGGTTCGCAATGGTGCAGCGAAGCCGCTCGCAACAGAGGCTGCAAAGATTGGAGCCCGTCTGTAATGCACAATCAGGACAAGCGCGCGCTATACCTCCCGATTCCGTTCACCGCCCGTCCGTTACTTCCACTGCAGCAAAACGTCTGCTCGACCGCTGTAGCGCGTTGAGCGCACGGAGAGACGAGACACGAGTGCCTGTTTGGGCGCCCCTTTATCGCAAGTGCAGCCGCCAACGATGTCAACGCTGGTCGCGCATGCGTGAAATTGTGGGAGCTCGCTCCCAGACCGTCTTTATGTCCAACAGCCGGCCGTCAACACCTCCTACGCAACGTTCGGTCGCGTGCCTCTTGTGGAAATCAGCAAAAGCGCCGACTCGATCGAGGGGATACGAGAGTTGACGATATGCGACGCTTGTAGTCGGGGTCACAAAGGAGGCCCGCTCGCAGTGAGGGGTCGAACAGCATGCGTGTTGCGGTCGATGTCCACACGTTGTCCCCAGATGTTCGCTGGGGGTTGACCAGCCCACAGCGTAAATGAGTGGGACCTTCCAAAAAGTCGAGCTGCGATCCCTGGCCATCGAGTTTCCAGTAGGTCTGGTACGCACCTAGCCGCTAGGCCCACTCGATCGCGTCCCGCCAGTCGACGCACGTGCGAGTATACGACCAGCTCGCCGTGTTCATTGAATCTTCCGCTGTGGCCATGCTGAGTCCTTGCAGCGCCCAGAGGCCACAAAACATCATACGCTGGCTCTCACTGAACGGTAGGCCGCGCCGGCCTGTCAGAACCTCTTACGCTTCATAACCGATTTGAAGTCCGCATAACTGGCTGGATCCGTCTGGAACAGCCGCATATTCCTGTTAGTGCTACGCGAATGGCTTGTTACGAAGGTACAACGAGTTTTGCCTTGCTTTCGATCCTCGTCAAATTTTACGTCCAGTTTTTTCCCAAAACGGATCACGCAGCCGCCGCTTGAAGATCTTGCCGGAGTCTTCGCGCGGCAGACAGGTGTGGAGCTCGATACGGCTGGGGACCTTGTAGTCTGCCAATGATCTCTTCAGAGTCGAGCGTATATCCATGACGTCGAGCTTTGCCCCAGGCTGCGGCTCGACCAATGCCATCACCGCCTCGCCAAATTCCGCGTCGGGAATGCCGAACACAGCGCAGTCGTGGACACCGGGTACCTGGAACAGTGCCGCCTCGATCTCGGCAGGATATATGTTGACCCCACCGGAAATCACGACATCTTGCTTTCGGTCACACAGGAAGACATACCCGCTGGCGTCAACGTACCCGATATCACCGGAGGTGATGAAGCCGTCGTGCTCGATCTCGCGGCGCTTCTCCACCCTGTTGTGGTATGTAAATTCAGGATATGACGTGGCGCGGGAATAGATCTCCCCGATTTGTCCTGTCGGCAACATGTGTCCATCCACGCCTACGACACGCAGCTCGACGTCGGGCAAGACTTTGCCGACTGTTCCCGGCTTGTCTAGGGCGTCCTGCGAGGTTGCAAAGGTGACCGCGCCAGACTCGGTAGAGCCGTAAAACTCATAGATGACTGGCCCCCACCATTCGATCATCGCGCGCTTCACGTCAGTTGGACAAGGCGCGGCCGCACTGATCACGTGACGCAGCGAGGACAAGTCATATCTGTTGCGTACAGTGTCGGGCAGCTTCAACAGGCGTACGAACATCGTCGGTACCATCAAGATCGTATCGATCCTCTCTGCCTGAATGAGGCGCAAACACTCCTCAGACTCAAAGCGTGGCATTAGCACCAGAACGCCACCGATGCGGCTCGAGCGAATCCCGAAGAAGTTGGGCGCCGAGTGATAGAGTGGCCCTGGCAGGAGTGACCGCGTGCCATGCCCATAGATCATCGCGCGACGACGCTCCAAGGCCGCATTCTGCTCGAGGTTCGGTGCGGCACGACGTACCCCTTTGGGATGGCCTGTTGTGCCGGACGTGTAGATCATGCTCATCGGCTCCAGTACGGCGGCTCCCGAATAGTGCGGTTGCTCTGCAAGCCACTTTTCGAAATCTGTTGCGAAATCGGGTTTTCCCTGATGCTCAGGATCTACCTGGTAGGCGAAGATAACTTCTGGAGGAGGCGATACGCTCAAGACCTTGACGCTGTTCGGGATGGCACCATCCAATCGATGTAAAAGGTCAGCATGGCCGATCAAGACCGATGCGGCGGAGTCCCTCAGAATATATTCGATCTCCCCCGGCCTGAAATGCCAGTTTACAGGTACGGCATAGGCGCCGAGCTGGATAGCGGCATGTGCCACCTCGATGAACGCAATGTCATTCCGCATCAACATGCAGACACGGCCGCCCTGGCGCACGCCGAGCCGATGGAGACCGCCAGCAATGCGCCTGGCGCGATCAGCGACATCGGGATGGCTGCGCCGTCGTTCGCCAGAAATGACGCCTAGAAAAGCTTGGGATGCTGCGTCCATCGTTTTGACCTTTCTATGAACTGAAGCCGGGGAGATCAGGAGGTCAGAGGCGTATTTGAGAACTGGAGTCGTATTGAGCGCGCACCTACAGACCGCTCGCGTCATAGTGAACTCATTCGCACCATGGCTAAGGAGACAAAGTCCCACGATGTGTCACCCAGACAAACTACCAACCTTGGCGCTTGACGCGTCGCGGAATGGCTTGCAGCTTGCTGCAGCTCAGCCGGCTTGGTAGTTGAAGGCGTTGCATGCTCGCTGTAACAGTATCGCCGTGCTCATGCATCTTGCGCAGATAGGGCTGCACGGTCGGTGCAATATGCAGCGCCATCATCAACAGCCAGTCGCGCTTCCTGACCCCCCGAACGTATTTCGGAACCATTGGGTATCTGTGAGCGGTCTTCCGTTCAACTCGAGGCGCTGGAGCGGCGCATTACGCGATGGAAGGCCGGTCACGAAATAAAGGGGGCCTATCGGGAGACTCCGATGCAACGACGTTGTCGCGATTTGCAACCTAACGCTCAACAAAACCGCAACCGTCGGATCGCCGCGCTTTGATTAGGAAGCAGGGACACCGAGTAGGAGGCGCATTCAGACGGCGGAACGAGCGAGGCTCATACCAATAGCTATTAGCCGGTTCCGCACGCCGGCGGTTGCGGTAGCGACCATCGTCATGATGGGCGGGGCACAACGCCCGCGGCCCGAAGCGCACGACCCGCGTCCGATGTCTGACATCGAACGAGACGGTTAGCTCCAAAGAGCCCGCCATGTTGAACCGACGAGGCTAGCTTAGGTCGAATCGGGTGTGAATGTGCGTTGGTACTGCTGGCACGGTCGTTGCTAGTCACACAGCAACGCAGTCTCAGGCGGAGTACATGCAGACATGCTCTCTCGTTCATTGAACTCGTGCCGCGTTTCATAGGGACACTCGCGCTTGCGCAAACAATCGCGCGAAGGTGTGGGAATAGCTTTGGAGAACAACATGATTGTTCGTATGGATTCGCCAGCTCCCCGATCAGGGTGGAAAGCTGGGTGCGTGGCGAGCCCCACACCAATGTTAAGCTGGGTACGCTGCTGTATAGCGTCGCGTTTTGGCCGACTTGGTGCGGCGGATGTGGGGCGGAGATTTCCCCTCTCGCGCAGCTGCAAGAGAAATACGACGATAACGCAGTTGAGGTCATTGTAGTTGCAGCTTCCGAGCGAGGCTAACGGCCGAGGAGGCGCGAACAAAATTGGACGCGTGGTTGACCAAGAAAGGCTCCAAGCTGAACTTTTGGATCGCGTTCGATTTCGCGGGAACAATGAAGACGTGTTGGATGGCGCCCAGTTTTTCTAGCACTATCACCACCTCATTCGTCATCGACCGTGACGGTCACGTCACCTTTCGCACGATGCAACTGCATGACGTGTTTCCACAACTCGTAAATGGCACCTGGCGCACGAGCGATGAAGCCAAAGCAGCGGATGCTGAGCGAATCGCTGAAGCAGACTCTGAACTCCGCGAGAAAGCCCCGATGCAAGCATTCTGGGACACACTTGGACCGGCGCTGAAGGCGCAGGATTCGTCGACGGCGTTTTCGGCCGCTAAAGAGGGCGTCGCAGTGATGCCGGACGATATCAACGTTCACCGAGATCATGAGGATCCGGCCCTGCACACAATCTATGACATGCAGACGGAGTTACGCGTTATGCGTCGATTCGTTCGCGACGCGATCGAAAACGAATCCGAGTTGTGCGACACTTCGATCCATGAATGACACGGATACGGAATTCGTTGTCGAGAGCGATTGCAATATGATGCCCAAGAAGAAGCAGAAGATCGATTTATCGGACCCCAATCTCTCGAGCCTTATCCTCCGGCTCGCCATTCCGGCTGTTGTTGGCCTGTCGATCGTCGCGTTACATCAGGCCGTTAACGCGATCTTTGTTGGCGCGCTTGGCGTGCAGGCGATCGCAGCTGTCAGTATGACCTTGCCGATCGTGCTCCTGCTAGCGGCGGTCGGAGAGGGGATCGGCGTTGGGACGGCGTCGTTCATATCTCGTCATCTGGGCGCTAGTGAGTACCTGGAGGCGAGTCGAGGCGCAAGTACTGCACTCGCGCTCGCCGCTCCGATCGGTCTTGTCGTTACGGCCGCTCTGCTTCCAAGCCTACGAGTGATCTTCGTAACGCTCGGGGCAACTCCAACCATCATGCCCGTGGCGCTCGACTACGCGGTGATACTTTTGTTCGGGTACACTGTGATGCTTCTGAACATCGTCAGCGGCTTCATCGTCAGAGCTGAAGGCAACACTCGATTCAGCATGTGGACGATGATTGCCGCATTCGTCCTAAATGCCGTCCTCGATCCGATCTTCATATTTTCGATGGACTTCGGTGTGCGAGGCGCAGCCCTGGCGACACTGGTATCTCAGATCGCTGCTATTTGCCTCTATATCGCTTATTTTACGAAGCCTGGCGGGATAGTCCTCGTCAGGATATCTCACATCTCGTTGGGAGCAGGTCGCATCAGACAGCTCGCGTTGGTAGGGGCACCGGCGACCATGACCAGTGTTTTATCTGCGATTGCCGTTATGCTCTTGTACGGAGCTGCCGCGCCGTTCGGAGACGAGTCCATCGCGGCCGTGGGAATAGCTGCGCGCATCTTGACGATCGGCGCACTGCCTATCACCGGCTTCTGTATAGGCGCTCAAGCTGTCCTGGGTTTCGGTTGGGGCGCACGTGACTTTGCTCGTATACTGAAGACCGCGAAGTTCATGCTCTTGATGACTGTCGCTCTTTCCGTTACGTATTCTGCAGCCGTTGTGGTTTTTGCCCGGCCTTTGGTCAGGCTGTTCAGCGATAGCGATAAGGTCACAGAACTCGCCGTATCGACCTGCATCGTCTTTCATCTGTTTTTTGGACTTTTTGGTGTTCAGAGTTTCGTGACGACGATGCTTCAGTCGTTCGGGAGAGCACGCCTCAGTGCGGTTGTCTCCTTGGCGAGGCAAGGCTATCTCTTCATACCTGCCGTACTGCTATTTCCCGTCGTATCGGGTTTCAACGGACTGCTGGCCAGTCAGGCAATCGCTGAGTTGGGCGCCGGAATGATTGCACTGTTTGTCTTGGTCCACCAGTTCGCTGAGCTCAGACGAGCGCTCCGGCACCTTCCGTCAAGAACGATCGAGGTCGCGGGTTGACCTGACTAGTGATATCATCGGAGCCGAGGCCATTAGGCCTACAAGAAGATGGATCATTCTGGGTGCACTGGGCGCAGTGACGGCAACCGCACCAGCCGAGGCATTGCTTAACTGGTCCATTCGAGTTGCTTGCCGCATCCAGCGCCACCGCGGCCGCTGTAATCTATTCTTTGGTTCTAAAGCAGAAGGTAAGTACAAAGATCCGCTCTACGGACAGTCGGTCAGAAGACCGTCGATACGGATGGGCGGCTCTGGAGAATTGCGCCGAATTCTTCAAGGTGTCGGATCCGCAAGGGTCCTGCAGTCCTTGTCGGTAGCGTCTTGTCTCAGCGATGTGGGAGGGTTGGATCGAACAAGCCTTACCACACAATTGCTCATCATGGCGACAGCCCTAAGCATTGGCGCATTGCTGCTCGGTGCGGTCGCCGATTCGTTGCGCCCGCCTGGCAAGAACATTGAAAACGTTGCGCGCGATCATAGCTGCTGTGTTCATTGCAGCCGAACTCGCGCTGATCTTGCATCCACCTTTCCTGTCGCTACCTCATGGATCATTGTGGTGGCGGTGGGGTCAGCAATCCCCCTCAGCTACGCGATCATCGGAGATTACTTTCCGGCCGAATTGACGCCCGCGCAAACGCCGTGCTCAACGTTCTGCATTTCGGGTGGGCTTTCCTGGTCCAGTACGTGACGGGGTTAATTCTCGAGCGATGGTCGGCAAAGGACGGACACTGCCCCTCAATCGCGTATCAGACGGCGTTCAGTATCAATGTGCTGCTGCAGCTGGCCGCCCTGGTTTGGTTCATCGCCCCTCGGATCAAAGAGTTGAACTGGAAATCTCAGATCGCCCTCAAGCGCAAGTCGACGGACCAAAGCAGGTGAGTTCACGTCGTGATCCCGAGCGCCGGATTGGTCATCCTGGAAACCGATCGGGATGTGGAGTGGTGAACTCGGCCTTGCGCTGCCTGGCTTTCGGCCTCGTCGGTCTACAGGTGCGTCAAGAACGTCCGGCCGGCTGATCGCCTGAGAAGCTCCAAATAACTGGTCGGATATGCGACATACGTCGCGAGGTCGACAGGAATAATACGAAAAATGCGCAATATCAGGGAGCGCGGGCTGGCATGCGACTTGCTATCTTTCTCGGAACAGCCAGGTGAAATGAGTTTGAGCAATGACCAGTCTGACTGAGAGCGCAAGTCAAGTCGGTGCGGCAGATGTGCTGAGCGTCGGTTCGCGGGCCCCCTTGATCAAAGTTGAGGACTGGCTACGTGGCCAGCCGGTTATAAAGTTCGAGCCTGGGAAAGTATACATCGTCGACTTTTGGGCGACGTGGTCCGGACCATGTATCGCCTCGATGGCGCATTTTGTGATCCTGCAAGACAAATACAGGAACAATGGAGTTGAGGTGGTGGGCATCGTGTCGCGCTCCGGCGCGATAGCTGCGAGAGTGCCTGCCGAAGTGAAGAATGGTCGCCGGCTGCTAAGGTTGGCGTCATAGAAGCTGCCGGATGGCATCTTCGAACAACCAAAAAAGATAGAAATGGGTGGTGACGCTGATGCTCTCCAGCTCTCAAGGATGCTTTCTCAAAATTCTATCGCTGCTCTCAGAAGCGATTCAGAACCTCGTTTCGCTTAGATGGCAAGCCGATTCGGGAATCCGCGGCAATGGACGGGGCCATCTGGAGCGGTCAGAGTCCCCTGCGCCCCACACCGAAGGAACACTGAGCGAGGCGGTACCTTCATTGTCACCCCTCTTTGGTACCACGGCGCCGGCTCGAGCATGATGTACACTCACCGCCAGCGCCGCTCTGTCAAAGCCGCCGCCCTGTTCCGGCCATCTGGCCCGTGGTACAAAGTTCTCTACATCCAGGTACTCATCGCGATCCTGATTGGGATTCTCGTTGGCTGGTTGTGGCCTGCTGTGGGGACGAGCAGCTGGGTCAAAGCGCTTGGCGACGGTTTCATCAAGCTGATCAAGATGGTGATCGCACCGATCATCTTCTGCACTGTTGTGTCTGGAATTGCGCATGTTCAGGATGCACGAAAGGTCGGCCGAGTCGGCGTCAAGGCACTGCTTTACTTCGAGATCGTATCAACCTTCGCGCTCGTCCTGGGTCTCGTGATGGGCAATCTCGTTCAGGCCGGTCATGGGCTCGCTCCCAGGGCTGATGCCGCGGCGGTAGCTAACTATGTCAAGACGGCGGAAGGGCAGAAGGCGGTCGATTTTCTCCTCAATATCATTCCTGATAGCGTGGTTGGCGCCCTTGCGCGAGGCGACGTGCTACAGGTGCTGCTGTTTGCCATCCTATTCGGGTTCTCGCTGATGGCGCTTGGCGAGCGTGGTGAGCGGATGCGCGGTCTGGTTGACGATGCTGCGCACGCGGTGTTTGGTGTCATTAGAATCGTGATGAAGGCCGCGCCGATCGGAGCGTTCGGCGCCATGGCCTACACCATCGGTGAATTCGGACCCTCCGCGCTCGGTAAACTCATCGGATTAGTTGCGCTGTTCTATGTGACAGCCGGGCTCTTCGTGATCATTGTGCTTGGCCTGATCGCGCGCTTGGTCGGCTTTTCCATCCTAAAGTTCATCGTCTACATCAAGGATGAGCTGCTGATCGTGCTCGGAACGTCGTCGTCCGAAAGCGCGCTGCCGCAGTTGATGGAAAAACTCGAACGGCTGGGCTGTTCCAAGCCGGTCGTGGGCCTAGTGGTGCCGACGGGATACTCTTTCAATTTGGATGGGACTAACATTTACATGACGTTGGCGACGTTGTTCATCGCGCAGGCGCTCGGGGTCGATCTCAGCTTTGGCCAGCAGCTCACGATACTCGTTGTGGCAATGCTCACCTCGAAGGGCGCAAGCGGTGTTACCGGTGCTGGCTTCGTTACCCTGGCCGCAACGTTGACGGTGGTCAGTCCTGAGCTTGTGCCGGGCATTGCGATCGTATTCTCGATTGACAAGTTCATGAGCGAAGTGCGCGCGCTTACGAACATTATCGGGAACGGTATTGCCGCGGTGTTTGTATCCTGGTGGGAAGGCGAACTCGACCATGACTCACTACACGCGCAGCTCAAGTGATGTGCGAGCTCAGCTCGGCCCCTCCGGTAGCCAACACCGTCGCTCACGAATGCCCCCAGCAAAGTCGTACAGTTCAATCCTGTCTGGCAGCACCACCGCTTCCTTAAAAATTCAACACCGTGCTGATGCGGTTATGGTTTTCGAGCCGCTCCTGTTACACAGATGGTTCTGAGAATGGCGCGGCTCGTCAAGAGGAACCGTTCGGGGAACTGGTACTTCCGCAAGAGAATACCTGCTGACGTTCAACCCATTCTGGCGAAGCTGCCCAAGGAACGTTGGCCATGCTGCTGGTATAAGACCGGCATCATCCTGATCTCGACGGGCACCGCTGATAAGAATCTTGCGAGGACGAGCCAGCTGGACATTGCCTCTGACGTTGAGCGCCAATTCAAGGCGCTACGTGAAGGTCCCAAGCCGCTCACGCCTTAGCAGGTTGCGGCGCTGGTCCGGTATTGTCTACCGGGCATTTGCGGAAGGGCTGGAGGACAATCCCGGCCCGACATCGCAACAGTGGTTGAGTGTCGCTGAGGCGAACAAGGCCGCTCAGCGCGGCGAGTACAGCCTTGGCGCTCGCCTTGGCATCTTCAAGGATGAGGATGAACGCCGTCACGCGGACTTGGAGAACAGGTTTGGCGCCATCGTTGATGCTACGCTGACACGCCAGTCCGTGTTCACCACTGACGACAGCCGGTGGCAGATCACAGAGGCGGTCACCCGCGACCTGACCGAAGGCGTAAAGAAGCTCGCGAGGAACGCGGACGGCGATTTCACGCCTGACACCTACGTCAAACGCCTTCCGCTGCCGACTGCTCTGCACCTCAGCGTCTTAACCGGCGAATCGTTAGCCGCACTTGCCGACGCTTGGCACACCGCCTCATTGGCCCGCGGAACGCGAAAGCGTACCGCCAAGCGGTGGAAGCCAATCGTACTGCGGTTCAAGGATTGGCTCGGCCATGATAACCTTGGCCGCATCGCACCGGCAGACGTGCAGCGGTGGGGTGATGAGCGGAGCGCTGGCGGTAGTGCGCCTAAGACCATCAACGACACCAACTTCGCGGCACTGCAAGCCGTGTTCGGATGGGGCGTGAAAAGCGGCTGGCTGCCGATCAATCCAGCGGAGAACGCGAGGGTCGAGGGGCGCGGAAAGAAGCGCACACGGGAGCCGTGGTTCTTGGAAAGCGAGAGCGCCGCTATGCCGCTATCCTTAACATCGCACTCGGAGTTCAAGGCACCAAGCGAGAGAACCCCAAAACCACCGCCGCCAAGCGAGGTTCCGTGGCTCCGCGCCTACTCAGCGGCGCGGGTCGTTGAAATGATCTAGTTGCGCAAGGCGGGACGTGAGGCGCGAAGATGGTGGATGGGTCATTCGCATTGCTCATGGAATGCGTTCCAACCTCTCGGTCAGCGCAGAGGCGCTCACGCCGTCAGCGCGACTGCAAGGTGACGATCGAGTGGGTGTTGTGGCGCGATCACGCGCTATAGCTCGCTAATGCTGTGAGAGCGACTCCGTCGGATGCTGTCTCTCAATCCATGCGGCGGCCATTTCGGGATCGCTTTGCTGTGGTGAGGAGTCGAGGATGTTATTTTGTCCGCGAGGTATGCTAGGTACGACGATAGCGCACCTAGTATCTCACAGCGTCGCGGCCAATCCCGGCTCTTCAGGGTGAAGAGCGGCGTGGACTCTTCTAGCGTAAGAAACCGCAGCATCCAGATCCTGGAATTCGCGTGCTTTTTGCTTACCCGTATTGATCTCAGTAACTAGTATTCTTGTCGATATATCGAGCGGCTTTATCCCTCGTTGCGCAAACTTGGTGACAGCAAACTCTACATCATGACTTAGATAGATCGAATGTCCTACATCTCCATCGACAGTGATCCACGTGATGTTCAGTGCGCTCAGGAGAGCTAACGCTACCTGCTGCTCGCAGGAGCTGCCGAACGTTACTCGTTTTGCTGAGCGATTAATTACAACGGTCGCAACCTCGCCCACGCTGCCGACCTGCGTTCCGACGATCTCCGGCACCAAAGATTTACAAGAAATTACGATTCCACGAGTAGAAGCGTACTCGACGGCTCCGTGGTGAAGAACTTTGGCGCCGCAGCGCCCCATGCGACTGACAGTGGCATAAGAGATGTCTTGCACCAACTTCGCCTCGTTCACTAAATGCGGATCGGACGTGTAAATACCGCATACGTCCGAATAAATTTCACACGAACTGCTTCCCACAATGTCAGCCGCCAGCACAGCGGTTAAATCAGAACTATTACGTCCAAGCATTGAGATGCGCCCGCTCTTATCTAAGCCCTGGGCGCCGGCAACTATGACCACTTTGCTTACCTGCAGGGCGCTAAGAAGCGGCGCCTTGTCTATATCTTCGATGTATGCGCGATTGAAGTCAGACGACGTTTGGATCCCCGACGAATAACCGAACAGAGATGATGCCGGAATCGAATTGAACCGCCCCGGGTTTGCCGGAGGCTCCAACTCCTGAGAGGATGGAGCCATGACGAGCAAGACGACGAACAAGTTTTCACCTGAGGTCCGGACTCGAGCGGTTCGGATGGTTCTGGATCACGCCAGCGAGCACCCGTCGCGCTGGGGCGGCCGTGACGTCAATCGCGGCCAAGATCGGCTGCACGCCGCAGACGCTGCATGACTGGGTCAAGAAGGCCGAGGTCGATAGCGGGCAGCGGGCCGGCGTTCCGACCGACACGGCCGAGAAGCTGAAGGCGCTCGAACGGGAGAACCGCGAGCTTCGGCAGGCCAACGAGATCCTGCGCAAGGCAAGCGCCTATTTTGCGATGGCGGAGCTCGACCGCCGGTCCAAACCATGATCGCCTTCATCGACGATCATCGTGGGGCGCATGGGGTCGAGCCGATCTGCAAGGTCTTGCCGATCGCCCCCTCGACCTACCACGCCCATGTGGCCAAGCGGCGCGATCCCGCCAAGCTGTCGGCGCGCGCCAGGCAGGACGCCGCGCTGAAGATCGAGGTTCGGCGCGTCTTCGATCAAAACTTCACCGTCTACGGCGTGCGCAAGGTCTGGCGGCAGCTCAAGCGCGAAGGCTTCGATGTTGCCCGTTGCACAGTGTCGCGACTGATGCAGGACATGGGTTTGCAAGGGGTCATCCGCGGCAAATCCGTCAAGACCACGATCAGCGACAAGGCCGCGCCATGCCCGCTGGATCACGTCAATCGCCAGTTCAAGGCACCAAGGCCGAACGTCCTCTGGCTCTCCGACTTCACCTATGTCGCGACCTGGACCGGCTTCGTCTACATCGCCTTTGTGATCGACGCCTATGCCCGCAGGATCGTGGGCTGGCGGGCCTCCCGCACGGCGCACGCAGGCTTCGTGCTCGATGCGCTGGAGCAGGCCCTGCACGATCGCCGGCCGGTCCATCGCAGCGGGCTCGTGCACCACAGCGACAGAGGCAGCCAATACGTCTCTATCAAATACACCGAGCGCCTGGCTGAAGCTGGCGTCGAGCCTTCTGTCGGCAGCGTCGGAGATTCCTATGACAACGCTCTCGCCGAAACCATCAACGGTCTCTACAAGGCCGAGGTGATCCATCGGCGCGGACCATGGCGCAGCTTCGAGGCCGTCGAGTTCGCGACGCTGGAATGGGTGGACTGGTTCAACAACCGGCGGCTCCTGGAGCCCATCGGCAACATACCGCCGGCCGAAGCCGAGCAACGCTACTACGCCATGCTGGAACAACCGGCCATGGCGGCATAACTTAAACCAAATGGCCTCCGGCAAACCCGGGGCGGTTCAAATGCCTCTCCAACGCTGCCTCGAGTAAGCCGACGGACGCAATCTCACCCGTCGTTAAAACGGTGTCCAATGCGCGACTGTTGCATAGATCGTTTACTGAGAACGCCAGTGCCTTCAGGGACTCAGTTACCCCGAACATTGCACTAACAACGACAACGACTCTATCTGCATCAGTAGCGAGTCTGTTCGCTATGTGGGTAGAAACTGACCTGCTCCCCAATTTGCCCCCGTTTATAAGGAGAGTCTGTTCTGGGTTTGGCCCCTGTTGGGGCGGGTTGCAAACTCGGTCGGTGTGAGCCCGTTGAGGCTCGTGTGCGGTCGGTTAGTGTTGTAGTCGATCCTCCATTCTTCGATGATCTGACGAGCCTCGTTGAGATTGGCGAACAGGTGCTCGTTGAGACACTCGTCGCGCAGACGGCCGTTGAAGCTTTCGACAAAGCCGTTCTGCATCGGCTTGCCGGGTGCGATGTAATGCCATTCGATCCCGAGCTCCTCCTGCCAGGCCAGGATCGCATTCGAAGTGAACTCGGTGCCGTTGTCGCTGACGATCATGCGCGGACAGCCGCGTGTCTCAATGATCTGATCAAGCTCACGCACTACACGCAACGCGGTGAGTGAGGTGTCGACGACCAGGCCCAGACATTCCCGGGTGAAGTCGTCGACCAGAGTCAGGACGCGGAAGCGCCGGCCGCTGGAGAGCGTATCCATCACGAAGTCGAGCGACCAGCGCAGGTTCTGATCCTGCGGGATCGCCATCGGCGCCCGAGTGCCCAATGCCCGTTTGCGGCCACCACGTTTGCGCACGGTCAGCCGCTCCTCCTTGTAGAGCCGGTACAGCTTCTTCCGATTGATCCGGACCCCTTGCCGAGCCAATAGCAGCCCCAGGCGACGGTAGCCGAAGCGGCGACGTTGCGACGCCAATTCCTTCAGCCGGGCTCGCAACGGACCATCGTCCGGCCGTGTCGAGGCATAGCGATAGGTCTTCGGCTGCAGGCCAACCAGCCTGCAGGCCCGCCGCTGCGAGTAGCCCTTCTCATCCACCGCCCAGGTCACAGCACGTCTCCGCAAGCTGGGCGTCAGAAGTTTTTTCCGAGCATCTCCTTCAGCGTCGACGCATCCAGCATCGATTCCGCCAGCAGCTTCTTAAGCTTGCGGTTCTCCTCCTCCAGGGCCTTCAGCTTGCGGGCGTCGGAGATCTCCATCCCGCCATAGCGCGAGCGCCACTTGTAAAACGTCGCATCGCTGATGCCGTGCTTGCGGCACAGATCGCTCGCCGACATTCCGGCAGCGTGCTCCTTCAAGACCTTGATGATCTGCTCTTCCGTGAACCTGCTTTTGCGCATCGTCCGTCTCCTCGGTGGAGAACAGAACCCTAACTCAAAACCGGGGGCGTTTCAGGGGAGCAGGTCAAAACAGACCGGTAGCAATCCGCCCGCCGGAATGAAGAGCCACCGAACTTCATTACTTTGACTGTCATAATGAAATGACCCCCGGTCACGTTTTTAGGAGACGCGGCGTTTCACGCGGCGTGTTTGCGATTGATGTGCCTGCTCGGCTAGTGGCACATTACCGAGGAGCAAAGGTACATGCACCTACCAGGGCCGGGAGTATTATTCGTCCCTCGTCGGTTGAGAGGTAAGCATCCGGTTAGGCTTTCAATTTCCCACATCTCGTACTTAGGATTTGCATCTGTTGAATCGTCTGTGATTCTGTCTGTGACGCCGATTCGCGGAGGCGTCACAGATGAGCGAAGACACGGGAGCCGGCGCTGCAGTCTTCACGAGCTGATCGCGTAGGCATGGATCGCCAACGCCATGCGGCTTCGGCTGCGTTAGATGGGCACTCAGACAAGGCGCAGCACACTCACATGGGCTGACACCAGGCCCCTAGTGGCCATCAGAATCGGTCACCGTTGCTATCTCAATATGGACAAATCCGTTGTTTGGCTCGAGTCAACGTAACGAGTCTGCATTATTGATGCCGTTCGTGTCGGTCGCCGAATCGTCCTGCAGGTCAGTAAGAGACCCGCGGCGTGTCCTTCCAAGCGCAGCAGTGTCGGCGCAATCATCACGATGGATCTGGCGGGCGTCATCGGCCCCTTCTTGAATTTCTTGGAGAGGGACAACACGAATGCTGCAATGCTTGCCCTCGTCGAGGAGGCGTGTATTGCTGGAGAAGTACGCATACCGGGCCGCTCTTGTTGAACTTCCGACATTGCGGGCCTCAATTAGACATAGATGTGCGAAAACATACCAAAAACGTGATCCAGGTTATCTCTTTGCGTGTCGCTTGAACCATCTGCCCCTACGATAGGCGTGGTGTGACATAAAAGCTATCGGCGCTTCTCCGCATCCATGCAATGTGTCGCTTACGACCCGCTGTGCGGCCGAAACGAAGGACCTTAGACCCCAGCATTGAAATCGCTATCTGGTTTTGACGCAAATCGGGCGGACAGTAACCAGATTAGATATCGGAGCGGAGGCTGCGCGCATGAGGTGCGCATAGTGGGCGCCGTGCGCCGAGCGCAGCCATCCAGTTATCAACGCGCATTTTTTTTCCACTCCACTCCACTCCATTCCACTCCACGCTGGCACGGTCCTTGCCAATTCGTGTCCGATAACTGTCAGCAGCGGTGTGCGCATCGACGCGCAGCGGCATATAGCAACCGACATACTGTGTCGTCGGCGATCGTTGTAGAACTAGTGTTTGGGCTTGACGCATAGGGCAGTAGCGGCACATCAAGTTGCCGTCGGAAGGGGCGGCAGCCACATTCATCTCCTCTCGGTCGGCTCATCATTTGCCTTCCGAGACCGCGGCTACAGCGCCTTCTGCGCTGCAAAGGGTGGGTTGGCTGCTCTTTTGAAACAGCATGCGACCGAATTGGCGCCGCACCGCATCACCGTCATTGGCGTCGCTCCGGGGAGGTCCGCTCTCACAAGAACGAGAAGGCTCTCGACGATCCAGCCTCATTTCAAAGAGCTACTGCTGACATTCCGCTTGGGCGATTAGCTACACCCGAGGATGTAGCGGGGGCCGTGCACTTCTTTGCGTCATCCCTCTCTAGGTTCGTAACCGGTCAAATCCTCTAGATCGATGGCGGCCTCACCGCCAGCACATAAGCGGACGATTTCCAGGAAGGAGACGATCATAAAATCAGCTCTGCTTGATTATGGCTGCGCATCATTCTCACCCCGATTGTTTACCACGTCGCGAGTCAACGTGGTTGCGATGTCGGTGATCCGTGCAACGGTATCTGCGTGGCGCCTACAGCCGAGCTTCAGAACGTGTCTGGGCTATTCTCGCCGGAAGCGGCGTGACGGCGGCGATCGCGCAGGTCGCCGATGCAGTGCGAATGGTTTCTCGCGCGACTGGAGAAGATCGATGAGCGTTGGCGGCCCTGATGTTCTATTTGATGTCAATCATCCTCGGCTTAGCAACTACTGCGCGTATCGGCAGTCGGTTCAGACACGCCTACTCCACATCCTTCGAGAGAATCCGGGCTGCCGATTTCTTGAGATTGGCGTAGGACCGATCCTGAGGCAGGAGCAGTTCAAGTCCATCGATGAGCTTCGCATTGAATATGTGGGCTTGGACTTCAAACATATTTGCGCCAAACATCGGATCGACTTAGCTGCCGCTAGCATCGCTAACCGAAACATCCGGTTTCTGGGAAACGTTGTAGGCACATACCTGTTCAACCTGATCAGGTTGATGAGGCATGGGGAGGCGTTTGACATCATCTATCTCGATGGCAACCATTCGATCTATGTCGATCTAGCGGCTGCCATCGCAGCAGTACGGCTCTTGAAGCCCCGAGGCCTTCTCCTTTTCAACGACGTGAGGTTCGTATTCGGACAGACAGAATTGAACCAGAAGACTGCTCTTGCGGACATCGCGAAGACCAAGGAGCTAACCGAAGATGAGGCCAACGAGCCTCACGTCACGATCATCATCCGCGAGTATCTGATTCCAATGTTTAGTTTTGCGGTGGTGCGGTCGTGGTCAGATCCTGATTGGATCGTGCTCAGAGCCCCAAGTTCCGCTCCGTGGCTACGGATATGATGAGTCTCACGGGCCGGCAGGCCGATGATGTCTACGTCTGATCGTGGACTATCTTGGTGGGCCCATGCAGGTATGTGCGAAGTTGCCTTGTCAGCGTGGTTGCGCTGTGGTTTGGCCCGTCACACACGCGACAAAGGAGATTCCATACCTTTCGCGGAGAAGATTGCTAAGGATGCGGCAGAGCGTAAGATCGTCGTTGGGAGAGAAGAACGTCGCGGTACCTTCATTCTTCCACGTCAGTGCTCCGTCCACTGGCTGCCGTGGTTAGTTTTCCTTGAAAAACTCCGCTTCAGGCTCGAACCGACTGAACGTCGACGATAAGCCTGAATCGGCTTGCTGCATTTGACAAGGGGCGCACTGCCTCATCCAGAATGTTACTGGACAACTTCTCGCCGATGATTGGGTCGGTGCCATCGAATTGGTTCGGGGGCGTCTATGGCGGGAAAGGTCAGCATGGGCGCGCGGCGGGAGGTGGTGTCGGCCTAACGGAGCGTTACAGGTCGGCCAAACGAGCGGAGAAGGGGCGCATCCTCGATGCGCTATGCGCGACGGTGGGCTGGCATCGCAAAGATGCGGCGGGCGCACTTGGGCGGCGCGCAAAGGTTAAACCGGGGAAGGTCGAAGCCCCCGGAGAGCGCAAGCGTAGACATGGCGCTACGATAAAGGACCCGAAAACGGCGTTATGGGAGGCGTCGGATCGGGTCTGCGGCAAGCGGCTCAAGGTGATGATCCCGACCTTGCTGACGGCCCTCGAGCCACATGGCCGACTGCAGCTTGGGCAGGTGGACCGCGACTTTGCTCTGGCGATCAGTGCTGCTAGCAGTGACCGCCTGCTCGTCGACGTGAAGCTCGCGGCGAGCGGCGGCAGCCGGGCTCCGCGCCGGATTCATTTCGGCAATCCGGCGCGAAGTCGCGTCCGCGCGTTCATGATTGGAAGAGCCCGCCGCCCGCCCTCTGTGAGGTCGACATGGTCGCCCATGGCGGCACGTCGGTGGCTGGCTCGCTCATCCAGACCCTGACGATGGTCGATGTCGCCACGGGCTGGGCGGAGTACCTGTCATTGGTGACGCGGGAAGGTTAGCTGGTCGTCGAGGCGATCAACCGCGCACAGAGCCTGTTCCCTTGGCTTTTGCGCGGCGTAGACTTCGACAATCATAGTGCCTTCATGAACTATGTCGTGTCGTTTTCGCTCGCCCCACACTTCACCGCCGCGAGGCCTGCACGCATGCCGCCTTCAACATAGGAAGCCCCGTGTTCCGGAAATATTTCGGTGTGGTGCCGTCTTCGATCCACAAGGGGGAGCAGGGCGCTGTTGCCGTGGACGAGAACTAGGCGCGCCTCACGTTGCGGCTCGTCGCGGCTTGCCGGACGGTCGAAGCTGCAATCGACGAACTGGCGAAGCGGCTCAGCCTCCTCCTCGTCCAGCGTCGCCTGAAGCAGCCTCGCCGCGTCCGCCATTCCGAGCTGTTCGGCCCAGGTGCGCAGCGTTCCGTAGCGAGATCCTCGCTAACCCACCTTACGCACCTTCCCCGGTTACGCCATCGAGCGGCTGGTCGAACGGCTGGTAATTGTCCTTGGTGATGACCGTCGGCTTCAGCACGCTTCGCGCGTCGCCGGCTATTTTGCAGGCTCCGACCTGTGGGCCCTATGCCCGGCCCGCGGATGCGCGCGAGCGCGAGCTCCTCAAACCCTTTGCCGCACAGATCCCGCCGGACATCATAGATGGCATCTACCGGCTTCCCGTCAGTGCCATGGTGTCGCGAACAAAAGCTCGAAGTCACGCGCTCGCGCGCGTACAAGAAGAACGGTCAAGCATTCGTCGAGCAGAAGAATGCTGCTCTTGTGCGTCGCCTGATGGAGTATCCCCGCTTCGATGGCGTCGAGACGGCGCACGTGATGGGCCGCCTCTATGCGGCGGCAGGGCTGTACGTCAACGTCTATCAGCCGTCGTTCAAGCTGAAGGAGAATCGACGCGAAGGGCTAAAGTAATCAAGCGCTATTCCCCCATCGACGCCTATGAGCGACCGTTGTCGCATCCCAAGGTGACTGCAGCCGTCGGAAACGGCTGCGCGCTCAGTATCGTTCGCTCGATCCGGTAGCGTTGTTGGCCGAGATTCGCGCACCCCAGGACGATTCGGCAATCGCGCCGATCGTCGTGCCGGCCAGACGCGCGGCCTGCAATGCGCCAGCACGAGCTCCGCGCCGAAGGACCGCAGGCACTTTCGCGAGGATGCTCGGCAAGACGGTGACTTCGGCGCGCCGCGTGCCACGCAAAGGCGGCTCGTCGGCCCAATAGAGCCAGGGTTTGCATGCCATCCAAGCTAGACGCGCACATTGCCATCGCCGGACGCAACCTGTCACAATCACTGTGCAGCGCGCTAGCCCAGGAGAAGGGTTTTGCTTGATGCAGCAAGCGCGCCCTCCCGAGAAAGCATTAGGTCGAGTATGGCTTCTGTAAAGCAGACCAACAGGTCCAAAAACCCCGGCCTACGGCCGGGGCTTTCGATCCGCCGTTTGAACGACAGATTAATATTTGAGAAGAATCGGACCGCCGAACTTATAGTTGAGCCGTGCAGTCAGAAGATTGAAATCCTGGCGGATGCGCTCGGTCCCACCAGCGGGCGCGGCGACAGTCACCGTGGCGGGCTGCATGAATAGGTGATCGTACTCGAAGCCAACCGACCAGTTCGGTGCGAACCCGTACTCGATGCCGGCTCCCAAAGCGCCGCCCCAACGAACGTGCTCGCTGTTCCCAAGCTGCGCGCCCGTGAGGGTCGAGCTGATCTGATAGGTGTTGCTCGTGACTGCCGCGCCGCCTTTGGCGTAAAGCAGTACGTTGTCGAAGGCATAGCCAATCTGCCCTGTCACCAGGCCAAACGCATCAATCTTGGTCTGGTTGGCATCCGAAAACGCGACGCTGACATTCGAGCCGGTCAAATCAGCCCAATTTCCCTGGCCTTCAACACCAAGCACGATCTGGCCTATCTGCCATCGATAGCCGATCTGGCCACCAATGGTCACGCCGGTCGCGTCATGACAGCCCTCGGACGTGCCGCCATTGAAATCCCAGCAATTCGAGCTAGAGCCCAAGCCACCGTTCATACCGAGATAGTAGCCGCTCCAGTCGTAGATTGCAGCCGCGACAGGCTGCGGAGCTATGGTGTAGAGAGGTTGGACGGGCTGCGCAGCCAGATCCGCGCCAAATGCGGGCGCCACCGCGTCAAGCGCCACAATGCTCACAGTCGCGAGCAACAAGTTCTTCATTTCTACTCTCATGTCTTGAGTGCCTCCGAGCCACTCGTGCGTCTTAACAACGTCCGCGCGAATTGCTGTAACTGCATCGCAACATTCGCGCCCAAAGGAATGTTCGAACCGAACGCTGCGTCAGGTTGCGGCATTGCAGATCATCTCCAACCGCGTCGCAGTGTTCGGTCGCGTGCGAACACGGGTCGCTTAGGTGTTGACGAAAAGCGGGCTGCTGATCTCAGCGGATTAAGCGCACCGCAAGCCAGATGATACCCAGCCACACCGCAACCAAGAAGAGCAGAGCGCTTTGCAACGTCCTTGCTCTTATCCTGTCGCGCCATCGAAGGAGCTGCGATGAGCAACCGGTGAAGCGCCGACCCCGTACAACAGCTATCACTTCGTCATAATCAGTGAACCGGAAGTGAGAGCGATGTTTGCGAATATACGCCAGCCGCTCAGTGGGTGAGAGGCACTGTGCCCATGCTTTCCATGCCTCGTCATCAAAACGCGCGCTATTCTCAACGAGTTCGGCGAGGCGCTCGTCAGGCTTCATGATGCATCCGCTGTTCTGACTATCGGGATCGAGTTCTACGAAGGAAGCCTCACCTACGAAACCTCTCCGTTTAGGTAGGCGAGTTAAACGAATCGAACTCGCCAGGACGCATTGGTCCCGGTCAGCGCGGCCTTGATCTTGACGCGAGATGAACATCGGAGTCGTTGCGAGGGCTCTGGATCTCTCCTTTCGCCCGGTGCAGAACGGGGCGGGCATCGAAGCGCTGTAGATCCACTAGCTTGTCGACGCTGCCGCCGTGCTCGCCGTCGCATTCAGTTCAAGCGCTAGCTCGCATGCCAGACATATCTTCTCCGAGGTTCGCACCAGCGCTGATTAGAGGTCGGTCTGGCAATTGCTTTCGCACATGCTAAGATCGCACAGATGGACGTTGTCAGGCCGGGGGCGTTTGCAAATCCACCACCGCCGACCTGATGATCCGTGAACGGCCGACCCGCGGTCTTCATGGCTCAGCATCTCGGGTCAGATCGGCGATCAGTCACACGTTACACCGTGCTGTTGGGACCGACTTAAGGTGAGCACGCGCGTGGCCTCCACTCCGCCTTGCAATTCTTTGCTCGACGAACTGGCGGTGAAGGGCGTTCTCCCTCGCGGGGCGGACCGCAATTTCCTTCTTTGAGCAAGGCCGAATGCAACGTTAGGAACCACGGCGTGCGGGAACTCGGAGCGGCGGCGGAGCAGAAGTGCCGGAATGAAAGAGAGCACCATAGCGCCGGGCGCGCTCACGTCGCTTGCGGGAACGCCAGCTGCGCACACCGTAGCCCAGTCCAAAGCCGCCAAAAAAGATCATAGTGAGAAAAAAGAGTGCTGTGGTCATCTGGATGTCTAAACCGGAGGATTGCTTGATGTGTTACGTCACACTCCCGCCATCGGTGGCTAACTAGTTGGTCGGCGCGAGGCGGCGGATGCCTCGTTCCTACAACGTGACGCTACGTACGATTCAAGTCCCTTCGGCTACTCCCAGCCAAAATCTATTCTAACTCGAGGTGGCCTGCAGCAGCAGTGGGCGCGAGCCAGGCGTAGTCTGCAGATGCCCTGAGCGGCCCACGCCGTGATCGTTGCAGGAAACGAGATTCGTTATGGGCTGATACCCGTGGTTTGGTCAGAGTGTTGCGCTTCTCTCGGCCGCTTGCCCCACCCGCCCTGGGCGGGACGAAGAAGACGTTCGGCGGCAGCTGAAACGTGGACGAGGCTAGCCATCTCGCTACGCAGGACCGGCGTGCTGTTAAGACGCCTGGGCTATTCGCGTCGGGCAGCGGGCAGGCGGCCGCATTGTGGTGCAAGGCGTACCGGAGTCATCCTCTGAAACCGAGGGCCTAAATTAGGCTCTGACGCTATTTTGGTGCAGCACCGGTCATGTGGAGCCGATTACCCGAGCCTGCCGCAAGTCGAGCTTGGCGCGCCCGCACATTTGGCGCTTAACCAGTTCGAGTTTGGTGATCTGGCCTTCGGTCTGCCCGTTGGACCAGGACGTCGTAATCGCTGCGCTGACGGCGGCTTTGTCCTTGATGACGCCGTTGGCGAAAGATATGACGAGGCTTGCGCTTGCTCGTTCCAACCATGGTTCTACCTCTCCGTGAGCCCTCTTTGCGGATCATCGCAGATTCATCAACTCCGAGGTGATGTCGCTCCATTCCAGGAGCTTCAAGGCTCCTCAGGAGCTCAATCGAAGCGCTTCGGCTAACATCAACAGTGCACAGCCAAGTGTTGCGGCAGGCAATGGGTGGAACGGCGCATGGATCAATGCATCTTGCGATTAGCGCTGCAGATACCGACTCGGCTAAGCGGATCCTGAGTGCGGCGCGGCTCGCTGGTGATCAACATTTTCGTTGCGAAATCGAGCGACCTGAACGCTCGGTCCCGGACCGCCTGCGGCAAATCGGGAGTCGCGTCGATCGCAGCGCGCGCGTCGCTCATAATCTTGTCTTTTGCGGAAACAAGCTTTGCATCTAACATTACATGAAGCGTCTCTCGAACGTCAGGTGAGATTGAGCCGTCTCCATCGATCAATTCTCGAAGTTTCCAAAACATACGCTCGACGGCTACCATAGAACCGAGGACTGACATCAGTCTTGGTGACATCATTGCCATCTCCTTCTCCAGCCAGAGCCTGGCGACCATACAGCGAAATCAGATCTGTTCCCGTTTGACACCGGCGCGCGCGGCGCCCCTGAAACAGTGGAATGACTGGGGTGCAATTTCTCTGCCAGGGGCGTGAGACGCAGGTTGCTCGGGGAAGCTCGCAAAGCGTGCGATTTGCGAGCAAGGCATTTATCTTTCCTGTTCTCCAGGCCGTAACCCGGGCGCGTGTGGTGGCTCACGTCGAAAAACCGACATGGAGGGTGGTTCTTTTTGCCACAAACCGCCAGCGGCACCGGAGTTGGACTTCTCCTGCCAGGCGTCCAATGCCTTTCCGCTTGTTCACTGGGATCGCTCTGTTAACCAGGCGGAATTGACTGAGTGATCCCCGGTCACGCAACGGTGGTCATCAGATACCCATTGCTCGGGGCGCCCACGCGTTTTGTGATTGCATGGGTACATCGAGATTGAGCCTCCCGATCTGGCGACGGCGTGTTGGCGTGCGCTACGTTGACCTCGATCGATCTCTTGAGTCTCCATCGGCCGTCTGGTCGAGCTCAGAAGAGATGCTAACTTAAACGCACATATCATTTCTCGTGCCGGAGTCCGTATCTCGGATTGATTCACTCCGTCTCTCATACTGTCCTCGTCCCTGCACGGCTATGCTGTGCAAACCGTGCATTTCACCCACCACCGGCCACCGCGTTTCTCCGCGCGTAACTTGCCGCGGCGGATCCGAGAGAGCACGGCCTCGGGGCTTATGTGGTTCATCACTGCGAACCGCTGAACAGTGAGGTAGTCCTCATCGAGAGGTCGCGGGGTGCTAATGCCGTGCGCGGCCAGCAGAATGCGCAGCGAAGCCAATTCCGCCAGTACGATCTCGAGCTTACGCGCGATCTCTTCGGTCTGAGCGGAGCGCTGCCGGGACCGCGTCACGACAGGCCCGCTCGGGCGATAAGCCACACCTCGGATTCGTGTAGAATGGGATCGACGAACCAGCGCGCCAAAGCGGAACGAGCGTGAGCCGACTTACCTGCCCAAGCAAACCACTGCTCGGGCAGTGTAAACCCGCGCAAAATGAGAGGCAGGTCATTTATTTCCATTGAGCCTCCTGTTCGGTGATGTAGTCGAATGGGTACCATGCGCCTAAAAGCCAATTGAACCATGAGGGACGCCTGATGGATATGCATTCGGCTGCGGCACTCATTGGCCTCGGTGTGGCCATTGATTGCCGGGTCAAGGGCGAACTTATTGGAAACGCTGTTGGGCCACCGTCAGCGCTCTGCCGCTATGAGCTCGGAGTGAATCGCAGTTGCGGTGTTGAGGCAGGCATGCAGTGTCAGAGATCCGAAGGCGAGCTGGCAAAGAAGATAGTTGGCCCCTGCCTCTTCCAGATGATCGAGAAGAGTTTGGCGCACCGAAGCGCCCGTTCCGACAACGCACAGTTCACTGTCGATTGCGGCATCTAAGGTTAGGGGCAGGTTGGGTGGAGTCGGGATGTCATTGAGCTCGTACAGGAACTTAAAGCTTTTGAGCCATGTTTCGTAGGCTGGCGTGGCGAGGGAACGGGCGGCTGCTTCAGAGCTGGCAATTACGACCATGCGGAGCAATGCGAGAAATGGTGCTGAACCGCTGGCGTTACGCTCCGCGTTTCGATGAGCGTGATAGCGATCGGTGACCTTGCGAACGGCAGAAGAAGGCCCCATGCACGCCAGATTTGCGCCATTTGCCGCCGCCCAATGAGCGGACTCTGTTCGATTTGTAGCAATCCATGTCGGGGGACAAGGACGCTGGTGAGGTGAAAGCGTCAAGGGAACGTCGCTCAGCGCAAAATGTTGCCCTTGGTATGAAAGCGGGCCGCCATTCATCGCGCTAACGAAGATTTGGGAAGCCTCCTCGTAACGGCTCGAGGCAACGTCGGCTCCAACCCCAAAATAGCTCAGCTCGATCGGTAGGGAGCCGCGACCAAGTCCGACCTCAACCCTGCCGCTGCTCAGGTGATCCAACATGCAGATCTCCTCGAATGCACGCAGCGGGTGATAGAGGTTGAGCAGCATAACCAATGGACCAACGCGAAGTCGCCGTGTGCGTTGTATGACACTCGACAGAAACAAGTTCGGCGAGGGGCCCCTTCCATGCGGAGTGCAATGATGCTCCGCCAGATGATAGGCATAGAAACCGAGCCGGTCGTAGGCCTCCGCCAGCGCGAGGCGGTCCGCGTATTGCCGGGCGATATCGCGGCCGTCCTCGTCAAGATGATCAAAGATGCCGCAGGTCAGGTTTGAGGGAAGAACATTTCTCACTCAGTTATCTCCTAGGTAGAGAGGACCGGAATCGCCGGGTTTCGGGAGGTGCAAGCGGCGCTCGCTGGCAATGCGCTGCATAGGCTGCGAAGCCGTTCTCAACAGCTCGTAATGCGCTGACTGGATGAGAACTGACTCCGGCTGCGTCGCGAAGCTGCATCAGACGTCGTCCGGATCGATCACGAACGGGGATCCGTGACATGAGTGGAACGCGCCACTAGCCACGGCATCCCACTTTCTTAAGAATGCTGCCGACAGCCGGAAGAAAAGCATCCATCTGGCGCTTTGTACCGATGCTAACCCGAATGCACTCTTCCAGGCCGGCATCCGGAAAGAAGGCAACAAGGACTTTGTGGTCTTCCAACGCCGCCTGCCACCATCTGCCACCCTGGCCTACGGGCACACGAGCGAGGAGGAAATTCGCGTGGGAAGGCGTGACAGAGAACCCAAATTCTGAAAGGGCGGCCGCTACGCGCTGCCGCTCAAGCCTGACGTGGCGATGGTTCTCCTCGTAGGCGTCGCGATGCGCAAGGACGCTCATGCCCACCGCATGAGCGACCACATTCATGTTGAAAACATTCTGGATGTTGCGAAGCCGCCCAATTAGCTCGGGATGGCCGAAACCGAAGCCGACGCGAATGCCAGCGGCGGAATAACTCTTGGAAAACGTGCGCAGGACCAGAAGATTCGAATGGCGCTCAACAAGGCGTAGGCCGTCCTCAGGTGCGAAATCGACATAAGCTTCGTCCAAAACGATCAATCGGTCAGATCGTATAAGGAGGCGTTCGATCTCAGCAAGCGGAACAAAGGTTCCGGTCGGATTGTTCGGATTGGCCAGCAGAATGAATTTGGCATGTTTAGCCGCACCGAAAAGCAGCTCGTCCATCGGCAAGCAGTCAGGTTCAGACCAGGGAATTTCAATGAAGCGGGCCCCTTGCAACATGGCAAGCTTGCGATTGAATGAGAAGCCGGGCGACATCATTGCAACGCCGTCCCCCGGGGCAAGAAAGGCTCTGTAAATGAGACTGAGGAGTTCGGACGATCCATTGCCAGCCATCACGCAATCAGTTGCAATGCCATAAGCAGCTGCGGCCGCTTGTCTCAAGCTGACATTGTCGTCTTCCGGATAGAGGTATTGCAGCTCAAGAGCTGCAATTGCGCTTCGCATCACTATGCCCGGCAAAGGAAATGGGTTCTCATTCGTGTTCAGTTTCACGCAACCATTGTCCGGGGTGGGCCGCCCGGACGGCAGAGCATCCAATTCGCGAGCGACCGGCGAGAGCGAGGAAAGCATAGCTTGCAGTTTGGCATCCAATTTGGTGTTCTCCTTTTTGTCGACGCGAGCAGTTGACGGCGATCATCGAGCCTACGTGGCGGGTGCTATATTGTGAGCCGGGAAGCCCAAGGCGCGCATGAATGTGAATGTTGGGGGTTCAATAGGCGGGCTTAGATCTAAGCGCCGCACCGGATCAGAGTCCGTCTCAAAGTCCGGTAGCGATCAGCACGGATCAGGCGTCGCACGGCGTTATCCCAGCGAATACCTGTTTCCAGGAGGGGATGGAACGCCACATCCACTCGGCCGAACAGCGCTGATAACCCTTGGCTTGAACTCGCGCAATCCGCAGACAAACTGCGCGCGACTGACATCTTGCCACTAGCTACGTTCCTTCTGAAGAAGCGCTGACAGCTCACTGCCGAGAGCGAGGCGCGCATCAGTGTGCCTAGCTTGAAGAAGGTACCGATGTTCGTCGGTCTTACGAATGCGAAAGTGGTGCTCACTGCAGTGGCACCAGGCGAATCGGAACGTACTCTTCGGACGGCCGTACGGGCGCGCATGACAGCTGTGATAGCATTGCCGCGAGGACTAGAAATGCTGCGACTGCGGCGACTGCGATGCACGTGAGCAGCGCGTAATCGCTATGTCGAAGATGGTTCATCATTCGAACGCTCCGTGCGGTGTTGGGGCGGGCGATCAGTTCTGCTCGACCGCTTCCACGGTATTGTCGCGCCAGCGGTAAACGATGAAGCCAGGAGCGGCATTGTCTCCCTTGGAGTCGACTCGAACCGTGCCAATGGCCGTTTCGATTGACTTTGAGCGTAGGGCAGCAGCGACCCGCGTCGCGTCGAAGCTGCCGGCCCGTTTGACCGAGTCTGCTCATGCTTGAACCGCGGCATAAGCGTAGAGCGTGTAACCTGCGGCAGGTATGCTCGAACCCTTGACCTTGGCGACAGTGGCTGCCCCTGCGGCATTCTTCGTCGGGTCCGGCATAAAGGTGAAGAGCGTGCCGTTTGCGGCGTCGCCGGTAATGGCCAAAAAGTCGCTTGTCGTCAGCGGATCGTTGGCGATCACGGTCAGGCGTGCGACCGCCTCCGCAGCTTGACGCACGATGAGGCCGATCTCGTTGTAATAGCCGCCGATATAGACGATCTGGATTCCCTCTCTCTTCAGTCTCGAAACCAGAGCGGTGTAATCCTTCTCGCCGGCAACATAGCCCTGTCGAAGAGTGTGCTCGCCGGCTGCACGAAGCTGCGATTCAACGATATCGGGGATGCCTTTGCCAGCTGTACTCTTGTCATCGAGGACCGCGAGCTTTGCGCCTTGGTGGTGCCGCACGATGTATTCTGCTGCAACCCTACCTTGTTGGTCATCGCGGCCGCCAACCCGAAACAGCGTGGTTTCGCCACGCTCTGTCAGGCTGGGATTCGTCGAGGCAAGTGAGATCTGAATCACCTCCGCTTCGGCGTATATATCTGAAGCCGGTTTCGACGAGGATGAACAGAAGTGCCCAGCGACAAGCTTGAGCCCGCCGGTTGTCAAGCGATTGGCAACAGCGGCGGCCTGCTTGGGATCGCATGCGTCGTCGGCATCAATCCTCAATATGAGCCTTGTGCCTGGCAGCAGACCCGATGCATTTATCGAATCCACAGCCGCAGCCGCTCCGTCGCGTATCTGCACGCCCAGCGCCGCAGTGCTTCCCGTCACTCGGCCCGCTAACGCAACGTAAACAGCTTTTGCCCAGGCGATCGAGCTCAGGATCAAGGAAAGGAGCGCGGCAGTTACAAGCCTATGAGCGCGAAGAATCGACATGTGAAGCTCCCTATATCGCGCTACGTCTTGGTCAGAGTCGCCGTTGGTACGACGCGGCCACCAGCAGTCCGGCGCAATGATGCTTGAATCGAACTCAGGCTGGTACGAACAGGCTCAAGTTGTTGCCAGGTTATCGGGCGGGCACGGACGAATGGACGTTTACGGGACTGGTCAGGAGAGCGTCCTCTAAGCGTTGACAGTACTCATATCGAACATCCTGCCGGTATTCGGTACACTCGCCTATCTCCTGTGCTCGACCGATGTGTGCCGACGAGGCGCTTGGAAGGCCCGGACGATCAACCACCGGCTTGTTCTCGTCGAGGGCTCTCACCAGCAAGTTCCAGAAGTGATGGCCGATCATTGGAGTCTCTCTCGGTCTAGCCGACGCTCTGTCCGCCCCGTCGCTGCGACGGTGCGTTAGATGGTACAATTTGACGCTACGTGCGAATCAAGTACTTCGATGCTTTGTCGAGGTTGATTTCCAAAATATACAGAGCGGAAGACCCAATGAGTGCCGACAAAGAATTGAAGGGTCGCCATCAACTCATTGGGTTTAGAGACATTCCGACAACCGAGATCGTGCGCAGCAGGGTGCGTCAATTCTGTCCCAGCTGATTTTCTAGCGCGGCGAGGGCGAGATCGAGGTATCGCATGAGGCTGGCATCCCAGCCGGCGAGGTTGTGTGGTTCCGTCAATCGCGTCAGCACCTTGAGTATCATTGAGACAGTCGAATCAACTCCTGCGATCTCGGTCAGGAGCGAACGGGCCTGACGCGCGACCGCAATTGCCCGCTCACTGCACGGAGGCTCGCCCTGATCCATGCAGCTTCGTAGCTCGTCGCGAATCTTCCGCCAACGATCTTCGCGGCTAGCGTTAGAGGCGCATGTGCAGATGGCCGACGGGGTACGCTTCTCAATCCGTGACATTGCATCTAACGTGGCCGGCAGTTCGTCGACACTGACTTGTGTCTCACCTTGCGTCGTCATATTGCGCAATCGGTCCCTTAATAATGTCGTCCGCGCGACTTGAAGTTCAATTCGTTCCAGATGGTTGCGCAATAGGTCCGTGAGAGACGTCCGCCCCTCGATTGCTTTGCGGATCTCAGGAAGTGAGAAGCCGAGCTCACGTAGCGCGCGAATCTGAGAGACGCGTTGTATGCTTTCACGATCGTACATGCGGTGACCGCCATCGGTGCGTTCCGAGACCGTCAACAACCCGGTGTGTTCGTAGTGATGCAGAGTGCGTACCGTTACGCCGGTCGCCTCTGCAAGTTCTCCAATGCGCCATCGGCGCCGTCGTGGTGTGGCGTTTGTCATGGTCCTCAATTTGCAACCTACAACCTGACGCCACGTGAGAATCAAGCTATTTCAATGGTCTAGATGATGCGTCTCTCGCTGCGAACCGCAGAAGGACTGAGAGCATGCTGTTGATCAAGCGGCCGAAACGAGTGCAAGCATCAAGTTCGCTAGCGGTGCCAATTCATCCCTCGCTGCGCGTTGCATAACAAGTCTGGCGATCGCCACGCGATTCTCGCTGGTTCGCATGCAGGTCGGTAAGGATGCGATTGCTTGATCGAAAAGATTTCCTAATTTCGCGAGATCCTCCGGATCGTAGACTCCACTCGACTTGTCCAAGAGCAGGCTCCTTTCATTGTCGCACTCGCGCCGCACGTGGCGAAGCCGTTTGGCTGTGATGGGGCAAAAAGGAGACGAAGCGGCGACGTGCGCGAAAGAATGCGACAAGATGGCTCGCGTGATGCCGTTGTGCAACACGGCGTTTGCTTGATCTCCAAGACCGCGCTAACTGAAACGGTGCAAGTTCTCCTGGATGCTGGCGCAGCGTTGGCCATCTGCTGCCCGATTGGCATGAGAAGCGAAAGCAGGAGCTGGCAGCCCCGTGATCTTGAGACACGGCTTCACGAAACGGCGGACCCAGGCACAGTACTGATCTGATCCGATGGGCCCTTCTTTCGGTCGCAATCCTTGCTGTGATGTCTATCGTCGAGCCGGGCGTTGATTGGTCTATGAACATCGTGGCGCGGCCGCTGGCTCGGCGCCTAGCAGCTTTTGTGACAGTCTGCTAGTCCTGTTGAGATGGCTTTGTGGGCGCGAAGGCGTTGCTCGCGCATGGCCACATCGGGTTTTGGGATGCCACAAGAGGATGGTTGCTCTTAAACGGTGCAAGTCCGCGGCCGCAGAGCGTCGGCGAGAAATGCGGCAAGGCGGGCCTCAAAACCATTCCCGGCATGTATCTCAACGCAAGCGCATCTCGCGCGGCTGGCCACACTTTGCTCGCGGTTGAGGACCGAGCCTCGAAGGATCGCTCCGGTATCCGTTGGACCGTGGAGGCGCTCAAAACGGGCCAACGAGCGTCCCCGGCGCCGCGCGGTCACACCCCGGGGAAACGACGACGTGCCATGGTTCCTACAGCGATAACTCGCATATCCAGACGCATGCCGGATCAGTGTTGCGGAGCGCAGTTCGGTTGTCGAGGTAATGGCTTGCTCGTCCGGAAGCTCAGTCACCCGATTGCATTCTCGAACAGTATCGCTTTGGTGTGCACGCGCTGCACATAGAGGATTTGGGTAAGATAGACGAGTCATGTTACCGCACCGAAGTTGTTCTTCGGGCGCAGCGGTGAGGGGGCCCTAACTGGAGGCTGGCGGCGGCGGCATCGCGTGTGAAACGCGCCACGACACTTTCGAAAAGAACACGACTGTCGCGAGATCCGAAAGGATGACCCAGCACCCACGATCCGATTTGGCTGGATTGAACATGTCGCCAGAGATGGTCAAAGCTGGAGGTGGAGCAGGGCTTGGCGAAAGAGAGCGGCGAGCCATCCCGTGCGCGGACATCGGTACAGTTGCCGTCCTCTCATAATAAACCACTTATCACCGAAACACGCGGAGCGGGACAATGCCGCGAGCTCATGGCCGGTAGATCCAGGTTGATCCTGCGGCGAGCGACTTTGCGGTTGCGCTCGATCATGCGGGAACGAGTACAAAAAGAGTAAGATAAGCGCCGTTGGGATGACGTGTCCCAATCTCCAGCCTTGCGCAACGCCTCTCACTTGCAGGTTCCGGTCTCCCTGCGTTCGGCAGACCAAGCTGGCTCGACGCGAACGAGTGGGCATCGTCCGTGTAGGCCGCCCGCCACCTGGCGACCTTCGGCATTACTTCGGTCGCCGGGACAGTTGCTGGTAAGGAGAATGCCCACTGTCAGGCGAAGAGCGGTGCGGGTGCGCTATCAGCATCCACGTTGCAGCCTCGATCGCAGGTGTTGGTCTAGAACCTGACGCGGTGTGCGATTTAAGGGATTATAGTGCTGAGGCCAGATATCGTTCACCGGGTCGGGTCATTTTCGCGAGCTCTGAACTCAGCTCACGTGGAACGATGCGATGCAGCCGGTCCGGATCAGCGGAAAATCATTGCGGAGCGCCGCCGAGCGAGCTGTATGAGGCGCAAGATCGTCATGGCGCGAGATAAATGGCGCCAACGACCCGATCAAACCGCGCTCAAGCGCGCCAATTTCGACCTTGCCCAACGTCAGCCAGAGGACCGAAGCGTCGAGCCCGGCGTAGATGTGGTTAACCGAGAGCAGGTCGCAAGCGGCCCGAACAATCCTACAACGGGCTGTGACACTGGCTGGTCTCGGGCGGAGAGACCATCGTGGATGCCTCTTGGAAGAATATGTTTCGCATCCAAATGCTTGCGGGGTCAGTATTATGAATGGCGGGCCATTGGACGGCTTCGGTGAATGTGAGAAGTCGCAACGGAGGTTCGACAACCCGCAGGGGCATCGTATTGGCGAAATGGCTGACGAGTCTTGAGGGCATGCTCGCTATACGGTTGGTGCCCAATAGCATAGGCGGAATCATACCAAAACCCTGCACAGCGACCTCGGTGCGTATTTTGAAACCATGCTCGAGCAAGAGCCATTCGCGGAAAGAGGGCCTCAAGAAACGTCCAAATTGAGCTTCCACGTGCCCAATTGACATGTAGTTCTCGAACGTGAGTCGCGACGCTAGCTGCTTGTTCAAGGGGCAGCCCACGCAAACGAAAGTGTCCTCGAACAGTGCGGCCTTTGGATGCGCACTCGACATGAACATCTCCGGATACATCAGAAAATCAACTTCACCGCGCCGGAGAAGCTCATCGGGTTCCTCTGAAGGTGGCAGCAATTCGAAGCAGATTCTAGGAGCCTCCCGCACAACGCGGTCCACGATTTTTCGAAAAAATACGACAGTCATGAAGTCGGACAGGATGATCCTGAATCGCCGATTGGATTGGGACGGATTGAAGTCGTCCGGAGAAATGATGGAGAGCTGAATGTGAGCGAGAGCCTCGCGAATCGGGGCTGCAAGCGCTTCAGCTCGCGGCGTTGGAACCAGTTTTCGGCCCCTCATCGTGAATAGCTCATCGCGAAAGTAAGTGCGAAGCCGCGCGACGGCGGCACTCATGGCGGGTTGACTGAGGTTGATGCTTCTTGCCGCCGAGGTGAGGTTGCCTTGCGTCACCAGGGCGTCGAACGCGACGAGGAGATTCAGATCGAGGCCCTTGAAACGCATGATCCTGAGTGATCCACGGTGTGAATGTGTTCTATCGATACAATCGATTTTACCATTTGTACCGAATGAGGATAGCAAACGATTGTATAGCGAGAAGTCAGATCGACCAGAATGGTTACAAATCGTTGCGCGTCTCAGCCCAGCGCAAGGGATCGATCAAGACGTCTGGACCGTGCGGTCGCAGGTTCGCGCATGTTGCGCAAGCCATATCTCGCCGAGTTCGGACGGTGCGGATCCGCAAACTTGCGTTGGCGTATACGACGAACAAACCATCGTTTGGCTTTGCCAACCCATTCTATATCGGCCGTGTACCGTCGTAGAATTGAGCGAACGCTCAGCTTGGCCGTAGATTTCCACCCAGTCGGACCCTTCCGGTTGCGGGTGCCGAATGTGTTGTGGTCGCAGTCGATTGGATTGCGTCCTTGCTGGGGTGAAATCGTGCGGAACATGCAAGCGAAGGCGTCCTTTGCGAATCTGATGCGAGTTGCGCACACGCTCGACGTCGTCTGCATCGTGAATACAGATCGGTCAGTGCGTGAAGCTCTCACGGATGTGGTGTTTTCCGCAGGCTACGTGCCCGAAGCCTTTGAGAGCGCAGACGGGTTCTTGAAATCGGGCCGCCGTTTGATCACGTCGTGCTTGATCGCGGACATGCAGGCGAGCGTGATGAGTGGTCTTGAGCTTTTCCGTCATCTGGTCGCATCCGGATGCGCGATTCCCACCGTTCTGCTCACAGACCGCCCCGGAGACCACGTGAGCCGAGTCCTACAAGATGGGCTCCAGTTCCTGAGCAAGCCTTTCGAACGTGGTGAACTGCTGGCCTGCATCAAGAGCCAGATAACGAATAGGAATTACTCTCCATGAACATGATCGCGCCCGGGTCCACACGAGGTGTTTCGGCGCGCCCTCCAGTTCGTTGGAGGCTGTGCTGGGAGAATGAGCTTCAAATTGCTGACCATATTGAATTGTCCGACTTCTTCCGCAAGACCTATGGTCCGACCGGGGAATTCAATGCAAAGCCCTTTGAAGGTCATCGAAGCTGGGCCGGCGCAAGGCCTGAGATTCGGGCGATTGGCTACGATGATCGTGGCGTCGCGATTCACATCGGCGCATTGCGCCGCTTCATAAAAGTTGGTGAGGTCGATCTGCTCGTGGCTGAGCTCGGATTGTACGGGGTACGCCCGGATCTCGAGGGGCTCGGAATAAGCCACTCCATCCGCGTGATGTATCCCGTATTGCGAGATCTTGGCGTGCCATTCGGCTTTGGCACGGTCCGATCTGCCCTGCAGAAACATATTACCAGACTGCTCGGGCGACAGGGCTTGGCGACTGTTCTACCAGGGCTCCGCGTTCGGTCTGCTCGTCCGGACATCTATCTCACTGTGCCTCCGACGCGCGTGGAGGACGTGGTCGGCCTCGTTCTGCCGATTGCCAGGCCAATGAGCGAATGGCCGGCCGGTGAGATGATTGAACGGAACGGGCCAGAGCTGTGACGTCAACAAACGACGTAACTGAAGCGCGGAGCGACTACGCCGAGGCCGGCGGAGAGCACTGCGTCTATCTGACCTTTGATGATGGTCCAAACCCGCATTGCACGCCGGCTATTCTGGACGTGCTGGCCCAGCATCGGGCACCCGCCACCTTCTGCGTGATCGGTGCATATGCAGCGGGCCAGCCGGAGCTGATCCAGCGCATCATTGCCGAAGGGCACGAAATCGCAAACCACACAATGACGCACCCGGAATTGTCCAAATGCATGCCGGATGAGGTGGAATACGAGATCCTCACGACGAACAAGGTCATTGGAATGGCCTGCCCCCAAGCCTCTGTGCGGCACATGCGTGCGCCCTACGGAATATGGTCCAAGGAGGCCCTCGCCGCGTCGGCGAAGGCCAATCTGGCGGCCCTGCACTGGTCAGTCGATCCGCAAGACTGGTCTCGTCCCGGCGTCGAGGCAATTGTTGCCGCAGTGCTGGCCTCGCTCCAGCCGGGGGCAATCGTGCTCCTGCACGACGGATGCCCTCCCGACGAGTTGGGACGCCGCCCTCATGCTGGTCGGCGCGACCAGACCGTAATGGCGCTCGCCCAGCTCATTCCAGCACTGCATGACCGTGGATTTGCAATCCGGTCGCTTCCTCAACCTAACCGAATCGATCAATGCCCATGACCTTGCTTGCCACCATCAGCACCGTTGCTGTTGCCTCCTACGCGTTGCTCTCCAGCGTCCATAAGAGCGCGCAGGCGATTTATGCGCTGCGAACCGACGCCTCACTGCCGCCGTACGACCCGGTCAACACCGGTGCTCTGCCCAGCGTGGATGTCATCGTGCCCTGCTTCAACGAGGACCCGCGCACGCTGGCGGCCTGCCTGAAGTCTATTGCAGGCCAGGACTACCCAGGGCGATTGCAGGTCTATGTGGTCGATGACGGCTCCGCAAATGTCGGTGCAGTGGCACCCGTGCACGCAAGCTACGCACATGACCCAAGGGTCCGCGTCATTCTGCTGCAAAGCAACGTTGGAAAGCGCAAGGCGCAGATTGCCGCGATACGCCGGTCATTTGGCGATCTCGTGCTCAACGTCGATTCCGACACGGAAATCGCCAGCGATGTTGTCAGCAAGCTCGTACGCAAGATGCAGGATCCAGCCGTCGGCGCCGCCATGGGCCAATTGACGGCCAGCAACCGCAACGACAGCTGGCTGACCGGATTGATCGACATGGAATACTGGTTGGCTTGCAACGAGGAGCGCGCGGCTCAGACGCGCTTTGGTGCGGTCATGTGCTGCTGTGGGCCGTGTGCCATGTACCGCCGTTCCGCGCTCATGTTGCTGCTCGACCAGTACGAGACGCAGTTTTTCCGGGGAAAGCCGAGCGACTTCGGTGAGGACCGCCATCTGACGATCCTCATGCTCAAGGCAGGATTTCGAACCGAGTACGTTCCGGACGCCATCGCCGCCACGGTGGTCCCGGACAAGCTCTTGCCGTATCTGCGGCAACAGCTCCGCTGGGCGCGGAGCACTTACCGCGACACGCTGCTCGGTTTGCACCTGCTCCCCGGCCTCGATCGGTACCTCACGCTCGATGTGCTCGGACAGAACCTCGGGCCGCTGCTGCTCGCCATCTCGTCGATTGCCGCGATCGCTCAGCTCGCGCTCACGGACAGCGTGCCCTGGTGGACCGGTCTGACTATCGTCGCGATGACCATGGTTCGATGCAGCGTGGCGGCCCTTCGCGCCGGCGAGCTTCGATTTCTCGGATTCGCGCTGCACACCCCGATCAACATCTTCCTCCTGCTCCCAATGAAGGCCTACGCGCTCTGTACCTTGAGCAACAGCGACTGGCTCTCGCGCAAAGTAGCGAAATCAGACGTTGATGAATCGAAGGCCTCGATCGAAGAGGAGACAACTGGACCAAGCCTTAACCCAGGATCGGGAACGCCTGGCTCAATTCGTAGGGCAGGTCGCTTGCGCGCCTCCCAGCGGCTGATCGCGTCGGATGACGTTGCGGCTGAGACTGACTAAGCAGTTTTGTAGGGGGATTAACTCGTGGGTGTAGATAACACATATCAATCGTTAGAACGGGAGCTGGCCAACGACGACCCGTGGCGGCTTGACGACAATCCGTTCGAACGTAAGCGTCACACCCAATTGCTGCGGCTATCGCTGTCGAACGGCGCCGTCTCAAACGGCCTCGAGATCGGGTGCGCCGCCGGTGCATTCACAGAGAAGCTTGCTCCTCACTGCAAACGACTCACGGTCATCGATGTTATGCCGCGAGCGATCGGTCGAGCGGTCCAGCGGACCAAGAGGTGGTCGCATATCAGCTGGGCGGCGACCGATATTCTGCAGTTCTCGACCGCAGAGTTGTTCGATCTGATCGTGGTCGCCGAAGTTCTTTACTATCTCGAAGACGTGACACGGATGCGTACCGCAATCGACAAGATGGTGAAGATGCTTGCTCCAGGTGGGCACCTGATCTTCGGATCCGCACGTGATGCCACCTGCAGGCGATGGGGGCATGTCGCTGGCGCCGAGACGGTCATCGCGATGTTGACTGAAGCGCTCGTTGAGGTCGAACGCGCGCAGTGCCAGGGGCAGTCAGCCGATGAAGACTGCTTGTTGGTCCGCTTTCGCAATCCGGAGCACTCTTCGGTCCGTCCCAACGGTCGAGCTTGAAAGGAGCCACTATGCGTATCTGCGGTATCAAGTTGACGCATGACGGGGCAGTCGCTCTGATCGAGGACGGCCGGCTGGTGTTTTGTGTCGAACAGGAGAAGCTGAACAACAATCCGCGCTATCAAACCATTGACAACCTGGATGCCGTTGTCAGCGCCTTGGCGAAGCACGGGCTGGATCCGAGCGATGTTGATCAGTTCGTCATTGATGGCTGGGATGGAGAGTTCGAATCGCAGTTTGAAGTCCTTAGTGGGCCGACGACCATCAAGCTCAAGGGCGCGCCGTATGTCGAACCGCAAGGCGATAGCCCCCTGACGTCCCGCGATCGCATCGGCCTCTTGCTTGACGGGAAGCTGTATCCTTATCAAAGCTATCCCCATGTCACCGGGCACGTAGCATCCGCATACTGCGCCAGCTCGTTTGCCAAATCTGCACAATCTGCTTTCTGCTTGGTGTGGGACGGCTGCATGTTTCCACGCCTCTACTATGTCGAGCCTCACGGCATCCGTTTCATCGAATGCCTGTTTCCGATGATAGGTCACGCCTATGCGACGGCAGGACATCACTTTGGACCTTACAGGCGGGCGGACCGGACCAGCTGGGATCTCGGTATAGCCGGCAAGCTGATGGCCTATATCGCGCTGGGATCGCCCGACGGAGATATCATCGAGACGTTTCAGGAACTCTATGAGGCGCACTTTGCCACGCAAGCTGACGGCGCTTGCCGTGAGCTTGCAGAAACCAACAGCTCAAGATCGCCACTTGAAGCTCTGCACGACTTCTTCGATGCGTGCGCACTGCGATTGACGGCCAAGCAAGCCGAAGACGTCCTTGCGTCATTTCACGTCTTTCTAGAGCGTCTGCTGGTTCGCACAATTTCCGGTGTTGTGCAGCGGCATTCGGATCTTGCGGGGGCGCGTAACCTCTGCATAGCCGGCGGCTGTGGCTTGAATATTAAGTGGAATAGTGCATTTCGTGGGACCGGCCTGTTCGATGTCGTGTGGGTGCCGCCCTTTCCGAACGACAGCGGCTCAGCCATCGGTGCTGCTTGCTCTGCACTGGCGGCACAGCAAGGCTTTAAAGCTCTGGAATGGTCGGTCTACAGTGGACCGGCCGTTCGTCCCAGCGAAGTCCCGCCCGAATGGGAGAGCGCGCCCTGCACAATGGGCGAACTTGCGGCAATTCTTGCGGGCGACAAGCCCGTCGTCTTCCTTACTGGGCGCGCCGAGCTCGGACCACGAGCTTTGGGCGGCAGAAGCATACTCGCAGCTGCGACCTGGGAAGGAATGAAAGATCATCTCAACGACATCAAACTTCGCGAGCATTTCAGGCCGGTAGCGCCGATATGCCTGGAGGATCGCGCGGCGGAGATTTTTAGCCCCGGAGTACCCGATCCGTACATGCTGTTCGATCACCAGACGCGACCGGAATGGCGGGACAAAATTCCGGCCGTCGTGCATCTCGATGGATCTGCCCGCCTACAGACGGTTTCGAGAACCTCTCCACATAAAGTGACCGAGCTTCTCATCGAGTACGAGAAGCTCACAGCCATTCCGCTGCTTTGCAATACCAGCGCCAATCTGCATGGACGCGGCTTCTTCCCGGATGCTGCCGCCGCGTGCGAGTGGGGACGCGTCGATCACGTATGGTGTGACGGCCTGCTTTGGACAAAAAGGCGCGCGACCCAGGAAGCGGCGCGAACAACGTCCGTCGCGATGGCGTAGCGAATGTCAACCGCGGCAGTCGACCTTTTCGAGGTGAGCAAGTCCTACAACGACAGGGTCGTCGTGGACGCTCTTTCGTTTACGGTCTCGCCGGGAGAGTGTTTCGGTCTGCTGGGACCAAACGGCGCGGGTAAAAGCACGCTTGCGCGTTTGATCCTGGGTGTTGCGTCGCCCGACGCAGGTAAGATATGCGTGCTTGGCGAGCCGGTGCCGACACATGCGCGCTTGGCGCGCCGGGGTATCGGGGTTGTCCCACAATTTGACAACCTTGATCTTCAGCTCACGGTGCGCGAGAATTTGCTCGTTTTCGGTCGCTATTTCGCGATGAGCGCGGCCGAGGTCAAAGCGGTCACGCCGTCATTGCTCGAATTCGCCCGCCTGGAGAACAAGGCGGATGCCCGGGTGGGCCAACTGTCCGGTGGCATGAAGCGGCGCCTGACGCTGGCTCGTGCCCTCATTAATGACCCGCAGCTCTTGGTGCTTGATGAACCGACGACCGGCCTTGATCCGCACGGCCGTCACCTGATCTGGGAACGCTTGCGCGCGCTATTAGCGCGCGGCAAAACGATTCTTCTCACCACCCATTTCATGGAAGAGGCGGAACGGTTGTGCGATCGCCTGTGCGTGCTTGAGCACGGCCGTAAGATCGCCGAAGGCCGGCCTCACGCGCTGATCGAGCAGCAGATCGGCTGCCAAGTCATCGAGATTTACGGTGGTAATCCGCATGAACTGCTGCCGCTGGTCAGACCCCAAGTGCAGCGCGCTGAGGTGAGCGGGGAGACGCTGTTCTGTTATGTCACGGATCCAGAACAGGTGCGCGTCCGGCTTGCCGACCGAACGGATCTCCGCCTTCTGCAGCGTCCTCCAAATCTGGAGGATGTCTTCTTACGGCTAACCGGGCGAGAGATGAAGGACTGAACGATGTGGCAACGTTTTGCGCCGGCCCTCCCTGCCAATCCATGGAACTGGATATCGGTATGGCGCCGCAATTTTCTGGTCTGGCGGAAAGTCGCTCTGGCTTCGATTCTTGGAAATCTGGCCGAGCCGATGAGCTCTCTGTTCGGTCTCGGTTTTGGCCTTGGAATGATCATAGGTGGCGTTGAGGGGACCTCATACATCTCGTTTCTGGCGGCTGGCATGGTCGCCGCAAGCGCGATGGTCTCCGCAACCTTCGAAACGATCTACGCGGCTTACGCGCGCATGCAGACAAACTGCACGTGGGACGCAGTACTCTGTACGCCCCTTACGCTCGGCGACATTGTTCTCGGTGAAGTGGCATGGGCAGCGAGCAAGGCCTTGCTTGCCGGGACGGCGATCACGATTGTTGCCGCCGGGCTGGGTTATGCGGAGTGGTCATCCATTCCCTACGCGCTACCCGCCATCGCCCTCACCGGCGTTACGTTCGCGAGCCTCGCAATGGTCGTTTCAGCCCTTGCACCGAGCCACGACTATTTCATCTTCTACCAGTCACTCATTCTCACGCCCATGATGTATTTGAGCGGGACGATCTTCCCAATGAGCCAGTTGCCAGGTTCATTTCAACGCATAGCGGCCTTGTTGCCGCTGACTCATTCGGTCGATCTTATTCGTCCGGCAATGCTCGGTCGGCCGATCGAGAGCGTCGGCTTACATGTGGGCGCACTCTTCATCTACGCAGCGCTTCCCTTCCTCATCGCGGCCGCGCTGCTTCGGCAACGCCTGATGCGGTGAGTGGAACAAGACCTAAGGGAAGCATCGCATGCGCGAGATCAGATATCGGGGTAACGGACTTCCGATTCGCGTGCGACGCTTATGTGAGCCTCGGTACGCCAGCGAGGCCTGGTCGCCCCGCGGCGACGTGCGGCTTACTCGCCAAGCACGCGATAGGAAATAGGCCAACAGGCCTCTCAGGATGAATGGAGAACAACATGCTGTGTCTAGGACTGAGTGGCGGGCTCGACAGGGTCTATGAAAACCCGCTTGAACTACCGAACACGTTTCTGCACGACGGCGCCGCAGTACTTGTCAAGGACGGGCGCGTAATCGCTGCCGTCGAAGAGGAGCGCCTCAACCGGATCAAGCACTCGAATAAGCTCCCGAGCGGTGCGATCGAATACTGTCTTGCAGCTGGGGGTGTGGAGCTTCGCGACGTCGATCGTATTGCGTTCTACGCCACCGAACCCTATTGCAACGCGATGCTCGAACGGCTGTTCATCTCTCAACCTGAGATCTCAATTCCGCTAGATGCCAATTTGCTATTACGGCACCTTCTGGCGGCGGAGTTCGGCACCGAAATTGATCCCGCGCGGGTGTCATTCGTAGGCCACCATCAGGCCCATGCCGTGAGCGCTCTGGCGATGTCGGGTTTTGAAGAAAGCCTGGTCCTCGCGATCGACGGTTGTGGCGACTTCCTCTCGGGTCTCTTGGCCGTCGGGTCGGGTACCGAAATGACCGAGCTTATGACGTTTCCAGAGAATAACTCTCTCGGACTGTTCTATCTGGAGACGATCCGATATCTTGGTTACGGCTTGTTCGACGAGTATAAGGTGATGGGACTGGCTCCTTACGGAGATCCCGCCCGCTATCGCGAGCTCTTTGCCCAATTCTACGAGCTCTCCGCAAACGGTGGCTACCGCGTTCACCTCGACCGGATCGGGCCGGCATTGCTGCGCAATATCGAGGTCCGGCGAAAGGGAATGCCGTTCACGCAACAGCATCAAGATGTGAGCGCATCGTTGCAGGAGGCGCTGGAGCGGATCGTGTTTCACATTCTTCGGCATTACCGTGAGTCGACCGGAATGAAACGGTTGTGCCTGGCTGGCGGGGTAGCCCACAACTGCACTCTCAACGGAAAGCTCCTGTATTCAGGCCTTTTCGAAGATATCTTCGTGCAGCCGGCTGCGCATGATGCCGGATGCGCATTGGGTGCGGCACTGATGGTATCGAACGAGGCCGGGCAGCCTGCGCCCCGCGAGCGACTCCAGGCGGTTTATTGGGGGCCAGATGTCGGCAGCGACGACAGCATCGAACAGGAACTGAAGCGATGGGCCGGACACCTGGAGATGGAACGGACGGCTGACGTCGCAACCAGAGCAGCCGAGTGGATCGCTGATGGTGCCGTGATCGGGTGGGTACAGGGCCGGTCCGAGTTCGGCCCTCGTGCGCTCGGCAACCGCAGTATTCTTGCGGATCCGAGGCCCGCCGCAAACAAGGAGCGGATTAACGCGATGGTCAAGAAGCGCGAGAGTTATCGACCATTTGCGCCATCGGTTCTGGAGGAGGATGCAGGCGCGTTCTTTGAGTTGCCGGATGGTCGCGCAGAATATCCCTTCATGAATTTCGTCGTTCGCGTGCGCGAATCCAAGCGTGCTTTGCTGGGGGCGATCACGCATATCGATGGTACGGCTCGGCTGCAAACGGTTTCCCGCACGAACAATGCCGCCTATTGGGAACTCATCAGTGCATTCAAGAGCCGGACTGGCGTTCCGATTCTGCTTAACACTTCATTCAACAACAATGCCGAACCGATCGTAGATTCCGTTGCCGATGCGATTACCGCGTTTTTGTCCACCGAGCTGGATGGTCTTGTGGTCGGGTCCTTCCTCGTCAAGAAGCGGGCAACAACGCTCGAAAGCTGGACCGCACTCGCTGTATCACTGCCGCCCCATGTATCTCTTTACCGGGTTCGCGCTCATGCGGGCCGAGAACGTCAGGAGACAGTCTGCGAGATCCGCATGGGTCACTCCAGCCATGACAGCGTGCGCGTCTCGCATGACCTGTTCGACATGCTGATGCAAATTGAGAAGGAAGCCGTTCTTGCCGATCTTCTCGCAAGGGTCACCTCTGACAGGACTAGGCGCGAAGCTCTCGTGCACGAACTGCGCGGGCTCTGGGATCAGCGCCGTATTCGGCTGCATCCTGCGCGGTCGTAAAAGGTGAGCAATGCGGAAGAGGGCTCCGTGGAAGGCTCTTGCATCACCTGCCAATCGCGGTGCCGTGGAGGATAGGCTTGCGGGTTGATCGCCTTGTGTTCTGGTGACCAGCGGTCGATTGGCGGGGACCGGAATCGCAGAAGAGTAGGTACGCCACACAAAACTGATCTTGCGCAACGAGAAGGGTTTGATAATTTGACAAAGGAACGCTTTGTTATTTCTCGGAGGCGTACCGGCTTTGGTGATTGCCTCTGGTCGCTGGCGTCAGCCTGGTCATACGCGCAGCGGACCGGGCGGACGCTCGTCATTGACTGGCGCGGTTCCTGTTACGTCGAGCAACCGTTCAGCAACGCCTTTCCGGTGTTCTTCGAGCCGGTTGAGGACATCGCTGGAGTGCCGGTGATTTGCGATGACCGGGTCAACCAGCTCTCGTTTCCCGGACCGTTCTTCCCGCGGTGGTGGAATAGGCCATCGATCGACTGCATCAATCGCCCGGATGAGCAGATCTTCCGAGAACGGGACGAACTGACCGAGCTGTTCCAGTCAAGAGAAGATAACGAAGCCAACACCATTGTCTGTGACGCTTGCCTGATGTGGCGTTGCAGCGAGGAAGCCGAACGACTGATCTTTCGGAACATCAAACTCAGGCCTGAGATTCGAGCACGGATCGACGCGCTCTATGAGGAACACTTTAGCGGCCATAGCATCATCGGCGTTCATGTTCGGCACGGCAATGGCGAAGATATCATGGAGCATGCGCCGTACTGGGCCGATTCGGAGCTCGCCCTTCGTCAGGTCTGCACGGCAATCCGCAAAGCCAAGGCTTTGCCATATCCAAAGCCTGTAAAGGTCTTCCTGTGCACGGACAGTGCACAGGTGCTCGAACACGTATCGGTTATGTTTCCCGATGTCTTCGCCATACCAAAACGTTTCCAGGCCGATCGGGCAGGGCCGTTGCATAGTGCGGAAATGGGAATTGAAGGTGGAGCTTCCGCTCTCGTCGACATGTATCTTCTTGCGCGATGCGCTACCGTGATCCGCTTTCCCCCAACCAGCGCCTTCACGCGCTACGCCCGACTGCTCGTGCCACGCATTATTGAATTCGATCTGAGCAATCCGGAGCATCTGACCATGATCGATAACCCATACGAGCATTTCGCGGCTTCATGAAGTGCCGCGAGTCTGCTCGAGCCCGGGCAATGGTGGGCTAGATCATCTGCCTGATACTGCTGGTGTCGACACCATCGAGTTTCGTAACCTGTCGCAGAAACGGTGTATGACGGCTTCCGTCCGCAAGCGATTGGTGACCGGCGCACTATTACGGATGCGGTGCGGCTGGTCAGGCGAATGCCGGCGCAGCGTAGGCCAATGCCGGCAAGCGCCGGCGGCCTGCCCCGCAATGCTTCGGGCCGTCAGGTGTCGCGCGGAAGGTTATGGCTCGTCATCACCGGGCCCAAAGCGCCATCGCTGCCAGACCTTGGTAAGCACGGCAACGCCGCTCTCGGCCGCCTGGGAAATCTAACGTAGCAGACGGTCACATCAGAATGTACCAGCACCAAGGAGGTACGTCCGCTAGATGGGTCGCCCCTGTGGACTATCCTTTTGCGGTCAGTGCGTTTTCTTGACGACGGCCGTGTTCAACCTGCGGTTTTCGAGTCCTTTCGGCTGTAGCTGATGAACAGCACGATCGCAGGCCATCGACAGCGGAACTGATTCGGATCTGCGCTCGCGATACAAGGGATGAAAATCTCGGACGAACTGGCCATTGGTCCTGATCTCCGCCAAGGACAGTTGATCTATCTCCGCCAACCCCAAATGAGCCACAGACCACCCGTGGAGTGCGACGCAGTCAGCTCGCCTGGAATCACCAGGGTCTCGGCTCGAAGACGTAGCGCGCGCATTGGGCGGCTCGCCCGGGGAGCTCGACGACAAGCATTGCTGCGGCGTTGCTGCTGTCGAAAAGCAAACAGGCCAGATGTTCGGAACCTGCCATTTGGGTCGCAACGGTTCGCCGCTTGTGCCCTGCATCGCTTTGGCCCGGATCCTGCAGCAGGTGCACATCCGAGGGAAGCGGACGGGAGCGGCGTGTGAATCTAGGTCTAGCAGATGACAAAGCGGTCGCAGCTCAATCGCCGGAAACGGACCCTGACAGTCCAGTTCACGCTCGCGCCGGTCGAGCGGGCCGCCCGCTGCGTGACCCGAAGACGCTGGTATTGACGGGGCATCGCGCGGTATCGGTCGCGCCACCGGAAAATTGTTTTCGGAAGCCGGTTGGCTCGTCATTTCTTGCGCGCGCCAACCATTCGACGCGGCACGCTGCCCATGGGACTCAGAGGGCGGCAGCTATATCAAAGTCGACCTGAGCGACCATCGGACGCTGCCGCGCGTGATTGCCGAGATCAAGGAGTGCCTTGCCGGCGCACCGTTGCATGGACTGGTAAACAATGCCGGAAACTCACCAAAAACGCCGAACGGTGCCCGGCTGACGTCGCTGGCGACCTCAGTCGATACTTGGATGAGCGTGTTCACCTCAATCTAGTGGCGCCGATCCTGCTCGCTCAAGGTCTGTTCGATGAGCTGAAAGCGGCTTCAGGCGCGATTGTCAATGTGACTTCGATCGCCGGCTCGCGGGTGCATCCATTTGCACGCACGGCATATGCGACTTCGAAAGCTGCGCTCGCTTATCTCACGCGAAATGGCGCACGATTACGCCTCACATGGCATTCGCGCAAATGGGGTCCCGCCCGGAGAAATCAAGACGGACATTTTGTCGCCTGCCACGGAAGCACATCTTGTGCCAAAGATCCCACTTCGCCGAGTGGGTACACCCGAAGAGGTCGCCAAGGTCATTTTCTTCCTATGTTCAGATGCGGCAAGTTATGTCACTGGCGCCGAAGTCCCGATCGATGGCGGACAACACTTGTGATGAATTCGCCCTGGCGAAGCCCGGTTAATCTGAGCCTCATGGATAGAACTCATTTTGGCCGGGGCGAATCCGCGAGGGGAGTTGGAAGAATAACGCAGCAAATCTAGTCACTGTAGATGCTGCCGACGTGCCATGAAGAGGCGTCATCTCTCGCCCCGCCCTGAGAACCGGATGTCAGATCGAGGGGGCATGCAACACGGGTCCAACAGGTCCGATCAAGGTCATGGGAGGATCAAGAAAGAAACGGAGAAGTCGTTATGCTGGACAGCGTTTCCCTGCGCGAAAAACTAAACTTAACCTCCGACGCGGACCGTTCCGGTTTTATTGTGCCGTCGCAAGAGAAATCGCTAAGCACGATCTTTGAAATAGCGCACACGCTGACCGGCCTATCCCGGCTCGAAGCCAAGCTGGAGAGCGTCATCGAGCGTCTGCAATCGCTCGTGCAGATGCGCCGCGGCATCGTGTGTCTCTTCGGTCATGACGGCGTGCCCCAGATCATCGTAGGCGACGGTCGGAACGAAGGCCGCGATTCCCGCTGCGGGGTGCGCTTGCCGCAAGGAGCAATTGATCAAATCGTAGCGTCGGGGCAGCCGCTCATCGTCGAAAACGTAGCGCTGCATTCGGCCTTCAGTTCTTCGGACGTCGAGATGCTAGATGCCGCCGGTAATACGCGTGTTGCGTTCATCGGCGTTCCCATAGACATTGACGAGAAAGTTGCGGGTACGCTGAGCATTGACCGCATTGCGGACAACGGGATGCGCGCGCAGCTCGATGACGACCTCCACCTGCTGACCATGGTCGCTAGCCTCCTGGGCCGGACGGCGAAGCTGCATTACACTTTTGAGCGCGATCGCGGGCGCCTTATGGACGAGGAGTTCCGGCTGCAGAAGCAGCTGTCCGAACCCAAGCCTCATGGGCGGGAGCGTAAGAAGGTTCAAGTCGACGGAATTCTTGGCGACAGCCCGGCGCTCCGCGCGTTACTTGATAACGTCGAGGTGATCGCAAAATCCAACAGCACTGTTCTGCTGCGTGGCGAATCGGGTACCGGAAAAGAGCTGGTCGCGAAGGCTATTCACGAGCATTCAGCGCGCGGCAAACGTTCCTTTATCAAGCTGAATTGCGCAGCCCTGACTGAGACAGTGCTAGAATCCGAATTGTTCGGTCACGAGAAGGGAGCGTTTACGGGCGCCTTCAATATGCGCAAGGGTCGCTTCGAGCTCGCCGACAAGGGAACGTTGTTTCTAGATGAGATCGGTGAGATCTCGGCGTCGTTCCAGGCGAAGCTCCTGCGCGTTCTTCAGGAGCAGGAATTCGAGCGAGTGGGCGGCAATCAGACGGTCAAAGTCGACGTCCGCGTGATTGCAGCCACGAACAGGAATCTTGAAGAGGCCGTGGCAAGGAAAGAGTTTCGTGCGGATCTCTATTACCGCATCAGCGTGGTTCCTCTGCTACTGCCCCCGCTGCGCGAAAGACGCAGTGATATTCCGCTTCTCGCCGCTCGCTTCTTGAAGAACTTCAACAATGAAAACGGCCGTGCTCTGGTGTTCGATTCAAGTGCGATTGAGGTCCTCATGAGCTGCGAATTTCCCGGTAATGTCCGCGAGCTCGAGAACTGCGTGCAGCGGACCGCGACCCTCGCGCAAGGATCGTCGATCGTAAGACATGATTTTGCATGCTGCCAAGGGCAATGCCTGTCGGCCAAGCTATGGAGGTGTGGACCGGAGGAAATGGCGCGACAGCCGAGCCCGAATTTCTCATTGCCCGCGAGGCTGAGCATGCCGCCGCCAGAAGCTATAACAGCCGTTCCGCCGGTCAGTAGCGAGCTGACACCGCTAGGGCCCCCCGGGCAACCCGCAGTGGGTGCTGGGAAACTCGCCGATCGCGAGCGCGTCATCGCAGCCATGGAGAGATCCGGGTGGGTACAGGCGAAGGCGGCGCGCCTGCTTGGACTAACCCCGCGCCAGATTGGCTATGCCTTGCGAAAACACAGTATCGAGATCAAGCGCTTCTGAGCAAAGCGTCGGGCTCGCTCCTCTCTCGCGCTCGGCCGACTGGGATAGGAGCGCGTGGCAGGAGGCGATTGCCGGCTCTGATGCATACTGCGGATGCTAGCGTTATGCCTTGCTTGGGATACACTCGCCGGTGAAGTATAGGGCGTCTTCGCGCCGGCTGGTCTTGTCATCGTCTGTTTGCACGTATTCGCGCTGAAAACTGGCTTGGCGTGGAACCGGCGCGTGATTGCCGCGGCTCCGTTGCTCCCGTAACTCGGATCAGCCTAAGATCACGCCCAAGCTCAAGCCGTCGCAATTGCGCCAACAGACTCGCCGTCAGTCTTTGCATGCCTTCCTCATCGGCGAAATGCCCGGGGTGGTATGACATTTGCTGCTCGTCGGGAGCCGGCTCAGCATCTTAGGAGAAGTACATGCACAGCATCGTTTGCATCAAACAGGTCCCCGACTCCGCTCAAATCCGCGTGCACCCAGTTACGAATACGATCATGCGCCAGGGCGTGCCGACCATCATCAACCCATATGATCTCTTCGCGCTGGAAGCTGGGCTCGAGCTACGAGACAGGTTCGGCGGCGAAATTACCGTCCTCACAATGGGGCCGCCATCGGCCGAAGACTCTCTCCGAAAGGCACTGACATTTGGTGCCGATCGAGCTGTCCTGCTGACCGATCGTAGCTTCGCGGGATCCGATACGCTGGCGACGAGTTACGCGCTGGCGTGCGCGATTCGCAATATCGGGAGGGAATATGGCCCGCCGGATGTCATATTCACTGGCAAGCAGACGATCGACGGCGATACGGCGCAGGTGGGACCTGGCATTGCAAAGAGGCTCGGGGTCCAGCAGCTTACTTATGTTTCCGCAATCAAAGCGCTGAACTTCAAAGTACGCACGATCGAGGCGGAACGGCGCTGCGAAGGCGGCGTCCAGGTGCTGCGTTCCAAGCTGCCGTGTCTCGTCAGCATGTTAGAGGCAACCAATCAAATTCGCCGCGGTGCAATGATAGATGCGTTGCGTGCCGCACGTGCCACAATCGTAAAATGGAGCGCCCAAAATGCCGGCGTGGATGACATGGCCAAATGCGGTCTGAGGGGGTCGCCGACCGTCGTCAAACGTGTTTTCGCGCCCTCCCCACGAGCGGAGAAGGCGACGTGGGTGGAGGCGGCCGAGCAGCCGGCGCAAGCATTGATCGACGCCATGTTCAATCGCAACCCTATGCTCGAAACGGAGCTCGCACAGCTCGCGCGCGGTACCTCATCTGCGCAAGCTCGCGGTGCGTGAAGTCGCGGCTGATCGAGCGGAGCCGGCGATGGCCGGATCGTGGTCATGCATGGGCCCGTCGCTCGGTTGCACCAGGCTGCATCGATCTTGTCGGCCGTTCCTCGCCAAATACGATAAGAAGGGTGAGCATTCAACTTGCGTATCTGAGCGCCGAGAGGCAGGTATCGGATCAATCTACCAGACGTCTCGTTACGCTAACGTTTGGCGACCTGCGACACACCAATTCACTGGAGAATTCATGGAACCTGAAGACGCGCCCGTTCAGTTTGTGTGGAGTGGCAGAGAGCGCCCGCTGAATTCACCGCGTGGAGCTCGCGCGGGGGATCTATCCCTCGCGCGCAATCCGCCGCATTTCACGTGACTGCAACGTGCGGGCATTATCATCGCGGTTCGACCACAGGACGGTATCGAGGTTAGCTGATAATATTCCCGGTCAACATCATGGCCAGCTCGTCCCGATACCGCCATGATCGAAAGCGTAATGATCGGCCTTGCCGACGGCCAATCTGGTCAATATAGGCTCCGAGCACGATCGCGCCAACAGATCGCATCAAGGCACCGAGCCAGAACACACCGAAGATCAGATCTGCCGGAGCTTTGCGCGCCTTCGGTATCTGACCGACGCCGATTCCAGGTAGCGTCACCTTAGCTTATTCGACGGTAACCGATTTCGCAAGATTTCGCGGTTGGTCGACGTCCGTGCCCATCAAGTTGGCCGTGTGATAGGCCAGGAGCTGCACCGGAATCGCATAGACAATGGGCGTAAATGTCGTCCCCATCTCCGGCAGCACGACCGTCGCGAGTGTATCCATGGACACCTCCGCGGCTCCGCTAGCGTCCGTTATCAAGATAATCTTGCCGCCGCGGGCGGCGACCTCGTGCATGTTCGAGATGGTCTTTTCGAAGAGCCGGTCGCAAGGAGCGATGACGATTACGGGAACGCTCTCGTCGACCAAGGCGATGGGGCCGTGCTTGAGCTCTCCGGCCGCATAGCCTGCGGCGTGAATATAGGAGATTTCCTTCAGCTTCAGGGCCCCTTCCAGGGCCAGTGGAAACGACGTGCCGCGACCAAGATATAGCACGTCACGCGATTTGGCGATGTCGCGTGCGAGCTTCTCGATCTGCGGCTCGCTGGCAAGCGCCCGTGTAACTAGCCGGGGAATTTCGATCAGCACTCGCACGAGATCGACCTCGTCGCTCTCCGACAATTCACCCCGCGCCTTGCCCGCCGCGACCGCAAGCGCCGCCAGGACGACAAGCTGGCATGTGAACGCCTTGGTCGAGGCAACGCCGATTTCAGGTCCGGCGAGTGTCTGCAACACTATCCCGCTTTCGCGCGCAATGGTCGAGCCTAGAACGTTCACGATCGAGAGTGTATGCAGGCCTTGAGACTTGGCGTAGCGCAGGGCGGCCAGCGTATCGGCCGTCTCGCCGGACTGCGAGATGAAGATAGCAAGATCTCCCCTGCGCATCGGTGCCTCACGATAGCGAAACTCGGAGGCGACATCGAGCTCGACCGGAATACGAGCCAGCCGCTCGAACCAGTATTTGGCGATATGGCCGGCATATCCTGCCGTACCGCAAGCGGTGATCGAGATATGTCCGATCGCATTGAAATCGAACGGAAGCTCCTGCGGCAGTGCGACGCTCTCGTTGGCGATATCGACGTAGTGCGCCAGCGTCTGCCCGATCACCTCTGGCTGTTCGTGGATTTCCTTCGCCATGAAGTGGCGGTAGTTTGCTTTGTCGACGAGAACCGACGACGTGGCAGATTTCACCACCTCCCGGCGGGCGACTGTGCCTTGTGCGTCGTAAATCACGGCGACGTTGCGGTTGAGCACAGCCCAATCGCCGTCCTCAAGATAGGTGATCAAGTCGGTAAGGTGCGCGAGCGCGATAGCATCCGATCCGAGATACATTTCGCCTTCGCCATGGCCGATCGCAAGCGGTGAGCCCTTCCGCGCGCCGATCATGAGCTCGTGGTGCCCCTTGAACAGGATTGCAAGCGCAAACGCGCCCACTAGCCGCGGCAGCGACGCTTTTACTGCGTCCTGCGGCGAGCAGCCATTTTTCAGATATGAGTCGATAAGATGCGCCACCACCTCGGTGTCTGTTTCAGAGGCGAAATAGGCGCCATGCTGCTTCAGCTCCGCGCGCAGCTCGCGGAAATTCTCGATAATGCCGTTATGGACGACTGCAACATTGTCCGTTGCGTGGGGATGAGCATTATGCTCGGTCGGCTTGCCATGGGTCGCCCAGCGCGTGTGCCCAATCCCGGCATGGCCTGAGACCGGATGGCGGCGAACGCGTGTCTCAAGGTTCCTCAGCTTGCCCTCGGCCCGCCGAAGCTCGATATAATTTCCTTTGAGCGTTCCGATGCCTGCTGAATCGTAGCCGCGATATTCCAGTCGCTTAAGTGAATCGATGAGTCGATCCGCGACCGGACCGCGCCCCAGGATGCCGACAATCCCGCACATGCTAATCAATTTACCTCAAGTTCATAACAGAGCGTGCCGCAAGGCGCGCCTGACCAATTCGCTCGCTCTAGCAATGGGCCAGTCTAGCCCGGGCCTGCCCTCGATCGGGGCACGCGTCACCCGGCGGTGCGCGAGCTCCAAGCAACACGTGGAGGCTTGTCGAATTCGCCGGACGATCCTAAAGCAACTTTCTGGGAACCGAACAATGAGCGCCATCGGCGGCTAGCAGCTGCATGGTTCTGTCCTTTTGTCCGATGTAGCCGATGCCACCAAGAAGGCCTGGTAGGCCTGCCGCATTCCATGTGTGAGCCATGTCCTCGCGCGCCAGCCGAGGCTCGCGAGACGGCTGACGTCGAGCAGCTTGCGCGGCGTGCCGTCGGGCCGGGAGCTATCGAAACTGATCTCGCCGATATAGCCGACGACTTCGGCGACGATGCGGGCAAACTCGGCAATGGTGATGTCCTCGCCAGTGCCGATATTGATCAGCTCCGCGCTCGAATAGGTCTTCATCAAATGCACGCAGGCATCGGCCATGTCGTCGACATAGAGGAACTCGCGCCGCGGCGTGCCAGTGCCCCAGACTACGACGCTTCTTGCGCCCGAAACCTTTGCCTCATGGAAGCGCCGGATAAGGGCCGCGACCACGTGGCTATAATCGGGATGATAATTGTCACCGGGACCGTAGAGATTGGTCGGCATCACGCTGATGAAGTCAGAACCATACTGGCTGCGATAGGCCTCCGCCATCTTGATGCCGGCAATCTTGGCAATCGCATAAGGCTCGTTGGTCGGCTCCAGCGGGCCGCTCAGCACGGTGTCCTCGCGCAAGGGCTGCGGTGCGAGCTTCGGATAGATGCAGGACGAGCCGAGGAACATCAGCTTCTCGGCGCGGTTCACATGCGCGGCCTGGATCACGTTCGCGGCGATCGCGATGTTGTCGTAGATGAATTCGGCGCGCAGCGTGGCGTTGGCGACGATGCCGCCGACTTTTGCCGCGGCAAGGAAGATCACCTGGGGCCGCGCCTTCGCGAACCAGTCGAACACCGCGGCCTGGTTGCAGAGATCGACCTCGCGCCGGTCCACCGTGACAAGCTTGACATCCTCGCGCGCCAGCCGGCGCATGAGCGCGCTGCCGACCATGCCGCGATGGCCGGCGACGTAGACGCTCTTGCCGTTGAGCTCAAACGAAGCGTTTGCCATTGGCCGCATCCCGTTTTGCCTCCGCCAGATCGCTCCCCACCATCTCGGCGACGAGTTCCGCAAAACTCCGCTTCGGTGTCCAGCCGAGCACCTCGCGTGCCTTGGTGGCATCGCCGACGAGTAGATCGACCTCGGTGGGGCGAAAATAGGTCGGATCGATCTTCACCATCGTCTTGCCGCTCCTGGCATCGATGCCGGTCTCGTCGACGCCTGCGCCGCGCCATTCGACACGACGGCCGACCTGCGCAAAGGACAGCTCGACCATCTCGCGCACCGAGCGCGTCTCGCCGGTGGCGAGCACGAAATCGTCGGGCTTGTCGGCCTGCAGGATCATATGCATGCCCTCGATGTAATCCCTGGCGTGACCCCAGTCGCGCTTGGCCTCGAGATTGCCGAGATAGAGCGTCTCCTCGAGTCCGACTTCGATGCGCGCCACGCCGCGCGTGATCTTGCGCGTGACGAAGGTCTCGCCGCGGATCGGGCTCTCATGATTGAACAGGATTCCGTTCGAGGCAAACATGCCGTAGGCTTCGCGGTAGTTCACCGTGATCCAGTAGCCGTAGAGCTTTGCGACGCCGTAAGGCGAGCGCGGATAGAACGGCGTCGTCTCCTTCTGCGGAATCTCCTGCACCAGGCCGTAAAGCTCGGAGGTCGAGGCCTGGTAGAACCGCGTCTCCTTCTCCATGCCGAGGATGCGGATCGCTTCCAGGAGGCGCAGCACGCCGATGGCGTCGGCGTTGGCGGTGTATTCGGGGCTTTCGAAGCTGACGGCGACGTGGCTTTGGGCGGCGAGATTGTAGATCTCGGTCGGACGGATCTGCTGCACCAGGCGGATCAGATTGGTCGAATCCGTCATGTCACCGTAATGCATCAGGAACGGCACGTCGCCGACATGCGGATCCTGGTAGAGATGGTCGACGCGTGCGGTGTTGAACGAGGATGAGCGCCGCTTGATGCCGTGCACGATATAGCCGAGCGACAGCAGATGTTCGGCAAGATAGGCACCGTCCTGTCCAGTCACGCCGGTGATGAGAGCGACCCGCCGTTTGCTTGCTTGGTTTGACAAATCGTCTCTCTGCGCATGTTAATGTCGTCCCGCGATCGACGACCTTTAGTCGCGTCGGCCTCCGATCCGGAAGCGTCACGCTCTCGAAGCACCGAATGTGGACGTGTATAGACATTGCATCGATCGCTCAACTGTACGGAGGTAAACGTTCCACATCGAAACGGTTTTGAAGGACTATACGAAAGTTTGCAATCCGGCGGGTTTCGTTCGCCTTCCTCGGCCGTCGCTCCATTGCTTGGGTGCGACCAGTGGAATTACGGCGCGGACAAGTGGTGAGCGACCCGCCGGGACCGAGAAGCCGTTCCACTGTCTTTGCTTGCTCAACTCGCGCGGCGAGCCAGGCCATAGGATGGCCGCCTCGGACATGCGACCTGCTCGAAAGGGCCGATCGTTGGGCTGCGAATAAGGCAGGCATGCAATCGGGCTCCTTGAGCTGTCGATGCGTATATCGAGGAGGCGTTGATAATCTCCAAGGCCTGAACCCTCCTGAGATTGCTCAGCAAGCTGTGAGCCAGCTCATAATCCGACCAGCTTAAATCATTGCAGCCGGGCATGACGAAGACGTCGCGATAGGAGGATGCGTACCAAACATTGTGCCAACGTGTATGCCTACAGCTGCTCCGTTTCGGCGCGAGCAAACTATTTGCAGGTTCGCGGTAGGTGGATCACGACCACCTGTATGGCCTCCAACTTCCATTCCACTCTGAGCAGCGAAAAAGGCAACCTCCGACATGAGCAAATCTCAAATCGGGCAATCGCCACGCGGCGACGCTGCTCCGATCTTCGCATCCGGTTCTCCTGCACTCGCCGTTTAATCGCAAGATCTTGCAATGAATCGCTGAGGCTACCTCACTGAGGCGTTTCGAGGCATCGCGGGCCTTCTGCAATCTGAGCTCCAAATGACACACTCCCAATTGGTCGGCCCGGATGCTGTTGTACGGCCAGGCGCGGTCGCCAGCTGCATTGAAGACCTTACAACCTGACGCTACGTTCGATTCAAGCACTTATGTCGAGAGTCGCGCATTTGGCGCGGGATCTGACGGGAACCACCAATGAGTCCAATCTCCACTATCATTTTGCGTTGGCGTGGTGTTTCCAAGCGGGCGTTCTCAACCGAGAAGAATGCAGTGAAGCTTACTCGACGCGCTTGCGTTTGTTGCGATTGGTTTGTCGCATCTCAGACATTGACAGAGCGGGCGGCATTGACGGCAAATGAAGTGCTTTTGCGAAAGCCCGCCTACGGGATTTTACGTAGGGCATGTGTCGCATTTTCTTGATCTAAAAACTGCATCGTCTTTTGCATGAAGCAGAAGAAGCCATTGCCCGACGCCAAACATTGGCGAGGCCGTGCGGAAGCGACGCGAGTAAAAGCGGAGTCGCTCAAGGACAACCCATCCAGACACAGGCTCCTCAAGGTCGCTAAGGAATATGATAAGCTGGCTCGCCTGGCGGAGAAGCGGCAGAGAAATGAGGTTGACGGGCAGTTCTGATCGCCGCCGGAACGCACGGTTGCATCGAAGGTAAGGCGTCGTGATCGCAGCGCGGAAGCCTCTCCGTTGGACGGCTCTAGCGAAAACGCCCTCATACGGTAACGCCAATGAGCGAGGCTGCTCAATGAATGCGGTCCGCGCGTCCGAGCCGCTGCCCGTGAATCGATTATGTGAGTTGTGGTCCGCCACACAGATTTCGCATTGACGGTGTCTCAGGCGGCAAGCCGGCTAACCGCTGGACATGAGAAGGAATGAGATGAAAGCCCACCGTCAGACCGTCGCAAGGGCGAAATTACAAGCCTCTCACGCGACGAACTGGCGAAGCATTGGCGTCAATTTGCATCGTCTGCTGAAGCCGTCGACGTGTCTTTGGGTGACAAAGTAGCCGGTTCGCCGGATCACGCCACGCGAATTGGCTTCCGCCGCCAAATTTGGCCGTGAGGCGTTTCAGTCGAGCTCTGGCATCTTGGACCAAACACGGATAGCTCAACGCCATAACGTCGCGGCTTATTAAGGCGAGGCGGCGAGCAAAAGCTCCTGCTAGCGGGCTTCCGTAGCCAAACCATCGTAGATGTCTGCGCGGATCGTCTGCACGAGGCAAGTTCGCAACGAAGTCACGCATGACGAGAAACTTCAAGCGAAAATCGTAGTCGAAAGGCCAACCACAACAGAACTCTCCGGTGGACAATTCCGGACAGAACCGATGTTCTTCATCCAGATAAGTTCGGTGCAGATGATCAGGAGTATTTGGGCTGCCGATGCCGGGGTGGCAGCCCCTCGATATATCAGTCGCACGACACGAGCGGTGCCGGCGTCAACTCTACCGGAACCACTCCGTTACAATCCGATCTCATCTCCGACAGCAGCGGGTTGCGCGACCCATGATCTGGCGGTCAGGCCATCGCGACATGCGTTGTCAATGCGACAGCACCACATGCAACAATCGCGACAATTGACGTTTACGCCCTCGCTTCCAGTATCTGCGGCTCTGCTCTTCGACTGGCCGTTCCTATGGCCCCGATAGGATCGCTCAGATGAGGGCCCGACGCATCCGGGCCCGCGAACGAAACTCGTTCCGTTCGCATCAGCGCCGATTTCTCCGCGGGTCGTCTCACACCTCTTTGGCACTCTTCGCCTTCTGGGGAAGAGACTGCAATTCAAATCACGTTCGTTCCATGTGCTCTCTCTTTCGTTTCGTTGCCGCCAGTGTTATCTCGTATTTTGCTTCGGGCTCTGTCCTCGAAGGGACGACTTCATCGTCTGGATTGGCTTCAGCGCCGATCTACACGCTTTCTATCGCGGCTCCTGCCGCTCTTCGTGCTCGGCCGCGTTGGGCGCAACGCCGGTTCCCGATCGATACCACTCACCCATAGCGCGAGCGAGGCGCCAAGCACGCTGATAGATTTACTGATGGGTTCAATCACAAGGACGGGAGAGGCAGACCGCAGCCATCACTTCGACGTCCGCAATCCGGGCGAGCCAGAGGTAACGGGGCTTGGTTATGCTCCAGCTTTTTCGACAGCGGCAGATCCTAAAGGTTCTCTGCGATCGCTTGTGACAGCAGTGAGATAGCGAGCGAAGAGCGAGATCGTTCGTGTGTGCGAATCGAGGGTGCTTCTGCCGCTGTGTCCCGCCAACCAATCGTCGAAGAGCTTCCTCCGGGCAGCCCCTAGATCCGCATTTTGGATAAGTGTGTCCCGCGTTGGGTAGAGTTTCTCCCGGAAAGCTGCCCGGCCTAGGAAGCTGCCATTTCGCCAAAGAGTGATGCGAGCCTCTTTCGCAAATTGCGGATGATCTTCTGTGCCAAAGTGCGGGCGCTTCACGATCCTGGCCTCGATCGCAGCAAAAGGACCGATATTCAAGCGAATGGTCTCTGACGCGTACCGGCCGTTTTTGTTGTAGATGTTGGTTGGCAGTTGCCGCCAATTGCGCAGCGAGACGCTCGTTTGCAGTAGGTCGAGCCGGAAGAGGCAGATGGTAATGCCGCTTTCGCAATGGCGTGCGGCTCCACATGAGACGAGGTCCGTCTCGCCCCAGAACCGCGGAGCGGGAAACGAGGGGGCGAGTGGGGCGGGCCCTCTTAGCCTCTGGACCAAATCAGGGGCGACCTGTCCGACTTGATCGGCGGCGGTGGCCCGGTGGACATCCAGCTCTATCGCCAGAGGCCCGAAGTTGTCTTCATTAGTACCCAGAAGGCTGGAAAGGATATCGACGTGATGATAGCCGGAATGACAAAGCATTCCATAGCCATACCGATATGGATGATCTTGGCGGGAGAGAATCTCCTCTTCCGTGTTCCAGACTCCCTCGTGATGCTCGATGCCAATATAGGTGATGGGCGTGCCGAGCTTACGGGAGGCGTGGCGCGCATAACGTCCAATCAGGTCGTAGACTGCGTTGTATCGTCGCGGGGCCATCACGACGCAGCGCCCGCCACTCCGGTTGGAGATCGCCTTGAGTTCCGCCGCCTCCCCAACAACTCGGTCCACTGCAGGGCGCCCATTCGACCCCATTGGAAGCACAACCGGCTTGTCGACCAGACAATCAAGACCAAGTCCAAGTGCCGCGCGAAGGTAGTCCAGATGGGCCTTCGGTTCGGTCGAGACAATGACTTTAGAGCTTGGACTTGCCAACGCTCTGAGAGCGTCCTCCCCCTCGCCGGAGTACCAGATGCCCTGTGGTCGGAGATCGGGTACCCAAGAGATACTCATCGGCTTGCACGCGCGCGTCTTGAAAAAGGCATGCACAGCATTTTTCGTGCTCGCGAGCTCAATCACATGGAATCCCGAGGCTCGCCTGCTGGCGACGGCGCTCTCGATCAGAGGAATATACTTAGCCATGGCGTGAGGACCGAGCCCGACGAGTACAAGATCCTTCATGTCTTCTGATCTCCTCTCGTCCTCCGCCCCGATCAAAGCTTCGGGCGCGAACCAGTCAGAGTTTGGGTCGATCCGACCGCAACCGAACTGGCACTCCTTGCAGAGCCGACCGTTCCGATCCAAGGCTCGTCGGTCATCCGCAGGCAAGCGCGCGATTTTCGATATTCTTCAGAAGGGCCACCTGCGAGGGGCAGTGGGAGCAGCCGCTGTCCGCCCGGTAGTGCTTCAGCGCCGGAGAGGTTCGCCAAGCCGTATCGAGATCGAATTCAGGGGATCGGATGTTGCCGACAAGGAACGCCTCGCTGTCCGGATCCCCAACGACGTAGGGACAGGGGTAGAGATCGCCATTTGCCGAGAGGTAGACAGAGGTGATGCCGCAGTCACATTTGGAGAATTTAACGTTCGGCCGCGGCTGGCTTGTATCAACAAAAATCGGAGGTGGCAGCTCAAGGCGGGCCGCGGTCTTTGCAGCCGTTGCGATCAGAGCCTGCTGCAACTCTCTGATCTCATCAGCCGACCCTAGGAGCGCTTCCTCGTTGTCCAGAGCGACACCTGAGGCGAACATCGGCTTAATTCTGAAGGAACCAACGCCAATCGAGGACAGCAGTCGATACGCGTCCAGCGCTTCAGCGATGTTCTGTCGATTGGCCGTCATCCTGGCCTGCACCAAGACCCCGCAATTGGCTGCTTCGGACATCTGACGGAGTGCGGAATCGTAAACACCCGGCTTTCCGCGGAAGCGGTCCACAGTGTCCCGCTTTGCGCCGTCGAAGCTAAATTGAAGGGTGAGCTTCCCAGGATCATCGAAGATGGAGACCACATCAGAAATTGGAACTTGGCCAAGCCCCGCTGTATTTAATTGGACTTGCATCCCCCGTTTTTGTCCATGCGCGAGCACGGCTTCCGTTCGCGGAAACACGACTCTGAGAAGCGGCTCACCACCCGTCACTGAGACCTTTGTCAGGCCATACCGGTCGATAAGCAGATCGATAAAGTTTGTCATCTCATCGACCGACAACTGCGACGGCTCTAAACGTCTCTTGTACTCGTCTCGATACTGTTGGGGAACATAACAATGCTTGCAATGAAGGTTGCAATAAAACGATACGCAGAGTCTCAGATGGTCAAACACAATTGGAAGCCGCTTGTCGGGTGGCATCGGGTGCTCCTCGGTGGTCTGACCGCATCTTGAGCAAGGCTTGGGCCACTCCCAAGCAGAAGATTCTTGACGATTTTCTTTGGCACTATGTCATGCTCAAAACAAACCCGTCGCGTTCCGCGCAAGAGCCTCGTTTGCTTTCTGACAGAACAGAGTGATCGGGCGGGAATGCGATCACGACAGAGGCTTGGGTTGAAGCGCGACCGCCCGGACGATCGATGGCACACAAAGCAACCGGTGGTTCGTCACAGTGATTTTGACGTTTTGATACCGAACCATTCGAGGATCGGCTAGCCTTCCAGCGGCACGAGGATTTCGATGCTTCTGGGGACGCCCGGTTGACGTCGGATGAAGCCATTTCGTTCGAGGGTGACGATCATCTGGCGGACCGAAGGCGGGCTGACGCGGAAATGGCGCTGGATGTCAGCTTCGGCGGGCGGCTGTCCGAACATGTATGAATAGATATGGATAAAAGCGAGGGAGTGCCCCTGCTTCTCGGTGAAGCGCGCGCCTGATTTTGGACTCATCGTTGGATTCGTCCCAGCCTCCAACAAGGAGGCAAAGCATGAATGTACGTTATCGTGTCGAATTGAGCCAAGCCGAGCGCGATGAACTGACGGCGATGCTCGGCGGCGGCAAGCACGCCGCCCGCAAGCTCGAGCGGGCGCAGATTTTGCTGGTGGCCGACGGGGGCCGCTGCGACGCGGAGATCGTCCGAACCGTCCGGGTCAGCCTTTCTACCGCCGGCCGGACCAAGCGCCGCTTCGTGGAAGGCAATCTGGAGCGGGCCTTGAGCGAGGAGCCGCGTCCGGGCACCGAGCGCAAGCTGACCGGCAAGGAGGAGGCCCTGCTGGTGGCGACCGCATGCACCAAGCGCCCGTCAGCCGCAAACGCTGGACGCTGACGCTTTTGGTCGACACGATGGTCGAGCTCGCCGATCACGACAGTCTGTCGGGCGAGACCGTGCGTCGCCGGCTGGCCGAAAATGACGTCAAGCCGTGGCGCAGGGACATGTGGTGCATTCCCCATATCGATGGCGAATATGTCGCGTCGCATGGAAGATGTGCTCGATCACTATGCTGAAGCGCCTGATCCTGAGCGGCCCCTGGTCTGCTTCGACGAGACTCCCATCCAGCTGATCGGGGAGGTGCGCCAGCCGGTCCCGGCCCAACCGGGACGACGCGAGCGGTACGATTACGAGTATCGCCGCAACGGCACCCCAATCTCTTCGTCACCTTCGATCCATATCGAGGTTGGCGCAACGTCAGGGTCACCGACCGCCGCGCCGCCGTGGACTATGCCCACTGCATGCGTGAACTCGTCGACGTCCATTATCCCGGCGCCACCTGTATCCGTGTCGTGCAGGACAATTTGTCGATCCACAAGCCTGGGGCGCTGTATGAGGCCTTCGCGCCCGCAGAGGCCCGACGTATCCTGCGCCGCCTCGAATTCCACTTCACCCCGAAGCACGCCAGTTGGCTCAACATGCTCGAGTGCGAGATCTCCGGGCTTCAGCGCCAGTGTCTCGGTCGCCGCATCGACGACCCCAAAAGGCTCCGAAACCAGATCGCCGCATGGCAACGGCGGCGAAACCAATCCGAGCTCGCATCAAATGGATGTTCACAACCGACAAAGCCCGCGCCAAACTCGGCCGCGCCTATCCAGTCACCGCCAAGGAGTCAACATCGCTGTGATGAACCACTAGTTGCCTGAGTGAGCGGCGCCGAGGAGTGTTGTTGCGCGTTCCTCGATGCTGCGAGGAAATCCTGCGTGAGAGGCGGCTATGAGCCTGATATGAGCGCCATCCACTCGCAACTCACCGATAATTCTCGCTTAATACCGGGCAAGAGTGTTGCTTTGCGGAACTACGCACGATGGTGTCGTCTATATGATTGAGCGAAAGTCTTGGGGGGCTGTGGAAGTCGAAGGCAATAGCGGCCGCAACGGCGCGCCGGTCCGCGGCGACTGGGAACGTGCCGAGGCGGGAGAGCTTTACGCGCTGCCATTTGCCGACCTCCTATTTCACGGTCAGACCGTTCATCACGACAATTTCGATCCAAACCACGTCGAAACCGCAAGTTTGCTCAGCGTCAAGACCGGCGGTTGTCCTGAAGACTGCGCCTACTGCGCACAGGGCGTGCATTACGACACTGGCCTGAAGGCGACCCGCTTGATGGATCGCGCGGACGTGGTCGCCGCCGCGCAGCACGCCAAGGCCGCCGGGGCGACGCGCTTCTGCATGGCCGCGGCCTGGCGCAATCCAAAGGACCGCGATCTCGATCAGGTCTGCGACACGATTGCCGCTATTAAACGTGTTGTCATGGAGGCGTGCGTAACGCTCGGCATGCTCACGCCAAAGCAAGCCGCACGACTCGCCGACGCCGGCCTCGACTTTTACAATCACAACGTCGACTTCGCTTAGGTTGTCAAACCAATAAAGGTGCTGCGCGCAAGCGATCAGCGTAGGTGAAAAATGCAGATTGTCTTGATGAAGGGAACGATCCATTGCGCCTCGGTAACCGAAGCCGACCTCCACTATGAAGGCTCGATCTCGATTGATCGCGGGCTCCTGGACGCGGCCGGTATCCTGATCAACGAACGCGTCGAACTCTACAATCTTGAGACGGGGGCACGCTTTGCAACGTTTGTGACAGAAGCGCCACAAGGATCCGGCACCGTAGACGTGAACGGTGCGGCGGCCCGACTGGCGATGCCCGGAGATAAGATAAGTATCGTCGCATACGCGTCATTTGACGAGGAGGATGCAAGACTCTTCAGGCCGCGAATTGTGCTGGTTGATCGAGACAATCGCATCCTGCCGGTTTGAAGTCAAAACAGCCAACGCGGGAAGGCCCTGTTCTTCGCCGCCAGTTGGAGTTTTGCGGCGTCCATCGTTGCTCAGCGAGTGAAGAATGAGTTCCGTCATTGCCGCTAAATCGGCCAGCTATGTGGCAGGCTTGGATGCGCTTCAAGAAGACGATCGCCTGCGCGGTATCACGCCGCGCATCGGGTCCGACTTTTCATCAAGCGGTTATCTGGCCCAGGCGAGCGCGCCGCGCATGAAAAAGGCCATTCTCGCGCTGGAAGCCGGTACTCCGATCGGAGCCGGCGGATCACGGCTTCTGCGCGGCAACTACGAGGAGCACGAATGCCTCGAGGCAGACGCCGCGCGGTTCTTCGGGGCGCAGACCGCGCTCTTCTTCGGCTGTGGCTATTTTGCAAGTTTTCCGGTGCTGACAAGGCTGCCGCAACGGCACAACCTGCTTGTCCTTGAGTCTCTGGTTCACGCCAATACTCATGAAGGGGCGCGGCTGGCCGAGCCGCTTTCAGAATCTGCGCCCATAAGGACCCGCAGGCTATCGAGAGCGAAATTCGCCACTGGCGTGCCGCGGGCGGAGCGGGGCAGGTCTGGATCGTAGTCGAGAGCCTCTACAGCATGGATGGCGATTTCGCACCGCTTGAAGATCTGCTCGCGATTGTGGGCCGGCACGATGTGTTCTTGGTCGGGGAGGAGGCGGATGCCACCGGTGTTTGTGGCGAGCAAGGACGAGGTCTCACAGCGCCCTATGAAGGACGCGAAACTCTCCTCGTTGTACATACCTGCGGCAAAGCGCTGGGAGCTGCCGGGTCGCTTGTCACCGCCTCTGGCGTGCTGCGCGACTTCATAATCAATCGCTGTCGCCTGCTTGTTCTTCGCGACCGCTCCTTCGCCGTTAATGGCGGTGGCAGCATGGGAGACTCTGTCGATTCTGCAGGAGGAGCCGGAGCGCCAACGGCGGCTGGCGAAGCTTGTCGCGCTCACCCATTGGGAGATCGTTGCGCGAGGCGAGAGACGTCCTTCAAACTCGCTGATCCTGCCCTATATCGTTGGCGAGAATGCCCGCGCCCTGAGGCGAGCCCCCGCGCTACAGGCTCGAGGATTTGACATCCGAGGACTCAGACCGCCAACGGTGCCGGCCGGCACGGCCCGTTTACGAATTTCGCTGACGCTGAACGTCGGAGAGGAAGAGGTACGTGCGATGCTCGATGCGCTCGCCGAGGAGACGAGGGACGGATCTTGATGAGTCAGCGGATCGTGGTGACCGGCACAGATACGGGGATAGGCAAAACTGTCTTTTCGGCAGGCCTTGCCCATCTCCTCGGCGCGAATTATTGGAAACCAATTCAGACTGGTCTTGAAGGAGAGAGCGATAGCCAGCTGGTCGCACGACTGGGCGGTCTGTCGGCCGATCGGATCATTCCGGAGCGTTACCGCCTTACAACGCCCGCTTCCCCGCATCATTCCGCCGAAATAGACGCAATTCGCATCGATCCCGATTCGCTCGTGGTGCCGGATACCGGGGAGCGGCTGCTCGTCATCGAAGGCGTCGGCGGACTGATGGTGCCGCTGAATTCCAGCGAACTTTACATCGACGTCTTCGAACGGTGGCGGCTTCCCGTCGTGCTTTGCGCCCGCACGCAACTCGGTACCATCAATCACTCTCTGCTGTCGATAGAGGCCTTGCGAAAGCGCCAGATCGAACTTCTTGGGATCGCATTCATCGGGGAAAGAAATTCTGAAACTGAGAGCGCAATTTGTGACATCACGCGGGTGCGCTGGTTAGGACGGCTGCCCTGGATTTCTCCTCTGACGGCAGACAGCCTGCAGGCTGCCTTCAAGGGCTCGTTTATCCCCGGCGATTTCAAGCCTTGATGCCAGACAAGAGGTGGCCAATTTGGCATCCATTCACGCAGCATGCTCTTGACAACGAGGACCAAAGTTGTGCGTGGCGACGATGCTTATCTCTACACTGCGCCCATCGAATCAAAAATGAAATCTCATCCTGGTGGGTCGTCACTCACGGCCCCTTGCCAGCCGCAAATCGTGAGCGCGATTCAGAAGAACCGGTGCCTGCAAGCTGAACCAAATCATTTTCGCCGGCTACACGCACGATCCGGCTGAAGAGCTCGCTCGGCTCCTTTTGAACCTCGCACCCCGAGGCGTCGAACATCGTTTCTACCCGGATAGTAGGTCAGCCAGCGTGGAAGTCGCCGTGAAGATGGCACTCGGCTATCGGCACCATATAGGCGAACAGCGAACACGCATCGTTGTCATGCAACACTCCTATCAGGGCGACACCTTCGGGCGATGTCAGTTGGGGCCCGCGGTATCTTCAACGCAGCGTACGGCCCTTTCCTGTTCGACGAGACCTCAATCCCGTTCCCTGCGAGCTGTCGTGAGCAGGCGACACTTGATGCGCTTGAGTCAGCATGTCGAAACGAAAATCCCGCGGCTTTATCGTCGAGGCTCTGGTATCAGAGGCAGGCGGAATGTTGATGTACCCAGCTTTGAAGCTAAGAGAGATGAAGCGCATCTGCGAGGCGTCGGACATTCTGTTCATTGCCGATGAGGCATGACGGGCTAAGGCCGCACCGCAATATTCTTATGAGAGAGCCTTGCCATAAAAGGTGCGGCCGGCCGGGAGAGCGCGGGCTTCGCCGGCCGGTCCAGAGTGTGACCGTGCGTTCGTTTTCAATCCGATCGCGTCATTGCGATTGGGTACCCTTCGATCAGTATGGATGCCTGCGCGAAATCGCCACGAGGTGATGAAGGTATGCACCCATTGGTGCCGGCTTGTTGCGGAAGTTCCTTCGTCAATTTGATTTGAGGAGAGCGGCCTGGACGGCGGGTCTTATCAAGAGGCGAGGCACGCGAAGATGGTGGACACGTCATCCGCATTCTGGAGTGTGCGGCCAACCGTGCGAGCGCCGGTGCATCTTTCCTATCTCGCTCGCCTGGATCACGGTCGCTTCGGAATGTGCCTGCAGTCCGCCGAAGCCGCGGCTTTGAGCGCCATAAGCCAATCAACAGCCATACGGAATGGACATGCCGCCTTAACGTGGGCTTTGACACGTAGATCGGAGCCTCATAAGGACATTCACTGTATCGCCGCTTGCGTGCATCGTCTCCAGGCTGCCGTTTTGAGTCGCAGAATGTTTGGATGGTGGAGCCCCAGAACCACGTCGCAGAGGAACATCTTGAAAGAGTTTGTCTGCTGATGAATCATTGGAAACTTTGTGCTTTCCAACTTCTCAGTGACGCGCCTTTTCGGCCTCCCTATTGACAGAGACCATTTGCTCTTCCAAGGGAAAGGCCATTTCCAGAGACATGCGCGGCCGGGTCAGATCGAACATGAGTCACATTTCGCAGCTGTCAGTTGAGCGCGTCACGATTCCAGTTCTGCAACGGTTCAAAGAGGAAAGGCGCGCCATCGTCATGACCACAGCTTATGATGCGGTCACGGCACGTATCGCCGATCCTGTGGTCGACGTCATTCTTGTTGGCGATAGCGTCGGCAACGTATGCCTTGGGTTTGATGACACTTTACCGGTCAGCATGGCGATGATGAATCACCACCTGGAGGCGGTCGCGCGGACAAAGCCTCGGGCCATGCTTGTAGCTGACATGCCGTTTCTTAGCTTTCATCTCAGTACCGACGACACGATACGCAACGCTGGAGGCTTCCTGCAGCGTGGCGCCGACGCCGTCAAGCTTGAGGGAGGGGGTAAACGTGTCGAGATGATCCGAGCCTTGGTGAATTGCGAAATTCCCGTGATGGGCCATCTTGGTCTCACGCCACAAAGCGTCAACGCAATGGGTGGCTTCAAGGTACAAGGTCGGAACGCGGACGATGCCCTACGTCTGCTTGATGATGCTACCAGCTACAGCAGGCGGGATGCTTTGCTGTTGTCCTCGAAGGTATTCCGGCTGAGCTCGCTGCACGAGCGACTGAATCTCTGACCATACCAACAATTGGGATCGGAGCGGGTCCAAGTTGCTCAGGCCAAGTTCTAGTGTTCCACGACGTGTTGGGGCTCTCAGGAAGCCGTTATCCAAAATTCGTGCGTGTCTATGTAGAGGGCGTTCAGCTGCTGCAGGAGGGCCTCTCGCGCTGGGCCGCTGATGTCCGTAGCGGAGAATTCCCTGCGGCGCAGGAGTCATATCGGATTCTGGACGGCTTGCGCGGGGCGATCGTAAACTGGACGCCCTCCAAGACAAGCTAGTGCAATGTCCAACATGCGAACGAGCAAGTACGGTCGGGGAACTGCGTAGCGCCCCTGCAGAGGAGCGCCGGTCCGATAGCGAGGCGGGGCCCGCTGCGACGATAGGTTGCGCCGCACGATCGTCATCTCGCCCTGGCCGAAAGCTCGACAACGTCCGTTATCATCGTTAGTGAGCGCCTTCCGCGCACCCGCCCCAGTTGAGACCAAATAAGGATCTCGGCAGATAGTCTCGTGACTTCCCAAACGGTGAGAGGCTGTGCCGCCAAGCGGGTCGGATTCGTCTCTGCGCCAGATCCCGGGAGACTGTGCGGCTTTATTTGAGACCTCGTCGAACCGGCGAACCCGCCAAGCCTCTGCACGCTTGCATTTTCGCGGCCTTGCAAAGTACGTATGCAGGCTGTTCTATCGTGCAGCCATTGTCGCATGCATTGGACTAAAGGGTCCAACAACGCGCGGTCGTGCGCCGCATGGTCGTGAATCTAACTTCCGATCGAGATCGTCACGTTTCGAGATGGTGAGAAGCCGACAGGCTCGCGATGGGCAATCGGATCGCCTCATCAAGAACCGCTTGTTGGTTGCCGAAGGCCTGTTACTTCGGGCAGCTGCGGGTCTAGACGGAGATTCGAAAGACTGGGAGGTCTCGGGTTCAGTACGGCAGTCGAAGAACCATCTTGCTGAGTGTGAATGGATTGCGTTCGATCTGCGTCGAAAACGGCGGCTAGACGACTGGTACCGCGACGCTAATCTCACGACACTCGACCGTATAGGATGGACGGCAATGGGCTGAGTTCGCCGGTGCCATACAATCCAAGCGCAATACAGGCTCGATGGGGTTGCTCTTATGCCGATCATCGCCTCGACGGCGGCACGCGGGCAACTCGATGCTATCGGCACCCTGCCGTACTCGAACGATCAAATGGATACAGCTAGTTCATTGCAGGTTTGGCTTGCGGGAGACCTGAGCGTGGTGGCATTCCAAGGACGAGCTGAGACAGATATGGAACGCCTCGAACGATCGAGCGGATCGTTAGGGCGATCGCAATGATCGCGGCCCCGAGCAGACCCGCGATGATCACCCGGGTCGTGAGATCCCAAAGTTCTCCGAATTGTATGAAATCCATGAGACGGAACACGGTACCCTGGACCAGGTAGAGCAGCAGCGTGGCCTGGCCCAATTCCACAGCGATAAAGCGGGCCATTCGGTTTAAATGGCCAAAGCGCCAGCATTGGAGCAGGAGTTCGATAGCGACTGCTGACGCAGCTGCAGAGCCAACAAACATCAGAAGCACGTTTTTAGTTGACCGAAAGTCGTGAATTACCCCAAGATTATTGTAGATATAGGTGCTCTTGCCCCAAGCTAGAAAGCATACGCAGGTCACTATTGAAAGAAATACGATCAGGACCGGCTTGTGATGTCGCAATGCACTCGTCCATCGTTCTCTCGATTGAGCAAGCAAGAAGCCGAAGCAGAAGAACGGGTAAGTGAATCTGATCAGCGGTGATATGGAGAATGTCAGGGGCGCGAGCGCGACCAGTATGGCTGAGCCAGTTATGACCCACGATCGGCGGGTGAGCCTGGTAGAAATCTTGATGAGAAGGTAGGAAATAAACGTGGCCCAGATGAACCAATAGGTGCCGGCGAGATCGTCTACAAATTCCAAAAGTCCGCTCGTTAGGCTGGTCGTGCGCCCCAACGCCGCTAACTTAGCTGTCTCCATTATCACCCACCAAAATAGCATCGGCAGCAAGAGCTGCTTCGCACGGTCGCTGGCGGCTCGAGTGAACGGCTTTTGAAGCAGCGAACGAGCAGAAAGATATCCGCTTATCGCCATAAAAAGTGGCATGTGAAACATATAGATCGATTTGTAGTACGGCGAATACCAAAACGCGTCGTCTCGGTAGATGACATACTGGATCAGGTGCCCAACAATCACCAAAACAATGAGTGCACCTTTCGCGAAATCTAAACTGAGATCTCGATCGTATGCCTCTGTCCTGCGCGAACTGGGGACGTTCGTTCCAGTCACGGGTCGCAATCTATCAAACATCTAGATATCTGTTGTTGACGAGCCGGCGGCCCGTTGTCCGCTACTTCTGCCTCATTTTTGATCCAAACGAAAGGCGATGGCGGGAGTTTTTGGAAGAGGAATAGGCTCAGCTTATTAGGCCTTCCAAGAACTAGCTGTGGGCCGCGCATGTCTGAATGCCTCGGGGATCTTTGTGGGCAAAGACACGATATCCAGTTTGAGACACGGCTGTAGCGGCGCGGGCGCGGCATACTACTTGCAGACGCGTTTGTGGGAGGAAGACTGTCACGCTCAGTCTCCCACTCGGCCCGACGCATCTCAGACCCGGCAGATGCGTCGGGCTTTGTCGGTTGGCCCAGCATAGTTGACACTTTGTCCGTCACTTTCGCTTGACGTCGAGGTGTTCACGCCAATAGGGGCTTCTGATAGCTGAGACGCGAGCACCCCCAACATTGGCGTTTTGGCAGCGTGCTACGGGCGCACGCCGATAGCGGTGCTCTGCAGTTCTGGAGCAAAAGCCGAGGACCGACCTTTCTGATTGGGAGGCTTGTTCGGTTTCGTGTAACTGACGCCGTCAACCACGCGTGCCTTGACGACTTTCGTCGCGCCATCTCTTAGTGCAGCTTGTGGCTTGGCGTGCATCCGCAAAGGCCTTAGTTGGATCGTACTCGCAGGATGATTGATAGCGAACCAGCTCGACCAGAGTCGCTCGCGATAGCGAGGTTTTATGGTCAAAGAGATGCTGCTCCCACTCAGTGTTGTGGACCAAGAAGGACAGCAGCCGTTCTTCGCGCATCAGCCGACTCGGCGGATCACAGACAGCATTGGCCTTGAGCGTCACCTCCATAATCACGGCTTCAGAATTCCTGAACGTTTCGGCGGCAAGAAGGGACTCGCGCCAGTGACTTGTGCGGCGATGCTGTCGTGCAACAGTTTCTCTCGTGTGCCTACAAATTAGCTTCCTCGGGCTGAATTCAACGTTTCGGTCAACGACTCCTCGAATATGTCTAGGCCTTGTCCCAACGTGTCCTGGTCGATCGTAAGTGCGGGCAAGAACTTCACAACCTGATCCGTCGGTCCGCATCGCTCGATAATCAAGCCCTTCGCAAACGCTTTACGTGACGTCGCCTCTGCGATCTCTGTCGTTTTGCAATCGAAGCCGCATACCATGCCCCGTCCACGAACAGCAAACTTGTTTCCGTGCTGATGCGCGATAGCATCGAGTCGACGCCGCATAAGTGCGCCCATGCGTTGGACCTGGTGCGAGAACGTTTGGTTACGCCAATACAGGGTCAAGGCCGCTTTGCCAGAAACGAGTGCAAGATTGTTTCCTCGAAAGGTTCCCGTGTGCTCGCCTGGTTCCCATGCGTCGAGCGCTTCTTTGATCAAGAGCATCGACAACGGCAAGCCGTACCCGCTCAGCGATTTCGACATCACAACAATGTCTGGCGATAAAGCAGCGAACTCGAAACTGAAGAACTCGCCTGTACGACCACAGCCCATTTGGATATCGTCAACTATGAAAATAGCTCCGACCTCTTTTGCCAAAGCCTGAATTGACTGCAACCATTCCTTACCGGCGACGTTGATGCCTCCCTCTCCTTGCACGGTTTCGACGAGAATGGCGGCTGGAAGATCAATACCACTGCTCTCGTCCATTAATACCTTTCGCAGGTAATCCGCCGCGGAACCAAGATACCCATCATACGGCATGAAAGTTGTGCCAGTTAAGGGAATGCTGCTGGCTTTGCGGTAAAAGCGGTTACCGCTCGCAGCTATGGCTCCCAAGCTTTGGCCGTGATATCCATTTGTGAAAGAAATGACGTTGTGACGTCCTGTGATCTTACGCGAGAGCTTTAGAGCCGCTTCAACCGCGTTAGCTCCCGTAGGCCCCGTAAATTGAAAGCGGTAGGAAAGATTCCGTTCACGAAGGATGACAGAGCAAAAGGTCTCCATGAATTCGACCTTTGCTGGAGTGGCCATGTCCAAGCCGTGGACGACGCCGTCCGACTCCAGGTACTCGCTGATTGCTGCTTTGATCTCCTGATTGTTGTGGCCATAGTTTAGCGCTCCAGCGCCGGACAGAAAGTCAATGACCTTTCGGCCACCCTCTGTGAACATAATCGAGCCGCGCGCCCGACTGAAGACAGCAGGAAAGCAACGTGAGTACGACCGCACGTTGGACTCTAGCGTTTCGACGGTCTTCATTCTGCACTGCCCGTGTATTCCAACCATGTGGTCGTCTCCTCGACAAGAAAATCCGCCCGACGAATAAGCGCGCGGCCAACATCTGCAAGATAGGCAAACGGTGAACGCGCGGTCCGCGCCTCTCGACGTCCTTGTTGCGCGCAGCGCGTCTGAAAATCAGCTCCAGCGATTTACCTGAGAACCATGCGGAACAAAGCTACTATGTCTAGTAGTGTTGTCCACATTTAGCGAACGCCACTGGCTAAAGTCGTCTTTCGCGGACAGGCTTGCTTAGCCGCGCGCAAAGAAGTTGCGCATGCCGTGCGGTTAGCTTGCGTTACGACAAATTCTGTAAAGGAGAAAGAATGGAATAAATTTCATCGTGACCCAGAAGGGTCCGATGCGCGCCCGTCGGTAGCAAAGGCATGGCTTGAGATCACATGACCGGCGGCATTGGAATAGTATTGCCGCTGCGACGGATGCGTAAGATTCGGGTGCTTCGGCCCGCCGAAGGACGCTGGGATCCAACGGACGGATCTCACGGTGCAAACTGTGGATCGTTCGGAAGTCCAACGTGGCCTGCAGCCTTTTGTGACTGCGGCGATCGTCTTGAAAGGATGCATGATTGGCCGTGATCGGCGCGTCATGCTCCCCCACACTCCGGCGCCGGACTTCGCTGGAGCACTCGCAAAAGTGTCGGGTGAACCCTTTTCGGCGAGGTCCTGCCTGGCAAGCCGCTGCTGTGGTACTTTCGACCTAAGCTCAGCATCGCTGTTGGTGCGCACCTTTGTTAGGTCGCCTCGTCTGATTACGCGATCATGTCAGAGGCGTTTTTGTCAGGAGCCCCACGCTGCGAGTGCTTCGATGAGATGCCGAAAGCACAACAACAGCGACAGGAATGCGGCAAGACGGAAAGGCGATGGTCGCCACCAGCACGAGGTAAGGACTGGCAGCGGCACATTGGGCGCCGCGCGGGCGCGGCGTGGTCCAGACTGCCTCCCCATCTTTCACGCATCCGTTCCGCCACGATGCTCGCGCAGCGCATCATCGAGGCAGGCTATCAACTCAAGACCGGCAAAGGGTTTGGCGAGAAAGCCAATTACGCCGACGCTCAACGCGCGGGCTCGCGTGCGATCATCCGCGAAGGCAGTAATCAAGATGAATGGCGCAGCGTGACCCTGGGCCCGCATCTGTTCCAAAAGTTCAAAGCCGCTCATGGTGGGCATCTGCACGTCTGCAATGACACAGGACGTGTCATTCAATTGAGACGACCGCAAGAAGTCCTCAGCCGATGCAAACGTATGAACGATGTGGCCCTGCGATTTCAGAAGGTTGTTCAGTGCGGCACGAATCGAAGGATCGTCGTCGACAACGGAAACAGTTGAATACCTGGACAAGACAACCCGTTCTAGTTGGGCGAAGGCGGTGGCAGAAGCATGACGGCCAACTGAAGGGTGCGCGTGTTCGATGAAATTGTAAAATCATACTTAGGTTTGTACCCTGGAACGGTCGGTCCCAATTCCCAGCCTCTCACTCATCCTGATCAAATCGGCTAGCGATCGAGCGCCCATCTTCTTCATCATGTGCCCGCGATAGATTTTTACTGTAATCTCGGCGAGCCCGAGTTCCGCGGCTACCTGTTTGTTCAATAGGCCAGCGGCGACCAGTTTCAAGACATCCTGCTCTCGTGGACTTAGGGCCTCAAACAAGGACTGCAGCCTCCCGACCACCTTGTCTACACCCCGCCTCTTCCGATCCTGTTCGATAGCTGCGACTACGCCATCGAGCAGTTCCTGATCGCGAAACGGCTTGCTGAGAAAATCGATTGCTCCACGCTTCATGGCTTTGACGGTCATCGGAATATCGCCATGAGCGGTGATGAAAATGATGGGAATGTGAATCTTCAGTTTGGCTAACTCACTCTGGAGCTCAAGCCCGCTCGATCCTGGCAGCCTGATGTCAAGCACGAGGCAGCTAGGAACATCAGGAAGCTCGCTCTGGAGCAGTTCCTGGGCCGATCCGTAAGCAACGACATCTAGACCGATCGAACGAAATAGGTTGACCAGCGATTCCCGCATTGAGAGGTCATCGTCGACGACGAGGACGCTCGGCCTCACCTCCGGCCCTTCGACATTTGCGGCTTCCTTCCGCGGTTCAGAGCGCTTGGTCACGATAAGAGCCTCACTTGTACGATTTACAGTAGAAATATCGTGTCACAACGACCTTTGATTGAGACATGCAGCCTTTCGCGTAGGCTAATCTTTGAGATTTTCCAGGTGCGTGACTGGTTAGCCATTCGCACCAGCGTTGCCCATTACAGGAAAGTCTAGCAAAAACCGCTCGAGTGGTCGAGAACTGCCTTTCGCGTCTCTCCGCCGTCGCGTTGGACCAGCCTGCGGCATCGATCAAATCAATGAACAGCCGGTCGAGAAGCACCGAATCCAGGACTTGCAGCGCTCGCTGCAGCGAACGACTCATTTTGCGGCTGAAGGATCAGAATGCCCGGCGCTTTGGTAGTTGAACGTGGGGGCGCGAGCTGAGCGAATTGGCGCGATTGTGCCTGTGCATGCGCCGATCCCGCCGGCGTTGCGATCGGCAACTGGCGTAGACGATCGCACCCGCACTAAGGAAAATGGAAACCAGAACGAGCAGCAGCGGCATCAGCACATGAACTCTTTTTTCCGTCGTCAGAGCGCCCGTGAGTTGCGTCTTTGCGAGGTCGGGGAAAGCATCTTGCATCGACTTCGTACAACCTGACGCAAGGTGCGATTCAAGTCCTTTCCGTCATCATGTTTGTAGGAAATATGCTCGAACTCGAGCTGCTGCAGGGACGCTCACGTTTGTTCGTCTCGTTGCTTCCTTTACCAGGCTCGCCCCCAAGATCAGGCGGCGTAATCTGAATGGAGAGGCGGGATACACTCCATTCGGTGTCCGGCTGTGGACCAGTGCGGCAAAAGGCAGCATTTGCTCTGCTGCATCAGCCAAACAACCGCTGATCCCAGCGAAGAATCATTCTCCTAAGAACTGGCGGACATCAGAGTTCCGTGTCGGGCAGCCTGGAGATCGGCTCTTTGACCTACATAGGACCGACAAAACCCGGCCCGAGCGGTCAACCTGAAGCTATTGTCAGACCTACCAACAGCTCATCGATCCGCTAGGCGGGGTCATTAAAGGCGGCCCGACGCACTCCGTCGAGCAGAAAGTGCGTCGGGTTCGCCCCACATCGCCAGTACATCCGTGGTGATGTTGCCACCAATGAAGCAACCAGCGTGGCAAAACTGAGGCTCGCTCACCAACGTAGAGTAGGTCGTGACTTCCTGCGAATTCGTACCGGTCGGGAAGGGCTTGAACCGTTCGTAGCATCACGTTGTACGATGCCGGTGTAGATCTATCGAACTGGCAAACTCCGATCCGGCACAGTTCTGGTTGGCAAAGACTTGGATAAATGTTGTCACAGTGCGCGTGGCGAGAAGAAGACGTTCCGCTGTTCTTCATTTAATTGCCTTTTCCTTCACCGGTTTTGGGGTAGCTTACGCCTCGCTTGAACAGCGGTTTAACCAGCATGAACTTTCTCAGATCTATCGAAATCGCCTGGCCGGCAATCGCCCTCCTGAGAACCGAAGCGAGCGGCATTCCGATCGGTGAGAGCCTGTACGGACGCTTTGTGAGCATCAGGAGTGCCTTTGTCGCGGATCAGTTGCTCGAGCAATGGGAGCGGGAATGAAGAGGATAGTTTTGGCGCGGTTTCGTTCACAGTGACTTGCAGATCTGCCCTTGATGCTGTGGTTCGGAGTCGATGACTGCGTGGCGCCTTCCAACGACGGAGCCAGGAGTGAATGTCGATCTCGAAAGCAGCACCGCGCATGTCGGCGGATTTCTAGCCTGAGCGCTGTTGCGGCGCTCAGGCCGATGCAGCCGTCAGAAGCCGGCGTCCAATGGCCTCGCGCGTTGCGCCGATCATGGGCAAAACCGTCAGCGTTCACATGTCATTGCCTGCTTGAGCGGTAGCAGCGACCTGGGGCCCTGCTGCAGGTCGGGCAGTGCGCCGCTGGCGGTCGGGTAACGGCTACGAGCCGTTCCATAAAAAGGGAAACTCGCCTCTACACCGCGCCAGTCGGGAGCGCCCGCCGCCGATGCTGTGCAGGCCCGGCCTGCGCGCCGGATTGGGCTGGATTGACACGATCGGGCTGCCAGGTATTGGGGGGTGTAAGTTGCATCTTGTGTGCAGCGGTCCAGTCTTTGGCGGCCTTGATCGGTACTCGCGCCCTTTGCGAAGTCCCTTCACAAGCTCGCCCCATATGTGTCAGATTTTGGCTCAATCCTTATTGACTGGGCGGGCAAATGCCGCGAGACCCCCTCAGCCGAACTCTGTTCGGCTCAAATGTCGACAGTGACATCCAGGACATCCAGCCCCTATGGGAGGACGGTGATCGGGCGTTCTGCCGTGCGTGCCGTCGGCAAACCCACGGCAGCAGCGCTGTCGTGCTTATTGTGCGGCCCACCGCAGAACACCCAGCGACGCTTGACCGCCTCGCCCACGAGTGTGAGCTGAGGGAGGAGCTAGACGAGGCATGGGCGGTGCGGCCGTTGGAACTTATTCGGGAAGCTGGTCGGACTATGCTTGTCCTGGAGGATCCATGCGGCGAGCCACTGCTAAATTTACTCGGGATCCGTATGGAGCCCAAGCCGTTCCTGCGCCTCGCTGTTGGTATCACGAGGGCCGTGGGCAAGCTTCACCGGAGCGGCTTGGTCCACAAGGACCTGAAACCCGCTCACATTCTGGTCAATTGTCCTGACGAACAGGTGCGAGTCACTGGGTTTGGTCTGGCTTCCCGTCTTTCCCGCGAGCGCGTGCCGCCTGGGCCTGCCGAGTTCATCGCGGGCTCGCTGCCCTACATGGCGCCCGAACAGACCGGACGCATGAATCGCTCCGTCGACTGTCGCAGTGATCTCTATTCACTTGGCGTGACATTCTATCAGATGCTGACCGGCGCGCTGCCGTTCACCGGCTCAGATCCCTTGGAGTGGATCCATTGTCATATTGCAAGAAAAGCAACACCGCCTGTCGAGAAATCGCAAAACCTCCCGGAGCCAATCTCTCAGATTGTGATGAAACTCCTCGCGAAGACCGCCGAGGAACGCTACCAGACTGCCGCTGGCCTTGAGCACGATCTGCAACACTGTCTGGCAGCATGGGCCAACCACGGTCGCATCGACACATTTGAGCTCGGCGCAGACGACACACCTGATCGGCTGCTCATCCCCGAGAAGCTCTATGGCAGAGCCCGCGAGATCGAGACCTTGCTTGGCTCTTTCGATCGCGCGGTGAAGAGCGGCGCGCCGAGGTTGGTGCTGGTTGCCGGCTACTCCGGCATAGGTAAGTCCTCGCTTGTCCAGGAGCTACACAAAGTACTCGTGCCCTCGCGCGGGCTGTTGGCATCAGGCAAATTCGACCAACTGAAGCGCGATGTTCCCTATGCGACACTGGTGCAGACCTTTCAGAGTCTTGTGCGTCCTCTTCTCAGCAAAAGTGAGGGCGAACTCGCGACTTGGCGGCAGGCGCTCCGGGCGGCGCTCGGCGCGAATGGACGGCTGATGATCGACTTGATCCCCGATCTCAGCCTGATCATTGGCGAGCAGCCCGCGCCTGCTGAGCTTCCAGCCCGGCAAGCGCAAAATCGCTTCCACCTCGTGCTTCGCCGCTTTATCGGTGCTTTCGCCCGGCGAACCCATCCATTGGTGCTCTTCCTCGACGATTTGCAGTGGCACGATGCCGCAACGCTCGACCTGATCGAGGATCTTCTGACTCAGTCGGACCTGCACCTGCTGCTAATTGGAGCTTACCGCAGCAACGAAGTTGATGCAGGCCATCCACTCAAACGCAAGCTCGAGTCCATCAGGAGAGCCGACGTAAATCTAGAGAAGATCACGCTGTCGCCGCTCACTGCAGACGATGTCGCGCAGTTGGTCGCGGATACCCTTCGCTGCGGACCAAAACGCGCTGCCCCGCTTGCAAAGCTGGTGCATCAGAAGACGATGGGCAATCCGTTCTTCGCCATTCAATTTTTGTCTGAACTGGCCGAAGAGCAGCTGTTGACGTTCGATCACGAGTCGGCGCGCTGGCGTTGGGATCTTAAGCGCATTCACGCAAAAGCGTACACCGAGAACGTCGTCGATCTGATGCTCGGCAAGCTCATCCGGCTGCCCGAAGAGACGCAGGACGCGCTGCAACAGCTGGCCTGTTTCGGCAACATGGCCGAGACGGCAGAGCTTGCGATCGTGCTCGAAACGTCACAGGGACAGGTGCATGCGAGGCTATGGCCGGCGATCCGGCAGGAACTGGTCTCGCGCCAGGGAACAGTGTACCGCTTTGTACACGATCGCGTTCAAGAGGCGGCTTACTTGCTGGTGCCGGAATCCTCGCGCGCTCCTGCCCATTTGCGGATCGGTCGGATGCTTGCGGCACATGTCCCTGCGCACAAACGTGAAGAGGCTATCTTCGATGTTGTCAGTCAACTCAATCGAGGTGTCGCGCTAATTGCTTCCGGTCAGGAGCGAGAGCAGCTCGCGGAGTTAAATTTAATCGCAGGGCAGCGTGCCAGGGCGTCGGCGGCCTACGCCTCGGCACTGACATATTTCACTGTCGGTGCTACGCTGCTCGCGCGGGATTCGTGGCAAAGGCGCCAGGAACTTGCATTCGCACTGGAAACCAGTCGGGCCGAATGTGAATTCTTGGTAGGCCGGCTGGACATTGCAGAGAGCCTCCTCTCCGCGCTGTGGAAGCACGCTTTGAATGCGCCCCAACGATCAACGGTCGCATGTTTGCGGGTCGATCTTTACTTGGCGCTCGGTCAGCACGGCCGGGCAGTGGCCATAGGTCTCGAATATCTTCACGACGTCGGGATCGAGTGGTCGCCGCATCCGAAGGACGAGGAGACACTAGTCGAATATCAGCGGATGTGGTCACAGCTGCCGGACGCGATCGAGGATCTTGCTGGTTTGCCTGGAATGACAGACCAGACCTCGCTTGCCACGCTGGCCGTCTTGACGCGGATTCTTCCGGCCGCTGGATTCACGGACGTGAATTTATCCGCTCTGGTCATCTGCAGAGCCGTCAGCATCAGCCTCGAATACGGCAACACTGATGCTTCTTGCACTCACTACGCATGGCTGGGCCGAATCTCGGCCGGCCGCTTCGGTGACTACCAAGCGGCAGATAAGTTTGGTCGTCTTGCGTGCGATCTGGTTGATCGCGTTGAGTTCTCTCGCTTTCGGGCTCCGGTCTATTTGGCCGTCGGAGGCAACGTGATCCCGTGGACGAAGCCCCTAAGGGACGGACGAGTTTTGATCCGGCGAGCGCTCGAAGCTGCGGTCAGCATCGGCGATGTCATCTATGAGGCGTACAGCTTGCTTCATCTAACCTCAAATATGATGATGGCGGGAGATCCCCTGAAAGAGGTGCAGAACGAGATAGAGAAAAGCCTTGCTCCGATACGGAACAGAAAGGTCAAGTTTGCTGCTGATGCCATGACTGCACAGCTCGCAATTATTAGAACCATGCGCGGCCTCACGCGCTCATTCGGTACCTTCGATGATCAGCAGTTTGACGAGCTGGACATCGAGCGATCATTTGAACGCAGTCCGGAGCTATCACCGAGCGAAACCGTCTACTGGATCCGCAAACTTCAGGCGCGGTTTCTGGCCGGCGATTATCCTGCAGCTATTGGTGCTCGCTCGAAGGCAGAGCCCGGATTGTGGACCATCCCGACAGAGTTCTTGATCGCGGAGTTTCACTTCTATGGCGCGCTGTCTCACTCGTGTTACTGCGACGGGCTGTGTGAAAGCGAACAACAGCAACATCGAAAAATGATTGATGCCCATCACAGACAGCTGCAGATATGGGCCACAAATTGCCCCGAAAACTTTGACAACCGGGCTTCCTTGGTCGGGGCTGAAATTGCGAGGCTGGAATGCCGGGATGCAGACGCAATGCGACTGTACGAACGCTCAATCCAGACCGCAGGGCGTAACGGTTTCGCCCATCACGCGGGGGTCGCTGGTGAACTTGCAGCGCGCTTTTATGCAACGCGCGGTTTTGACAGGATCTCCCGGGTTTACCTGCAGGACGCCCGGCATGGCTACCTTCGTTGGGGAGCAGATGGTAAGGTGCGTCAACTCGACGAGCTACATCCCCATCTCAACCATGAGGAGACCACTCTTGCCGTGAATGGCATGAGGATCGGAGCTCCGGTTGAGCATCTTGATCTGGCGACGGTGACAAAAGTGTCGCAGGCGATTTCCGGCGAGATTGTGCTTCAAAAACTAATCGACACGCTTATGCGGACTGCCATTGAGCAGGCTGGCGCCGAGCGAGGTTTGTTGATTCTGCTGGATGAAGGCGAGCCACGGATCGAGGCGGAAGCCACAACGGTAGCGGATGCGCTGCTTGTAAAGGTAGATGAACAGCCTGTGACTCCGATGGCTCTTCCCGAGTCCGTGCTGCATTTCGTCCTACGTGTCCGCGAAAACGTCATTCTCGAAGATGCTGCCGCCCAGCCTTCATTTGCGGAAGACCCGTATATCCGCGAGCGCAAATCGCGTTCTATTCTTTGCCTGCCACTGATCACGCAAGGCAAGCTGATCGGCGTACTTTATCTGGAGAATAATCTCGCCCCGCGCATATTCTCGGCTGCCCGCAACTCGGTGCTGAAAATGCTTGCCTCCCAAGCTGCAACAGCGCTGGAAAACAGCCGGTTGTACAGCGAAGTGCAGCAACGGGAGGCGAAAATCCGGCGCTTACTCGACGCTAACGTCATCGGAATCTTTATCATCGGCAAAGGGGGCGAGATCATCGAGGCAAATCAAGCCTTCCTCGCGATGGTTGGATACGACCAAGGGGATCTTCTCGCAGGGCGAGTGAACGGTCTCGACCTGACGCCTCCAGAATGGCACGAGCGCACAATGGATGCTCGGACAGAAGCAAAACGGACCGGAGCTGTTCAGCAGTTCGAGAAAGAGTATATTCGGAAGGATGGCAGCCGCGTGCCGGTGCTAATTGGCCTCGCCGTATTCGATGAGCGACAGGACCACGGTGTTGGCTTCGTCCTCGATCTGACAGAGCGAAAGAGAGTGGAAGCGGAGGCCCGTGAAAGCGAACGACGTTATCGCGAAACTCTGATGGGCCTCGCACACGCCAATCGGACCACGACAATGGGACAGCTGGCCGCCTCGATCGCCCATGAGGTCAACCAGCCGATTGCGGCGATCAGCAGCAATGCGGGGGCAGGGCTAAATTGGCTCGCTGCTCAACCGCCAAATCTGGAAGAAATTCGGCAGACCTTCGGTTTAATTGTCCGTGACAGCATGCGCGCTGGAGACGTGATCCGCCGGATCCGCGCTCTTATGAACAAGGCTCCGATACAAACGGAGCTTCTTGCAATTGACGAAGTGATCTTAGAGGTGCTGTCCTTAGTTGGCGCGGAACTCGCAAAACATGATGTGTGGGTGCGAACCCGACGGCCTGAGGCGTTGCCGCTCGTTCGAGCAGATCGCGTTCAGGTACGGCAGGTGATTCTCAATCTGATCACGAACGCCATCGAGGCAATGAGCGAGATCAACGAAGGCGAGCGCGAGTTACTGATCGCTACGCGGACTGATGGCTCGAATAATGTATTGGTCTCTTTTCGGGATACGGGTCCAGGACTCGATCCAAGTAGCGTGGACCGCGTGTTCGAGGCGTTTTACACCACGAAATCCGAAAGCATGGGCATGGGTCTGGCCATTTGCCATTCTATTATTGAGGCGCACGGGGGCCGAATGTGGGCCGGCGCCAATGATCCTCGCGGAGCCGTCTTTCAGTTCAGCATGCCCGTTGCGCCGGAGGGCGTGGATCGGGCGGAACAAGTCACTGGAGCGTCTTAGGTCGAGTGCGTCGTCGAGCAGGGGGCTCCGGGAGCTCCGATCATCTTGACAGAAGTAAGCTGCGCGACGTTGATAACAGAGACATTGCGTTTCATGCTGCCCGTCGGGAGTGTTGGCGCGACCGCAGATTATCGCGAACTGTCAGAAACTCTGCAATCCGACCACAATGTCAGATTCCAGACGCTTCGCTGGCTCTTTGCAAACCTCTAGAGAATTGCAAGCCATCAAGCGCAATCAGAACGAATCCTGCAGACGCAGTGTTCGAGATGCGCATGCGAAACCATCCCATGGGCTGCCACTGGTACATCGTTTTTCTTCTCCGGAGTTGGCCTCGTAGCCTGGGCGCCACGGCTGCCGCTCGCGATAGACGGCGCGCGTTCGATGGCATCATGCACTCTTCTGTGCTGCGTAAGGCACTTGACGCAAGCAGAAACCCCCCGGCGCAGCACGTCGTTGTGCAGACGGAGGGCAGTCGAGGAAGTCGAGAAAATCCACGTGGCGCCGGGTTCGTTTACAACAAGCCGTTCGGGTTCGTCATCCTTCGGAATGAGGTGAGCCGCACGACGCCTTCGTCAGGGTCGCTGTTGGATAAGTCCTCGATGACGCCGGCGCGATCCGCCGTATTGCAATTCTGGCTCATCTTCCGCGTGCCATCGAAGAACCCAGCGAAAGTCGCCATGGCCTCGCCAGTCGGCGTCAGCTTCCACTGCAGATTCGAACGCGCCAGGCGCGCACAAATGGTGCCCATGGAGCCTTTGCTCGTCGAGTACTACGGGCAGCATCGCTCCAACACGCCCTTCGTGAGTGGCGGTGACCCCGTGGCGAACCGCGCCTCGCGCCCTTTCCGATGAAGGTCGGCGATGTCGAGCTCGGAAGGCAGGCGGCGTGTACATGGGCGAAGCTCCCCGGCAGCCCGGCCGACAGCCGGACGACCCCTGATTTGAACTGGGGTGCGCCTCATGCTGGATCACAGAAAGAGCCAATCTGGGTCGTTTCATTCCTCCGCGCGCGCTCGCGCTGAGGGCAGCTAACTGATGATGTGTCAAAGGGGGATCGACGAGAGCGCTTGCAAGCTGTTCCAGCCGTCGTCTTCGAGCCGTGCCCGTTACGGCCAGCCGTGGGATAGCATCTTGCTTTCATTCTGACCAAGCTCTCGAAGCATCGACCGCTGCTTTCATCGGCCGTGAGTGGTTCAATGGCTACCCAGATCCGTCGCAGCTGGTACGGAGCCTGCGGCTGCACACTTCGGCTGTTGTTTAGCACGGTTCCAATATTCCGTTGCTGCCTTATTGAGGCCGATGTGATGGCGTTAACGCCCCATGCTGATGGCCCACTCCACTTCAGCATTTCAGTTCGATAGTTCAGTTTCTCGCATGGATTTCCGGGTAGCAGAGAGAGCATATGTCTATGAAAGACACGATGGAGCACATCAAGCGTTCGTTGCGCGTGCTCGGCGGATTTGCTGTCGCCCTCGGCATCTCTTCCGTGCTCGGATCGGACAATGCGCGATCGGAAGCCCTCAAGGGCTTTGGCTCTGCAGCGACGGGCGGCCTTGGAGGCGAGATAGTTCAGGTCAGATCAACCGAAGCTCTGAATCATGAGTTATGTCGTTCGTACAGCTTCGGGCAGTGCAATGACAATAGTCCGCGCGAGATCCAGGTAATCGGAACCATAGACTTTACCGGTACGGAAGGGCGAGGCGAGGGGCAGGGATGCCAATACGGCCGCACTTGTTCGGCGCCTTACAAGCGTGAGTCCCTTCTCCTTATGGATGGCAACGACGCGCATTGCGATGGCAAGGAGAAGACGTTGGTCGGCTTCGACAGGGCCGGCAAGCGCCCGCTGGAAATTGGCTCAAACAAAACAGTGATCGGCGTTGGCCCGAGCGCTACAATCAAAGGGAAGGGACTGCGCCTGAATGGGGTCAGCAACGTCGTCATTCGCAACCTGACCATCAGTGATGTCAATCAAGGCGTGATATTTGCGGGCGATGCTATTGCAATTGCACGAGCCGACCTGGTTTGGATCGATCACAACCGATTTCATAATATCGGGCGACAGATGATTGCCGGCGGCTTTGGCCCTACGACGAATATCGCGATTTCCTGGAACGACTTCGATGGTAGCGATACCTATTCCTCCTATTGCAACGGGGAGCACTATTGGAATCTCCTGTTTCTTGGTGTCCCGCAGACGATCACCATCGCAAATAACTATTTCCATGAGATCTCGGGGCGGGCGCCGCACATCGACGGGGCCCAGGCCATTGTTCATCTCGTTAACAACTACTTCCACAACACGAATGCGCAACAGAGCGGCGGATTCTTCCATGCGGTGGATGCTGGATCATCTGTGCAGGCACTGATCGAGGGTAATTACTTTGACAACATTGAAACACCCGTAAAGGCTGGTAGTGGACATATCTTTGGCTTCTTTGACAAATCCAGCGGGACCGCGCAGGACATCTGCCTTACCGCGCTCGGACGTCGCTGCATCGAGAACATCGCGACCCCAGTGCCGCGGATCAATGGCTTTCGCCTAGATGAAACCGTAATTCGGTCGTTTGGAGCTCTTCCAAAACCATCTATTCCTCTTCCATTTCGAGCGGATGATGTTCCGGCTGTGATCACGGCCGGGGCAGGCCCCGGACACCTTGGGAGCCGGTGATGGCTCGTTCGCAGACGCGGCTCGAGACTTGGCCGATTGCCGCAAACAGTTGAGTGGAAGGCGCATACTGGACGACAACGGCACGCACGGCTGGCTGCCCGACGTTGCACGAGGACCGTACGGCCTTCTCTTCGAGTGCCGAGCGGTACAATTCCTGTCGATTATGCGCCCTATGCTTTTCCCCGCCGACCCAGGGCTCGCCTCAAATGCTTACGTCCGGTTTTTCACGGGGTCGGGTTGGAAAGAGGACGGGGCAGCATTTCGAATTATCATCCGATCAGCTAGCTGACGGACCTTCACAGCTTCGTTTTCCGACTGGCATGGTGCTTGCTCGAGAGTACCGTAGCGCGATGTGGGTCGCCTTCGAAACCGAGTGACATGCGCCCTCGTCCGTTTGAAGAATCCGCAACGCTTGGAGAAGTTCGCAATGAGAGAAACGGCTTCGACTGATAGTGTCATTCCACCGACCGACGTCGTCAAGCGCGCAGCGCGCATCGGTGTTGAAATCGGAAATGTCAAGCTCTCGGGAGATTTACCGAGCCAAACCGTCGCTGCGATCAACAGCTTGCTGCTCGAACACAAGGTGATCTTTTTCCGCGATCAGGGGCATCTTGATGACGCGGAGCAGGAGCGCTTTGCCGCTTGTTTGGGAAGGCTGGTGCCGCATCCGACGCTCGGTACCATCAATGGAACGACCTCGATCATCGAGCTTGATTCCGCGGGCGGAGGTAGTCGGGCCGATGTATGGCACGCCGATGGAACGTTTCTCGCGGCCTATCCCAAACTTGCGGTTCTGCGAGCCGTTGTGATTCCAGCGTCCGGTGGCGATACGGTTTGGTCGAACGCTGTGGCCGCCTATCTGGATCTGCCGAGGCCGCTCCAACGGCTTGCCGACGAACTCTGGACCGTTCACAGCAACGCCTTCGACTACGCCGGTACCTGCCGTGTTCGCGAAATCGACCAGAAACATTTTGATGAGGTCTTTACCAAAACGATCTATGAGACCGAGCATCCGGTGGTCCGTGTACATCCCGAGACCGGCGAGCGCGCGCTGGTACTCGGCGATCTGGTGCAAAGGTTTATCGATATCCCAAAACGCGACGGCCAGAAGCTGTTTGATCTATTCCAGTCCCATATCACGGCGCCCGAGAATACCGTACGCTGGAGCTGGAAAGAAGGCGATGTCGCGATTTGGGATAACCGCGCAACGCAGCATTATGCGGTCAACGATTACGGTGACCAGCATCGTGTCGTCCATCGTGCCACAATCGATGGTGACGCGCCCGTCAGCGTCGATGGTCGATGCAGTGTAACGCGCGTCAAGACGACGAAGCACCCTTCCACGAAGGTTGCCTAGCAGTGTGCGGCAAATTCACATAATGACCGGTCCTATCGCAGGTTCGCACGAGTTAATGTTTGCGAAGAGCCGTTAAATCGAGCACGACGCCACGCACAATTAGATGGTAGGAGCTAACGCGCCGCAGAGGCGGGAGGCGACCTCCTTGCTGAAGTGAGATGCAAGCTCATCTCGGCCTGGTGAAGATGATTCAGGCATCAAGCGGCGCAAATCCGGCCACGTCCGGTTGAGTTGGCCGCGGAGGGGGAGACGTTCGCGGGTCGGACCAAAGAGTTTTTCCTCAGACCGCCCCCTTGGCGGAGCGCGAAATTGTACTGACCTTCGACGATGGGCCCCGGCCGCCGCACACGGAAAAAGTCTGACAGCGCCGCGCGCAGGAGTGCGTCCGGGCCACATTCTTCCTGGTCGGCAAGTCGTCGGCCCAATTCCCGAACTCGCGCGGCGGCTGGCCGCGCAAGGCCACACCCTCGCGCACAACGGATGGTCGCATTCGATGGCGTCGAAGATCAGCTTCGAGAAGGCTAAAGAGGACATCGACCGCAGGATTGCGGCTGACGAAATGGCGCTCCATGGCATATCGACAATTGCGCCATCGACGCCGTTCCTCCGCTTCCGCAATTTCGACTCGACGCCTAAGACGCTCGATCTGCTTCCTGGATCGGGGCATTGTCGTGTTTGGAGCGGACCTGTGGGCCAGCGACTGGGAGGCAATGACCCCGGGCCGGGAGTTGAAGCTCATCATCAGCCGATTCAACGCTGAGGGGAGGGGCATCATTCTGTTTCACGACGCAAAGGCATACCGCCGCGATGATGCCCGCCTTCCTACGGTAGCCGCACGACAAAGGCCATCACTTCGTTCACATCGTTCCGACTGCGCAGCTGCAGAGGAATGCCGATACGCATTGATACGGAAATGTCACGGCGGCCGCAGAATGGAGTAATCCCGAATGAACTAAGCCTTCGTTCATCCTAGCCGGCGCAGTGATGGAGGCGAATCGCGCCTCAGCCGTTTCGGGCCCGCTCTGTCAGTGGAAGGCTACGAACCGCAAACCGACGTAGTAGGTTATTTTCGGACGTCTGCCTCATTCTTTGCCGTTTGCGCGCTGGCAGGAGTGCTAGGCGCGCATAGCCCGGCACCTCCATCGTGCAGCAGTACTTGTTCTGGAATGGCAGTAGCCCGCCGCGTCATCGGTAACCTAAGCTTTCTTCTGCTGAAATGCCGAGACCGTCTTACGCTGTAACCCGTGTCCGCAAGCATTAGAACAGTCTTCCAACAGCAGATTCGAAGGGAATGATAGAGACGATCTCGCACGATACGGCCTGACGATACTCTCGGAAAGCATTGAACCGAAATGCGATGGCTCGCCGAGAACCCGGCTTTGTCAGGGGGCATATTCGATTCGAAGAACACGAGAGAAGCTGGCCTCAATCGCGAGCTGAACGACCAAATTGCACCCGTCATCGGATGTCCGAGATGTTCTACGTCGCGGCAACAAATGGCGCGTCAGACGAGAAATTAGAGAAAACTGATTGTCTGAACATAAGAAAAACAGTTTGTCTTGGACTCGCGCGTTGGACAGGTTTCTGAGAGCATTGATTTCGGGCAATGCTGCTGGTCAGCGACGCTCATGACGCTCGCGCGCAGCCATCGCAATGGGGCCGCTGAACGTCATTGCTCGGAATTGGACCGGAAACATCGCTGGTCGGCCTGCCGCTCGAGCTGCTGTAAAATGGGGAAAGTAGGTCCAAATCCGTGTTCGCAAGCGGTCAGCCGCACTGCTGCAATGTACGAGTTTGAACACGATATGGGGCGATACGCAGGTCCAAAGTTCGAGAGCGCTCCGTGCGACTATTACAATGTTCGACAAGTTATCTTTCGATTTTCTGAGATATTTGTGGCTGGGAGCGACACGAAGACGCTATCACCTCAGTGTGACCTGAGACGTCATCTGACCGTCAACCGTGCGGCATATCTGTTCGAATCGGGTGCTACGGCAGCCCCTGCGCCGATGCGCCGCCGGACGAGGTCGTATGTTGGTTCAACTTGGAAGAGGTTATGACATGGTGACCACGCGTGAAGTCTCTGTCGATGACGCCACAACGGTGACCCACATGGTTGCTGCTCTGCTTGCCGAACTTGAGGGCGGACAAAAGCAGGGCGGACTAGATACCCAGCTTGTTGTCGACCTACTGGCCATGAAAGAGCGCATCTATGGGTTTCTGGCATTCATGGAGGGACGCCCGGTCGGCCTCATTATGTTGTCGGAAAGCGCCGCCCTTTTTGCGGGCGGAACCTACGGCATTATCACCGAACTCTACGTGGTGCCGGAGCAGCGCTCGATTGGGGTCGCGATGCGTCTCATTGAGGCTGCGGTGGACCTGGGTACGCTAAAGGGCTGGGGCCAGCTTGAGGTGGGGGCGCCGAGGCAGCCCATATGGAGCCGTAGTCCCTGCTCAGCATTGTACTTGAAGGCCGGCTTTGCAGAAATCGGCCCACGCCTCAAGTTGCCATTACGCGGCTTAGCTAGTCATCGTGCGAAACGTAGTGCAGCGGGGAGATCGCGGTTAGCTCCTCGGCGGCAACGCGCGCCAAGCCGCTGTATCCCGGATTCGTCTTCGACATTTGCGTGAGCGTCGATGTGCCGGCACCCTGTTGGCTCGCGATGGATTTGGTGATGCCGGATTTGAGTCCGTCCGCCAAATCGGAGAGCACCGGCGCATCTCAAACCCCTTATTCTGAGTGAGCTGATCCGCGCGCCCAGCTCGAAGGGACATGAACGCTGCGCCGCGCAGGGCCAGCCTCTGCGCGGCGATGAAACATCTGTACCTGGCCAGTCTCCCAGGGCGTACGGATCGGACGGCTTACGAAAGGCTCACGAGCTCGCCCCATCCGTTGACTTGTTCTTGGCCGATTTAGTATTCTTCGCGCTCACTTGCGCTGGCGTCGCACTGACGAGCTGTTCGTACACGAGTATATGTCGCGCCCTCGGTGTTGATCAAAAAGACCCGTGCATTGGGGCGATCAGTCTTCCACGTAAATCGCGAGACCACTTCCTGAATCTCGGCAGAGCTACCGGCGACCTCTCTTGCTGGGCTGGTAAACCCGAGGTACCCCGCAACTACGTCCCACGTCGAATGACATGCGTCGGGCCGTGCTCCGCCTCGGCAAGCGGATAGGCTGGTTGGCCGCTAGAAAGGGCGTTCAATAAGGACTTACTGAACGCAGGCGTGAGCTTGCCGCGGTGAATTACGTTTCCTTGTGACCCTTCGCAGCTTGGGCGCTCCCAGTGCCGATTGTGTGGCCGCGCTGTTTATTGGACTTCACGTGGCAAGTGGCAAAGCCGTCGTCATCCAGAGTCGCCAACTGCAGGATAATTTATCGACCCACTAGGCCGGCGCCCTGTATCAGACTACGGCTCGAGTTCCACTACACCCAAGCACGCAAGCTGGCTCAACATGGTCGAGATCGAGATCGGCGTCCTGCGCGGTCAGTGCCTGGATCGCAGGATCGACAATCCCAAACGACTGCGCCGCGAAATCACAGCCTGGGAGCGAGGGCGAAATGCCGCCCGCTCAAGCATCAAATGGATGTTCACAACAGACAACCCGCGCCAAATGGGTAGCGCCTATCCCGCCACTTCCAAAGAGTCAAAACCTCTGTGCCGCGGCATTAGTGCGATCCTTCCTCAATTGCCGCGCTAGGGGCTTTGTTCAATCTACCAACAAAATTGCAGGGTTTGGTGGCCTCAGCCTCCCAATCCCTGCAATCTCAATGCCTCCGCATCCGAAAAAACGACTCCCGCTCAGTCGCTTAGAAGCTTGCTCACGGACGACCAAGCAGTAACCAGACACCCAGCAAAGACGGGCCGCAGGGCGTCGCATCGCTAGTTGTGGGCTAGGTCTTCCTTGTGACCCGCGTGTCGCAATCGCCCTGAATGATTCTGCTGGTCGCGAGCGCTTCGAAGGCGCTTACATAGCCCCGATCGTGCATCTTCTTAACATCCCCCTTCATGTCTGCTCCTGCGGCTGCACTTTGGGAGCTCCAGCCGACTCTTCCTGCGAAATCGAACAAGACCCGCTGCAACAAACCTACTCGCCCCTGTAGGTGGCCAAGGTTTGGAGCAACTGCGGCATATAATACTTCTTCATAGCGTCCGGCACTTTCGGATCGGCTAGTCGTGTCATTTCCCGCTCTATCAGCTCGATCGCGCGTTGCTTGTCACCCTTCTCGTAGGAATACTGAGCGAGCGCCCCATGAGAATAGAAGTTGACGCCACCGCTGGCTTGCCCAGGATTGAGGATATGTTCCGACACATCCTTGCCGATCGCAAAGCGTTCCGCACGCGGAAGGTGGGCCTTATCGTTCTCCCGATCAAACAGTTGTTCCATGACGAAAATCAGCCCACGCTCAGCCTCTGACTGTTTCTTTATCGCGTCTCGAACCATTTGGTGTAAAACCTGAAAACCGGTCGCCGTGTCGCGCATTTTGTGAAGCAACAGATCCGCATGAATCTGCCGGAAGATGAAAGTGTCCGGCATGGCGGCAATGCCCTTCTCGACCGCTGAGAGCGCTGCCGGCCAATCCTTTGCTTCCATTGCCGGTTGAATCGTCTCGAGGATCGGGAGTGCGCGCGCTAGGCGTTGGTCTGCCGCGATCCGTTCCGCATCAGTGGCTTTAGCCTCATCGCTGCCGCGCCAAGTGTCGTTGAAAATTTTCGGCAAGACGGCGTCGATGTCGATCGGATGACCGATAAAGGCAATGTGGCCGTCGCGGTCGACGATGAACAATGTCGGAACCCCGAGAGAAGAGCTGGCATCCATCCAAAGCTTGTTCATTTCGCCCGTACTGTCGAACCCGATTCGATAGTTCAGATTTGAGAATTTTTCAGTCAACCAGGCGTCCAACTTGGTGCGAGCCTGATCCGGCGTTGGTGCTTCTTCACTAGCTGCGATTCCGACGACCTCAAGCCCTTCGTCTTTGTATTCTGATTGCAGCTCTATCAGATGAGGGATCGCCCGCACACATGGGCCGCACGAAGTTGACCAAAATTCGACGATGTACACTTTCCCTGGCTGGAAGTTCGTGAGGGGCGCGCCACGCAGCCAGTTCTCGACTTTGAGCGAAGGAGCGGGGGACGCCAAGCATAGCTGCTGCATGTAATTCTCTTCAAAGTTACTCGTTGCGCGACCTTGTCCGTTCACCTTTAGCAATCACCGTGCCAGGCTGTCCGTGCGCACTAAGCACATGACAACGCTTTGAAAACATCCACACGCCCAGTAAGGTCCCATGTATGTAACCCGACAAGCCGCGTCGGCGTCGGATTTCGGGCACGCATCGCGACCTTCGTGCCGCCAGAAGATCGTCTTGCGATGTGCATCAGCGAGCCGCGCTGCACCAGTAGGAGGCGCGTGAGAATACGGATGGTGCCCGCTGACCGACAAATTCCAAGGGTCCGGTCGTGGACAACAGCGGTCAGCATCGGATACGGCACTATCTTTCCGTACCGAACCAGCAAAGCTGCCTGTCGGCGCGGTCCAGATGACCGCGGACCGATCTCGAGATCGGAATCGCAAGCACGAAAACTGGTGCGAGCATTGCTTGAACATAGGGAAACCAACTCAATCTCGCCAGAGCGGGGCGGAGAATATTGAATTCGAACCCGCGGCACATTGGCTTGCATGCCCCGTAGATGGGCACCGTGGACGCGGTCTGTCTGGTTAACATTCGCCCACATCCTCGAGAACGCGTTGGCCAGGCTGACTGAAGATTCTGTCCGACGAATATGTCGAACCTTCTTAGTTCCCTCGGCAACGCCTTCAGTCTCCGCGCGAACAAGCCAACGGCTTCGCGGCGCTAGCAATACAACCACTGACCCTAGATGAGCCTCATGACTTGGTTGCCGCTCGCGATCGCGTGAATCGCCTAAGGAGGTGAGGCCTAGTAGATGCGTGCAGCTGCGCGCCTGCTCAATGTGCCGCTCGCAGATCAGGTCGATCACTCGCGAGATGCACACCTGACTGACGCGCCTCGCCGATGAGTTGCACCGGGCTTTCGTCGAAGCACACGAATGGCCGCTTGGCATCGGGCGCTTCGGCATAGAGCTCGAGCACGTCTTCCATGCGGGCGATGTATTCGCCATCGACCTTCGGAATGCACCACATGTCCTTGCGCCAGGGCTTGAGGTCATTTTCGGCCAGGCGCCGCCGAACGTCTCGTGCGTCAGGCTCCTGTGCTCGGTGAGCTTGACCATCGCGCCTGCCAGCAGCTCAAGCGTCCAGCGGGCGCGGCCCTGGGGTGGGCTGGTACAGGCTGTCGCCACCAGCAAGGCTTCTTCCTTGCTCGTAAGATTGCGCTCCGCTCCGGGATGCGGCTCTTCGCTCAGCGCGCGCTCCAGATTACCTTCCACGAAGCGTCGTTGGTCCGGTACACGGTCGAGCCGCCCACCCCGACGCTCCTTGCGATCTCCTCGTCGCTGGCGCCGGCATCGGCGGCTAGCAAACTCTGCGCTCGCTTGAGCATGCGCGAGACATGCTTGCCGCCGTTGAGCAGTGCCCTGAGTTCCGTGCGCTCGATTTGGCCGAGGTCGACCCGATAGCGTACATTCATGGCGTGCCTCCGTGTTCGAGGCACGCACAAACAACTGAATCGGATGGCCGGCGTGAGTCCTTCGGCAGAACCCTTCACGCCCAAGCAGGGGCAGTACCTCGCCTTATCAACCGCTATACGCGGCTGCACCGCAGACCCCCGGGCCGAAACCGACATGCAGGAATATTTCCGCGTCAGCCCACCCTCAGTTCACCAGATGCTGCTGACGCTGGAAGGAGCCGGCCTCATCACAAGGCAGCCAAGGATTCCTCGCAGCATCGAGGTTCTCGTTGATCCGAAACTCCTGCCCGAGCTAATCTGACCGCCGGTCGCAACCGGTCAAACTCACTGTGCAGAACCACTAGTACTGGCGGATGGCCTCGACGGGCGGCGGAATATCGGCGTAGGCGCGCCGCGTCTCGCGGCCGCTTTGTGGTGCTCCGAGCAGCAACTGTCCCTGATCGTCGGCACGGTGCAGCAGAATAGGCAGGAGCAGGCCGTGATTTACGTTGCTGGCGTCCAGCAGTGGCGCCCACGCCGATAGTCTGAATCGCATCGCGGCATAAACCTCCTGACACCAAGGTCGCAAATCGACGTCGCGATTGCCTTTGCGGCGGTGCATCGGCTCGAACAGGCGATGCGTGGTCGAAAGGATTTGGCTGATCTGGTTATGGCGCAGCGCAACGGCGGAGATCGCGGCAAACTCCGGGGTGCCGCCGTGGTTGAAAGCATCGGCATCAATGGAGCAGCGGCCAGATCCAGTCGAGCGGGCTCATGACACCGGTCCGGCCACGAGCGCAGCGACGTGACCGTCGAGCATGGGAAGACCTGTGGCGGCAGGATGCTGATCGACGCGAGCCCGGAGCCGTCGTTCGAGCAACGCAATCGGCATCGCGGCGGCGGTCATCGACGATGCTTTATGGCGACGTGGGCTCACGCAGCGGCCTGCTGCGCAGCGCGCTGGCGGGCCGCCTTCCAGTTCCACGCGAGCAGCTCGTGCAGCTGATGGTTCTTGGTTCCCTCGGAGGCGACGCGCTCCAGCACGTCAGTCAGGCAGACCTGCGGGTCGAGCTCATGGAGCTTTGCTGTGTTCACGATCGACTCCAGGGTCGCCCAGCTCTCGGCGCCACGTTCGCTGCAAAGGGCGTGCCTCCCCGAGAGAATGAGGATAAGCGGCTGCGTGCCATAGCTGAGAGTGCTTGCGCTGCGAGTGCTTGCATCCTGAACTGACTACCACAAAAACACACGTTCGTTACACCTCCCAAGCCTGATAGGAGAGCTTCGCTCGCTTTGCCATTATTCTTAATCGACAGGGGCCGAGCCAAGGTCGACCCAACTTCGCCGTAACATGATTTCAGATTTCAGAGCTCTCGCGAACCCGAGCCATGGACATGCGTCACACATTGTTAGTGCACCGCCCAAGCTCGTTGTGTTTCGACCGAGCTTTCCAGCGAACTCTAGAGCGCACTCAGCTGAGCAAGCAAAATTGCAGGCCAATGTCCGCGAGGCAACCATGATAGCACTATCGGCAGAGAACGCTTGCGAGAGTGCTGATATCCCGCTGAGCCGCCTTGATGTAAGCGCGCCCAAGCGCTTTAAGGATGATACCGTTTGGCCTTGTTTCGAGCGCCTGCGAAGGGAAGATCCTGTCCATTATTGCGAAGACAGCCCATACGGACCATATTGGTCGATAACAAAATACCGCGACATCATAGCCGTGGACTCAAATCACACAATATTCTCATCAGAGCGAAGCGTCACAATTGTCGACCCGCCGGAGGAATATTGGACCCCCAGTTTCATCAAAATGAGTCCTCCTGTCCATGCTCAGCAGCGTGAGACTATCAGTCCGATAGCGGCATCGGAGAATCTGGAAAATCTTGAAGGCTTGATTCGCTCGCGGGTTCAGAAGATCTTGGACGGTTTGCCGCGCAATGATACCTTCAACTGGGTCGACAGGGTCTCGATCGAGTTGACGACCCAAATGCTGGCCACGCTGTTCGATTTTCCATTTGAGGATCGACGGTTGCTGACCTACTGGTCGGACGTAGCTGCCTTGACGCCACAAATGGGCGACCAGATCGACAGCTGGGAAAAGCGAAAGGTGGTGCTGTCGGAGTGCCTGGACTATTTCACACGGCTTTGGAGCGAACGGGTCAATTGCGAACCGCGCGCTGACCTGATCTCGATGATGGCGCATTCGCCGGCGACGCGAAACATGGAGCCGCGCGAGTTCCTGGGCAACCTCATTCTGCTGATTGTTGGAGGCAACGATACAACGCGCAACTCAATCAGCGGTGGCGTCTTGTTCATGAGCCAAAATCCGTCCGAACTGCGAAAACTCCGAGATGACGCTTCGCTACTGCCCGGGGCGGTATCCGAGATTATACGATACCAGACCCCTATCGCGCACATGCGCCGGACGGCTGTGGACGATTTGACGATAGGCCACAAGAAAATCAGGCGAGGCGATAAAGTTGTGATGTGGTATATCTCTGGAAACCGAGACGACGAAGTCATTGCGAACCCCAACAGCTTCATCATTGATCGAGAAAATGTACGACAGCATCTCTCATTTGGATTTGGGATTCATCGTTGCGTGGGTAGGCATCTCGCAGAGCTGCAGCTGAAAATCCTGTGGGAGGAGATGCTGAAACGATCTCTGGAGGTAAAGGTGGTCGGCGAACCGGAGCGAGTTGAATCTAATTTTGTGCACGGTTATTCCGCACTGCCGGTTCAGATTCCAGGTTAGTCGCGGTTGCGAGCGACATTCAACACTGGTCGTGTAGAACCGGCGGTTAGGTCACGGCCTGGTGGAGACTAGTTGTCTGGGTAAGTTCACCGGCGTTGCGTTGAGGGCTTGTGGTTTTTTCGAAGAGTGCGGACAGGGCCACAGCGTCGTTATCCGGTCGAAGACTCTGGCCGGCCGTTCCGATACGTCACGCCGCCGATTGTCGCATCGTTGTTACTGGAGAGCTTGGCGCCGCGCGCCGCACGCGCTCGGGAAATTGGGCCGACGATGTTCTTGGCCCATTTGATATTCTTGCGGTCACTTGCGCTGGCGTCGCGATGACGAGCTGTTCGTACAAGAGAGGATATGTCGCGCCCTCGGTGTTGATCAGAAGGACCCGTCAATTGGGTCCAAGACCAATCTTGCCACCAAGGTCGGGTCAGAAGCAGCCTGCAGTACGGCTGCGAGGCCAACACCACCACTTTCGCCTGCAACTACAGCGATAGCTAACCCTCGGAAATGCCAGACGTTTCATCACGCTGATTGCGTCCTCGTCGTCGACAGTCATCAAAACATTCGCTGTGCGCGAAAGGATGCTCCAAGCGACGAGCGAAGGCTCGTAGCATTCGAGCGTCGCCATCAAGGCGACCGCGACTGGCGCGGCTTTGGAACGAAATCCTCCAACCGCTTCATCGTGAACAGCTGCTCCATGAACACGTCGCTCCCGCGCATCGAACCGTTTCGCCAAGGTGGAATTGGCAGTCTATCTTTGGCGTACATATTTCAGCAGCCTGCTAGGCGCCCGCCGCCACGTGCGGGCGACGCCGGCATCAACCGGCGGGCAGATGCGCCAAGGGCGACAATTCCAGGGGCCTGAATCTGGCGTGCTCACAAACTTGGAAGCCCGGATTCACTGAAGTCAGCGAATGTATCTCTGGCGACAATGGCAGAATCGGCACAAGGGATGCATCGAGCTTCGCCGCCTCGGCATCGGGAAGTTCGCGGCATCGAGTGCCGCCGGGGCTTTGGCGAATGTCCGGGCACCAGCGGTGCAGCACGCCCTGCGCAATCACTTCTTTGACGCTCGCGGTCTCTCCGAATATGGTTCCTCGGCCAGCTTCACTCGGTCGAACCGCCGCGGTACGGACCCGTGTATGCCAGGTGGTGAGGGAAGGGTGGCGTCGCGAGACGTCCCCCTCCCGATCAATTAAAGCGCATATACCGGCTAACCCGCCGAGGCTCTGGCGGCAGCGTCGCACCTCGACTATGCGAGCTTCGTAGGACGGACGCGCTGATTCCCCAAGGGGCATTAGTTACGAGCTACCGAGGGCGCGTCGTCGTGCTTGAAGTGTCGCTTTCGGATCTTGTAACTCACCAGCCAGATCACGCCCACGGCGATCGGGACGAAGACTGCGGTTAGGAACGAGGGATCTACTTGTAATCCGATATCGTGCGCGCCCTCGGCAAGATATTTAAACAGACTGACCACGTAATATCCAATCGCCGCGACCGACAATCCTTCGACCGTCCACTGCAGCCGAAGTTGCTGCCTCGTGCGCTCATTTATAGCCTGCAACAGGTCATGATTCTGTTGTTCGATTTCGATGTCGACACGGGTTCGCAACAGATCGGCGGCACGCGCGAGCTTGACCGACAGGGCCGTCTGACGCTCCTCCACGGTCGCGCAGGTCCGCATCGCCGGCGCCATGCGGCGCGCCAGAAACGACGACCAGCTCGGATAGCCCGCGATGTCATTGCCTTCAATGATGGATAGTCGCGATTGGACCAGCTCGTCATAGGCCCTGCTGGCGCCGAAGCGAAACAGGCCACCGGTCGCACCTCTTTCGAAGGAGGCGGCCAACGCCGTCAGCTCGGCAAGCAGATGGTTGTTGAATTGCAGCCCCTCACCGCTTTGCATTTCTTCGAGCGCTTGAACAAGACGGCGGTCGATGCGATCAACAGAGGGTGCAAGCTCAAGGGCCGCCGACAGGCCAAGTAGCGCCAACGGACGGTAGGTCTCGATTTCCAAGAGCCGTTGCACCAGCGCTCCAAGATCGTGCGACGTCATTCCGAGGTCGCAGACGAGGATTTTCGTAAAGCCGTTTTCGTCCACGCGGAAGTCTGAGGCGACAACGCCTGCACCGCTCTTTGTGGCAACCATGGCCAGGCTATTCTTGTCAAAAATCTGTTCGGCGCGCTTGGTCGGCGCGGCGCCTTGCTCCACTTCTAACCTGATGGCGACCAGCAATTGACCCGTCTGCCGCAACGCTCGGATCAGCGATCGGACGGTATCATCAATGTTCCTGAATTGGTGAGCGGCAGGACCATTTGTGTTAGTCCAGATCCAGGTGAATGTTGTAAATTCCGAATGCTGCTCCCAGCGTAGCATAGCGGGCCCGATGACAATCTGATGGTGTTTCGCCGATTGCGCAGGCGGCCGCAGATTGCGCTCCAGGCAGAAATCGATAAAACGGCAGCGATCGATTGCGGCCGCCTCGCCCTGCGCAAGAACAGCGAAGTGGATCACGCTGAATGGCGAGACAAGGCGCGTGAAAGGGCGCGCGTGCACTTCGCCGAGCACGGCGTTGCGTTGCGGATGCGGCTTGAAGGTTCGCAAATCCAGTTCATCGATCATTTATTGACGCCTTGCTTCAGAGTTGAGAAAGCAACCGTCAGCCTTGACGCGAGAGGCATTGGCGGTGCTGGAAACCGGGTGCGCGCGGCAGCGCGCCGATCAAGTCATGTCGAGATCGATACCGAGGTCGCCTTGAGATTGGGAAAGAGGTCTTGCGGGAGCAGGATCAGGCCGAGCAAATTGAGGCGAAACAGCCTCAGCCAGGCTTCGACTGACGCCGTCAACGACGTCTGTCGGGTACGGTCCGTGTCTATGGCGAAATGTCGGCATTGTGGATCAATGCGTGTAGCGGTGCGCCAGCAGGCCGTTCCGCGACCTCGGCAGTGACGTGCGGCACTGTCCGACGAATGCTTAGATCGACGTGGACATGGTTGTTTGTCTCCGAATCCCACGGACATCGCCCACCACCGAAGGGTTGCCCCGTGCAAGTTAGGATGCGCCGGCCCTCTTCTGAAAACAGGTTTTCGATGACATGACCGACGCTGCGCGCGCCGGTTGCAAGCGGCAGCGTCTTCCGTTCTCCCAGCGGGGTGCAGACACGCGACCTCCGGTGCGGCTACCGCGTTCTCGATTGACAGATCGATGCCCAAACACGACTCCCATCCTGTTGCCGCCGCCAAACTTCCTGGCCCGGAGAGCCGGTGCAGGATTTGGGCCAGCACGATAGAAGGGGCACGCTCGCGTCTTTCCTTGCGCAATGTGGCTTTCGAACATAGTCGAAGGCGGGTTTCAGACATTAAGCGCGCTTGTATTCCGACAGAATCCGCAGGTGGCGCAGGCCAAAGGAAATTGCCTGTTTCGGCAAGATGATCGCTGCCCAGCCGCTGCCATTGTCTGAGCGGCCACGCTGTCGTCGGAATTGTCGATGCAGAGCGGGGAGAGTGACCGCGCCCCGACCCGCGGAAGGTTTGCCGACGGCTGATAACGTCACATCGAGCGAGGATGACTGGATCACGGACCCAGAGCGCTCGCCGTCCTCTCTTTGTCGCATAGAGTAGTGCAAGCGTCGCGTCTTGACCGATTATTGCCGGGAGGCACTTCCCGAAGAGGCCGTTCGGTGCGCTCGATCCGAACAAAGCTGACATCAATGAAATCGCGGCGATAGCGCCGAGAGATCCGCCCAACGCATTCAGTCGTGATTGGCTCTTTGTCCTGACAGGCGCAGATTTCCGCTAGCGATCACTGCCTCGTCCACACGCTCCGCTCACGAGAGTCGCCGGCCGTAGCTGTGATCCGCCATTATTTGGTCGATCACTCACCACGATCGCCACGTATCTGGCCGTTCATGAAAAGCGATTGCGGGCTTTCATGACCGGGCTGGGGGACGATGTCACGGCAGACTGCCGTTCTGAGCTCGTGCCGCACCAGATTGTCCGAGCGAGGGACCGGCGGTGCGCGGTCGGCTGCGCGCGGCGTCATAGGCTGGCGCGCAGATCCCGATCGGCGGCTTCATAAGATGATCACGCTGGTGCAGACTGCTGCCATCGATACAACATCCCAGCGCGTCGTGTTCAGCATTCCGCGGCGACAATGACGAGGCAGGGTAGCGGGCGGAGCGTTTCGTGTCGGAGGAGCTCCGCAACCGGCAGCTTGAAGACAGATCGCAGAATAGGCACCGCGCGTCTGCAAGGCGTCAAAGGACTTGTACGGGGCGATGCGTCAAGGCTTTTCGTTGTGCCATCTCCTTGTTCGGCCGGGCTGTGCGCGGCGTTCTCATTATATTTGGGCCACGCGCCGAGGGTCTTGCGCTGAGTACCCCTCGTATCTGCACGGCTATCATTTGTGCGATTGAAGCAGCTTAGCGGCCTTTGGCCGATGGCCACCGGCCAAAGCGCGTGGTGATATCGCCCGAGCCGCCCCGATGGGCCTTCGGCCACCCTTGACAGCCGCGGCGCGTGGCGGCCAGCGAAAACAAAGACCGGACGAGGAGATGTCGCAAGGCCGCCACCATCGCCGCAGGCGAGGTCTTCAAGGGCTTGGACCGGAAAGACACGAAGCCCGAGGCGAGGCGGCAAGAAGCAGCGCACTACGCTTGCGACCCTCACTTTTGAAGGTGGTCTGTCGCGCGGCGATCAGGATGGACGAGCGCGTCAATCAAGGTGAGAGAGTTTCGCCGGGCTCGTGACGAAGGGAGGGCGTAGCCCGACCGGAGTTACGAGCCCGGCGTCGGCGCGATCCGCTAGGGACCGCGCCGACTGGTGATCGCGGCCGGCAGGTTATGCAAGTGGTTCTTCCGCCAAGAGGAATCACTCGCTTGCCCGGCCGACACATCACAGATCACCAAATGAGGCTCTACATGAAGAACCGTCAGACCGACAACCCGCCAGTGGCGGCGGCCAAGGCATCATTCAGTGCGGCGACCGCTTATCGGATCGAGAGAGATCCCCGACTTCCGTCGCAAAAGAAGGCTCCCCGCGGCCGGCGACGACCGGACCCGTTGAGCGAGGTGTTCGAGACCGAGATCGTCCCGATCCTGAAGTCGGCACCTGGCATACGCCCGGTCGCGGTCTTCGAGGAGATGCTCCGACGTCATCCTGATCTCGGCACCGGTATCCATCGTACCCTGGAACGTCGTATCCGTGCCTGGCGGGCGATCCACGGCGAGGAGCAGGAGGTCATCTTCCGCCAGATCCATGAGCCTGGTGCGTGTTTCGCGGGATCGTGAGCAGGGATTTCACCGCATCGTGAGCAACGATTTCAGAGGATCGTGAGAGCGATTTCAGGCGATCGTGAGCACCGTTTGGCGGTGCCGGACGCTTCGGCCGACAACTTAGCCGGGCTACGGATTTCTCATTCAACCAATGAGGAAGCCTGATGCCTACCCAGAGATTGTCGATGCGCCGGATCCGAGAAGTTCTACGTTTGAGGCATCAGGGCCTGACCGAGCGCGTCATCGCGCGGACGTTGGGAGTGAGCAATGGTGTCGTGCATGGCTACGTGCGTCGCGCCCGCCTTGCCGGGCTGAGCTGGCCGCTGCCGGAGGGCATGGATGACGAGGGCCTGGAGCTGCTGCTGTTCCCGGCGCCAAAGGCTGCCTCGCAAAGCGACCGACGACCGTCCCCCGACTGGGTTTATGTGGAGAAGGAGCTACGCCGGCGCAGCGTGACACGCCTGCTGTTGTGGGAAGAGTATCGCGCCGCCAATCCAGACGGCTTTGGCTATACCTGGTTTTGCACGACTTTCGAGGCCTGGAAGCAGCGGGCGCAGCCGAGCATGCGTCAGACCCACCTCGGTGGGGAGAAGGTGTTCGTCGATTTCGCTGGCGACACCATCGACATCTTCGATCCCATCACCGGCGAAGAGCGCGCCATGAAGCTGTTCGTCGCGGCGATGGGGGCCTCGAACTACACCTACGCCGAGGCCTGCCCAAGCGAGAGCCTGTCCGACTGGATCGGCGTGCATGCCAACCTGTTCAGGTATCTCGGCGGCGTGCCGAAGTTCGTGGTCTGTGATAATCTCAAGGCCGCCGTGACCAACCCCGATCGCTACGATCCCGGGATCAACCGAACCTATGCCGAGATGGCCGGTTATTACGGCACCGCGATCCTGGCGGCGAGGCCGAGGCGGCCAAAGGACAAGGCCAAGGTTGAGGTCGCCGTCCGGATCGCCCAGCGCTGGATCCTGGCCCGCCTGCGCAACCAGCGCTTCTTTTCCCTGGCGGAGCTCAATGCGGCCATCCGCGGCCTCGTCGTCGAACTCAACGCCCGCCAGATGAGCGGTTTTGGCTCCAGCCGGACCGAGCTGTTCGCCGAGATCGATCGTCCCAAGCTGGGAGAACTGCCGGACCAGCCCTACGTCTTTGCGCGCTGGAAGCATTGCCGCGTCGCGCCCGACTATCATGTCGAGATCGACGGCCATTGGTATTCCACCCCTTATCGGCTGATCCGTGAACTCGTCGATGTCCGCATCGCCGACAAGACCATCGAGGTCTTCCACAAGGGACAGAGGATCGCCAGCCACGCCCGCGCGCCCAACCGGCGTGGCCATACCACCATCGCCGATCATATGCCGAGCGCCCACCGCCGCTACGGCAAATGGACGCCGGGAGGATTGATCGCTGCCGGCGAGAAGATCGGTCCCTCTGCCGCGGCGTTTTTCCAGGCCGTCATCGCGGCCCGGCCGCATCCCGAGCAAGGCTTTCGCACCTGCCTCGGTATCCTGTCGCTGGCCAGGAGCTACGACAACGCGCGTGTCGATGCGGCCTGCCGACGCGGCATCCTGATCAAGGCTCGCTCCGTCGCCTCGATCCGTTCGATCCTCAAGAGCGGCCTTGATCGCGCTTTTCTCGACGAGACGTCCGACCACCAGCCCCTGCGCCATGGCAACATCCGCGGTCAGGGCTATTTCCACTGATAGGGAGACCCCCCAATGCTGACACATCCGACCCATGAACGGCTGATTGCGCTCGGCTTGACCGGAATGGCCAAGGCCCTCCAGGAGCAGCGACGATCACCGGATCTCGATGCCCTGTCGTTCGAGGAGCGCGTCGGATTGCTGGTCGATCGCGAAGCCGCCGAGCGCGACACCAAACGTCTCACGACCCGTCTCAAGTTCGCCGCGTTGCGCCAGAGCGCATGCGTGGAAGACGTCGATTTGCGCACGCCACGCGGTATCGATCGCGCCGTCTTCGCCAGGCTCGTCGGCGGCGACTGGATCGACCGCAAACGAGAACCTGCTCGTCACAGGGGCAACCGGGCTCGGCAAGAGCTGGATTGCCTGCGCCCTCGGCCACAAGGCCTGCCGGGACAATCGTTCGGTCCAGTATCATCGCGTCCCGCGTCTGTTCGAGGCACTTGCCCTGGCTCGCGGCGACGGCCGATATGGCCGACTGCTTAAAACCATCGGCCGCGTTCAACTCCTGATCCTCGATGATTGGAGCCTGTCAGTTCTAAATCCGCCCGAACGGCGCGACCTTCTGGAGATCCTCGACGATCGCCACGGTCGCGCCTCCACCATCGTCACCAGCCAGGTCCCCGTCGAACATTGGCACGACGTTATCGGCGAGCCGATGACTTCATGATG